>NZ_HE999544.1 GCF_000312305.1 Prevotella conceptionensis 9403948 | reverse complement strand
AAACTTTAGTTTATAATTTTCTTATAAATTAATTCTGAAGTTTCGTCTTTCCTTATGAATGAAAGTAGTTCAGCAATTATGCGCATAATCCTCTCTAACTGATTTTTCGCCGCATAAAAATCGAGAGTTTCATTTAACTGCTCTCCTACATTTAAATTATCAATATTTTTGCGATTTAAATAATCACAGATCAAATCAAATCTCCATAGCGTATGGATATAATACTGATTGAACACTACATTTTTGCTTCTAAAAATGGTAATATTAGAGCCTGTCAAACTTGTTAATTCTTGTTTAAGCCATCTTTCGGTGTCAGCGATTTTATCATATTCCATGATAGCTTCTTCTAGAAGTTCCTCGTACATAAAGGGCATTTTTGAAAGAAAGCCCTCTGGTCTCTCCCCCTCAAGTATGGCTGTTACTCCATTATAGTAATCCATAAAAAGTTGCTCGAATCTTTCCATTATATTTTTACTTTACTTAGTTCCTATGTAAGCATCCAAT
>NZ_HE999543.1 GCF_000312305.1 Prevotella conceptionensis 9403948 | reverse complement strand
AGTAGAAATGCGCTCGTCAAGAAGATTAAGAAAGCATGCTATTTTCTTTTGTTCCGTCAAAGATGGCAAAGATACCCTTATACGTGCAAAGTTCGGATAAAAAAGATAAACTCTTACGCCTCCTTCACCATTTACATTGTAACAATAATTAAGTTTTGCGGTTTTAAGAAGTTGCATAAGCCATTCGTCATCTACCTTTTGGGTCGTTTTGAAACAGACATACAACGAACTTATCATACAGGGAGCTTTACCAGAATACATAGCAATTGAGCCGACATTGATTCTCGCGGGATTATAAGCAAATTCTTGTGACTGTATGATTTTGTATGCTTTAATATCATCACCTACCATGTCTCTACCTTCAAATTGCTCAGATTGTGGTACAAATCCCCTTTCATTTGTAACAGAGAACATTGGATATTGTATTTTTTCTTTATTTCTACGAGTGAAATTTTGAGTAATATCTCCTAACTTACATTTCTCCCACTCCCCCTCAAACTCCTTG
>NZ_HE999542.1 GCF_000312305.1 Prevotella conceptionensis 9403948 | reverse complement strand
GTTGTAACTGCGGTGAGTGGTTTTGTTAAAGAACTGCAAACCCAGCTTTCGCTTGGCCTCGGGTGTCTTTGCCACCACCAAAAGTCCGCTTGTATCCTTATCAATGCGGTGAACCAGCCCCACTTCGGGGTCGTTGGCATCGAACGAAGGCATGTTGCGCGGGTGCCAAGCCACGGCGTTGATTAGCGTTCCGTGGAAGTTTCCCGCACCGGGATGCACCACCATGCCCGCCGGCTTGTTGACAACCATCAGCGCATCGTCTTCGTACACCACATCGAGTGGAATGTCTTCGGCCTCGATGGTCGTGTCGTGGTGCGGTCGGTCGAGCATCAGCGTAATCACATCGCCCGGCCTTACCTTGTAATTGCTCTTCACGGGGCGTTCGTTTACGTGCACGAAACCCGCGTCGGCGGCCTTTTGTATGCGGTTACGGCTGGAATGTTGCAACCTTTCTGTCATAAATCGGTCGATACGCACGGGCACTTGTCCCTTATCCACCACTATG
>NZ_HE999541.1 GCF_000312305.1 Prevotella conceptionensis 9403948 | reverse complement strand
ACGGCGGCGGCATATCGCAACCAAGCGATGAAGGCTCGGTTACGGCCATGACGCGTGCGCTGAACGACGCCAACTTGTCGCCTGCCGACATCGATTACGTTAATGCGCACGCCACGTCTACCCTGCAAGGCGACATGTTCGAGGCCATCGCGCTAGACAGATTGTTTGGCCAACACATGCCCTGGATTAGTTCTACCAAAGGCATGACGGGACACGAGTGCTGGATGGCTGGCGCCAGCGAGGTGGTTTACTCCATCCTGATGATGCAAGGCGGCTTTGTGGCACCCAACGTGAACTTTGAAAACCCCGACGAACATTCGGCCAAACTGCGACTGGCCACACATCGCATCGACACACAAGTAAATACGGTGCTGAGCAATTCGTTCGGGTTCGGCGGCACCAACAGCGCACTTATCATTAAAAAATAGCAAACAGCGCACCCCACCCCACTCTGCCCCAACATGGCAGAGAAGGCACACAGGGCGCGCAGGCTTTTGCACCAAACTTAACAC
>NZ_HE999540.1 GCF_000312305.1 Prevotella conceptionensis 9403948 | reverse complement strand
GCCTCGGTTTGTGCCTTGAAGTCCGCTTCCATCTTCGACCGAACCGATGTTGTTGTACAGGGTGCCAATGCTGTTTATCCACAAGGAAGTGGGCGACGTGATGGCTTGGTCTTCCGAAATGCGGTCGCGTGGATCGTCTTCGAGACAGCTTACGAACATGCCCAGCAGCGCAATGGCCGCTAGGGTTAGGTGTATGATGTGCGTCTTGGGTTTCATTATGGGCGTGGTTTTGGGTGAGAAGTTAGAATTGAACGCTAAGCCCTAGCGAGAAAGAGCGATACGGAGGGTACGAACGCTTGTCGTCGATGCCAAGCGTGTTGTTCACTACATAACTATTGATGATGGGCGTTAGACCGCTGTAACCTGTGATGGTAGCGAGGTTGTTAACGCTGAGCGACAGGCGCAGGGCGTTTACAAAGCGCGAGCGGACGGGCAAGTTGCAGCCGATGGTTAGGTAATCAATGTTCAGATAGTCGACCTTGTTCCACGCCAATAGTTACGGTGGCCTTTTGGT
>NZ_HE999539.1 GCF_000312305.1 Prevotella conceptionensis 9403948 | reverse complement strand
CTGGTCGGGCGTGTCTTCGTAAAGGAAACTTGCTTCCAGTTCGTGCTGCATAAACGAGTCGTGGCTGAAAGCAAACCCGCGTTCGGTGCGCCGCTTGGCATAAAGCTTTATCAAATCGCGGGCAATATCCTTGATACGTTTCTTGGTTTTCTCTTTCAAACGTTCCCAAGCCCCCGTTCCTAGTGTAGAGAGCCGTGGCTGTTCGGTGGCCGTACCTTTACGATAGCGCGAAATCTTGTATAACGAATGGATGGAAACGTCTACCTTATCGTTGTTTTGGTAAACGATGCGTATCATCTCTTGATACGAGTTGCCTGTGGGCACGCGAACCAACCCGCCAAACTTGCCAATACCGAAGTCTACATGCACGATGAAGTCGCCCGGTTCCATCTCTTGCAACTCTTTCATCGTCAACGCTAGCTTACCGGCGCGTGCGCGTTCGCTTTTGAGATTGTATTTGTGGAAACGGTCGAATATCTGGTGATCGGTGAAAAAACAAACGCGAAGGTCGTTATCCACATATCCTGCATG
>NZ_HE999538.1 GCF_000312305.1 Prevotella conceptionensis 9403948 | reverse complement strand
CAACACGACGACCTATGCCATCTAGAGCAACGACAACCCTGACCTGAAGTGGGAGGTAAAGCATACCTTCGACATCGGTATCGACTTCGCCGCTTTCCAGAACCGTCTGAACGTTACTTTGGACTGGTATACTTCCAAGACGAAGGACCTGCTCTATACCTATACCGTACCTGTTCCGCCATTCACCTACAACACCTTGCTGGCGAACATGGGTGAGATGACCAATTCGGGCTTCGAAATCGGCGTGCGCGGCGACATCATCCGCACAAAGGACTTTACCTTCAATTCCGGCATGAACCTCAGCTTCCAGAAGAACAAGCTGAACTCGCTGAGCGGCACCTATAAAGGACAGAGACTGACGACCAGTGAGCACATCCCGGTTGCCAACATCAATGCGGCCGGCCTGACGCAGAACACCGGTGTGACCTATCTCATGGAGGGACAGCCGATCGGTGTATTCTACCTGCCCCACTGCAAAGGCATCGATGACAAGGGACAGTACATTATCGAAGACCTCGACAAGAACGGAACCATCG
>NZ_HE999537.1 GCF_000312305.1 Prevotella conceptionensis 9403948 | reverse complement strand
GAGCACAAAAAGGGTTTTTATTTTATTTTTCATTGTTGCTTGTTTTAGGTTGTGAAGTTTAGAAGTTCACCTTTACTCCAAAGCCCATGCTGCGTTGGCTGGGGGGCATAAAGTAGTCGAACCCTTGATAATAGGTTCCCGTGTTGGCAGTCAGTTCGGGGTCGAAGGGTGCGCGGTTGTAAATCATCAGCAGGTTGTGGCCCGTTAGCGACAGATTTACTTTAAGCTTATTGGCAAACCAAGCTGTGGGCAAGTCGTACGAGATAGACATTTCGCGAAGCCTAACGTTGGTTGCGCTGTAAGTGTAATGCGCCAAAAGTCCCGTTCGTCCGCCAGCTACAACACCGTAATATTGTTCTGCATTCAGCATTCCGTTGTTCACACGCACGCCGCCGGCATCGCGAGCGTCGGCCGTTTGCTTAGACACGCCGAACTGATCCATCAGAGCCTGTGTGGCCGAAACCACCACGCCGCCCACACGTGCATCGAACATAAAGCCCAGTTCGATGCCCTTCCAAGCAAAGCTGTTGCGTAGCGAGATGTTGTATCGGGGTGCGGCAGAACCCACTTTCACAAAGT
>NZ_HE999536.1 GCF_000312305.1 Prevotella conceptionensis 9403948 | reverse complement strand
AAGGTCGTGCATGTACAGGTTGCGGTTGTGCCCGTATTCCGCCACCTGCTTGCGGTAAACGGCATTGCCGTTCTGCGTGTCTATCTGCTTGGTAGTGACCTTCTCAAAACCGTAGAAGTCGCGTTCGCGGCGGTCGCGGTAGCCGCCTTCGTATTCAAACTCGTTGCGCATCCTGGTGGCTCCGTTCTCGGCATAGCCGCCAATGGTCTCCACGGATGCCATCACCCAACGCCGGCCGGGCATGTTATAGCTTGGTTCTGTCTGCTTATATTCTACGGCAACGTGTCCGCCGAAAGGAAGGGTCACACCCTTGAGAAGGTTGGTGCGTCCCGTTAGGTTACGACGGACCGTCATGCTGTTTTCGCTGTCGCTGTAAACGAGATCGGGCAAGCCGTCGCCGTCTATGTCCATCAAGGCCGCAGTCGTGCGATTGATGCTTTCGCTATGTGAACCCTGTATGCTCGGTGTGATGTTGATGACAAAGCCGAACGGAAGGGGGATGCGGATCGTGTAGGCGGTGCTGGCGTATACGGCCACGGAAGAACCCATGTTGCCGGAAAGTTCCGATTTCTTCTGCAACCCTTCAGGTGC
>NZ_HE999535.1 GCF_000312305.1 Prevotella conceptionensis 9403948 | reverse complement strand
AAGAGAACAGATTTCAGCAGGCCTCGGATGCCGACTTTATTAGCAGCCGCGCCGCCCTTGCTGCTGAAACGTTCGGACGGGCACGGTGCGAGGGCTATTCCGTTGACGGTGCACAGGAGCTGGCGATGGGAACACTGCTTGACGGGCTGCACCGCTCGGCTTTCGCGTTGCTTACGGACGTGCTCGAAAACGAGTTCGAGGGCGAAGTGCCTTTGGAAGCCCGTGAGGCAACCGCCGAGACGTTGCTGCCACAGGTAAGGCAGCTGTGCGCGCAGAGCGAACGCACGGAGGAGAGCCTATATACCGAAATCACGGGAATGGTCGTACTTTATCTCGAACGTCATGGCATTTAACAGGAAAGCAAGACTCTCGGGCAACATTGAGGCGATACGCACCGCCTTTACTTTGGACAGAGAACATCGCGTGCCCACCGCCGAAGAACGGAAGACATTGGAGCGTTATTGCGGTTTCGGCGTATTGAAATGCATCCTCAATCCTGCCGGCAGTCTGGCGGACGCCGTGCAGTGGACGAAATCCGACCTCGATCTCTTCGCGCCTACGGCTGAACTGCACCGGCTGATCCGCGAGAACAGTCCC
>NZ_HE999534.1 GCF_000312305.1 Prevotella conceptionensis 9403948 | reverse complement strand
ACTTTTCCATTTTAAATGGATGTTTGTGGTTTGCGCTCGCCTTGGTTCTTGAGGTTCGGCACCTCTTGTCTGCTGCGCTGTCTATACTCCGATACAGAGGGAATCAGGGATGAGGGTTCCGCCCCTTCCGCCGTCGGCACCTATATATAAGTGGTGTGGGGACGATGCGGGGTTGGGCTTTGCCTTACGGCCCTGGCCGGACCTCCCGCCGACACGCAGTCCTATAGCTCAGTTGGTTAGAGCGCCACACTGATAATGTGGAGGTCGGCAGTTCAAGTCTGCCTGGGACTACACATCGCATGATGGTGCAATGTGTACAGGCGACAAGCCTGTGGGACTACACATCGCACGATAGTGAAATGTGCACAGGTAGCGTGGATGTAGCATTTAATATTGTGGATGACAGTATTAAGCTTTACCATAAGTTTGAAACCCTTTATTGGGGGATTAGCTCAGTTGGCTAGAGCGCTTGCATGGCATGCAAGAGGTCATCGGTTCGACCCCGATATTCTCCACTTTGCGCTTGATTTGCGCATGAGATCTTTGACATATTGACACAAGCAAGACTGTAAGAATAGTAACGAATCACGTGGACTGTT
>NZ_HE999533.1 GCF_000312305.1 Prevotella conceptionensis 9403948 | reverse complement strand
CGTTCGGGGCTGCGCTCGCCACCTACGCCAAAGGCGGACACCAATGGGTGTTCGGGGCGGAGTATCTCCGCAGATACCACCCTTATCGGGATAGCCGTATCCCTGTGGAGCAGTTCACGGGCGAGGGAGGTTTCTTCTCTGGCGTGCTTTCAGACGGAAGTAAAACCTTTTTCCTATCAGCAGGTATTTCCGCCTTGGCGGGCTATGAGACGGTCAATGGTGGAAAGAAACTGCTCTTTGATGGCTCCACAGTACGTAATAAAGACGGTTTTATTTACGGTGGGGCAATCACCCTACAAGCGGAGACCTATCTGACGGATAGATTGGTGTTGCAGCTCTACGGCAGGGAACGTTGTCTGTGGGGAGGCTCTATGGGGCATTTTCATACACAATACGGTGTCGGACTGAAAATCATGCTGGACTGATGGAGGTGGATAAGATGAGAGCAATTTCGATTGCGGACTTCCTGAACGCAATGGGGATTCAGCCGACCAAACAGAGAGGAAACGCCCTGTGGTATTCCGCTCCGTACCGCACGGAGCGGACACCCTCTTTCAAGGTCGATACCGCCAAGAATATCTGGTTCGATTTTGGAACGGGCAAAGGC
>NZ_HE999532.1 GCF_000312305.1 Prevotella conceptionensis 9403948 | reverse complement strand
TCTGGGCTTCGGCAAAGGAGTAGGCACTCCATATCGAATACCCCGCAAGAAGAGCGCACAGGCAGACGACGACCAAGGTAAAGAGGCGTATCTGCTTGAAACTCGTTTCGATATTCTTTAATGACTTAAATTCCATAGCTTTTCATTCTTGTTTATTATTCGTGAGAATTGCCGCCCTTGTGGAACAGTCGTCCTGCCACATCTTTGGCTTTTTGTCTGGCACTGTGCAATACTTGTTTTCCGTGTCCGCCTGCAAAACCTCCTGCGGCCCCGGCAACAGCACCCGTGATGCCTGCGCCCTTGGTGGTGGCATAATTCACATTCTTTCCGAAGTTTCCTGCTCCTCCGGCTTGTATCACCCAGCCCGCAACTGTCGGAATGGTGAAGTAGCCGATGATGCCGATAATCATGAAGACGAGGTACACACCGTTCGAAGCATCTATCGTATAGGTGGGATCATTCTGTAACTGCGTGATGTCGTGTTTGAGCATCAGTTCCTGAATCTTTGCCAGCATCGAACTGAACAAGTCCGCCACAGGCAACCACAGATAGATGGAGATATACCTCGTGATCCATTGCGTGAGGGTACTTTGGAAACCGTCCCATACTGAGAT
>NZ_HE999531.1 GCF_000312305.1 Prevotella conceptionensis 9403948 | reverse complement strand
CTCTCTTTCTTTTTCATCGGGATACCCTGTGAAATCAGTTCCCGGATAGCGACGGGATCTATCGCCCCTTTATTCTTTCCTGCCATATGCTTCAGGTTTTACGATGGACAAGATTTCCTCCACAAGCTCTTTCAGACGACTGCCTCTAAGCAGCATGCGGGAGGCGGGAAAGATGGTTGAACGGAAGAGGGTCGTACCCTCCTCCATTACCTCCTTTTTATAGCGGGTCGTATTGGGGACTGCCGTCTTCAAGACAGGAAGTCCCAACTCGGCAATGACCTTTTCATACATCGCATAGAGGGGTGTTTTCTCTCTGCCATCCACCATGTTCCAAAATAGGTAAATCCCTTTGTTGGCAGTGTCTGTATTGTCGGTTATCGCCTCCTTGATGATGGCTGAAAAGCTCAGCGTGCTTTCCAAGGATATACGGTCGGCGGAGATGGGTGTGAAAATATAATCCATACCGGAGAGGGTGGTCAGCACACCGTCATTGTTGATGGTTCCGGGCAGGTCAAAAAAGACGAAATCCGTATCCGGCTCGTGCGTTTCCAGATATTCCCTGACCGTATCCACGGCTGCCTCTGCCGTGGCACAAAGGATGGTGTACGTGGGCTTTTGCAA
>NZ_HE999530.1 GCF_000312305.1 Prevotella conceptionensis 9403948 | reverse complement strand
CGAAACTTACGCCAACCAACCGCTGCTTATCATGGACGGATTTGAAATTAGCGTGCAGGCCTTGGCCGACCTCGACCCCGACCGCGTTGCATCTATCGTCATGCTTAAAGATGCCGCTGCCACGGCCATCTATGGCTCGCGAGCCGCCAATGGCGTTATCGTTATCGAGACGAAAACGGCAAAGCCTGGGCGGATATGGGTTACTTACGGCGGAGAACTGCGCATTGAAAATCCCGACCTAACGGGCTATAACCTGATGAACGCCCGCGAAAAAATTGAAGCCGAACGCATTAGCGGACTGTACACGATGGGCGGACCAACGGTGGAAAAGTGGAGATTGTACCAATCTAAGCTGCGCCAAGTGCTGTCGGGAGTGGACACTTATTGGCTAGACAAGCCGTTGCAAACCTCTTTACAGCAACGGCACACCGTTACGTTAGAGGGTGGCGACGAGGCTTTGCGCTATCGTTTGTACGTGGGTTACAACCATTCGCCTGGCGTGATGAAGGGTAGTAAGCGCGACGTGCTAACGGGTGCGCTCGACTTTCAGTACCGATTGCCGAAGGTGTTGCTCAAAAACAGCATCGCAATAGATAATTCTACGGCCGACGAATCGCCTTGGGGAAGT
>NZ_HE999529.1 GCF_000312305.1 Prevotella conceptionensis 9403948 | reverse complement strand
GGCGCGCTACGATGCCACAGGCAAATACCTTGGAGCGAAAGAAACCGACGAATATCACTATCTAGGCAAACCCTTCCCCGACTTCAACGGTGCCTTCGGGTTCGACCTCCGCCTGCTGTCTAACCTCACGCTTAGCACCAAATTCAACTGGGCCGTTGGGGCATCGGTCTACAACCAAAGTTTCTACAACGTGGCCGGACTGGGCGACAACCTTAAGAAATGCGAAGAACTACGCGCACAACTGGCTGCCGAAACGGTGGGGACAGATGCTTACCGCAACGTGGCCGAGAAACTGGCGCGCACCGAACGCAACCGCGCCAACTACATCGAGAAGGCCGACTTCCTCAGGCTCTCGTCCATCTCGTTGGGCTACGATGCCAGTCTTTTGCCAAACGGCTCACATCGGGCGTACTGAAAGGTGCCCGACTGATGCTCACCGCCCAGAACTTGTTTCTTGTTACCAATTACAGCGGCATCGAACCGCAAGTTGAATCCAACGGTGGAACACGCCAAACACGTGGCATGGGCAGCCTTTCGCGCGACATCACTAATGCCCCTTCGGCCCGAACATTTACAGCAACGTTGGCGGTAGAATTTTAAGAAGCCTCACCCCCCCAGCCCCTCTCCAAGG
>NZ_HE999528.1 GCF_000312305.1 Prevotella conceptionensis 9403948 | reverse complement strand
CTCTGCGGTATCGAAAAAGAGATTACGTGGCATACCAGCCGCCATACCATGGCGACGGAAATCTGTCTGACCAACGGCGTTCCCATCGAAACCCTTTCCAAGATGCTCGGACACACGAATATCCGCACCACGCAGATTTACGCCAAAATCACCCACGAAAAGGAAAGTCGGGACATGGCGGCACTTTCCGACAAACTGAGTAAGATAGAGCAGTTCAATGGTATCACTATATAAAAGGAGGACGAACGATGAAAAGAGAAATCATAACCATTGGAGAGAACGGAAAAATACATATCCCGACAATTACCGTTTGGATGTCGGCTTGCGAAATAGCCTCCTTGTTCGGCGTATTCTCCGGCAAGGTAAACAGCCACATCAAGTCTATCTTCAAAGAGGGCTTGCTCAGGGAAGATGAGGTAATGCAAACGCTATTGTTTAGGGATGGTTCGGTGGATTTATACAACCTTGAAATGATTACGATGCTGTCATTTCGCTTTGCTTCTCCACAGGCAAAGAGTTTCCGTCAATGGATAATCGGAAGACTGACCGAAAAGAAGAGAACAAGTCCTCCATTACTTGTGTGTTATGGCAAAGGAGGATGGTACAACTGAATATGAGAACAGGCAGTAAGACAAGAG
>NZ_HE999527.1 GCF_000312305.1 Prevotella conceptionensis 9403948 | reverse complement strand
GCAGCTCCGACCGCTTGTAGGCGCATGGTTTCAGGAACTATTTCACTCTTCTTGTCGAAGTGCTTTTCACCTTTCCCTCACGGTACTGGTTCGCTATCGGTCTCATGGGAGTATTTAGCCTTACCGGATGGTCCCGGCCGGTTCGCGCAGGATTTCACGTGTCCCGCGTTACTCAGGATACCGCTATGCCGCTTTGTGCTTCGGATAAGGGGCTTTCACCCGCTACGGCGCCCCTTTCCAGGGAGCTTCTCCTCACACGCCGCGTGCAACGGCGCGGTCCTACAACCCCGGCGATGCGTTGCCACAACGCCGGTTTGGGCTCTTCCCCGTTCGCTCGCCACTACTGGGGGAATCATTAACTTATTTTCTCTTCCTCGGGGTACTAAGATGTTTCAGTTCCCCCGGTTCGCCTCACCGACTGTGCGGTGATACCCGCGTATTGCGCGGGTGGGTTGTCCCATTCGGAAATCCGCGGGTCAAAGGTCATTTGCACCTTACCGCGGCTTATCGCAGCTTATCACGTCCTTCATCGCCTCCATGAGCCAAGGCATCCGCCATGCGCCCTTAATTACTTTCTTTACGCCAGCGCACGCTCCCCATAAGGGAAGGCGCGCAGCCCATACTTCAGCTGTATCGTCTACATGGACTT
>NZ_HE999526.1 GCF_000312305.1 Prevotella conceptionensis 9403948 | reverse complement strand
GTCATCTATCCCCTGATGTTCCTGCTTTTTGCAGGCTCTATGTGGCTCATCTTCGCTCCATCGGAGAAAGAAGAGGAGAAACAGGCGAAGGGATTCAACACGGAAGTACCCGACCCGACAGCAGCCGAACTGATCGGTGATAAGAAGAAAGCCTACGAGAAGGAGATGATGGAGGAGAAAGAGCAGGAGCGCAGCCGCGCGATGCAGAGTCTGAGTTCCATGTTCGGGGAGATGACAGGAGGACAACCGGAGCAGAGTTCCGAAGAGTTGGCATTAAAGACGGATTTGTCGGAAAGAGATAACGGCTTTGGCTCTCGCACTGCTGCTCCGCAAGACGGCTTTCACGCCTCTGCATCAGCCTACCAAGACATCAACCGCACGCTCGGCAGTTTCTATGAAGCACCGAGGGAAGACCCTGAAAAGGAAGAACTGCGTGCCCGATTGGCAGAGTTGGAAAACCGTATGAGCAGCGAACAGCAGTCGCCCGCCATAACCGTGAACGACCAGATGGCACTACTTGAAAAGTCCTATCAGTTGGCGGCAAAATATATGCCGTCGGGCGGTGGACAGTCCTCTTCCAATATGGCATTGGCATCGGACGGGGAGACGGCTTCCGAAGGGAAAGCGGTCGTAACTACCCGAAACGGGAAGGCGGT
>NZ_HE999525.1 GCF_000312305.1 Prevotella conceptionensis 9403948 | reverse complement strand
AAAACGGAAACTCTCATCACCTTCCTTTACAGTAAGGCTGAGTTGCCAGAATGGCTGCGGCTCGAACTTCTTGTTCTCCAAGAAACGGGAACAGACCATACAGAGAGTCGGAGTCTGTACCCTACCCAAGGAGTAAGTGCCTCTTCCTGCCGCAATGGATATGGCTTGGGTGGCATTGATACCCACCAACCAGTCGGCTTCGCTGCGGGCACGGGCGGCATAATAGAGATTGTCATACGCCGCTCCGCTTTGCAGATGGGCAAGTCCCTCTTTGATGGCTTTGTCCGTCAAGGAACTGATCCATAGGCGGTCGAAGGGTTTGGCGGTGCCGAGATACTCATAGATGAACCTGAAGATCAACTCACCTTCCCTTCCGGCATCGGTGGCTACAATAATGCCTTCGCACGCTCGGAAGAGTTTTTCGATGATTTTCAATTGGGCGACTGCCGTAGCATCGGCTTTATAACCTTTGCCCTCCTTAATCTGACGGGGAATAAGGGTAAAGACGGGAGGAAGAATCGGCAGGTTCTCTTTGTGGAAACCTTTGATGCCGTAAACTTCGGGCATGGCTGCCGTTATCAGGTGCCCCAATGCCCACGTGACGGCATAGCCGCCTCCTTCGATATAACCATTTTTCTTGTTGGTTGCCCGAACGACACGGGC
>NZ_HE999524.1 GCF_000312305.1 Prevotella conceptionensis 9403948 | reverse complement strand
TGTAGATTTTCTTTTCATTGTTTATAGTTTTATAAATACTTTGTTGGGGAGTTTCCCCGCAATAGTGTTGTCGTTTTAGATGTTTAGGGCGTGTTCCTTTGCGAGGACGGTTGTTTTTGTATTTTGGTTTTTAAGCATCAATGTAGTTCGGGGCTAAGCCAGCCGTGGGCATGTCTTCGTGGTACGTCAATGCTTCCTTCTCTCAGTCGGTGTTAAGGTCGGTCAGCTTCAGTTTTGTTCGCAGTGTTCTCAGCGCGTTGTAGATGTGCGCATCCACCGTTCGCACCGAGATGCCCATCTCTTGGGCAATGTCTTTGTTCTTCATGTCGTGCAGATAGCTAAGCGTAAAAGCCTCCTTGCTTTTGGGCGGCAATTGCTCGATGGCGGTGGTAAGCTTGTGGCTTAGTTCTTTGCAGGCCATGTTGAAGGCCACATCGCAAGCATCGGGCGAGAGTAAAGCTGCCGTTTTGCTTTCCATATCAACAACGGTGGCCGAATATCGGTTCACCACAGCACGATGTTTTAGCACGTTAAGCGATTGCGTGTACACCGTTCGGTAGGTAAATGCACGCACATGAGCAGCCGTAGAGATGTCGTTACGCCTGTTCCACAACTCCAAGAACGCCCCTTGTAGCACGTCGTCTACATCAACAGTACCCAGCAAGCGT
>NZ_HE999523.1 GCF_000312305.1 Prevotella conceptionensis 9403948 | reverse complement strand
TACGACGAGCTTAACCGGCTGATACGCGCCGAGGGCAAGGCCAAGGGCATAGGCTACGCCATGGACATGAGCTTCGGGCTGATGGGCGAGCCGCTCACCAAGGTGCAGCGCACCGACTCGGGCTCGGTTGCGGGCAGCTACGCGCTGGCCTACGAGTACGCCGACGCCGACCATCCCACGGCCCCCTCGCAGATAGGGCACGAACGTTACACCTACGACGCCAACGGCAACCCCACGCTCGTGGAGGACGACAGCCTGAACACGGAGCGGCGCATGGCGTGGGACGAGGAGAACCGCCTCATGGCCCTGTCGGACAACGGCAAGACCAGCCGCTACACCTACAACGCTGCGGGCGATCGCGTCGTGAAGAGCCACGGCTACCTTGAGGGCGTGTACGTCAACGGCGCGCCGCAAGGCCTCACCTTCCACGAGACGGAGGACTACACCATCTACCCAGCCCCCATACTCAGCGTTACGCGCCAACGTTTCACCAAGCACTATTTCATCGGCGACAGGCGCGTGGCCTCCAAAATCGGTGCGGGCATATTCCAAAACGCCTACGGACATGGCGCGAACGTCGTCACGGCCGGGCAGAAAGACTACCAGATGCGTATGATGCAGATAGAAAGACAACGCGAGGACTACTACCGCAAGCTGGGCACGCC
>NZ_HE999522.1 GCF_000312305.1 Prevotella conceptionensis 9403948 | reverse complement strand
TTCTCCACGACAAAGGATTGGTGTCTTCCGCCGTTCTTCTCGTGCATCTCCACAATGAGCTGCTTGTCATCGGGGATGGTGAACTTTTGCAGGGTGAATACCGTGCGTTCGCTCTTCTGCCCCGCCACGCAGGTGGTGTAGTTGTAGGCACGCAGCGGAAGCAGCACCTGCTCCTGCATGGCAGTCTGCTTGGCGACCTTCTTGTCCACGATCTTGAACGTGATGAAGTCGATGTCGAACGGCACGTTGGACTTGTTGCGCAGTTCCGTATGGAAGTACAGCAGTCCGTTGTGCGAATACAACCCTTTGAGCAGGTACTGAATACCGAAGGACTTGCTGCCGATGTGCTTCACCGTCCGCCTGTCCTCCTTGTGAATGGATTTCATGATGAGCTTTACCAGCATCGGGCTTTCGCTTCCGAGTTCCTTGAGATAGACCTCCATGGCGTTGTTCGGACGGTTTACGCTCTCCCCATCGTGGATGAAGTCCGCCATTTCCACATTGAGTAACAGCGGCTCGTTGGCATACTTGACATTAAAGGTGTAAAATGCACCGTCTTCGGTGATGACGCTCATGTTCGTCTCTTCGTGGAAGTCCTTGACCGTCGCCTTCACACGGATGACGTTTTCCGCCCCGTCCGCCTTCCCCGCAATGAGGTTGGGCGAACCCA
>NZ_HE999521.1 GCF_000312305.1 Prevotella conceptionensis 9403948 | reverse complement strand
CATATTGTTTGCGAACAAGCTCGATAAGCCTAATGTATGCGCCCACATATTACTCAACAGAGGGCGTAATGATGGTGGAATAGTCGTTTGTGCCAAGGTTTATCAGCACCAATTGGGGGCGATAGGCCTTGAAATCGTAAGGGGTGGTGGCGTAATGGTCGAACAGTTGCAAGTAGCGTTGCGACATGTTGCCTTTCGAAATCTGCACCGTGTCGTTCCAATTGCGCACCATGCCGCGGCCAGAATGGGCTGCCAGCACATAGTCGGCCCCGAAATAGCGGGCCAATAGGCAGGCATAGGCCTTGTCGCAGTTTTCTGTTTCCAGTTTAAAGGGGTCGGTAGCCTTGTTGCTTTCTGTGCCATAGCCGCAGGTGTACGAGTCGCCAATCACCTCGATAAGTCGCTTGGGGGCGGGTACGGCATGCAACGAACCGCCCTTAGACAAGAGCAAGGCGTGCACCGTGGTGCATCCGTATTCGCCTTCGGTGCATTTTTGCAGCACCAGTTTGGTGCTTTCCGCTCTTCAAGCCGTTGGCCAACACCATGCGTTGGGGCGTGTTGCCCTTCACCCTAATCTTCTTTATCCACTTGCCGTCAACGAAAACGTTGTGATAGCTTTCGCCTTCGTCTGAGATTAAGACGGCAATCTCTGTACCCGTAAAGCCCGT
>NZ_HE999520.1 GCF_000312305.1 Prevotella conceptionensis 9403948 | reverse complement strand
TGTGTTGGCATTCATTACCTCGCAAGGAGTTATGAACGCCCCGACGAACGAGCCGGTACGGGAGTGGCTGATGAACCATACCCGACTTGTCTCGGCAGTCCGTCTTCCGAATAATCTCTTCTCGGAGAATGCGGGGACGGAAGTGGGCAGTGACCTTATCGTCCTGCAAAAGCAGAGTGGCAAGACAAGTCTGACCGAAGAGGAACAGCGTTTCATCAAGAGCGAGAAACGTCCCAGCGGAGTACTGTTTAACACCTATCTGCGAAGCATGTCGCAAATCGTGCATACCGAGTGGAAGCAGGACACCGACCCTTACGGCAAGCCCGCCATCCTGTTCCATCACGAGGGCGGAGCGGAAGGCATCGCCACCGATATGGGAAAAATCCTGCTGGCGGATTTAGCCAAACGCTTGGATATGGCATTGTACCAAAAGCATATCTCCATTCAGGAGCAGCCCAAAGTTGCCGTTTCTCCCAAAGTCAAGCAGGAAGAAGCAACGCTTACGCCTGCCGCTTCGACAGAGGAGCAACCGCACCAAAAGGTGGTGCAGCCGAGAGAGGAACAGCCTGTGGAGCAAGCCCGAAGCAGTGTCACACCACAGGTACAACTGCTCGACCTTTTCGGCAATGTTATCCCGGAAGAAAAGCCCAAACGTAAAGCTGCCGCAAAAC
>NZ_HE999519.1 GCF_000312305.1 Prevotella conceptionensis 9403948 | reverse complement strand
AAGTGGCATCGTAAACCGCTACCACTTTAACAACCGCGAGAACAAACTCAACATCAAACATCTTGAAAATCGCGACCTGACGTGGGAAAAAATGTACGAGCTGAACTTGGGTATTGAACTGGGAATGTTCAACAATCGCATCAGCGCAACCATCGACTTGTACCAACCCAACACGTTCGACCTTATCGACCTTGTACGCACTTCGGGCGTTGGAGGTCAGTATTACAAGTACGCCAACTTTGGCGACATGCGTACAAGAGGCGTAGAACTAGGCCTACACACCAAGAACATTGTTGCCGACAGGTTTTCTTGGACCACCAGCCTTACGCTTAGTGCAATGCATCAAGAAATTACCCGCCTGCTAAACGCACCCAATGCTTTCGACATGGTGGCAGGACGTGGCCGCGGAAACATCGTGGGTTATCCCAAGGGTTCGCTCTTTTCGTACAACTTCCAGGGGCTAGACGGCAACGGATTACCCACTTTCAACTTCGGCCGCTACCCTTCTAGCCAGAACGCTTACGCTAAAAACGCAGGCGCCGACTTTCTAGACACGCAGTATGCAAAGACATATCTCATCTACCACGGCCCTATAGAACCGCAGGTTTTGGGCGGATTGAACAACACTTTCAAGCTAGGTGCGTGGGAGTTGTCGTTCTTTCTCACCATGCAGGCAGGCA
>NZ_HE999518.1 GCF_000312305.1 Prevotella conceptionensis 9403948 | reverse complement strand
CGGAAAAATTCATTCCCGATTTCTCGTCCATACTTCCCTCATCAATGGTACGGCTGCCCATACGGTTGTTTTTCAGTTGTTCGATGAAGAGTTGCTTATTATGCAACAGGTTGAATTTATAACTATCAAGAGACTTCTCCACAGCATAGATAATGACATCTACTTTATTGTCCGCATGGAATTTGGCAACTTCATTGCCCTTGCGCACGGCTCGTCCGTCCCTCTGCTCCAAGTCGGAAGGACGCCACGGCGTGTCCAAATGATGAATGGCGACGGCACGTTTTTGGGCGTTTACACCCGTGCCGAGCATACTCGTAGAACCGAAAAGCACTCGAATTGAACCTTCATTCATTCCCGCGATGAGCGTCTTTCGAGCCTTGTCGGTCTTGGCTTCCTGAATAAAGCGTATCTCCTGAGCAGGAATGCCGTGATCTTCCACCAACTTTCGTTTGATTTCGCTGTAAGGATTCCATTCGCCTGGCTTGTATGTGCCGAGGTCGCTGAACACAAACTGCGTTCCTTTCTGCTCATTGAACTTCCGGTAGTACTCCGCTATCTTGGCGGCACAGTGGGAAGCCTTGTTGTCCACATGATCTCCGTACCTGTCGGGGTCAATGAGCCTCAAATCCAAGCTCATCTTCCTCGCCATATCTGTGGCAATGAGCATCTTGGCTTTCTCCTCCCGTTCGGAGAG
>NZ_HE999517.1 GCF_000312305.1 Prevotella conceptionensis 9403948 | reverse complement strand
AGAAGAATACCATCTCCGCCTGTGTACATACCCGGCAGACGGTTACGGACGGGCAAACGGTACGTTTCCGTCTCTTGGAGCCGATGCTGGTATCCGGTAGGGAAATCCCTCGGAACACCTCGGTGGTCGGCGTGGCGAAGATACAGGGTGAACGCCTGAACGTACTCATCTCTTCGCTGGAATATCACGGGAACATCATCCCCGTGGAGTTGGCGGTGTACGATACGGACGGACAAGCTGGGATATTCATCCCCGGCTCGATGGAGCGCAGTGCCGCGAAGGAGATTGTCGCAGGAATGGGTACTTCCGCAGGCAGCAGTATGAACTTCTCCACTGATGCGGGCGCACAGCTTGCCGCTGATTTGGGGAAGGGACTGATACAAGGCACCTCGCAGTATTTCTCTAAGAAAATGCGTACCGTCAAGGTGCATCTGAAGGCTGGTTACAAGGTATTGCTCTACCAATCGGACAACAAGTAATTCACAGTTATTATTCACCACTTTAATCCAAAGTAAAAATGAAAAGAACAGTTTTAGCCATCGCCCTGATGCTGGGCGCAGTCTGTGCCAACGCACAGGAAACAACTTCAAGCGGAGATCTCTATCAGGGGCTGACTCGCAAAATTGCCTTTGAGCGGATGATACCACCCCACGGTTTGGAAATTACCTACGATAAGACGGTGCACATCATCTTCCCCTCTGCCGTGCGCTATGTGGATC
>NZ_HE999516.1 GCF_000312305.1 Prevotella conceptionensis 9403948 | reverse complement strand
GACCAACACCGAGGAAATCTTCTTCTATCATAGTGACCACCTCGGCAGCACCTCCTACATCACCGATGCCAAGGCCAACATCACCCAGTTTGATGCCTACCTGCCCTATGGAGAACTGCTCGTGGATGAACATTCTTCGTCCGAGGAAATGCCGTACAAGTTCAACGGCAAGGAGTTTGACCAAGAAACGGGTCTGTACTACTATGGGGCAAGGTACATGGATCCCAAAATCTCCATGTGGTTAGGGGTGGACCCGCTGGCGGAAAAATATCCGAATGTTACTGGATATTGTTATACTATGGATAATCCTATTAAGTTCATTGAAAT
Organism: Prevotella conceptionensis 9403948; assembly: GCF_000312305.1. GTDB lineage: Bacteria > Bacteroidota > Bacteroidia > Bacteroidales > Bacteroidaceae > Prevotella > Prevotella conceptionensis. The sequence continues at coordinate 400 of NZ_HE999516.1, read as the reverse complement.
AGATGGAAAGGATTGGATACTATCTACTGGAAATAGAGTTTATTGGTATGGTGGTAAATATGGCAATAGAAAGAACCTAATTGCAGTATATAAAGCAACATCAGGAATGGCAAGTGCAATTAAAATAACCACTCTTCCTAATGGAAAAAGAAAACAGGAAACAATAAATCCACAACAAGCTAAATACCAGCGTTATAGTGATATTGGGCCTACACCAGAGGGTAAATATAAGATCAATTTATCACCAGACCCAGATAGAATTGCTGAAGCAGATCCCCACACAGGAGCATTAAAGAGAAATGTAGATGGAGGTATTGAAAGAATACCTGATTTTGTTGAGAATACAGAAAACCCCGGTTCTCATTGGACTTATGCTGCCTGGGGAAAAAACAGGGCAAGA
>NZ_HE999515.1 GCF_000312305.1 Prevotella conceptionensis 9403948 | reverse complement strand
CTCATACTTCGCACCCTTCGCCTCACCATTGGCCCTTATCAGGCGGTTAAGATCGTCATAGGCATAAGTGTGGTTGAAAGCACCGCCAAGTTTCGCTTTGCTGTTATGGCTATTGTTGTTATTACTATTGTTGTTATTACTATTGTTGTTATTATTACTATTGTTGTTATTATTACTATTGGCCTGTGTCGGGTCTACAGCATTGACAACGCCTAAGATATTATCCACAGCATCGTATTGGTACTTGTTGGTCATAATCGCCGTACCTGCTGCCGTGAGATTCATTTCTTGTAAGCGTTCGCGTTGTTTGTCGTAGGTGTAGGTGGTTTCCGTGCCGTTACCGAGCTTGGTATAGACGGTATGCCCGTCCTTGTCATAGCCCACCTTTTCTACGATGGTTTCTTCCTTTCCTTGTTTGTTGGACTTGACACTCGCGATTTGTCCTGCTGCATTGTAATGATAGGTAACTACCTCCCCGTCGGGATAGGTCATGGTGCGTACGCGGTTCCAGCTGTCGTACGTGGCGCCGTAGACATAGGTGCGCACGTCGGCGGTGCTCACCATCACCGAGCGAACCGTTTTTACTACCTCGCCTTGGTTGCCGTAATAATAGGCTTCGCCACCTGAAGCATCTTCCACGAGCACCAGCCTGCCTGCACGGTTGTACTTCTCGCCCGGCTTGCCATAGGTGTAGGTAACGCGGTTGAAGAGGTTCTTGGGATAGAGCACCT
>NZ_HE999514.1 GCF_000312305.1 Prevotella conceptionensis 9403948 | reverse complement strand
AAACCTTTTTAAGAAAAATATCGAACCACAATGCAAGTTTTTGAGTTTCTTTACACATTGATAACATAACAGGGACGTACACCTTATTAATATATAAGCGGACAAGTTTGTGAGTTGATGAGCTTGTGAGTTGATGAGTTTGTGAGTTGATGAGCTTGTGAGTTGATGAGCTTGTGAGTTGATGAGCGTGAGGTCGTAGGCACACTAGCAGAAGTCGTCTTGAACTTTAATGTTTCTATAAATGGAGAGGAGTTTACCATCTCTGTATTGTACACCCCAGACAATCACCCCTCCCACATACGAAGCAGTTCACAAAGATGCGTTGTAATCTGAAATCACGCCCCATTCGCCTGTGCCAAAACGCGGCTATGCCTTAAAACGTGTTCTGGCGGAAGATATTCAATGCCTTCTCTACCATTTGAAAACCGGATCTCAATGGCAGATTACTTCCGCATTTTCATGATGCTGTCTTCGTTGGCCGTGATTAGCATGCCCCACAACCGCTCGCGCTGGCTGAAGTAAGCGAACATGCTTTCCGCGCCATTGCCATGCATGCTTATACGGCACAATCGTCTTTTGTCTAGTTTTCAGCAAGAATTTTAACATTATGAGTGCCTTTTTTGTCCACCAACCGCTCATCCTGTCGCAAAAAATCGATTCTCGCGAAGGTTTGTTTTGATGCAAAAAGGGGTTAGCCAGTGAATGCGACAAAATGAATATTAATTCCAAAAGGCCGCC
>NZ_HE999513.1 GCF_000312305.1 Prevotella conceptionensis 9403948 | reverse complement strand
GGTGATGTTCACCACCTGCTTGAGTTCCTTGAGCACGTCGTTGTTCTCTTCGAGGAGCTTGGTGTAGCCGAAGGCGATGGCGCTGAGTTCGGCGGGCGAGAAGTTGCTGTCGTGCAGCATCCGGCGGTAGCTGTTCACGTAGACGTCGGTAATCTCGCCCACCATCAGAATGGTCTTGCGCACCTTCTGGGCGTCCTTGATGAGACCATTCACTGATTTGAGGGCGTCGTAGTATTTCTTGCCCTGCTCGTAAATCTTCACGGTCTCCCGAAAGTTCTTGACCATGTTCTGCGCCGTGGTCGTGGTCTGTGCGATGTTCTTCCCGGCGTTGATGATGCTCTGCGCGATGTTGGAAGGGTCGATGACCGCCCACTGCGCGCTTGCCCTGCCCGCAAAGAGCAGGCAAAGGGCGATGATGGTAAATACTCTTGTTTTCATTTCTTTGTTAATGTTGATGTGAATACTAAATATGCTGTCTCTTGACTAAGATAAGGATGTGTCAGCCTCGCATACGTGAACAAGGCGACTTATACACGTTTGTATAATTCATTGGACACGTTTGTCCAATGAGCTGGACAAGTTAGTCCAAGTGTTTGGACACGTTTGTCTAATTGATTGGACACGTTTGTCCAATGAGCTGGACAAGTTAGTCCAACCGTTTGGACACGCCTGTCTAATTGATTGGACACGTTTGTCCAATTATTTATCCACGTTTGGCTAAACCGATACATCCAATGCTATGCCCGACGAGATTAGCC
>NZ_HE999512.1 GCF_000312305.1 Prevotella conceptionensis 9403948 | reverse complement strand
AAACTTTAGTTAGATAATACATATTATAAAGCTTTTGGAGATAGAAGTGATATTGTAAACATTGTGGAAAATGAACGTCCTCAAATAATAATGCTTTTAGAGCCATCATTATCATCTATGATAGAAGAAACGCTATCCACTGATACAGCTCTTTTTCGATGCGTATTAATTATAAATATTGAAAGAACGAATAACATTTTCAATATCTATAATGATAAGCCCTTCTTCTATCAAGATAATAATAAAAGGTATGAGAATCTCAAAATTAGTGATGAGATAACGGCTATAGTACGTTCGATAAAAATCTGCCCATTACTAAATAGAAGAAACAAAAACAAAATAAGTTTTGGATTGGTGTTCCATCGAAAGTGACTGAACTACCTCTTCTAGCCTGAGATATGGATAAAGAAGACAAAATTCTAAGTATTAGAATGCGTAATCAGCGTATAGAGTTTTATGGTAACTGCTATTAAATGAACTACACCTACGACTACGAACGGTTGAGCGAAGTGCTCTATCCCAAGAACCTCTTCAACCGCGTTACCTACACCTATGGCAAACCGGGCGAGAAGTACAACCGTGCTGGCAGGCTGGTGCTGGTGGAAGACGCATCAGGTGGCGAGGCGTATTATTACGGCAACCAGGGCGAAGTGGTGAAGACGGTGCGCTCGGTGATGGTGAGCACCGCCGACGTGCGCACCTATGTCTACGGCGCCACCTACGACAGCTGGAACCGCGTGCGCACCATGACCTATCCCGACGGGGAGGTGGTTACCTATCATTACAATGCGGCAGG
>NZ_HE999511.1 GCF_000312305.1 Prevotella conceptionensis 9403948 | reverse complement strand
GTCACTGCCGAGACGCTCTACGATGCAGCAGGCAACAAACTGCAAGGCACACAGAACACCTACGAGCTTAAACAACAGGCAGACACGACGGTGTTCTTCCCCGCACTGCCTCCGTAAAACAGACCATTTACGACAACAACGGACAGGCAGCATGAGCACCACCGTGCACAACACTTACGACGCTTACGGCAACCTCGCCTCTTACAAGGAAACGGCACGAACTACGAGCTGGATGCCGACATCGCCTACCACGACTTGCAGGCGAAGTACATCGTCTCCGTGCCCAAGCACATCGCCGTAAAGGAAAAGGAGGAAAGGTCTGCCGCGAACGCTCCACGCAAATCAACGGACATGGCGACATCACCCGCATCACGATGCACAACGGCGCAAAGCCGTCGGTCTACGACATGGCCTACGATGCCTACGGCAACCTGACGAGCCTCACCAAGCCCGAGAACCATAAGGGGCAGCGCATGCGCTACGACTACACTTACGACGATGTGCTCCATGCGCTGGTGACGAGCGTAAAAGACGCCTACGGCTACACCTCTTCCACCGCCTACGACTACAAGTGGGCGGTGCCCGTGGAGACTTCCGACCTCAACGGCAACAAGATGCGCTATGCCTACGACGACATGGGACGCCCGAGCACGATTGTCGGTCCGAAAGAGATTGCCGCAGGCAAGCCTTACACCTTTAAGTTCGAATATCATCCTGCCGGCCGTTATGCCCGCACGGTGCATTACGCACCCGAGGGCGACATTGAGACCTACACCTTTGCCGACAGCCTGATGCGC
>NZ_HE999510.1 GCF_000312305.1 Prevotella conceptionensis 9403948 | reverse complement strand
ATGAAAGAAAAAGAGTACGGCTGACCCTAAGAGAGCCACCACTAACATCCGAAAGTAACAACAGTATTCACCCGTCGGGAGGATATATCCAATCCTCTCGGCACAAAACAAAGATTTATGACCAAAAGACATTTTCTTATCGCAGCCGTTCTGCTGCTTTCCATTTCCTCTGCCTTTGCCCAAGGCAACGGTTTGTCGGGTATCAACCAAGCCACCAACATGGTGACGAGTTATTTCGACCCTGCCACGAAACTCATCTACGCCATCGGCGCGGTTGTGGGACTTATCGGAGGGGTAAAAGTCTATTCAAAGTTCTCGTCCGGAGATCCAGACACTTCGAAGACCGCCGCGAGCTGGTTCGGGGCGTGTATCTTCCTCATTGTCGCAGCCACCATTCTGAGAAGTTTCTTCCTCTAAGCCTATGGAGACCTATCCCATCAACAAGGGAATCGGTCGCTCGGTAGAGTTTCAGGGACTCAAAAGCCAATATCTGTTCATTTTCGCCGGAGGGCTACTCGCCCTTTTCGTGCTGTTTGTCATCCTCTACATGGCGGGTGTCAATCAATGGATTTGTATTGGTTTCGGAGGGACTGCCGCATCCGTTTTGGTGTGGCAGACCTTCTCCCTGAACAGGAAGTATGGGGAATATGGGCTGATGAAGCGTTCCGCCTTGCACAGCCATCCCCGTTACCTTATCAACCGTCGTCGCATTCCCCGTCTGTTCCGACACAAGGAACAGAGAAGAGTAAAGAGAGAACAGGAAGAAAGGAAAAACAAAGAAAAGGAGGAAAGGCAATGAGAAACCTA
>NZ_HE999509.1 GCF_000312305.1 Prevotella conceptionensis 9403948 | reverse complement strand
CGGGGAGGTGGTTACCTATCATTACAATGCGGCAGGGCAAATAGTTCGCCTTTCGGGCAATAAACAGGGGCGTGAGAGCGTTATTGTTGACAGGATAGGTTACGACAAGGACGGACATACCGTCTACACCAAGCTGGGTAACGGCACGGAGACAACCTACACCTACGACAAGCAGCGTGAACGTCTGCAGGCGATGAACCTTACGGCGGACGGTAGGGCTGTGATGGAAAACAAGTACCAATACGATGCTGTGGACAATATCTTGGGTATTGCCAATGCCGTAGACCCAACGCAGGCCGCTAGTGGCAATAGCGGCAAGGCGAGACTCGGCGGTGCTTTCAACCACACTTACGCTTACGACGACCTTAACCGCCTGATAAAGGCCAACGGTGAGGCGAAGGGGGCGAAGTATGAGATGACAATGACGTTCGGACGGATGAGCGAACCGCTCACCAAGGTGCAGAAGGTGGACTCCTCAAAGACGGCGCAGTCTTACGACTTCACGTATAAGTACGAGGACAGCAACCACCCCACGGCTCCCACGCAGATAGGGCATGAACATTACACTTACGATGCCAACGGCAATCCCACGCTGGTGGAGAACGACAGTCTGAACACGGAGCGGCGCATGTATTGGGACGAGGACAACCGGCTGATGGTATTGTCGGACAACGGCAAGACCAGCCGATACACCTACAATGCTGCCGGCGAGCGCATCGTCAAGAGCCATGGCGACCTCGAAGGCGTATATATCAACGGTGCGCCGCAGGGAATCACTTTCCACGAAACGGAGGATTACACCATCTATCCT
>NZ_HE999508.1 GCF_000312305.1 Prevotella conceptionensis 9403948 | reverse complement strand
CTGCAAATGTACGAGTTTTCAAGCAAATCACAACCTATTTCGATGCGTGCAGGTAAGACCTATGTTGTTGGCGATACTGCAAATGTACGAGTTTTCAAGCAAATCACAACATCTAAGAAATTGCATCGATATTCGTTATAGTTGTTGGCGATACTGCAAATGTACGAGTTTTCAAGCAAATCACAACTTCAATTTATTGTTTAATTAAATTCGTTTTGTTGTTGGCGATACTGCAAATGTACGAGTTTTCAAGCAAATCACAACTGTACTTGTGAAATCGTCTTATTGGCAAGTGTTGTTGGCGATACTGCAAATGTACGAGTTTTCAAGCAAATCACAACTTGATTGCCTGCGAGTTTATAAGCCCCTCCGTTGTTGGCGATACTGCAAATGTACGAGTTTTCAAGCAAATCACAACTTGTTTGGGTTGAGTGATGAAAAAACTCTTGTTGTTGGCGATACTGCAAATGTACGAGTTTTCAAGCAAATCACAACTTGGTTGACAATTGACAATGTTATAAGCTAGTTGTTGGCGATACTGCAAATGTACGAGTTTTCAAGGTAAGCATCCAAAATTCGCCGTATTGATACTTCACAAAAAAGCCCTTATATGACGGGCGTCATATAAGGGCTTTATGTTATTTGCAGTTTATGGGCAGTAGTTTAATCAACTCATCCTCCTTCATGTCCAGCAAAGGTTTTGCTAAGACGTGCCTTAACCATCCGTAAGGTTCTATCCTTGCCTCCCTGCAACAGGCCATGAATGTATAGAAGATGGCATTGTTTTCCGCCCCCTCGTTGTTGCCGCAGAACAGGTAGTTT
>NZ_HE999507.1 GCF_000312305.1 Prevotella conceptionensis 9403948 | reverse complement strand
AGAACCCACTTTCACAAAGTCGTTCTCGTCTTTCTGCACACCTCCGTTAGCAAGGATGTTGCCTTGGTAGTCTTGTTTGAGGTGCGATGCGTAGATGTCCGACATCGTTCCGCCCTTGCGCAGTATCATCTTATACGATTCGGCCGACGAAACCTCAAACTCTGTTGGTGCTTTCACGGTGGTGTTGGTGGTGCGGTCGGTTACGTATTCGGGCAACAGCTCCTTTATTTCGTTGCGGTTGAGCGAATAAACGAGGTTAGCCGACCAATCAACAGGGCCCAGTTTCTGGTTGTAGGTGGCACTAAGTTCCACGCCCCAGTTGTTTACCTTACCTGCGTTTTCGAAAGCATACTCGTAGCCAGAGCTAGGCGGCAGCTTGTAACGGAACAGTTGGTTGTAGGTGTTGCTGTTGTAATAGGTGGCGGCGATGTTCAGTTTGTTGTCGAACAGGCGCAAGTCCATACCCAATTCAAAGGCCTTTGTCATTTCAGGTTTCAGGTGACTGGCCGGCGTAAAGGCCCCACTCTTGGGCGTTCCGTTAGACAAGGCCACGGCTTCGCGCGTAAGATAGGGCGACGGCGGGTTACCCACCTGCGCGTAGCTACCGCGTATCTTCCACAACGAGAAGATGTTTTTGGGCAAAGGCAACACTTCTGTGAGCAACACCGAAGCACCTACCGAGGGGTAGAACACGTTGTTGCTGCTGGTTCCGAGCAAAGTAGAGAAGAAGTCGATGCGGCCCGTTGCATCGGCAAAGAGGAAGTTGCGGTAGCCCACTTCAACCTTGGCGTAGACGATTGCGTTTGCGTGTGCAAGTTGGCATGTGCCGTGCTGCTCTC
>NZ_HE999506.1 GCF_000312305.1 Prevotella conceptionensis 9403948 | reverse complement strand
AGTGATTAGCCTATTTAAGCATGGGCGGCAATAGGCTGAGATGTTTCCTCTAAGATGCTTAAAGTTGAAAGACCACCCTATATAAGAGGGAGGTAACGACTACACGATACGAATAAACAAGGCACACCACGCCCCTCTCCCCTTGGAGAGGGGTTGGGGGTGAGGCTTTCTTTAATATAAGAACAAATGCAAAAAAGAGTGGTAATAACGGGCATCGGCGTATGGGGATGCTTAGGAAAAAACACCGAAGAGACAACGGCCGCACTACGCGCAGGGCAATCGGGCATCGGGATTGACGAGGCCCGACTGACCTACGGCTACCAAAGCGCACTGACGGGCATCGTTGAACGACCCGTTTTGAAGGGCTTGCTTGACCGACGAATGCGCACGGGACTGCCCGAAGAAGGCGAATATGCCTTCATGGCTAGCCGGGAAGCCCTGGCTATGGCGGACATCGACGACGATTATCTGCTGGCCAACGAGGTGGGCTGCATCTTCGGCAACGACTCTTCTTCAACACCTGTCATCGAGGCGGCAGCCATCATGCGCGAGAAACACGACTCGCAACTGCTGGGTTCGGGTTACATCTTCCAGTCGATGAACTCGACGGTAACGATGAACCTAAGCACCATCTTCCATTTGCGCGGAATAAACTTCACCGTTAGTGCGGCCTGTGCCAGTGGCAGTCACGCTATCGGATTGGGTTACATGATGATAAAACAGGGTTTGCAGGGCATGGTGCTATGTGGTGGTGCACAAGAGGTTAATCTTTATTCAATGGCCACCTTCGATGCGCTTGGAGCCTTTTCAAAACGCATGGACGAACCGCAAAGTGCCTCGCGACCTTTCGACCG
>NZ_HE999505.1 GCF_000312305.1 Prevotella conceptionensis 9403948 | reverse complement strand
GCATAGCAACAAATAACCTGACAATGAATAGTTTTGTAAACCGTAAAAAGTCAGAGTTATGCGTAGTACGTTTAAGGTTCTGTTCTACCTCAAAAAGAACGCCCCCAAGAAGAACGGTTCCGTTCCCGTGATGTGTCGTATCACCATTGACGGTACGATAGCCCAGTTCAGTTGCAAATGCGACATTCATCCCGACTTGTGGGATATCAAGAGCAACCGAGCTTCGGGCAAAAGTACCGTGGCGTTGGAAACCAATCGTTTCTTAGACAAGATACGTGTCGGTATCAATGCCAAATACAAGGAGATAGCCGAGCGGGATAACTATGTCACTGCCGAGAAAGTGAAGAACGCTTTCTTGGGCTTGGAAATGCGGCATGAAACCTTGCTGAAAGTCTTTGCCCAGCACAATGAGGACTTTTTCAAACAGGTCGATGCAGGCTTGCGATGCCCATCCACCTACCACAAGTATTGCACGGTCTATAAGCATTTGGAGGAGTTCATCAAGAACCGCTACCGTGTCAGCGACATTGCTTTGAAAGAACTCACTCCGGCTTTCATTACCGACTTTGACATCTTCCTGCGCACCGAAAAGCAATGCTGTAACAACACGGTATGGATTTACATGATGCCCCTGCGCCGTATGATTACCATTGCCCAGAATCACGGATGGATAGTCCGTGACCCGTTCGTGGATTACAGCATATCCGCCGAGAGTACCGACAGGGACTATCTGACCAAGGATGAAATCCGCAGGCTGTTGGATTTGAAATTCAGGCGTAAATCAATGGAGCTGGTTCGGGACTTGTACGTCTTCTGCTGTTTTACCGGCTTGTCCTTTACCGATATGAAGAACCTGACCAA
>NZ_HE999504.1 GCF_000312305.1 Prevotella conceptionensis 9403948 | reverse complement strand
GGCAGAAAATCTATGTGTTGGATGGCGGTAAGTCGCTGATGCTCGCCTTGTCGCAGGATCTGTCGCAGAACAGACCCGCGGAAGCCAAAGAGCATGTGCGCCGCTTCCACGAGCTGTTCTTCACCCTTTCGCCCGACAAGAGTGCCATCGAGGGGAATATCTCCCGTGCGCTGCTCTTGGCGGACAAGAGTGCCTACAATTACTATCGGGATTTCTCTGAGAAAGGGTACTACAACCGTATCGTGGCGGGAAATATCAATCAGGTCGTGCAGGTGGACAGCGTGCTCTGTGACTTCGACCGCTATCCCTATGCGGTACGGACGTATGCCCGGCAGATGATTATCCGTGCGACCAACGTGACCGAGCGCAGTCTCGTGACCGTATGCCGCCTGCTCAATACGAGCCGTAGCGATGACAATCCGAATGGCTTCAATATCGAAGGATTCGAGATTGTGGAGAACAAGGACATCAGTACCCGTAAGCGATGAAAAAGAAAAGTCTGTTCCGAATGATGCAGGAGGGAGCGGAGGCAAGACTCCGCCGCCTGTGCGGACACATCCCCGCTCATCTGAGGCTGTATGTCGTCCTGACGATGCTTCTCTTTTTCGCCATACTTGCCAATTATGTTTTCTTCAGCGGTTTGTTCCGCCTCTTCTCCGACGGAGACTCTGAGGAGGAAGCGTTACCGGCAATCGAGCATATAGAAGCCCCTGAAGTAAGGCGGCTCTATCCCAAAGACAGTATCAACCTATTAAAGTATTACGATTATGTTCCCATTCAAAAGAAAGACAGCCTCCGATACGAGCACCTCGCCTGAGCTGACGGAGGAAGAGAGACAAAGGCGAAAGAAGTTT
>NZ_HE999503.1 GCF_000312305.1 Prevotella conceptionensis 9403948 | reverse complement strand
TATTTTTGTTTTTTCTTAGCTCATGTATGCAAAATGAGATAGAGTTAAAAGAAAAAGATGAGGAAAAAATAGTAACTTCCTATGAGAGAAATATCAATGATGCAGAAACAGAACTCAATGAAATTCTTTTAGGCAAAACAACTCGTGTAAACTCTATTGCTCCAAAAAATCCCATCCTGAAAAATAAATTTACCCTCAAAGTAGATGGCACTTCTATAGATACAAGAGTTGGAGGAATGACAAGGTCAGATGTTGATAATTCAACAAATATACATATTTTCAATTTTCAAGGTGGTGGATATGCTATAATGAGCGGAGATACAAGGGTTACTCCAATGTTAGTGCTTACAGATAAAGGAGAAATCCCTCAAGATGGTGTCATAGACAATCCTAATCTTGTACCATTTTTGGCAAATATGGAAGTCCAAATCATTAAGGAGATTGATGAGTTTAACGAAAATAACAGAATCAATGAAAACGATGAAATTTCTGTTGTATATGGAAAATGGGAAAAAACTTTTTCCGAAATGAAAGAAGGATATTGTCCTGTTGAGTGGGGGCAGGGAAGTCCTTACAATCAATTTTGCCCATTAACGGATGGAAAATTATCCAGCACAGGCTGCGTACCAACGGCTGTTGCACAATTATTATCCGTTTATAAATTTCCCAAACGATACAACGGTTATGATTTTGATTGGGAGATTATGAATCGTTATGTAAAGACTTGGAATCCATATCCTCCTGCAATCCCTTATATAGCAAGGATTATGCAACAATTAGGTTTACGACAAAATTTAGATGTTACTTATGCCAAATACCCAGAAAATGAAACTGATGAAAATAAAGGGAGTTCCGCTTCTACTGATAACATCCCGAGAACTCTTAAGAATTTAGGG
>NZ_HE999502.1 GCF_000312305.1 Prevotella conceptionensis 9403948 | reverse complement strand
GGGTGGCTGGCTCGTTATCCTTCTTCCAAAGGGTCAGCAGCAGTGTCTTGATGCTCTCCCTTTTCTCCACATCATACACCTTGTCGGTGGTATAGAAGGGATTGAAGCTGATGGGGCTCTCATCCGAGTAGGTGAAGTACACCCCATCCTCGCCCTGCGTCTTGTGGCGTATCATCTCGCACAAGCCCTGATAACTGTTTCCCGTGTCCACCAAGACGATATGGGTGTTCTGCTCCCAATACTGCCTCAAGAGGTGGTTGGTGAAGAAAGACTTGCCACTGCCCGAAGGACCCAAGATGAATTTGTTCGGTTCGTGGTGATGCCTTTCTTCATCGGCAGGTCGGAGATGTCGAGATGAATGGGCTTGCCGCTGCGGTCTGCCATCTTGATGCCGAACGGAGATAGCGAATCACGGTAGTTGGTCTCTTCATTGAAGAGGCAGACCGCCTGTTCGATGAACGTGTAAAAACTCTCTTCTGCGGGAAAAGTCGGCTTCATTGCCGGGAATGCCTGCCCAGAACAGCGTCGGCACATCCACCGTGTTGTGTCGTGGCTTGCACTCCATCAGAGCCAGCTGACTGCCCACATCGTTACGGATACGGCGAAGTTCCTCCTCATCATCGCTCCACGCCAAGACGTTGCAATGACAGCGGACGGAGGTAAGCCCGAAGCTGTGCGCCTCGTTCAGATACTCGTCAATCCACTGTTTGTTGATTTGGTTGCTCCGGCTGTAACGGGAGAGCGAGTGCATATTCCGTGCGCTCTTCTCGAAGCGTTGCAGGTTCTCGGCACTATCATCAATCAAGACATACTGGTTGTAAATGTGGTTGCACGAGAGCAACAGCCCTATGGGAGCGGCAAAGGAAAGGCGGCAGTCGCTGCGGTCAGTGGA
>NZ_HE999501.1 GCF_000312305.1 Prevotella conceptionensis 9403948 | reverse complement strand
TGCGATCATCAGGTGGGAGCAGGAAAGACGCTTATCATGTGTACCGCAGCTTATGAGATGAAGCGGCTCGGTTTGGCGAACAAGCCGATGATACTCGCTCTCAAAGCCAACGTGCAGGAGATAGCACAGACCTTCCAAACGGCTTACCCGAACGCCAAGCTGCTCTATCCGGGGAAGAACGACTTCACGCCCGACAAGCGGCAGCGGATTTTCCACGACATCAAGAACAACAACTGGGACTGCATTGTCCTTACACACGACCAGTTTGGCATGATACCGCAGTCGGACGAGATACAGCAGAAAATCCTTCAGGATGAGCTGGACAGCGTGGAAGAGAACTTGGAGGTTCTGCGTCAGCAGGGACGCAGCATCTCCCGTGCGATGGAGAGAGGGCTTGTCAAGCGGCAGATGAATTTACAGGCGAAGCTGGATGAAATCAAGTTCAAGATAGAGAACCGCAAGGACGATATAGTGGATTTCAAGACAATGGGTATAGACCACCTTTTCGTGGACGAGTCGCATACGTTCAAAAATCTGATGTTCAACACCCGCCACGACCGTGTGGCAGGGTTGGGTAACAGCGAGGGCAGCCAAAGAGCCTTGAATATGCTCTTTGCCATACGAACCATTCAGGAAAGGACGGGGAAAGACTTGGGAGCAACTTTCCTTTCAGGGACGACCATATCGAACTCACTTACGGAGTTGTACCTGCTGTTCAAGTATTTGCGTCCCCAAGCCCTCGAAGCACAGAACATCAAGACCTTTGATGCGTGGGCTGCCATCTTCGCCAAGAAGTCGGTGGACTATGAGTTTTCCGTCACTAACGAAATCGTACAGAAAGAGCGTTTCCGCTATTTTATCAAAGTGCCGGAGTTGGCAGCGTTCTACGCTCAAATCA
>NZ_HE999500.1 GCF_000312305.1 Prevotella conceptionensis 9403948 | reverse complement strand
GAGTTCTGAGTTACCGAATTTATTTCGAGTAACGCAGGACATATCTTGCTATTTGCTCCGGCGCAAATAAATCCGTCCGCGAAGGACGGAAGTCGAGTCCCTCAAAAAAGAACGCTTTATGCCTCGAAGGCTTCGGCTTACCGCTTGGGTGCAAAGTTACTAAGCGTTGTGCCTAAAGCACTTACCTCTCACGAAGCCACAAATACGCAAATCGACGCCACAAGTACGCAGTTAGCAAAAAGGGCAGAAACAAGGGGGTAAAGGCTTCTATATTTGCCCCGTCGAACAGGTGTTTGCAGGTCGGTGGACATACCTGCCTACCCAAGTCTAAAAACCAGTCCGCAGCCATTTGAACAGACAATTATGGAAATGGAAATAGGAATGAGAATATGTACAAGTTATTGCACCCGTCGCCCCTCGCACCCTTGCGCAAGGGTACAAGTGTGGACGTATGGATGGGGGGACGTGGGTAAGTATGACTCCCATCATATAGCCCCACCCTTATATAGGGAGGGACATATCCCGAAAGGCGGGTCCATATTCCCTTGTTGGAATACCTTTCCGTATGCCTGTCCGGGGATTTATTCCCTCACGGACTTATTTCCACATCCGCCTTTTCAAGGAAACAAGCCAAGGCGTGCATGCGCCTTTCCACACATATATGTAGAACCATCAAACAGAAAATGAAATGAAAAAGAAACCTGTTTTCATTGCCTTCTCCACCCAAAAGGGCGGTGTCGGCAAAACGACCTTTACGGTCTTGACGGCAAGTTACCTGCACTATGCCTGCGGGTACAACCTTATTGTGGTGGATTGCGACTATCCGCAATTCAGCATCAATGCCATGCGTCAGCGTGACGCACAGGGCGTGGATCGCAACCCCGCGCTGCAAGAATTGGCAGCCACCCAATTCTCCGAG
>NZ_HE999499.1 GCF_000312305.1 Prevotella conceptionensis 9403948 | reverse complement strand
TTCGGAGAATTGGGTGGCTGCCAATTCTTGCAGCGCGGGGTTGCGATCTACGCCCTGTGCGTCACGCTGACGCATGGCATTGATGCTGAATTGCGGATAGTCGCAATCCACCACAATAAGGTTGTACCCGCAGGCATAGTGCAGGTAACTTGCCGTCAAGACCGTAAAGGTCGTTTTGCCGACACCGCCCTTCTGGGTGGAGAAGGCAATGAAAACTGGTTTCTTTTTCATTTCATTTTCTGTTTAATGGTTCTACATATATGTGAGGAAAGGCGCATGCACGCCTTGGTTTGTTTCCTTGAAAAAGCAGATATGGAAACGAGTCTGTGAGGGAATAAATCCCCGGACAGGCATATGGTAAGGTATTCCAATAAGGGAACATAGACCCGCCTTTCGGGATATGTCCCTCCCTGTATAAGGGTGGAGCTATATGACGGGAGGCATACTTGCACACGTCCACCCATCCATATGTCCACACTTGTACCCTTGCGCAAGGGTGTGAGGGGTGACGGGTGCAATAACTTGTACACATTCTCATTCCTATTTCCATTTCCGTAATTGTCTGTTCAAATGGCTGCGGACAGGTTTTCAGACTTGGGCAGGCAGGTATGTCCACCAACCTGCAAACACCTGTTTGACGGGGCAAATATAGAAGCCTTTATCCCCTTGTTTCTGCCCTTTTTGCTAACTGCGTACTTGTGGCTTCGATTTGCGTATTTGTGGCTCCGTAAGAGGTAAGTGATTTAGGCACAACGCTTAGTAACTTTGCACCCAAGCGGTAAGCCGAAGTCTTCGAGGCATAAAGCGTTCTTTTTTGAGGGACTCGACTTCCGTCCTTCACGGACGGATTTATTTGCGCCGGAGCAAATAGCAAGATATGTCCTGCGTTACTCGAAATAAATTCGGTAACTCAGAACTCTTGC
>NZ_HE999498.1 GCF_000312305.1 Prevotella conceptionensis 9403948 | reverse complement strand
TGAGATGATACCCCCTTCCGCTGTCGAAGAGACGGATGAGGCTGTTTCGGAAACACAGAAAGAGGCTTTGGAAGAACCACAACTACCCATCCGAACACGTCGCAAGAATCCCGCCAAAGGAGATTACATCTCACTCTTCATGCACCGCAATGACCTGTATGACCGCAAGGCAATCTACATCTCCAAAGAGTTGCAGGACAAACTGTCGGAAATCGTCCTCTTCATCCGAAAGAGAGAGATGACATTGGGTATGTACGTGGAAAACATCCTTCTCAAACATTTGGAGGACTACAAGGAAGAAATCAACCGATTAAGTGAAAAGAACTTCAAGAAATTATTGTGATATGAAACAGAAAAAAGATCAACCAATGGCAGGTCATAAGTCCTGCAGAGAACGAAAAAGCGTCTCTTCAAAAGTAACCATCCGTAACTCCACCACGCTCATCGAGCATTCCGAGGGACACACTACAGGTCTCCTTCAGGAAGAGAAGAGCGATTACGAAACCGCCTTTCTGCAACCCCTGAACATCGGAGACAGAAAGGGCGTGTTCATTTCCAAAAAGACACAGGAAGAGATTTCCGAAATCGTCTATGTGGCAGCCGCAGGCAAACTGACGATTGGGGCATTCGTAGAGCATATCCTCCGGCATCACTTAGAGAGTCACCGTGATGAGATAGACGCCTTGTTTGAGCAACAGTTCCGTAAACGTTTCGAGCGATGAAGCAGGTGATTGTCATTCTGCTGTCGGTAGGCTTAGCCTATCTCGGCAGCGTACAGGTCGCCCGCTTCCTGTATGGACGCTATCGGAGTGCCGTGAAACTCTACCGTGAATTGCGGCTCTTTTTCCGAGAACGAGGCAAGGGGAAATTCGTCGTTACCATCCGCATCCCCCAGAAGGAACTCTCCCAAGAGGAGAATGTCCTTTTAGCT
>NZ_HE999497.1 GCF_000312305.1 Prevotella conceptionensis 9403948 | reverse complement strand
CGAGATAACACCCCCTCCCACAGGCGAAGAGGAGGATGAGTCTGTTCCGGAAACACCGAAAGAGGCTTTGGAAGAACCACAACTCCCCATCCGAACACGTCGCAAGAATACAGCCAAAGGAGATTACATCTCACTCTTCATGCACCGCAATGACCTATACGACCGCAAGGCAATCTACATCTCCAAGGAGTTGCAGGACAAACTGTCGGAAATCGTCCTCTTCATCCGAAAGAGAGAGATGACATTGGGTATGTACGTGGAAAACATCCTTCTCAAACATTTGGAGGACTACAAGGAAGAAATCAACCGATTAAGTGAAAAGAACTTCAAGAAATTATTGTGATATGAAACAGAAAACAAACCGACCAATGGCAGGTAACAAGTCCTGCAGAGAACGAAAAAGCGTCTCTTCAAAAGTAACCATCCGTAACTCCACCACGCTCATCGAGCATTCCGAGGGAAACCCTACAGGTCTCCTTCAGGAAGAGAGAAGCGATTACGAAACCGCCTTTCTTCAACCTCTGAACATCGGAGACCGAAAGGGCGTGTTCATTTCCAAAAAGACACAGGAAGAGATTTCCGAAATCGTCTATGTGGCAGCCGCAGGCAAACTGACGATCGGGGCATTTGTAGAGCATATCCTCCGGCACCACTTAGAGATACATCGCGATGAGATAGACATCTTGTTCGAGCAACAGTTCCGTAAACGTTTCGAGCGATGAAGCAGATCGTCTTTATTCTGCTGTCGGTAGGCTTAGCCTATCTCGGTAGCGTAGAGGTCGCCTGCTTCCTGTACGGACGCTATCGGAGTGCCGTAAGACTCTACCGTGACTTGCAACTCTTTTTCAAGGAACGGGGCAAAGGGAAAGTCGTCGTTACCATCCGTATCCCCAAAAGGGAACCCTCCCAAGAGGAGAATATCCTTTTAGCC
>NZ_HE999496.1 GCF_000312305.1 Prevotella conceptionensis 9403948 | reverse complement strand
TTTCTTCCCAGCGTGATGGGCCTGATGGCTTGTTCCATGAGGTTGTTGTCTATGTTGAAACGCCCGTCCTGTACGTATCGGCTGATACGTATCCATACGGAGAAGGCATAGCGCAGGGCTTTCTCCATGGCTTCGTTGGGGAGGTACTGCTTGTGTACCTCCTTAAAATATGCTTCAAGCGACTTCAGTATGGGATAGGCTTTGGATTTCCGTTCAGCCAGAACTTGCTCATGGCCGGCGTTGCCGTGCCTCAGGTTTTCTTCCAGCTCGTAAAGTGCGGCGATGGTGTCGACTATGTGGGCGGCATTCTTGTCGTCTGCCGCTAAATGCTCGAACTTTCGCCGGACATGGGCCATGCATCCCAACAGTTCTATGCCCTGAACGTTTTCAAACCTGCCGTATGCCTCATACCCGTCGGATTGTATGGCGCCGTGGTAGCCCTTGAAGAGCTCGTCGGGCACGGCGCCCGACCGTGAACCTTCCTTCCAGTGGAAGAATACGCCCCGGGAATGCAGCGCATCCCTCACTCCCCAGAGGTAACCCTTGCGGGTCTTGCCCTTGCGGTCGGCAACCTGTACGCTGGTCTCATCAACTTGCAGGTAGGGGCTCTGCAAAATCAGCCCCACTTGAAGCTTATACAGCGGATGCAGTGCATCGGCGGCGCCGTGAACCCAACGGTTTATGGTTGAGGTGGGGATGTTGATGCCGTGCTCCTTCCATCTGGCGCTCTGCCTATACTCCGGCAGGTGATAGGCAAACTTTCCCGTGACAATCTCGGCCAGCAGGGAGGCGTCGGCAAAACAATCCACTGCCTGCCTCTGCAAGGGGGCTTCCAGTATGCCGACCTTTGCGTCAGTTGGCCTTGCATCCTTCTGACGGCAGACAACGCGGTCTTCAACCTTGACATAAAAGCAAGGGGGACGTAGGCACAA
>NZ_HE999495.1 GCF_000312305.1 Prevotella conceptionensis 9403948 | reverse complement strand
ACTCTTGGCCGCGGCGCACCAGCATGCTCTTGGGCCACGTTCACGCCAAAGCCACGCAGGTAGTTGTTTAGCACGTACTTGTCGAACGTTAGTGCCTCAACCAACACGCCACTAGTAGAGTAAGGCATGTCGATAAGTTCGAAATAGCCCTGCATGATGCCGTTTTCGCCCGGCGTTCCGTGAATGGTGATGTAGGCATAATCAAAGAACACGTGCTTGCCTTCGTGTTCAAAGGAGAAGTTGTTCTTGTCGATAGCGGCCTTTTCGCCGTTACCGAGGTCCACTTTCCAATTCATCCTTTCGATGTCTACGATGTAAACGTTGTACTTGTCTTTATCAAAGAACGAGTACAAGCCCCGCGCCGAGCGCAACGACACTTCGTGTTCAGACGAGTTGCCACCGCATACGATGGCAATATTTCTCTTCAAATCTTTCATATCCTTATATATCTTTTCTTCTTTAAGTTCAGTTGACGAGGGTAACGAGTTGACCAGTTAACGAGTTAACAAGGTTACCAGTTGACGAGTTAACAAGATTGGTGGGCGAAGCCATTTTTTCACCTTTTCACCTTTTCACCCTTTCACCTTTATAAGCCTTTTCACCCTTATAAGCCCTCTTCATGTCGTCTTATCAAACAGCTAATCCCTTGATGTAGTTGCGCCATTTGTCTAACAACTGCTCCATATCCTGTGGCATGGGCGAGGTAAAGTCCATCTGTTCGCCCGTGGTGGGATGCACAAAGCCCAGTGTTCGGGCATGTAAGGCCTGCCGCGAACATAGTTTAAGGCAGTTTTGTATGTAAGCCTTGTAGGTAGACGAGCGTTCGCCGCGCAGTATTTCGGTGCCGCCATAGCGTTCGTCGCCAAACATGGGGTGACCGATATGATTCATGTGCGCCCTTATTTGGTGCGTGCGTCCCGTTTCAAGAATACACTCCACGAAGG
>NZ_HE999494.1 GCF_000312305.1 Prevotella conceptionensis 9403948 | reverse complement strand
TCTATCTCCATCTCGGCCATCCAGTGTCCGTTGGGGTCTACAACGGGGCTAGTGGGCCAGCGACGGGCAATGTTGTGGTAGAACAACTCAGACATATATTGCGGACGTTCGTAGTCTTTGCGTGTCCATTTGGTGGAGTATTCCATTCTTGCCCATTCGGCCAGCTGTGCGTTCATCTTGCCGTTGATGGTGTAACGGTTCAACTCGTCGTGTCCGTGGCGTATCAAACCGTTCTGTAACAGGTAGCCGGTGCTTACCAACCAGTTGAACTTGTCGTTTCCCCCACTCATGCTTAGGTTGTGTTGCGTAGAGGGAACATTGCTCTTGTAGTGCTCTTTAAACCAGTCGGTATTGGCGAATGCGCCCATATAGTTGGCCCATCTGCTGTCACCGGTAGACCTTATCGTACCATAATATTCGGGCTTTTTGGGGTCGGTGTACTCGCCGTTCATATATTTCTTTATTCGTTCAACTGTTTCGTCGCTGAACTGATGGGGCGCACCTGCGTTCTCGCTGCCCACGTTCATATAGTTGGCCCATTCCAAAGAGTTGGCCATTCGGGGTAGCTGCGTGGCTGTGCTGAAACGTAAGTCGCCCGAATAGTTCACCCTTACCTTACCGCTCTTGCCGCTCTTGGTTGTAATCAAGATAACACCGAAGGCGGCACGCGTACCATAGATGGATGCCGAGGCTGCGTCTTTAAGCACCGATACACTCTCGATGTCGTTGGGGTTAAGGGCGTTGATGTCGCCCTCTATGCCGTCGATAAGTACCAACGGACTGTCCGAAGAGCCATTGCCGATGGAGCCTGTTCCACGAATGCGGATGCCCATCGAGTTGTTCAGCTCGCCGCCGGCGTTGTTGGGCGAAAAGTTAAGGCCGGGAACAGCACCCTGCAAGGCCTGTGTGGCATTGGCTACGGGGCGGTTTTCGATAACCTCCGAACCAACCATGCTCACGGCTCCC
>NZ_HE999493.1 GCF_000312305.1 Prevotella conceptionensis 9403948 | reverse complement strand
TTCCGCGAAATCCGGCTGCACTCGGCATACCCGAACAAGTTCGCGTCTGCTCTCGTTGGCACGGATTTTCCATTGCGGCAAGTAATGTCGCTTCGGTGTGGAGCGGTTTGGGCTTGGTCTTTCCCTCTGTGATGGAGCAGGCGGAAAGGGACAGCACGTCGCCCTCCTTCCAATCGGGCAGGATTGTGTCGCTGTCCGTTTCGCCACAGACACCGCGCCAACCCGTCTGACGGATGATGCTACCCTTGACCGAGAACGCTGTGTCGCAGCATTTCTCGCCATCGCTCGCCAAATACGTCCGCCCTGACGGTGGTGACTTCCTTGATGCAGGGTGCAGAGAAGGCTTCGACCATCCGTGCGGCAATCATGCGGTAGACGGTCAGCTCGTCCTTGTAGATGCCGATGGGGTGCAGTCCCGTGGTGAGCAGGGCGTGGTGGTCGGTCACCTTGCCGGCATCCACGCTGCGACGGGCGAGCGTATCTATATGGCTGACATGACTTCCCAACTGTTCGTCGCGTTGCAGCTTTTCGAGCAGCTTGGGGATGGTCTCGAAAACATCGTCGGGAATATAGCGGCTACTCGTGCGGGGATAGGTGATGAGCTTGGCTTCGTAGAGTTTTTGGGCGATGGCGAGCGTCTGCTCCGCCGTGAGTCCGTAGCGGCTGTTGGCTTCCTTTTGCAGCGTGGTGAGGTCGTAGAGCAAGGGCGGCTCTTCGGTCTTCTGCTTACGCTCTACCTGTACGATACGGACTTCTTTGCATGTTTCCTTGATGCGTTTATAAAGGCCGTTTGCCGTATCGCCGTCCTTCCATTTTTCCTCGGAGGTGAACTTCACCACGTCTTTCCCTTCGCCTTTCACGGCAAGATGGAGCTGCCAGAAGGCTTCAGGCTTAAAACGTCTGTTCTCCCAATAGCGGGCGCAGACCATCGCCAGCGTGGGCGTCTGCACACGACCGACGGAGTAGGTGCCCCGACCGGCGG
>NZ_HE999492.1 GCF_000312305.1 Prevotella conceptionensis 9403948 | reverse complement strand
CCAGCACTTTCTTCGTCGTGCCATCGCTCATCCGTATGATGTTCACGCCGCGTTGTGGGGCGTAAATGCGCACGCCTTGTAGGTTGTAGCGAGCTGTCTCAACGGCATGGCCGGCAGGTTGGTCGGGCGTGTCAATGCCTGTAACCACCGCTTTCAGGTCGTCTTCTACACCGTTGAAAATAAAGCCGGTCCAGTCGTCCGACTTCTCGTAAGCCTTCTTTTGGCCTTTAACCACATGCAGATTGATAGAGCTAGAAAAGTCGGCAAAGGCATCTTGGTGGCAAGCGGGCGGGTTAAGGGCATATACATTGAGCGTTGTTTCCAAAGAGTTGTATGCCACAAACTTTGCGCCAATGTACGTTATGGTAGAGGGGAGCGTGATGGTGGCGAGCCTATAGCAGGCAGCAAACATGCCATCGCCAATGCGCTGAACGCCTTCGGGGATGGTAGCCTCCTCTATCACACAGAAAAAGAAGCAGCTGTCGCCAATCTCGCGCACCGTTGAAGGGATGTTAACTTGGCATCCTGTGAAGGTAAACGCCCACTTGCCTATCTTTGTCAGCCCCTCGGGTAACACCACTTCGTTTAGTCTGGCCTTCTCTTTTCGGCCTCGTCGTTGATAAGCTTATAGGCATTGCCGCCGCCACACTCTTGGAAAGCACCCGTTGCCAACTCCTTAACAGTGGCGGGAACGGTGTACTTGTTGCCCCGTTTAGACGTGGGATAGCAGATGAGCAGGGTTGCGCCCTTATCAAACAGCACGCCATTTGTGGACACAAATTGTGCATTGCCTTCGGCAACGTTGATGCTTTCGAGTGCGTAGGTGGAGGCAAAAGCATCCTCGCCAACGAAAGTTACAGCTTTTGGAAGGGTGATGGCACTGATGTATTTTGCCCCACCAAAGGCCAAACTACCCACACGCTGAACCACTTCGGGCACTTGTACCTCGCCTGTGCCTTTCTTAAAGCATTGCAACAGCGTGT
>NZ_HE999491.1 GCF_000312305.1 Prevotella conceptionensis 9403948 | reverse complement strand
ATCAAGTATTTCGTTAATCCCACGGGTAAGTTCGTTATCGGCGGCCCACATGGCGATACGGGCTTAACGGGGCGTAAAATCATTGTAGACACCTATGGCGGTAAGGGCGCACACGGCGGCGGAGCGTTCTCGGGCAAAGACCCAAGTAAGGTTGACCGTTCGGCTGCATACGCCGCACGCCACATCGCTAAGAACATGGTGGCCGCCGGTGTGGCCGACGAAATGCTGGTGCAGGTGAGCTATGCCATCGGCGTGGCCGAACCGGTTAACATCTACGTTAACACCTACGGACGTAGCAAGGTGCAACTAACCGACGGCGAAATAGCCCAAAAGGTGGCGCAGTTGTTCGACCTGCGCCCCAATGCCATCGAGCGTAACCTCAAACTTCGGCAGCCCATCTATGCCGAAACGGCCGCTTACGGACACATGGGGCGCAAGAACGAGGTGGTGAAGAAAACCTTTACCAGCCGTTATCACGAAACGAAGGTGATGGAAGTGGAGCTGTTTACGTGGGAAAAACTCGACCGCGTAGACGATATAAAGAAGGCGTTCGGCCTTTAAACCCACGGGCTGCATGCGCTGAAACCCCAAGGCAAGGCGTTTGCCGCATGGGATTTCGGGGCATGCCCAGCTTGGTTTGTACCTCTCTTCTCCCCCGTGTCGTGCATCGAAAGCGGCCCTCTTTGCTAGCGCATTGCAAGGCGAAACGTTTTCTGTACGGCCATAACAACATACAACAAGCCCATTCTGAGCGTGCTAAAACCCATTAAAGAACAGTATTATATCGCCCCTGCCGACACGACGGCAGCCGGGACCGCCTTTGCAGACAGTGCAAAAACGGCCAAACCCAAGGTGCTAACACCCAAAGAGGTGCTTAGTTGGCTGCCCTACGACGCTACGCCCGAACAGCAGGACTCGGCCATTCAGGCACATTTCAAGCCCGACTCCATCCATTGGAGCAATCGCCCCGACACCTTGCACCTGC
>NZ_HE999490.1 GCF_000312305.1 Prevotella conceptionensis 9403948 | reverse complement strand
GAGTTGCCCATCGAAGAAGAGCAACAGGAACAGACGCCTGGAACGGGAATGTCGGAAGAGACCTCTACGTCCATCCCCGAAGAGGAAGAGGATTATGTATTGGTGGAAGTCCAAGGTGAAAGCCGCTCTCTTTCGGAAAGCATCACCGTGGAAGAGCTGCAACAAATGGGTAATGTCCTCTCCTGCAAGAATACTCCGATAGAGGAAGCCTCGAAAGCCGCTGAAACCATCTATAAGATACACGACTCCCCGATGTTCCAAGCGATTAAGAAAGCAGCCGGAGAACGTGTCCGCGAGCTGCTGGAGCGCGTTGCCGAAGAAGCTCCGAAAGAAGTTCAGTCAGGCAACTTCGATTACAAACGATTTATCAAGACATAGTATTCACCCACTCAAAGAAAAGAGAAAATATGAGTAAACCCATTTATCTCGCCATCGCTTCCCCAAAGGGAGGTGTCGGCAAAACCTCGCTTACGGTACTTGCCGCAAGCATTCTGCATTACCAAAGAGGATGCGATGTCGCCGTCGTGGATTGCAACCATCCCATCTATACCATCGCCCGTCTGCGGCAGCAAGAGTCGGAAGAACAGAATCATCAAAGGCTGATGCACCTGAAACATCGGACAGCCTATGCCCCTTATCCGATTATCTGCACTCCGGTGCGGGAAGCCCTGAGGCAAGTGGAGCAACACTGTGTGGACAGCCATCTTCGATGCATTCTTTTCGACCTCCCCCCATTGATGCGTACCGAAGGGACGGTGGAGTTGCTTTCAGCAATGGATGCCGTCGTCTTTCCCGTTACGGGCAGTCCGATGGATATGGAAGCCGTCCGCCATTTCCTAGACATATTGGGAGAGCAGATACTGACGATGGGCAAGGGCAATATCAGAGAACTTTACCTGCTTCGCAATATGATAGAGGCTTGGGAACGTGAAGATGCCGACGAACGCTGTCGCACCCTTTCCGATGAAACGGGAGCCCTCTTGATGCAGACCTCATTGAGCCACTCCCGTTTGTATCGTCCGCTGCTTTCCGAACGCAG
>NZ_HE999489.1 GCF_000312305.1 Prevotella conceptionensis 9403948 | reverse complement strand
TCGACGCTTGTTGGCAAGAACAACACGTGGGGTTACTTCCCCTCTGCGGGCTTGGAATGGAACGTTAAGGAAGAAAAATGGCTGAAAAGCGTGCTTTGGCTCGACCAATTTAAACTGCAAACCAGTGTTGGCCGCTCTGGAAACCTGGGCGGAATAATGGCTTATTACACCCTGCAAATGTTGATGCCCAACGGCATTGTGCCCCATTACGGCCGCCCCACCGTTACCTTGGGACAACTGCGCAACATCAATCCCGACTTGAAATGGGAAACGCGCACATCGTTTAATGTGGGTATGGAGGCAGGATTTTTCAGCAACCGCATACACGTTTACGCCGAATACTACCACTCGAAAACCACAGACATGCTGTACAACTACGACGTTAGCGTGCCGCCTTTTGCCTATAACAAGTTGCTGGCCAACATCGGCAGCATGAGCAACAGCGGTATGGAGTTTGGCCTTGGCCTGGACCTCATCCGCAAAAAAGACATGGAACTGAGCGTAAACATGAACCTTTCGTTCCAGCAAAACAAGCTGCTGTCGCTCACAGGAATGTATAACGGCGAGCAATTGTCGTCGCCCGACATCACGCCCATTGGCGGATTGACCGGTGCGGGCATGCACGGCGGACACAACTTCATCACTTATCAGATAGTGGGACAACCGCTTGGCGTGTTCTATCTGCCGCATTGCACGGGATTAACCAAAAACGCCGACGACTCGTATAGCTATGCCTGTGCCGACCTAGACAACAACGGACGCATCAATTTGGAAGATGGCGGCGACCGCCGTGTGGCAGGGCAGGCCGTTCCGAAAGCCACTTTGGGTTCGAACATTAGCTTTCGCTATCGCATGTGGGACGTAACCATGCAGCTAAACGGTGCCTTCGGGCATAAGATATACAACGGAACGTCGCTCACTTATATGAACATGGCCAGTTTTCCCGACTATAACGTGCTGCGCGAAGCACCCCAACAGAACATCAAAGACCAAAAGGCCACCGACTATTGGCTGGAACAAGGCGACTATCTGAACATT
>NZ_HE999488.1 GCF_000312305.1 Prevotella conceptionensis 9403948 | reverse complement strand
GTAAACGTCGGCATTGCCGTTGGCGTCCCTACCAGCCAATGTAGTTTTGGGTTCGTAGGTTCCGCGGAAGATGTTGGCGCGGTCTAAGCCTGCGTTTAGTTTCAGTGTGAGCCCTTGCAAGGGGTTGGCTTCAAGGAAGATGTTGCCCAACAGGCGGTCGGTGCGGCTCTCGTCGGTGTTGTTTAGCAGCGAGTAGGGGTTGGGCTGCGTTCCCAGCAGTGGGTTAATGGGGTATGTGCCCGTGGCGGGGTCGAAGGCTTTGATGTGCGGACCCATCTGCACGGCTGCCCTTATCATGCCCGACTTTTCCCATTGGCGGCCTCCAAGCTGGGCGTTGGCGTTGTCGATGCGTGTCAGCGTGAGGTTCAAGCCTAGCTTAAAGATGTCGAGAAACTTTTGGTCGATGTTGGTTTTTAGGGTATAGCGCGTCATGGCAGAATTGCGGATGATGCCCTTGTTGTCGTAATAGTTGAGCGACAGCATGTATTGCGTACCCTTCGATCCGCCGCGCACACTTAGGTTATGCTCCTGCACCTGACCGTTGCGCGTGATGAGGCCCAGCCAATCTGTGCCTTCGCCCGCTGCCGCAATTTGGGCTTCGGTGTAGGGTTGCGTGTAGGCCAGTCCGTTTTTGGGCGATTTCAGTGCGTCTTCGAGCCGCTTTCCGCCCCACGGGCCAACGCCGTTTTCCCACACCCAGTATTCCCACGTCGACCTGTTTTTCTCCACCATCCACTCTTTTAGCGAAAGCATGTCGTAATTGTCCGAATACTTCTGGAACGAGTAGTTGTACGAATAATCAACCTGCGGCTTGCCCTCGGCGCCGCGTTTGGTGGTTACGATAACCACGCCGTTGGCCGCGCGTGCCCCGTAAATGGCCGTTGCCGAGGCATCTTTCAGCACTTCCACCCGTTCGATGTCGTTGGGGTTGAGAAAGTTCAGCACGCCCTGCGTGCCTGGGTCCATGCGGTCGTTAACGCCTTTGGGCTGGTCTATCTTGGCAATGGGAAACCCGTCTACGATGTACAGCGGGTCGTTGTTGGCGTT
>NZ_HE999487.1 GCF_000312305.1 Prevotella conceptionensis 9403948 | reverse complement strand
AGCGGTCGGCAAATCTGCCGACCGCTTTGCTCCGTCCGTTCTTCTTGAGTGGTTATTCGTCCCGTCCTTACTTCGGGGTGCATGGAGAAAGCCCAATTGATTTCCTCATCAGGAAGAGTGCTGTGAACGTTTCCGCCCATTACCAATCCGCAATCCTGAATGACCTTTTGCCGTGCTTCCTCCTCGCTTTCGGCAACGACTTCAAACACTCCCTCGAAAACATACTGCGTCCGTACTCTGTAAACTCTCTTTTTCATATTCTCAAAATTCAACCTTTAATAATCTGTGTTCCATTGGTTCTCCATTGGATAACCTGCGGTGGGTAAGCCAAAAATGATGTGTGCCGTAACCATAGGCAAAGAACTTGTTGAGTTCCGTTTCTTCGGCTATCCGCTTGACGGCTGCCCTCAGTTCCTCCTCATTGGCGGATAAGGTAATGGCATTGATTACCCTTACAAGGATATGGGGTATCTCGTCCGCCCAGTTGCATACGATGCTTTCTATTTCTGCTTTCATATCTGTGATGTTTTGGTGATTGTTGCTTATGCTGTCGCTCTCATTCTCTGCCTAATCAATTTGCAATTGGCATTGACAAGGCTCACTATTTGGTCGTGATATTCCGTATTCTTGTTGCACACGCCACGACTTTGCACCACTTTGAGCGTGTCCAAATTAACCTCAATCGTTTCTATCCGTCTACCCTCAATGGTCGCCGAAAGGATAAGCGAGTTCTCTTTGAGATAGTAGGCATTGTCGAACACACAATGGTGCATTGCCACACCCTCATCCAAATGTTCCTGAACGCTCTCCAAAACGTGGACTTGGATTGTGCCATCCGTGAATGAGATACCGAAGAACTTTGATTTGAGTTCGTGGAAACGCTTTTCATCCTCCATTGCCTTTTTGCGTTTCTTCTCCTTTTCTTCCTTTTCCCTTTGTCTGCGGAGTTCGTTTTGTCTTAGGTCGTGTTCCCTATGCAGGTCGGTGGGGCAAACATACTTGGGGCTGTGTATGTCCTTGCCCAATCTGCGGAGCATATCCACATAGTCGCACCAAATTGAAATGTCCTCTATGTC
>NZ_HE999486.1 GCF_000312305.1 Prevotella conceptionensis 9403948 | reverse complement strand
AAAGCGTGTGGTCCGTCCCTTACTTCCCAGTTCCAAGGTGGTGGCCGTTTGCTTGTCTAAGGCAATGGCGTAAAGCCGCTTAGGACTGGTGTTGATGTTGGTTGTTACCTCCGTGCCAACCAGTTCGTCGAAGGTTGGCGGCTCGTAACTTCGGCTTAGGTTGCCAAACAGCTGCACGTCTTCGCCCTTAAAGGGGCTATATATCAGCCCTATGCGCGGATTGAAGGCCGAAAAGTGCTGGTTGAGCGTTGTGCTTTGCGAACGAAAGTAGCGGTACTTTTTGGACATGTGGCTGTACCACGGCCGAAGGTCGGGTTGTGGAAAGCGGTCGCTGCTGTTGCGCTCGTTGTACACGAGGTGGGCATCGGCCACGACATTCAGTTTCGACGTCAGCCTAATCAGGTCTTCGGCGAAGAGGGTCAGGTTGCGCGCTTGCAGGTTGTCGTGGGCGAACATAAACGATTCTAGCCCGTCTTTATTGATATAGGTGCGGCGGTCTATTTGTCCTGCCGATGCCACAAGGCCTGCACGCAGGTTGTGTTTGCCTGTGTTGAGGCGGTAGCCGACGGTCAGTCCGCCGTCGTGATGGTACGAGTGGGGGATGGAAATGGTGATGGGGAACACAAATTGGTCGTCGGCGTAATTGGTAATACACGGCAGTCACGAGGTCGCTGTTGGCGTTGAAGCGGATGCCCGTGCGGTTGGCCACGCGTATCATGCGCGCAAAACGACGAGGCTTATCGCGCAAAACGTTCGGCCCCATGCTGAAAGGAAGGTCTACGCCGGCGTTAACTTGCTTGGGGTTGTCCATCAGTTGCTGCATGTTGAGCGGCCCCGGAAACTGGAATTTCAGCCAGGTGAAGTGCAGGTACGTGCGATTTTCCACACGTCCATTGGGGTTTTGCAGCCCATAGTTGGCCGCAATGCTCCATCGGGTGTTGCGGTTGTAAAGCCGGTGCCCGTCTTGCGCGCTGTACGAAGTGCTTATATGGGCATCGCTTGTTTGCCAACGGTAGCCCATGCTTGCAGCCACAGCCCTGTAACCATAGCTTCCGCCTTCTACCTTTACGAGCGTGTTACGCCC
>NZ_HE999485.1 GCF_000312305.1 Prevotella conceptionensis 9403948 | reverse complement strand
ACGCCCTTGTTAACTTCGACACGGCCGCGCTTACGGGCGAGAGCATGCCCCGACAAGTGGGCATGGAAGGCGAAGTTTTGGCCGGCATGATTGCCTTAGAGCGTGCCGCAAGCCTACGCGTTACGCGTACACAAAGCGAAAGTGCGCTTACACGAATACTAAAAATGGTGGAAGAGGCCACCGAACGAAAGGCTCCCACCGAGTTGTTTATCCGTCGTTTTGCACGCATCTACACGCCCATCGTTATCCTTTTGGCCACGCTTACGGTGGTTCTGCCTTGGGTTTATACGCTGGTTTCGCCTTCGTTCCATTACCATTTCGCCACGTGGTTGCATCGCGCATTGGTGTTCTTGGTTATCTCTTGCCCCTGCGCATTGGTCATCAGTGTGCCATTAAGCTACTTTGCAGGCATCGGCAGAGCATCGCGCATGGGCGTACTTTTCAAGGGAGGAAACAGCCTAGACGCACTAACGGGCGTGGATACGGTGGTGTTCGACAAAACAGGAACGCTTACCACAGGAGCGTTTGGAGTGCAGCAAACCTTGCATCTATCGCCCGAAGAACTGCAAACGGTGGTGGCTATGGAACGCAGCAGCACGCATCCCATTGCCAAAGCCATTGTTAAAGTGTATGGCGACGGCGAGAAGATTAGTGCCGAGAACATGCCTGGGCTGGGTCTTCGGGCCGAAATAGCGGGCGAAACATGGCTTGCAGGTACGCTTAGGCTGCTTGAAAAGCAGGGTGTGAGCTATCCCGAAGAACTGCAAACCATACCCGATACCATTGTGGCTTGTGCCAAAAACGGCCGTTTCATCGGCTGTATCTTACTCTCCGACACACTAAAACCCGATGCTGCGGATGCCATTTCGATGCTGCGCAAGGTGGGCATTACGCACGTTGAGATGCTATCTGGCGACAAACAAGCATTGGTTGACAAGGTGGCTGAGGAACTAAAACTGGAACAAGCCCTAGGCGACTTGCTGCCACAACATAAGGCGGAGCGCATTGAAACCTTGCAAAAGCAGGGGCGCAAGGTGGCTTTCGTGGGCGATGGCATCAACGATGCGCCCGTGTTGGCTTTGAGCGACGTAGGCATTGCGATGGGTGG
>NZ_HE999484.1 GCF_000312305.1 Prevotella conceptionensis 9403948 | reverse complement strand
ATAAGTTCAGATTGCCGTTTCCCTTATGTTATTGCCTTTTCTGAGGAAGGAGATTTCTTTTCACCAAACGAAACAGCAGATTTGATGATAAAAAATGCAATGAACATAGCCTTGCAAGAGATTGCCGTAATTAAGCAATGCGAAGATTCTCTTCGTGAAAAAACAAAAGCTTATGTCAATATGCAAATTAGGAAGAAAGGGATGAAACATGTAGAATACCTTGTAAACAATACTCCTGTAAAACGTAGTTCTGCCACAGACAATCCCCCTGGGCAATTACATAAAATAGTTGAACCTATGCTAAAAACAAAATGGAATCAGACAAGTCCTTATAATCTTTATGTGCCTAAATGTCCCCCAGAATATAATTTTGGCTTTGGTTATGACGGACGCTATCCTGCAGGGTGTACAATTATTGCTTGGGCACAAGTCTTGGCGTATTTACAACCGAATATCAATGACATTACAACTCCTGAAGGACAGAAATTTTATTGGGGTAATTTAGGAAGTTATTCTCCGAATTTTTTGGGATACCATGAGCTTACTGAGGAAGATAAAAGGTTAGCCTCTTTGATAAAGAATCTTGCAGATGGAAGCGGCACAAAATTTACAAGTATAGGAGGTTCTGTTTCTGTAGATGCAGTTGCAAATTATGTAAAAAAATGGAATGTCCATATTGATGGAAAAAACTCTTGTACTTTCCAAAATATGGCAAACTCTTTAAATTCAAGAAGACCAGTTATATGTAGAGGAACTGCAAGAGCCATCAGAGGAACAAGAGCAGCAGGAGCATTTACCAATGGTGCACATGCTTGGGTTGTTGATGGTTATCAAATTCGCGTTCGTCCCTCTAATGGGGCTCCTTCACCAAAACAACCTCGCAGGATTTTAAAGAGGTACAATGTTTATTGCCATGCTAATATGGGATGGGGAGGAAGTTGTGATGGTTGGTATTTATATCGTTATGACGGAAGTATTGACTTCGATTGTGAAGGAGATTTGTACGATATAGATTTGTCATGTTATCCAAATGCTCGTTTAAACTAACATCTTTTGGCAATCTCGCTATTCAAACGAGATTGCCTTTTCTTTAAATACTTATAGAATATGCGTTTAAAATTGAACAATACAATATATATAGTTTGCGCTG
>NZ_HE999483.1 GCF_000312305.1 Prevotella conceptionensis 9403948 | reverse complement strand
GTAAGTTCAGATTGCCGTTTCCCTTATGTTATTGCCTTTTCTGAGGAAGGAGATTTCTTTTCACCAAACGAAACAGCAGATTTGATGATAAAAAATGCAATGAACATAGCCTTGCAAGAGATTGCCGTAATTAAGCAATGCGAAGATTCTCTTCGTGAAAAAACAAAAGCTTATGTCAATATGCAAATTAGAAAGAAGGGGATGAAACATGTAGAATACCTTGTAAACAATACTCCTGTAACACGTAGTTCTGCCACAGACAATCCCTCTGGGCAATTATATAAAATAGTTGAGCCTATGCTAAAAACAAAATGGAATCAGACAAGTCCTTATAATCTTTATGTGCCTAAATGTCCCCCAGAATATGATTTTGGCTATGGTTATGACGGACGCCATCCTGCAGGGTGTACAATTATTGCTTGGGCACAAGTCTTGGCGTATTTACAACCGAATATCAATGACATTACAACTCCTGAAGGACAGAAATTTTATTGGGGTAATTTAGGAAGTTATTCTCCGAATTTTTGGGGATACCATGAGCTTACTGAGGAAGATAAAAGGTTAGCCTCTTTAATAAAGAATCTTGCAGATGGAAGCGGCACAAAATTTACAAGTGAAGGAGGTTCTGTTTCTGTAGATGCAGTTGCAAATTATGTAAAAAAATGGAATGTCCATATTGATGGAAAAAACTCTTGTACTTTCCAAAACATGGCAAACTCTTTAAATTCAAGAAGACCAGTTATATGTAGAGGAACTGCAAGAGCCATCAGAGGAACAAGAGCAACAAGAGCATTTACCAATGGTTCACATGCTTGGGTTGTTGATGGTTATCAAATTCGCGTTCGTCCCTCTAATGTGGCTCCTTCACCAAAACAACCTCGCAGGATCTTAAAGAGGTACAATGTTTATTGCCATGCTAATATGGGATGGGGAGGAAGTTTTGATGGTTGGTATTTATATCGTTATGACGGAAGTATTGACTTCGATTGTGGAGGAGATTTGTACGATATAAATTTGGCATGTTATCCAAATGCTCGTTTAAACTAACATCTTTTGGCAATCTCGCTATTCAAACGAGATTGCCTTTTCTTTAAATGCTTATAGAATATGCGTTTAAAATTGAACAATACAATATATATAGTTTGCGCTA
>NZ_HE999482.1 GCF_000312305.1 Prevotella conceptionensis 9403948 | reverse complement strand
CACTTGTACCTCGCCTGTGCCTTTCTTAGAGCATTGCAACAGCGTGTTGTCGGCATTGCGGATAAGCAGGCTATCCACAAGGTCGAAGTTGTTGTTGGCGGCAGGCACGCTCACCTCGGTAAGACTTTTAAGGTGGGCAAAAGCCCCTTCGCCAATCTTTTCTACCGATGCAGGCAGGTTCACGCGGCGTATGTTCGTGCCTACAAAGGCACATTGGCCAATGCTTTTCAGGCCTTCGGGCAGGTCGGCCTTGCAAAGCGAATTGGTGTAGGCAAAGGCATACGCCCCCACATCTTTAAGTGTGGTGGGGAAATATACGTGGGTTACGTAAGTAAACCCCTGCAACCAATGCGCCGGAATGCGCTCCACCTGTGCCTCTTGCAGGTTGATGCTGTGCAAATCATCCAACAAACTGGGCCGGGCAAGCTTGGCAATAAAACGCATGTCGGCATCGTTTAGCGGTCCGATAACGCGTAATCCCTGATGCTCGTCGGGGTTGGCCTCGGCAAAAGCCTGCTCCAACGTGCCCGCTTTGGTTACTTGCAAGGTGGTTTGGTTAAAGTAAGGATCCTTGTCGCTGTACTTTCCTTTTTGCGCCATTACGTTCAACGTGCAGGCGATGCAAAACAATTGCAGTATAAATTTTCTCATAAGGTGTAAATATTTAGGTGTGATATGTTATGCAGTTATCATGACAAGGTAAGCGAAAGGGGCCTGAGCGGCATGCGATGTTGCCGTTCAAGCCCCTCTATGAGCCTTTATTTCACAAATGCCTTTCGTTGGCTTTTTGCCTTATGGTCGGTGAGCGAAGCCCAGGTTTCGTTGTCGTGGTAAGGCTTTTTGTCGCCGTTTGGCACTTCCAGCTTGGGGTTCGTGCCAATGTTTGCGAATGCTTCTGCGTGGCACCTAGGCGGTGTTGCGGCATGTATCTCGATGGTTTTCAGCCCATCGGAGAGGTCGAACACGCCTCGCCCTACATATTCAAGGTTGGCAGGCAGCACCACCCTGCGCAGCGAATAGCAAGCGTAGAAGGTGCAATCTTCCAGTCGGCTAATGCCTTCGGGCAGCACGGCCTCTTCGATGTCGGTGTAATAAAAGCAGTTGTAGCCGATAGCCCTCACCGTTGAAGGGATGTTTACGTGCTGAACG
>NZ_HE999481.1 GCF_000312305.1 Prevotella conceptionensis 9403948 | reverse complement strand
GCGCCGAGGGCCCTTTATCTATCATGATGTCTATGCGATAGTCTTCCATAGCCGAGTAAAGATACTCTTCAACCACGGGCGAAAGCCGGTGTATCTCGTCGATGAACAGCACATCGTTGGTTTCTAACGAAGTGAGGATGCCGGCCAAATCGCCAGGCTTGTCAAGCACAGGACCGCTAGTTATCTTAAATCCCACGCCCAATTCGTTGGCAATGATGTTGCTCAAAGTGGTCTTACCCAATCCCGGAGGACCGTGTAAAAGGGTATGGTCGAGTGGCTCGCCACGATATTTTGCCGCCTCAACAAACACTTCTAGGTTCTCCACCACCTTACTTTGGCCGCTGAAATCTTGGAATTTCGGCGGTCGGAGGGCGTTTTCAAACTCTCGTTCGCTGGGCATTGTGCGTTCGTCTCTGATGTCAAAGTCTTCTGTCATAATGCAAAGATACTAAAAATTGCAACTTGGTTGCACGTTTTAAGCCCTAACTTTGCAGTACAACATAACATTATCGTTAAGGAAATGAATGTGCGGAGAACGAGAAACGGCATTTGAAGGCCTGCGAACTAGTAGCTGGGAAATTAAAAAAACCGATAAAACCTGGTGAAAATGGAATAACTAGTAAGCCCGAAATACCCAGAAGAACTAGGCAACTTGGACAGGCTAGACAACTTGCAAACTCGTAAACTCGTAATCTTGTAAACTTAAAAAACAACATATTATGTGTGAACATCATCACGAAGAAGAAACAAAATTGTGGCAACCCATACTGTCGGGTGTGCTGCTAGCGGCTGGAATAGCCTTTACATGGATGGGCTGCGGATGGTTTTCGCAACCTTGGGTGCAACTGGTTTGGTACATTGCAGCCTACCTCCCCGTTGGGGTTGGCGTAATGCACGAGGCTGTGGAAGAAGCGATGAAAGGGGATGTTTTTAGCGAATTTATGCTGATGAGCGTGGCTTGCGTGGGCGCTTTCGCCATTGGCGAATATCCTGAGGCCGTAGCCGTGATGTGGCTTTACAGCATTGGCGAGGCTCTTCAACACCGCGCAGTGCATAAAGCGCGGCATAGCATATCGAGCCTAACCCATTATCGCCCCGAACAAGCGCGACTTGTGCGATGGAATGGCGAAAAAAACGCCATGGAACAGTTACTTGTTAAGCCCGAAAT
>NZ_HE999480.1 GCF_000312305.1 Prevotella conceptionensis 9403948 | reverse complement strand
ATATAGGTTTTTCCGCGTATCTCTCCCTTAACCTCCTCCACACATATATTATAGGTGGAGAGCAAAGCACGGTATTCCTTAAAACTCGGACAGTGGTAGAATTTCGCTGCCGGTCTGATGACCGAAACCAGTTGCTTTTTAAGATTCTCTCCGTCGCCGTAGCAGACTTTTTGCAGGCGAAACACTTCTTTTTCCTTCCGCATTTGCGCAGGGATCAAACCGTACTTCTGTTCCAGTTCTTTGAGAATACGGGTGCTGGTATAGAAATTATTACCATCGTTAATCTTCTTTCCCCGTTCATCGACAGCTAAGGTGACAATATGCAGGTGATGCCTGTCTATGTCTTCATGCTTATAAACGATAAAGGGTTGATTAGCGTAGCCCATCTTTTCGATATACTCCCATGCGATGGCAGAGAACTGCTCATCGGTGAGGCTGTCATCGGGATGCGGATTCAAGGAGATGTGTATAACCGGTTTCTTAGTGAGGACATGACTCGGCATATATGCCATAAAGTCCTGCATACAGGCGGATATATCGTGTGTCCCATCAGCCGGAGAGAAGACTTTGTTGGTCTCCAGAATCTTGGCAACGCCCTCGTTTACCTTCTCTCCATTGTACGCCAATGCCCCGAAAAGGGAACTGCCATAGTTTATCTTTGCGACCATTTCTCTTGAAATTCACGGGTTAGATGTACGATTTCGCCTCCGACAGCCGCCAATTCGAGTGTCAGTTTCTCCAATTGGGCAAGCATCGCAAAGGCTTTTTTCTCGGTGAAATTGCTCTTTAAGGCGACCACAGCTTGGTTATAATTCACCCCGACACTGCGAAATTGTCCGTACAAAGTCGTCAGTTTTTGATAGTAATCAAGCAGTGAACGATCTACTTTTATCACT
Source organism: Prevotella conceptionensis 9403948 (assembly GCF_000312305.1). Taxonomy (GTDB): domain Bacteria; phylum Bacteroidota; class Bacteroidia; order Bacteroidales; family Bacteroidaceae; genus Prevotella; species Prevotella conceptionensis. The sequence continues at coordinate 274 of NZ_HE999480.1, read as the reverse complement.
CGGAAAGTCTCATCAAAGACCCTTGCCTTGATGAAAACAGCCCTGTTCGGGACACCTGACTGTTCATAAAGCGTCAGGAAACGCGCAAACTCCGTGTCCGTAAACCGAACCATGCAACAATGGCTGGCTTTCTCTTTTTTCAAGGGTCTCCCCACATGTCTCTTTGTCATTTTACTTTGGATTTTAGTGTTTCACGGCATCACCGGCATTCAAGACAAGGCATTCTCTCTTCCAAGAAAAAACGACTTCGGAGTTTTTTCAGCCCTCTGCAAGA
>NZ_HE999479.1 GCF_000312305.1 Prevotella conceptionensis 9403948 | reverse complement strand
CACCAGCTTGTTACGGGCGTGAAGGACGCCTACGGCTACACCTCGTCCACCGACTACGACTGCCGTTGGGGCGCACCGCTGGAAACGCGCGACATCAACGGCAACCGCATGTGCTATGCCTACGACGACGCGGGCAGGCCCGCCGCAATCGTCGGCCCGAAGGAGCTGGCCGCTGGCAGGCCCTACACCGTACGTTTCGAGTACCACCCCGCAGGCCGCTGGGCGCGCACGCTGCACTACGCCCCCGAGGGCGACGTGGAGACGCGAACCTTCGCCGACAGCCTGATGCGCGCCGTGCAGACCAAGCGCACGGGCGTTGTATGGAAGGGCGGGGCGGCCCACAAGGTGTCGATAGTGAGCGGCCGGACGGTACAGGACGCCTTCGGCCGAACCCTCCGCGCGTACTGGCCCACCGAGGAAGGCCTCGGCAGCATGGGCCTATATAATAAAGGTGTGGGCGACCTGCAAGCCGTCACCGAATACGACGCCTACGACCGCCCCACCAAGGTGACGCTGCCCGACGGGGCGACCACGACGACGGCCTACGCCATCGTGGACCACGACGGGGAACCGATGCTCGAGACGCGCGTCACCGATGCGCTGGGCAGGCACGCCGAAAGCTACACCGACGAGAAGGGGCGCAACCGAGAGACGGTGCAGCACGCAGCAAGCGGCGACGTGCGGGTGAAGTACGGCTACGATGCCGTGGGGCAAGTGCTCACGGTGCATCACCCCAACGGCAAGACAACCACCTACGAGTACGACCTGCTGGGGCATAAGCTCAAAGTGAACCACCCCGACGCGGGCGAGGTGACCTGCACCTACGACGCCGCGGGCAACCTGCTCACCAAGCTCACGGCGGAACTGAAGAAGACCATCTCCGACAAGGCGGCAATCACCTACACCTACGACTACGAACGGCTGAGCGAGGTGATCTACCCCAAGAACCTCTTCAACCGCGTGACCTACACCTACGGCAAGCCGGGGGCAAAGTACAACCGCGCGGGAAGGCTCGTGCTGGTGGAGGACGCCTCGGGCGGCGAGGCCTACTACTACGGCAACCAGGGCGAGGTGGTGAAGACGGTGCGCTCGGTGATGGTGAGCCAGGCCGACGTGCGCACCTACGTCCACGCGGCAACATACGACAGCCACAACCGCGTGCGCACCATCACCTATCCCGACGGGGAGGTGGTTACCTACGGCTACGATGCGGCGGGTCAG
>NZ_HE999478.1 GCF_000312305.1 Prevotella conceptionensis 9403948 | reverse complement strand
CATAAGTCGGTTGAACATGCCGTTGAGTTGTATGCTCAGGTCGAAGTCTTTATATTGCAGCGTGTTGGTCAGCCCGGCCAACCAGCCTGGGTCTTGCGAACCCAGCAGCACGTTGTCGGCATCGTCGATGATGCCGTCGGGCTCTCCTGTCAGCACGAAACGTCCGTTTTCGTCTACCACGGGTTGGTTTTTGTCGTCGCGCTTGTAGCCGTTAATGTCCTTAATCACTATTTCGCCCGGGCGCAAGTCGGGCTGTGCCTTGGGTGCTTTTTCGCCAATCTGCAAGATGTGGTCGGCCAAACGCGAGTATATTGGGCGTATGGGGTCGTCCACGCGTTCGTAAACGCCGGGCTTCCAGTCGGGCGTACGCTCTTTCCAACGGTCCTTATAGGCGGTGAAAGTAAAGTCGGTGCTCCACTTAAAGTAGCGTGTGTCGATGTTTTTCGTGTTGATGGTCACCTCAACGCCTGTGCTTTGCGTCTTGCCCACGTTGGCCATCACGCTCGTAACCTCTTGATAGGCGTTCAGCGGCTTATAGTTCAGCAGGTCGGAAATAACCTTATGATAAAATTCCACGCTGGCCAGGATGCGGTTGTTGAGGAAACCTAGGTCCAAGCCCACGTTCCATTCGGTGGTGGTTTCCCATTTCAGGTCGGGGTTTTCAAGGCGCGAACGATATACGCCGATAATCTGCGAGTTGTCTTCTTTGTTGAAGGCGGCCCGTGCCGAATAGCTGGCAAAGGCGTTTGTGCCGATGTCCGAGTTGCCTGTTTGTCCCCAACTCAATCGCCATTTCAGCATGCTTACCCATCCTAAGGGTTTCATGAAGGGCTCTTCGCTCACGGTCCACCCCAGTGCCACCGAGGGGAAGTAGCCCCATTTGTGGTTACGTGCAAACACGCTGGCACCGTCGGCGCGCATGGTGGCCGTTAGGTAGTAGCGCTCTTTGAGGATGTAGTTGGCGCGGAAGAAGTAGCTCTCCATCTTGTTTTTGCTGTATCCCGACCCAACGCGCTTCTGTCCTGTGCCTGCGTCTAGGTTATGGTAGCCAAAGGCGTCGGTAAGGAAGTCGTTGTTGCCTGCCCGCGAAGTTTTCAACTCAAACTCTTCGTAGGATGTTCCTGCCAGCAACGACAGCTTGTGCACATCGTTAAACGTGCGGATGTAATTGGCCGTACCCTCTAAAAGGTATTGGTTGTTGTCGTTGTTGTAAACGTCGG
>NZ_HE999477.1 GCF_000312305.1 Prevotella conceptionensis 9403948 | reverse complement strand
AGTGCTTCCGTTGCCTTGAACTTCGGATATATCGGAGAGTACGATATATGGCGGTAGGCTTCGTTGTCGTTTCTCACAGCCATAGGCGAGCAATAGGAAAAGGTGTCAATGTATCTGCCCAATACTCTCTGAACGGCAACAGTCGTCTTTCGTCCTTGTGCGTTCCACCAATACTGACCGATTTCAATAGTGTATGATGATGCCTTGCAACCTTTCTCCATTTCCACAGAAAGAAGAAACATTCTTAATACTTGGTACTCTCCACAAGTGGTAAGTATCGTAAAGTATTGCCTCTGTCTTATCTTGCGTTCAAAGGTTTCCTTGACCTGCAACCTTGCCTTACAATGGGGGCAGGTGCAAGTGTCCATTGATTTTACCATTGTCCAACTATGTCCACAATCCATACACGTTGTGCGACCTTTGGGCAGTCGGTAGGCGAAATGGTCTATGCACGCACGAAATGCCCACTTACTCTGCATCTTGGTTATCGGACGTAAGTTTTTGCTCTCTGCAAGTACTGCTTTCTCAAACTTGTTTCTCGGTTTCATAATCTGTCCTCCTTAATCAGTTGTTGCGAAATACATAGCCGTCCTTATACCAAAAGTCTGTACAGAAAAGGTCATCGGCATATTTGCCGAAGTCGAAATAACTCAGAGCAAAATCGGATAGGTCATTCTCCATTTTTACAAGTTCCTCTGCAAAATCTTCCCTGCTTGCATAACTTCCTATGTAGTCCGATTGGAAAGACTTCACAAGGCTGTAAGCGTCTTGTGTGAGTTGGGTGTTGTTGCCCTCCACCCATCTCCAAAAGGCTTCTTTCTCCCTGTTGTTCAGTCTGTCCAATTCGTTCCGAAGTTCAAAGAAGGTTTCCTCCAAATGGCTCTCGTCTATCAGACTATCGGGGATTTCTTCCCACGCTTGGAACATATATTCGGGTTCTTCCTTGTCCTCGTGTATCTCGGCACAACGCTTCATAAAGTCGTCCAAGTCGTAGAAGTCCGAAAGTTCCACCCATTCACCCTGCAATGAGCCGTTGTTGTACTTGGCATAAGTGCCTACATAGATGCGTGCTTCGTTCAAATCCGTTGCTTCCATTTTCTTTTGTTGTTTAGAGGGTTAAAACTCGAATAGTGAGGGTTGTGCTATCTGCTGTTCCACCTGCTTCTCCACTTTGGGTTTCTTGGCGGTCAGTTTGCGGTATTCCTCCGCTTGGTATCGCTCGATAGCCTTTTTTCTTGCTTCCGCTTTTTCCTCCTCCGTGAGTTCGATAGTATGGTTTACCACGACTTGGCAGTTGATGTACTTGCCCACCTCGATGTTATCCTCGTCGTAATAGTGTTTATCACGAGTCGTGATAA
>NZ_HE999476.1 GCF_000312305.1 Prevotella conceptionensis 9403948 | reverse complement strand
TCAGCGGAAGATAAGTGGGGGCTAGGCATAAATCTTTGAAAGTCTAAACATGAAGAACTTTACATCCGCTACCCCTCTCAGAGTCGCCCTGAAAGCCTTTATCTTTGCATTGAAGGATTCTGCAAATGCGTTTGTTGCCCTGTTGACGAAGAAGTTGAGCACCCCGTCGTAATGTTCATATAAGGTTGCTGCAATTACGTTGAAGCTCTTGAAGCCCGAGTTGTCGACCTTGTTATACCATCGGGCCAAGGATAGCCTTGCCGCATCCTTGACGATGTTCTTTGAGAATATCATGCGTAGGGAGTGCGCAAGCGAATAGGCTTCCCTGAGGTCGGGGTATTGCTCGAAGAGGATTTCCGCCCTCCGTTTTTGGCTTTCAGTCCATTTGTCTGCCGACTTGAACAGCAGGTATCGACTACGTGCCAGCAATTGTCTTGGCGTGTCGCCATTGGCAAGCACAACCGGCGTGTAGGGTAGCCCCAGGCACTTTGCTTCCTCCCTCGTGTCGGTATCGGCCTGGATGGCGTCCCAGCGGTGTGCTATGCGCATTTCCTGCAATGCGTCGTTGGCGAGCTTTTGGATGTGGAAGCGGTCTATGGTTCGCATGGCGTTGGGGAAACAGCGCTTGGCGATTAGGTGCATGGAGTTGGACATGTCCAGCGTTATCTCCTGAACGATGCTCCGCCTATGCTCGTCTATGCGCATGATGGCTTCGGTAACCCTGTCGGCCGAAACGCCCTTGACCATGGCTATGAGCGTTCCCTTCCTTCCGCGGCAGGAACGATTGGTCACGATGGTGTACAGCTCGCCGTTGCTCAGAGCCGTCTCGTCTATGCAAATGCTCGCCCCGACGTTGTCAGCAAAGACAAGCCACTGGTCTGCATGGCTGAGCTGGTCCCAACTGCGGAAACCGCTGAGGTGATCCTTGTATTGCCTTTCGAAAGTATTGGCCTTAACGTGGTAGTACTCCTCAAGCGTACGGCAGGTCACTGGGGAACTCTCCATACGTATCTTTTAAAAAAGCCGCGAACTCCTTGGAGTAACACGTTCCCTCGGCAACGAGGTTCAAAGGGCGGCAGAAGCTCACGCCGTCCTTGCGGTTGAGCCAGCGACGGCGACGGACATGAAGCAAGAGCTTATGGTCACGTATGGGGAAGTCGGTTATCGTAGTTGGTTCCATGAAACCCTTACTCTCAATGTTTTCGTCGGCCTTATAAGACTCGGGATAGGTTTCATCGAGGCTTATCTCTATCTGTGTTGCACCTTCCTCTACTTTTACCACATCAAAATAATCAAGGATTTGGGAAGGGAGCATCAGGCTTGCAAGTTGTTTAAACAGTTCCATGGTGCAAAAGTAATAAAAATAATTTGTCCCCACTAATCTTCCGCTGTGCCC
>NZ_HE999475.1 GCF_000312305.1 Prevotella conceptionensis 9403948 | reverse complement strand
TCAACTTGCTCTTTCGGACTACCGTCCTAAAGATGAACGCATGAATGACTATCTCGGGTTCGATCCTAGCTCGTTTCCCAGCAAAATGATTTCAAACAATATCGGACTCTGTCATTTGTATGCCTCTTCCAATCATCGTTTTCAGAATTCCTTGACGATAAGCATTTACTATCTGAAGTCAAAAATCTTTAGAACAAGCGATGCCTTGTCGAAAGCCCAAATGAAAGATGCATCAGCTCCCAAACAGACAAGTGTGAACAAAACGTACTACGGATTTAGTGAGGGAGTGAGCTATGAGTTTTGGAAAGGCGTGAGGGGAAAGTTCTCGTTTTCACACAATGTGAGACTCCCTGACACAGGAGAACTTTTCGGTAACGGAATGAGCATCAAGCCATCAGTGAACTTACTGCCTGAAATTGGAGACAACCTGAACGTTGGAACCATCATAGATACAAGAAATGTGATGGGACTTACCCGCGTGCAGTGGGAAACAAACTTCTATTACATGTATATCCAGAATATGATAAGGCTTTTCCCCACTGATATCCGTTCCATCTACACAAACTTGGGAAAGACGAGCACGATGGGATTTGATACCGATTTGAAAGTAGACGTGACACCAAACATCTATACATATTTCAATCTTACACTACAGGACATTCGAGACCGGCAGAAATGGTTAAACGATACAAAAGGGACGGATAATCCCACATATAATAAACATGTACCCAACATACCGTCTTTCTATTTTCAACTATGGTTTGGAGTATCATGCAGAAAATTTGCTGGGGCGAAATGAACTATCTAGAATTTATATGGATGTGTCCCATGTCGGAGAATTCGATTGGGGATGGCAAATGAGCACACTGTCCGACCAGCGTAAAAAATGGATTATCCCCTCCAACGATGTGTTTACCATAGGCCTTCAACAATCCTTTTGGCACAACAACATTTCATTGAGTTTCGAAGTTGAGAACATCTTTGACAAGGAGAACTATATGGAATTCAAGATGCCACTGCAAGGACGCACTTTTAAAACAAAATTGCGTTTTAATCTGTTCCGCGACAAAACATCGGGCGGAGCAATGAGTTTGTAATATATTACCAATTTAAAAACAAATAAAATGAAACATTATTTTTTAATCGCAGCCCTTGTGTTGCTATCTCTTGTAGGTCTCACCTCATGCGGAAAGGACTCTCCGGACTTTCCTCCCTCTACAAAATCTGAAGTAGGATTTGTACACAGCGTAAACATCGGAGAAAACACATATATTAGCCTGTTCAAGGATTTGAGTGTTAGTTCACTCAATACAGACAACGCATTGGTGCTTCCGAAGGGGGCATTCACATTCGTGTATAAAAATAAGATATATGTGACAGATACAGAACACCTCTACAAGTACATCCCTAAGGATGGAATCCTTGTTCAAGAAGGAAACACCATGCT
>NZ_HE999474.1 GCF_000312305.1 Prevotella conceptionensis 9403948 | reverse complement strand
TGTAACTATTCAGCGGTATTGACCAATCTGTATTCTCTCCTCTAAAATCTTCGTATAAAGGCTATAAAAATGCTCATTTATCTTGCGTATTTCAGATTTTCTTTGTACCTTTATACCTATGAAAGAGCAAGTTACGGACATATCAAAAGTGTTACAAGACATGACGGAAGAGATGCGGCTGTTGCGTGAAACTGTCAACCAGCAGTATGCCGAGATTGTCAAATTGAACCGTAACATAAATGCTCTGAACCTCCAAATCCGCAAGAAAGATACGGAACTTACAAACTTGCGGGAACGCTTGGCCAAGTATGAAAAACCTGACAAGAACTCTAATAACAGCAGCACTCCGCCAAGCAAGGAGCGTATGAAGGATGAGGTTGTCAGAAGAACAAGAAGTCTCCGTAAGCCAAGCGGTAAGAAGCCGGGAGGACAAAAGGGACATGATGGGCATAAGTTGTCTTGCTCTTCCGTACCTGACGAGATAATCGATGACGCACCTGACTATTGCACTCGTTGCGGAGAATCTTTAGCAGACGCAGAGCGTGTACTTGATTATGTGACGCAGGTTATTTCCATTCCAGAGCTGAAGCCCGTAGTCAAGGAAATCCGACACTATGTGATGGTATGCAAGAACTGTGGCGAACGTATTCGGACGGTGCCGAGACGGCGGTCAAACGACGTGGTATATGATTCAAGCGTAAAGGCTCTAGTGGTTTATCTGAGTGTCGTGCAATTTCTTCCATACGGCCGTATAGCAAGTTTTTTGCGTGAGGTATTTGGTCTCACTCCAAGCGAGGGCTCGCTGGTGAACTGGGTGAATGAGGCAAAGAGAAATGCGCAACCTGTGATTGATAAGATTAAAGAATATATCAAGTCGTCAGCCGTAGTTGGTTTCGATGAGAGCGGCTTGTACTGTAACAAAAGACTCGACTGGGCCTGGATAGCACAGACAGTTTATTACACACTGCTTTTCCGTGCTGACGGAAGAGGATCGAAGGTATTGGCAGGCAAGTTTGGCGACAGCTTAGAACGAATGACTGCCGTTACCGACCGCCATAGCGCATACTTTGCACTCCATTTCCTCAACCATCAGGTATGTCTTGCTCACTTGCTTCGCGAACTGCAATATCTTTCAGAGTTGAACACTGAGCAAGAGTGGTCTGGGAAAGTAACCAACCTGTTCCGTGAAGCCATTCACGAGCGGAACACCAATCCGAACGACGTTATAGACAAGGTGTCATGGCCCCGACGTTTAGACAATCTGCTCAAACAGAACATAGAGGGGCTTGGTAAGAAGTTCATTACGTTCAAGAAAGGCCTAGTCAAATGCAGGGACTACATTTTCAATTTCCTTGTAAATCCGATGATACCCTCTGACAATAATGGAAGCGAACGGGGAATACGCAAGCTAAAAATCAAACTGAAGAACTCATGCACATTTCGTTCCGACTTCGGAGCAGACGCTTTTCTTGAACTTCATTCGATTGTAGAAACAGCTAAGAAGCACGACAAAACTCCATACAATGCGATTCAAGCCTTATTTAAGGTTTGATGAATTGGTATGCACTGTATATATCGGGTATCGCTGAAT
>NZ_HE999473.1 GCF_000312305.1 Prevotella conceptionensis 9403948 | reverse complement strand
AAGAGGGTTGGCGTGCTATCCTCAAAAACAGCAGAAGAAAGACAAGGAGCAGGCGGAAGCCGAAGAACGGGAAAGTCGGGAGAATGGAGAAGGCATCATCATCCCTCAATGGGAGGAAGGTAAGCAACTTCCGCTCTGCGCTTGTTCCTTGGCACAGGGAACGACCAAGCCCAAGCCCCTGCACACGGAAAGTTCGCTGTTGGCAGCGATGGAGACGGCGGGCAAAGAGTTGGAGGACGAAGAATTGCGTGCGCAGCTCAAGGATTGCGGTATCGGCACGCCCGCTACCCGTGCCGCCATCATCGAAACCCTCTTTGCCCGTGAATACATGGTGCGCCAAAAGAAGTCGCTCGTCCCCACGGAGAAAGGACTTGCCGTCTATTCCATCGTCCGAGAGATGAAAATAGGCAATGCGGAGATGACCGGACAATGGGAAGCGGACTTGGCGAAAATCGAACGGGGAGAATTGAAAGAGTGGGACTTCCGCAAGGGCATCGAAAGCTATGCCACACAGATTACGGACGAACTGCTCTCCTCCAAAATCCTCTTTCCCAAGAAACAGAGCGACATCCATTGCCCCAAATGCGGTAAAGGCTCACTGGTCTTCTATCCCCGATGTGCCAAATGTTCCGATCCCGATTGCGGACTGACGCTTTTCCGCAGCGTGGCAGGCAAGAGCCTCACGGACGAGCAGCTGACGCAGTTGGCGGTAAACGGAGAGACTGGCATCATCAAGGGCTTTACCTCCAAAACGGGCAAGAGCTTCGAGGCTTCTCTCTCCTTGGACGGAGAGTTCAAGACGGTCTTTGTCTTCCCCGAGCGTAAAAAACTGGGCAAATCCCGAAGGTAACTCCCCGTAATTTGCTAATTTTGCCACTGAATGATGCGGTCATAAACAATCCTGTTGTTTTTACTGCGGATTTTAGTGGTGGCACTCGGCGGGGACGTCGAGTGCCTTTGCATTATATACCTCACTAAAATCATTCAAAATGACAGCCATTCGATTTTCATATTACGAGCTATCCTTGCTCTCTTTTCTTCGGGAAAGCCATCCCGAAAAAGCCGATGACATTCCCTTCGTCAAAGAGCGTGCGGCAGCCGCTTCCGAAGTCTATGCCGAAGCCTTCGATACCGGTCTTCCCATAGCCGAATGTATCGGCATTGCCAATAAGACGCTCTATGCGGGTCTGCACTTTTCCCACCACGATACCATCTCCTCTGTTCTTTGGAACGAGTTCTCTGCCGAAGTGCCGCTTGAAGCTGTCAGGGAGACCGCTATCCGCCTGCGCCCAATCTTGGAAGCAATCTTCACCAAGTATCCTATTTCGGACGAGTTCGCCTATATGCCCGAATACAACTCCCTCTACACGGAGATTACGGGTTTTGTTCAACTAAAACTCGAAGAAGATGGCAAGTTATAACAAGAAGGAGCATCTAAGGGCAAACATAGAAGCCATCAAGACGGTCTTTGCCCTGCATCGGGAACAACGCACGGCAACGGAGGAGGAAATGGAGGGGTTGCGGGCTTATACGGGCTTCGGGGCTTTGAAGTGTATCCTCTCTCCCGCCAACACGATGGAGGACATTGCCCGATGGAACAAGTCGGAGCTGGAGCTATTCCCCTTGGTGATGGAGCTGCATCGCATCATTCGGGACAACACCGCTTCCGAATCGCAATACAAGAGTTATATGCAGAGCCTGAAGAACTCCGTGATGACCGCTTTCTATACTCCTGCGCCCGTAGTGCGGGAGATTGCCGCTTCCTTACGGGAGGCAGGCATCGTCCCCAAGCGTATCCTCGACCCCTCGGCGGGACTGGGCGAGTTCATCCGCTCTTTTGACGGCATTGCAGCCGAAGGGCATACGACCTTCGGTTTCGAGAAAGACATCCTTACGGGACAAATGCTCTCCGCTCTGCATCCCGAAGACAAGATACGCATCCGAGGCTTCGAGGAAATCGAATCCAAGCTCGGAGGTTATTTCGATGTGGTCAGCAGCAACATTCCTTTCGGAGATGTGGCCGTCTTCGACCCTGTTTTCAGCAAGACGGACGAACCTGCCCGAAAGGTCGCCCGCATGTCCCTGCACAATTACTTCTTCGTCAAGGGGGTGGATATGCTCCGTGAAGGCGGTGTGTTGGCATTCATCACCTCGCAAGGTGTTA
>NZ_HE999472.1:1896-3911 GCF_000312305.1 Prevotella conceptionensis 9403948 | reverse complement strand
CTATTATGGCGCAAGATATATGAACCCAAGGACGAGTTTGTGGTATGGGGTGGATCCGCACATTGAGGAAATGGCTTTCAGCAGTTCGTATACTTATTGTGACGACCATCCAGTTAATTTTGTAGACATCAAAGGAAAAAAGAAGTTAAATTGGATCGTTCTAACTTTGAAGGATTCTCCAGAAAGTGATCCAAGAAACGTATCTGCATATTATAGATCGAATTATGATGATAATGTAGTTAATATTTGGGCTCATGGCCTTCGTGATTCAGAACCTGGGAATATCCAACACGCTTGGGGATTGGGTGTGTCCAAAAGAAATTCTGGCGAATTGTGGATGAATGTAGCTTTTTCTATACCAAAAGACATTCTTTTGTTTTCAGAACGTATAGATGGGGAAGATAGGGGGTGGCGTGAAAGAAATAATGGCCATCCAATTCTAGTTCTGCATTGCTGTGCCTCATCTACTTTTGCACAACAAATATCTGCATCAAAGGAATTTAAAGATGTAATAATCATTGCTCCAGACGCAACATTGCAATCCGGTAAGAAAAAAGGCGAACGAATTAATTATATAGTATATGGCAAGCATTATGAATATAAACGCAATGGTCTGTGGCATGTGTACATGAATGGTAAACCGCTTAAAGATAAAAATGGAAAGGCAATACTTTATCATTACAATGCACAGCCAGGGACAAAAGGTTTTGATTACAAACTCAATTTAAAAAAACAAAGAAAGAAATGAAGAATTTTATCAAAGGTGTATTATTGTTTATTGTCATGGTCATTATGAGTGGTTGTGGAAGCAGAGCTGGAGAGTCAAGTGACAATCTGCATAAAAGAGAACCAAGGACGAAGAAAAGAATATATGCAAGGGAAGTTTTGGTGGAGAACCTTGACTATCCGATGCTCCCTTGTGCATACTATTCTAATGACAAACCATTTTATGGCAAAGATAAGGAATATCATAAACTTTCCGACAGAGAGATAAGGATGGTAAAGGCCATCATTGGGGATAAACAGAAGTGGCAGAAACCAGGTTCTAGGTGTCCTTTCTTAGATATAAAGGAATATTTTAGACAGTATCTTGCATATAGAAAGGATGGAAAGACTTATGTGTTGGTCAATCTTTATAAGTATTTCTATATAATTTATGAAAATAATGGTATATTAGGAGCAATCGCTCCTTCACCCACAATACATATCATTTCTCTGGCGAATGATAAAAGTCGGAACAAGTACGACAATGTGACAATTCTCTTGGACCTCTCTCGAAAACGGATTTTGGAAGTTCATGACATCTAGGAAGGGTGTGTTGGCTCAGTATTACGACAGGGGGTCGAGGGTGGCTTTGTTCTAACGGGCATATATGTAGCGCATCACAGGGCCTTACTTTGGCTGCAAGGCCTCACCTTCCACGAAACGGAGGACTACACCATCTACCCCGCCCCCATACTCAGCGTCACGCGCCAGCGTTTCACCAAGCACTATTTCATCGGCGACAGGCGCGTGGCCTCCAAAATCGGTGCAGGCATATTCCAAAACGCCTACGGACATGGCGCGAACGTCGTCACGGCCGGGCAGAAAGACTACCAGATGCGTATGATGCAGATAGAAAGACAACGCGAGGACTACTACCGCAAGCTGGGCACGCCGCCGGGAGTGCCCACGATGAAGGGCGCGACGGCCGAGCCCGAGAACACGCACGAGGGCTACAACACCATCATCAGGGAGTTGGGTGACCACAGCGTGCCCGACGGTTGGATACAACGCCCCAAGCGCAACGCCGTGCCCGGCACGCCTCCCGGTCCGCCCGTGCAGTGGGACAAGGCCGAAGACCCCGACGACGTGCAGCCGGGTTACGGCTACGTGCCTGCCGACACCGCACGCGAGGACATCTTCTACTACCACACCGACCACCTCGGCTCCACCTCTTATATCACCGACGCCAAGGCCAACGTCGCCCAGTTCGACGCCTACCTGCCCTACGGCGAACTGCTCGTGGACGAACA
>NZ_HE999472.1:0-1634 GCF_000312305.1 Prevotella conceptionensis 9403948 | reverse complement strand
TTACTATGGGGCGAGATACATGAACCCGAGGACGAGCTTGTGGTATGGGGTAGATCCGCTGGCGGAGAAGTATCCTGAGATAGGAGGATATGCGTATTGTCATGATAATCCCATTAACCGGTCGGACAAGACAGGACTAGCAGATTATTTTAATAAACACGGCAAGTTCATTAAAACGACAGATGATCAAAAGGATCCCAACATTTATGTAATGAGTGGCGATAAAGGTGTAAAATTATCTGATTACAATTTTAGTCGAGAGAAAGATGGAAAAAGAGCTATGATGCGTATCGTTTTTCATTATGCCTACGCTCAAGGCACTCCGCAGAGTGGCGCCATAATTGGAGTGGATTCTAAAGGACCTGCCAGCAATGACGATGACTTTGAGACGTTGGCATACACACTAAATGATAGGTTTGTCCGTGTCGTTACAAAAGGATGGAAATTCGATAAAGTTCTCAATAACAAATTTAATATGATGAGCACAATGAGACACGAAAAATATCACTTTGACATGAAAGACCATGATAAGGATGAAGAAGTTCAAGTCATTATGAGACAAATAGAATCATCAGAGTTTAAGAAGACGACATTGGAGTATAAAAAAAATGTTATGTTGTATCTTCAAAATGAACTCATAAAGCTCTGTAAAGACCGGCAAAACTTATTTTACAAACATATAGATAAAGCAAGTAAATATTTACATAAATATGGCGAAAAGTATATTCCACAATACATTAATGGAGGTAATGAAATCACATTCTAGACTGATGACCTTGGTTGTCATGGCACTGGTTGCATTTTCGTGCGCAGAAGAGAGAGATCTCACAGATTTAATCTGTGGAGACGACTCTAAATTGTGGTATGTAAATTTTGATGCGAGAGACAAGTTACAAATGTGCTTTTACTTTAACAGGGATGGGACATGGAAGATCTTAGAGCGAGACTTACAGGGGAATTTATCGAAATACACTGAACGGGATCAATTTTGGTCAGAATATTGGAGCTTAAAGGAAGACTCAATAATATCATTAGCAGGAACAGAATATAAAATCCACGAAATTAACCCTTCCCTACTGGTACTTAGTCTTGATTCGGCTAGAATAACTTTGCAACTTGTCGACCAATGAGTTCTCCAATCGCGTAACGTACATCTCGGTGCATAGGTGGTGAAACACTGTTAAACACCAGCTTGTTACAGGCGTGAAGGACGCCTACGGCTACACCTCGTCCACCGACTACGACTGCCGTTGGGGCGCACCGCTGGAAACGCGCGACATCAATGGCAACCGCATGCGCTATGCCTACGACGACGCGGGCAGGCCCACCGCAATCGTCGGCCCGAAGGATCTGGCCGCAGGCAGGCCCTACACCGTATGCTTTGGTTTGCAGGTGCGTTCGACGTATTGGCGAAAGATTCGGTGCAGCTGACCTTTGAGATGCTGACGGATGCTCCTTTGGAATGGAGAAACATGTCGTGGAAACCAACGTTAAGGTACGTCTCCACACAAGACACGCTCCGTGTAATTCCTTTTAGAAAGATGTATAACAAGCCCGTACTTGTGAGTGCTTCAAGAAATGTTAGGAAGGACCTGGCGAAGAACCAGAAATACGACCCGGGAGTAATTCTCGTG
>NZ_HE999471.1:2438-4804 GCF_000312305.1 Prevotella conceptionensis 9403948 | reverse complement strand
TTCGTCCACGGAGGAAATGCCGTATAAGTTCAACGGCAAGGAACTCGACGAGGAGACGGGATTATACTACTATGGAGCGAGATACATGAACCCGAAGACGAGTTTGTGGTATGGGGTGGATCCGCTGGCGGAGAAGTATCCTGAGATAGGGGGATATATCTATTGCCACAACAACCCAATAATCCTGACAGACCCAACGGGCATGGACGACATCTTTGATGAAAAGGGAAACTTCATCAAAGACACGGGAAAGGGAAGTATGGTATTGATTCAACAGGGAAGACAATTGAATAAACTCTCCTCCTTTGATTACAGTGAGGGAAAAGATGCTAATAGAAATATGCTCATTAATGTTTCTTCTTACTATCTATCTCAAAGTGATAAAAATGCATTTAGTTTGAGTATAGATAAACCAAAGGAAGGTGATCCTGTTGATGGCGTTATTGCAAACACACAGGGCACGAGCAAATATAGTTTAGTAATTAATAACGGTAAACTAAATAAAGCTTTTGACAATAAGTATAATTTCATAAGTATGACTTACCATGAAAGTCGACACAGGTATGACAATAGTACCTGGGAGCTGTCTTAGGTGAAGTAAATGCAATATTACAACAAACTAATCATAAATCCTGGGGATTAGTTTCTAGTGACTTCGCTGGTTCACAAGCAGGCTATGCTGTAAACAAATTAAAAGAAGCTTGGAAACTTGGAATTTTAGATAATTCAGGTGTTGAGAAGTATATAAAAAAATTGAATGACGCTTTTGCAGGAATTGCCATATTTAATTATGACCCTACCACAAAATCTGTAGGTCGGGTGCTCATGATAGGAGAAGTAGAAAAGGTGGGATCAAGAAAGAAAAAATAAATTTATAATAGTATGAGAATTTGCATGATTTTACTTATTGGCTATCTTACAATGATTAATGCATTTGCTTGTAATAAGATAAATTACGAGTATCTACTTTCTGCAGATAGCATTAAATATTGGGATAAGGTTACTCCAAATTTTAAAATTGAGGGATTAGCTTTTCGAGCTAGTGACCATCAACCTTTTTGGTATGATGAGAATAGGTATTATAGCTATTCCTCAGCACAAGAAATTGCATTCCAAAAAGTTTGGATGATAAAGAACAATAATCTAGAGATTCAACTTTGGCATGACTCCACACCTGTAGGGGACAAGGAAGTTTTCCAAATAATAAAACTTACAGAAGACAGTTTAATTTTAAGCAAAAACGGATATAGGGCGCTGTATATGAAGTCAAAGGATCAAAAAACAGAACTCACTTTGAAACCTGAACAAAGAAGAGGGTACATATTCGCACAAATTGCATCTCAAAAACAAATTGAGCAACTTATAAAATCTACATACAAAATGGCAAGGAAACAGCATATCACTTTTCCTAAACAAATTCAAGTAAATGTCTATGTCTCATTAGGAAAAGACGGATTAATAAAACGAACAACTATACTCGATAAATCCCATAAGAATTCAAAGTATAACTCTTTCTATGTAATCCTTTTATCAAGACTCAAAAATATGAAATTCTTTCCTGCATATAATGAATATACTGGGGAAAGATATGATTGTGATTTTTGTATTCCGATTAAATATCAAATGGATGACACCCAATGAGATTGTTGCTAAATGCCGGCTTAAGCTAGAAAAGAAAGTATATCTCTACATTTAGGAATGTTCAATTTACGTGTTGTACAAGACTCGTACACGATCACGGCAGCAGGGAACACGACTTTTTAGGATTGCCCTTCCATTTGGAAAGTTCAGATGGATACTGTTTTCATATACAACGTATTGGACAAATTTACAATAACATTCGAAATCCGTCCCCATTTCTCTATGCCATAATGCGATTATATCTTGAAAATGGACTGTTGTAGGTTATTCAGTACATTCTTTACAAGTTGAAAGTAGGTCTTCCGTGACATACAAATGATGAGAAAATCAAGACGGCTTCAATGAGTAAGCTCTTCGTATGGCATCGTAAGGTTGTAGTTTTCTATACGCCTACGAGGGCGGCTACCGCGACAGGCGCGAGCGCGACTTCTTCGGGTTCGCCAAGGTCGTCACCCGACAGCTGGACACGCAGAAGGACAATGCCGCCTACCGCACGCAGGTGTCCGAGTACGGACACAACCGCAACCTGTACATGCACGACCTCGTCACCGCCGAGACGCTGTACGACGCGCAGGGCAACAGGCTGCAAGGCACCCTCAACACCTACGAGGCGGTACGGCAGCGCGACGACAGCACGAGCGTGTTCCCCGCACTCGTCTCCGTCGGGCAGACCGTCTACGACAACGCAGGGCAGGGCAGCATGAGCACCACCGTGCACAAAACCT
>NZ_HE999471.1:0-1546 GCF_000312305.1 Prevotella conceptionensis 9403948 | reverse complement strand
CGAGGACATCTTCTTCTACCACTCCGACCATCTCGGCAGCACCTCTTATATCACCGATGCCAAGGCCAACGTCGCCCAGTTCGACGCCTACCTGCCTTACGGCGAACTGCTCGTGGACGAACATTCCTCATCCGAGGATATGCCGTACAAGTTCAACGGCAAGGAACTTGACCAAGAGACGGGGCTGTACTATTATGGGGCGAGGTATATGAACCCAAGGACGAGTTTGTGGTATGGGGTGGATCCGTTGGCGGAGAAGTATCCGAGCGTTGGCGCGTATGTATATTGCATGGATCGTCCTACAAAGTTAATCGATACGGATGGCCGTAAGGTGATAATCTCAGGAAGTAGAAATCAACGAATAATTGTGTTGAACCAGCTTCAGAAATTGACAAACTATAAACTAGGGGTGAAACAAAATGGAGAAGTCGTAATTTTAGCAACACATGGCAGGAATAAGTCAAAAAAACTTACAGTTGGCAATAGTCTCATTGAATCCGTGATAAAACATAAGCGAACGATGACAATACAAACAACTGATCCGGGTGAAAAGTCTAGTGAGCATGATATTTATAGGAGGGATGCATTTAATGGGAAGGGAACTGACGTAGTTGTTAATTTTGATGTTACAGATACTCCCAAACTTCTAACAGAGAATGGTAAGACTGGCAAAAGTTCAGAGGAGGTGATGCCTTTATTTCTTGTTTTAGGGCATGAAATTATACATGGAGAACGCTCCATGGACGGTATTGCCATAGATCCAGATACAAAATCTTCATATAAATACAGAAGCCCTAATGGGCAACTTAAAATTAAGAATACATCCAAGGAAGAACTTGAGACTGTCGGAATTATTGGAAAAGCAAAACGAACAGAAAATGCATTAAGGAAAGAACATGGATTAAACAAACGAATAAAATATTAACTAAATATATAAACATCCAACATGAATAAAATAGATTTCTGTATGCTCTCTCTCGCATTCATTGTATTACTCAATGGCGGTTGTTCAAGCAAACATCTCCCTGAAAGATGCGCTTGCCAATGCCTTATTTTCCCAACAACAGATTTTGAGGGGTGTTACTTGATAGAAGTGGACAAAGATGGCTATATCACAACCAGTGTAGGAGAAAAGGGGGACTCAGTCACACATGCTGTGTTGAATGACATACATATATCTACTCAACATATACGCCTACTTAAGAATACTTGTGAAAGGGAGAAAAAGTTGTTGGGAAAGGATGAGTTTCTAAAGTTGCAACAACAAATATCAAAACTAGAAGGTGTAAGTATCGACAACATTTTTCTTGAAAGTTGGGAAAATGATTCATGGGCAGTCATTCTTCTAACAGAAGAAAAACAGTACATTTTCCCTTATTGGGACTGCAATAATAGTTCTATAGAAGAATTAGTGAAGTCATTAGTAAGGGGGTCACCTATAAATATCGAACTCAGATAGTTAACCTCACTAGCCGCGTCAACCTGCTGTACAAGGTATGCGTAACGAATTTGAGTACGATTCATACAATGCTCCCGCATAATAAAA
>NZ_HE999470.1:2554-4888 GCF_000312305.1 Prevotella conceptionensis 9403948 | reverse complement strand
GGGGGAGGTAAGAAAGTTTCGGGCAATTAGTAGCGCTCGGCTTTGGCGTCGCCGCCTTTACACCTGCGCCCTATCGACGTCCTCGTCTGGGACGACCCTCATGAGGAGTTCTAATCTTGCGGCCGGCTTCGCACTTAGATGCTTTCAGCGCTTATCCGATCCAGACTCAGATACCCGGCGGTGCACCTGGCGGCACAACCGGTAAACCGGAGGTCTGTCCATCACGGTCCTCTCGTACTAGTGACAGGGCCACGCAAAACTCCAACGCCCACGATAGATAGAGACCGAACTGTCTCACGACGTTCTGAACCCAGCTCGCGTGCCACTTTAATGGGCGAACAGCCCAACCCTTGGGACCTTCTCCAGCCCCAGGATGTGACGAGCCGACATCGAGGTGCCAAACCACCCCGTCGATATGAGCTCTTGGGGGGGATCAGCCTGTTATCCCCGGAGTACCTTTTATCCTTTGAGCGATGCAGTTTCCATACACTTGCACCGGATCACTATGCCCCAGTTTCCTGCCTGCTCGGCATGTCTGCCTCCCAGTCAAGCACCCTTATGCCATTGCACTCTAATGGGCCGGTTACCAATCGGCCTGAGGGTACCTTTGGAAGCCTCCGTTACGCTTTTGGAGGCGACCACCCCAGTCAAACTGCCCACCAAGCAGTGTCCCCGCAACGAGCGGGTTAGACCTCGGACAGCCAAAGGGCCGTATTTCAAGGGTGGCTCCACAAGGGCTGGCGCCCCCGCTTCGAAGCCTCCGGCCTATCCTACACATCGGATGACCAAGGTCAATGCTAAGCTGCAGTAAAGGTTCACGGGGTCTTTTCGTCCCATCGCGGGTAATCGGCATCTTCACCGATACTACAATTTCACTGAGATCATGGTTGAGACAGCGTCCGGATCATTACACCATTCGTGCAGGTCGGAACTTACCCGACAAGGAATTTCGCTACCTTAGGACCGTTATAGTTACGGCCGCCGTTTACCGGGGCTTCAATTCAAACCTTCGAGTTGCCTCTGAGCTCTCCTCTTAACCTTCCGGCACCGGGCAGGTGTCAGGCTGTATACGTCATCTTTCGAGTTAGCACAGCCCTGTGTTTTTGTTAAACAGTTGCCTGGACCTATTCTCTGCGCCTCGCCTTGCGACGAGGACCCCTTATCCCGAAGTTACGGGGTCAGTTTGCCTAGTTCCTTAACCATGAATCTCTCAACGCCTCAGTATGTTCTACCCGACTACGTGTGTCCGTTTGCGGTACGGGTGCCGCACGGATTGAGCTTAGCGGATTTTCTCGGGAGTATGGTTACCCACGCTATTGCCTCGCCCCGAAGGGAAAGGCATACTTTCGAGGTTCGACTCGGGCGGTGGATTTGCCTGCCGCCCTCAACGCCTACGCCCTTCAACGGAGAATTCCGTA
The DNA here is from genome assembly GCF_000312305.1 of Prevotella conceptionensis 9403948. Classification (GTDB taxonomy): domain Bacteria; phylum Bacteroidota; class Bacteroidia; order Bacteroidales; family Bacteroidaceae; genus Prevotella; species Prevotella conceptionensis. Next base: position 3,470 of record NZ_HE999470.1, on the reverse strand, counting down.
TCTCCGCGGTGGTGTCACGCCTCCGTCTCCGCATCGCTCCGTGCGGCAGTAAGGGAATGTTAACCCTTTCTGCCATCGGCCTCGCCGTTCGGCTGAGCCTTAGGACCCGACTGACCCCGGGATGATTGGCATTGCCCGGGAAACCTTAGTCTTACGGCGGGAGGGAATCTTACCCTCCTTATCGTTACTTATACCTACATTTGCTTTTCCATAGGCTCCAGCGGTGATCGCCTCACCGCATTCGACGCCGATGGAATGCTCCCCTACCGATACTTTTTTCAATGCTATCCCGCGTCTTCGGTGTCTGCCTTATACCCGATTATTATCCACGCCCGGACCCTCGACCAGTGAGCTGTTACGCACTCTTTAAATGAATGGCTGCTTCCAAGCCAACATCCTGGCTGTCGCGGGGACCAGACTTCGTTAGACTAACTCAGGCAGAACTCCGGGACCTTAGACGGCGGTCTGGATTCTTCTCCTCTCGGGAACGGACCTTAGCACCCGTCCCCTTACTGCGCAGCTACTATCCCCTAAGCATTCGGAGTTCGTCAGGACTTGATAGGCGGTGAAGCCCTCGCGTCCTATCGGTCGCTCTACCTCTTGGGGAGAACACTGCACGCGGCACCTAAATGCCTTTCGGGGAGTACGAGCTATCTCCAAGTTTGATTGGCCTTTCACTCCTACACACACCTCATCGGGAAGCTTTTCAACGCTTATCCGTTCGGACCTCCATCCCGTGTTACCGGGACTTCATCCTGGACATGTGTAGATCACTTGGTTTCGCGTCTACCACATCTGACTATGACGCCCTCTTCAGGCTCGCTTTCACTGCGGATGCGCGGCTCCTGCCGCTTATCCTTGCCAGATACGGTAACTCGTAGGTTCATTATGCAAAAGGCACGCCGTCACTGCAAAA
>NZ_HE999470.1:0-1563 GCF_000312305.1 Prevotella conceptionensis 9403948 | reverse complement strand
GTGCACGTCCCTCCAGAAAGGAGGTGTTCCAGCCGCACCTTCCGGTACGGCTACCTTGTTACGACTTAGCCCCAATCACCGGTTTCACCCTAGGCCGACCCTCGCGGTCACGGACTTCAGGCGCCCCCGGCTTTCATGGCTTGACGGGCGGTGTGTACAAGGCCCGGGAACGTATTCACCGCGCCATGGCTGATGCGCGATTACTAGCGAATCCAGCTTCGTGGGGTCGGGTTGCAGACCCCAGTCCGAACTGAGACGCACTTTAAGGATTGGATGGCATTCGCATGCCACCTACTCTCTGTATGCGCCATTGTAACACGTGTGTAGCCCCGGACGTAAGGGCCGTGCTGATTTGACGTCATCCCCACCTTCCTCACACCTTGCGGTGGCAGTATCTCCAGAGTGCCCGGCATAACCCGATGGCAACTGAAGACGGGGGTTGCGCTCGTTATGGCACTTAAGCCGACACCTCACGGCACGAGCTGACGACAACCATGCAGCACCTCCGCGGCAGCCCCGAAGGGCCTCATCCTCTCGGAATCGTTCCGCCGCAGTTCAAGCCCGGGTAAGGTTCCTCGCGTATCATCGAATTAAACCACATGTTCCTCCGCTTGTGCGGGCCCCCGTCAATTCCTTTGAGTTTCACCGTTGCCGGCGTACTCCCCAGGTGGGATGCTTAACGCTTTCGCTTGGTCACCGACCACAAAGGCCGACAACGAGCATCCATCGTTTACCGCGTGGACTACCAGGGTATCTAATCCTGTTCGATACCCACGCTTTCGAGCATCAGCGTCAGTTGCGCTACAGTAAGCTGCCTTCGCAATCGGAGTTCTTCGTGATATCTAAGCATTTCACCGCTACACCACGAATTCCGCCTACTTTCGGCGCACTCAAGCCCCCCAGTTCGCGCTGCAAGTCGGATGTTGAGCACCCGCATTTCACAACACGCTTAAGGGGCGGCCTACGCTCCCTTTAAACCCAATAAATCCGGATAACGCCCGGACCTTCCGTATTACCGCGGCTGCTGGCACGGAATTAGCCGGTCCTTATTCATGCGGTACCTGCAAAAACCCACACGTGGGCTCCTTTATCCCCGCATAAAAGCAGTTTACAACCCATAGGGCCGTCATCCTGCACGCTACTTGGCTGGTTCAGGCTTCCGCCCATTGACCAATATTCCTCACTGCTGCCTCCCGTAGGAGTCTGGACCGTGTCTCAGTTCCAGTGTGGGGGACCTTCCTCTCAGAACCCCTACCGATCGTTGCCACGGTGGGCCGTTACCCCGCCGTCGAGCTAATCGGACGCATCCCCATCCCTCACCGCAAAGCCTTTCGTCCAAATCGGATGCCGTCAATGGACAACATACGGTATTAGTCCGACTTTCGCCGGGTTATCCCGTGGTGAAGGGCAGGTTGGATACGCGTTACTCACCCGTGCGCCGGTCGCCATCAGGGATTGCAAGCAACCCCCATGCTGCCCCGCGACTTGCATGTGTTAAGCCTGTAGCTAGCGTTCATCCTGAGCCAGGATCAAACTCTCCATTGTAAAATGTCTGCGCATCAA
>NZ_HE999469.1:2002-5100 GCF_000312305.1 Prevotella conceptionensis 9403948 | reverse complement strand
GCACTGAAAGTGCTGGGCGTTTATCGCAGGATAGAATGCTATCTCGATAATGATGATGCGGGGCGAAGAACATTGGAAAAGCTGAGGGCTGATTTCGGGGAAAAGGTCATTGACCGCAGCTCTCTGTATGCCGACCATAAGGATTTGAATGAGTTCCTGCTTTCCAAGAATGCAGGGAACAATGTATAACAACAAAACGATAACGAACAATGAAAATAAAAATATTGAATACGATTTGGGTAATGGGAGTGCTTGCCCTTGCGGGGTTTTGTCTATCTGCTTGTAATCACGAGTTGGATATTCAGCAGGCGTACCCGTTCACGGTAGAAACGATGCCGGTGCAGAAGCACATCGCAAAAGGGCAGACGGCAGAGATACGCTGCACGCTCAAACGGCAGGGACGGTTTGAAGACGCACGCTATACCATCCGATATTTCCAACCCGATGGCAAGGGGATATTGAAAATGGATAATGGCACGGTCTTCGAGCCCAATGACCGTTACCCGCTTACGAAAGAGGATTTTAGGCTATACTACACATCCGCTTCCTCCGACCAGCAGACGATAGATGTGTATGTGGAGGATAATTTCGGACAGACGGTGAAACTCTCTTTTGAGTTCAACAGTCAAAGAGACGAGGAAAAGGAGAAACCGAATGAAGACAAGAAGTAAACTTCTCGTTTTATCGTTCTGCCTTGTTTGCCTATCCTGCTTCCGCCTATCCGCTCAGGAGGGCGGAAAGACACTCTTCTCACTACGGCCGTTTGAGCGTGCCGTTGTCTGCATCAAACATTTCGAGGGCTTACATTCTTGGAAGGACTATCCCTATGTGGGTTATGGGCATCGGCTTCTGCCGGGAGAACGGTTCACGGCGGCGATGACGGAACGGCAGGCGGATTCCCTGCTTCGGGCAGACCTGATGAAGCGTTTTGCTTCGTTCCAAAGGTTTGGTAAAGATGCGCTCCTGCTCACCGTTCTTTCCTACAATGTAGGCGAGTATCGCCTCTTGGGAAGTGGCAAGCGACCGAAGAGTCGCCTTGTCCGAAAATTGGAGTTGGGAGATAGGGATATTTACCGTGAATATGTCTCGTTCTGCCGATACAAGGGTAAAGTCCTCAGAGGGCTTGTCAAACGACGAAAAGTAGAGTTTGCTCTGTTTTATATACCCTGATTTTCAAATACGCCTCTTGCGACATTTTTATGCTTCGCAAGAGGTGTATTCTTGCCATTTCCTTCGCCTTTTTCGTTATGAATGAGTAACTTTGCAAATGATTGTAAGTTTACAATAAGATGAAAAAATCTACAAGTTCGATATATGATTTAGCAACAACTCCTTTTCAGAAAGAGTTATTAAATGCTTGCTTTGACAATCTCAAAGATCAGAATAATCGGTTGCAGTTTAACAATTTTGCATATAGTATTCGAGAATTATCAAGACACTTTCTCAATACTCTTGCTCCTAAGGAGGATGTAGTCTTGTGCTCATGGTTTACTGATGAATCAGGAAAAGGTAAAATAACACGGGGGCAGAAGATTAAATATGCAATAGCAGGAGGCCTTTCTGATAATGACATTGATGATCTAATTGGATTAGATATATTAGATGAAGCGAAAAAAGACGTCCTTGATTCCATAGAACTTTTGAATAAATTCACTCACATAAACGAGGATACATACGATATATCAGATAGTGAAATTGCCAGAAACTCAACTCTTGTCATAAAGGCTTTTGAAAATTTTGCTAATAGAATTATTGAATGTAGAGAAAGTGTTATCGAGAAATTAGAGTCTCAAATTTCCCAAGAAGTTGTAGAAAAAGCAATGTGGGAAATAAGCGATGAAATAGATATTTTGGCAACACATCATAATATAGAGGAAATAATCATTGACAACTACAAGGTTTCATGCATATCTTCTGACAAAATTCTTATAGAGGTTTTAGGAGACTTAGAAGTTCGTTTACAATGGGGATCTGATGGAGATTTGAGACGTGGAGATGGACATGAGTTATATGACGATTTTCCTTTCAATAGTACCTTATCTATTACAATAGCCAATGGTTTAGAAAAGGCAGAAATTAAGGTAGAAGAATACAAGGTAGATACTGATAAATGGTATGAATATGATAAAAACTTTTGATGATATAACCTTACGAAATCTATCAGATGCCATAGCTGGTATACTGACCCATAGCAAAATAACGGAGTATTTTGCAAACTCAAATATACAAGAACGTGGAGGTTCGAATAAAACAGATAGGGTTTATTACGCTTTCAGGTTCGTTCAGCAACAAGATAGGTGTGGGAACAATGTCTTGGCTTTTGTTCAGAAACTACTTACTCCCAAGCGATATAAAGACGAAAAAAACTTTGAAAATGACAGAAGCACAATAAATGAAATCTTGTCTTACGAAGGGGTAGCAATAAATGAGAGAGGAGACATTATCTCAATAACAAAGGCTAAAACAATTTCAGAAGCCAAAGAACGTTCTTCGAGATTAAAGCGAAAAGCCCAAGGGATAACTATTCATTCAGACATACTGCCCTTCTGTGACGAAGAGTGGTTAAAAGAAGACTATTTCCATGCTATTCTGGAGATAACAAAAAGTGTCGCAGACAAAATGCGACAAAAAAGTGGATTATTCTTAGACGGGTCGGAGTTGGTCGAAGCATGTTTTGGCTTAGGAAAAGAAAAGAGACCTCTTATGGCTTTTAATACATTAAGAACTCTTTCTGAGGAAAGTGAACATAAAGGTTTTAGTAATTTCATAAAAGGATTTTTTAGTATGTATCGTAATCCTAAAGCTCATACTCCGAGAATGACAGAGGATACACAATTATCAGCTATGATAGAGGTTTTAGTCGTTGCCTCTATAATTCACAACAAATTAGACAAAACATATAGGACAGGATATTAGTTATATGGCTTTTTGTTACTTTTGAGCCGTCTCAACTCACCGTCAAAAGTAACGAGGTGTTTTTCATCGGGGTTTCTTTGCTCCTTTCTTTGTCCGCCTAAAGCTCACGAAAGAAAGGAGCGGTCGGCAAATCTGCCGACCGCTTTGCTCCGTCCGTTCTTCTTGAGTGGTTATTCGTCCCG
>NZ_HE999469.1:0-1416 GCF_000312305.1 Prevotella conceptionensis 9403948 | reverse complement strand
AATGCTTCCGTTGCCTTGAACTTCGGATATATCGGAGAGTACGATATATGGCGGTAGGCTTCGTTATCGTTTCTCACTGCCATAGGCGAGCAATAGGAAAAGGTGTCGATGTATCTGCCCAATACTCTCTGAACGGCTATCACGGCTTTCCGTCCTTGTGCATTCCACCAATACTGACCGATTTCAATAACGTAGGACGTTGGTTTGCATCCTTTCTCCATTTCTGCGAAGAGGAGGAACATTCTTAATACTTGGTACTCTCCACAAGTAGTAAGTATCGTAAAGTATTGCCTCTGTCTTATCTTACGTTCAAAGGTTTCCCTGACCTGCAACCTTGCCCTGCAATGAGGGCAGGTGCAAGTTTCAGCAGTTTGTTCCATCACCCAACTATGTCCACAATCCATACACGTTGTGCGACCTTTGGGCAGTCGATAGGCGAAGTGGTCTATGCACTCACGGAATGCCCACTTACATTGTGTCTTGCTTATCGGTCGCAGTTTTTTGCTCTCGGCAAGTACTGCCTTCTCAAATCTGTTTCTCGGTTTCATAATCTGTCCTCCTTAATCAGTTGTTACGAAATACATAGCCGTCCTTATACCAAAAGTCCGTGTCGAAAAGGTCATCGGCATATTTGGAGAAGTCGAAGTAACTCAATGCAAAATCGGATAATTCATTCTCCATTTTCGCAAGTTCCTCCGCAAAATCTTCCTTGCTTGCATAATTTCCGATGTAGTCGGATTGGAAAGATTTTACAAGGCTGTAAGCGTCTTGTGTGAGATGGGCGTTGTTTCCGTCCGCCCATACCCAAAATGCTTCTTTCTCTGTGTTGTTCAGTCTGTCCAACTCGTCCCGAAGTTCAAAGAAGTTTTCCTCCAAATGCCCCTCGTCTATCAGACCATCGGGGATTTCCTCCCACGCTTGGAACATATATTCGGGTTCTTCCTCGTCCTCGTGTATCTCGGCACAACGCTCCATAAAGTCGTCCAAATCGTAGAAGTCCGAAAGTTCCACCCATTCGCCCTGCAATGAGCCGTTGTTGTACTTGGCATAAGTGCCTACATAAATCCGTGCTTCGTTCAAATCCTTTGCTTCCATTTTCTTTTGTTGTTTAGAGGGTTAAAACTCGAATAGTGAGGGTTGTGCTATCTGCTGTTCCACCTGCTTCTCCGCTTTTGGTTTCTTGGTGGTCAGTTTGCGGTATTCCTCTGCTTGGTATCGCTCGATAGCCTTTTTCCGTGCTTCTGCTTTTTCCTCCTCTGTAAGTTCGATAGTATGGTTTACCACGACTTGGCAGTTGATGGACTTGCCCACCTCGATGTTATCCTCATCGTAGTAGTGTTTATCACGACTCGTGATAAACACTACTATCCAAAGTAAAATATTATCCAGAGAATGCCTTTGGTATACTATATATTT
>NZ_HE999468.1 GCF_000312305.1 Prevotella conceptionensis 9403948 | reverse complement strand
TTTTCATCTGGAGGAATAAAAAAAGATTACAATGAAACAGACATTGTCAATGAATTAAGGAAAGGATACTATGTATTAGTAAGTGGTTATGCAAAGGAAACGAAACACAAAAAGAAATTTTTAGGCATTACTATAAAGACTTGGTATTCATACTCAGGTGGGCATTGTTGGTTGGTTCACGGATTATTAGAAATGAGCCGTTCTGTCTTCCGCATAAAAAATGGGCAAACCATAGGTTCTTATATACAACGAAAGTATTATTTGTTGTGTAATATGGGATGGAATGGCTGGGATAGTGGTTATTATTATAGCGGTGCTTTTAATACAGATAAAGGTCCTGAGACAGATTTTGAAAAAACAAGAAGCAATAGTAAGGAAGATGGTAATTTTCGATATAAACTATCTGCTATCACAGAAATACGGAAATAAATAATGAATACGAGAGGGCTTTTTTGCTTTGAAGCCCCCTCGTTGTATTTACCCAATGTTCCCACAAGATATGGCTTTGGTAAAATATTTTTTCTTTTATAATCGAATTTTTCTGTTCATTTTGCAAAACATAGATTTCTGTTCGAATTTTTTCTCCCATTTTTCCTTGAACCACGTGGCAATCGGCACTTTGTCCACGAGCAGGTCAAGTACGGTCTTCCCATCCCTTTCCTCCCTGCCCACCTGCAAGCGTGCCTTCTCAACGGCGAACGAACGCCTGTACTCATCAGAATGCAGTTTCCCCGTAACAACGAGTACTTTGCCTTGCAGGAGTTCGTCCGTGTGTCTCTCTGACAATCCGACCGAACGGCAAAGCCTTTCAATACGGAAAAACTCGGCAAGCATGGGAAACCATTCCTTTGCCTTGTCGATGATGCGCCTGAGATTGCCGATTTCACGCTGATGCTGCTCCGATGCCCGCAACCGCTCGGCGACGTGGCTTTCCTTCATTTTCTGCATATCCGTGCGCATCTGTCCGATGCTCTCTTTCAGTTCCGCCACCTCACCATGCAACTGCCTGTTCTCGCTTTCAAGCCTGCTCACTTTATTACCGCCCAACAGGGAGTTGATGCCGTTGAGTGCTGCTGTGGCGGTCTTGGTAGCTGAGTTTTTCAGTTCCACCGTTTTTTTCTCCGCCTTGATGCGTGCGAGTTCCATTTTGGCTTGCTCTGCCTCCTCGATGATGCACCGTGCTTCCGCCTCCCTTGCCAGCAGGTTGGCGATGTTCTCCTGTATGTCCTCGCCCTGCGTGATGAGATTGCGGTAATACTCATGCGTGGAGAGGTGCTTGGCTGTCGAGCCCCTGACACCCCTTTTCAGCCCGTACTTCGCCATGTGTTCGGCGTAGGTGTCCTGATACCTGATGAGGTTGGCACGGCTCATCACCTCGTCTGCGCAGAGGCGTGGGGCTGTCGCTTTCGTCCTGTACCTGCGCTTTGCCTTCTCTTCCTTTTTCTGCTTCCTGCGCTCACCCTGCACTATCGGCACTACGGTGGCATGGATGTGCGGTGTTTCCTCGTCCATGTGCAGGACTGCCGACACGAGGTTGTCCGCCCCGTAGGTCTCTCTCAGCCACGCCACGCTGTCATCGCACCACTCTCCGAGCCTCCTTTCGTTTTCCATTCGTTCCATATCCTCGTGCGTTCCGCTCAGCACGATGCGGATTGCCTGTACTTGGTTCTTCCCTATCTTGCGTTTCAGCCCTGCCGTGTCAAGGCGGTGGCGTATGGCAGCCGTGCGGTTGCACACACCGTCGGGAAACCTGATTAACTCACGGTTGAGGTGCGTTCTCGTAGGGTCTATGTTCTTCGGCACGATGGTGCGCTCGATGTGAGCCGACATTCCGCTGTCGGCTCCCTTTGCCTTTTCCAAATGCAATACGCAATATCCCATATCCTTTTGTCTTTTTTAGATGTTGTCATTATCTTGTTTTCGTTGCCTTGATGTCCTTAGATACGGTCGGTGGACAATCGTTGAAAGGAGGAAAGACTTCCTTTCGGCTTGCTCGTTTCTTTATGCCGACAGGCTCGGCAGGGGTGTCCAGAGGGGTGCAACCCCGTTGGCTTATTGGGAGATTTTCAGCGGACACGGAGTGAAGCGTGAGGAAAATCCCCTAATAAGCTACGGTATTTTCTCTTTTGAAAATATCCGTACCGTGCTTACCACGTGGGCATTTGCCCCAGCCACTTCTTTCCCTTGTATTCTGAAGTCCCCACGGCTTCTCCATCGGTGCTGCCGATTGGACTTGTTTCTCCGAAGGCATACTTGGACTGCACCCGAATGTCTGAACCCCCTGCATACTTGGAAATACAGAATGCACGGCTTGCCGTGACTACCTTTTCTACTGCTTATATCAGCGTGTTCTGCCTGTTCCGTTTCCGCCTGTAATGCCACTGCCGTTTCCCACCGAAGTCGGAGTGATGAAAATTCTGATGAATTGATGAATCTTGTTTCAATAATCTGGAAATCAGTACAATATGCTTTCATTATGTCCTCATCAAGCCGCTTGTCAAAGCTGAGTTTCATCATTTCCACTCCCCCTATCCCTGCATTTCCTCCAACTGCTTCCTGCCGATGGTGTAGAAACGCCCCGTGCGCCTTACCTCCGTGTATGGGCGCATGTTGTCATAGCTCGGTTGGCAGGTCGTATAGGTGAGCGTGTTTTCGGCAGGAGTGAGTTTCCATATATCCTGCACAATACGCCTTACCTGCGTCCTGTCCGTCCTGCAGCCTGCGCAGTTCAGCAGAAGGAGCATGTCGTTGATGCAGAAAGAGAAAGCGGACGCTTTCATGCAGTCCATGACTTCAAGGCAGGTTTCCGCCATCTCCACCTCTGTCCTGTTACGGTTGCTCCGTATAATCCTGCTCAGGGCTTGCGTGTGGATGAGTTCGGGACTGAACCACATGCGGCTCTCTTTCTTCGTGGAGAGCGTGCGGTGCTGGAGGAAAAAGAGGAAGGCGGGTATTTCCTCCTTTATTCTTTTCAGAAAGTCAGTGTCGTCCTTTTCTATCCTCCCCACCTTCCTCACCCAATAGCGTGTCTCCCCTGCGTCGATGATGACGGGCAGACGCTCGTTGTTGGAGCATAGAACGAACTTGGCGAAGAACGAAATCTCGTCTCTGTCCTTGCCCTTCGCCTCCACCTTGTAGGAAAGGGTGGTGCTGAGGTTCTTGAGCCGCTCGCTGTCCTCCCTGCGGTCGAGAAGCACCTCGTCCACGAGGATGAGCAGTTTCCCTGCCCAGTCCGAGTTGAACTGACTTCGGAAGTCCTCGTTGGTGTTGAAGGTTACATTGCCCCCGAAGAGGGCTTTGAGGAAGTTGAGGAACGTGCTCTTGCCCGTGTTGCGCTCCTCTGATACGAGCAGCAGGATGGGCAGTTTCTCTATGGGATGCAGGTAGAGTAGTTGCAGGTAGTCCATGCCAAGTTCGTACTGCTCCCCGAAGATGTGCCTTGCCAATGCCTCGATATGGGGAAACACACCTTGCTTCGGATGATGCCCCGTCGGCTCGTAGAGGTTGAGGAAACTGCCTACTACGGGCTGATAGTTCACATGGTCGGGGACGGTGCAGAAACCGTCATACTTCGGGACGGTCGCCAGATAGTCCCTGCCGTAGTCCTGACGGAGCGTCTCGTTGTTCCACACGATGCGCTTCCTTACAAAACCGCCTCCGACAAGAGGCATGTCTGCAAGTTTGTAGAGCGTTGTGCCCACACGGACGAAAGCCCCGTCCTTTTTTCTTTTTTCGGGCATATCTTCCAGCAGCCCGTCATTGTTTTTCTTATCCATTTCTTTCTTGCTTAAATGGTTGATATATAGCATCGTGCAAAGTTACGGACATCGTTCGGAAAACTACTTGTGAAGAATGGCGCGGAACGGTGAAAGAAAAACGGAATGGAATAAAAACAGGGGAAAGCAGGGAGGTGCGGAGCAATAATTGAGGGGAATAGGAGGATAATTTTGCAGGATTTGTCGAGGGTTGCTGAAAAAGGGAATATGCCTTTTTCTTTCATCGTTCGCAAGCGTCTGATGATATGTTGATGAACTTGCAATCGCTTGATATTCAATCATATTATATCAATATTCATCAATTCATCAAAATAAAAGAAGCTGTGCTCGGTGAGTTTTTCTTTTCTCGGCAGTCCTATACGACTCGTCCCTAACTGTTATCCCTGCCCTTCAACCACCCAAAAAGAAAAAGGTTTATTCCCCATCGACACAAGGGGATAAACCTCTATAAACCTCTGTCAAGGCGTTTCAGCAGGGACTGCCTGCCCGTGCAGGAAGGAGCATGACAAACCTTTCGTGCCGTTCGTTCAGCATTGCGATGACATGCTCCCGAAGCCTTTTTGCCCTTTGCGACCTGATACGGAACGCAAGGGCTATGACCATTTCAAGGCTGTACGCATCAAGCCAGCGACCCTCCGCCACCCTTATGTTCCTCTCTGCCGTGCAGGGATGCAGCAGCCCGACCTTGTATATTTCCTTGACCTGCGTGCGGACGGAATGTCCGAACACGCCAAACAGGTTGGCAATCTCATACTCGCCCATCCATATCTCGCCGTTGGGTATAGTGACGTTCCCGTGTTCGTCCATCGTGATTATCTGACGAGCATTGTTGTTTGTATCTTTCCCTTTCATTGTTATCCTATCTTGATATTGCCGAATGATACGTTGAGCTTACTGCCGAGCATGGAGAGGTCGGTGTCGAGTTTCTCGGTGGTTATCTTCGCATAGAGTTGCGTGGTTACGATGTTCGTGTGTCCGAGTACACGGCTCACGCTCTCGATGGGCATGCCCTTGCTGAGTGCCAATGTCGCAAAGCCGTGCCTTGCGCAGTGGAAGGAGATGTCCTTTGTGATACCGCACTCGCAGATGACTTTCTTGAGCCTCTTGCAGACCGTCCAGTAGTTGATGTCCCCGAATATGGAGTTGTCTTTCTGAAACGGTCTGTATCGTTCGATGATTTGCAGGGGGACATCAAGCAACTTCACTTGGAACGGAACATGCGTCTTGTGTCTTCTCGCAAGTATCCACTTCTCGCCGTTCACCTCCACTATATCGTCGGTGGTGAGTTCCTTCAGGTCCACGAACGAAAGGGCGGTGAAGGAGGCGAAGACGAACAAATCACGCACGAAGGCGGAGTGACTGTCGGCGAACTCGTGCAACATCAGTGCCTTCAGCTCGTCCTCCGTAAGGAACTCACGCTCCTTCGTGTTCGGACTGACATGGAACTGCGCGAACGGGTTTCTGGGTATCTTGCCGTTGAAGTGCGCACGCATCACCACGCCCTTGAGCCACATGCAGTTCAGCCAGATAGTGGCGTTCCTGTTTCCTTTCACCGTGCTGAGGTACACGGCGAAGTCCCTGATGAAGTCGGGGGTGAGTTCCAGCATCGACATATCGCTGCGGTTGTACTTGTAGCGGATAAACCTCGCCGTGTTTTCCCTTGCCCTGAGCATCACCTTGTATGTCCCCATGCTCCTGTCCTTGCCCACACGCTTGAGCAGGGAGGCGCAGTCCCTGTCAAAGGATTTGAGCAGGGTGTCGTACTCGCTGCCAAGCCCCTGATAGGCGTTGCGCACCATCTCTGCCGTGACGAATGCCTCACGATCGGAAAGCCTTTGGTAGTGCTTGATGATTTGCGCCTTGATGTTGTCAAGCGAGAGATTGGTTGCGATGGCTTCCTTGCTCCTACCTTTCGCCCTGTTGCCTCTCACATCCCACAACTCCCTCGGGATGGTGCGCTTGCAGCTGAACTGTGCCACCGTGCCGTTGATTGTTACACGCCCCATGATGGGGACGATACCGTTTTTCTCCTTGCTGCCGTTCACATAGAACAGCACCTTGAATGTGCTTCTTGCCATTGCCTCTTCTTTTTGGTTGCAAAATTAAACATGAAAGAGCCTAACCCTGCTATGCAAAATATGGAGCAACAAAGCAACAGCAACGGATGCACGGAAAATCGCTGTTTTTCTCCTTTTTGGTGGAGGTGGTTACCCTGCTTTCGGGTAACGATTTGAAAACCTTTCTATTTCAATAATCCGCATATTACTGCCTCGTGGCAGGTGGCGGATTTTCTGCAGTTTGCGCCGTATGTCCTTAATAATCAAGCCCAATTGCGTTAAACTGCCGACTTTATGCAAATATTACAGCAATTTT
>NZ_HE999467.1:6860-7442 GCF_000312305.1 Prevotella conceptionensis 9403948 | reverse complement strand
CATTACTTCGTCGGCGACAAGCGCATTGCCTCCAAACTGGGAACAGGCAAGTTCAGCAATGTCTACGGTGTCAGCAGCAACAACGTTACGGCAGGCCAGAAAGACTATGCTGCCCGCATGCTGCAGATAGAGAAACAACGCGAGGACTACTACCACAAGCTAGGCACGCCACCGGGTGTGCCCACGATGAAGGGTGCGACGGCCGATCCCGACAACACGGGTTATGGCTACAACACCATCATCGGTGAGCTGGGCGACCACTCTGTACCCGAAGGTTGGGTGCAACGTCCAAAATTCAACGACAAGGGAGATGTCCCTGGTCCACCCATTCAATGGCAGAAACCCGAAGACCCTGACAATGCCCAACCGGGTTATGGCTATGCCCCCTCGGACACAACCAACATTGAGGAAATCTTCTTCTATCATAGTGACCACCTCGGCAGCACCTCTTATATCACCGACGCCAAGGCCAACATCACCCAGTTCGATGCCTACCTGCCGTATGGCGAGTTGCTCGTTGACGAACACAGCAGTAGCGAGGAGATGCCGTATAAGTTCAATGGAAAGGAGTTTGATCAAGAA
>NZ_HE999467.1:2764-6381 GCF_000312305.1 Prevotella conceptionensis 9403948 | reverse complement strand
GGCAGCACCTCTTATATCACCGACGCCAAGGCCAACATCACCCAGTTCGATGCCTACCTGCCGTATGGCGAGTTGCTCGTTGACGAACACAGCAGTAGCGAGGAGATGCCGTATAAGTTCAATGGAAAGGAGTTTGATCAAGAAACAGGGTTGTACTACTATGGGGCAAGGTATATGAACCCTGTTACGAGTCTGTGGTATGGGGTGGACCCGCTGGCAGAAAGGTATGTCGCAACGGGAGGATACGTGTATACGCTCGATAATCCAGTGAGGTTGATAGATCCAGATGGAAGAAAATTGGAAGGTGCAACAAAGAGTGATGCTGCAAAGATGCTCGAAGATATTAATGTAGTTTTCAAGGCTGAAAAATTTGCTGATTTTAGAAAATTAATAAGTAGATCAGGGAAAGATGCGACAGGAAAGGATTTCAACAAAATTGATCCTGTTGCATATTCAAACTATATCGCAAATAATTCTGAATTATCAAACGATGATAAAGCACTGATGGATATTCTTGTAAACTCTATTAATTCTGATGATTTTACTTACAAATTTCAATATGTATCAGAAAATGATGAATTGCCAGATAAGAGCATGCTAGCTCCCCAATTGGTTGAGGCAATAGAAAGTACTGGTCATACGGTACTTACTAAACTCCTTGGTGGTTCTCAAACTAAACAAACTAAAAAGGGATCCTATTCGCTTGTTGTCGAAGATGATAGATCGCCAAGAGATTATTACAATAATCTAGGTGAACAAGTGCCCAATCCATTAGGAAGAGTCTTATATGTATTTCATGAGGTTTTCGGACATGGCAGATCGTTGTCTTTGGGAAGAGGTAGTGATAATCAGCATGGCGATGCAATTCGATTGGAGAATTTAGTGTTGAGGGTCGCAGGATTTAGTAATATACAAAGAAATGGCGAAGACCATGGCCCTAAAACAAAAATTCCAAATAACAGTCAATTACCAGATTATAGATAATGAAATATATTATTGTTACTTTAATAAGCATTTGTAGCTGTTTTAGCACTTTTGCGCAAGCACAAAAATATTTAGAAATGGCGAGAATAGATAGTATAAACATCAAAAGAGCCTATCTTTTGTCTCAGCAAATCTTAGGACATGATTTAAATTCAGATTCGATTTTTGTCTTCTCAATCAAGGATAATATTATACTTGGAAGAAAAAGAGATTCTTCTTGTATAATATATCATTTTAAGGAAGTCTTTAATTTTGGCTTACAAAAAGAAGAGTATGTCTTACAGAGAACCCAAGAAGTAAATTACAATAAGAATTGTAAGGCCATTTTTGAAAGCAAATATAAATGTAACTCTTTTGTATATTCACAGTCAGATCTAACTATTCGAAAAAAAGCTCATTGGGATTCAGAATATCTATACTTTATGGTTTCTCTAAAAGGGAAGAAATATAAGGAATTTAATCTTCCTATATCCTATACCTCTAAAATAAAAAGAAAAAACTTTCCATTGAAGCAAAGAACTCTGGATTATTTATTATATTTATTGTATTGAGGAAATGCCGTATAAGTTCAATGGCAAGGAACTCGACCAAGAGACAGGATTGTACTACTATTGGGCGAGGTATATGAACCCAAGGACGAGTTTGTGGTATGGGGTGGATGCTTTGGCAAAGAAGTATGTATCAACAGGTAGTTATGTATATTGTATAGATAATCCTATAAGATTAATAGATCCAGATGGTAGAAAAGTAAAAGCCGATGTTAATTCTCAGACAAATATCTATAATATTTTAACAAAAGAAGATGCTAAATACGTAAAGTTTGATAAGAATGGCATCTTAGATGTGCATAGCCTCCAAAAGTTAGATAGTAAATCAGATATTATTCAAGCGATTAAAACTCTAGCTAATAGTGACATAACCTATTCATTTGAGGTGAAATCGGAAGATGATCATGGTAAAAAGTTTAAGGATGGGGATTTTAATTTCTATCGTGGGGTAACCGAAATCCCAGGTGCAGAAAGCCAACCTTCCAAAGATAACGATGTACATATTATTGTTGGTATTAATCTTAGTGAAAAGCAACAAGCAAAGACAACTGCGCATGAGGGAATGGGACATGCCTATATATATGAGTTGACACGAGATTATAAAAAGGCAAGTCATGATTACCAACCCACTGTGGTGGCGGTAGAATGGGACGAGGAATTACAACAAATGGTACCAGTTATGGGACGAGAAGACAAGAATGTACTGTTGGCACCTCAGATTAAGAAAGTTGTATCAGAAGCAGAAAGGAATTATAATGAAAACAAGAAGTAAGAAAAATGATATTCGCTATTTGTGGTTATTTGTCCTTATTCAAACAACATGCATGGCTTGTTATGGGCAAACCTGTATAACGGATACTATCGAATTCGGGAAGTATAAGTTAATTATCCCTCTATTCCAAGGGTATAGAATCCATGAATTCCACTACGAGGAAGGAACTTTTAGAGACTACTATTTTGCGGATTCAAGAGGATTACTTACAATCCATTATGGAACAATGGTATCAAAGCCTATAATAAATAATGATAACGCGATAATTTTATCAGAGTCTTTTATAGAAGGGGTTGAGAAAGAACGACGAGGCTTTTTTATAAAAGAAAATAGGAAAAAGATATTCAGAGAGAAGGAAATTATTCCATATTCTATTAGCATACTGTACATGGTCGAAAAAAATTCAATACTGTTTGATAATATTATAAACAACATGCGAATCATTCGCTATAAAGAATAACTCATATTGAAACATAATATAAAAATAGTAACTATTCAGCGATAAGGTGTATAAACCACTATTGATTATCAAGAAGTTACATAAAAAGACAATACAAATTTTGGTAAAGAATGTCATTTTGAACCTTTTTGCCACAATGTTACGTTTATAAGTTCTTGATATTCAACGTTCATTATCGCTGAATAGTTACCATTTAACGGAAGAACCTTAAAAAAGATGAAAAGAAGTGTTTTGGTTCATCCGACATTTCAAGTGATACGACAGTTATGCAGTGCATAAAGTCGTAGAGTTAAGTCTTTCTCGTCTCTAAATCCATACGCATTTCGTTTTATTACCTTTATCTTGTTATTAAGGCCTTCAACTTTTCCTGTTTATAAATGGCAATCGTGCCAGGCAAGGAATTCTTTCTTATAGGTTTTCACGGTAACATCCATTTTCTGTAGTTGGGCTATCTTATCATTACAATGCGGCAGGGCAAATAGTTAGCCTTTCGGGCAATAAACAGGGGCGTGAGAGCGTTATTGTTGACAGGATAGGTTATGACAAGGACGGCCATACCGTCTACACCAAGCTGGGTAACGGCACGGAAACGACCTACACCTACGACAAACAGCGCGAACGTCTGCAGGCGATGAACCTTACGGCGGACGGCCGGGCTGTGATGGAAAACAAGTACCAATACGATGCTGTGGACAATATCTTGGGTATTGTCAATGCTGTAGACCCGACGCAGGCCGCTAGTGGCAATGGCGGCAAGGCAAAACTCGGCGGTGCTTTCAACCACACTTACGCTTACGACGACCTTAACCGCCTGATAAGGGCCAACGGTGAGGCGAAGGGTGCAAAGTATGAG
>NZ_HE999467.1:0-2079 GCF_000312305.1 Prevotella conceptionensis 9403948 | reverse complement strand
CGACCGAAGTTCAACAAGAAAGGAGATGTTCCCGGCCCACCCATCCAATGGAACAGGCCCGAAGATCCCGATAATGCACAGCCAGGGTATGGCTATGTCCCAACAGACACCACCAACACCGAGGATATCTTCTTCTATCATAGTGACCACCTCGGCAGCACCTCTTACATCACCGATGCCAAGGCCAACATCACCCAGTTTGATGCGTACTTGCCCTACGGAGAGTTGCTTGTGGATGAACACAGCAGTAGTGAAGAAATGCCGTATAAGTTCAATGGCAAGGAGTTTGACCAAGAAACGGGGCTGTACTATTATGGAGCGAGGTATATGAACCCAAGGACGAGTTTGTGGTATGGGGTGGATGCTTTGGCGGAGAAGTATCCAAACATGAGTAGTTATGCTTATTGTGTGAATAATCCAATAAATGCGATAGATCCTGATGGAAGAGATGTCATTTTGTTGGTATGGGCTACAGGAAATGGAAGTTATGGACATGCCGCCGTTGCAGTATCCAATTACAAAAAACAATATTACAAGGTACAAGAAAAAGGAAGAACTATAACAAAATCAAGGATGGTTGCAGATGGTACATACACTTACTATGATTTGTGGCCAGGTATTGATAAAAACGGAGATGGCATTTCTGACGGTATCGGCTCTGCAGGGCCTAAGGATGCATTTTCTGGACCAATAGCAGAATATCAGATTTTCAAAGATCTAAAGGAAAGCTATTTAATAAATAGTGACCCTAGTAGAGCAGAGGGTAAAGTAGCAGATGGTATTATAAAACTCTATTCTGGTTATGAAGAAGATATGGAAGCGATAGCTGATATTGCAAGTCATATGAAATCGAATAAAGAATATACATCAGTTACAAATAATTGCTCGGATTTGGCTTGTTCAGGTGTTGCTGAGGCATTAGACCGATATAAGTGGTGGATAGAGAGTAATGGAGCTGATGAATCAACTTGGGGAATCAGTTATACAACCCCTAACGCTCTCTATAAATATGTAAGAGATATAGTTAATAGTAATCCAAAGGAAGGCAAAGTCTTAAAGAATCCTGGTGCTATATTGATACAAAATTTCAAGATGCGGTGATAAATCCTATTAAGCAGCAAAAATAGAATTAGTATGAGAATTAAATTATTGCGACTTGGAGTTATATTTACTTTGCTTTTGTTTGGTTGTACAAATAAGTAAAGTAAAAGACACTTGTAATACAAAACAATCTCCAATTGTTGATATCAAGTTAGATAATATAAGTCTTATGAAGGTTTACAAAGGAGGGATAGAATATGAAATTAAAGAAAAAGAAAAGATTAAAGACATTTTACTAACTTTAAAAAACTCACACATAAAGTATATAAAATTTGGTTCCAAGGATATTATTAAAATATACGATTATAATCATAATGTCTTAATAGAGTGTCTTTTTAGAGATGATATGTATAAAATAAAAGGAGTGGTATATCAAACTGATCAAATTATATTCAAATGAGTTGTACTATAAAAGGGGTTGTCACCTGTATAGTCAAGGCTCTTCTTTGTTAGGTTTTTGACCTCGGTCGTTGAGATGTGATTTCCAATCGCATTTCAACGGCCGAGTAATGCTCCCAAATGGGAGTTGTCAAATCAATCACTTGATTGATTTTCATTTTTTTCAATAAGCATTACCGTACGCCTAAAGAAAGAGGAGGGCGAGAGGTAGGTGGCTTTGTCCTAAAAGGCGGTAGTGTCCTTGTACTTCCTGATTATGGCAATAATTCAAATACAACAGAAATAGGAAAGTACCACTACCAACTTAGAGGGCGTAAGTTGAAACATGGAAATGAAGTTTTCACTGTAATTGCGCAAGTACATTCTCGTCAAGATAGGGGATTGGGTGCTACTCCTTCGTACTAAACCGGTGACTCTTATGGTGATTTAGGTTTCTCCATGAACCATTCTAAACTTCCTGTATTTGTTATTGGTCATGATGGGAACATACATGGGATACGAGGAGAATGGATTAGAACTGGGAAAAGGTATGAACCGACTCTATATAAAATTATACATAAGATAGGAACGTAAGCATCC
>NZ_HE999466.1 GCF_000312305.1 Prevotella conceptionensis 9403948 | reverse complement strand
GGGACTTCTCTACTTTGCCACGGATGACAAGGGGAATAAAGTCGGAAAAGTATTCAAATCCTCTCTCTTTGGGAAGTCTGTCGGATATGAAGCTCTGCAAAATAGATTCAAGGCGTCAAAGGAGAAACTGAAGGAAAAGCATCTTGCTTCTAAGACCAAAGCAATCGTAGCCGGAGCATTGAAGCGTTCTGCCACAAGAGAGGATTTCAGTGGGAACCTTCATCGCAGGGGTATTGATGTCATCTTCCGAGAGAACGAGGAAGGGCGGCTCTATGGTGTCACCTTTATAGACCATAACAACGGCTGTGTCGTCAATGGCTCACGATTGGGCAAGGAACTTTCGGCAAACGCCGTTGCCGAGTGGTTCGACCGCCCGCATCCCGAACTGTCTGCTCCTATACAGCAGAGTGAGAAAGGCAGTATTCCCCAAACTCAGACTTCGGACGGAGATTCCGTCTTGGGCGGTTTACTTGACCTGTCCTTGGAGACACACGGAACGGATTGGGAGGAAGAACAGTTCCGCAGACGGATGCAGCGCAAGAAAAGAAAACAACGTAAACTCTAAAAACAGAAAGATTATGTCACAACAAGAAGACGATTTGAGAGCACTGGCGAAAATCATGGATTTTCTGCGTGCCGTAAGTATCATACTGGTGGTTGCCCATCTCTATTGGTATTGCTATGAAGCCATCAAACTATGGGGGCTGAACATCGGTGTGGTGGACAGGATACTGATGAATTTCCATCGCACGGCGGGACTATTTGGAAATATGCTTTACACCAAGCTCTTTGCGCTGGTACTGATGGGGCTTTCCTGTTTGGGTACAAAGGGCGTGAAAGAAGAGCATATCACGTGGTCGAAAATATGGGCATTTATGGGTGTCGGCTTTGTCTTTTTCTTCCTCAATTGGTGGGTACTCGCCTTGCCTCTGCCCATTGAAGCCAATGCGGTTCTCTATACCTTTACGATAACTGTCGGGTATGTGTGTCTGCTGATGGCGGGACTCTATATGAGCCGACTCTTGAAGAACAACCTGATGGAAGATGTCTTCAATCAGGAGAACGAATCCTTTATGCAGGAGACAAAGCTTTTGGAGAACGAGTACTCGGTCAATCTGCCGACCCGATTCTATTACCGCAAGAAGTGGAACAGAGGGTGGATAAACGTCGTGAATCCTTTTCGTGCGGTCTCCGTCTTGGGGACACCGGGCAGCGGTAAGTCCTATGCCATCATCAATAATTTTATCAAGCAGCAAATCGAAAAAGGTTTTGCCATCTACTGCTACGACTTCAAGTATCCCGACCTCTCCACGATTGTTTACAACCATCTGCTGCATCACTCGAAAGGATATAAGGTCAAACCGAAGTTTTACGTGATCAACTTCGACGACCCTCGTCGGTCGCACCGCTGCAATCCGATACACCCCGATTTCATGAGCGACATTTCAGATGCCTACGAGTCGGCGTACACCATCATGCTCAACCTCAACAAGACGTGGGTACAGAAACAAGGAGATTTCTTCGTGGAGTCGCCAATCGTACTCTTTGCCGCTATCATTTGGTATCTCCGCATTTTCGAGGGAGGAAAATACTGTACCTTTCCGCACGCTATTGAGTTTCTCTGCCGTAAGTATGAAGACATTTTCCCAATACTGACTTCTTATCCCGAATTGGAGAATTACCTTTCTCCTTTTATGGACGCTTGGCTCGGAGGGGCGGCTGACCAGTTGCAAGGGCAGATAGCCTCCGCCAAGATACCCTTGTCAAGGATGATAAGTCCGCAGCTCTATTGGATTATGACAGGAGATGATTTCACACTCGACATCAATAATCCCAAGGAGCCTAAAATCCTATGCGTAGGAAACAATCCTGACAGACAGAATATCTACGGAGCGGCATTGGGATTGTATAATTCGCGTATCGTCAAGCTCATCAATAAGAAAGGGATGCTGAAAAGTTCCGTGCTCATCGACGAGCTACCCACCATCTATTTCAAGGGGTTGGACAACTTGATTGCCACCGCACGAAGCAACAAGGTGGCGGTATGCTTGGGCTTTCAGGACTTTTCGCAACTGAAGCGCGATTATGGAGACAAGGAAGCTGCTGTAGTGATGAATACTGTCGGAAACATTTTCTCCGGACAGGTGGTCGGCGAGACGGCAAAGACTTTATCGGAGCGTTTCGGAAAGGTGCTTCAAAAGCGACAGAGTATGAGTATCACCCGCAGCGACAAAACGACCTCCATATCCACGCAGATGGACAGCCTTATCCCACAGAGTAAGATTTCCACGCTCACACAGGGAATGTTCGTAGGAGCGGTCGCCGATAACTTCTCCGAACGTATCGAGCAGAAGATATTCCACTGTGAGATTGTGGTTGACAATGCGAAAGTTGCAAAGGAAACGGCTGCTTACCGCCCGATACCCATTCTGACAGACTTCACGAATGAAAACGGAGAGGATATGATGGAGCAGGAAATCAAGGCAAACTATGACCGTGTCAAGACGGAGGTGCGGGAAATCGTGGAACGGGAGTTGCAACGAATTTCCGACGATCCGGAACTCTCCAAACTGCTCAATACCAAGAAATAATGGCTGTTTTTCTTGGCTCTAAGGCAGAATTTTTGTATTTTTGAACACGCTAATTGATGACACTATGAATTGTTTTAATCATACCCAAGAACCGGCGGTAGCCCAATGTTCCGATTGCGGAAAAGGGCTGTGTCCCGAATGTGCGGAAAGGTATCAGCCGATACTCTGTACACCTTGTTTTCAGAAAAGAAAACGTAGTGAGATTTGGCGAAGC
Source organism: Prevotella conceptionensis 9403948 (assembly GCF_000312305.1). GTDB lineage: Bacteria > Bacteroidota > Bacteroidia > Bacteroidales > Bacteroidaceae > Prevotella > Prevotella conceptionensis. The sequence continues at coordinate 5,055 of NZ_HE999466.1, read as the reverse complement.
ATCTTCAGTCTGTTGTTTCTCATCGCCTTGTTTGTCATAGGTTTCAGATGGAATTTCTTAGCAACCAAAGGTTTTGAGGATATGAGATGGATGTCCGGATATGTGCTGATGGCGATATGGTCAGGCTATCTCTTCGCTGAGAAGTTCATTCCCTATAAAATGATTGCAGGAACAAACTGGCAGTGGGTATTTTACTATATCTTCAAACTCCTCCTCTTTGTCATCATAGGAGTCTTCACCGCTCCTTTCACCTGCCTGTGGGCTGTCTATAGAGTTATCAGGGCTTTTCGATAGAACTTGTGGAAACCTTATAAGAAAAGAATATGAGTATGCATAATATATCGCTCACTTCGACAGAATACCAAAGTTTCAGAGACGAGATAACCAAGCGCATTCGCTCCGCACAATACGAGGCGTTGAAAGCTGTCAATAAGGAGATGATAGCCCTTTACTGGGAAATTGGCATGCGTATTACAGTACAGCAGACAGCACTCGGCTGGGGAAAATCTGTTGTGGAAAACCTTTCCCAAGATATTCAAAAGGAGTTTCCGGGCATACAAGGATTCAGTGCGAGAAATATGTGGGATATGGCACGATTCTACTCTGAATATCAATCAAATGAAATTCTGCAACCATTGGTCGCAGAAATCAGTTGGACAAAACATATCGTCATTCTGACCAAGTGTAAGGAGACACAACAGAGACAGTTCTACATCTTGGCAACCAAGAAATACGGATGGACGAAAGACGTGCTGATACACAAAATAGAATTGAAGACGTATGAGAACTTCCTGCTCGGACAAAGCAATTTTGATACCACGCTACCCGAAAACATTCGTAATCAAGCCGTCCTTGCCGTAAAAGACGAGTACACTTTGGATTTTATCGGATTGGGCGAGGGGCATTCGGAATATGAGCTGGAACAGGCTATCATCAAGAATATCCGCTCTTTTCTGATGGAGTTCGGAACGGACTTTTCGTTCATGGGAAATCAGTACCGACTGGAAGTGGATGGCAGGGAGTATTTTATTGACCTGTTGCTATATAACCGTCGCTTGCAGGCAATGATAGCCGTGGAGCTGAAAATCGGTGAGTTTAAGCCTGAGTACAAAGGGAAGATGGAGTTTTATCTCAATGTCCTGAATGAGACGGTTAAGTTGCCGCATGAAAACCCTGCCATCGGCATCATCATTTGCAAATCCAAAAGCAGGACGATTGTGGAATATGCCCTCAAGACTTCAGCAATGCCCATCGGTGTGGCGACATACAGCCTTTCGCCCGAACTGCCCGAAGCCTATAAGGAACTGCTTCCGGCATCCGAGGATATAGCCAAGAAATTGGAACTGCTTATCAAAGAATAAGACAGAGGGAGATACTCCGAATCAGAGTATCTCCCTTTTGATTTACCGCTTCTTGAACTTGCCGCCTTTCAGGTCACTCTCCACCATACGCTTGTTCAGCTCCTCTCGGAGTTCATCAAGAAAATAGGTGCGGCTGTCATCCTTGCGGCGTTTCATGTTCATATAGACGTTGTAGCAGTTCTTGATTTCCACACCAAAGATTTCGGAAAAGGCATCTGCCAATTCTTCTATACCGATTTCTCCATAGTTGATGCAGTTGCAGGTATCAAGAGCATAGAGCAATTCTACCAAGTCCACGACTTTACCCGTCCAACAAAACTTCTTACCAGATTTACTAGGTAAATCTGGTAGAAGTCCCTGCATTTGCATTTTTAACAGTTCTAATTCAGTATTAATGACAGACAATAATTCTGCCACATTTTTCCCCCTCTCCGTCCGATGACGGGTTCTTTTGCAGGGATTGTAATCGGAATCGAGTGTAACAGAGGATACGGAGTAGAGAAATGTTATCATTCTCTTCTGCATTCAAATTAATGATCTCTTTGATTAATTCATCTGTTGCAATCTGTTGCTCTGTAGCAGATGAATTATTCGAAGAGATTACTCTGAACGAAAATGTCTTGACTAATCTTTTCATATGCTTTTTATTTTGAATTATGATTAGAGATAATAGTAAAGCCAACTATCATTTTCATAATCTTCTTTATGATCTACCGAACTTATTCCCAACTTTAAGGCTAATTCATACATTTTTCAACCAGTGCCCCATTTTATTCTTTTTTGTTTCTAAGTAAAATTTATTCTCTGGATTTGAATCAATTTCAATAGGAACAATATCTATAAATTTAAAACCAGCTTGTTTCAACGACTCAACCTTATCAGGATTATTGGTTATCAATCTGATTTTATTAACATTCAGGTCTTCTAAAATTTTGCAACCTATCATGTAATCTCGTTCATCTGCACGAAACCCGAGTGCTAAATTAGCTTGGACTGTATCTAATCCCTCATCTTGCAATTGATAAGCATGTATTTTATTGAAAATGCCTATTCCTCTACCTTCTTGATTTAAATAGATAATTATTCCTGTTCCTTCTTTTTCAATCATCCGCATTGATTCGTGTAATTGTGCTCCACAATCACATCTACACGAACCAAAAATATCCCCTGTCATACATGAAGAATGTATTCGAACTAATACGCTATCAGATTCTTTCCATTCCCCTTTTAGTAATACCAAATGTTCTAGCCCATTAGACTGTTGGATATATGGAGTCGCTAAAAAATATCCGTATTCTGTTGGCAATTTTGATGTTGCCCCTCTCTTAATCAATGTTTCCATTTTTCTTCTTTTTTTATAATATACCGATTGGTATATTCTTTGGTAAAAAAATTATTTTTTCAATCCTTTTATAATATCTTCTAACTGTTTTAAGGCATTCTCAAAATATTCTTTCTTATCAAGAACCTTAGCCATCATAAAACCACCTTCAACTAAAGAAATCATTATTTCCGCAATTTGATTAGGGTCTGTTTGTGATTTTATTTGTTCTTCTGAAATACCTTCTTTTATAACGCTAACAAGAGAGTTTTCTATCCTCAATACTATATTTTGTACTATTTTTTTTAATTGAGGGTGTGTATCATCTGCATCTACGGCAGTATTAATAATTGGGCACCCACCCATTTCAATAATATTATTATATCTTTTTTGATAAGTCTTGGGCAAAGTTAATAATCTCTCAAGTGGGGAAATTGAATTATTGGATATCTCTTCAAAAAAAGAACTTGTTATAACGGTTAGGTTGTACTTAAAAGCCTCAATAGCGACAGCGTCTTTATTCTTAAAATTACCGTAAATACTACCTTTAGTTAAGCCTGTTGCTTCTGTTAAATCTGATAATGAAGTCCCAACATACCCTTTCTTGTTAAATATAGGAGCAACTTGCTCAATGATAAATTGAGTGGTTTTTTCAGCCTTGCTATATTTCCTTTCTTTTTCCATACCGCAAAGATATACCATTCGGTATAAACCTGCAAGCTTTTATGGGAGAATTTTGCTAGATTAGCATATATATATGGTAGTTGTTGTTCATAATAGCCACTTCTATCCATATCGACGCCACAAGTACGCAGTTATCTCAAACCTATAACATACACTGTTTCTTTGGTTTACTTTTGCCCGTGCACCGCTGTTGGTGCCATTAAATACATAGTAACATGGACGAAAAAATCAAAGACCAAGAAGTCCTTTTGGTCAAGGATCAGAAAGACGAGAATCTCAAAGCCGTCACAGGTACGGACGAGAAAGGCGGACTGAAAACCGTTCCGCCCACCGCCGAGCATGAACAGAGCTTCCTGAAGTTCGACAAGCACAGCAATGCGCTGGAGAATTTCCTCTCCAACTTCATGCGTCAGTTCAAGCATCCCACACCGCTGAACTTCTTCAAAGTGCCTTTTGAGAGTGCCGTTGCCAGCGCACGGGTTCTCTCCGAGATGCTCAAAGCTCCGGAAGTCCCCTCCAATAAGGAGATGCTGGATTCCGCCCGTATCAATCCTGCGGACTATGCAGGGGAGCAGAAACAGTCCTTCCAAGGCATTGACCCCGACAAGGTGAAGTGGGAGCAGTTCGAGCAGATGGGCGTAAGCCGTGAAAGTCTGGAAAAGGGCAAGCATCTTGATGACCTGCTTCAATATCGCAAGACTCCGCTTGTTCCCATCAGCATCAAAATCGGCGAAGTCTCCCTCTACACCGATGCCCGTCTTTCCCTGAAAGCCTCCGGAGACGGTATGTTTATCCCCGTCATCCACGCCATCCGCAAGGAGCCGCAATTGGAGCGCGAGTTCTTCGGGCATACCTTCACCGACGAGGACAAGAAAGCCCTCAGAGAAACGGGTAATCTCGGTCGCACCGTGGAGCTGACCTTCCCCGGCAAAGATGAGCCGACCCGCAGTTTCGTGAGTATCGACCGCCTAACGAACGACATCATCGCCCTGAGTGCCGACAGAGTACGCATTCCCGATGAAATCAAGGGTGTGAAACTGAGCGATGAGCAGAAAAAGGAACTCTCGGAAGGCAGAAGCATCTATGTGGAGGGCATGACCTCCAAAACGGGAAAGCATTTCAATGCCAACCTTCAATTCAATGCCGACAAGCGGTCTATTGAATTTCGTTTCGGCTCTCCCAAGCAAGAACAACGCCAAAGACAAGCTCCCGAAGGACAGGAACAAACGGAGCAGAAAGAACTGCGTGTCCCTAAGAAGATGTTGGGACGTGACATCTCTCCCGAAGAGCAAGCGAAACTCAAAGCAGGTCAGACGGTCTATATGACCGGGCTTATCGACAAGAAGGGAGAGCCTTTCAATGCCTATGTGCGTCCAAACTTCGAGAAGAACAAGTTTGACTTCCTCAAATGGAATCCTGACAAGTCCCAAGCCAAAGAGGTTACTCCCGACAATGCTTCCCGCACGCAGGTCGCCGTCAATTCCGAAGGTAAGACCAACGAGGCTACCAAGCATGTGAAGGAGCCGCTCAAGCAGGGACAGACAGAGCCTACCACGGGGCAGGAACAAAAGCAAGAAGAGAAAAAGCGTTCCAAGGGGATGAAAATGTAATCCGCCACCACTAATATCCCAAAAGTAAGAACAAATGAAAGTCATCATAGCAGAAAAGCCGAGCGTAGCTCGTGAAATT
>NZ_HE999465.1:6379-8082 GCF_000312305.1 Prevotella conceptionensis 9403948 | reverse complement strand
CGTGCCTGCTGACACAACCAACACCGAGGAAATCTTCTTCTATCATAGCGACCACCTCGGCAGCACCTCTTAATCACCGACGCCAAGGCCAACATTACCCAGTTCGATGCGTACTTACCCTACGGCGAGTTGCTCGTGGACGAACACAGCAGTAGCGAGGAAATGCCGTACAAGTTCAATGGCAAGGAGTTCGATCAAGAAACAGGGTTGTACTATTATGGCGCGAGGTACATGAATCCGAGGACGAGTTTGTGGTATGGGGTGGATCCGTTGGCAGAGAAGTATCCGAGCGTTGGCGGGTATGTATATTGTATAGGAAACCCTGTAAAGTTGATGGATTCAGATGGAGCAAAAGTACATGTTGCTAACACAGCATCGTTTTCTGTATTACTTTCTAGTTTACCCGCAGGAGCCCGTTCGGTAATAGTGTTGGATAAAAACCTTTATATTGAGTTGAGTTCTGTAGAGGAAGCTTGTAGAAGAAACCCCACAAGTAAGAATCTTGACATTTTAAAGAGAATTGTTTCAGACAGAAGAACTGTAGACTTTGACGCGACTTCGAAAACATATATGTATATGGATTCTTCAGGAAAAATTGAGTCTAAAGATTTTAAAGAACCTAAACGCTCAAATGAATACCAGATTAGGATGAGGAACTATTCTGGACCAAAGGAACTAAGACAGCAATATTCTCTCGTATTATTGAAACAGGGTCTTAAAGATGAGATAGAGGTATCTGGTAATTTTGGTGCAACCTTGCGTCCTACAGATGAGCAAAAGGCATTTCCTGGTGGAGAGATTTCTCCCTCAAAGAACTTTAAAGTTTTTATAAACCCACTTGCAACTCCGGAAGAGCAAGCAAAAGCCGTTGGTCATGAATTTGATGGCCATTTGTATATGTATTTAATTGGCAAAGACCCTCGTCATGGTGGCTCAACAGGAACGCAGGACGGCAATATAGAACTAGAAAATCAAATAAAGGAAAGAGAACATGAATCCATTCGTAATTTTAAAGAGAAATAAAATCCGCTTGTGCATATATATGCTATTATTCATCTCTAATGCCTCTTGTGGACAGAATAGAATTGTTATTTCTGATAAGGAACAAGAGAGTAGTGTATTATATGATGTTCAAGGGCTTAAATACGAGCAGCTTTGGCGATTTAATAATACAATCGTAAGAGATTGTTACTTCTCAAGGAAAGGAGAAATTATTGATAATGCAACTTGGAACGTTGAAATTCAAACGCTACTTAAATTAAAAGACAAAATTTTGCGTAAATTCCGCGTTGATGATGAGACATTCACATCGGGTACAGCTATTGTGCTTTTACTTGCCGTACCTAAATCTAACATTTTAGAACTTAGGCTAGCTCGTGGTTTAACATCTTCGTTTGATAAAGAATTGTTAAGGGTGTTAAAGGATGTTGAGCAAGAGGTTCTTGTATTTTCAGATAAGCCCATTGCGGTGTTTATTCCGATAAGAATAACAATAGATTAAAGAAATTTAGTGGTAACTAACAATTATACAGGCAACCACCGAATACGATGCCTACGACCGCACGACGAAGGTTACGCTGCCCGACGGGGCTATGACCACGACGGCCTACGGCATCGTCTCCCACGACGGCGAGCCGATGCTCGAAACAAGGGTGACCGATGCGCTCGGTCGCCATGCCGAGAGCTATACCGACGAGAAGGGG
>NZ_HE999465.1:2829-6094 GCF_000312305.1 Prevotella conceptionensis 9403948 | reverse complement strand
TGGCAAGCCGGGCGAGAAGTACAACCGGGCAGGCAGGCTGGTGCTGGTGGAAGACGCGTCGGGTGGTGAAGCCTACTACTACGGCAACCAGGGCGAAGTGGTGAAGACGGTTCGCTCGGTGATGGTGAGTACCGCCGATGTGCGCACCTATGTCTACGGCGCCACGTACGACAGTTGGAACCGCGTACGCACCATGACCTACCCCGACGGGGAGGTGGTTACCTATCATTACAATGCGGCAGGGCAAATAGTTCGCCTTTCGGGCAATAAACAGGGGCGTGAGAGCGTTATTGTTGACAGGATAGGTTATGACAAGGACGGACATACCGTCTACACCAAGCTGGGCAACGGCACGGAGACAACCTACACCTACGACAAGCAGCGTGAACGTCTGCAGGCGATGAACCTTACGGCGGACGGTAGGGCTGTGATGGAAAACAAGTACCGATACGATGCTGTGGACAATATCTTGGGTATTGCCAATGCCGTAGACCCGACGCAGGCCGCTAGTAATAACAACAATAGTAATAACAACAATAGTAATAACAACAATAGTAATAACAACAATAGTAACAACAATAGCAATAACAGCAAGGCAAAACTCGGCGGTGCTTTCAACCACACTTACGCTTACGACGACCTTAACCGCCTGATAAGGGCCAACGGTGAGGCGAAGGGTGCGAAGTATGAGATGACGATGACCTTCGGACGGATGAGCGAACCGCTCACCAAGGTGCAGAAGGTTGACTCCTCAAAGACGGCGCAGTCTTACGACTTCACCTATCAGTACGAGGACAGCAACCATCCCACGGCTCCCACGCAGATAGGGCATGAGCATTACACTTACGATGCCAACGGCAATCCCACGCTGGTGGAGAACGACAGCCTGAACACCGAGCGGAGAATGTATTGGGACGAGGACAACCGCCTGATGGTATTGTCGGACAACGGTAAGACCAGCCGATACACCTACAATGCCGCCGGCGAGCGCATCGTCAAGAGCCACGGCGACCTCGAAGGCGTATATGTAAATGGTGCGCCGCAGGGAATGACGTTCCACGAAACCGAGGATTACACCATCTATCCCGCCCCGATTATCACCGTAACGAAGAACCGCTTTACCAAGCATTACTTTATCGGCGACAAACGAATTGCCTCCAAACTGGGGACAGGCAGGTTCAGCAATGTCTACGGCATCAGCAGCAACAACGTTACGGCAGGCCAGAAAGACTATGCTGCCCGCATGCTGCAGATAGAGAAACAGCGCGAGGAGTATTACCGCAAGCTGGGCACGCCACCGGGTGTGCCTACGATGAAGGGTGCAACGGCCGATCCCGACAACACGGGTTATGGCTACAACACCATCATCGGAGAGCTGGGCGACCACTCTGTGCCCGAAGGTTGGGTGCAACGACCGAAGTTCAACAAGAAAGGAGATGTTCCTGGTCCACCCATTCAATGGCAGAAACCCGAAGACCCTGACAATGCGCAGCCGGGTTATGGCTATGTCCCCTCGGACACAACCAACATTGAAGACATCTTCTTCTATCATAGTGACCACCTCGGCAGCACCAGCTATATCACCGACAAAGATGCCAATATCACCCAGTTCAACGCCTATCTGCCCTACGGTGAGCTGTTGGTAGATGAACACTCATCGTCTGAAGAAATGCCGTATAAGTTCAATGGCAAGGAATTAGATGAAGAAACAGGATTATACTATTACGGTGCAAGATACATGGATCCCAAAATCTCCATGTGGTATGGAAGTGATCCTCTAAGTGAAGAATATGAAAATGTATCTGCTTTTGTATATTGTCATGGGAATCCAATATGTTTATTCGACCCGGATGGACAAGGTGATTATTACACAAATGAAGGTGTATGGTTAGGCTCTGATAAAAAGAAAGATAATTTTGTTTATACAGCCAGTGGCGTCCATCAGAGCAAGGACAAAAATGGAAATATGGTAAATGTTTTCGAAAATTCCCAGAAATTATCAATACATCATTCCAAATTTATAAGCCAATCTTCAACAGTATATGGGGAGAGTAGTGCTTATAGAGTCCGTGATAAAAAAAGTGAACCATCGGAAGATTTGAAAAAGGAGATGTATGCAATTGCAAGTGTTCATCAGCGGAATTCAAAAGCTTATGGAATAAGTTCTGAGCCTGCAAAAGATTTTAGAAGTAAAAGTGCTAAAGAAAGAAATGATTTACCTCTTATGCGGACAGCTATTGCAGCTGAAATTAATGCACTTAAAAATGGTATAGATTATAGTTATGGTGCAACAATGTGGGATGGAGCTGAGCAAGCCCAATTCTCAGAAAATGAACAGCGTAGAAGTAATGGTCATTTTGAAATACATATGAATACTATGGGTTGGAATATTTCTCCAAAACATTATGCTCAGTGGAAAAATAATATTGGTAAAGCATTCAAAGCACCTATGATTCGTGCTGCACGGGATTCTTTTTATAACTCAGTAACAAAGAAGTCAATTCCTAACCCTAATGCGGGAAAAATGCGGTTACAATCCACTGCTGTATATGGTAGAACAATATTTTGGAAAACAAATTAATAAAAACTTGTCATTATACAAGATATTAATTATGAAAGTGTTTTTACTTCTTTTATTATTATATTTTCCTCTTAACAGTAAGGTAGCGGAAAGTCATCAGGTGGACGTTACCTTATCGTATGAATCTGGGTATACTTCCAAGAGTCTATATATAAATGGAAAGAAAGAAGCTGTCTATAAAAGCAGGAAAAAGAAGCCTATAAGGCTCACAAAGGTCGAGAAAGATATGCAAAATATCTTTTTCGAACAATTAAAATACTTGGAATCGTGGGGGGTGATTATAAAATATCCGGAGGTTATCTTCGAAGACCTTTGTATTATCTCTGATATATTGTCCAGTTATGATAAGTCGGAAATTCAATCTTTTATTCAGACAAAAGACAATTGTAAAACGATTAATATATTAAAAATTAACAAATATTACACATATATCAATGCAAGAGTTGATTATGTCCTAACGCTCACAATAGTTATAGAAAAAGGCTTACTTAAAGAATTCCGATATAAATATATGCCGGATTTTTCTAATGAGACCATTAGTTACAGATGTCAGTACAAATATGATAATTATGGTAGAATTATATATATAACGATTTTAGGGAAAGAAAAAAATGAGATTAGAATAACATATGCGAGTTTAAGATAATAAGAAAGACTGTCTCATGAGCAATAAACAGGGCAAGA
>NZ_HE999465.1:0-1569 GCF_000312305.1 Prevotella conceptionensis 9403948 | reverse complement strand
CGATGTAAATAATCCTAATACTTCTATTTTTATAATATATCCCAATCAGAAAATCGACTTAAGGGCAATGAAATCAAATGTTATTTATACAGATGAAAAGATTGGAAAATGTAAGTTTTTAAGTATGAAAAGTAAACGAGTGTTGCTTGTAGGTAACATTAAAGGTAGTGGTACATCAATCTCAATACATTCTGATGCATGGTAAAAACGGAGGCCTCTGGAAATACTGTCTCTGCTAGTGGTAAGTTTACTGCGAAATTCCTTAAAGCGGGTATCTCGGGAAGTAAAAGCTGGCAGGACTCATACACCAATGTGTCTTGCATGGACATCAACGGTGACGGCTACCCTGATTGGATAAACGAACGCAAGGAAGAAATCAAAGCACAAATAACGACACCGACAGGTGCACTTAGCAGCCATATAATTGAGCCCAACGTTCCCAATCCCAAGTTCAAGGCTTCATCTGGTACGGTGGGCATAGAGGTTGGAGCCGAGCTCAAAGACGGAGGCAATGCGGGTGACGGGAAAGCAGAGTCGCCAACGATTGCCGAGCAGTGGAGTTTCAGTAAGAAGAGTCTGATTGCTGCGGCAAAGGCTAACGAAACCTCTTCTGGCTCCGTCAGTGCCAGCGGCAACTATACCAGCAGCAAGACAAGTACGGAAAGAGATTGGACGGATCTCAATGGCGACGGTCTGCCCGATATGCTTGACGGAGGTAGTGTGCGTTATAATCTGGGTAATTCTTTTGCAAATGCTCAAGAAAGTGGTTGCGGTGGTGTCGGCACATCCAAATCCAAAACATGGGGTGCCGGTGGTGGCGTGAGCATTCCAATCGCAGGAAAGGTAAACATCAGTTTCGGTTTCAACGGTACGCGTACCACTTCAGAATCGACTAGCTCGATGAATGACCTTAACGGTGATGGCTTACCCGACATCATAACACAAGAAGGAGATGATTTGTACGTGGCTTATAACACAGGTAACGGTTTCCTACCCAAGATAAAGTTTATACAAAATGCCGCCTTAGCAAGGAGCGTATCTTCTTCCGTATCCGAATTTGCCAATGTGGGAGTGGCCATTCCTTTATTGTTCGTAACCCTTCTTCCACGTGGTATTGCATCCAAATCAGATGGTGTGAGTTGTAACTCAACGGCTCTCATAGACATAGACGGTGACGGCTATCCCGATTACGTCAGTGAAAATGGCCCTAATGAATTGAAAGTACGCCGAAACCTCACCGCACGCACCAATCTGCTTAAAGGCGTTACTTTGCCTTTCGGCGGACATATCGCCTTGACCTATGAGAAAACCCGTCCCAGCTTTGCCATGCCCGGCTCGCGCTATGTACTCAAAAGCGTGGAGACCACGGGCGGCTATGCCGAGAACGGGGCCACCAGGATGCGCAACGAATTCGAATACGAAGGCGGCTACCGCGACCGCCGCGAACGCGACTTCTATGGTTTTGAGAAGGTCACCACCAAGCAGATAGACACGCAGAACGGCAATGCCGTTTACCGCAAGCAGGTGTCCGAGTACGGACACAACCGCAACCTGTACATGCACGACCTC
>NZ_HE999464.1 GCF_000312305.1 Prevotella conceptionensis 9403948 | reverse complement strand
TGAGCGAGGGTTATTACGCCAATTATTCGTTCGACAACAAAGGACAGTTCGTGCCAAGTGCCGAGCTGATTTTCCTTTACAGGCAGCCTGCAAGCCTTTGGGGCGTTGAAGCGGGCATTGCCTATTATAACAAAACGGCGCGGGTGCGTTACGAGGACAAGAACGAACTGAACTACACGCTCTCTACCCGTTATCACCATTTGGGGCTTGCCGCTTATTTCAATCTCTATCCTTTTAAGGCAAAAAACTCGCTGCACGTATCATTGGGCGGACGAATTGGCGCAAACCTCTCTCCAAGCAATCTAACCTATACGGGTAATCAGGAAGATGCAAAGTTCTCGGCGTTGGGTTATCCCAGCGTAAAAGAGACCGAACGGATGCTCAAAGACAAACTCAAAGGCCGTCCCGATGCGGCATTGGGCGGCGGTATCGGCTATGACTTCCCATTCGGCATGACGCTCGACTTGCGCTATCATTACAGTCTGACCAACAGTATCAAGACCGAAACAAACACCTATAACTGGGTGGAACACGACAACCACAATCAGCAGATTGAACTGACGGTGGGCTATACGATTAATATCCGATAAGTTCTGGCCAAGTTCTTATCCTTACTCTCTTTCCCCTCTTTGCCAAGATTGGCATAAGGTTTAGGTTTGAATTTATTTCAACACATTTCATGTAAACAATAGGAAAGTGCCTATGGGCAATTCTACTCCCAACACCCGCCGCAATGTCATTAGCGGCATTGTTGCGTTAATCGTTATCCTCATTATCTTGTTGTGTTTACGGCTTTGCAAACACGACAAGGAGGAAGTGCCGACACCTCAAGCAACCCCCTCGGCTTCTACCCCGCAAGACACCATCAAACAAGGCACGACAACAGTTTCGCCAAAAGCGTGGCATAAGGTTTCAAAGCCAAAGAGGAAAAGAAAGGTGATTGCCGCCTCTGCTCTTCAACCCGCAGAGAAAGTGGCTGTTATAGAAAAGAAAGCGGAACCTGCTGTTGTGCAAGAAACGCCCAAAGAACAACCTAAGCAACAAACCGGCATAGAACCTGAATCTGACGATGTGGTAATAGATACGGCGGAAATCATTCGCGAGCCCAAGCCGAGGCGTATTTTCTCGCACAAACGATATTACCAAACCCGTATCGGCATCCGTGCCGGCGTGGGTTACAGCGTTATCGGCAACCTTGGTGCCTTGGTAGAAGACGGAGCCGTCCGTCCTCGTTATACGATGGAAGAGAACGGTGCGTTTGTTCCCTCGATAGGCGTTTTTGCCCTTTGGCGGCACGACCGCCTTGGCGTTGAATTGGCGGCAGACTACACGTGGCTATCTTCTACCTTAAAGGAACATAAGCAAATCGGCAACATCGACGAGAAGACGGTCTTTCGTTATCACATCATCATGCCGCAGGTAGCCGCGCGACTCTACCTGCTGAGCGACCTCTATATGGGTGCTGGTGTAGGCATGAGCATCCCGCTCAATCCTGGGGGCATCGATTTTTCGAGCAATCGTGCAGCCCTATACGTTTCGGTGGATAAACTCACACAGGAACATTTAAGAGAAACATTTCGGGCACGCTTGCACGTGATGCCCCTGCTCAAGATAGGCTACTCGTCGTTTAAGAACGGCATCGAAGCCAGCCTGCAATACGGTTACGGCTTTATGGACCTTATCAAGACGAACGAGAACCCTTACGGCTATCACAAAGCCACGAACAACAGTCACCTGCTTTTGCTGACAGTGGGCTATACCATTCCCCTAACCAAACAGAAATGACGATGAAACAATCCACACTCCATCTTACAAGCATACTTGTTCCGCTCTTGTGCGCCGTATCCATAACAGCAAGTCGGGCACAAGCGCAGGCCCAAGCGCAAGTACAGCCGAAACCGGAATGCCAAGCCCCCGGCGGAGTGACAGGTTTTGTTAAATGGGCAAGCGGCAACGACAATTCCCCTGTACGCCTTACCGGTGCTGGCGGCCTGACCTTTATCGGGGTAGGGAAAATACAGAAAGAGGGCGAACAGCTGCTTTGGAATGTCAGCACACAAACGGGAAAAACCGAACGTGTGCAGACCACGGCCCGCACCGCCAACCTTGCCAAGGGCACTTTTATGAACTACACCGGGCGCGACACCTTGCCACAACTACGCCTGTACGCTTATAGCACCTCATCTGCAAACGGTACGCGCGGCACGCTCAATGTGGGTGGGATGACCAAAGAAAAACTCCCCATCAAAAGCTTAAAGAATGGTATGGCGGAATATGTGGTCTACAACCGCTCCCTCACCGCCGCCGAACGCATGCGCGTGGAGAGTGCCCTCGCCCTTCGCCACGGCATCACCCTTGCCCATTCCTACCTCAATTCCAAAGGCGAAACCATCCGCAACTATTATCGGCTTAAAGCGTACAACCACCGCGTTGCCGGCATCATCGGCGACGCCACCTCGAAACTCCACCGCACCACGGGCGAGAGTAGCGAGAATGAAGCTGTCGTAAAAGTGTCTGCAAGTTCGATAAACGAAGGCGCAAGTTTCCTTTGGGGCGACAACGCCAAGCAACTCTCTTTTACTGCCGACAAGGGCAACGGGAAATGGATGCAGCGATGCTGGGCAGCCACAACGACAGGACAGTCCGCAGAACATCTCACCTTGACTTTCGACACCCGAAGCATCCATCAACTGCAACCACTCGGAAAGGACGAGTTTTACTATCTCGCCGTAGACAACAGCGGCACAGGGAAATTCCCCGTCGGGCAAATCCGCTATTACAAGGCACAGGACAGCCATACCGACAGCATCGTCTTTGCAGGCATTGCCGCCGATGCGGGGGAAAGCATTTTTACGCTTCGTGCCGCTAAAGATTTTTTTGCAACCGTTGAAATAGCACGGCCCCGCTGTTCCACAGCGCAAAAAGGACAGCTCAAAGTGCTTTTCACAGGCGGCACTGCCCCATATAATGTTACGATAAGCCTTGATGGAAAAGCATGTTACAGCCAATCCACAAGTGACAGCCTTATCACCGTTTCCGCCCTGCAACAAGGCAAATACACGATTGCCGCCAAAGACCATACGGGTAAGACACTTTTGAATGAAGTCATGGTTTCCAATGCCGACATGGCCGATGTGCCCGAGTTGCAGGACGTACGTTTCGCCCGCGGTGCATCACGCGATTACAACCTTGACACCAAGGGCGATTACACCTGCCGATGGAAGAGCCCGAAGGGCAGATACCTGAGTGGCGAGAGCGTTACGCTGGACGAGGACGGAGCGTACATCCTCGAACTGACCAACGCCGAAGGTTGCTCCACCACCCGCACGCTAAACGTATCGACAATGGGCAAAGACGGTTTCGCACGCCACGACGTGTCCCCAAACCCCACGACCGACGGCAACGTTGATGTGCGCGTGGAAATGTCCGAGTCGCTCCCGCTTGAATTTAGGCTGTATTCCCCCGATGGCGCCCTGTTGCAAAAGGAGACGCGCACAGCCGACACCTATCACGCCACCCGTTGCTATCTGCCTATGAATGGGACATACGTACTTGAGATGAGTAGTGGCGAGAGCAGACAAAGCGTCAAACTCATCAGGAAATAGGCGATAGGGATATATTTTATAAGGACAACAAAGTAAACGGTTTCCCCATTAAACGGAATAGTCATAAAAACGAAGTTATGAACAAGTCGGTATGTTTTTCAGCAGTTATTTTAAGTGCGTTTCTGTTGTTTGTTTCTTGTAACGACAACAGAAGGACTTCGTATGTCGGCAATAAACAAGAAATCAAGGAGTTCTCTGCCACGGATGCCAAAGAACAGAAAATGGGTAAAGACAATCAATCTTTACAGGTAAAGAAGTATGCACATACGGTAACGGCCACGAAAGAAATAGAAAGGGAAAAGGAACCAAGGGCAAATAAAAGAAAGCCTGTGTCCAAGCGTTTGCAAGATTTTCGCAAACGCACGGTGAGCAAATACTTCGCCGGTACCCTTGCAGACTCTCTGTCTGTGGGTCGCGCTGAGCTGAAAGTGCCCCATGGCAGTATGGAGCATGCCAAGATTTTGAGCATTACGCCACTTAGAAAGGGCGAGCTGCCCCACCTGCCCGCAGGCATGGTGAACGTAACGGCGGACAGGAGTAACCCTACCGTTGCCGCCAACTCGAAAGACAGCATCGCCGGTTACCGTTTCCTGCCGCATGGCGAGCACTTCGTGCATTCGTTGGCAAGCATCACCGTGCCATACGATAGTACCCTTATCCCGCAGGGCTATACCGCCGAAGACATACACACTTACTACTACGACGAATTAAAAGCCCAATGGGTAATGTTGCGGCATAAGGTTTTGGATAAAGACCGAGAGCTAGTTGTGGCCGAGACCTCGCATTTTACCGACGTCATCAATGGCATCATCAAAGTGCCTGAGAATCCCGAAACGCAGAACTACGTACCCACGGGCATCAGCGAACTCAAAGCAGCCGACCCGAGTGCCGGCATCACAACAGTGAGCGCGCCCACCGCCAATCAAAGCGGAACGGCAGCACTAAGCTATCCCTTTGAACTGCCCAAAGGACGGGCGGGCATGCAGCCGAGCGTCGGTCTGCAATACAGCAGCGACGGCGGTTCTTCTTATGTGGGTTACGGTTGGAGCCTTCCTCTGCAAAGCATCGACATCGAAACCCGCTGGGGTGTTCCCCGTTTCGATACCGATAAGGAAAGCGAAAGCTACCTGCTCATGGGCAGCAAGCTCAACGACCGCACCTACCGCACCACTGATGCACCAGCGAGAACCAAAGACAAACGTTTCTATCCGCTTGTAGAGGGCGGCTTTGCCAAGATTATCCGCAGGGGCGACAGTCCGCAGAACTACACGTGGGAAGTAACCTCCAAAGACGGTACTGTGTCTTATTTCGGAGGCGTGGACGGTACGGTGGACGAAGGTGCCGTGCTCAAAGACGGCAATGGAAATATCCTGCGCTGGGCACTTTGCAAGACGCAAGACACCCACGGCAATTTCGTTTCTTACAAATACCGCAAACGCAGCGACAACCTTTATCCCGAAACCTACCGCTATACGGGCAGTAAAGACGAGGAGGGAGCTTATAGCGTACAGTTCGCTTTCAAGTGGGATGCGCGCAAGGATGTGGTCAAGAGCGGTCGTTTGGGTGTGCTGCAAACCGACGATGCCCTGCTCGAACGCGTGGAAGTGAAGCACAACAGCGAGCTGCTGCGCGCTTATGCGCTTCATTATAAGGAAGGTGTCTTTTCCAAAACGCTTTTGGACAGCATTGAGCAATTAGATAGTAAAGACAATCATGTTGCAACACAAACGTTCAGTTATTATAATGACATAACAAAAGGCATTTTCTCCGATACGCCCGTAATTTATACGGCAGAAAAGGACAACTATGGCCGGCTTGTTAAATTGCACATCGGGAACTTTGACGAAAGGCTTTCCCTTCTCGGCGGCGGCTCTGCCAAAGGAAACACAGTAGGTGGCGGTGTCATGGTCGGGGCCGGCTGGGGTCCGGCGTCGGTTAATGCGGGCGGTTCTTATTCTTACACCAAGACGAACAACGAAGGACGCATCGCCCTTGTAGACATCAACGGCGACGGCATGCCCGACAAGGTGTGGAAAGGTGCGGACGGCAGGTTGCATTATCGATTGAACCAAAATAAAGACCTTCGCCATCCGTCTTTCGGAGACAAGATGACAATAACGGGTATCGGCAGCTTTACAGGGGGCACCACCACCAGTAACTCTTGGAATGCGAATGTAGCTACGGGCTTTGGCCCGGCAAGCATCGGCTATGCGGTAAACAAAACGACCGACCAGAGCAAGAACAAAACCTATTTTCAGGATTTCAATGCCGACGGCCTTATTGACATCGCCCAAAATGGCACGGTCTATTTCAACCACAGCAATGGTAGGGATGTAAGTTTCAGCAGTACGAGTACCAATACGGGAAATCCCATTACGGGAAATGCGGCAAGCATAGACTCCACATTCCTTCCCGACTACAAGGCCATCCGTGATTCTTTGGAACGCGAATTTCCCTTGCACGACGCCGTTCGTTTATGGCGTGCCCCCTATGCAGGTAGGGTGAAAGTGACCGGAACAGTCAACAAACCGTCTGCCCAAGGTGACGGTGTCAGTCTGAGTATGCAGCATAATAATGTCGTGTTATGGAAAGACACGCTTCTGCAATCGGGGAGTGTTACGGTACCGGCGAAGACCCTTCCCGTCCGTCCGGGTGACTATCTGCTTTTCCGCGTGAATGCAAGATATTCGGGTATAGGCGATGTCGTGGAATGGGATCCGAACATTGTTTATACTTCCATTGCGGTAGATACCTATGCAGGTGAAGATTTGAAACATTATCGCAATTCGTCGGATTATGTGCCTGGCGAAATGTCTACTGCACCGCTTGCCATTGACGGAACGGTCTTCTATGAAGGAGGGTTTAATAAGCAAAAAACAAGCGACGATGTAGTACTCTCCATAGTCAAGACGGATAAAACCGGTACACAAACGGAAATAGACCGTCTTCTTTTGCCAGCCGATACCGTGCTTACGGGAAAGTTCGAGGGCAATTTCCATTCTTCCGTTGTGGATAGTGCCACGGTGAACTTCATCATCAAGACAAACAGCCCCATCAACTGGCAGCACATCAGCTGGACACCCGTGTTCCGCAGTGATACTGCCAAATACGCGCTTGCTCCGCAACGCCTGATGTTCAATAAAAACATTGTAGCAGCAAAGGATACGCTTATGCATGTCGTTGCAAGCGATTCCACTTGGGGTGACAGGTTGGTCTTCGTGCCCGATCTAAAGGTAAGCCGTTCTTCGGGTAAGGACACAGCACCCGCCACCGTTCATTTCACGTTGAAAGACGAAACGGGTTCGCTGCTTTACCGCAAGGATTATACGATGGCGGGAAACAATCGCCTGCAAGGAGACAGTACGGCCGTGAACGGCGTCTCCCTTATCCCACATCTTTCAGCAAAGAGGGTGCAAGTGAGTTTTTCCGTCCTCAACGAACTGGATAATGCCCCCATCGCACGGCTACTTGTCCTTCGTGACTCCATTCTTTACACCGTGGGGACGGACGGGGAGAAGCATGAGACAGGGCGCAGGCTGGTACGCGTGGATTCCATTCCGGCATCCGTGTTCTCCAGTTTCAACCGTTTTGATCATGGACCGCTCTACAGAGGTTGGGGACAGTTTGCATGGAACGGTAATGCGAAAGGAGAACCCATCAGGACCGATGAGATGAGGGCCTCTGACCATAACGACTACATCAAGGATGGGAAAATCGATGAAGGGGCCGTTGAGAAAAATACACTCGATATCAACAAGCAGAAATTCTTCACGATGGCATATAGTTCTACAACAGGAAAGTATGTCAGTGCCACAGACAGTGTGTATATAAAAGTCGCAATGATGCGTGCATCGCGATTGGGTGAAGATGAAATCGTCGTTGACTCCATCAACTATAACCTGAACGGGGAAGGACTTTCTGCGCCTGTGCAGATGACGGAGTCGACAAGCAAGGGCAAGACCTTCTCCTTGGGATTTTCGATGGGCGTCAGTCTCGGAGTAAATAAGAGCAACACCAAGCAAGAGTCTTATACCACGGTGTCCGCAATGGATCTGAACGGTGACGGTTATCCTGACTGGATTCGTGAAAATGATGGTAAGATCAGAGTACAGCTTACTCATCAGATCGGTACGCTCGGTGACGGGCAAGACTATGATGTGGAGCCCTCAATGTCTTATGGAGAATCGGAAAACACAGGCGGGGATGCCGGACTCAGCATGAATCCCGACAGTTATAAGCTTTCCAACTTCCAAGATAAACTGCAAAAGGCGAAAGCCTCTTTCGCCAAGAGCGTGGCCAGCCTGCAACAGACCGGGCGGCTGGGTAAGAATGCCGAGGGGGCAAGCTTTAGCGGCAACGTCTCGGAAGGGGCTTGCAGCGCCAGCGGCAATTTCTCAAGCGGGACATCGGAGTCCGGACGCGACTGGGGAGACCTTAACGGCGACGGACTGCCCGACATGGTATCCAAGGGGCAGGTACGTTATAATCTGGGATATTCTTTCACCGAGACCATGCCCTCAGGTATCAATGCCGTCGAACACAGTTCAAACAACAACTACGGTGACGGGCTGGGCGTATGCATCCCCATTCTCGGCCTGTTCAACATCTCGGCAGGGCAGAACGATACGGGGAGCCTCACTTCCGGCAAGGGTGCATTCCATGACGTGAACGGCGACGGGCTGCCCGACTTTGTGGAACAGGACCGCAAGGGCGACTTGAAAGTCACGCTGAATACGGGCAGCGGCTTTGCCGCACCTGAAGGGTTGCAGAAGAAATCGGAACTTTCCGGCAACATGGGCTCTTCCGTGGCCATATAC
>NZ_HE999463.1:2893-9432 GCF_000312305.1 Prevotella conceptionensis 9403948 | reverse complement strand
TTATTCTTTTTGTTATCATTGTTATCATTTGTTGACTTTACATTCTTGGGGTAAGAAGCAGGTATAACTACTTCACCTAAAGAAAAAGGGTTATTTGGCTTTTTCCCATCTTTTGCTTCTGTTGTCATTACGGATTTTGTAATATAGGGTATGCCTAAGTGTTCCGCACGTGGAACTTCATACTGCACCTCGGAAAAACGAGCAAGCTCCTCTTTCCGAGGCGCAGCATGAAGTCGGTGTAGCCAGCGATAAGACCTTGTGGCGCGTCGTTGACATGCACACCCTCCTATTCGCCGTGGCTCTTAATTATTCGTTCGTCCGTTTGTTTTTTATTTCTCTGTTTATATTGGACTACAAAGATAACAAACAATATGGCACTTAATACAAACCATACTAGATTTATTATTGTTGACATATTTACTATTTCATATACTCGGTTTATAACTACCACATTATCTATTGTTTCTATCTCATATTTCAATGCTACATACTGACTGCAAATTGAAATACCATATATTACAAACCAAATGCCAAAAACGGCAATATATATCAATATTATTTTTTTCATATTTATCTATTACAATCTTGGCTACTACTTTTGCTGCCACTTCCGAATGAGCCTGAATTATTTTCACTTGAAGAAGTTCCACTAATTGAACGATTGACGCTAGATTCTACACTAGAACCTGCCATACCTGAACTCGAACCCATACTTCCTCTACCTGCCCGTGACGACGTTCGCGCCATGGCCGTAGGCGTTTTGGAATATGCCCACACCGATTTCGGAGGCTAAGCGCGTAACGCTGAGTATGGGTGCGGGGTATATGGTGTAGTCCTCCGTTTCGTGGAACTTCAGTGCAAGCCAAGCGAAAAAGGAGCTTGCTCGTTTTTCCGAGGCGCAGTCAGAGGTGAGGCCTTGTGGTGCACAGTTAGTTCCATACAGCTCACGAACCGAGCTAAAATACAGAATCTTCTTATCGTTCCTAGATGTCATGAACTTCCAAAATCCGCTTTCGAGAGAGGTCTAAGAGAATTGTCACATTATCGTACTTATTCCGACTTCTATCATTAGCCAGAGAAATGATTGTTATCCCTTTTTGGGGAGCGCCTACTCCTAGCACATCATTGCCCAAGAATACCATATAATAGTATTTATATAGGTTTACCAATACATAGATGTGTCCCTGTTTCCTATATGCTAGGTATTGTCTATAATACACACTTATGTTTAAGGTAGGAACTTTCGAGCCGACCTCCTGCCACTTCTGCTTAGTCGAAAGGATTGTTTTTATTGTTTCAATCTCCTTGTCGGAAAGGTTGTAATATCTCCTACTTTGAACATAAAATAGCGTGCCATCATCCCACATCGCGCCAGGAAGCATAGAAACGTCAAGAGCGATTGCTGAATCTTCTGTTGCATACCTCCTATACCTCATAGATGAAATATTCTTACGAACATTTTCACTTGATTTACTTGTTCTACTTCCACAGCTGCAAAAAACAGCCATGATAACGATTAATAAAACATGTTTCACTGTACATATCATTTCTTTGTTTTTTATTGAGTTTGTAATCAAAACCTTTTGTCCCCGGCTGTGCATTGTAATTATAAAGTATTGGCTTTCCATTTATATCTTTAAGCGGTTTACCATTCATGTACACATGCCATAAGCCCTTGCGTTTGTATTCATAATGCTTACCATATACAATTGAATTAATCCATTTGTTTTTTCTTGTCGGAGTGCAATATTGCGTTTAGGGCGTTGTTTCCAAACGTCGGGCACACAGTGGCCGCCCAACCCCTTGATGACAGTATTGTAACCCTCGTGCGTGTTCTCGGGATCGGCCGTGACGCCCTTCATCTTGGGCACTCCCAGGGGCGTGCCCAGCTTGCGGTAGTAGTCCTCGTGTTGTTTTTTTATCTGCATCATACGCATCTGATAGTCTTTCTGTCCGGCGGTTACGACGTTCGCGCCATGTCCATAGGCGTTTTGGAATATGCTTGCACCGACTTTTGGGGGCGCGTCGCCGTACTCGTAGGACAATTCGTAGTTCTATGAAACTGAACCCATGTATTTTGTTAGCAGCTGTGTCTGCCAATTTAATAATCCAATTTCGGCATCATTTTATTTTCTTTCTCGCATAAAAGGAAATACGCTAATCTTCCTGTAAAATACAGCAACACTAATTTCGCTACTTTAACTCTATACCCCTTACGATGCAACAAGATTAATATCTTACCATAGACTAAGACATTCAATAAAGGAAATCGAGCACAATATGTTAAGGTATTCCCATAATACCTCTCTGTTGTATTTCTATATGCTTCATTTCCTAAATAGAATAGAAGCAGATGTGTTGAGAACATACCTAATGAACTGTAAACAAGGAAATATGTAATTGCTCTATATTGAATAATTAAAGCTGTTATTTTTTTTAACAACAAATGATGATCCATAATAAACACCAATACAAAATGGGATGTGAATTGAAAAAGAAGGATAAGAACACCATATTTGGTAATCACGTCCATCATTGAGGTTATGGAGCCAGCAATAACATAAGATTGTAACATCTTGTACAAAGTCAGTATGCCACAAATAGACAACAATACAATTGTCACAACGAAGACAATAGAAAGTGCTGCTAGATATATTTTACTAAAAAGCATTTTTAACCACATTCCATATTTTTTTAAATCTATTCCAATTTCAACACCTAAAATGGCACTAACTTTTACACCAGTTTTTGACCCAGATTTTGATTACTATCCTGCCGTGATGAGGTTCGCGCCGTGGCCGTAGGCGTTTTGGAATATGCCCACACCGATTTTGGAGGCCACGCGCCTGTCGCCGATGAAATAGTGTTTGGTGAAACGCCGGCGCGTAACGCCGAGTATGGGGCGAGATAGATGGTGTTGTCTTCCGTCTCGTGGAACTTCAGTGCAAGTCGAGCGAAAAGGAGCTTGCTCGTTTTTCCGAGGCGCAGCCTGAAGTCGGCGTAGCCAAAGTGAGGTCTTGCGGTGCACCGTATGATTAAAGAATTCATTGGTTTACTAGCTGCAAAGTTATTTTTGTCGTGTCAACATGAAGTATCAACAAAGAGGGATTGACTTCATGGATTTTATACTCTGTCCCACCTAACGATATTACCGAGTCATCCTTTAAAATCCAATATTCTGGCCAAAGATGATCGTGCTGTTCGTATTTAGATAGATTTCCTTGTAAGTCTCGCTCTAAGATCTTCCATGTCCTATCCCTGTTAAAGTAAAAGCACATTTGTAACTTGTCTCTCGCATCAAAATTTACATACCACAATTTAGAGTTGTCTCCACAGATTAAATCTGTGAGATCTCTCTCTTCTGCGCACGAAAATGCAACCAGTGCCATGACAACCAAGGTTATCAGTCTAGAATGTGATTTCATTACCTCCCTTAATATATTGTGGAATATACTTTTCGCCATATATTTTAAATATTTACTTGCTTTGTCTATATGTTTGTAAATCTAGTAGTTCTGTTACTTAAAAAAACTGGTAGGCCTATTTATGCTAGGGTAGGCTTCAAGGAAAACAACCTCAATACTATCACCTGGTTTTCCTGTAGAGCTATTTATCAAAGAATTTCCTTTATATTCATTTCCATTATATGAAAATGAATACATGTAATAAACTTTCGTATAGCGGCGTGCGTAACTAGATGGTTCTGCTGTAATAACTGCATACGTCTTAACACCATTTATTCTTAGTAGGAAATTACCAACGAAATAAAGTACAACGTGGTAAAGAATCCAACCCACACAAGCGTAAACAAGCAATCTACCTATGAAATCTCTCATCTTTTGTCTGTTTTATTATTTTTATTTGTCTCACCTTGACTTTCTATCACATTAGATACAATCTTATCAGCCGCCGTTTGAGGAGATTTCTTCACCTCTTTGGCAACAGCTTTTTGCGCCTGTTGAATATTAGTGGTTATAGTCTTGGCTCTTTTATTATTTACTTTTGTTATTTTCTTACCTGTCTTGGTAAGAGAGGTCTTGCTGCTAATCATTTTATTTGATATTTTCTCAGTTGTTTTATTTCCAAATCCTTTAGCTAGTTTTGATGCTTTTGAGCCAACAGCACCTGCAGCCAGATTTACCGCAGTTCCTTTTACAATTTCTATAATTCCCTTATCATAATTGTCCATAAGGCTATTAGCAGCAACGCTTGTTTTTGTAACAAAACGGACTGTATTGCTAGCGCCACTTGTAATTGTTCCTTCAATAGTTGCTACAGCAACTTTTCCCCAGTTAATATCAGTAATGCCATTACCAACAACAAGATTGGCAACCATTTGTGTTGTTATTTCTAAACTAGCTCCAATAAGGGCACCAATAGCATTGTCTATGAGTGCTATGTTTCCATCTGGATTTACAAATTTGACAAGATTATCAGCACAGTATGTATAGCTTCCTAGTTCAGGATAGTTCTCCTTTAACCTATCCACCCCATACCACAAACTCGTCCTCGGGTTCATGTATCTAGAACCATAGTAATACAGTCCCGTCTCCTCATCGAATTCCTTGCCGTTGAACTTATATGGCATCTCCTCGGTGGACGAGTGCTCGTCCACGAGTAGCTCACCGTAGGGCGGGTAGGCGTCGAACTGGGCGACGTTGCCCTTGGCGTCGGTGATATAAGAGGTGCTGCCGAGGTGGTCGGAGTGGTAGAAGAAGATGTCCTCGTGGTATGTGGTGTCGGTAGGCACGCGGCCGTAACCCGGCTGCACGTCGTCGGAGTCTTCGGCCTTGTCCCACTGCACGGGCGGGCCGGGCGAAATGCCAGACGTGACGTAGCGCTTGGTGCAGCGTGCGTGCCGAGAGAGCGGTGTTCGAAACGTACTGTTTAGAATTTTCATGCAGCCAGAAACTTTATTCCTATTTTAGCACATTCCTAGTTCTTTATATGAAATATATTTGAATACTCAATATAGGACAGCTTATTTAGTTTTCTACCGATATTGTATTTAAACCTATATACGTTTTCACTTTTTTTCTTATACTTGACACCCTTAATTCCCCACTCTTCTTTCCTATTCACCTCACGCCCTTTTAATACGATAACATTTTGCACCTTATAAGTGTTTGGAACATGGAAAATATCTTGGGCGAATATAAACCACCTTCCATCTACTCTTTTTTCTAAAGATATAGATATATAAATATCCTCTTCACTGTTATTGCTGAAGTGAAAGGACACAGAACTACCTATATCATATATTGTCTGCACCGAGTCTATTTTTAAACATTCCTTAATCGACTGGGCATTTAAATGACACGTAGCACTTTGCAACACTAACAATATCAAACACTTAATTATTCTCATCTTTCTTTACCCCCCCTTTGTCTAATTTGTAAACAAACTATTGAGCAAGACGCGAATTGGCTTTGCCTTCATTACAATAATTCGGATTGTCTTTGTTCTTAACTCGATTCACACTTTTAGTATCTTTATATATTTCTTCAGACAAACGATTGATTAGGTAAGTCAACAAGGCTTGATTTATTGGTAGTGGTACAGTTAATGTAGAAAGACAGAACTCACCAAACCGTTTTCCACTAGCATCTTTCATCACGAAGTAGGACGGTCTTCCTAAAGCAATTCTTGTTTCTACGGTTCGGGACACTTCTTTATAATAGGTAGGTTCAAATATGGAGCCAGCCTCTAATAATAGTTTCTCATATTTCTTTTGTTTCGCGGTTTTAGTCCTTTCCGACAATAGATACAATACTCGTATTTCACCAAGGCTGTCTAAAGCTATATAATACTCTTTACTATGTGGAGAAGCTTTAATTATCAGATAATAATAGCAATCCTCCAAAGAGTATAATACCTTAGGAGCATTTTCTCTAAATAGCTCTAAGAGTCTATCCGCTTTTTTTCTGCTAGACACAATGGTTTCCATCGACTCTGTTTCATACAGTTTCTTACATTGGGCATTGCAATAGGTAATAGAGATTAACAGTACGATTATCAAGTATATTTTTTTTGTCATGATCATTTCGTTAAAGGTATTTTTTGTGGATCTTTTATTTGCCCTTCTTTGTAGCCAGAATAATCGCTACCATCGAGTTGTGGCATTTTACTTGCCGTTGTCAGACAGGGCCATAAGGCGGTTCTCCTCGTCCCACGCCATGCGCCGCTCCGTGTTCAGGCTGTCGTCCTCCACGAGCGTGGGGTTGCCGTTGGCGTCGTAGGCGTAACGTTCGTGCCCTATCTGCGAGGGGGCGGTGGGGTGGTCGGCGCCTTTGGTGTAATAACGTTGGTTAGTCCAAAAATATTGTCCACGGGGTCGTATTTATATTGCGTTTGCATGATGCTGTCCCCGTCGGCCGTTAGCAGCATACCTGCAACCGTTCGCGCTGGCGGTCGTAGGCGTACGTGCTTTCCGTGCCGTTGCCCATGCGCGTGTATATGGCGTGCCCGTCCTTGTCGTAGCCCACCTGCGCCACTATCGTCTCTTCCCTGCCCTGCTTGGCCGACTTGAGGCTCGTCAC
>NZ_HE999463.1:0-2158 GCF_000312305.1 Prevotella conceptionensis 9403948 | reverse complement strand
AAGTGATGAAGGGGCCTCCGTCGCCATCATAATGGTTGCGTTGTTTTTCTATCTGCATCATAAACATGGGATAATCTTCCTGCCCAGTCCGTGACGATGTTTGCGCCATATCCATAGGCGTTCTAGGGTATGTTCGATGTTTCCATAAGGTGGGATTCTTCGCTCATCTGCTCTTTGTCTTATCGAATTTCCTAGCTGAAATTATCTTACCTGCCCTGTCATAAACAACAGAATACCCATGCAACTTGTTTTTCTGGTAGAACTTTACTGAATCTAATGTTCCCGACTTCCTATCGAAATAATAAACTTTTCCATTCACAAACATCCGTTTTCCATTAACCACACTTCGGGTGTACACCTTTACCAGACGATTATCTGAGGTAAAATAAAACAAATTAGAGTCAACTCGAATTATAATTTGTTTTGCACCACGATAATATTCAAAACGGTGTAAGCTGTCAGAGAAGATACATTTCAAATCATTTGAATGTTGTTCCGCCCTGTTACATGAAATCATAGAGATTACCAATAAGATTGCTATTAAAACGCTATTAATTCTCAGGTTCCACTTTTGACCAAATCTCTTCATCCTTTTCATAATACCTTACTCTTTCAACTTTGTTCTCTCCTTTATAAAATACGGCAATGCCATGTTGCCCTGTGCGTCGTACAGCGTCTCGGCGGTGACGAGGTCGTGCATGTACAGGTTGCGGTTGTGCCCGTACTCGGACACCTGCGTGCGGTAGGCGGCATTCTCCTTCTGCGTGTCCAGCCGTCGGGTAACGACCTTGGCGAACCCGAAGAAGTCGCGCTCGCGCCTGTCGCGGTAGCCGCCCTCGTAGGCGAACTCGTTGCGCATGCGCGTCGCCCCGTTCTCGGCATATCCGCCCGAAGTCTCCACGGCCGACATCACCCAGCGGCGGCCGGGCGTGGCGAAGCTGGGCAGCGTCTGCGGTACTCCACGCGGACGTGTCCGCCGAAAGGCAGGGTGACGCTGCGCAGCAGGTTGGTGCGGCCGGTGAGGTTGCGGCGAACGACAAGGGCATCAGGGCCTGCACTTTCAACGAAGTCGGGCAAACCGTCGCCATCAATGTCGAGTAAAGCGCTCTCCGTACGGCTAACGCCAGTGGACCAAGCAGCGGTTACGTGTGGAGTGATCGTCAGTTTCAGGAATAGCAGGTGGATTTTGAAGGAGAATGCCGCACTGCCATACAATGATACGGACGTGGCAAGGTTCTTTCCCGCACTGCCCTGAACGTCTTGGGTTTCGTCAACGAAACCCGTTCCCGTATTGATGGAAACCTTAACATCGTCGCCATCCCTGATGATTTTATCCGGCATTCCGTCACCGTTAAGATCGGCATAGGAACAGTTTGTAAGGGTCGTTGTCTTCGTGCCGTTGAAACCTCCCGTAATCTCCGCGTTGCCGAGAACGGTGATTTTTGTTCCCAATCCTGCACCCCAGTTGGTGTTGGATGTGGCATCCAAGTCCTGGCAGCCTCGCGGCATGTGCCCTGTGAAACCGTAGCCGAGATTGTACCTCACGGCATCGCCTTCAACCATATCGGGCAATCCGTCACCATTCCAGTCGAACCAATCGCGTGTGGTCTTGGAGTTTCCATGAGAGAAATTACCGCTGGCCGTGACGGCCAGGCTGGAAACGGCATTGCCGTCACTGGCATTCTGCCCTTCGCATTGGCCCGTCGAGTTATTCGTGGGGGTGGTAGCCTTGTTCGGATTCTCATTAGCATTGTTCATGCTGCCGACATCGCCTGGAGAGGAATTGCCTGTTGTTCTTCCCGACTCAGAACGGTTCCTGTTGCCTATGCTTACGGCAATGGCACCGTCATTGCCTATGCCGAGGCTGTAAGCACCCGAGCTGAACTCAGGCATCGGAATGTCAGTCTTGACGCTAAGTTGGCTGAGTGTTCCCGTCGGCGAAGTGTATTGTGTGCGTACATGGCTGTCCCCCTCATCTATCCAATCAGGATAGCCGTCGCCGTTGACATCCATTGCGGCGACTTCCGTATGGGACGTTTGACTGCTTTTGCTGCCGCTTACGCCGAACCTGAGAGGACCATTCCCCGTTGCAGACACGCCATGCCCAGAAGACTTGGATTGTAATATCGGTGCAGACAGTCCTTCTCCTGAGGCATAC
>NZ_HE999462.1:9160-10187 GCF_000312305.1 Prevotella conceptionensis 9403948 | reverse complement strand
ATCTATGTGAAGAACTACAAGAAGATGCTCTCTGACCCGAACTTCCGACCGGAAGAGCTGGTCGCCATTGCCAACGGCTACACCAAACTGCTCGGAGAGCAACAACCTGCTCAAGGAACTCAAGCAGGTAGTGAACATCACCACGCTGAAGATGACCGACAAGGAGCGTATGGACGTGGTGGATCGCTGCTACAAGGAAATCAGGGATTACCGCAACCTTGTGCGTTACTACACGAACAAGAACATCTCCGTGAGCTATCTCAGAGCCAAGAAGCAGCAGGACACCGACCGGGTGCTCTCGCTCTATGGAACGGACAACGAAAGGTATTGGTAATCATGGGAGCGGAATTTGACAACCTGCACCAAGTCCTCCGTTCGCTTTACACGGAGATGATGCCTATGTGTGGTGACATGATAGGTGTCGCCAAAGGCATTGCAGGCTTGGGCGCGCTCTTTTATGTGGCACTCCGGGTATGGCAGACCTTGGCTCGTGCCGAACCCATCGATGTCTATCCGTTGCTCCGTCCCTTTGCGCTCGGTCTCTGCATCCTCTTCTTTCCGATGGTCTTGGACACCATCAACGGCGTGCTCAGTCCCGTCGTGCAGGGGACACACAAGATGCTCGAAAAGCAGACTTTCAGCATGGACGAATACCGCAAGTTGCGGGACAAGCTGGAATACGAGGCGATGGTGAAGAATCCCGAAACAGCCTATCTGGTCAGCAACGAAGAGTTTGACAAGAAATTGGATGAACTCGGTATCTCTCCCTCGGATATGGCGACAATGGCGGGAATGTACGTGGAACGCAGTATGTACAACCTCAAGAAATGGTTCCGCAATATGGTGCGGGAGCTCTTGGAACTGCTTTTCGCCGCTGCCGCCCTGCTCATCGACACGCTTCGGACATTCTTCCTGATTGTCCTCTCCATCTTGGGACCGATAGCCTTTGCCATCTCCGTGTGGGACGGTTTTCAGAGTACCCTCACGCAGTGGTTCACGAGGTATATCTCCATCTATCTGTGGCTGC
>NZ_HE999462.1:6508-8029 GCF_000312305.1 Prevotella conceptionensis 9403948 | reverse complement strand
ATCATTTACCCCCTGATGTTTCTGCTTTTTGCAGGCTCTATGTGGCTCATCTTCGCTCCATCGGAGAAAGAAGGGGAGAAACAGGCGAAGGGGTTCAACACGGAAGTACCGGATCCGCAAGCCTCGGAACTCATCGGCGACAAGAAGAAAGCCTATGAAAAGGAGATGATGGAACAGAAGGAGCAGGAACGAAGTCGTGCCATGCAAAGCCTCAGTTCCATGTTCGGGGAGATGACAGGAGGGCAACCAGTGCAGAGTTCCGAAGAGTTGGCCTTGAAGACGGATTTGTCGGAAAGAGACAACGGCTTCGGCTCTCGCACCGCTGCTCCGCAAGAGGGATTCCACGCCTCTGCATCAGCCTATCAGGACATCAACCGCACGCTCGGCAGTTTCTATGAGATGCCGAGAGAAGATCCGGAAAAGGAGGAAATGCGTACCCGTTTGAAGGAGTTGGAAAGTCGTATGAGTAATGAACAACAGTCGCCCGCTATAACCGTGAACGACCAGATGGCTCTGCTTGAAAAATCCTATCAGCTGGCAGCCAAGTATATGCCCGCAGGAGGCAAGGGGCAGTCCGTTCCCGCTGCTCTTCCTTCGACTTCGGGGAGTGAGACGGCTTCCGAAAGGAAAGTGGTCTCTTCCGGTCGCAATGGAAAGGCGATAGCGTTTCCTGTCAGGCAGGTGAGCGGTCAAGTGGTGTCGGCTCTGGCACAGCCGATGAGCGACTCGACTTTCCGCTCCGAATATGTCAAGGAGAGGAACTATCTATTCCAAACCGCTATCGGGACTGTCTCGCAGACGGATAGAAACACCATATCAGCCTGTGTGCATAACAATCAGACGGTCATGGACGGGCAGACAGTACGTTTCCGTCTCTTGGAGCCGATGTCGGTATCGGGCAGGGAGATTCCACGAAATGCCCTTGTCGTGGGAACGGCAAAGTTGCAGGGCGAACGACTCTCCATTATCATTTCCTCTTTGGGGTATCGGGGAAGCATCATTCCCGTGGAGCTGTCGGTCTATGATACGGACGGACAGGCGGGGATATTCATTCCCGGATCGATGGAGCGTAATGCCGCCAAGGAGATTGCCGCTAACATGGGGACATCCGTGGGCAGCAGCGTGAACATCTCCACCGATGCGGGGGCACAGCTTGCCGCCGACCTCGGCAAGGGACTGATACAGGGAACGAGCCAATACTTTGCCAAGAAAATGCGCACCGTCAAGGTGCATCTGAAGGCAGGTTACAAGGTTCTGCTCTATCAACCCGAAAACAAGTAATTCACAGTTATTATTCACCACTTTAATCCAAAGTAAAAATGAAAAGAACAGTTTTAGCCATCGCCCTGATGCTGGGCGCAGTCTGTGCCAACGCACAGGAAACGACTTCAAGCGGAGACCTCTATCAGGGGCTGACCCGCAAAATCACCTTTGAGCGGATGATACCGCCTCACGGCTTGGAAATCACCTACGACAAGACAGTACATATCATCTTCCCCTCTGCCGTGCGCTATGTCGATT
>NZ_HE999462.1:0-5498 GCF_000312305.1 Prevotella conceptionensis 9403948 | reverse complement strand
GGCGGTGAAAGTCTTGCAGGGCTATGAGAGGATAGAATGCTTCCTCGACAATGACGAGGCGGGGAGAAGGACTTTTCAGAGACTACACGACTGTTTGGGGGATAAGGTCATCGACCGTTCCTCCCTGTATGCCGAGCATAAGGATCTGAATGAGTTTCTGCTTTCCAAGAATGCAGGGAACAATGTATAACAAAACGATAACAAACAATGAAGAAGAAAATTATAAACACAATATGGGTAATGGGAGTGCTTGCCCTCGCCGGGTTTTGTCTATCTGCTTGTAATCACGAGCTGGATATTCAGCAAGCGTACCCGTTCACGATAGAGACGATGCCGGTGCAGAAGCACATCGCCAAGGGGCAGACGGCGGAGATACGCTGTACATTGAAAAGGGAGGGCAACTTTGCCGACACCCGCTACACCATAAGGTACTTTCAGCCCGATGGAAAGGGACGACTGAAGATGGAAGACGGCACGGTGTTCAAACCCAATGACCGTTACCCTCTTACAAAAGAGGTGTTCAGGCTATACTACACATCTGCTTCCACCGACCAGCAGACGATAGACGTGTATGTGGAGGATAATTTCGGACAGAAGGCAAAACTCTTGTTTGAGTTCAACAGCCAGAAGGACGAGGAAAAGGAGAAGAAAGATGAGGTTAAGAAATAAACTTGTCGTCTTCTGCCTTGTCTGCCTTTCCTGCTTACGGCTTTCCGCTCAGGACGGAAGGAATGCACTGCTCTCGTTGCCACCTTTTGAGCGTGGCGTGGTCTGCATCAAGCACTTCGAGGGACTGCACGGGTTCAAGGACGCACCCTATGTCGGATACGGTCATCAGTTGCAAAAGGGAGAACGCTTTACGGCGGCGATGACGGAACGGCAGGCGGATTCCCTGCTTCGGGCAGACCTGATGAAGCGTCTGATGATGTTCAAGAACTATGGCAAGGATGCCCTGCTGCTTGCCGTCTTGTCCTACAATGTCGGGACGGGCAGGTTGCTCGGATACGGCAAACATCCCAAGAGCCGATTGCTGCGAAAGATAGAGTCGGGCGACAGGAATTTCTACCATGAATTTGTCTCTTTCTGCCGATACAAGGGCAAAGTCCTCAGGGGGCTTGTCAAACGACGAAAAGTAGAGTTTGCCCTGTTTTATATACCCTGATTTTCAAATACGCCTCTTGCGACATTTTTATGCTTCGCAAGGGGCGTTTTCTTTCTGTTTTATTCGCCTTTCTCGTTATGAATGAGTAACTTTGCGAAAAATAATTTCTAAAATGGCTGAAGTTGAACGCGGTTATGAAATCATAGAGTCTCTTGAAGTTGAACCTCATATCAGATTCTTTAGAATACGACCAACGGATATAAAACTGACATTGAGAGCGGTTTTTGAATCATTGTCAAATAATAGCTGGATAATGAAATTTGACAACGGTTTTTTGAAGCATACGTTTTCTGTCCGATTCCAAAGCACAATAGATTATATTTCGTCTAATATTATTCATGAAGAAGATGATTCCCTAACATCAGATTCTGCAGAATATGTCATTTCTGAGATTGCTCGAAGCACAATAGTTGAGCAATTAGATTACTTAGACCTTCCCTTAGGAGAACTTATTAAGGAGCAAAAATCAGGGAACCCCGGTTTTGATTTCTATTCAATGAATAAGTCTAATATAATTTTATTCGGAGAAGCCAAGTATGTTGCAGCGCAGAATGCTTATGGCAGAGCTTTGGAGCAAATATATAGATTTAACACAGAGCAAAGAGATGTAGCAGATTTACTCGATATACAAAACTTATGTCCAAAAGCTTCATGTGATGAAGTATGTAATGGCAATAAAGGGTTTATTGCTGCATTTTCAAGTAAGAGTACTCCTACAGAAAGACTTATTAGCAATATCGAAAATAACGTTAATTACCAGAGACTTTCCTCTCATAAAGAGCTCATATTAGTTGCTGTAGATATTTGTCAATAGAATAATGATAATGGAAGACTTAATACGTAAAATAATAAACGGAGAGAACATTGAAGAGATAGTCTCTTTCGTACTAAATCGGATATATACTAACGGGCCAACAAATATATCTGATATGGAGATCCTTTCATATCTATCCCTTTACCAGAAAGACGTTTTTGAGAAATACAAGAAATCAATACTCAACTATATAGGAGCTTTCTACAAAGGGGCAGAATCTAATACTCTTAAATCCAAGGTTTTTTCTTTATACCGTGATTGTATTTGGGAAGAATTTGCCCATTTGTACACACCTGTTCAAGCAAATATAGTACATAATATATCGAATAATAAGTGTTTTAGTTTCTCTGCGCCAACAAGTACTGGTAAATCGTATGTCTTTTTAAATCTAATAAAAGAATCTCAACACGATGTTGTGATTATCGTTCCGTCGAGGGCATTGATAAATGAGTTTTATATTAAACTTAACCGTTCTATCGCTGATAAAAGTGTAAATATCCTTACATTCATTGATAAGATAAACACAAGAAAAGCAAATCGCAATATCTTTATTGTAACTCCAGAAAGGTGCCGAGAACTATTCAAATACGAAGACTTTAATGTAGAACTTTTCTTATTTGATGAGGCACAATTAAGCGATGAGGAAAGTAAGCGAGGATTGTATTTTGATAGTATAGTGAGACGATGCCAAAAATCTTTTCCAGAGGCAAAATTTGTTTTTGCTCATCCATTTGTAGCCAATCCAGACTCTCAGATAAAGAAAAATCATTTTAATGAAGAAACATCTAAAGCATTTCGATATGAACAGAAAAATGTTGGACAGCTATTCATGTGTATGGATGAGGAGAGATTCTATCATTTCGGAGTGGAAAAAGATTTAATGGGAAAAACAAAAGTTTTATATGAAGGTGATCCTATAGAGACAGCCATCCGTAATGGCAAATCTATTTTGTTTTACGTGTCAAAATCTTCCATTCTTAACAAGTCATTTCTCAACAAGTTTGAAAAATACATTAATCTTTGCGCAGATTTGAATACAGAAGATGTTGATATTTACCTTGACAATCTGAAGAGATATACAGGAGGAGATACTGTTGCAAATAAAAATTATTTTTCTCAAATGTTGTCTTTGTTAAGAAGAGGTATTGTTATTCATCATGGTTCTCTTCCTTTGCAAACAAGGATTATAATAGAGAATTTTACAAAATCCGGTTTATGTCGTTTATGTTTTGCTACATCAACATTGGAACAAGGCATTAATATGCCTTTTGATATTGTATTTTTGGATAGACTTGAAGGAAGCAAGCCATTGTCGGTTAAGAATCTTATAGGAAGAGCTGGGCGTTCTACAACAAATTTGGATTTTGATTTTGGGTACGTTATTATCAATTCATCTAATAAGATGTCAAAATTTAGAAGTATAATGCTTCAGAATGAAACCCTTGATGATGTCTCTGCACTTGAAACAGAAACCATACATGATGATGATTATAATACTTTTAAGGATGCCATACTAAATGGCACTTTTTCTGACGACTACAACCTAACAAATAGTGAGCTACAGAAATTGGAAAGTAATGAAGTGCATGATATAGTAAAGATGCTTTTAGATCTAGTATTTCCAGATAATATTCTTATTGGTATAAATGAAATCAGCAGTGATTTGAAATGTAAGCTCGATTTGTATGGATATTTCATAATATTGTATGAAATGTATCTTGGTAGAAGTTTGGTAGATGCAGAGAGAGATGTATTATCGACAGCTATCAAAATAATGTTATGGCGTGTTTATGGTAAAACATTCAAGAATGTCTGTTGGTACAGATATTCTTATGCAAGCAAAACAAAAGAACGGGAACAAAGAGAACGACAGGGAAAAGATACAAATAGAATATTTGCTAACTACTTGGTTGGTTTCCATGATATTCCCAATAAGATGCTAAAACGTTATCCTTTATTTGATGCGAAGACTCTTGCACGAGATGTCGATTACGATTCTATCGTTTATGACACATATGATTATTTGGATAAATTGATAGGGTTTAAACTGAGTGATGTATATTATGCAGCCTTGAAAAAATATTATTTGTCAAATCAAGATGAGAGAGCTCTCAAATTAGCAAAGTATATTAAATATGGAACAGCTAATGAACGACATATTTGGATGTTACGTTATGGGATGAGTTATGAGGATATCGAAGTCTTAGGAGAACATATTGAAGACATAGATGAAACGCAGATTACCTTCAAACCCTCTATAAATAATGTTCCAGAAGAAGATAGAGCAGTGATAAATAGATTTATATAATAGCTATAAAAGAATTTTGGGATAATGGCTTTTTGTTACTTTTGAGCCGTCTCAACTCACCGTCAAAAGTAACGAGGTGTTTTTCATTGGGGTTTCTTTGCTCCTTTCTTTGTCCGCCCGAAGCTCACGAAAGAAAGGAGCGGTCGGCAAATCTGCCGACCGCTTTACTTCGCCAGTTCTTCTTGAACGGTTATCCGTCTCGTAATTACTTCGGGGTGCGTGGAGAAAGCCCAATTGATTTTCTCATCGGGCAGGGTGCTGTGAATGTTTCCACCCATCACCATTCCGCAATCCTGAATGACCTTTTGTCGTGCTTCTTCTCTACTCTCGGCAACCACCTCAAAAACTCCCTCGAAAATGTACCGCGTCCGTACTCTGTAAACTCTCTTCTTCATATTCTCAAAATTCAGCAATTAGTAATCTGTGTTCTTTTGGCTCTCCATTGGATAACCTGCGATGGGTAAGCCAAAAATGGTGTGCGCCATAGCCGTATGCAAAGAACTTGTCAAGTTCCGTTTCTTCGGCTATCCGCTTGACGGCAGCCCTTAGTTCCTCCTCATTGGCGGATAGGGTAATGGCATTGACTATCCTTACAAGGATATAGGGTATCTCGTCCGCCCAGTTGCATACGATACTTTCTATTTCTGCTTTCATATCTGTGATGTTTTGGTGATTGTTGCTTATGCTGTCGCTCTCATTCTCTGCCTAATCAATTTGCGGTTGGCATTGACAAGGCTCACTATCTGCTCGTGATACTCCGTGTTCTTGTTGCACACGCCACGACTTTGCACGACTTTGAGTGTGTCCAAACTAACTTCAATCGTTTCTATCCGTCTGCCCTCAATGGTCGCCGAAAGTATCAGTGAGTTCTCTTTAAGATAGTAGGCATTGTCGAACACACAATGGTGCATTGCCACACCCTCATCCAAATGTTCCTGCACGCTCTCCAAAACGTGGACTTGGATTGTGCCGTCCGTGAAACGGATACCGAAGAATTTTGATTTGAGTTCGTGAAAACGTTTCTCGTCCTCCATTGCCTTTTTGCGTCTCTTCTCCTTTTCTTCCCTTTCCCTTTGTCTGCGGAGTTCGTGTTGTCTGCGGTCGTGTTCCCTATGCAGGTCGGTGGGGCAAACATACTTCGGACTGTGTATGTCCTTGCCCAATCTGCGGAGCATATCCACATAGTCGCACCATATTGAAATGTCCTCTATGCC
>NZ_HE999461.1:11038-11829 GCF_000312305.1 Prevotella conceptionensis 9403948 | reverse complement strand
GAAGTGCTCTATCCCAAGAACCTCTTCAACCGCGTTACCTACACCTACGGCAAACCGGGCGAGAAGTACAACCGTGCAGGCAGGCTGGTGCTGGTGGAAGACGCGTCGGGTGGCGAAGCCTACTACTACGGCAACCAAGGCGAAGTGGTGAAGACGGTGCGCTCGGTGATGGTGAGCACCGCCGACGTGCGCACCTATGTCTACGGCGCCACGTACGACAGCTGGAACCGCGTGCGCACGATGATCTATCCCGACGGGGAGGTGGTTACCTATCATTACAATGC
The DNA here is from genome assembly GCF_000312305.1 of Prevotella conceptionensis 9403948. Taxonomy (GTDB): domain Bacteria; phylum Bacteroidota; class Bacteroidia; order Bacteroidales; family Bacteroidaceae; genus Prevotella; species Prevotella conceptionensis. The sequence goes on along the minus strand of NZ_HE999461.1, from coordinate 11,545 downwards.
GGCAGGGCAAATCGCGAGTGTCAAGTCCAACAAACAAGGAAAGGAAGAAACCATCGTAGAAAAGGTGGGCTATGACAAGGATGGACACACAGTCTATACCAAGCTGGGCAACGGCACGGAGACAACCTACACCTACGACAAACAACGCGAACGCTTACAAGAAATGAATCTCACGGCAGCAGGAACGGCGATTATGACCAACAAGTACCGATACGATGCTGTGGATAATATCTTGGGTATTGTCAATGCCGTAGACCCGACGCAGGCCAATAGTAATAATAACAACAATAGTAATAACAATAGCAATAACAACAAAGCGAAACTCGGCGGTGCTTTCAACCACACTTACGCTTACGACGACCTTAACCGTCTGATAAAGGCAAACGGAATGGCGAAGGGTGCGAAGTATGAAATGACGATGACCTTCGGACGGATGAGCGAACCGCTCACCAAGGTGCAGAAGGTGGACTCCACAAAGACCGCGCAGTCTTACGACTTTACCTATCA
>NZ_HE999461.1:5997-10510 GCF_000312305.1 Prevotella conceptionensis 9403948 | reverse complement strand
ACCAACGTTGAAGACATCTTCTTCTATCATAGTGACCACCTCGGCAGCACCTCCTACATCACCGATGCCAAGGCCAACATCACACAGTTCGATGCCTACCTGCCCTATGGCGAACTACTCGTGGACGAACACTCTTCATCAGAAGATATGCCGTATAAGTTTAATGGCAAGGAGTTGGACGAAGAAACGGGACTGTATTATTACGGAGCCAGATACATGGACCCCAAAATCTCCATGTGGTTGGGTGTAGACCCGTTAATGGAGAAATATCCAGAAATCAGTCCATATTCTTACTGTGCAAATAACCCAATCATTGCAGTTGATTTACAAGGTGATAGTATCACTATTGCATATAAAACTGGTTTTTTAGGTTTAGGTGGAACTAAAAGGTTAACATATGAAGATGGCAAATTGTATAATCCAGATGGTAGTTCATATACAGGAAAAGTGAAAGGTTATTTAGCATCCGTAGTAAATGCATTAGGCGAACTCAATGAGACGGAAGAGGGAGCCTCTATCATTACGGAATTACAGAATTCAAACAACATGTTTACTATTAGGAGTGGTAGTTCTAATCAATTCAAAGCGAATTCTCCAGTAAAAGCAGGTGCAAATTTGGCTGAAGTTCAAGCGATAACAGGTAATACTTTAGGGTCTAATGGCTCAGGAGGAATTATTTATTGGAATACCCGTAATAGAACCAGTGGATTAAATATAAATGGGCAAATTAGTCGTCCTTCATTCATTGGATTAGGGCATGAAATGGCACATGGAAGTGATGCAAACCGAGGACTTCTTCATTATTCTAGTAATTATACTAATGAACAAACAGGAGCAGTATATTCTGCAACTTATAATGGATTAAATAAATCGGAATGGCGTGCAGTATACCGAGAGAATCTGATTAGAAGTCAGGCTAATATTCCATTACGGGCTTATTACGGCTATGATATATCAACAGGAATCCCAAAACCTATTGGTCCAAGATTATTATCTCCTCAAAATACGCCCATAAATTATCCATAGAATGGTTTATTCTGTATATTTTTAGTTATGTATATTTCCAATTTTCATTATGAAATTCGTTTTATCAATTCTATGCTTATTGCTTACTTACGGAGTATACTCACAAAATGTAACGCATATAAAAGGAAGAAAATACGAAGGGTATTCTTTTCCAAAGGAGTTTTATCTTGAAGGTTTTCCTCCTGCATCTAACCGTTATACATTAAGTGATACGGATATCTATCGTGCAGAAGAAATCTTGCTTAAGAATATTCCTTATTTGATAACGCCTTGTAGTTCTCATAAAGTTAAACTAAGAAAGGTTAGATTACATAAATACTACAGACAATATGTCGGCTACATAGATGGGAATAAACAAATATTGGTTCATATCAATTTTATCAGTAAAGATACTATTACATCAATAAAAGAATTATCCGAAGATCTGATAATGATAGTAGACGGAGGTAGCTCTTATTGGGAAATGATTATAAATATAACAACGGGTAAAGTTATAAGTATAAAACAAAATGGTTATGGCTAGATGATGAAAATAAAGACTTTATTGCTTATTCCTGCATTGCTATCAGTTTGTTTATGCAATACGAATAAAAAAGATATAATAAATTCTTCAATGGAAAGAAAAGAAGTTCTTGAGGAAAAAAGAGCAGATATACAATTAAGCTCTTTCAAGCGCTATCAGACATTCAACGAATTCAAGATGAGAGGCGAAGGTGTTCCCGTCCATTCTCCCTTCGTTTATGTCAGGTCTTCAAAGGATAAATTCGAGGTTGTGGTTTCTGATGATACGTCACATGTCTTTCGATATATAAGGCGAGACGGTGTATGGTATAACCATGAGGACATGGATTTATGGAAAAAGAATAATCCTATTACTAAAAGTGGAGAAGAAAACCCGGCAAGAAGTTATGATAGGATTATCTTTAATGATACGATTCTGGAGTACAGATGCTGCTATTATGGAGAATATAAGTATAAGGATTTTTATATAAAAACGGCATACGGATGTGATAGATTGACTTTGATAGAAGATATTGATTTTATCAGCCCTGCACATCTTATCTCGGATATGCGTAAGATGGTTTCTTTATATAATTATAATCTGCATGGTTTGCTATCCGAAAAGGGAAGATACAATAAACACAGAACTGTGGAACGATTCAAATTAAAGATAATACCTAACTACTATGTTCTTCAAAGTGATAACAATGGTAATAAGTTATTGCTTGAAAAAACATGGCTGGGGCTTTTCGGGATTCAACCTGGCATAGAAAAGTATGACAGACAAAAATCTGTTATTCATATGAAATGAATAATACTGATGATTACAATAAGCTCGGCACACCGCCGGGGGTGCCCACGATGAAAGGTAACTATGCCGACCTGGAGAATACGGGCGTGGGCTACAACACCATTATCGGCGAGTTGGGTGACCACAGCGTGCCCAAAGGCTGGCCGCAAACGCCCAAGTTCAGCCAGCCGGGCACGCCTCCCGGGCCGCCCGTGCAGTGGAATCCACCCACCAATCCCGAAGATGTTCCCGCAGGCTATGGCTATGTGGCAAGCGATACCACCAACATCGAGGATATCTTCTTCTATCATAGTGACCACCTCGGCAGCACCTCCTACATCACGGACAGAGATGCCAACATCACCCAGTTCGACGCTTACCTGCCGTACGGTGAGTTGTTGGTAGATGAACATTCTTCATCAGAGGAAATGCCGTATAAATTCAATGGTAAAGAATTAGATGAAGAAACTGGGCTGTACTATTATGGCGCGAGGTATATGAACCCAAGGACGAGTTTGTGGTATGGAGTGGATCCGCTAACGGAGAAGTATCCGAGCGTTGGTGGATATATTTACTGTCTAAATAATCCAATATTATTTAAGGACCCTAATGGTAAAGATGTTTATATGTTTACAGAGACAAAAGGAACAGGCCATACTTTTATTGTTGTTATAGATAATAAAGGAACAACAGTATATACTTATGGCAGGTATCAAGGTGGACATTGGTATAGTGTAGGCACCACAGGTCCTGGGGTTTTGGTAAAGTATAATGGAGAAAAGGCTGCAGAATATATAAACACAGAACTTCATAGGATGAAGGCTGAATCTTTTCTAATAAAGGATGCGAGTGATGCAAAGGTAAGGAAATATTTTGATGATCAATACAGTGCTTCTAATACAATACCTACTTCTGATAATGAAGATATAAATCGTAATGGTAAAGTAGTAGATACTTATTCTTTATTCGGGAATAACTGTACAACAAAGAGTTGTGATGCTGTTAAATATAGTGGGTCTAAAATATTTGATGTAGATGGATTGATATTTGATTATGATGAAGACTTTATAATACCAAGTTCTTTACAAGATTATCTAAAAGATATCTCAAAAACAAATAACAATGTTGCAAATAGAACCAAGGAAATGAAAAATATTTATTCAAACACATCAAACAAGAAGAACTTGAAAAGTGCTGGTAGTAGTGGAACTAGTTCTGGAATTGCTGGTTCTAGTGCTGGTTCTAGTGCAAATAGTTCTAGTACTCGTTCGTCATCTAGTGGCAATGGTTCTGGCTCTTTTGGTAGTGGTAGCAATAGTAGTAGCAGTCAAGATTTTAATAGATAAATTATTATGAAGAAAGTGTTAATTATCTACTTCTCGGTAGCATTTTTATGGTTTCTGATATATTGTATTTTAATTTCAGATGTTTATCTTACAATTAAGTACGAAATAGAAGTTACAAAGAACGATATTTTAGTGGACAAAATCTACCAAATATCCAATACTGGCATTATTTTAAATATTATTTGGTTCATAATAAGCACAGCAATAATGTTAATATTATACATTAGGAAAAACTATTCTAAAACGGCATAATGTATATTTGGCAGGCTGAAATCTTTCATGATTATTAGTGATATAGATTTGAGGGAGTGTCAAAAGTTATTGCCCACCTTACCAGTTAAGGGAGGCAAAACTAAAATATAGACAGGCCAAAGTTACTATTCCTTAAAATAAAAGAGCCATATCAAACTCGGTATTCAAGTACAAATATGGCTCTTTTTATTGCCTTTAAAAAAGTGGGATTATCCCTACCTCTTGAAAATGGAAATCCTTTCAAACGGGAAAGTTAGAATACTCTCTCTTGAGGAAGGCTTTTTCATCTAGTCACCGTAATATATATGAGCAACTTCATCACCTACAACTACGAATGGTTGAGCGAAGTGCTCTATCCCAAGAACCTCTTCAACCGCGTTACCTACACCTATGGCAAACCGGGCGAGAAGTACAACCGTGCAGGCAGATTGGTGCTGGTGGAAGACGCATCGGGCGGCGAGGCGTATTACTACGGCAACCAAGGCGAAGTGGTGAAGACGGTGCGCTCGGTGATGGTGAGCACCGCCGACATGCGTACCTATGTCTACGGCGCCACGTACGACAGCTGGAACCGCGTACGCACAATGACCTATCCCGA
>NZ_HE999461.1:3339-5333 GCF_000312305.1 Prevotella conceptionensis 9403948 | reverse complement strand
CGACCGAAGTTCAACGACAAGGGAGATGTCCCTGGTCCACCCATCCAATGGCAGAAACCCGAAGACCCAGACAATGCCCAACCGGGTTATGGCTATGCCCCTGCCGACACCACCAACACCGAGGACATCTTCTTCTATCATAGTGACCACCTCGGCAGCACCTCTTATATCACCGACGCCAAGGCCAACATCACCCAGTTCGATGCCTATCTGCCCTACGGCGAGTTGCTCGTTGACGAACACAGCAGTAGCGAGGAAATGCCGTATAAATTCAATGGCAAGGAGTTTGACCAAGAAACGGGGCTGTATTATTACGGAGCCAGATACATGGACCCTATGGCAAGTATATGGTATGGGGTAGACAAATTAACGGAAAAGTATGTGTCGGTAAGTTCGTACACATATTGTAACGGGAATCCAATTGCGAATATCGATGTTATGGGAATGTTTCCTAAGGGCATTGTTGTAAAACATGTCGAAACCGTTGTTCAGTACCAAGCAGTAGGCTCTGCCAATACGTTAATGGGGATACCCCATGAAGTAACGTACTATACCTTTACGGAATCAGCCGCTCACTTATTGTCTTTGGTTGCGAACGTTCCCATTACGTATGTGAAGAATGCAAGGCTTGAAGAGGTCATTCTGCAACCCGAAGGCAATTGCATTACAATTGGCGGTTCCCCCGATAATGCACGAATCCTTGTATCGCCATATTATCTTGATAACAGCAAAGGCGGGCAGGATTATGACCTCTGGTTCCGCGAATTCTCGCACGAAGTGGGACACATTAAGCAGATTGCGCGCGATAAGAGCCTGACAAAGTATTTGCTTAAAACAATAGCAGGTTATATTAAGGCAGGCAACCACGATGATGCTTCTCGCGAAATAGAGGCTGAGCAAGGGAGTGATACTTTTAATACTTTCCGTCGCTTCGTTAAGACACACTTCAAAGCATCTGTCGAGAATTTGTTTAAGAATGATAAACTGGATGAGAAAGACAAAATCGAGCAAATCAATAAATGGTGGAATGAATTCAAAAAAGAGACAAACAATAAAAAATAGAATAATATTGGTAACAATAGCGTTTACGCTTTGTGCATGCGACAATCATGACTTCACGTTTGACGAAGAGAAACAGACTTTCTACGTGTATGATATGTTAGGTTTTTATATTGAGCCTGATGGCGAAAAAGAATTATTCTACTCCTATGACATAAAGTTAAAAGAAAAAAAGAAAGAAAAAGGAATTGACACACTTGACTTAAATAATATTTCTTCGAAATATCAAGTGGAGGCATGCTTTCCTAATATTGATACGGTTATAAATAATCCAAAGCGTGCCGTATTGGTACCCAACACTCGATATCGAGTCTTGCACATGGGAATGGGAAGAGTGTATGGTATCAAATATTATCATACGGATTCCGCTGGGAGGCTAAGAAATGAAGAAAGGCCAGAGCCAAATACAAAATAACAAAACCACTCTCGGCGGAAGTACCTACGATGCACAGAACCGTCTTATTCACGCAAACGGCAAGGCCAAGACGGCGTCGTATCAGCTCGACATGGCCTACGGCATCATGGGCGAGCCGCTCACCAAGAAACAAAAGGTGGATTCGAGCAAGGTGGCGCAGTCGTATGCGTTTGCTTATCTGTATGAAGACAGCGAGTACCCGACGGTGCCATCGCAAATCGGGCATAATCACTATACCTACGATGCCAACGGAAAACCGCTCACGGTAACCAACGATAGCACGAGCGAGACGCGCGAAATGTACTGGGATGAGGACAACCGCCTGATGGTATTGTCGGACAACGGCAAGACCAGCCGATACACCTACAATGCCGCCGGCGAGCGCATCGTCAAGAGCCACGGCGACCTCGAAGGCGTGTATGTAAATGGTGCGCCACAGGGTATGGCGTTCCACGAAACGGAGGACTACACCATCTATCCCGCCCCGATTATCACCGTAACGAAGAACCGCTTTACCAAG
>NZ_HE999461.1:0-1939 GCF_000312305.1 Prevotella conceptionensis 9403948 | reverse complement strand
TGATGTAAATAATCCTAATACTTCTATTTTTATAATATATCCCAATCAGAAAATTGACTTAAGGGCAATGAAATCAAATGTTATTTATACAGACGAAAAGATTGAAAAATGTAAGTTTTTAGATATGAAAAGTAAACGAGTATTGCTTGTAGGTAATATTAAAGGTAGCGGTACATCAATCTCAATACATTCTGATGCATGGTAATTTTTAGATAAATAATTATCTGATTTTTAGAAAAATATTTTCTCATGACTTACTTAGAAAAATAAAATACAGATATGACAATTTAATTGGAATAAGTAACTGTTCAAAATTAAGCGACATGTTTAGAGAAGTTTATACGCAATCCTTTTCCTATATCCGCCAAAGCTCTATTGGTTGTATAGAACAGCATGTCAGAAGTTATATAATCCTGTGGTCTCATCCACTTGCCTTTGAGTATGCGCCACAGTGTCTCGGCAATGTTCAACTGTGGCGAGTATGGTGGCAGATAGAAAAGGAAGAGTCCCCTTTGTTCCCATATAGGACGAAGTTCCCTGATTTTCTTGTTTCGATGGACAGAAGCATTGTCGAGGACGACAAATGTATCCATCTTCAGATTGAACGAGATTTCATCAAAGAAACTGACAATTTTGTCTGCTGTCATTTTCTCGGATGTTGTGAAACCCTTGTAGTGGTTGTCTCTATCTATCATTCCAAAAATATTGAGACGTGCCACTCTTTGGGAGGGGATGTAAACATCTTCCCCTCGCAGTTGCCAGCCGTAAGGGACATATCCTTCTGTGCAAGTGTGGCTTTCGTCAGCATAATAGAGCCTGATGCGTCCTTCATACGCTTGTCTCTCAAGTTCCTGCAACTTCTCGACCTTGTATTCATAGAGTTGCGGCGAGGGGACTCCCCTTGGGCGTTTTCTTATTCGCTTATATTTTGCGCCAATGCTGATAAAAAACGTTTGAACGTTGCGTCGCTTACCTCTTTGCCTGAGGATTGCTCCCATGCTGCTCTGGCTTTGCTCACACTCTGCCTGTCTTGCTCTATTGCACGGCGTACCGCCTCTTCGTCTGAACAGTCCATAATAGGTTTCCGACCCCGTCCGGAACGAGTCTTCAACCCCTCTATGCCTTCCGACTTGAAACGCTTTACCCAAGCGTTTACGCTTACATGGCTCATTTCCGTTTGCGCACCTATGGCTACTGATGACAGACCTTCCGACTTCAGTAATACTGCACGACAACGCATACGGAAACAATGTTTCTCGCCAAAGCGAAATCCTCTATCGAGTGCCAGACGCTCTGTCTCGGCTAACCCCAATACTTTTGGTTTTCCCATAACTCAAAGTAGAACGGAAATTACATATATTTATTTTGTGTAAATTAATTTTGTTCACTTACTTGACAATAATATATATACAGTTATGAACACGCAACCGTTACAGGGTATACAGAAGAACTTTTCCATGTTTTCCAAAAAGCTTTATACGGTATAAATGGAAGAAATACGCAAGAATTGGATGCAGAAGCAAAATTATATAATGTAATAGTAATGCTGGAAATTGCTAGTACCAATAGTAGTATAAAAGGTGTTAACGCTGTTCTTAATTCAATAAATAATGATAATGCTAACATCTTGTACTACAATGGTCTATTAGTTCAAACTCTTTATGAACTCCTAGATACCAATAACTTAACAATCACAAAGGGGTCTAAAGCTGAGGCTGCATATAAAATGTATTTAAAGAACTTTGAAGTAAACCATTCCCAAACAAAAAGGAGATGTATATAGTGGGAAACAACGGGATTTATCACCTGCCGCCTATAACACTCTCTTAGATAAAGCAAAATAATGATTAAATATGAAAATTAACCATTGGGTACTCTTATTATTCATTCTAGTTGTTAACACACAACTTTATGGACAAAAGGTAAAATTATTAGATAA
>NZ_HE999460.1 GCF_000312305.1 Prevotella conceptionensis 9403948 | reverse complement strand
AGGACTTCTCTACTTTGCCACGGATGACAAGGGGAATAAAGTCGGAAAAGTATTCAAATCCTCTCTCTTTGGGAAGTTTGTCGGATATGAAGCTCTGCAAAATAGATTCAAGGCGTCAAAGGAGAAACTGAAGGAAAAGCATCTTGCTCCTAAGACCAAAGCAATCGTAGCCGGAGCATTGAAGCGTTCTGCCACAAGAGAGGATTTCAGGGGGAACCTGCATCACAGGGGTATTGATGTCATCTTCCGAGAAAACGAGGAAGGGCGGCTCTATGGTGTCACCTTTATAGACCATAACAACGGCTGTGTCATCAATGGCTCGAGATTGGGCAAGGAACTTTCGGCAAACGCTATTGCCGAGTGGTTCGACCGTCCGCATCCCGAATTGTCTGCCCCTATACAGCAGAGTGGGAAAGGCAGTATTCCCCAAACTCAGATTTCGGACGGAGATTCCGTATTGGGCGGTCTTCTTGATTTGCCCATGGAAGCGCACGGAACGGACTGGGAGGAAGAACAGTTCCGCAGACGGATGCAGAGAAAGAAGAAACAGCAAAAGCCCCGGTTATAAGCCATATTTTCCATCTCTAAAATACAGTAAAATGGGGAGTTTGTAATATGTTGAATATCAGGAATTATCAGAGGCACCAAATTCTCTTATAAGGGAATTAAAATTGTCCTATAAGACAATTTGAAAAGTCTTATAAGACAATTTCAACAATCATAAAAGTAAGAACGAAATTAAACGAAAAACTATGCAACAAGAAGACGATTTGAGAGCACTGGCAAAAATCATGGATTTTCTGCGTGCCGTAAGTATTATATTGGTAGTAGCCCACCTCTATTGGTATTGCTATGAAGCGATACGGTTATGGGGAATGAATATCGGTGTGGTGGATAGGATTCTGATGAACTTCCACCGCACAGCGGGACTATTTGGTAATATGCTTTACACCAAACTCTTTGCATTGGTACTGATGGGGCTTTCCTGTCTGGGCACGAAGGGCGTTAAAGAGGAGCATATCACGTGGTCGAAAATATGGGTATTTATGGGCATTGGCTTTATCTTTTTCTTCCTCAATTGGTGGATACTTGCCTTGCCGCTACCCATTGAAGCCAATGCGGCTCTCTACACCTTTACGATAACCGTAGGATATGTGTGCCTGCTGATGGCGGGACTCTACATGAGCCGCCTCTTGAAGAACAACCTGATGGAAGATGTCTTCAATCTGGAGAACGAATCCTTTATGCAGGAGACAAGGCTCTTGGAAAACGAGTATTCGGTCAATCTTCCGACTCGTTTCTATTACCGAAAAAAGTGGAATAAAGGATGGATAAATGTGGTCAATCCTTTCCGTGCGGTATCCGTCTTAGGAACACCGGGCAGCGGTAAGTCCTATGCCATCATCAATAATTTCATCAAACAGCAAATTGAGAAAGGATTTGCCATCTACTGCTACGACTTCAAGTATCCAGACCTCTCCACGATTGTGTACAATCATCTGCTGCATCACTCGGAAGGATACAAGGTCAAGCCGAAGTTTTACGTGATCAACTTCGATGACCCTCGTCGGTCACATCGCTGTAATCCGATACACCCCGACTTTATGAGCGACATATCGGATGCCTATGAATCGGCTTATACGATTATGCTCAACCTGAACAAGACGTGGGTACAGAAGCAGGGAGATTTCTTCGTGGAGTCGCCAATCGTACTCTTTGCCGCTATCATTTGGTATCTCCGCATTTTCGAGGGAGGGAAATACTGCACCTTTCCGCATGCCATAGAGTTTCTCTGCCGCAAGTACGAGGATATTTTTCCGATACTCACCTCATATCCTGAATTGGAGAACTATCTTTCTCCTTTCATGGACGCTTGGCTCGGAGGGGCGGCTGACCAGTTGCAAGGGCAGATAGCCTCCGCCAAGATACCCTTGTCAAGGATGATCAGTCCGCAGCTCTATTGGATTATGACAGGAGATGATTTCACACTCGACATCAATAATCCCAAGGAGCCTAAAATCCTATGCGTAGGAAACAATCCTGACAGACAGAATATCTACGGAGCGGCATTGGGATTGTATAATTCGCGTATCGTCAAGCTCATCAATAAGAAAGGGATGCTGAAAAGTTCCGTGCTCATTGACGAGCTACCCACCATCTATTTCAAGGGGTTGGACAACTTGATTGCCACCGCACGAAGCAACAAGGTGGCGGTATGCTTGGGCTTTCAGGACTTTTCGCAACTGAAGCGCGATTATGGAGACAAGGAAGCGGCTGTAGTGATGAATACTGTCGGAAACATTTTCTCCGGACAGGTGGTCGGCGAGACGGCAAAGACTTTATCGGAGCGTTTCGGAAAGGTGCTTCAAAAGCGACAGAGTATGAGTATCACCCGCAGCGACAAAACGACCTCCATATCCACGCAGATGGACAGTCTGATTCCGCAGAGCAAGATTTCCACGCTCACACAGGGAATGTTCGTGGGAGCGGTCGCAGATAACTTCTCCGAACGTATCGAGCAGAAGATATTCCACTGTGAGATTGTAGTGGACAATGCGAAAGTTGCAAAGGAAACGGCTGCTTACCGCCCGATACCCATTCTGACAGACTTCACGAATGAAAACGGAGAGGATATGATGGAGCAGGAAATCAAGGCGAACTATGACCGTGTCAAGACGGAGGTGCGGGAAATCGTGGAACAGGAGTTGCAGCGGATTTCCGACGATCCGGAACTCTCCAAACTACTCAACACCAAGAAATAACGGTTGTTTTTCTTGACTCTAAGGCAGAATTTTTGTATTTTTGAAAACGCTAAATGATTACACTATGAATTGTTTTAATCATACCCAAGAACCGGCAGTTGCCCAATGCTCAGATTGCGGGAAAGGACTATGCTCAGAATGTGCGGAAAGGTATCAGCCGATACTCTGTACACCTTGTTTTCAGAAAAGAAAACGTAGTGAGATTTGGCGAAGCATCTTCAGTCTGTTGTTTCTCATCGCCTTGTTTGTCATAGGTTTCAGATGGAATTTCTTGGCGACCAAAGGTTTTGAGGATATGAGATGGATGTCCGGCTATATACTGATGGCGATATGGTCGGGATACCTCTTCGTAGAGAAGTTCATCCCATATAAAATGATTGCCGGAACAAACGGACAGTGGATTGTTTACTATATCTTCAAACTGATTCTCTTTGTCATCATAGGAGTCTTCACCGCTCCTTTCACCAGCTTGTGGGCTGTCTATAAAGTTATCAGGGCTTTTCGATAGGAGGTGGTAATTTTTCCAACTGAGGGTTGGAGAAATTGCTGTCTATATTTTGAGAGATTAGAAAAACTTCTGCAACCGATAGTTGCAGAAAATAAATGAAGGGAGATATTCCGATTCGAAGTATCTCCCTTTTGATTTATCGTTTCTTGAATTTACCGCCTTTCAGGTCGCTCTCCACCATACGCTTGTTGAGTTTCTCTCGGAGTTCATCAAGGAAATAGGTGCGACTGTCATCCTTGCGGCGTTTCATGTTCATATAGACATTGTAACAGTTCTTGATTTCTACACCAAAGATTTCAGAAAAAACATCCGCTAATTCCTCCACACCGATTTCGCCGTTGTTGATACAGTTGCAGGTGTCAAGGGCATAGAGCAATTCAACCAAATCTGTAGTCTTGCCTGTCCAGCGGAAATTCTTGGCAGATTTAGGGTGTACAGCAGGTAAAACTCCCAGTATTCGCATCTTCAGCAATTCTAACTCCATGTCAATGACAAAAAGCAGTTCCTCCACATTTTTTTCCCGTTTCAGTTGTTATACCTGATTTATCAATCATACTTTCCAAATGGAATCGAGTATAATGAAGAGTACGATACAATGAAGCAAGATTTACTTCGGTTTCTCCCAATCTTGTAACTTCTTTTATAAGATTGTTAGTTGCAGTTGTGCTGTCATTTGAAAACAGCATTTTAAAGGATTCTGTTTTGACAAGTCTGTTCATATTTTGATATCATTTAATGAGTGAATTATTTGTAATGATGATAAATACACAAACCTCCATCTGTTACAACTTTTAATTGTAACAGATGGAGATTGCAAGGATAAAACTGGGATTATTTCCCTTGTTTCAACGTACTGGTCGTAAAATAACTTTCTGAGGGTGAAAGTTTGAATTTAATAGTATTGTTATTCAATACCAATTTTCTCTTGTTCTTCATAATCATTGTCTTTTCCTTAAAGTAACACCGATGATTCTTTGTGTCCACTTCTATCAAAACTCTCTTTCCGTAGTAATTAGGTATTTCTGTTTCTCCTCCGAAAAAGCCTACACGGAAATAGTCTTTTATTTTAATGCGATTTTTCATTGAAATATCTTCAGTTTGGAGAGAGATGGTTTCATTCGGAGATTGCGCACACACAGAAATACAGGAAAACAATAAAAAGATTGCTACTCCAACAAAAAGATGAAACTTAAATGTCATTGTTCCCATTACCTGATGTTTTTCAGGCAAAGTTCGGGATATTACTTAATGTAAAATAACCCTCAAATGCTAAGCAATATCCCCATTTTATCAAATCTATAAAGAGTCGAGATATTGCTTTGGGTTTATCTTGTGATATTTGCGAAAAGCCTCTGTAAAATGGCTGAGATTGGCATATCCGATTCTATAGCCTACTTCGGATACAGAGTAAAGACGGGTGGAAAGCAAACGTTTTGCCCATTCCATCTTTTCGGATAGGGCATACTCGGCAATCGCCTTGCCGATGACCTGTTTGAAGCATTTTTGTAGTTTGGAACTGCTCATTGCTACTTCACGTGCCAGTTCGGGAATGCTCGGTACGTTGTTCAAACTTTGTAAAATCTGACGACGGACACGGAAGACAGCCTCCACATCGTTCAAATTTAAGTTGGAAAGAGATTTTACTTCCGAACGCTTTTCGAGTTTTTCAAGGAATATTGTCAGCAGTTCTATTGCCTTTCCGTGCAGATGGAGGGGAGAGAAAGGTGCATCGCTTTTGGCTATCGCCTTGATGCCATACAATACTTGTTGCATCGCAGGTGTGATGGTCTCGAAGAGATAAAAAGACTTGTCCGACTGGAACAACCGACCGATATAGGTTTCGCAAGCCGTATCCATTTGCTCTATCCAATCCTTGTTGAAAGTCAGTGTGATGTTTTCATACTGTCGTTTAGGGGCGAAAGTCCACTCCGTAGGGATATTGCTTGAAGGCATAAAGATACCGTCAAGCGTGTCCACCCCGACCGTTTTTGTGCTTGTGCCGATAATCTGTTCATGTTTATGCTCGTTGATGTAGAACATCACGGGAATCCATTTCGAGTTTTCCACCGAGCGACGCACCATTGTCATCGGTTCATACGACATGAAACTGATATAGGTCAATGTGAGCCACGGCAACGGATAGTATTGCTTGAAAAAGCCGTTGCCCACTGAGGGCGGAACGGTAAAACCATCGTTCGTTACCGATGTGCCGAATTGCTCGGCAACCATCTCGATCCAGTCTTCTGGCTTATTGATTGCACAAAATTCTATGGTCATATCATTATACCTTCCTGCAAATTTACAAATAAACAAGGATAAAAAAGAAGATTTTCTTATACTTTTATCCTTGTTGAATCACATGCTCTATAAAAAACAAGAGTATTCCTGTTTGAGGGAATACTCTTGCGATATGGATTTACTCAAACGCGACTAAACTTGAAGGTACTCCCACGGCAGTAACAACGGGTGTTTGCGAGCATTCGCCCGTCTTGATATTATAGGTGTAGTAGCCTGTGCCGTTATTGCACGTCATTCCGAAGACGATGAAATCCTTGTAGCGAGTTATGGCAAAAGAGCCATTGCTGTCGGTCATCGGCAAATCGAGTTTTTCGATGGTTTTGTTCCAAATGTCGATTTTCACGGGTTGAAAGTCTTTCTTGAGTATTCCGAATTCAGTGTCCGTTACTTTCAAGCAACTATATACAATGCCATTGCCCGCATAGTAAGACTTAATCATATACTGCCCCGTTTTGCCAATCCCTTTTATGGTTGTCTTTGACAGGTTGAACAGGTAGTCGGTGTCCCATTGGTCGCTTCCTTTGCGGATACGCAGGAAACCTTCCTTATTGGCAACGTTGAAGTTGTTGCCCGCACTGTAAAAGTAGATGTCGCCCCGCTCGTCTATGAATGCGTCGGAATGGCGGAACAATCCGACAACACTTGTGCGACTGTCCTTGATGATTTCGGTCTTTTTCGTTTTAAGGTCAATAACAGCCACCTCTGCACCCGTCCCCGGTACGGAGGTGTGGGGAGAGTTGAGCTGGTTGAGGGCTACGTACATCTTTCCGTCTCGAATGACGTTGCAACCGGGATCGGGATTATTGTCCTGAACGGCATAAGGCGAGAGATCGATTTCATCTTCTTTTTGTAACGTAGCGGTATTGATTAGCGCAATCTTGCCCCTGCCGTGCAAAGCAACGTATGCCCGCTGTTCGTCGATGAAGTTGATTTCTCCGGGTTGAGCCATCTGTTCAAAAGTTATCGTACCTGCTTTTTGCAGCTCGCCGTGCACCCCTCTTGTAAACTTGTGTACCTTATCTCCGAATTTCCCTTCGGGCACAAGTACCGTGTTTCCCTTTGCGAATAGATAACACCCAAAGCCGAATTCGAATGCTTTCTTATTGTCGGTTGCTTGAGGAGTCAAATCACCAAACGTGCCGACGTAAGCACTTTTGTCCACATAATGCACAAAGACAAAATGCTGTTGCACCTCGTTGGGCGTTGGTTTGAGATTCTCATTCTTGTCGCAGGACGTCAGCCCTATGGAGCCGACCAGCATAACAGAAAAAGCTACGTTCTTCAATGTTGTTGTTCTCATTTTTATTTATGTTTAGAATTATAAAATACCTTTCGAGAAGACGTATCTGAATTTGAGATGGAATGTCCGTCCTACCAACGGCTGACGGAACTGATCCCACACTTCTTTGTTCATCAGATTGTGGCATTCCAAGGCGATGGAATATTTGTTTTTATAGGTCAGTAACAGACCTATATCATTGACGAAACTGCGAGGAATGCGGCGTTTCTGCAATTCGGTAAGTTCCCAAAAGTAGAAGAACTCTTCCGTGAACTTCCCGTCCCAAAATGCCTTAATATACCAGTTCTTGAACAATCGGTCGCTGTGATATTCCGCTCCGAAGTTGGCGAACAGGTAGGGAATATTCGGCAATCGCAAACCTTTTGTCGGATTGGGGGCTTGAGTGCCCGGCAAATAGTCCAAGACATCGCGCACATCCTGATAAGTCAGATTTCCGTAGGCATAGACCGTAGGCGATATATCCAGTTTCAACTCGGTCTCTATACCTTTGATATGTACCTTTTCTGCATTCACATATCCGGCTGCCATATGTTGTTTTATCAGTTTTATCATATCGCTCACCTGCATATAAAAGCCATTCACCTCAAACTGTAATCGCGACAGTCCGAGTATGTCATTTTTGTCTATCAAGAAGCCCAGATTGAAGTTGTGGCTTTTCTCCGGTCTCAGTCCGGCAGCAGGAAAGGTGATGATACCGTCACCGAATAGTTCTTGTGAATTAGGGAGACGTATTGCCCGTTGATAAGATGCCTTCAAGTGAAAGCCTCTGAACGGTTCGTACTTCATTGCCTCTATCCAGCCGATCTGCGATGTCGTATTGCTCTTTTTCTTCGGAGCCTCAATCATCTCGTATGACGTCAAATCCTCTATCTCGGAATGGAGATGGAAATACTTTACAGAGAACATATTCGTCAGTTTCCTGCCGAAGAGTTTCGCTTCCCAAGTCAAACCAGAAATGACACTGGTCTTTTTGCTTGGAAATCCTCCGATGACAAAACCGGCATGCAGACTCGCAATGTCATCGCTCGGTTGTCTTCGGGCATAGTTGATAAGCGTGTTCAGGTTCAGACTGTGATTGGCGGACAATCTATAATCAAGGTTGATACGTTCGTTGATTTCCAAACCCTTGTCGTTTGAGTTGTGGGGGACGTCCCCCGTTTCTCCCTGTCCATTCGGGCTCGGATATATGTTTCCTTCAAAATCGTGATTAACTCGTGCCGTATCCACAAAATTGTTCGTCGTATGCGAGAGGGAGAAATGCGACTCGAAGTTAAGACGGTTCTTCAGCATCCCACTTTTCATCAGCTTGTTTTCGAGCATAAACATCCCGGATTTGTTTTCAGCGTGCTGGATATTCTTCAATACTCCTTGTATCTCATTGAAACGGTTGTAATACCCGAACTCGGTACTAATCTCATCGAACCAAAGTTTCGTGAAAGCAACTTTCCCTTTCAGCATATATGAACGAAAACGGTCGTGGTCTCGCTTTACCAACAGGTTCTCTCTTTCGGGAACCCTGAAAGAGTAATCATTCTTTGCGGACGTATAATACCCTCCCGCACCGAGCAGAATACCGCTCTTCGGAAAGTTTTTGCGCGAGAAGACACTTCCCTTGTGTGTCTGGTAAGAACCTAGTTCGTACGAAGCATCCAAATAGTCCGTACTAAACTCCTTCGTGACGATATTGACGGCACCACCCAATCCGTCACAACCGAAACGTGCGGGAATAATGCTCTTATAGACCTCTATCCGTTCGATAATATCTATCGGAATCTCATCAAGCGAAAAGGCTCCGTCCGACGTATTTATCGGAATACCATCCCAAAGAATCTGAATGCGGTTTCCTTCCAATCCGTGAACGATAATCCTCGAACTGCTTCCCAATCCACCTGTCTGCCCGACCTTCAAACCAATGGTCTTGTTCAAGATGGTTTCTAAAGAAACAGAGCGACCTTGCAATTCCTTAGCGTTTATTACTGAAACCGCTTCGGGCGACTCTCTAATAACCTGTGCTTTTGTTTTTCCAAAGACTACCACATTTGCCAACTCCGCCGATTCCGGACGTAACTTCAGGGTATGACGCTTCACATTTGTCGTAATCGTGTCGGTAATTGTTTGGTAACCCACATAACTCACCCTTAGTACAAGTTCTTGATGGGCAGGCGTATTTAGTTTCGCTACTCCTTTTCTGTTGGTGGTTGTACCGTTCTTGTACGAAGGGGCGTTCAGACCTTTCCATTGCACCGTGGCAAATTCTATACTGTTTCCATTCTCTGCATCAATAACTTTTATTTCGATGGAATGCTGTTGTGCAAACATCGGATAAGCCCACAGCAATAGGGAGCTGACGATGAGCACTCTTTTGTATAAATGAATTATTGAGTCGATTGACATATCTTATCTGTTTGTGAAAACCCGTGCAAAATTACCCACCTATAAAACAGATAAATAACCCTACTATTCACACTTATGCCCCTATTGGGTTTTATATGTGTCAAGTTATCGTTTTCGGGTAGTGTAATGCTCATTCAGGTTATTTTGCTCCTGTGCGTCTCCGTACTTTTGCATCTTAGAAAATCGAAACGATACATACATATGGATAAACAAAAAATCAAGCCTCTCAATGAGGAGCGGGAGAGCCGCAGTCTGCTCTCCAATGCGGTGGTCATACTGCATCTTGTTTTCGGCACGCTGCCTCTATTGCTCGTGGTGTGGGCAGTGGACAGACTGATGAGCGACACGTTCGCTTCTGCAAAGATTTGGATTGTCGGGGCGGTGATGGTACTATTCGCCTTGCTTCGAGGCGTGTTCTACGGAACGTCGATCTGGCGGGCGCACCGCTCAGCTTACAACGCCCTCACACGGTTGAGGTTACGCATCGTTAGCCACCTGCAACGATTGCCGCTCGGCTTCTTTCAGGAGCGGAAGGTGGGCGACTTGGTGAACATCATCAACCACGACGTGGAGCAAATCGAGATTTATCTGGCGCACGGACTGCCCGAAATCCTCTCGGCAACGTTTTTTCCTGCTTTGCTTTGGGCAATTGTTATGGTATTGGACTGGCGGCTGGGATTGTCGCTCATCTCGCTGCTACCGTTGGCGTTTCTTTTGCAGATGGCAGTTAAAAGTCTGTGGGGTAAAAGTTTTCGCCATTTCATGGAAAGCACGAAAAAGATGTCGGAAGACCTCTTGGAATATGTGGCTACAATACCGGTTATCAAAGCATTCAGCCACGAGGAGACCCGAACAGAGCGAGTTCTCGGTGGTATGCGCGACTATATCCGCTGGGTGAAGCGTAGTATGTTCAGCGTTACCATGCCGATGACGCTCATCACGATGTTTTTAGAGGGCGGTATTGTGGTGATGACGCTTGTCGGTCTATGGCTGATGAGTTCGGGCGAACTGACCGTGGCACGTTTTATTCTCGCCCTGATATTGGGCGGACTGTTCTCGTCTTCCTTTGCCAAACTGGCTACGTTCCAACATTTCAGGATTGTTTATGGACAGTCGTTAGCGAGGGTTCAGTCGATTACAGAAGTACCTGCAAGGGATACGGCAGACAGGAATACGGATGCCATGCAGACCGATGTCAGTTTCGCACACGTGACATTTGCCTACCCGAATAAGAAAGACTGTGCGTTATGTGACGTCTGTCTGCAATTTCCTAAGGGTAACCATACGGCTATTGTGGGCGAATCGGGGTCAGGCAAAAGCACATTAGCAAGCCTGATGATGGGTTTCTGGCAACCGCAGTCGGGAACCGTCCGTCTGGGCGGAGAAAATCTTGCGGAACTCTCCGAACGTAACATTGCCGATTTCTTTTCTATGGTGCAACAGGAGGTATTCCTTTTCAACACGAGTATTCGGGACAATATCCGTATCGGCAAACCCTCCGCCACGCAAGAGGAGGTGGAAACAGCGGCGCGAAGGGCACGCATACACGACTTTATCGTGGAACTGCCCAATGGTTACGATACCTTGGTAGGCGAAGCGGGTGTAAAATTCTCCGGTGGGGAGAAGCAGCGCATTTCCATTGCGCGTATGTTGCTCAAAGACTCGCCGATTGTCATTCTCGACGAAGCAACCGCCGCATTGGACGGGGAGAACGAGAAACTCATCCAAGAAGCTCTTGATGAATTGCAGCGTAACAAGACCGTCATCACCATCGCCCACCGTCTCAACACTATTCAGGATATGGAACGTATTGTCGTAATGGACAAGGGGCAGGTCGTGGCGACAGGAACGCACGGAGAATTGATGGACAACTGCCCACTATATCGCAATATGACGGAGACACAGGAACGGGTAAGTAAATGGCAACTAAAAGAAAAGGAGGAATAAGAATGGTACGCAATATACTGAATGAACTGACTGCCCGCGGAGTGCGACATCTGATTGTCTCCGCACTGTTTTTCGTAATTTATGCTCTCTGTGGCACGGCGATAATGCTCACTGTCTTGTTTCTTATTGACCGTCATATACAGGGAGAAAGCATCTCTTTAATTTCGGCAGCGTGGATACTCGGTGGTCTATTAGTTTTGAAAACCATATCCAATGCCATAGCCGATATGAGCAAACACTTTGCCGGCTTCGATCTCGTGGAGCGCATCCGTGAGAAGATCATCTTGAAACTGAAAATGTTCTCACTCGGTTTCTATACTAATGAGCGTCTGGGCGAGATAAGCACCGTCATACACAAGGACGTGGACAATATGGAAATGGTGGTGGGGCACCTTTGGACACGGATATCCGCCGACTTCATCGTGGCTCTGATACTTGGCATTGGACTGTTCTGTGTGGACTGGCGTATGGGATTGGCGATGATTGCCATCCTTCCCGTTGCCCTTTTCTCTCTATATCAGGGCATCCGCTCGGGAATGAAAGCACAGCAGGAGGCACAAGACGGTTTGGCGGATATGGTCAGCCTTTTCGTGGAATATGTCAAGGGCATACCCGTACTGAAAATATTCGGAGGAAAAGGAATGTTCCGTGACAGACTCGACCGTTCTGTCAGCGAGTTCGGGGAAAGCAGCAAGAAGACTTCTCGTTTAGCAGCTGTGAATGTGGGCAGATATGTCTTTCTCATTGAGCTGGCTTTCGCACTGATGGCAACGCTTGGTCTTTGGTGGACTTGGCGTGGCGAACTTTCCCTTTTCGCTTACCTGATGTTCGTCATCGTCTCGAAAGAATTCTACAAACCTTTTGTCAATATGGAGAGTCATTGGCTGAACTACATCAAGGTAAAGGATAGCTACGAACGCATTTCTCGTCTGTTGGATGCTCCCGTGATCGTCGATCCCGACCAACCGAAAACGGCGGAACGCTTTGACCTCTCATTTGAAAACATAGGGTTCCATTACGAAAAAAAGGGGTTCAAGATGAAAGACCTCACGTTCAATGTACCCGAACGGACGGTAACGGCTCTTGTCGGCTCGTCAGGTTCGGGCAAGACCACCATCACCAATCTACTGCTCCGCTTTTGGGAACCACAGACGGGTTGTATCCGTATCGGCGGAGTGAACATACGGGAAATGGACTACGATTATCTGCTCGGCAAAATCAGCGTGGTAATGCAGAACGTCATTCTCTTTTCCGACACTATCGCCAACAATATCAAGGTTGGCAACCGCAATGCCACACAGGGGGAAATCGAGGAAGCCGCACGTCGGGCGATGATACACGACTTCATCGTAAGTTTGCCCGATGGTTACGAAACGATAATCGGGGAGAACGGCTTGGGGTTGTCGGGCGGACAGAAGCAACGCCTCTCCATCGCCCGTGCCTTCCTCAAGGATGCTCCCATCCTCCTTTTGGACGAGATAACGAGCAATGTCGATCCCGTCAATGAATACAAAATACAGCAAGCGATGTCCGCCCTTATCCGTAACCGTACGGTCTTGGTCATTGCTCACCATTTGCAAACCATCCGCAACGCCCACCAGATTATCGTGATGGACAAGGGACGGCTTATGGAGAAGGGTACGCATGCCGAACTCAAAGCTAAAGCAGGATTGTACTGTAGCTTGTTGGAGATGCAATAAATTGAAAGAGATAAAGAATGTAGAGGTATGACTTTGAGTCGTACCTCTTTTTTTGCCACTTCTATCCATATCGAAGCCACAAGTACGCAGTTATCTCAAACCCCTAACATACACTGTTTCTTTGATTTACTTTTGTCCGTGCACCGCTGTTGGTGTTATTAAATACATTGTAATATGGACGAAAAAATCAAAGACCAAGAAGTCCTTTTGGTCAAGGATCAGAAGGACGAGAATCTCAAAGCCGTCACAGGTACGGACGAGAAAGGCGGACTGAAAACCGTTCCGCCTACCGCCGAGCATGAACAGAGCTTCCTGAAGTTCGACAAGCACAGCAATGCGCTGGAAAACTTCCTTTCCAACTTCATGCGGCAGTTCAAGAACCCTACGTCGCTGAATTTCTTCAAAGTGCCCTTTGAGAGTGCCGTTGCCAGCGCACGAGTTCTCTCGGAGATGCTCAAAGCTCCGGAAGTCCCTTCCAATAAAGAGATGCTGGACTCCGCCCGTGTCAATCCTTCGGACTATGCAGGGGAGCAGAAACAGCCGTTTCAAGGTATTGATCCCGACAAGGTGAAGTGGGAGCAGTTCGAGCAGATGGGCGTAAGCCGTGAGAGTCTCGAAAAGGGCAAGCATCTTGATGACCTGCTTCAATACCGCAAGACTCCGCTTATTCCCATCGCAATCAAAATCGGAGAAGTCTCCCTTTACACCGATGCCCGTCTTTCTCTGAAAGCCTCCGGAGACGGTACATTTATCCCCGTTGTCCATGCCATCCGCAAGGAACCTCAATTGGAGCTTGAGTTCTTCGGGCATACCTTCACCGACGAGGATAAGAAAGCCCTCAAAGAAACAGGCAATCTCGGTCGTACCGTGGATTTAACTTTCCCTGGCAAAGATGAGCCGACCCGTAGTTTCGTGAGCATCGACCGCCTGACGAACGACATCATCGCCCTGAGTGCCGACCGGGTACGCATCCCCGATGAAATCAAGGGCGTGAAGCTGAGCGATGAGCAGAAAAAGGAACTCTCGGAAGGCAGAAGCATCTATGTAGAGGGCATGACTTCCAAAACGGGAAAGCATTTCAATGCCAACCTTCAATTCAATGCCGACAAGCGGTCGATTGAATTTCGTTTCGGCTCATCCAAGCAGGAACAACATCAAAGACAAGCCCCCGAAGGGCAGGGACAGTCAGAGCAGAAAGAATTGCGTGTCCCCAAAAAGATGCTGGGACGTGACATCTCTCCCGAAGAGCAAGCGAAGCTCAAATCAGGTCAGACGGTCTATATGACCGGGCTTATTGACAAGAAGGGAGAGTCTTTCAATGCCTATGTGCGTCCGAACTTTGAGAAAAACAAGTTCGACTTCCTCAAATGGAACCCCGACAAGTCCCAAGCCAAAGAGATTACTCCCGATAATGCTTCCCGCACGCAGGTCGCCGTCAATTCCGAAGGCAAGACCAACGAAGCTACCAAGCATGTGAAGGAGCCACTCAAGCAGGGACAGACAGAGCCTACCACGGGGCAGGAACAAAAGCAAGAAGAGAAAAAGCGTTCCAAGGGAATGAAAATGTAATCCGCCACCACTAATATCCAAAAAGTAAGAACAAATGAAAGTCATCATAGCAGAAAAGCCGAGCGTAGCTCGTGAAATC
>NZ_HE999459.1:10259-16622 GCF_000312305.1 Prevotella conceptionensis 9403948 | reverse complement strand
CGAGCGTGGCCTTGGCTTTCACTTCTTGCGGCGTAAAGCCGATGTAGGTTATGGTCAGGCTGCTGCCTGCTGGCACTGCGAGCGAAAAACGGCCGTCGATGTCGGTTACGGTGGCCAGTTCGACCCCACCACCTGCACGCCGGCGCCTATTACGGGCTCGCCGTTGGCATCGTGAACGTAACCCGTAACGTCGATGGTTTGCACCGGCGCAAGTGGCCTTAACGAGGGCGCGGCGTGGCTCTCGGCATTTGCTCGAAGGGGCAAACATAGCCCCGTGCAGCTTGCTAAGAGCAGTGCAAACAGGCCGTGCTTTACTTCATAGCGTACTTCCATGTTGATTTTGTTTTTTTGTAATTAGAGATGTGATTGCTAATTTGGGTTGATAAAATTATGAATTGTTTGGAAGAACTGGTTAAAATGCGAGTGTTGTTTAAACATTATAAACATAAATCAGTTGCGATTAAGAGGGCGCGCGGCTTTTACGACGGGCAGACAAACCACGTATGACCGCAAACGGAGGCTGTGCGGTAGATTGGTTTGCGGTTCGTCTTCAACCCGATCGATACACACCCTAAGACTTACAAACTCATCAACTTATCAACTCAGCACCTCATTAATTCAACACCTTATTAACTCAGTACCTCATCCACTTGCCACCTCACCAGTGCAACACCTTGTCACCTCATCACCTCGAGAACATGCAAACACTTCAACTTATCAACTCATCAACCCACCAACTCAAAACCTCATCACCTTGAGCACTTACATACTCCTCAACTTGTCAACTCACCATCTCATTATCTCAAAATCTTAAAAATATTATTTTTGTTTTACAATATCGCTCCGATTTTTACTCCGTTCTAGCGAGAATGTTGGTTAAAAAGTGGGCAAAAGGCCACTATTTCTAGATTTTTTCGTCTTCCGTTTTGTCTGTTTTTAAGTGCAAAACCTGCATTTTGCACCATTTTGGCTTTCTAGTTTGGTTGCCGGCTCGTCTTTTCTAAAGCCCAATTATCCGATTTTTGCCCCCAAAATCCCACTTTTTAACGACTATTTTGCCCTTTTCGGCCTTGTTTTTCATGGTTCATAAAGGTTTTATTTATACCATTACAGCGGATATTTATGCTTTTTGCCTTGCCTTTAGCGACAAATCGCACTGCATTTTGCACCATTTTACCTTGCGTTTAGCACCAAAACGCATTGCATTTAGCACCAAAACGCACTGCGTTTAGCACCAAAACACACTGCATTTAGCATCAAAACGCACTATATTTGGCAGCAAACAACCCAAAAACTGGTGCAAATGATGGCCTCTTTAAATAAAAATACATTTTGTAGTGTCCGCTGGTTAGCCCCTTTTTGCATCGAAACAAACCCTCGCGAGAATCGATTTTTTGCGGCGAGTGGGCGATTGGTGGGCAAAAAAGGCACTCATAATGTTAAAAAACAAACCGAAAATTGTACAAAACAAAAGCGCAAGCGGCTTTTTGTTGGTGGGGTTTTGGGGTGCAAACCGATTGGGGCAGAAACGGGTATTGGTGGAGAAATGGTTGACGTTGGCTTTAAGCACCGAAGTAAAGACCCCCTGTGTGTGCAAGCCTTTGTACGAAATGGGGCTTGCCGATGCGCTGAACTCCCTCATGAAGGCGCGTTGGGTTTTATGCCGAACGCACGTTTACAAAAAGAAATCTCCCAGCGGCATGGCGAACCATGCAACTGGGAGAGGTGCTTGGGTTACCCCCTACAAACGCCGAATGTCGGCAAAACGGGGGTAAGTGGAGCTTGGATGATGACTGTTAGTCTGACTTGCGGCCAGGTAGTGCCGTTTATTCGGCCGTGAACCAAAGGAGGAATAATCCGCCGTCTACCTCGGTCAGCATCACCATCTCTTTCTCGGTGAGGGATTGTATGCGCGAGTTGCGCAGGAGCATCGGGCCCAGGGGTATTCGGGTGTCTATGTCTACGCGCTTGTTCTTAACGCTCCATTTGCCGTCGGGGAAGGTCATCGACTTAGGAGAGGTCACGGTAAAGTTGAACTTGTAGTTGGGCAGGAACTCGAAATGCTTTACGGCCATGTTGACAAACATGTGGTAGGGGTTTGAGCTAGTGTGGTCTACGATGATGCGCGAACGCTTTTGGTCGGACAGCCACTTGTGTTTTTGCAAGCCTTGTGCAATTTGTTCGTCGGCGTATTGCTCTTCGGCGGCGGGCAAAGTCAGGTTTTTCACCTCGGCACTGGTGGCTCCGCTTTTCACTACCAGTTTCAGTTTTTGCTCGTAACCGGCCAGCAGGAGCAGTTTAAAGGTGTGTGTTCCGTTTTTGTCTGCTGTGGCTTGGTCTAGTGGTTTACCCCTTTTAACGTCTAAAACCAGGCTTAGCGATGCCTCGGCTGGGGCATTGGCCACGTTTACGGTGGCGGTGTTGGCCTTGGTGTCTGCGGCCACTTCCACCTTCAACTCCTTGGGGTCGGGTTTTGGTAGGGGCGCGTTGCTGTTGTCGTCGTCGTTAGAACACGAAAATAAGAACATGGCGCAAAGCAGCGCCTGCATCCATAGTAGGGAGCGAATTGCTTTTTTTTGCATAGTGTTGTGTTGGTTTATGAGATTTTAGTTTGTGAGTTTATGAGTTTATGTGTTGATGAGGATATGGGTTTGTGGCTTTATGCGAACGTGGTTTTACGGGTTTACGAAGATGTGGGTTTGTGCAGATATGTGTTTGTTTGGCTGCTTATTTGCTTGCTAGTGCGTTGGCATGTCAACTTACAGTCGGCTTACTGCCCCCTCGTTCCACAAGAACACTCGCCCCCTCTCTTGGTGGAGAGAGGGGAGGAGAGTGTTTTATTCTATTCTTTTTGTTACCAGTTTTGCAAAATATGTTCGGTTTTTACTTAGCAACTTCATAACCATTCTCGTTTGTTTTAACCCATTTGGGGTAGTTTACCAATTCTGTTTTGGTTTTATCCACACTTAGAAAGAAGTCGAATTCGCCCTTAAAGTTGCTTCGTTTAAGGTTCTTGGGGAAGATAATCCGCTTAATTGGGTTGACAAGATCATCATTTATCCTTAAAAACCTAAGATTGTCTAAGCCCGTAAGGTCTAGAACATCGGTTTCTATCGAGCTTAAATCTAGCTTTTCTATCGTGGTTGGCATTTTTATAAGCTCAATTCGGGGCATGTCTGGCCTACTTTCTTCCATGCCTCTTGTCCACCCGAAATACAACTCACACCTTTTTAGCTTGGTATGGCTAAGGTCTAACTTCTTAACGGGGTCGATATAGCTGAGGGGTTTGAGAACAAGCGAGTCCAAGTTTTCGGGGTAAATGGTGTTGTCTGTGATGAATTGTTGGACTTCTAGCTCTCGCAGCCCTTGCACTTTGGTATAGTCTATCTTCGTTCCTACCTTGATGTCTGGCGTGCTGCTGGCTGGTAGGCTCAGAGATGTAACGGCGCAGGGTATGTCTTGGGGCAACATGGGCCACACGTTAAAGTTGTATGCCAGTCGTTTCAGCTTGTTAATCTTGTCTAGGCCCACGATTTTCGCTTTTTTCTGCCTATTGCCCAGGCCTAGTATCTCGAGGGTGTCTAGATACTGATTGAGCTTAACCTCCTCTACTTCATGTTGCTTGCTGTCTGGCTGATAAATAGAGAAATAGTTAATGCGGCTAGCACTAATGTCGAACGTGCGAATACCCCTGTTGTTTGCATCAGGATAGGCAGTGATGGTTAAACTGCGCACGTGGGGATTGGTAACTTTTATGTCGGGTTCTAGGATGTTGCAATCCTCGAACTGCATTTTGCGCGCCCTCGGGGTGTTGATGGTGTTTGCGTTGTATTCGCAATAACTTGCTTTAAACATAGGGAACACGTTTGTGGGAGCTTTTATTGCCGTGAGATCGCAATTCTTAAACTCCATCCATGTTATCTTGTCGTTCTTCGAGAAGTCGTATCCGCTTACGTCTATGGGCTTAAAGGGGCGGTTGGGAAACCAAAGCGTGTAATCGAAGTTGCCGGCTTCAAAGATTAGTCGCACCTCTTCTAGCTTTGTAAGCTTGTCTAGGTCGAGCATTTTTGTTATCTGCGCCTCGGTTATGTAAATGCTTTTCGTGTTTGGAAAGTTGCCTGCTCCCCACAACGTAACGTCTTGCCCCAGGCCTTTGAACTCGGCATACTGGTTGAATTGCAGAATATGCTCTATCTTTTCTGGCGGCAGGTTCTCTTCGTTTTTCATCTTTAAGAAGAGCGAGTCGCCGTTGGGCAAGAGGTATGCGAAGCCGTCTTTGAGGGCTTTTGCGTGGTAGAAGTTGATGATGCGTTCGCCCTCTTTGCGGTTAGCCTCGTCGGTAAGCTTGGGCAAATTGGCGCGTGCCTGCTCAAAGCGGTAAGCTCGGGCGTAGTCGGTAACGCGCTCTTTGATGAATTCCTGATATTGGGCGGTGTTCTCGTTCAGCTCCACATCGTCTTGAACGACGTTGAGCAAGTCGCCCTTTTGGCACGAGTTCAGGGCAAGTGCCAGGGCCGTTGTGGCGGCCAGTGTGATATATGTTTTGTTCATTGTAGCTTTGTGTTAGGGTTGTGTCAACGTTTTTGCGGTTTCTCTAACGCCTTTAACATCGGTTAAAGTGGCGATGGGCTGCTTAAGCATGAAGAGATAATAGGTTTCTTGTGGCGATGAAATGCGGAACCATGCGCCCGTGTTTGTGGACTTGATGTACTCGATGATGTAGTAATAGTTTTTCCAAACCTTCACGGCATCGCCGTTGTCGTTGCTGAGTAGCACGTCGAGCGGGCGTTGGTCTGTTGGAACACGGAAGAGTTCTTCGCCCACACTGATGAACGGAAGCTCGTTTGTTTCAACGATAATGCGGTTGCCTTGCGTGCGCCAAGTGCCTTTTACCATGATGTTCTTGTCTTCAACCTGTGATGCCCAGGGTCGAAACGCCGTTTGTTTTACCACCGAGGGGATGTCTATGTACACGTTGCCGTCTTGTGCGAAGTTGAATTCCGCCCCGTAAACAAGGGATGGCGTCTTGGTGAGGAAGTCGTTAACGAAAGTTGTTCGGATGGCCAATTGGGGTATTTCGAATTTACTTTCCGATTCGCTTGAATAGGGCGACATTTCCCAAGCGGTGTTGTTGAACAGGGCCTTGTCTATGGGTTGTCGGCTAACTTGCATGCCGTCGAACCATGCTTGCCCCATGTTGCGCAGGTCGGGAAACTCTGTTGGCGAGCCGCCTTCGAGCACCGAGCCTCCGTTAAAGAAGTCTATCATCATCACGCGGTCGCCTACGTCAACGTATGCGCGTATCATGGCCACGTTGTCTTTGGTTTGCAGGTCCATCACCTTCACGCGTAAGGTGGCATATCCCACGGGTGTTTTGGTGTCGATGATAACGGTGTTGGGGTCGGTTGGCGATGTTTTCCACTTGCCCCTGCAAAGAAGGAATTGGTATTTCGTAAGCGGTGGATAGAAGATGAGCGTGGAGGTGCCGTCTCTTTGCAGCTCCATACCCAGCCATGCCATAGAGTAGAGCATGCCTTCGAATGGGCCAGAGGCCTTATTGCTGAAGTTGGTGCTGCTCCACGAGTCGTTGGGAATGTTCAGGTTCACGTCTTTGAACCATGTGGTGGAGGTGAGTTTCTGCACCACGGGGTTGTTCAGATCGGGCACGGTGGCCTCTTGGTGTACATCTATAACGTTGCGTTGGTCGCATGCAGCGAACAAAGTGGCGAGCGACAAGGCCGCCAAAACGATGTGTTTCATTATATGCGGGGTTTTAAATGTTAATTTCTATGGCCGCCGATAGATAGCGGCGAGGTTGTGTGAAGCGTGCGAGCGACTTGCGCCCGTCTTTAAAGAAGAGGTTGATGTTGCCCAGCAAGGCGGGGTTGGTGAGCTGCCGCAGGTCGTCCCAACGGTGATATTGGGTGTCGAGAAGGTTGTACACGCCCGCCCTCAGCGTGATGTGGCCACCTATTTTATAGTAGGCATAGAGGTCGAAGGTGTATGCGTTCTCTAAAAATGCGGCAGGAAAACGGCGAATGATGTCGCGTCCGGAGGCATCGCGGTCCCAAAATGTGGTTTGCGAAATGGGCTTGGCGAAGTGGAAATTCATCTTGGCGTTAACCTCCCAACGCTTATTTGCACTGGTGTAGGCTAGCCCTAGGTTTCCGGCAAGCGGCTGAACGCTGAGCATGCTCATGCCCGAAGACGACTCGCCCTGTGCGTAACTCCATGCCGACGACAGCGAAATGCCGCGCAAGACGGGCCACCAAGCATCTGGATACAGTTGCAGGGCGGCATCGAAACCTACGAGGTGGGCGCGGTCGCGGTTAACGTTGGTTACGTAGGCCAGGCGTTTTTCTT
>NZ_HE999459.1:7290-9222 GCF_000312305.1 Prevotella conceptionensis 9403948 | reverse complement strand
AGCCTTTTTCTGCTGCATAAGTGGCTCGCTCACCGTGAGCAGGCCTTGCCGAAGCTCGATAAAGTCGGAGTAATGGTTGTAATAGGCACTGAACATGTAGGCCAGGGCATTGGTTTTGCCCGTTATTTCCAACTCGTGATTGATGGATTTTTCGGGCTTCAGGTCGCGGTTTGCCATCACAAGGAACGATGGCCACGTGCTGTAGAACTGGAAATACTGCTCTTCGATGTTGGGTACCCGATAGCCTGTGGAGAACTTGTAGGCCAAGTTGAGCCAGGGTTTGGGCGTGTATGCCAGTACGGCCAGTGCCGAAAGGCCGCCTTGGGTGTTGCGTATCGGACTGAAATCCATGTTGGCTCCCTGCACGTTTTGCAGCAGGTAGGCAATGTAGCCCGTGTTGCGCGCCTGCGTATCGGCATCGTCGGTTGTGCGGAAGAGGTCGTAACGCAGGCCCAGTTTAAGGTTCAGCACGGGCGAAAGCGTGGCTTCGTCTAGCAGCGATAGGGCCAAGTTGAACCGCTTGATGGGGTTTACAAAGGCGTAAGCTTCGGCCGTGGTGCCCATGTTCTCGCCCAAAAGGTACACCTTTCCGTGCCTAACGGTGTAGCCGTCTACGTTGTTTGCGGCTACGGGATTTTCCACATCCACGTTGCGCGAGTTGTAATTGCGCAGCGAAGTGGTGGCAGTTAGGTTTAGGCTGTGTTGGCCTAGCGCGCCAAGAGGCAGCTTGCGGGTGTCGGCCGAGAGGCGTAACAGGGCGTCGCCAATCTCTTGTGCGCGGTATTTGTCGCGCTTGCCCTCGTGCAACAGGGTCATGTTGCCGTTGTGCTTGTCGAAGTTTGGACGGTAATAGTCGGTCCAGGTAGTGGCGTCGAGATACGAAACCTGATAGTGTAGCCTGGCAGCGAACTTCTTAACCAGTGCTTCGTCTGACGTGAAGCGGTAGCCGGCAGAAGCCTGTCGGGTGAGCGATTGGTCGTGCGAATAATAATAAGGCTTGCCTTCTGCCGTGAAAGCGTCTATGGGTTCGAGTGTCCAAACCTCGGCATCTGCCTTTCGGCTCATCGCGTAGAAGGCCGCATCAAGGCGGTGGTGCTCGTTGGGCGCATAGGCAAGTTTGGCCAACCAGGCGTGTTGTGCAAAGGAGGTGGGGTCTGTTTGGGTAGAGGTGATGTTGCGGGTTCGCGCTCCGTGGGCGAAGTTTCGCAACTCGTTGCCGTCGCGGCGGGTAACCATGAGCAACGCTTCCCATTGTTTCCACAGGGCTGCTGCCCCTCCGATGAACGTCCGTAGGTTGTCTTTGCCGTTATATCCTGCGTGGGCGAACCCTCCCCATTGGCCTTTCGTTATCAGGTCGCGTGCGTTTTTGGTGTTGTAGTTCACCGTTCCGCCCAGCGCTCCGTTGCCCGATACGAACGAGTTTGCACCCCTTTGTATCTCTACCGATGAGGCCAGATAGGGGTCGAAGTCTATCCGCGAGGCGTTGGAAAGGCCATACGAGCTGAACACGACATTGTCTTGGATGTCGGGTTGTAATATCCCGTCTACGCTTATTGCCACCCTGTTGGCCTCTACACCGCGCATGGCGAAGCCCCGCATGCCGCCGCGCGACCCCGATATCGACACGCCCACGGAAGGCATGTAGCGCACAAGGTCGGTCATGTCGGCAGGCATTTCCACTTTAAGTTGCTCCGCCGTTTGCTTAATCATGCCCACGGCACGCGCTCCGCGATTGGCTTTCACCACCACTTCCTTAATGTTGTGCGCACGTGTGGTGTCGTTAACAACGGCTTGCGCGCAGACTGTTGCGGGCACGAAGCACGCAAACAAGAGTGCCCAAGCAAGCAAAACGCCTGGCTTGCGGTGCGCCAACGCGGCGCGGATGGTTTGTCCACGAAGGGCATCGGCAGTTGTATGTGAATGTATTTTCAT
>NZ_HE999459.1:2810-7258 GCF_000312305.1 Prevotella conceptionensis 9403948 | reverse complement strand
ATCTTGATGGTTCTCCCGTCGGCATTGAAAGGCGTTCCCACCGCTATGGGAGCTTGCGCGCCGTCTATGAGGATAGACTTGAGGGCAAGTTCGAACGTGGGTTTCGAGCCTTTCTGCGTTTTTCCACCGGGCAACAATATGCTGCCGCCATCGGTTTGCGTGAGGTTGAAGACGAACGAAGCCGTTGTTTCGCCCCAGTTTAGGAACCTTGGCGGCACGCGCTTAAACGTTAGCGTGTGCTCGTTGGCGCGGTATTCGTAAAGCAGGCCGCGCAGGGGAATGCGCAAAGTGGCCTCCGTTCCACCGTTGTCTGTGGGCAGGAGCAGTTCGGGTTGTGAGAAATTGGCCACCTCGTTGTGCAGGTCGAACCACAGGTAGGTGTTGCTTTCGTCTATCACGAATATCTTCGAAAGCAGCAAGCGTTGTCGGCATCCATCTCAGAGGGTTGCGCCTGTTGGAAAGTGTCGTTGTCGTCTAGCTCCCGACCGATGCACCCCGAAAGGGAAAACAATAGCGAGAGCAATATGGCTAGCAACTTAAAGCGTGGCATAGGGCTCATTTTTTCGGGGTTAGGGTTATTTGCTTAAAGGGTTCGGGATAGCTTGCTTCGAACGTTTTGTCGGCATACGAGGTTAGGAATTGCTTGATTTGAACGAACAACCCGATGCGGGGCTGGCTCAAAACGAGGTTCTTGCCATTACGTTGATAGGTAAACTCGTAGTACCATTCGCGCTTCACATCACCATACCCATCAGAGAAGTTGGAAGTATTCTTCATTGGGATGCGGAAGAATATCTTGTCGCCGTAGGTGGCGTAGCGCATGGGCGTTTCGCTCATGTTAGCTTCGAGCCAGTCGCCATCGCCGTTGAAGCGTTTGCTGTATTCCTCAACGGCAGGCAAAAGAAAGAAACGTTGGGCCTTCACTGTATTGTCGGCATTAAGCGTAAAGTCGAAGGCGAACTCTTTCATCGACTTGTACACGCCCTCGTTCAGGTCGGCAACGTTTTCTCGAATGCTGTCTATGTCGAACGTCCAGGTCCATTGTGTGCCGGTGATGTCTTTGGGTGGAGCTTGCGTTTTGCTGCTCAATTGGTCTACATACTTCTGTGTTTCTTTGTCTACCTGTGCCACAAGTTCTTTCAATCGTTGGTATCTCTCGCCGCTACGCAGGCGGTAGGGCAGCTCGTAGAGCGTGCTTCCGCTCGAGATGAGCAACTGGTTGCGCGCAATGTACATGTCGAACAGCGTGTTTTGGCTCATCTTTGAAGGTACGTCGCGAGCGTCTCTGTTAAGTCTTACGGCAATTTGCACCAGTGTTTGAAAGGCGCGGACATCGTCGTCGGCCAGTAGGTTGTGGTCGTCGGTTACGAGATCGCTTAGCACGAATTTGTTAAACTGCTCCTCGGCTTTGTCTGGCGACTCGAAGGCGAGGTTGAAAAGTTGGTCGAATTTGTCGGCCAGTTGCTGTTTGGCCACAAGTGCGCGCTCGTTTTCGTCTAGCTCGGACGTGGTGCAGCCTACAAGGAAAAAGGCGAACAGGCCTGTAAATGCGATGGCAAACCAACGCTGGGCTTGGATGAGTGCTTTGTTTGAGTTTGGCATAGTTGTTCTATTTTTTGATTTAGTTTGTGGGGATAGGGTTGGTCCTGCCGTCATTTAGCCGCTTCAACATTCACCACCACTGGTAGGATGTTGGGCAAGATGCGCAGAACAAGCTTGTTGTCTTTCCACGTTCCTTCGGCAGTAGCTTTGTCGGTTTCAAACCCATTGGGGTTTGGGATGGCTATTCCACCAGGCAACTGCTTTGGATCTACCGAACTCCCGTTGTGAGGCGCAGCCTTAAAATACCCCTTTATTGACTTAAGTGCAACGGCTCCGTTCTCTCCTGGGGTGGCAACGAAAGTAAAATCGACGGTCATGTCGAAAGGCATGCGTGCCGTTTCGCTAGGTTTGCCATTTCCATCAAGGAAAGGCGCGTTGAAGTTCTCGTAGTGCATGCGCACTTGTTGCGTACCTGCCACGCGCTCTATATATATGGTGTGCGGCCCTTCGGCCATTTTTTTGTTACCCATTGTGGGAGCTATGGTGGCCTTGTATGTACCTGCCATGCTATTGACAACTGCTTCGCTTACACCTTCATTGTCGTCTGATTTGCTACAAGCTGTGGTAAGACTCATGGCCAGGGCGAACATGATGAACAGCGCGGAAAGATTTTTTAAACTTGTAATTCTCATTTATCTATAGGTTTTTAGCCCCAACATAAGATGGAGCAAGGTGAATAATATTGGCTGACGTATGGACAAACATATTGTTTGCCACGTGTTTTCGGCGTAGGCACAGCCGTTTTCCATGCGCCGATAAGCGGTTATGGCGTTGGTATTTGCTTCTTACCGTGCCACCTGATTTTCATCGGAACGGGCAACATCAGGTCGATGATGGCGTATATTTCGCCTTTCGATTTGATGTAAAAGCCCTCCATTTCGGCATCGTCGCTTTCGGGAAGCGGCAGCCCGATGGTTTTTCCGTGGTCGCTCGTATGCACCGAGCCGTCTTTGCCTGCAAGGCGGATGGTGTCGCTAGGCGTGTCGGTGAGCACCAGTTTCATGTTTATCGACATGTAGAGCGGCATGAACTGGGTGTGGAAGTCTACCACACGGAGTTGCAACCACCCGTTGTTGTTTGCGGTGAGCGGCACTATTGCATCGCCGCCTGTAAAGTAAAGGCGGGGCGTTGTGCGGTCGGCATCGTAGTAAATAAGGTCGAGGCGCGAGTCGTACAGCCCTGCCACAAGTTTGGCTTGCGCTTGGGTGTGCAGGTTAGAGTCGGCATATTCGTTGCGGTTGGGCAGCAGTTGGTCGGCCTGTTCCAGGTCGGGCGAGCGCATGTCGTCGGTGCATGCCCCCACAAACGTTGTTGTAAGGAGGGCCAGCGCAAACCCAATGGCCGCCCCGCGCAGTTGGGATATGTTGTGTGCAACCATCGCTAAGCCCGTTTTCGCGCTACCATCGAGATGGCTTGGATGTTCTTGTCGTGCTTCCTAAATATGCTCCGCATGTGCAAAACGCGTTTCCGGGCAGGGGCATTGCGAAGCATGCGCCAAACGATGCGCAGGAAACCGCCCCATCCTTCGTCGGCCACCACGCGGCGCCATTCCAGCAGGTGCATCGGACTTTGTTTCGTCCATACCACCTCAAAGCCGTTTTCTTCAAGCACGGCGCGCCATGCCGAGAGCGTTAGTGGGCGCACATTGGTCTTGATGCTATGTGCAAGGTCCTTCTCAATGGTGCGTTGTAGCTCGGCACCCGCGTCGTCGGGGCAGATTACGATTTCGTGAATGGCGTACAGTCCGCCCGCTTTCAGCAGTCGTGCCGCCTCTCTTACGATGGCGTTTTTCTGCGGTGCGCTCTGCATGGTGAGCATCGCCTCGCCGTACACCTTTGTTGCGCAGGCATCGGGCAGCCCTGTTTGTGCGGCATCGGCCGCCACTACGCGTATGTTGGCGTAGTTTACGTTGTGCCGAACACGGCTGGCGGCCTCTTCGTTCAGCTCTACGGCGGTGTACGAGTGTGGCTTATGGGCTACGGTTAGGCGTGCCGTTTGCCCCAATCCTGGTGCAAACTCCACCACGTCGTCCGTCTCGTTGATGTTCATTGCCTCTAACATTTGGGCGGTAAGTTCGCGTCCTCCTGGTCTAAGCACCCTTTTTCCAAGTTTGGCAAGCACCCAATGGCCTTGCTCCATGTTCATTTTTTTCTCGGTCATGATGGTTATTTGTTAAGTTCAACGGTGTAAAACATTTCTGTTGATTAAGGCGGCAAAGCCTACATTTGCCACGTTATGCCCCCAAATATGCAGCGCGGCTGGGCGGGAATGAAGAATGCCATCTGCTTTGCAGAGAAGTTGGGGAAGGGGATGGGCGGGTTATGTATCTCGTCGCTGATAACGTAGCTGGAGGCGTAACGGCTGTTGGCCACGTTCTTCATCTCCACGTATAGGCTGATGTTTTTGCCCAGTGCGTAGGCCGCACGCACGTTCCACACGCGGTATGCGGGCTGAAACATGGTGTTGGTGTGGTCGATGGGGGTGTCGCCTGGTTTCCATTCCACTTGTGCCGCAAGGCTAAGACCGCACGAATGCTCGTATTCGGCCGACAGGTTCAGATAGTGTTGGGGTATGCCCGCCAGGCGTTTGCCTTGGTATTTGCCGCCGCTGAAACGGAAGTCGCTGTAATCGTACACTCCGCCAAGGGTCAGCTTACCCGCGTTTATGCCCCACGGATTGTCGGCAATAACGGCGTTTAGCCCCACTTCCACGCCCTGATGTAGGGTAGTGGGATAGTTTTCGGTGCGCTTAATGCCGCGTACGTAGTCTTTCACTTCCAGTATTTCGTTGTGTACCCACGAACGGTAGGCGGCCACATTCCACGAAAAGCGTGTGGTCCGTCCCTT
>NZ_HE999459.1:0-2311 GCF_000312305.1 Prevotella conceptionensis 9403948 | reverse complement strand
CCGCCTTCTACCTCTACGAGCGTGTTAGCCCCATGTTGCTTGTTGGCCGTGGGCGAAACGAAGTTGATGGCTCCGCCAAGGGTGCTCGCACCGAAGTTTAGGGCGTTGGCTCCTTTAAACACTTCAACGAAATGGGCCGTCAGGGGGTCCATCACGCCGATGATGTACGAGCCGTCGGCAAAGTTCACGGGTATGCCGTCTTGCAGCAGGTACACACCTCGGCGTTGTGGGTTGCTCTGGATGCCCGAACCGCGGATGTTGAGTCGGGGTTGGTCGTTCAGGCCGAAGAACTCTTGAATGATGACGCCTGGTTGCATGGCCAACGCATCTTTCAGCGTAGACAGCCGTTGCCGTAAGGGCGACATCTGCACCAGCGAAGTGCTTCCGGCAATGAGCCGTTGCTCGTTTAGGGCTTGTGCCACGGTGGGTTGCGTTAGCTGTCGGGGTGCCAGCACGTTTACTTCTTTGAGGTTTACCACGCGTGGCAGCGTGTTTCGTGCCTTATCGGCTTGGGTGCTGTCGTTGTCTGTGGCGTTTGGCAGGGCTGTGCGTAGATGGTAAGGTGGCCTTACCGCCATGCAACTCATCACGGTGAACCAAAATGCTAAACCAAGCTTCAAACGTGCATCCATCTTTTTTGCTAATTTTGCCGCAAAGTTAGAGTTGCAAACCCATAAGAAAAGTAACAAATGTTACCGAAAATGCAAAATACCTAGTTTTAGGTAGGCTGCTGAGAGGAGGGGAAAAGTGGGGGTGTTGCCGCCTGTTTGCAAGGCGATGTCGGCCGATGGGCTACGTCTAGCTTTTGTGTTGGTGCGCGTTTATTCTATCGTTTTAAAAGTTTACAGCCCTTGCGGCTTGTATGTACAAAACCTTACCGGCGCACAAACGTGCGAAAAACACACTTGCGCATTTGGGGCTTGCAAACTCGGTTTCGCACTTATGAGGGGGATAAGCTGATACTCTCACCACGCGCAGGCATAGAAGATTGCTAACGCATAAACTCTCGAAGACCCACCAGTTGCTGAATACGTCAACCCGCAAACACATCAGCTTTAAAAGTTAATTTTTTGCTTTGTTTTTACAATGTTGCTCTAAATTTTGCGCCGTTCTAGCGAGAATAAAGGTCGAAAAATGGGTAATTGGACACTATTTCTAGCTTTTTATGCCTTTTGCTTTGTCTTCCTTTGAGAAAAGAACCTGCATTTTGTACCATTTTGCCTTTCTATTTTGGTTGAATGCTCGTGTTTTTTCAAGTCCAATTACCCCCATTTTACCCCTAAAACCCCGTTTTTTAACCCCTATTTTGCCCTTTTCGGCCATGTTTTTCATCGCTCTAAAAGGTTTTGTTTATGCAATTGCAGTGGATGTTTATGCTTTTTGCCTTGCGTTTAGCAGCATTTTACCCTGCGTTTTACACCATTTCGCCTTGCATTTTGCACCAAAACGCACTGCGTTTTGCACCAAAACGCACTGCGTTTAGCACCATATTGCACTGCATTTAGCACCAAAACGCAGTGTATTTAGCGGCAAAATGCCCCAAATGTGGTGTAAATGGCGGTGTTTTGAAATAAATATTCATTTTATCGTATTCACAAACTAACCCTTTTTTGCATTAAAACAAACCTTCGCGAGAATCGATTTTTTGCGGCAGGGTGAGCGGTTGGTAGGCAAAAACAGCAGCCATCATGTTAAAATCCTTGCCGAAAATATTACATAAGTGTGGCGGGTGTAGTGTTGTTGCATTGCGTTTCTGTACTTTTGTGGTTGGGTTTATTGGTAAGGCTTGGTTTTATTCGCCGTGCTTAGGGTTGCTTTTCTCCATCGTACAAGCTCTGCCTTGTTTGTCTATCCAGGCAGTTTTATCTAGTTGGTTGGGGCACTCTGTTCCCTCCCGAGTTCCTAATAGCTCGCCCAGCTTGCTAAACCGAAGGGTGTGGTTTGCCTATGCCATGATGTTTTGTTGTTCATATTGCACTTTAGTTTTGTTCTCTTTGCGAGGACTTTCGGTTTATATAAATAAGGTGTAATGGTATTTTTGAATGTTTAAAATGTTTCAAAATGTTAAATATCAAATTGGAATGAATGTTTTTCTTGTGAATGTTTTGCGAGAAACGAAAAAGTGTATACCTTTGCATCCGCTTTCGGGAACGAAGTTCTCCGTGAGCAATTGAAAAAGAGTTCATTGAAAGATTTACATAGACAGTAGTAGTACAAGAGCAGATGTGCTTGTCTTTTCTGAGATGAGCGCGTTTGGGTAGAACATTAAGAACCGTCGGTTCTCCTAGGTCTTTGTTATTAAAGATGTAGG
>NZ_HE999458.1:11547-18653 GCF_000312305.1 Prevotella conceptionensis 9403948 | reverse complement strand
CGAATTGCCTCCAAACTGGGAACAGGCAAGTTCAGCAACGTCTACGGCATCAGCAGCAACAACGTTACGGCAGGCCAGAAAGACTATGCCGCCCGCATGCTGCAGATAGAGAAACAGCGCGAGGAGTATTACAAGTCCTTAGGCACACCTCCTGGTGTTCCTACGATGAAAGGTGCAACGGCCGATCCCGACAACACCGGTTATGGCTACAACACCATCATCGGGGAGCTGGGCGACCACTCTGTGCCCGAAGGTTGGGTGCAACGACCGAAGTTCAACAAGAAAGGAGATGTTCCCGGTCCACCCATCCAATGGAACAAGCCCGAAGATCCCGATAATGCGCAGCCGGGTTATGGCTATGTCCCTGCCGACACCACCACCACCGAGGAAATCTTCTTCTATCATAGTGACCACCTCGGCAGCACCTCTTACATCACCGATGCCAAGGCCAACATCACCCAGTTTGATGCTTACCTGCCCTACGGCGAGTTGCTCGTGGATGAACACAGCAGTAGTGAAGAAATGCCGTATAAGTTCAACGGCAAGGAGTTTGACCAAGAAACGGGACTGTACTATTATGGGGCGAGGTATATGAACCCAGTAACGAGTTTGTTGTACGGGGTGGATGCTCTGACAGAGAAATATCCCTCCATCTGTGGATATGTTTATTGTGCAGGAAATCCTGTGAAATTTATTGATATACAAGGATTAGATTTACAGAAAGTAACAGTTCCTGCAAATAAGAAGGGGACAAAATTTAAGACAATAGAGGTTGACAGTAAAATTGCAGCAAAAGTTTATACATTTACTCGTGCTATGAATAAGAAATATGGTGTCGTTGTTACATCAGCTTTCAGATCAAGAACAAAACAGCAGCAAATGCGGGCAAATTGGGATAAGGGGCAGCGTGCAGGATTAAAAGCAAGACCTGCAAAAAAAGTGCTCACAGTGGAGGATTTGCTCTAGATTTTAATATCTCAGCAATTGGACTAACAAAAGCAAATTATAAGCAAAAAGGAGATTTGATAAAAGAACTCACAGAGTTTGGCAAGGAATATGGTTTTGAATATGGAGCTCATTTCAAGAATAATCCAGATCTGGTTCATTTCTATGGGAACGAAACTGATTATGGGTATAAGAGCCGCGATGAAGCTATTGACGTTAATGATACCTATAAAAATAAACATGGGGATAATATTCCTCTTTATACTCCTGAGTCATCTAATGATACACCAAAAACGGCTGTTGCTGTAGAACAGCATCAAAAGCATGAACAAAAGAAGTCTAACAAAGAATAATAGTTTGTTTATCAATGGAGAAATATTTGTTGTTTATTATCACAATGACGTGTTCCATATGTTGTAGCTCATTCTGCAATGAGCCCACGGTCAAGATTCTACACTCTATGGAAAAGGATACCCTACTGAAATCCTTTGGCATTTCGTATGTTGATTTAGAAGGATACAAGATAATCCATATTAATAAAAGAACAAGTTGTGTTTTACAGCCGCTTGTGACATCGGATAAGGGAGAAACTAATTACTTTCGACTAAAATTAAACAAAGATAAAAAGACTGTCTATTTGATAGACAGCATTTTGTCTGTCGGAGATATTCTGTACAATTCGAGAACCACAGGGATTATTTTTCCCATTATAAAATATCAAAATGAAGATGATTTTTCGACAACAGGAGAAATTCGCTATTTTAATACAGACGAGTTGTTATCATATTGTATAGAGAATAATCTCGAAAATTCAGAGGCTATTTGTTTTGACAATAGTGGATTGTTTTGTTTGTACATGAGTGCAGACACTTTGTTCGCATACAATATTTCCACAAAAGAAAAGAAGTCGATTTTCACTTTTGATAATCCAATGATGTATTCTGTAGAACTAAAATTAAAGAATAACATACTCACATTAATATATTATTCTAACTTTGTAGAAGACTTCTCTGATCTTAATTCAGCAAAAGTTATAAACTTTGATTATCAGGAGTAGTGAAACCTTTAATAAACAATGGCAAGACAAGCTGGTAAACCTACAATGTTGCTGGTGAGCGTGTCGTCAGGAGCCACGGCTACCTTGTGGCGTGTACGCCATACTGTCTATACCAAGCTCGGCAACGGCACGGAAACAACCTACACCTACGACAAACAGCGTGAACGTCTGCAGGCGATGAACCTTACGGCGGACGGTAGGGCTGTGATGGAAAACAAGTACCAATACGATGCTGTGGACAATATCTTGGGTATCGCCAATGCCGTAGACCCGACACAGAACAATAGCAATAACAACAAAGCAAAACTCGGCGGAGCTTTCAACCACACTTATGCCTACGACGACCTTAACCGTCTGATAAAGGCAAACGGAATGGCGAAGGGTGCGAAGTATGAAATGGCGATGACCTTCGGACGGATGAGCGAACCGCTCACCAAGGTGCAGAAGGTGGACTACACAAAGACCGCGCAGTCTTACGACTTCACCTATAAGTACGAGGACAGCAACCATCCCACCGCTCCCACGCAGATGCATGAACTTATCCACAGTCTCAGATATATGGAAGGTATATCCACTTCGGAAAAAGAGGATTACAAATATACTGACGGAACATATCTTGTTACAGAAAAGAAACAGTCTGTAGAGGAGTTGCAAACCATAGGGTTGGGTCGGTATAGGAATAAGTATAAATACACAGAAAACATGTTGCGTAGAGAACATCATTTTCAACAGCGCTTATCACATATCTCAGATGATTAAATTTTTTCTACCTATTCTATTTGTTGTTGTGACAGGGGGGTGCACCTCTCCCTTGTCTAAATTTAAATGTGTCTATGACGTGTATGGTGATAGTACTGTTTATTATGAAATAATAATCAATGGAGACTATCTAAGGACTACTAAATATAAACATGTTTTACTGTCCAGCTTCGACAATTTAAAAAAGACGTGGCATACTCCGGTAGATAGTGTCTTTGAGAAAAAGGATAGTGTATTTCTAAATCGAGAATTACAGGATTCACTGATTTTTCATATAGAAAATGCGGTAAGGAATGAAAAAAGAATTACTTCTTACATCTCTACCAATATATCTAAAATAACGATGACTTGGAATAAACGAACTTATGAACTCCAATATCATAACATGAAACAACGTGGCTTGATTTCATTCCTAAAAAAACACTCTCCTATCCACATAAAATGACTGATTGGGGTTTATGAATTAGGATTCCCATATGGTGACAATCCGACAGACAACCGATGGATTAGGTTAGGGTTCAATTACTATAAAACAAGGAAATAATTAAACAGGTACATCATGATGATG
Organism: Prevotella conceptionensis 9403948; assembly: GCF_000312305.1. GTDB lineage: Bacteria > Bacteroidota > Bacteroidia > Bacteroidales > Bacteroidaceae > Prevotella > Prevotella conceptionensis. The sequence continues at coordinate 15,324 of NZ_HE999458.1, read as the reverse complement.
CCTTGTGGGATTTCGTCCTTATTAGGCGTCATTTATTTTTTTGTCATGGAAATGAAAATAAGATTATTGTTGATGTTGCTTCTACTGAGTGCTAGTAACTCCTGTAAAAGAAGTGCATCGTGTTCAAGGCAATACTTGATAGAAAACTTTATACGGAACGAAGAATGTTTTACTCAATTTGTTTCTTTGTATCAAGAACAGATTCCATCTGTCATTATACAGAAATTCCAGGTCCAAATAGAGTTGAACGACTGTAAAGACGACATTCATATTATTCTAATCCCTCATATAATAGGTGAGAGAAAGTATGTTTTAGAAAACGTCAGAAGAAATCACTTAAAGTATCAAAAGAAATTGGCTGCTCTAAACTTGAAGACAAAAGATATTGAATCTTTAGTTTCCTGCCTTAATTCTGCAGGCTGTCACACCGTAAGGAACGTTAACTACTATAAAAGTAGCGTAGAGATGATACCAATACAAAATGGTAATGTATCACATTCCTACCTATATCATAATGATGAGATCTCAGCCGATATGGTCAGTGTTGTAGGAAAGCCAATTAGCCAATCACGCTTAGGGAGACATTTCACATTATCAAATGAGAGTATGCTCTAAAATGAACGAGTTGAGAATTAAAAATAGGTAGATTCGTACCCGCCTACAAATGCAGCTATGTCGGTCAAAGGCAAAACAAGCCACACACCTACAATGCCGCCGGCGAGCGTACCGTCAAGAGCCACGGTAACCTCGAAGGCGTATATGTAAATGGTGCCCCGCAGGGAATCACCCTTTGGATATACTCGAAAAAAGATTTACTGTCTGGTAAGATAACACTATCATCTTGGTTAAGAGGATATCCCCCCTACTAAAAAATAAATTAAATGAGAAGTATATTATCTGTAATGTTATTATCCATCCTATTGTGCTCTTGTTATAAATCAAGTAAAAAGGAAGGTGTGCATGCCCAATTAAAAGATGAAGTCTACAGCATTGTGGTTTCATACATGGATAGTCATCCTCAGTATAATACATTCATTCTCACTGAGGCAATGGAACAAACCATGTCTGGAATAAAAACTTCAGGTTATTTTTTGGGTCCTGGCTATCCAAGATTGCTTCCCCCCGAAAAAAGCACATCATATTTAGATATAAACAATTGCCGCCTCTACATAATCTCCAACTTGTCTTCTTTGTATGAATTCGACAATGACGCATCTATGTGGAAAAATACAAATCCAACTGACAGTGTGGTGTTAGATGGGGTGGTTATATACGACCTTGTTTTTAATTTCCTACACAATGGCCTATTCATCTACTATTCAAATTCCAAAAAAAAATCATGGAACGACCAGATACTTTTTTCACACCCTACATTAAAAGTGATGTTGTCTTTGAAAATAAAAGATGAGAGGAACTTGAAACGAAAAACAACCATGCGGACAGCCTCACATTAGTAGAGGATGTGTCGAGAGGCGAGACGTATATATCAATGGTGCCCTACAGGGAATCACCCTTTGGCTATCCCCGACTTCGGGCTGCGCCTCTGCAAAACAAGCGAGCTTGCTCTACACTCGGCTTGCACTGAAGTTCCACGAAACGGAAGATGACACCATTTATCCCGCACCAATTATCACTATGACGAAGAACCGCTTTATAATGTTCATCAAAGAAAAGGTTCTTCTCGTATAACCAGTTAGAAAACCATTATCCTTACATTCCAAACAAGGAAAAGTGATGCTGTATACACTAAAAAAATATCCTTTGCCAGAAGATTTAAGTATTCCTATTCAAATACAATCATTGCAAGCAAAAGCAATAGAAGTTATTGATTATGATTATATCGGGGATGCAAAAGAAGAAAATTATATTTCTTTCGCCAACCAGTTTTACGGTTTCTTATCAAAATGGGATATAAAAGATATTGCTATAATAACATATTCCAAAGCGATGAGAGATACCCCTCTTCTTAGAAAGACCTTTCGCTTTGATTTTGATTCATACAAATTTGAAAATGATATTACAATATCTCACATTTCGATAGATAACGCTTACATCGTATTTGTAGGTATCCTAAGGATTCAAGGGGAAAAAGAAGTTACACGTATTATTAAATTTCTTTTTTCGCAAACCTATGAAACGCAAAATCTGCTTGTCTGTTCAACCGAATTTATTGATAAAGAACAATTGAAAGATGCCTTGCACAAGGCTTTATTCGTAGAATATGATAGATATGGATACATACGACATACAAAAATTGCATTAGAGAAACTTAAGCTGTATTCAAACAATCTCGAGATTCTGTATCCATATGGAGGAACAGATTTTGGTAGTTTTATCTTTTTTTGTTTTTAGGCGTTTTACCAATTCAAGATCAATTTGATATACATATTCTATCCTTTGGCGGAGAAGTATCCGAGTGTTGGCGGGTATGTATATTGTATAGGAAACCCTGTAAAGTTGATGGATTCAGATGGAGCAAAAGTACATGTTGCTAACGCTGCATCGTTTTCTGTACTGCTTTCTAGTCTACCCGCAGGAGCCCGTTCGGTAATAGTGTTGGATAAGAACCTTTATCTTGACTTAAGTTCCGTAGAAGACGCTTGTAGAAGATACCCCACGAGTAAGAATCTTGACATTTTAAAGAGAATTTTTTCAGACAGAAGAACTGTAGACTTTGACGCGACCTCGAAAACATATATGTATATGGATTCTTCAGGAAAAATTGAGTCTAAAGATTTTAAAGAACCTAATCGCTCAAATGCATATCAGGATTTTATGAGTAAATATTCTGGACCAGAGGAACAAAGACAGCTATATTCTCTCACGTTATTGAAGCAAGGTATTAAAGATGAGATAGAGGTATCTGCTAATTTAGGCGCAACTTTGCGTCCTGCAGATGAGCAAAAGGCATTTCCTGGTGGGGAGATTTCTCCCTCAAAGAACTTTAAAGTTTTTATAAACCCATTTGCAACACCAGAAGAACAAGCTAAAGCCGTTGGTCATGAATTTGGTGGCCATTTGTATATGTATTTAATTGGCAAAGACCCTCGTCATGGTGGCTCAACAGGAACGCAGGATGGCAATATAGAACTAGAAAATCAAATAAAGGAAAGAGAACATGAATCCATTCGTAATTTTAAAGAGAAATAAAATCCGCTTGTGCATATATATGCTATTATTCATCTCTAATGCCTCTTGTGGACAAAATAGAATTTCTATTTCTGATAAGGATAAAGAAAGCATTGTATTATATGATGTTCAAGGGCTTAAGTACAAACAAATTTGGCGATTTAATAATAAAGTCGTAAGATATTGTTACTTCTCAAGGAAAGGAGAAATTATTGATAGTACAACTTGGAACGTTGAAATCCAAACGACACTTAAATTAAGAGACAAAATTTTGAGTAAATTCCGCGTTGATGATGAGACATTCACACCAGGTACAGCGGGTGTGCTTTTACTTGCTATGCCAAAATGTAACATTGTAGAACTTAGGCTTATTCGTGGTTTGACAGATTCTTTTAACAAGGAAATGTTAAGAGTGCTAAGGGAAGTTGAGCAAGATATTCTTGTGTTTTCAGCGAATCCAATTGCTGTGATTGTTCCGATAAGAATAACAATAGATTAAAGAAGTTTAGTGATAGCAAACAATTATGCAGGCAACCACCGAATACGACGCCTACGACCGCACGACGAAGGTTACGCTGCCCGACGGGGCTATGACCACCACGGCCTACGGCATCGTCTCCCATGACGGCGGGCCGATGATCGAAACGA
>NZ_HE999458.1:3672-11147 GCF_000312305.1 Prevotella conceptionensis 9403948 | reverse complement strand
TGCAGGTACGGCGATTATGACCAACAAGTACCAATACGATGCTGTGGACAATATCTTAGGCATTGTCAATGCTGTAGATCCGGCACAGGCCAATAGTAATAACAACAATAGTAATAACAATAGCAATAACAGCAAGGCGAAACTCGGTGGCGCTTTCAACCACACTTATGCCTACGACGACCTTAACCGTCTGATAAAGGCAAACGGAATGGCGAAGGGCGCGAAGTATGAGATGACGATGACCTTCGGACGGATGAGCGAGCCGCTCACCAAGGTGCAGAAGGTGAACTCCTCAAAGACGGCGCAGTCTTACGACTTTACCTATAAGTACGAGGACAGCAACCACCCCACGGCTCCCACGCAGATTGGGCATGAGCATTATACATACGATGCCAACGGCAATCCCACGCTGGTGGAGAACGACAGCCTGAACACCGAGCGGAGAATGTATTGGGACGAGGACAACCGCCTGATGGTTTTGTCGGACAATGGTAAGACCAGCCGATACACCTATAATGCTGCCGGCGAGCGTATCGTCAAGAGCCACGGCGACCTCGAAGGCGTATATGTAAATGGTGCGCCGCAGGGAATCACGTTCCACGAAACGGAAGATTACACCATCTATCCTGCCCCGATTATCACTGTGACGAAGAACCGCTTTACCAAGCATTACTTCATCGGCGACAAACGAATTGCCTCCAAACTGGGAACAGGCAAGTTCAGCAACGTCTATGGCATCAGCAGCAACAACGTTACGGCAGGCCAAAAAGACTATGCCGCCCGCATGTTGCAGATAGAGAAACAGCGCGAGGAGTATTACAAGTCCTTAGGCACACCGCCCGGTGTTCCCACGATGAAGGGTGCAACGGCCGACCCCGACAACACCGGTTATGGCTACAACACCATTATTGGAGATTTGGGTGACCACAGCGTGCCCGAAGGTTGGGTACAACGACCGAAGTTCAATGACAAGGGGGATGTTCCCGGTCCACCCATTCAGTGGCAGAAACCCGAAGACCCTGACAATGCGCAACCAGGTTATGGCTACGTGCCTGCCGACACCGCACATCATGAGGACATCTTCTTCTATCATAGTGACCACCTCGGCAGCACCTCCTACATCACCGATGCCAAGGCCAACATCACCCAGTTCGATGCCTACCTGCCTTATGGCGAACTGCTCGTTGACGAACACTCGTCTACGGAGGAGATGCCGTATAAGTTCAACGGCAAGGAATTAGACGAAGAAACTGGTTTATACTATTACGGAGCCAGATACATGGATCCCAATATCTCCATGTGGCTGGGGGTAGACCCATTGGCGGAGAAGTATCCAGAAATTAGTCCATATATTTATTGTCATAATAATCCCATCAATTTAATAGATCCCAATGGAAAAAATGATTATATATTGAATCTTGATGGAGAAATTAAACTTATAGAAGAAAATAGCAATGACTTTAATACCATTTTTGCATATGATGGACAAGGAGGAATAGATAAAAACACAAAGATTGATGTGCCAAAGTCCTTTAATGAGAGTAAAACTACCACACAAGTGCAAGGTAGAACATCAAAGGATGCCGACGGGAATAAAATATCTACGTATGAGTTTGATTTATATACAGTTGATGATGAGCAAATAGCATCTAATATTTTTGAGTTTCTCGCAAAAAACTCAGATGTAGAATGGTCTAATACAAAAGTCTCTTCAAAGGACAATACGAGTTTCAATCTTATTTCAACCTCACATAAAGAGGGGTCAGAAGTAGGAATGAGATATACATTTGAGAAATATAAAAATAATTATAATTTTACTATTGATTATGCTATACATTCACACCTTCCAGAGAGTGTAGGTTATTCTCCGGGAGATATAAAATTCGCAAAAGATGCCAAAAGTATCTATCCTAATATTGAATTAAAAATTTACAATAGAATAGAATATAAAAGTTTTGACCAATATGATATACCCGGGGTATTGAATGAAGTTGTTGTTCCACCTCAAAAACGATAGATATATGTATCGAATAATTTGTATAATGATTTGTCTTACTTCGTACTCTTTAGTAAGAGGTAAAAACGGTATAGGAGCTTCTATTCCATTATATTGTGCAACAAATAATTCATTATCTATCATAATCGATTCTATTACCAATGACGAGAAATGTATTTCGGGAATATATGTTTTATCTTTTCAGAAACAGGATAATGACATTTATCTGATACTCTCACATACAGACTCTCATAATGATATTATTGACCAATATTTAGGTTTAGATTTCTTTTGGGGTATAGGAGTTGAAATAAAGGGCTGTATACTTATGAATGGAACATTCTTTTATTTACTTAACAGGAATGTAAACAATGATGTCATAGATTTATTTATTAAACCAATAAATGCCCAACTTCATCTAAAAAAAGAATCTCCTCAATTAAATGATGATACATTATTTGTTTTCAAAGAGTCTATTGCATTTAAGTATGAGTCAGGAAAATTTAAAAGGTATAAAAGATAAGCTACGATAGTAATGAATGACCAAGGAACGGCCGGGCAGCGCGATTATGCCGCCCGCATGCTGCAGATAGAGAAACAGCGCGAGGACTACTACCGCAAGCTGGGCACGCCACCGGGAGTGCCTACGATGAAGGGTGCAACGGCCGATCCCGACAACACCGGTTATGGCTACAACACCATCATCGGAGAACTGGGCGACCACAGCGTGCCCGAAGGTTGGGTGCAACGTCCGAAGTTCAACGCCAAGGGAGATGTCCCTGGTCCACCCATTCAGTGGCAGAAACCCGAAGACCCTGACAATGCCCAGCCAGGGTATGGCTATGTCCCCACAGACACGACCAACACCGAGGAAATCTTCTTCTATCATAGTGACCACCTCGGCAGCACCACTTATATCACCGATGCCAAGGCCAACATCACCCAGTTCGATGCCTACCTGCCCTATGGCGAACTCCTTGTGGATGAACACACATCCACAGAGGATATGCAGTATAAGTTCAATGGCAAGGAACTCGATCAAGAGACCGGACTGTACTATTATGGGGCACGGTATATGAATCCCGTAACAAGCTTGTGGTATGGAGTGGATAGATTTGCTGAAAAATACCCTCAGCTTTCTGCTTACAATATTTGTGCAAATAATCCAATGAATACAATAGATTTTCATGGAGATAGTATAACAACTGTCTTAATTACAAATGGAACAGCAGGGATAGAAAGGATTAAGTATAGTTATAGTGCAGGTGAAAATGGAGAATATGGTTTCCGAAATAGTAATGGAGAATTATATTCTGGTACAGATAATTTTATAAATTCATTGACATCTGCATTAAACGAATTACGAACGGGAGGAGATGTAGGAAATGCTTTAGTTTCTGAGCTTATAAACTCAACTAATAGCGTTGAGATTGCCCAAAGAAAACAAAATGGAGCAGATATAAATGGAACTTATATATTATGGAATCCAAATTTAACAACAGGTGGTTTAAATGAATATGGCACAGAATATAGACCAGCTTACATTGGATTAGGTCATGAAATGGCGCATATTCAAGACACATGGAGGGGAACTATCGATCAAAGCACATGGGTTACAGTTAACGGAATCAATATTCCAAACTCTGAAAAATACTCAACTCACATTGAAAATCAATTGAGAGCAGAGCACAATATCCCCCTTCGAACTCATTATGGTATAGATGCTAGTCCTGGACAACGAAAAGGATTAGAAAGTACTCGAATAATTTGGAACAGATTTAGCATGTTCTACAACAGGAAAGTTAAGGTAAACGCATCTTTTAGCGTTTCTACTCCTTTTTATTATTAGAAGATTGTAAATAATGAAACTTATTCTTTTGATAATCAATATAATTTATGTCCTGGGGTATAATATACCTCAAGACATCCGCTCTTCAAAATTCTCTATCTTATCACATTTTAACTTGCAAGCTTGTAATCAGCAAATTCATAATCAAATAAAACAGCTCCCGGACAGCATCGTAAAAAATATTCAATGGCAATATTTAGACAGCTTTATTTGTTTTAATTGTAAGGCTAACGTTTATGTCACTCGGAAGAATGGCATTCAAGGGCAGGACGATCATACAAGAGACTTCCAAGACACCATTTACATCATGCAACAGAGTGGCCTGCAAGGTGACTTCAATATGACGCTATGGGATAAGCAGAAGAGTGTTTCTTATACCAATGAAACTGGTCTGATAAAGGAAACGAATAGTCGCCTTTTCCCAAAATATATGCTAAAATTAGTTTCTGAATGGGATATTTCCGCCATTAGGGAAGAAGAGAAAATAAATGGACAACTTATACCAAGAGAGAGAATATATGCAATTAGAATTATACTTCATAAAGGAAAATGTTCAATAGATTTTCTTTGGTTTTATGATTTTTTTAATCTGGAAAGAGATAGATTTGATTTTCGTTCAGACACATTCATGTGTGGTGGGTATCGAGAGTTATTAAAAAACTATCTAAATCACTCTTTTATTCCTTCTTTTGCACCAGATGGGCAAGTTCTGGGTTAAGTGAAGTCATCTAGACTTTTAAAATCTCTACAAATTGAGAGGAGTCAATTATCTTTGTACTGTAAAAACCAAGATAAACACTCCTCTCATGTACGAAGTACTGGACAAAAGATACAATAAAATCTGAGATCTTGCCATTTTTATCGGTGGCAAAACGCGGTTATGTGACAAAAGTGACCTGGCGGAAGTCATTCAGTGCATTCTCTACAAGTTGAAAACGGGCTGTCAGTGGCACATGCTTCCCGTTTCAGCCATCTTCACGGGGAGGGTTTTGAGCTACAAGAGTGTGTATGCCCATTTCCGCAAGTGGTCGAGGAACGGCGAATGGAAAAAGGTTTGGGGCATGATATTGAGCCGTCACAGGTCTTTCTTGGACATGTCCAGTGTGGATTTGGACGGCAGCCACACCACCACGCTTCGCGGTGGGGAGTGCTGTGGATACCAAGGACGCAAGAAAAGAACGACCACCAACGCCATCTATGTCACAGACCGGCAAGGCATACCGCTTGCCATGTCCACGCCTGTCTCGGGTTCTCACAACGACCTTCACAACATCTCCCAGGTTCTTCAGGATTTGTTTGCAGGTATTAAGGACTCAGGCTTGTCCGTATCGGGACTCTTTCTCAATGCAGATGCCGGCTTTGACTCTGCACTATTCAGGCGAGGTTGCCATCAGCAGGAGGTGTTCCCAAACGTCGCCTTCAATAAGCGTAGAGGTATGCGGAGAGATGACGAGTTACTTGATGAGCTGCTTTACAAGGAGAGATACAGCATTGAAAGGACTAATGCGTGGATGGACTCATACAGGAGCGTGCTCAACAGGTTCGATACCACACAAACCAGTTGGGAGGGATGGAACTATATCGCATTCATACTGATTTTTCTGAAAAAGATAAGAAAGAGGGAAAAGTCTAGATGACCTCTTTATATTGTTTCGGAAACCCCATCATTTTCTATGATAAAGATGGAAAAGAAGGAGTCTTAACAAAATGGGGAACATCTTTGCAATATGCAGGTGCTGGACTTATGGGTGTAGGACTTGTGGCTATGGGGACTGGAGGTGCTGTAGTTATACCTTCTGCGGGAACTTCAACAGTAGTAGTTATTGGTGGTGTAGAGATATTTTTTGCAGGGGGGACTATATCTATTATAGGTGGAATATTAAAAGCAGTAGATCAAATTGCAGTACCGAGCCAGAACACAAAACAGAAAGACGGACTATATATACAACAAAGTACAGGGAAAAAAGCACAAAATAGCAATAAGAATGAACGTCATGGCGATAGTGGGCGTGCCAAATTAAAAGCAGAGAAACAGATCAAAGATTTGGAACAGAAAGCAAGAGAATCCAAGTCGAAACGGGAGAGAACACAGATTGAAAACAAGATAAGAAATATTCGAAACAATGCTGCAAAGAAACAGCGTGGTGAGGAACATAGTAAAGGAAATAAAAGGTAATATAATGGATACAAGAGGATTGATTCTAAATACTGCATATAACGACTTTATTCTCGGTTCTAATATTTCAAACTATTTATATAAGAACCACACAAAAGAGGTTTACAATGAATTGACATTTACAAATAGTTCATATTATTTTTATGATGATGAAATAAACATTTGGTGCGATGATGATGGAAAGATCAATACGATTCGATGTGCTTCTTCTTGTCTTTATCAGGGAGTAGAATTAATCGGCTTGCCGTTTCAAGAATTATTATCCACAATTCACATTCTTCCCAATAATCATGAGCGAATATATTTATTAGTTAATGGTAGGGGACAAAATCAACACGTTTATGATTTTGAAACAATAGGATTACAAGTTTGGGTTTGGAGACAAAAAATCAAGACAGTGTTAATTTATAAAGTGGTCGAGGAAACATAATGAAGAGAGAAAACAGAAAAAACATGATCGGCTCCGCCATTTATCCCAATGCCTTGCAGAATGGCAAATGCAGGTTCTACGTAGAAAAGCGAGTGATACGTGTCGCATGGGGATTTCGCAAGCTGTTCCTCAATGTAAAACATGTAGATGACACGCCGAGACATCCTGCAATATTTCGGCAGTCGGGTCACTTACTATAGCTACATGAACGGATAACTCACCCTTACGCCCGAGCAACAAGAGGACATTCTAAACATCTTTCGTGCGTATGACTACACCGAAGAATCGGACTTCGACAACTACATCGACCGTTATGCGTATGAATAGAATCGTGTCTCAGAAAACTTTCAAGCGTTGGAACACACTGTTTCATTCTTTGAAACTCACAATTTCATCCATTCTCAAAATTCACAAAGACCATATACGGTTTCCCAAGTTAGGACATCAAAAGCTTTAAAAAGAAAAAAGACACGCAAATGAAAATCATTTTATTAATATTTACGGTATTATTACCTTGTAAGACGAATACTCAGAGTACACAAGACAGTAGTCTATATAGCAATATAAAATATGTAAATGGAAAATACGAGCGAGAGATAGAATGCGTATTTCAAGGGATTGGTAAGAATCCTATAGACGGAGATACGCAAGGAATGGCCTCAGCCATAAAAAAAGAGATTAAAGAGATTCCTAAAAGTTCAGTTTCGCTTGTTTATAAGGGAAAATCTATCCCCAAGGTTCAAGAAAAGGTGAAATAGCGTGAATGATTTGTGAGTCAGTCGGTTCTGACTTTCGAGCCTTTCAGTGCAAAACCTCGAAAAGACGGGTTTGTACCAACTTCGGACAGAGTAGCGTTACCAAAACATTACCACCTCCTTTGTAAGTGAGAATTGGGAAAAGCGGTAACGAACAGTGCAGAATCCGACCTGAACTTCGGGGATTACCTTCTGCAAAGGTACTTCGATGAAAGAAAACAGGCAAATAAATTGCGGATTGTTTCTTTACCATTGAACGACAATGTTTT
>NZ_HE999458.1:0-2555 GCF_000312305.1 Prevotella conceptionensis 9403948 | reverse complement strand
TTTCTTACTGCCTATTTCTCTGTCAAGGCTTCTCAAACCGAGGGCGATAATTCTCCTGCAACAGTTTTTCTACATCTTCTTCCCGGTAGAGTACCTTTCCGCCTAACTTAACAAAGGAGATTCTTCCCATGTTGCGATAATCCTGCAACGTGCGCCGGTTGATATGCAACAGACGGGACAGTTCATCATCCGTCAGATAGCGATGCCCGTTAAGCAGAGGTCTGTTCTTTTTCCGCAGGACATCTATTCCCTTTATCATGCGGTCGCTCGCGTTGAGAAAGTGCGCAATCTCTTCGTTGTTCTTGGTCTTTACATCGTTGTCCATATTTTACATCGGATTTAGTGGTGATACTATTCATTGGTCATAAAGCGGAGGATTGTTCGAGCAGTTTCCCGACATCCTCCGGCTTGTAGAACATCTTATACCCTATTTGCGTATAGGGCAGCATCCGGTTGCTGCGGTAGGTTTGCAGGGTACGCAAACTGATGTTCAGGATTTGGCAGACATCCTGATTGTCCAGCCACCTGCCCATACGCTTTTCGTCACACTCCCGACACAGGGCATCGACTTTGGCGGTCAAAATGCGAAAACGTTCCATCATGGCTTCATACGTTTTCTTCTCGATTGTTATTACTTCCATATTCTTGTCCGTTTTAATGTTACACTTTGTGCAAATGTACTTACGGAGGAAGCATTCTAAACCAGCATTTCCTTTACTGCGTACTTGTGGCTTCAATATGGATGCTTTTGTCGTATGGCTTTTGGAATCAGACAGAAAAATCTCTATTCAGTACATATTTAGCATACAATCCGGACGGTTTTAACTCCCGAACTTTGCACCATAATCAAATTCAAAGCGTCATGGATGTCATAACAATCGAAAGCAAAGCCTACCACGAACTGATGGGCAAGATAGAGAAGATTCTCCGGTATGTGGAGAAGGAAGAAAAGGCAAAGACGGAGTATGAGAACCGCCTTGTTTCCAACGATGAGTTAGCCGAGATACTCGGTATCAGCAAGCGTACCCTCCAGCGTATGCGCAGTGCGGACAGAATCAGCTACAAGATGATCTACGGACGTTGCTACTACGACCTGCATGACATCGAGGAGGCGATACGAAACAAGAGTCTGTACTGCAATCCTCAGAACCTGAAAGAGCTACGGCATAACTTCGAACTTAAAAGCAGGAGGATAAAGGATGGAACTATTGGATAGAGAGACTTTCCTTGAATGGATGGAGCGCATCATGAAGCGTTTCGATGACCTAAAACAGACGGCTCCCGACATACCCCAACGTCCGATGATAGATGGAGAACCGCTGCTGGATAACCAAGAAGTTTGTCTGATGCTCCAAATCAGCAAGCGCACCTTGCAACGTTATCGGGCATCGGGTACACTTCCTTTCCACATCGTTTACCACAAGACGTGGTATTTGGAATCGGAAATCCTTGCCTTTATGCAAACCCACTTTACGGAGAACCTCAAACGCAAGAGGAAGAGACCGCCCAAAGATACGTAATTTCGGATTGTACGCAACAGCAAAGCCCCCGTTTTGTCGTAATGACAAGTCGGGGGCTGCCGTTTGAATGTGATGATAACATTACAGATTATATTTTCGGTCTGACAACGAACACCTTTTCTGCCAGAGACGGCGGCAGTCCGTCCATAGAGGGCTGTGTAGCGGAGATACTCTGCCCGCTGCTTTCCAACGGTCTGTCGGTTTGAGCCACGGAGGTGCTGACGGAGGAGGCGGCGACAGTCGGCTCAATCGGACGTGACCGTTCCATTTCTTCTGTCTTTCCTTTCTCATCCTGCATCATCTCCGCACTTTCTTGCTCACTCTCTCCCTGCTCGATGGGTTTTAGAGAGAGCTGTATCTTGCGGTCAAGGGCGGCAAGTTCCGTTTTGAGGTCTTTGAGCTGCTCTTCCTTCTTCCAAGAGCCGTTCACTACCTCCTGCAATACGGGAATATCCTTGGCTATCTTTTCCGTGTCCGCCTTAAACTTCTCAATCAAGCCGGGTATCTTCTCCAAGGCGTTCAGGAAATTCATACTGGCGAGTTGCGGGTCTGCCGCAATCCTGCCGTTGTTGTAGCTGTACTTCATTCCGCTTTCTCCCATCACGAAGAACTTGTTCTGCGAAAGGTCGAAAAGGTCTTTAGAGGAGGATTCCGTCTTGACCACAAGATTAAATCCGTAGAGTGTTCCGATATTGAAATACTCTCCCCGTGTGCAGGCTTTCTCGTTGATTTCCGCGAGTTTGGCAGCGATGCGTTTCGGGGTGCTTCCTTCCACCCCTTTGAGTGTTATCGGGTTGAGGATATTGCCCTCCTTATCCTTCTGTACACGGCTTTGGTACAAGTCCCAGTCGCTTTGGAAACGGGCTATCAGCTCCTTGTTGCCGTCCACCGTCCGCACGACTTCGTCCAATCGACTTCGGGAGGATGACTTACTGCGAATGAACGCCTGCCGCTCGCTGTCCAAACCGACAATCTTCTTTTCCAACTTTGCCTTCTCCAATAAATCGGTATTCCCGGAGAGGATGGCGACGTATT
>NZ_HE999457.1:35777-39223 GCF_000312305.1 Prevotella conceptionensis 9403948 | reverse complement strand
CAGTAACTTTGTCAGTGGTAATCATCGCTATATATATTTGTAAGTTATTGATTTTCAGCTATAAAGTTACAAAATAATAGTGAGATTACCAACTTTTTAGGGAACTTTCTTATCCCGAACTGGCGTATATTTAAACACTTGCAAGTACCTGTTTCATTGTGAAATAGGGCGAAAGGATGGGGTGGGGCGGTGTTCTTCTTGCGGATTTTGTTGCTTGTTTTACGAACAAGTGGCTCTCTACATAAAGACGTTTCTGGATGTCTTTGTTTTCTGTTTGAGTGCATGTTGTTGGAATGTTCTTGACTTTTAAGATTGAAGGGGGCTTGACTTTCAATTCTCCTGAGCGAAGATAAGAAAGGGAGAGTGGTAAAGATGACCTCATTTCTGCACGGATAAGGCCTAAAATCCAATGAGGGAAGTTTTAGAGCTTGCTTTAAAACAAAATCGGGTTAAGTTCAAAAACGCTGAACTTAACCCGATTTTAAGGTGTTTATTTTGTGTTATAGTTTCTTTTCAGGATAGAGTGCTTGCCACCATGAAGGGTTGTTTTGCAAGTAACGAGCGAACCATGCGAAGATGGTGTTCTGCCATTTTATGCGCTTTTGGTAGTCCATGATGGTGTGGTTCTCGCCGTTTGCCACAACAAATGCCGTGGGCCTGCCCAGTAATTTCAAGGCTGTGAACATCTGAATGCTCTCGCCGATGGGCACGTTGGTATCGGCATTGCCGTGAAGGAAGAGTAGGGGCGTGTGTATCTTGTCGGCGTTGTACAGCGGACTTTGGTCGACATAGAGGTCTTTGCGTGTCCAAGGATAGCTGTTTGCCATCGACACCTCGCTGTAACTATATCCCCAATAGCCCTCGCCCCAATAGCTGGTGTGGTCGCTTATGCCTGCATGCGATATGGCTGCGGCGAAGATGTCGGTTTGTGTTTGCAGGTATTGGGTCATAAATCCGCCGTAAGATGCACCGATGCAGCCCACGCGCTTGGGGTCTACGTATGGATGGGCTTTAAGAAACGCTTTTGTTCCTTCGATAATGTCTTCGGCTACACCTTTACCCGCGGTGTTGACATGGCGCGAAGCGTGCGTCTGTCCGAAACCGGCGGCACCGCTGGGATTAACCAAATACACCACGTAGCCTTGCGCAGCATAGAGGTGCAGGGGGTAACGGCTCTCGAAATAAACGCTCACGGGCGAACAACCACCATAGTAGTTCACGATCATGGGGTACTTTTTGTTCGGGTCGAAGTGTGGGGGAAGATAACAACGGCCCGAGATGGTGTCGCCACGAGACGAGACGAAGTTCCACGGCGTACACGTTCCTAGGTCAATGTCTTTTAGTTTCAGCTTGCTCAAATCTTCCAATAGGTTGCTCTTTCCATTGTCTAAGTTCAGTGTGTAAAGCCTGTCCGAATTGGATGCGCTTTCTCCATACCACACCGCCAGCGGCGCATTGTGGGCGAAAGAAACCCTAGTAACGTAGTCTTCGGGCATGTCGAGTCGGGTAAACTTGTTCGTCTTGGGGTTCAGGCGGAAAAGCTTTTGCTGGTCTTTATCCAATGCCGTGAAGTAGATTTGTCCGTCGCGTGGATTCCACGAGAAGTTTTCGATGCTAGGATTGAAGGTTTTCGTGAGTGGCGTTACGGCCTTGTTGCTCACGTTTAGGGCAAAGAGTTGATAGTCGTACATGTTGGGTGTGCTGCCTTCGGGTACGTTTTTGCCCACGTCGTTGAATGCCTCGGCCG
Organism: Prevotella conceptionensis 9403948; assembly: GCF_000312305.1. Taxonomy (GTDB): domain Bacteria; phylum Bacteroidota; class Bacteroidia; order Bacteroidales; family Bacteroidaceae; genus Prevotella; species Prevotella conceptionensis. The sequence continues at coordinate 37,476 of NZ_HE999457.1, read as the reverse complement.
TGGCTTTAACCAAGAGTACCGATGCGTCGGGCGAGAAACGCGCCTCCGAAAGGAAGCCTTCGTCGTGGGCAACGCATGTGGTTTGCATCGTCTTTACATCTAGCTTGTAGAGCGAAGAAACCGTTGTGGGGCGTTTTTCCAATCGACTATGCGACACCATATATAATATATAGCGCCCGTCTGCCGATATGTCTTCGAGCGAAACGTTGTGATAGCCGAACGTAAGCGGCCTGGTCAGTCCTGTTTTCAAGTCGACGAGCGACAAATTCCATCGTGTTCGCCAGCCTGGTTGCCTGTCTTCGGGCTGTGTTATTTCGTAGATGTCGGCATCTTCCTTTGGCCCTTCTTGCGATGTGCTCAGTATAAGATACTCGCCGTTGGGTGCGAGCGTGATGTTGCCTTCGCCAATGCCCGTGGCCAGTGTCTGTTCGCGCCCCGTTAGCGGGTCGGTAGCGATGATGTCGCGCCCTTCGCGCCCCTTGCGTATGGTGTAAAAGCGGTTCGTTCCGGGTATCCAACTCATCGATTCGTCTGTCTCGCGCATGATGGTTCCCGTTTTAAGGTCGGTCAGTCGCCACGAATAGCGCGTGTAACCGCCGTCCATCACGTCGTAATAGTTGGTGATGAGGTAACGTCCGTTGGCCGACAAGCCTATGCGGTAGTATTGCAGGCCATTTTGGATGTCGCTCAGCGTGAGCGTTCGGCGTGTGTTGGTGTTGGTTGTAAGGCTGTCGCCCACGTTGGTTAGCTTTACAGAGAGGTTGTATGTAGAGTCTTTTTGGCTCAAATACTTAATCACCACGTTGTGGGTTTGCGGTTGCAAGGCAACGTCTGACGGCGAAACCAGCTTGTTGTCTACATACACTTGGTAGTGTTTCAGCCCTTTCAACTCGATGCCAACCTTGCGATAAGCTGCGTTTTGGATGTTGAATTGCAGCAGGTGTAGGGCATATGGGGCAGAAGATGTGGGCATGTTGCCAGCGTTTACGATGCGTCCTTGCTGTGCCAAGCTAAGGTGAAGGGGCGTGTTGAGCAGCGACTCGGACGCGAACGACTTTTGTTGTGCGTCGGTGCTGTCTATCAAAACGGGCGCAGGTAGGTCAAAAGGTCCGGCATAGCGGAATGTTTTCACGTCCACATCGTTAGCCCAGGCGGTAGTGAAGGCCATTGCGCAGGCCGCGAAAAGCAATGAGGTTTTTAGCTTTCTCATATTGGTAACATTTAAACGATTGTTTTTTTAATTGTCTTTTTCAGTGTCTGTTGGGGCAACAACCTTTGGTCCGCGAACCTTATCGCCAGCTTTCAGACCACTCAATATCTGAATGTCGATGCCGTCGCTAAGTCCTGTTTTCACCTTTCTTCGTTCGTAAGTAAGCTCTTTGCCCTTGCCTTTGGGGATGTAAACGTATGTGTCTTTGCCGCTAAACTCGATGGCACTTTCGGGAACGGTGAGCGCATTGTTGGCTGCTTGCAACACAATTTCGGCGTTGGCACTGTACCCGCTGCGTATGTTTGTACCCTTACCCACGTGCACGGCGGCCTTAATCTCGAACTGATTAGCACCATTAGACTCTACCGCCTTAGGCGAAATGTACTCTAACGAGGCCGTGAAGTTGAGGTTTTGCAATGCGCCGATGGTTATTTTCATGGTCATTCCCGGCTTTACATGCCCCACTTCGGTCTCGTCGATGTTGCCTTT
>NZ_HE999457.1:3435-35495 GCF_000312305.1 Prevotella conceptionensis 9403948 | reverse complement strand
CGATGTTGCCTTTAAAGATAAGGTCGTTCATGTTGGCCACGCTGGCAATGGTGGTTCCGTCGTTGAACGTGTTGCTTAGGATAACCGAATTGCCCACTTTCACGGGGATGTCGAGTATTATTCCCGTGATGGTAGAGCGTATCAGCGTAGAGCTAGCCTTGGCGTTGCTCTTCGAAACGCCGTCGCGCACCACCTGTAAGTTATCGTCGGCGGCCGACCTTTCTTCTTTGGCCTGTTGGTAAACTTGCCTTACCTTCTCGTATTCTTGAGCTGCTACCAATCCCTTGTCAAACAAAGTCTTCTCCCTTTCGTACTCGGCTTTGGCCTGTTCCAGGTTGATGTTGGCCAGTCTAACTCGCGCCTGTGCACCGCTAAGCTGCCCCATGTCGGGTATAACCTTCACTTTGGCAATCACCTCACCCGCCTGTATGGGTTGTCCCGCCTCCTTCATAATCTCGGTAATGATGCCCGAAATCTGCGGTTTCACGTTCACTTCGTTGCGCGGTTCAATGCGTCCGGTAATAACCGTGGTCTTTTTCAGGTCCTTAACACTGGCCGTCAGTTCGGTGTATTGTTCGGGTTGGGGCTGCGATTTGGCCCAGAGAAACACGAATGTGCCTACGAACACGATGGCTATAAGCACTGCCACAATGATTTTCTTCTTCATAACGTCATTCCCCTTGTTAGCCTTTCGTGTTGCGAGGGCGTTGTTTCTGGGGTCTCCTTTGTTAATGTTTTTATGTCTTATTGTTTTGTTTCGGTATGGTTTTTGGGGTGTATGCCGCCCCATTTGTCACTCGTCGCGCATGGCGTCTACGGGCTTAATGTTCATGGCTCGCAATGCCGGTGCAAGTCCGGCAAGCACGCCAAGCACGCAAAGAAACAGAACTGCGCCCACGGCAGTGGTAAAGTTGATTTGGTAATGGGCGCTTACGATGCCGTCGGTGGTACTGCCCATTTCGGCCAATTGCAGTATCATCACCGTGAAAACGATGCCCGACATGCCCGCTACGCTGATAAGCGTGATGCTCTCGGTGATGATTTGGGTGAGAATATTGCGAGGCGTTGCCCCGATGGCGCGCCTTATTCCTATCTCGGTGGTGCGTTCTTTCACCGTCACCATCATGATGTTGCTCACGCCGATGGCCCCTGCCAGCAGCGTGCCGATGCCTACAAGCCACGCCAAGAAGTCTACTCCGTTGAACAGATTGTCCATCATACCGAAGAGTGCTTCCATATTAAAGGAAGGCAAGGCCTTTTCGTCGGTAGGGTCTACATGGTGTGCACGTGCCAACACCGTGCGTATCTTGGGTACAATCTCGCTCACCTTGTAACCCTTATGGGCCGTAAAACACAGCAAGTTGATGGTGTCGCCCATAGCAAAAGCGTCTCGCATCACGTCTATCGGCACAACAACCGACTCTTGTGCATTACCATTAATGTTGAGTTCCCCCGGACTATAATCCACGCCTACCACCTTAAAGAACACCGGACCTACACGGATTTCCTTGCCGCAAGGGTTTCCGCCCTTAGGGAAAAGTGACTTGTACACCTTCTTGCCGATGATGCATACCTTACGTTTTTGCAGGTTGTCCAAGTCGTTAAGGTATCGGCCGTAATACAAGTCGGGTGCTTCGATGTGCTGATAATCCTTTTCCAGACCCTTAAACACGCACGACGACTTCTTGTCTTCGTGCACGGCAGTAAATCCCCATCGGCTAATCATGGGCGTAACCCTGTCCACTTCGGGCACTTGTTGGCGCACTCGTTCCAGGTCTTTGTACACCATGCTCCAGCTCCTGCCCTTTTTCAGGCCGTCGTAAGGCTTTGTTGTGTTCTGTGCAATGAACACGCCCGAGTTGTTTGCAAAGCCTTTGAAGTTGGATGAGAGTAATTCGCGCAGTCCCTTGCCGCCTCCCAGCAAGGCCACGAGCATAAAAATGCCCCAAAAGACGCCGAACCCCGTAAGGAAACTCCGCGTCTTATTGCGTGTCAGGGTGTCCAGTATTTCTTTGTATCTGTCGAGATCTATCATTGTATATAATTAGTTGACGAGTTGACAAGTTGACCAGTTAACGAGGGCTGTGCCTGTTGACGAGTTGACCAGTTGACCAGTTAACGAGGGCTGTGCCTATTGACGAGTTGACGAGTTGACCAGTTAACGAGAGCTGTGCCTGTTGGCGTGTTGACAAGTTCTGTGCTTGTTGACGAGCTAACAAGTTAGCGAGTTTGCTGCTAGGTTGTTAATGCGTTCACCTGCTGCGATGATGCTTGCCCGTCCGTTTCTCCTGCACCAACTCCTTCTCATCTCATTTTCCTTATGCCATTGCGTTCTGTTAGTCCATCGCGTTCAGAGCCTCTATGGGTCGTGTCTTGGCCGCTTTGCGTGCAGGGATAAGGCCCGCTATGGTGCCGGCGATAACGATGAGCAGCGTGGCTTGCATACAAACGCCGAAGCCCACGGTGGGATTGACGAACATTTTCTGTTGAAATGCGCCCACGTCCATGGTGGTGTTGCCGATGGTTGCATCCATCCAAAGGTTCGCACCTATGCCGAGCATCATGCCGATATAGCCGAAGAAGAGGGTGATAATGACGCTCTCGGTGATGATGAGCTTTAATATCGACCACGGCGTTGCGCCGATGGCCTTGCGTATGCCAAACTCGCGTGTGCGCTCTTTTACGGTGATGAGCATGATGTTGCTAACGCCAACAATGCCGCTAAGCAAGGTAAAGATGCCCACAATCCACAGGGCGGTGCGTATGATGGCCGTACCTGTGCTCATTTGCAAGCTGTCGGTAAAACGGTTCCATATCCAAACAGACTCCTCATCGTCGGGAGCGGCTTCGTGTTGGACGTTAATTTTGCGGCGATAGCTTTGTTCGAAAGCCTCGTTTGCGGCCTTAGTGTCTAGTCCCTTAAAGCTAAAGATGATGTTTTCCGTTTTGTCGCCCTTATTGTATATGGTGCGTATGGTGGTGAAGGGGGCGTACATGATGTTGCGGAACATGCTCTCGTCGTCCGAATAGATGCCCACCACGAGGAAAGCCAACCCTCCCATCGTTACGTGTTGCCCCACAACGCCCTGCCACTTGCTGGGCAACAGGCCCTCTGCACGACTTTTGCTTATCACCAGCACCTTGCGTTGCTGCTCCATGTCGGTTTGGTTGATAAACCTTCCGCAGAGCATTTTACGTTTGTTGATGTCTATTTCGTTGGGGCAAACGCCTGTTAGCGATGCCGTTTCGTAGTTGTCGCCCAGCGTGATGGTTTGGTTGCCCAATTCTATTTCTGCGCCAACGCTCTCAACATTCTGCTTAAATTGGTTTTGCGTGGTATTGATGTCTTGGTCGTTCAGCGTGATGGAACGGTCTTTGGGCAGGCCGTTATATTCCTTGCTTGTATGTCCGCCGCCCACCATCATCGAGGTGCTAAGAAAGCGGTCCATGTTTTGTGTGGCGGCGTTGATTAGTCCGTTGCCCGCACCCAGCAAGCATATCAGCATAAATATGCCCCATGCCACGGCAAAACCCGTGAGTGCCGTGCGCAACTTGTTGCGCCGGGTGGTCGACCATATTTCGGCTATGAGCGTGTACATAATTGTTCTTACGGTTAAGTGTGTTTATGTGTGCTGGCGTGTTTGGGGCTTTTTGTTCTCCCCTTCGTCAACAATCAGTCCGTCTTTAATCCTTATCAGTCTGTCGGTTTGTTCGGCCACGCCAGGGTCGTGGGTCACAACCACGGTGGTAATGCCTTCGTTTCGGTTTAGGCTGGTTATCAGTTGCATCACCTCAACGCTGGTTTTAGAGTCGAGCGCGCCCGTAGGTTCGTCGGCAAGTATAATTTGCGGCTTGGTTATCAGTGCCCTTGCTATGGCCACGCGCTGCTTTTGTCCGCCCGACATTTCGTTGGGGTAGTGGCTGGCCCATTGTGCAAGCCCTAGCTTTTCTAGGTATTCCATGGCCATGGTGTGGCGTTTCTTTCTCGACACGCCTTGGTAAAACAGGGGCAACTCTACGTTTTCCACAGCCGTTTTAAAGCCAATGAGGTTGAAAGATTGGAAAACAAAGCCTATCATGTGGTTGCGATAATAGGCGGCGCGCCGTTCGGACAGGTCCTTAATGAGCGTTCCCCCTAGGCGATATTCCCCTGTGTCGTAGTTGTCCAAAATGCCGAGGATGTTCAACAGTGTAGACTTTCCCGACCCCGATGCACCCATGATGGAGACGAACTCGCCGTCGCCGATGGTGAGGTTGATGCCTTTGAGCACATGTAAGGGCTGTGCGCCAAAGTATGTTTTGTTGATGTCTTTTAGTTCAATCATACTGTATAGACGTTAGGCAGACATTAAAAGTTGCACTTTCATTACATTTCATGTGGTCGTCCCCAACATGTGGGTGCGCTAAGTGCACGCATTTTATGTATGGCAAAAGTATAAAAAAAGTGGCAGAATGCCCAAGGTAGGTGGGCATAAAGATGGGTTGGGCGGTGTTGTTTTGCATTGGTTAACGCAAAAAGGGCTTTCGCGAACATGCGCAAAAGCCCTTTCTGTAGTAGTGGATAGGGGAATCGAACCCCTATGCCAAGATTGAGAATCTTGTATCCTAACCGTTAGATGAATCCACCATGCGATTATTAGAACCGTGCGGAAGCTGGGGGATTCGAACCCCCGGTACGGTAACCCGTACGTCAGTTTAGCAAACTGGTGGTTTCAGCCACTCACCCAAACTTCCTTTTCCGTCGATGTTGAAAAATCGCTTTGCTGTTAAATGCGGTGCAAAGGTATTGCTTTTTTTTAGTAGTTCCAAATTTTTTCGTGCCTTTTTTGTTCCTGCTGGCTTGTAAAAAGTGTCTTTACCGCTTTTTAAGGGCCAATTGGGGCAGGATGGTTCGTTGGTGTGGTCCGTTTGATACCTGGCTATTGGCCCCATTTGTTTTCTCAAATTTGTTTGTTTTGCTAAGTGGGGCAGAAGGCCAAATCTTACTCTTATGGTGTTGATGCGAATGGGCGAATGGGGTAGGGTGATGGCTTTCGTGCGATGCAGGCCGTGGTGTGGAAACGTTATGGCCTTTTCTTTCTCTCGCGTACGCGCGCGTTATATAAGGTATGCGTTTGTGGGGGAAACGTGGTAGTTGTGTGTTTAGGTAACGTTGGCTGGTGATAAAGCTAGGGCAGACACGGAGTGAAAAGAGGTCTGGGCATAGCAAAAAAAGGACGGCAGGGTGGGGCGGACGTGCTGTTTGAGGGGAGAATGTGGTGCTGTTGACAAACGGAATGTAAGGCGAACATCGAAGGAGAAGGACGGCTAACTGCTTGAATGAAAGCGATAACGTAAAGTTGAAGAAGTGAAAGGTTATGCGATTTAGTTTACAAAATGTATTCATCACTTTTTAACGAAGGTCTTTTTGGTGTAAATCTTGTGCTTAATGTTTAATTTCTTTGTTCTAATGGTGCCGTTGTTTAGCTTAGGGGTTAAGTCTGTTTTTTGCTTGTTGTTGCCTAGTTTCTCACGCTTTCGGGCGTATTTTCCCCTTCTTGCTGCAACTTTTATTTTCTTTTTCATATACGTCTTTTAACGTTAGTGCTAATGGTCTGACTATTCCTCTTTTGTGGTTTTTATTTTTCTGTTTGTCCACTTTTATGCCCCGAATGGTTTGTGTGTGCTTATTGTCGCAACTTAAAGGGTGCAACTAATGCGTATATTTATGTTAACGCGGCTTTAGCCTTTCATCTTTTTTCATTTTGCCTTAATCTATTTTATATTCTTGGGCTTTGAACGTGGCGATTTTCGGCCTAACTTTGCATCAGAGGTATTTAGGATAGTACAGCCGCCGGATGCCTCTTACAAGAAAAAGTTTAAAACCTGTGAAGGCGTTTGGCGGCTCTTTAATGTATGTGGATTTAAAGCAGTTTTCAAGTAATCATTGTTTAAAAAGAGATATTAAGCTTATGGAGAGTTTTACAAAAAGAGTAGGTACGTTAATGTTGTCGTGGACTTTGGCTGTCGTAGGCGTTTTCGGACAGACCGTAGACGACATCTGTTCGCAAAACGTTCGCCAGCTAGGCGGATTGACAGCGGCAGCCAAGGTCAAATCGTTGCAACTGCAACAGGTGGTTGTAACACAAGGGGGTGAAATGCCCGTTACTACACTCTTGGTTCCTGGTGTTGCCTTCTACCAGAGAGTGAAGTCGCCTCTTGGCACGATGATGGTATGTGCATATAAGGACAAGGGATGGACTTTTAACTCCGCCCCAACGCCGCAAACAGAGCCAATGCCAGCCAGTATGGTTGAATCGTACATCATTGGGTCGAAGTTTCTTGGCCCGTTGTTCGACTATTATGTGAACAAAAAGACGTCGGACGTGGTGTCGCTTGCCTTCGTTGGCGAGAAAGATTTGGATGGTGAAACCTGTTTTGAACTGGAAGTTCGTTACCGGTCGGGATATAAGATGATGGTGTGCATGTCGCGTAAAGACGGCTTGATAAGGCAAACCACGTCGCCCGCCGGGGTGATAAGGTACGAAGACTACCGCAATGTGGGTGGTGTGAAGGTGCCTTTCATGATGATGACAAGTACAAGGCAAGGGCTAGTTCTTACCCGAGTAACCAGTGCACAGGTTAATGTAGACCTTGAAGGCAAGTTGCTTGCCATGCCTTAAACGTGCAATAGGCACACAACGCCGTGATGGCGGATAGATTTTAGTTGTTATGTAAATTTAGTTGTTAAAGAAATTAGTGGTTATTTGGATGGGGCTCGAACGCGTTTCGGGCCCCTTTTGTGTGTTGTAGCACGTGCAACCAATGGGGATTGTTGGTTTGCAGACATCCAACACCATTCGGCTTTTCCCTCTCATGCGGCGTATGCTTAGGCGGGGTTTGCTTGGCTAACAACCATGTTCTCGTTGGGCATTGGGGTTAAACATCATGCTAATAGTTGTTTATAGTGGAAAGGCTTGCCGTTTGTAGCATGTTGACCCCAACGTGACAGTTGGCGCAAGTGGCGGAGCTTTGCGCCTTATTTTGTTCAAAGTGGAAGTTGCCTTTTTTCTGTTTACATAAAGCATAGCTCGATAACTTAACAACTCGACAACTCAAGAGCCCACCAACTTACTAACTCATCAGCTTGCCAACCCATCAACTCACCATCTCACCATCTCGCAAATTCGTCAACTTACCAAACTTGTCAGCTTCCCAACTCGTCAACTCGCCCTCTCCCCATCTTACAAATTCGTCAACTTACAAACTTATTAGCTTGCCACCCCATCAACTCGACATCTCCCCATTTCGCAAATTCATCAACTTACAAGCTCGTCAACTCACAGACCCATCAATTCACCATCTCCCCACCTCACAAACCCGTCAACTTGCCAACTCGTCAACTAAAAATCTTAAATCTATTATTTTTTTGTTTTACAAAATCGCTCTGATTTTATCGCCATTCTAGCGAAAATATTGGCTGTAAATTGGGCAAATTGGCACTATTTTCAGTTTTTCGCATCTCTCACTCGGTCTATTTTTAAGCGAAAAACCTGTATTTTGCACCATTTTGCCTTTCTAGATTGGTTGCCACCTCATTATTTCTTACGCCCAATTATCCGCTTTTAGCCCCTAAAACCCCACTTTTAAACCGCCATTTTGCCCTTTATCGTCCTCTTTTTAATGGTTCGGAAGGGTTTTGTTTATGCTATAGTAGTGCATATTTATGCTTTTTGTTTCGCGTTTAGCGGCATTTTGTGCTGCATTTAGCACCATTTTACCTTGCGTTTAGCACCAAAACGCACTGCGTTTTGCACCATATTGCACTGCGTTTTGCACCAAAATGCACTGGTTTTGGTGGTAAATAGACCGAAATCTGGTACAAATGGCGGTTTGATGAATGTATATTCATCTTGCCTTCGTTTATAAGCTAACCCCTTTTTGCATCAAAACCAACCTTCGCGAGAATCGATTTTTTGCGGCAAGGTGAGCGGTTGGTGGGTAAAATGGGCACTCATAATGTTAAAAATCATACTAAAAAGCGGACAAAATGAGGGCCGGCAAGTGGATGTTTTGAATAGTTTACAGGTAGACAAGTGGGCAATAATGGCGTAAAGCATCGATTTTTTCTGGGAGTAAGGAACTTCCCTTACCGCAAACTTCAACACCCCGCAAACCATTTTAACGCACAATGCCACGTAAATAGCCCCTTGTTGTGTTGCATTCAGCGAGTGAATGCGTGGCAACTGCCAACTTCTAGCAATGCAGCGAGAATGCAATTGCTACACAACAAGGGGCTGTCTACGTGGCATTGAGCCATAGTGCCTGTGTGCGTGGGCTTGAATGGACGTTACAGGCTTAGCCCGTGTGATGACTACTTGCTGCACGCATTAGGCTTGTTCTGCCTTTCGCAACAACTGCAAAAGCATTTTTTCTCTTCCCTATGTCGTGCCCATTCTTTTCTTACCTTACATAAGTGCATACGCATGCGGGCATGTAGCCTTATGGTAAAGCCCAACAGCAAACCCTCGTGCCAAACCTTTATCGTTTAGGAACGATTGATATGGCGTAACCACCACCAGCCACGGCTGTGAGCGAAAGCTTGGTGGCAGAAGTCACCGTGCGACGTTCTATCCGATAAGCCTTTGGGTTAGTGCGATAGTCGGCATCGGGTGCATCGGTGTAAATTGTTGCCTCGTATTTACGCCCTTTATCAAGGAACGACAACGACAGCTGCGACTTATGGGGCGCATTGCCCGACACACAGCCCACAAACCAATTGTCGGTGCCCTTGGCTTTGCGGGCCGCCGTGATGTAGGCCATTGGTTCGGCCTCGAGATATAGCGAGCGATCCCAGTCTACGGCTACGTCCTTAATGAACTGGAAGGCGTCGGGATGTTTCAGATAGTTCTCTGGAAAGTCGGCCGCCATCTGCAACGGACTGTACATCGTAACGTAAAGCGCAAGCTGACCGCAGATGGTTGAGTTTACATGCGAACCACCTGCACAGTCCATTTCGAAAATGCCTGGCGTGTAATCCATCGGTCCGCCTTGCAAACGAGTGAATGGCAGTATGGCCGTATGCCCCGGTTTTGTGCCCCCGAAGGCCTGATACTCGGTGCCGCGTGCGCTCTCGTTGCCGATAAGGTTGGGGTAAGTGCGGCACAAACCCGTGGGGCGAACCGCCTCGTGCGCGTTAACCATAATCTTATAATCGGCTGCACGTTTCACGGCCTCCAAGTAATGGTTCACCATCACTTGCCCATAGTGGTACTCGCCACGTGGAATGATGTCGCCTACATACCCGCTTTTCACCGCGTTATAGCCGTAGAGGTTCATCAATTTGTAGGCACGGTCCATGTAACGTTCGTAGTTCATCACCGACGACGACGTTTCATGGTGCATCATCAGCCGTACGTTTTTTGAGTGCGCATAATCGTTTAAGGCCTTGATGTCGAAGTCGGGGTAGGGCGTTAGGAAGTCGAACACCTTCTCTTTCATGTTTCCAGCCCAGTCTTCCCAACCAATGTTCCAGCCTTCAACCAGCACTTGGTCGAACCCATGTTCAGCGGCGAAGTCGATATAGCGGCGCACATTGGCGTTGTTGGCCGAGTGTTTGCCCGACGGTTTGGCCTTGGTATAGTCTGTTTCGCCAAGTATAACCGATGGGAATTGCTGCGTATAGGCCCAATCGCCCTTGCCCGAAATCATCTCCCACCAAACGCCTACGTATTTAACAGGGCGTATCCACGACGTGTCGGTGTACTTACAGGGGTCGTTAAGGTTAAGGATAAGGTTTGATGCAAGCACCCGTCGTGCATCGTCGGTAATGATCATCGTGCGCCAAGGGCTGCGGAAGGGCGTGTGCAGATAAGCTTTAACGCCCTTTGCATCGGGTGTAAGCCACGAGGTGAACACCATATCGCGGTCGTTTAGGTTGAGGTGCATTGCCGGATAGTCCACCAAAGCCGCCTCGTGCAGGTTGATGTACAGCCCTTCGGCCGTCTTCATCATCAGCGAAGTCTGAACACCCGTGGGCGAGAATGGGGTTTGCGACATGTTATTGGTAATTGCCCCCTTCATCTTCTGCCGCACCTCACTGAGGCGCGACTGGGTATATTCGTACTCCTGTGTGTCGTAATCGCCAGGAATCCACCACGCCGTGTGGTCGCCGGTCATAGCAAACTCGGTGCGTTCGTCCTTCACCTGGAAGTAGTTCAGCTTACCTTCTTGCGGAAACTCATAGCGAAAGCCCACCCCATCGTCGTAAACGCGAAAGCGGATGTTGAGCATTCGCTCGGTAGACTTTTGTTCGAGCCGCACCAACAGTTCGTTGTAGTGGTTTCTTATCGTGCGGTTCTCGCCCCAAACGGGTGTCCACGTCTCGTCGGCCGAGCCCTTTTCTTCGCCCACAAGCGTAAAACCGTCCAGCAAGTCGCCGCCTTTTACCAGTTCAAAGCCCAGGCGGCTAGGCTTGATAACGGCCTTGCCGCGGAAGGTTACGGTGTAGGTGGGCACCGAATTGTTAAGTGCGAAGTTTACCTTTACATCGCCATTGGGCGACTTAACTTCTTGCGCCAGGGCACTGAAAGCAAACAGCAGCACCAAGCATACAGACAAAACAAATCTTTTCATATTGTTGTTAGTTATTGAATAAACGTGTCATAAAGGTGGAACAACAAGGAAACGCGCGCTCGTTTCGCACACCTGTTCCTTTTGCAAAGATAAAATAAAATGTCGAAAATGGCATGTGACACTTATAGATATGTGCAAAAAATAATGCAAACGATTGCGTGCGCATGCGTTGTACATCTTGCAGGTGTACATTTTTTCGCGAGTGGGGGTGTGCAAGATTAGGATTTTTAGATTAACTTTGCACCGATAATCGACAACATAGGCGGGAAAAACGCCTAAGACCGGAACAATGAAAAGAAAGAAAAGAAGGATGAGCAAGGGCATGGCATGGAGCCTTGTGGCCGCCGTGCTGTTGGTTGGCGCGCTGGTTTATGCCGTGATGTGCTGTTTCTCTTCGCAACGGCAGATGCGCAATAGCGTTGTGGTTGTGCAGAGCAACCTGTGGTACACCGTGGGTACAGGTGCCGACAAGGTGGTGTTTTTTGCCGAAGTAGCTCCCGATAGCACTTTCGCCAAGGCAGCAACAAGCCCCACAGACTTACTTAAAGCACCCCATCTCATCTCTGGTTTTTGGGTTAACAGGCTTGCATTGCTGCCCTCGTGCAGTGGTAGAGTTGTCGCTGCCATGCCTCATGGCACAGCTGATAAGGGGAAATTGCCCACCGATGTGAACACGATGGTGCGGAAAACATTGGGCAAACTGCTTGCACAAGAAAAACAACTGAAACGAGAAGTGAAGGAAATCAACTACTATATGAAGGTGCACGGCATGCAAGACGAAGGCTATACGGCCGTTTTGGCCTACGCCCATAAGCTGAAAATGCGGTTGGCCGAGGTGCAAAAGGTGAGCAAAAGGCTTGCTGTGTTGTGTAAGGAAAAGCAACTGCGGGTGTTGCGCCACACGCGTTATGCCCTGCTTTTCGACGGCAAGAGCATCGCTGCCAAATGTTTGCGCGAAGACCAACAATGGGGCTTGTGCCTGCTACAAACCACAGACGAGAGAAAGCCTTGGCGCGCAAATGCGCTTTCGGCCTTGCCTTGGGGCATGTCGGCAACGGGAGAGGTGCGCGTGGCAAGCGTGCCTGGATTGGGCTTAGACCCCTTGGCCACGGTTAAAGACAGTGCTGCTGTATGGGCGGCCAGTGTGCAAACGGATAGCGGCTTGCGCATGCACGCCGCGCTAGGACAAGCAGGTTCGCCCGTGTTCAGTGCGTGGGGACGTTTCGTTGGAATGTATAACGGTGTAGGTATAGTGCCTCGCAACATCATCGCCAAAATGCTATGGAACGAAAAATAAACCATCCTAAACGCTTTCTTTGGCTCACGGCATTGCTGGTTGTGGTACTTTTCGGCGCTTGCCACTTCGAGAAGAATACACTTAACGGAGATGGAACGGCACAGGTGTTGCAACAAGAAGGCGATCTTTGCTACCAAGGCACGGTACTTCGTGGCCGCAGTCATGGCTATGGTGTGTTGTGGCTGAAAGACAGTGTGGTGTATGCTGGACAATGGAAGGAAGGAAAACGGCAGGGAATGGGCACGGCGCACGACAGCAAAGGACGGAAAATTACAGGACGTTGGAATGCCGACACGCTGGTGAGTGGCACTCGCGAAGATGCCGCAGGTGTGTACGTGGGCAGCTTTAATAGTAAGATGATGGCCAGCGGACACGGCGAATATACGGGCAACGACGGCAGCCACTACGAAGGACATTGGGAAAACGATGCCCAAACAGGTAAGGGATTTGCCCTTACTGCACAGCCCAAAGTGAAGGTTGGCGAATGGAAAGCAGGCCAATATCTGGGCGAACGCCTTACTTATACCACCGAACGCATCTATGGTATCGACATTTCAAAATACCAACACGTCATCAACAAGCGCGTACATCCCATCAAATGGAACCAATTGCGCATCATTCACTTGGGAACGGCTAGCCGAAAGGCCATTCATGGGCAGGTAAACTATCCCATATCGTTTATTTATATCAAGAGTACCGAGGGCAAATCGCTGCTCAATCCCTTTTACAAGGCCGACTATAAGCAAGCTCGCGCCCACGGTTTCAGCGTTGGCACTTATCATTTCTTCTCCATTTACTCGCCTGCTGCGGCTCAGGCGGCCCATTTCTTACGCCATTCGCACATATCGAAAGGCGATTTTCCGCCTGTGCTCGACGTGGAACCCAGTCCGCAGCAGATTGCCAAGATGGGTGGTGCTGAGGTTCTCTTCAAAGCCGTTCGCACTTGGCTCACTATTGTGGAGCAACGAACGGGCAAGCGCCCCATACTTTATATCAGTCAGCAGTTTGTTAATCGTTACTTGCCACTGGCTCCCGACATCAAGCGCGACTACGACATTTGGATTGCGCGTTATGGCGAATACAAACCCGATGTTCATTTGGTGTATTGGCAACTATGCCCCGACGGGCGGGTGCAAGGCATACAAGGCGAGGTAGACATTAACGTGTTTAATGGCTATAAAGAGGTGTTCGACGAGTTTAAGGCGAAGTTGTAAATGGACATTTAGTGTGATGTTTAGACCTTGTTTTTGTGGAAATTAAGTTGCTAAGGTTATAAGTGAGTATGTTCATGGAGTGACAATAGGCCGTAAGCAGAGCCATTTGCTGGCTTATAAACTTGTCAACCCGTGTGATTTATCAACCTGTTAACTCGTTAATTTGTCAACTTGTCAACTTGCAAACTCGTCCACTGTCAGCAGCGTTACGGTCTTTATCTGTTTTTAGTTCAGCTTAAATCGCAAAGGTACGCTATACCTCACGCGTACAAATCTGCCGTCTTGTTGGCCTGGCAACCAGTTAGGCATGGCCTTCATCACACGCAAAGCCTCGGCATCAAGGGCTGCATCCACCGCTCGTTCAACCTTAAAGTCAGACAGCGAACCATCTTTCTCTACAATGAAACTCACGATTACGCACCCTTCCTTTTTGATTTTTTGCGCCGATTGGGGGTATCTGGCCGTCTTACCCAGATATTGCAGCAGTGCTGCATCGCCCCCTTTAAAGCATGGCATCAGCTCACATACATTGTAAACCTTATCGTCTACCTCAATCCGTTTGGGGCGTTCGTACTTATTTCGAACTTTTCTCTGCGCATTCGCCCTTGCTGGCGCGAAGACAACAGCCATAAAGGCAAAGGCCAATACGGCAAAAAGCCGACAATCAAAGCCTACTAACCGCTTGCAGGCTTGCTTGTTCTTCATTTTCATTCTTCTATTTTTATGATTGTGTATTGAGGTTATCTGACATTGAATTTGACTAACATGCAGAGAGATTTATCGCACGACAGGCGATGGAAGTTGGTTAGTTGAGAAGTCAACCGCTGGTCCACACCTCATTTATATAAGCTTAAAACTAACGGGTACACTATGCCGCACGCGTACATTTTTACCGTTGTGTTTACCTGGATTCCACTTAGGCATAGCCTTTACAGTCTTTAAAGCCTCGTCATCAAGTTCAGGGTCCACCCGTTGTATGAACTTAAAGTCGCTTAGCGACCCGTCTTTCTCAACGATAAAGCCAACCACAACACAGCCTTGTATGCCGAACTCTTGGGCCCGTTGTGGATACCTTGTTACCTGCGAAAGAAATCTCATCATTGCCTCTTCCCCTCCTTTGTAGGTGGGCATCTGCTCACACACCTCGTAAACCTTATCGTCTGTGGTGGTGTCCTTACGCGTTTGGGTGGTCTTCTCCTTTTTATCCTGTGCGTTCGCCCTTGCAGGAGCGAAGACAATAACCAACAAGACAAGGGTCGAAATGGCGAAAAGCAGACACTTAAAGCCTGCAAACAGATTAGGTGTTTGTTTGTTATTCATACTCATGATTATTTAAATGGTTATACGTTACAGCAGTCTTGCATTGCTGTCAGTTTGCAAATATATTAATTTCTTGGATGATAAGCAAGGATAAAATAGGTAAGTTAGCAAATAGGCGGGTTGACAAACATACAGATTTAGCCGTCAGTTTCCAGTCGTTCTATTACCAACCTGCCTACTTTCAACCTGTAATCAACCCCCAATTAGCACATCATTTCGTTAAGCCGCCAGTCATTCACTCCATTGGTTTCAGCCTAAAAGATACAGGTACGTTATATCTTACGCGCACAAGTTGCTCGTCTTGGCAGCCAGGAATCCATTTAGGCATGCCCTTAACCACTCTTAATGCCTCGGCATCAAGGGCTATATCCACATGCCGTAACACCTTAACGTCGGTGAGAGAGCCGTCTTTCTCGACAATAAAGCCTATTACAACGCGCCCTTGCACCCCATGTTTCTTAGTCAATTCGGGATACTTCACACTATCCGTAAGGTATTTCATCAGTGCAGCATCACCGCCTTCGAAGATGGGCATCTGCTCACACACCTCGTAAATCTTATCATCTGTGGTGGTGTCTTTACGCGTTTGGGTGGTCTTTCCCTTTTTATCCTGCGCGTTCGCCCTAACAGGAACGATGACAATAACCAACAATATGAGGGCCGAAACGACGAAAAGCAGACACTTAAAGCCTGCAAACAATTTGGGCGTTTGTTTATGCTTCATACGCATTTATTTGTTAGATGCAACGTATTATCTCATTAAAGAAACGGATTAACCAGCCATTGACAGGACAAAAGGCCCTTCGCCAGCAAGTTAATGAGCCGACAAGGAGGGTGGGAGTAAGCCACTAGCCAACCCCACATTCGCTTGCCAACCCATTAACTCGTCAATGTTACCAGCCTAGCTGTATGCTATTGCAATCTGAAAGACACAGGTACGTTATACTTCACGCGCACTAACTTGCCGTCTTGCTTGCCAGGAACCCACTTGGGCATGGCCTTTATCACTCTTACCGCCTCTGCATCGAGTGTTGGCGTTACCGACCTAGCTACCTTTACGTTAGATACCGCCCCATCTTTCTCTACAATGAAATTAACCACAACGCGACCTTGTTCTCCTGCTTTCTCGGCTGCTTCGGGGTACTTAATGTTCTCCGAGAGATACTTCATCAATGCAGCATCTCCGCCCTTGAAAGTAGGCATCTGCTCAACCACCTCATACGCCTTATCCGTTGGTTCGGCATTCTTGATTTGTGCAGTGTCCTCGCCCGTTTCTGCTTTCACTTCAACTTTTGTGCCCTCCATAACTTGTTCTTGTACTTTCGTCTTTCTTTTGCAGCTGGTCATAAACACCAAGGCGAAAGCCAACGGCACGAAAAGCAGGTACTTATAACCTGCAAACGAATTTGTTTTTTGCTTATTCTTCATACTCATCAATTTATTAAATGGTTCTTTTCTCGTTCCTCGAAAGGTGCGTTTTCTCGCCATGACAATGTCCGAGTAAGCTCTACATTGTTCATTTGGCTTAACGAAAACGTTCTTTTCTCGTTCCTCTAAAAGTGCGTTTTCTCGCCACGACAATGTCCGAGCAAGCTCAACATTGTTCATTTGGCTTAACGAAAACGTTCGTGTTTATTTATTAAGGCAGCAGCTTTATCTGCCATTAAGCGATGAAAAAGGTGGTGCGTTGGCAAGTTAACGAGCCAACAAGGAGGTGGGGTAGACCACTAACCTGCCCCCCGCGTTAGCCTGTCAACTCATTAACTTGTCAACCTTACTTGTTCTTTAATTTAATTTGAAAGACACAGGTACGTTATACCTTACGCGCACAAGTTGGCCGCCTTGCTTACCAGGAGTCCATTTAGGCATGGCCTTTACCACCCTTACCGCCTCGGCATCGAGCGAAGGTGTTACCGTCCTGGCTACCTTTACGTCGGATATTGCCCCATCCTTCTCTACTGTAAAGCTAACCACAACGCGGCCTTGCTCTTGGGCTTTTATGGCAAGAGCGGGGTATTTCACATTCTCCGAAAGGTATTTCATCAGTGCAGCATCCCCACCAGGGAAGGTAGGCATCTGCTCACACACCTCATACACCTTGTCGGTTGCACTTGTTTTCTTCGTGACTTTGGTGGTCTTCACCACCTTTTTCTGCACATTCGCCCTCATTGCGGTACTATTCATCGCCAGCAAAGCGACGGCCAACGGCACGAAAAGCAAGTACTTAAAGCGTGCCAACGGATTGGATGTTTGCTTATTCATCATTTTAATTCTTTTCTTTAAGGGTAATACATTGAAATTATTAGTTATTGTAGCTACATTCGTTCGATAGGCCACTGCCAACAAATGGTATTGGTAGGCCTTTTTGTCCGTTCCGCCATTGATAACCGAGCGGTCGGCCAGATATTCAAGATTGTTGCGCACTTGCAGGCGCATAAGCCACGCCGCAGGGTTGAACCAAAAGGCGGCGACAAAGAGTTGCGACAGCAACGCGTCTGCCGAATGCCACTGCGCTACGTGTGTTTGTTCGTGTGTCAGTATCTGTTGAACCTGCGACGGCGTCTTGTCGCCAGGGTTGACAAATATCCAACGGAAGAATGAAAAGGGGCTGTAATCGCCTGTCAACAAACAAACCGCTGTGCCGTGCAACGTTGCGCGTTCGCTGCGCTGTGCCAACCTGCACACCACAACAACCTGCCAAAACACGCGCAAAAGCAAAGCTAAGGCCACGCCAGTGTATAGCCAAACGGCTAGCTGCTGCCAATCAAAGTTGTCGTGTGTGGGTTGCACCGTCACTTCGGGCAGGTTATAGGCCATGCGCGGTAAGATATTGCCCAGCGGTGCCGTTTCGTTAACCAGCACAGAGAGGTCTATCGCGGGCAGCAACAGCGACAGCACGTAGATTGTGAGCAACGACAGGCGCCGCCATTTAAAGAAAGTGTCGCCTGCGCTAATGAGTTGGTAGAACCCGAAAAGCACCACCAACACAACGTTTGCTTTTATCAGATACGTCAACATGGGTATAATTTGCTAGAGTAATTTAGGTAATGATAACGAAATGGACTTGCCCAAAACCCTTAGGTAAAAGGGCGATGCCCACTTAAATAGGCGCATAGAAAGCGAGATGGCACGCGATATAATACCGTGTTCACACCTTTGCCACATCGCCGTTTTCTATCTCGTCGATAATGTCTTTCAGCTCGTCGGGCGATATTTTTTCTTCTTGTGCAAAGAACGAAACCATGTCGCGGAACGAGTTTCTGAAGTAATCGCGCACAAATCCCGACACGAAGTGCCGCTTATAGTCTTTTTCCTTAACGGCAGGCACGTACTCAAAGCCGTTGCCCTTACGTTGTGCCGCCACATACCCCTTGCGTTTGAGGTTGCCAACAACCGATGCCACCGTGGTGTAAGGCGGTGCAGGCGATGGCAACCGTTCGACAATGGCCTTGATGTTGCACCTACCCAATTGCCAAACACAACGCATCACCTCTTCTTCTTGAATTGAAAGCTTCTCTATCTTCATTGTTATGTAACGTTTAACTCACACTGCAAATCTACGAACTTTTCGTAAACAAAGCAAGGAATTAAGCTTTAAATAAAGTTAAACGATTGATTTTCGGTGTATATAACAATAAATTACGAACACTTCGTAATTAAAACAAAACTATAAAAGTAAGGCAATGTAACCTAAAACATCCTACGAATAAGAAAAGAAAAGCGTAAAAATACAAACCCAGTGGGCAAGTGCTAAAACTTCGTTCCGGCTTTTAACGTGGGGCCACTAGTCGCCGATGGCACGTGTCCAACGCTTAGGTTGGGTGGAGTTTGGCCACAAACCCGATGCCGCATCAACAGAGCCACATCAGCCAATGTGGGTAAAGGCTGCTGATTGTTGTGCCAATTTAGCGTGCAAGGCTTGTGCGTTAAGGGCATTTTTACTACCTTTGTGTGCGAAAAAGAAAGACGTGCCACACGCACGTCTCACCTAAACCACCAGCAGAGGATGAAAAGAGTACTTCATTTGTTGTTCATTTCGCTGTTCGCCCTCACCTTCACGTCGTGCGAGAACAAGGAAAAACAAGCCGATAAGCTAACCGAGGAGTTTATGCGAAAGAACCTTAACGACCCACGCTCGTACCAATTGGTGGAGCGGGGCAGGGTAGACTCGCTCTTTTCTGAATTTAGAGCCACTAACGAGGCACAGTATATGCTAGACAAGGTGAAACAAATTACCGACTCGGCAGCGCGCTATTCGGAGTCGGTGAAAACCGTTCCGCAGGCACAAAAGATGCTTGCAGACGGCCAGCGCATACTCGAAGAATACAAGAAAAAGCAGAAAAAGTTTAAAAGTCAGTTTCTTGGCTACGCTTTCAAAGTGAGTTTCAGGGCCAAGAACGAACACGGCGCTCTGGTTCGTTCGTATGTGGTGTTTAGGTTAAACCCAGAAATGGACAAGCTAAGCATTGAAGACGCCGACATGAACATCTTCTCTCTCTTTGCATCGGATGCCATTAACGACAACATGAACAAATATTAAAGGAATTGACGTGTTTACCAGTTAACGAGTTGACGAGAGGACAAGTTAATGGGTTGACAAGAGAACAAGAGAGTGAGTTTATCAGTTAACGAGTTGACGAGAGAACAGGTTAACGGGTTGGCGAGTTAACAACTTAACGAGTTGGCGAGAGGACAAGAGAGTGAGATTGCCGGTTAACAAGTTGACAAGTGGACGAGTTTAGCAGTTAACCAATTTATCAATTAACAAGTTTATCAGTTGATGAGTTCCTGACTTAACGAGTTGAGTAGCCCGCTCATTAACTTATCAGCTAATCCTCTTGTTAACTACTCCAATCGTTAAACGGTAAACTTATCAGCTGATTCATTCGTTAACTGGTAAGCTGATACACTAAGATCTGTCCAAATTTCAGTACGTATTTTAACACTATGAGTGCCCTTTTTGTCTACCAATCGCCCACCTTGCCGCAAAAAATCGATTCTCGCGAAGGTTGGTTTTGATGCAAAAAGGGATTTGTGGTAAGTGCATACAAAATGAATGCACATTGCATAAAACCGCAGCTTGCAGCAGACTTCGGGCTGTTTTCTGCGAAATTCATTGCGTTTTGGTGCAAAATGCGGTGCATTTTGGTGCAAAACACAGTGCGTTTTGGTGCAAAACGCAGCGCATTTTGGTGCAAAACGCAAGGTGTTTTGGTACTAAATGCAAGGCAAAATGCTGCTAAATGCCTAACGATACGCATAAAAATACACTGCAATGGTACGAAAATAGCCTCTTCGAACCATCAAAAATAGGACTGAAAAGGGCAAAATGACCGTTAAAAAGTGGCATTTTAGGTGCTGAAAGGGGATAATTGGGCGTAAAAAATAATGGGTTGGCAACCAAACTAGAAAGGCAAAATGGTGCAAAATGCAGGTTTTGTGCTTAAAAATAGACAGAGTATGAGGCATGAAAGGCCGAAAATAGTGCCAATTTGCCCACTTTATACCCCATATTTTCGCTAGAATGGGATGAAAATTAGAGCGGTTTTGTAAAATAAAAATAACGAATTTAAGTTTTTGAGTTTTTGAGTTGATGAGTTGATGAGTAGGTGAGTTGGTAAGCTGATGATTTGACGTGTTCGGGAGTTGTTGGGTTTTCGTGAGTTTATAAGGCCAGTGGGTTAATTTGTCCTGCCCTTCGCATAATGAGAAGAGCGTTTATCTTGTGCTGCCATCACGAAGATAACAACCCCCTCTTAGGTTATAGGCCTGTTAAAAGTCAAGACTACTTCAATAAAAATGCCGTATTTGTTTTGTAATGTCGATAAAAAGTGCTATATTTGGAGCACTATTTACCTTGTAACAATTTACAGAGTTGAAAATGATGAAAAGAGGCTGCCTGTGCCTTGCATGCACCTTGCTTAGTTGCATGCAGGTGTTCGCACAAGGTGCTTGTCCTTAAACAACCATTTTATCCTTGTAAGATTGATGGTTCATGTACATATTAAAAAGTACATCATCTGGTGATTTGTTTTCGTAAAAACGATTTATAAAAGTCAACTAAAAAAGTACTGATATGAAAAAGAGTATATGCTTATTACAAGTGTTCGTCCTTTCTTTGTTGTTCATTGGTTGCACCAATGGGGATAATCAAGTTTCTGCTCCAGCCGAACAAGGGTCAAAGGCTGAATTGTTTGCAGTGGGAACAACTCGCAGAACAAAATCTTCTCATTTAACCCCGTACCTCTTTACGCTTGACAACATCAAGTCTTTCAACGTGCAGACCCGCGAGATTGTTTTCCAAGACTTTGAGCCTACAAATCAGCTCTTCCCGATTTATCGCAACATAGAAGTACATTCGTATGACAAGGTTTTACTTCGTATTTCAACGTTTGTGTCTCCTGTTAACAGTCAAATATTCACAGACTTATCATTAGTTTCCGAAAATGAGTCGGGTAAGTTTTATCTGAGCGACTGCTATCCACGCCATATTGAGAACGACAGTCAATATGCAAAAGCGAATGAAGCCATTAAGGAAGCGAAAGACAAACGGGCTGCAGAATGGAGTGCGTTTCTCTCCATACTCAAAAAGCATGGGAAGTTAATAGAATAAACGTCCATCTCATTAAATCCCTAACATAAGAATCTTTTTTTGATTTCATGTTTCGAATTTAAAGTATTACGCCAGTTTGGGATAAGAATCAATCATTACGCCAGCTACCGCGAACTGATTGATGCTTATCCCGAATCGGCTTATGGCCAATAAGAACTTGAATTTGGAACGCACTTACACAACATTGATGCGCAATTAAGGTCACGTAGGAGGCGCAGAACACATGGATGTTAGCCCCATCATTGCTTTAAGGATAAGGCTTTGCGTTTAGGAAATGTTGGGGAGGAGAGGAGCATGTGTCCTTTGGAAATAAGAAAATGAAGGTGTTCTTTCGCTGTGTACGCTTTTGCCGCATGCCCTAAGTACCGTGTCTTCTGCCTGCTTGTATGTAGAAAAACCTCCGTCCTCTGCACCTCTGTGTACGAATTAAGCCCCAAACGCAGGTCAGGACGTAATCTCTAAAACCATTTCTCCTTGTCCATTTTTTACCCCTCCTCTTTCTCTGCCGTTAATAATACCAAAAACGGGCACGCATTTTAAGGTTAATGTAAAGTATATTCGTAACTTTGTACACGCAAAGTGCCGCAAAGACACAGGATAATCAATCAACATTTAAGGAGAGATATGAAAAAGAAGAACATCGTGCAGCTTGCGCTATTGGCCAGTGTGGTCGTTGTTTCGAGCTGTGCTAGCAAGAAAGACTTGGACAATTGCCAAAGAGAAAACAGGGAATTGAACGAAAGCTATCGTTCAACTCGCGAACAACTTGCCGCCAGTCAAGCCAGGGTTACGTCGCTGGAAGAACAACTGGCACAACAAAAACGCGACTATGCCGCACTGCAAGGCTCGCTAGACAAGAGCCTCAACAACAGTTCGGCCAACAACGTGAACATTTCTAAGCTGGTAGACCAGATTAACGAGAGCAACCAATACATACGCCATTTGGTTGAGGTGAAGAGCAAAAGCGACTCGCTTAACATGGTGCTCACCAACAACCTTACGCGTTCGCTCAGTCGTGAGGAGCTTAAGGAGGTAGACGTACGCGTGCTTAAAGGCGTTGTTTACATCTCATTGGCCGATAACATGCTGTATAAGAGCGGTAGCTACGAAATAAACGACCGTGCAGCCGAAACGCTTAGCAAGATAGCCAAGATAATTATGGACTATCAAGACTATGATGTGCTTGTAGAAGGAAACACCGACAACGTGCCCATAAACCGCGAAAACATTCGCAACAACTGGGACCTAAGCTGTTTGCGCGCATCGAGCGTGGTACAATATCTGCAAACACGCTATGGCGTTAACCCCAAACGCCTTACCGCTGGCGGACGTGGCGAGTTTAATCCCGTTGCCACCAATGGCACCGAAGTTGGCAAACAGCGCAACCGCCGCACGCAAATCATTATCACGCCGAAACTGGACCAGTTTATGGATCTTATCGACAAAGCACCCGAAGAAGGAAAATAAAACTTCTTCTATGCAACATACCCACACCTGCCCCAACGCCCATAACGGCCTTGGGGCAGGTTTTACATTCAGGCATGTTCTAAATATTCACCGCAAAGGTTCAATTGTTGTTCCTTGTATTGCTCTTCGCTGTCTTTTCGCTTTTATCTGGCATCTTTTGTTTTCTCTTTCAGTTGCATAGTTCACTTTGCTCCTTCAAGTCAGTAAGCAAAACATGTTCAGCTAAAAGCTAAAAATACAGCAAAGGTAATTTTTAGAATCCGCCTTAACATTCGGCCAACATTCATCAGGATATACATTTACACATAGGGGCTTAAAAAGTAAGCGCTTGGACTTAGGTACAGGGCCAGCGCACTTGAAACCAGGCGTCAAGACACGCCGTAACACAATTACCCCCACAACTTCTCTTCCGATGTCAACCACAGTTAAAGGTTTCCTCAATGCCAGCATTTCTGGCATCACATTCGGGCTAATCCCCCTTTTCGCCATCCCCGTGCTTGCCACGGGCATGCACTCCACTTCGGTTTTGATATACCGTTACGCCTTCGGTTGCCTGGCCATGCTGGGCATGCTGATGTTTCACCGCACGCGCATGAGGCTTGCCTTTGGCGACTTCCTGCGCATTTTGTTGCTCTCTGCAATGTATGCCGTGTCGTCTATCGCGCTTATCGAAGGTTACAACTACATGGCTAGCGGCATTGCCACCACCTTGCTCTTCTCTTATCCCGTGTGGACATTGCTCCTTTCGGTGCTGTTTCTGCACGAACGGCTGTCGCTTACCACAGCCATTGCCATCGGCATAGCCGTTGCAGGTGTGTTTTTTCTTTCGGGAATACTCGACGGCCACGGCAGTATGGAGGGGCTAACAGGCCTTTTCCTACTTCTGCTTTCAGGCTTTCTCTATGCCGTTTACATGGTTATCTTTCCCCGAATGCGCATCAGGCAGATGCCCTCGTTGAAACTAACGTTCTACATTTTCTTCTTCGCGATGCTCATTCTCACCCTCTACGCCACCTTTACACGCGGGCGCATCGACCCGATAGACACGCGCAGCCAGCTCGTCAACCTCTTTTTGTTGGGCCTTGTGCCCACAGCCGTGAGCAACGTTACGCTTATCATGGCCTTAAAACAGATAAGCAGCACTATGGCAGCCGTGCTTGGCGCCTTCGAACCCATGACGGCCATGTGCGTAGGCATACTCCTTTTCGGCGAACCACTCACCCTGCCCATCGTCATTGGCTTTATACTCATCATCACTTCGGTGTTTATTCTTGTGTTAAGCAAACGCAAAACGGGGTAATTCGGCGCGAAACGGCTTTACGCCCCCTTGTTGCAGCATGCACGCCGGCGAGCCACAAAACAGTGAAACGCTAGGCCATAAACATACAAAAGTGGGCATTAATACTAAATAACTGAAAAAACAACGCCGCCCACACCTTATATATAAGGCAAAAACGCTAACTTTGCAAGAGGAATGTGCAGGGCAAGCGCAAAGCTTAGGTAAACAACAGCAAGCCAAAGGCATGGCGGCGAACGGCTTTTTGCATCAGCCCCCACGCTGCACACCAACAAAAGCGAATAAAAACGCAGGCTAACAGGCAGAAAAGTAAGTGTATTCACATAACCATCCCAAAAATAAAGGTAACAACGATGATTCTCTTTTTCAAGACGCAGAAAGAAACGGTGATTGCCACAGAGGTGAACCACCAACTGAACGACGACGAAATGGCTAAGCTAGCCTGGCTTTATGGCGACGCAACGCTGATGGACACCCAAGAACTGGAAGGTTTTTACGTGGGGCCGCGCCGCGAAATGGTGACACCGTGGAGCACAAATGCCGTTGAGATTACCCAAAACATGAATCTTAACGGCATTTCGCGTATTGAGGAATTCTTCCCCGTGGCCAGCCGAAACGCCGACTACGACCCCATGTTGCAACGTATGTACGAGGGTATTGGCCAAGAAGTGTTCTGCGTTGACAGGCAACCAGAACCCGTAAGGCACGTGGACAATCTGGAAGAATATAACGAAAAGGAGGGGTTGGCACTCTCTAAGGACGAGATGGCTTACCTGCACGACATAGAAAAGCAATTGGGCCGACCGCTAACCGACTCTGAAATATTCGGGTTTGCCCAAATCAACTCCGAACATTGCCGCCATAAGATATTCGGCGGAACGTTTGTTATCGACGGCGAAGAGAAAGAATCGTCGCTCTTTGCCATGATTAAGCGCACCACGGCCGAAAATCCAGGCAACATTCTCTCGGCTTATAAGGACAATGTTGCCTTTGCACAAGGTCCTGTGGTGGAGCAATTCGCACCCAAAGACCAATCGAAAGCCGACTTTTTTGAGGTGAAGGACATCGAGAGCGTTATCTCGTTGAAAGCCGAAACCCACAATTTCCCAACCACGGTAGAACCCTTTAACGGAGCTGCAACGGGCACGGGAGGCGAAATTCGCGACCGTATGGGTGGCGGTGTAGGCTCGTGGCCCATCGCTGGAACAGCCGTTTACATGACGGCTTACCCCCGTTTTGATGGCGGCCGCGATTGGGAAAAGCTACTTCCTGTACGTCAATGGCTCTATCAATCGCCCGAACAGATACTCATCAAGGCATCTAACGGTGCGTCCGACTTTGGTAATAAGTTTGGTCAACCCCTTATCACGGGTTCTGTTCTTACCTTCGAGCATCAGGAGAAGGCCGAAACAGACAACTCTGCCAACGAACCTTTCTACGCTTACGACAAGGTTATCATGTTGGCAGGCGGTGTGGGTTACGGCACAAAGCGCGATTGTCTGAAAGGCGAACCACAAAAAGGCAACAAGGTGGTGGTGGTTGGCGGCGACAACTACCGCATCGGATTGGGCGGCGGTTCGGTTTCGTCGGTAGACACGGGCCGATATTCTAACGGCATCGAACTTAACGCCATACAACGCGCTAACCCCGAAATGCAAAAGCGTGCCTATAATCTTGTGCGCGCATTGGTAGAAAGCGAAGATAACCCCGTTGTATCAATACACGACCACGGTTCGGCAGGACACTTGAATTGCCTTAGCGAACTTGTGGAAGAATGTGGTGGAGAAATTAACATGGACCAACTGCCCATTGGCGACAAAACACTCTCGGCCAAAGAGATTATCGCCAACGAGAGCCAAGAACGTATGGGCCTGCTTATCGACGAGCAACATATCGAACGCGTAAGGGAGATTGCCCAACGCGAACGGGCACCGCTTTATGTGGTGGGCGAGACTACGGGCGATGCCCACTTCGCCTTCAAACAAGCAGACGGCACTAAACCTTTCGACCTTGACGTGGCGCAGATGTTTGGCCATTCGCCCAAGACGGTAATGGTAGACAACACCGTTGAACGCCATTATCAAAACGTTGAATATGAACCAATAGGCTGCGAGACCGATAAAAACAAGTTGGGCGAAGAGGCACTTACGGCGCACATTGAACGCGTTTTGCAACTCGAAGCCGTGGCTTGTAAAGATTGGCTCACCAACAAAGCAGACCGTTCGGTAACGGGTAAGGTGGCTCGCCAACAGACACAAGGCGAAATTCAACTGCCATTGAGCGATTGTGGCGTGGTGGCACTTGACTATCGCGGACGCTCTGGCATAGCTACCGCCATCGGACATGCACCGCAAGCGGCCTTAGCATCGGCCGAGAAAGGCTCGGTTTTGGCCGTTAGCGAGTCGTTAACCAACCTTGTATGGGCACCATTAGCCCACGGATTGGGCGGCGTAAGCCTTTCGGCCAACTGGATGTGGCCTTGTAGGTCGCAGGCAGGAGAAGATGCGCGCCTTTATAAAGCTGTTGAGGCACTGAGCGACTTCTGCTGTACGCTGGGCATTAACGTACCAACAGGCAAGGATTCGCTTTCAATGACCCAGCAATATCCCAATGGCCAAAAGGTTATCGCACCCGGAACGGTTATCGTAAGCAGCGGTGCCGAGGTGTCGGATGTGCGTAAGGTGGTTTCGCCGGTACTTGTTAACGACAAGAACTCATCGCTCTACTACATCGACTTCTCGTTTGATGAACAGCGTTTGGGCGGAAGTGCTTTTGCACAAAGCCTTGGTTTCGTTGGCGACGACGTGCCAACGGTTGCCAATCCCGAATATTTCGCCGACTGTTTCAATGCCATTCAAGAACTGGTTAGGCGCGGATGGATATTGGCTGGCCACGACATTTCGGCTGGTGGACTGATAACCACGTTGCTAGAAATGACTTTTGCCAACCGAAAGGGCGGCATGCACCTTAACTTACACGACCTGGCGGGCGACGATGTGGTGAAAAACCTCTTTGCAGAGAACCCCGGCGTGGTGATACAGGTAAGCGACGACCATCGAAACGACCTGCGCACATATCTCGAAGACGAGGGTGTCGGCTACACCAAGATTGGCTATTCGGTGCCAAACAGTCGCACGTTGGTGGTGAAGAAGGGAGGAAACGAGTTTGTTTTCGACATCGACTCGTTGCGCGAAACATGGTATCGCACCTCTTATCGCCTAGACACGATGCAGAGCCACAACGGCATGGCCAAGAAAAGGTGGCTTAATTATAAGAAACAACCCATTGAACTGAAATTCAACGACGACTTTACAGGCAAGCTAAGTGGCTATGGCATCAGTGCCGACCGCCGCAAACCGTCGGGTGTTAAGGCTGCCATCATCCGCGAAAAGGGTACTAACGGTGAGCGCGAAATGGCTTATGCCCTCTATCTGGCGGGATTTGACGTGAAGGATGTGGCCATGACCGACCTTATTTCGGGGCGCGAAACGCTGGAAGAGGTGAACATGATTGTGTTCTGCGGCGGGTTCTCAAACTCTGATGTGCTTGGTTCGGCCAAGGGTTGGGCAGGCGCATTCCTCTATAACCCCAAGGCCAAAGAGGCACTCGACAAGTTCTATGCACGTCCCGACACGCTTTCGCTGGGTATCTGCAACGGCTGTCAGCTTATGGTTGAGCTAAACCTCATCAATCCCGAACACGGCCACCGCTCGCACCTTACCCACAACACGTCGCGTAAGTTCGAAAGTTCGTTCGTGGGACTAACCATTCCGCAGAACAACAGCGTTATGCTGCACTCGCTCAGTGGTAGTAAACTAGGTATATGGGTTGCTCACGGTGAGGGTAGGTTCTATATGCCCGAATCAGAAGACAAATACAACATCGTTGCCAAATACAACTATGCCGAGTATCCAGGCAACCCCAACGGGTCGGACTATAATGTGGCAGGCATCTGCTCGGCAGACGGCAGGCACTTGGCCATGATGCCCCATTTGGAACGCTCCATCTTCCCTTGGCAGAACGCCTACTATCCGCGCAAACGTCAATCAGACGAGGTTACGCCCTGGATTGAGGCCTTCGTGAACGCAAGGGAATGGGTGGAAAGTAAGTTGAAAGTATAAGAGGAGTTAAGGAGTTAAGGAGTTAAGGAGTTAAGCCAACAGCTCAGGAGTTAAGCCAACAGCTCAGGAGATAAGGGGTTAAGCCAATAGCCCAGCAGATAAAGAGTTAAGCTCTATAGATCAAGAGTTAAGGTGTTAAGCCAATAGCTCAGTAGATAAGGAGTTAAACCACATGTATAGGCGGCGTTAGCCTTTTTTTCACCCTTTCACCCTTTCACCTTTTCACCCTTTCACCCTTTCACCTTTAACAAGGCATATCTCCCCATCTCCTTCTGGGGGGGGATGGGGGTGAGGCTTTAATTCATCAACAACATGTCGATATATTGGAACAGTTTTCGCACATTCTTTAAGATAGGGATGGTCACTTTGGGTGGCGGTTACGCCATGATACCTATTATCGAGGCCGAAGTGGTGGACAAGAACAAATGGATTGAGAAAGAAGAGTTTCTCGATCTCATTGCCATAGCGCAGAGTTGTCCAGGTGTTTTCGCCGTCAACGTCAGCATCTTCATCGGCTACAAGATGCGTAAGCTACGCGGTGCCCTATGCACTTGCATCGGCACAGCCCTGCCTTCGTTTCTCATCATCCTGCTAATCGCGATGTTTTTTCATCAGTTTCAAGACAACAGCGTGGTGGCAGCAGCGTTCCGTGGCATACGTCCAGCTGTGGTGGCACTCATTGCAGCTCCCACATTCAACTTGGCCAAGAGTGCCCACATCACGTTAAGCACCCTTTGGATACCCGTTGTTTGCGCCTTGCTTATATGGGCTATGGGCGTCAACCCCATCTACATCATCATCGGTGCAGCCCTTTGCGGTTTCCTCTATGGTCAGTTTATCAAGCCCACAGAGGGTTCGCACAACGAGAATTAGAACGGTTGCGGTGTAAATACAACGCCATTTGCGCCGCAAACACCTACCCCCTCAGCCAGCAACAAACAAAACCATCACATGATTTTCATCGAGCTTTTCTATACGTTTTTCCTCATCGGACTATTTGGTTTCGGTGGCGGTTACGGCATGTTGTCGCTCATACAAACCGAGACGGTTATCCATCATCAATGGCTTTCGTCGGCCGAATTTACCAATGTCGTCGCCATTTCACAGATGACCCCAGGCCCCATCGGTATCAATGCGGCCACTTATTGCGGTTATACGGCCACTCACAACGCAGGGTTTAACACGTGGATGGCTATGCTGGGCAGTGCCACAGCCACTTTTGCGTTGGTGCTGCCGTCGCTTATCTTAATGATACTTATCAGTAAGATGTTTATGAAATACATGAACACGCCCGTTGTTCAGAACATGTTCGCTGGCCTGCGCCCTGCCGTTGTAGGGCTGCTTGCTGCTGCCGCCCTGCTCTTAATGACAGAAGAGAACTTCAGTTCGCCCGCCATCAACCCCTGGCAGTTTGGCATTAGCCTCTTCCTTTTCGCCGCTACATTCGCAGGAACGAAGTTCTTAAAGATTAATCCCATACGCATGATTGGCTATGCTGCCGTTGCAGGGATGCTGTTGCTGTATTAGGAGGGCGAAAAAGGTTGGAGGAGTGGAGGGGTTAACAAGTTGACCAATTGACCAGTTACCTAAGATGGGCGCGCCTTCCAACTCGTCAGCTCGTAAATATGTTGTCTCACCAACCCGTTATCTCGTAAACTCATCAACTCATCAACTCGTAAGCTTGTCTACTCATAAACTTGTCAACTTGTCAACTTGTCAACTTGTCAACTCGTTTACTCATCCACTTATTCTGCCTCCTTTTCTTTCTCCTCGCTTACTTCTTCGCTTTCTTCTTCTTTATTTTCTTCTTCCTTATTTTCTTCTTCCTCATTGTCCACATTCTCGTCTTCTTCCTCCTCATTGTCGTCTGCCCCGCTCTCAACACATGGTTTCTCGCGAACATACTTAATGGATTTTACGGCCAAGATAATGCCAACAATGGCCATTAAGGGCATGATGGTAAGTTGCACAGGATTGAATTGGTCGAGCCATTCGAGCATGTGAAGTAGGCAGAACAAAGCGAAAAGGCAAGCTAAAATGGAGTGTATCACGCGCCAAACCTTGTGTTTTCCCCATAAAGCTAGAAAGATTGCGAGTACGGGTAGCGTGTAACAAATTCCCATCATAAGGGCAATAAGTTCGCGTAAATGGGTGGAAGTAGGCATTGCCACGATGCTCTCGCCCCAAAATGCAGGCATTACATCGGCCAAAGTGTGGGCAAGAAATCCTAAAACGAGAACCACCCACAATACTGATAATTCAATTTGTCTCTTCATAATTACATGTTGTTAGTTAGAAATGGTATTTTTAGTTGACAAGGGGCGTTGGTTAGTTGACAAGTTGACGGGTTGACCAGTTAACCAGTTAACCAGTTGACAAGTTAACAAATAGACAAGTTAACCAGTTGACGAGTAGACCAGTTAACAAGTTTATCTGTTAACGAGTTGACTAGTTCACAAGTTAGCGAGTCAGCAAGGGGCGTCTCTCACTCAAAAAGATAAGCAAATTGCCCACCATCGCTTGCCGGAATAAACCGAAACACTAGTTTTGTCGGGTCAAAGTTACTAACTTTCTGTTGTCTTTACAACACCTATGGGCGATATTATTAGAAAATTTGACAAGTTTATTGGTTAATAAACGAACAGATTAAGAGGCATTTTAGTGAAGAAGTGGGCAGCTAAACAAACGAGCGAGTTAGCAAATATGGGTGGGTTAGAGCAGGACAAGTTCCATTTTGAATAAAACAAAGAACAAATCAACGGTTCTTGTGCTAAGCCACCACTTCGTGGTTGGCTTGTTGCAAATAACGATTTGAATAACCTTTATTCTAATATGGATTGCAAGAGTGATTTTGTATGCAATCTTGTTATTCAGGTATAAAAACGAGGATTATGGGTGTTTGTATGTTTAGAAGTGCCTATTGAATATTGTCAGCCTTTTTAAAAGAAAAAACATCCGCAACGCCCGATGTTGAGCCTTGCGGATGGGAGGAGCATAACCCCTTGTGTGGGGATGCGTTGCTTATGTAAGGAAAAACGGTCTAATTTGTTATCACAGGTAAAGTTCGGAAGTGCGGGTTACATGTATTCCTCTTCGTCCCACCCCCAACCAAAGCCTGGTTTGGCGCCAATCTCGTCCGGGTCGCCTGGCACAATGAGGCCTGGGTCGCTGTCGCCATCGCCGTCGTTGTCGAAACGCGATGCACCTGGTGCACGTAGTAGTTCGTCGAGATCAAAATATACTGCGATGCTGTTTGGCTTTGTGTAAACTTGCTTTTTCATACTCCCTAAGTTTATTTTACGATTATCTTCTTATGGTTTACAATATAGATGCCCTTTGGCAATCCTTCGATAGAGGTGGCATTTGGCCGCACCAGCTTTCCGTCTACGGAGTAGATGTTGCTTGGAGTGGCAAACAAGTCGCTGTTGGGCTGCACCAAGGTGTTCGTTATGTCTGTTGTGTTGTCGAACGTGCTGCCAATCTCTTCGCCATCAACAAAGAAGTTAAATGCCTTAGATTGGGTGTTTGAACCTGTGGCAATCCAACCACGGAACCCTTTGACCGGCATTGGGTTTTGTGTAAAATGCCATAGCCACTTGTTGTTAGACTTGGCACTCTTTCCAAGAACATACGAGTGAGCAGGAACTACTTTCGCTGTTTGGTTGTAGAGCGATGCGCAGAATTGTAGCCGTTCGTCGGTTGTGGTTGATGGAGTGGAAGGATCGCGCAGAATGCCGTTTGAGTAATTGGGCAAGGTTTGCGGATTGGTGTCGAGTGTAACGTTGTTGATAATGTAATAGGGAGCTTGTACTTCAACCCATCCCACATCTTTTACCAATTTGCGGTATGGAGCGGCCGTGGAAGTTACGGTTGGTTCTTTTGTGGGTCGCAGCAAGTATAGCTTATTGGCTTCGATAGCGATGGCGTTATCGTTATCTAGCGATACCTTTGTGAAGTCGATGCGGGTGCTCAGTGTAGAAGACTGATGCGGGTATGCCGATAGCCTGGCCGTTTCGCCGAATGTGGCTTTCACTTGGGCGGCGGTGAGCGATATGGGGAGAACAATGCTGTTCCATTCGTCTTTTTGCATTGTGCGCTTTAATATCAGCGTGGCCGC
>NZ_HE999457.1:0-3034 GCF_000312305.1 Prevotella conceptionensis 9403948 | reverse complement strand
GCTGTTCCATTCGTCTTTTTGCATTGTGCGCTTTAATATCAGCGTGGCCGCCTTGTGTGGTTGAACTTGCTTGGCAAGATAAAGGATGCTTGTTTGCGCCTCGTCGAGAACAAGGTCTTGCGTGCCGCAATATTCAAGGCGAAAGTTGTCCCAGCAAGTCCAGTCGCGTTGACGTGTTGAGCCTGTTATCTCAATACCGATGTCCAGTTTGGCTCCGTCGGTAGGTACAAATACCAGTACCGTGTTGTTGTACGAGCCTTTTTCGAACTCCATAGCAGCCCTTGAATATGGACTGATGTGCTTTTGGGCAAGGTCTGATGCGTCGTAGGCGTGCATTAGGTCGGCGAGTGTATAACAGAATTCGTGAGCAAAGACATTTAGGCTAGTGGATACGTTAGAGAAAGCATCCGTTGCGCCTTGCACCTTTGCGAACAGCGTGGACTTTAGTTGGCTGCCCGATATGGCGTTGTAAAAGCCATTGCAAGAAACGCGATACCAACCTTTTTTCAGTGTTACTACTTGTTGCGTAACCTTTCCGTTGGCCTTTCCGTTGTTGCCTAAGTTTCTAACGTTGGCTGTGGAATAGCCCGCGTAGTTGGCCATGTAATAGTTGCTGGATATGGCACCGTTGCCAACGTAGTAAGTGTAGTTGGCGTTGGCGGGATTGAAAAGGTAGGCTTGTGCATTGGCATAAGCCCATGTAAGCCCATTGCTGGCGTGCCATTTCTCCACATCCTTGTCGCCACGGATAAAGTTTTGGTCGTATATAAGGAATGTTGCGTTGGCTGGTGCCTCGTCGGTTGCGTATTGTTCCTTAAATGCTGTTTTAAGGTCGGCTTTGGTTACGATTTTCCATAAGCACGACTTGTCGCTGTTGCTTGCCGTTGCAGGGTAGGCTAGGGGAGAGGTGTTGCTGTGTCCAACGTTTTTCATTTGAAGATAGCGAGTTCCGCCATAGCCTTGGTTGTGCTCGTCGTTGTAGAAACGTATCTTGTACGTTTTACTACCTGATTGTGTCTCTACGAACTCCCAGTCGAGGATGCCGTTGATGTGGTGTGCCTCGGTGGTGTATGGGTTCGGTGTTTTCGAAAGGTCGTAATCTACGCCTCTGTCTACATAAACACGATTGTAGTTGATAGGGTCGGTGTAGCCCGGCGTGTCTTTTCTGCGACCAAAGGCAATGTTGCGCCCCTCTGTCGTTGCTTGTGGCCCTTGCATGCGGTATTTGCCGGAGGTTGGCGACTTGCTGATGTTGATGGGCATGCCAACTCCGTAACCTACAACAACGGTACCCCAATAGCTGCCTGCATTGAGATATTGGCCTGTGCCAACATTGTAGAGATAAGCGGTTTTGATGTCTTCGTTGGTTGAATTCGCCACCGAAACTACTGAATTTCCATTCCACTCGTGGGAGTGTGGATTTTGTCCCTGAGCCTTTAATACCGTAGGGACACAAGCACATAGTGCTGATAATACCAAAGAATAAAACTTCATCATAAAAATAACTCTTTTAATTCTCTTTATAAACTAAATACCATTACTAACAATGAGAGGTGGTCTTACGCGCACTTCCGCTGTTGGCAGATGGTGCGTATTTACATTTTAAGCAGTGAACTAACTTTCTGTTCCATAAAACACAAGTTGAATAAAATGTGTAGTTAATGGAAATAGGGAGCTTTGATGATGGTACTTACTGTGTAAAGGCCGACCTAACTTTATTTATGTTTCGTATATCTTACAAATAACTCTCTTTTTCGAAAAGTGTATATCCTGTCAATATATTTATTCAAAGACCATTATAATAAGGGATTTTTGCTAATTATTCCCTCTTTGTTTTGCAAATGTATTAAAAAAAAAGGATGTGAAAAAGAATGTGTATAAAGTTTTCACACTATATATGAGTTGGGCTTGATATTTTGCTTTCGTTTACTAAACACGGGTTTCTTGTTGTAAAATATTAAGATATATCATGCTACCTTTGGAATATAAGCATGTCGTTTCATTTTGCGTTTGATTGAAATTGTAGAGTGGCTAATTATGGTTAGTTGGTGGAAAGTATGTATTAGAGGTTGGCAAGACTTAGATGAAACAACAAATAGGAATGCTTAACAGATTGCCAGCTCTGAACTTCTAAATCTCAGAATCCTTAACAGTTCTGGGGTGCTATTTGTTCAATAATCTACGAAAGCTTTACTGAGGTTTCTATATTATGAAGTAGTCTTGACTTTTAATGTTTCTATAAATTTCGAGGAGTGTAGGACAAGTCCACTCACGGACTTATAAACTAACGAAAGCTCAATAACTCCCGAAGACATCAACCCCTCCAATTCACGAACTCATCAGCTCACAAACTCATCAGTTCAAAAACTCATTAACTCATTAACTCAAAAACTTAAATCGTTATCTTTTATTTTACAATATCGCTCTGATTTTTGCTCCGTTCTAGCGAGAATTCAGGCTGAAAAGTTGGTAAAAAGCCGCTTTTTCTATCCTTTCGCACCTTTGGCATTGTCATTTTTTACGCCCAGAACCTGCGTTTTGCACCATTTTGCCTTTCTAGTTTGGTTGAGGGCTGGCGATTTTTCAAGCCCATTTTCCTACTTTTTGCCCCTAAAAACCTACTTTTTAACGACTATTTTGCCCTTTTCAGACATGTTTTTCATGACTCTGAAGGGTTTTGTTTATACAATTGTGGCGTATATTTATTCTTTTCGTCTTGCGTTTAGCACCTTTTTGCACTGCGTTTAGCACCATTTCACCTTGCGTTTAGCACCAAAATACACTGCATTTTGCACCAAAACGCACTGCGTTTTGCGGCATATTGCACTGCGTTTAGCAGCATATTGCACTATATTTTGCCCCAAATAGCCCCAAAAGGGGCGCTAATGGCGGCCTTTTGGAATTAATATTCATTTTGTCGCATTCACTGGCTAACCCCTTTTTGCATCAAAACAAACCTTCGCGAGAATCGATTTTTTGCGACAGGATGAGCGGTTGGTGGACAAAAAAGGCACTCATAATGTTAAAATTCTTG
>NZ_HE999456.1:38022-39899 GCF_000312305.1 Prevotella conceptionensis 9403948 | reverse complement strand
TGCACCGGCTGATCCGCGAGAACAGTCCCGATGAACGGACATACAAGCGATACGTGGACAGCCTGAAGTCCTCTGTACTTACAGCGTTCTATACACCTGCCGAGATAACGGAGACTATCAGTGGCGTATTTAAAGAAAACGGTATCGCCCCTCTTCGTGTGTTGGAACCCTCAGCCGGTCGTGGGGCTTTCGTGGATGCCTTTTTGAAGGACAACCCACAGGCGGAGGTCATGGCATTTGAGAAAGACCTGCTGGCGGGCAAGATACTCTCGCATCTTTATCCCGAACAGCGGGTGCGCATCGAAGGTTTTGAGCGAATAGAAAAGCCTTTCAAGGATTACTTCGATGTGGCAGTCTCAAACGTTCCTTTCGGCGATGTTGCCGTGTTCGATGCACAGTTCGAGAAAGGTTCGGCGGTGCGCAGAGCAGCAGCCAAGAAGATACACAATTATTTCTGCCTGAAAACACTGGACACGGTGAGAGACGGTGGTATCGTCGCGCTTCTTGTTCCACAGGGCGTGCTGAATGCCGACAGCAACAGTGCCGTGCGCCACCTGATGCTGAACCAAGCCGACCTGCTCTCTACCATCCGCATGCCCAACAACCTTTTTACTGAAAATGCAGGAACGGAGGCAGGCTGCGACTTGCTCGTCTTACAAAAACGTATCGGTAAGGAGGAACTTTCGGAAGACGAAAAGCTGCTGGCTGAGCCTACGAGAGACAACCAAAATGGCATCCCGACGAATGCGTATTTCCTCCGCCATCCCGACCGCATCGTCCGTACCGAAGAAAAGCGCTCCACCGACCTTTACGGAAAACCTGCGATGGTCTATCTGCACGAGGGCGGCGTGGAGGGCATCGCCCGTGACCTACGCGGAATACTGTCGCAGGATATCCAAATGCGATTGGACTTACAGCGATATGGGCAGGGAGTGAAGCCGGAAGGGATAACACAACGTGCATCTTTGCAAAGAACTTCTGTACAGAATGTTTTGGCTTCTCCTGTGCAGGCACAAGTTGTAGAAAGGGAAGACACTTCTTCTGAAACTGTCAGAGAAAGGCAGCTGAAGCAGGCAAGTTCTCCCAATCCCGTGCTGACCTTGTTCGACCTTTGGGAGTTTACCGTAACGGAACAAAAACAGGCTACAACGGGCAAGAAACAGAAAAGGGAGAAAGCGGAGAAAACGAAGACAAAGCTAAAGGCAAAAGAGAAAGCAGCCAAGAGCAAGCCCAAGGAAAGAAGCCTGTTTGATGCCGCGCCGAAGTCGGAAGCAAACGACCTCTATGCCGGACTCGACTGGGAGACTAACCCGCCCATCAACGGCTTTTATGAGGTGATGATGGACATGACACCCGAACAGCGGGCAAGAGCCTTACAGGAAGGTAGGCTGGAAGTGCAGGCGGATAAGGATACCATTGTATCAAGGGAGCATGCGGAGAAAGAGAATGCAGAGGGAGAGAAAAAGGAAGAGACAACACATACTACCGCTCCCATATCGGACATTCCTACTCTGACACCTTCAAAAGAAGAAATGCTCGCACCCCGTGCGCTGACACAAAAGCTGCAACCCCATTACAAGGAGGGTACGCTTGTGGAGGAGTATTCCTTGGACTATGGCAATCAGGTCGGCATACTCAAAGACCTCACACCCTATGGTGCGGTCTTCTCTCCGCTCGATCTACCTCTTCTGTCCAAAGAAAAGGCGCAGGCCTACATCCATGTCCGCGACACCTACGAAAAGTTGTATGCCTATGAAGCCGAACGGCAAGAAGAAAATGCCACGCTTCGCTCGAACCTGAACACCTACTACGACGAGTTCGTCATGCGTTACGGTGCCCTCAACGCCCCGCAGAACGTGGGGCTGGTGCTCATGGAC
>NZ_HE999456.1:26862-37458 GCF_000312305.1 Prevotella conceptionensis 9403948 | reverse complement strand
ATGAGAACGGCAACGACATCAAGGTGCGCGATGCCGAGAAGATACAGCTGGCCAACGCCAAGATCGACGAGATAAGAAACGGTTTTACCGAATGGCTGGAAGCGCAGTCGAAAGAGTTCAAGGACAGGCTCACCGACCTCTACAACCGCAAGTTCAACTGTTTTGTACGGCCGAAGTACGACGGCTCGCACCAGACCTTC
Source organism: Prevotella conceptionensis 9403948 (assembly GCF_000312305.1). Lineage (GTDB taxonomy): Bacteria > Bacteroidota > Bacteroidia > Bacteroidales > Bacteroidaceae > Prevotella > Prevotella conceptionensis. Next base: position 37,258 of record NZ_HE999456.1, on the reverse strand, counting down.
CCCGACCTCGACCTCAAGGCACTCGGCGGCAAGTATGGCATCTCTGCCGTCTATCCCAGTCAGAAGGACTGCATCTGGATGCTCAAGCAGAACGGGGGCGGCATTGCCGACCACGAGGTCGGAACAGGAAAAACGCTCATCATGTGCATCGCCGCCCATGAGATGAAACGCCTCTCGCTCGCCCACAAGCCGATGATTATCGGACTGAAGGCGAACGTGGCAGAGATAGCTGCAACGTACCGGACTGCCTATCCCCAAGCCCGTATCCTCTATGCCTCCGAAAAGGATTTTTCTACGCAGAACCGTGTACGCTTTTTCAATAATATCCGCAACAACGACTACGACTGCATCATCATGAGCCACGACCAGTTCGGCAAGATACCGCAGTCGGTGGAGATACGGCAGAACATCCTGCAAGAAGAACTCGACACGGTGGAGGAAAACCTCGATGTGTTGCGTGGGCAGGGACGGAACATTTCTGTTTCGATGCTCAAAGGTTTGGAAAAACGCAAGCACAACCTACTGGCGAAGCTCGAAAAGATAGAGCATGAAATCAACAGCCGTAAGGACGACGTGGCAGACTTCGCGCAGATGGGCATTGACCACATCTTCGTCGACGAGAGCCATCAGTTCAAGAACCTGATGTTCAACACCCGACATGACCGTGTGGCGGGACTGGGCAACAGCGAGGGCAGCCAGAAAGCGCTCAACCTGCTCTTTGCCATCCGTACCATTCAAGAGAGGTCAGGTAAAGACTTGGGGGCGACGTTCCTTTCGGGAACGACCATTTCCAACTCGCTCACCGAACTCTACCTGCTCTTCAAGTATCTGCGTCCCAAGGAACTCGAACGGCAGGACATCCGCTGCTTTGACGCGTGGGCGGCCATTTTTGCGAAGAAGACCACCGACTTCGAGTTCTCCGTAACGAACAACATCATTCAGAAAGAGCGTTTCCGGTATTTCATCAAGGTGCCGGAGCTGGCGGCGTTTTACAACGAAGTATGGGAGTAGAAAGCAGAAAATGGCATAAAACTCATATCTGACTGAAATACAGCGGATATTGCTTGTTTCTTCTTAGGGTTGCATCATAGGAAACAGGCAGAAAAGGGAGCGAAAAGGAGGGAGTTCAGTTACCAAATCGTTCGAAAAACGATGAAAGGAAAAGGACGGCTGAAAGTGGTAACTAAAACGGAGTTTTCTCTTTCATTATCAATGTTTTGCATCGTTCAAAGTTCCTCAAAGAAGTGTAATTTTGCAAGTAAAAAACAATGGAAAAAGAAAAATTCAAGCTGCTTTTCTACCTCAAGAGAGGTACGCAGGACAAAAACGGAAAAAGTCCCATCATGGGACGCATCAGTGCAGGACGCTCTATGGTACAGTTCAGTTGCAAATGCTCGTGTACTCCTCGTTTGTGGGACAGTCGCAAGAACCGACTGCTGGGCAAGAGTGCCGAAGCCGTATCGGTAAACAAGGAACTTGACCGCCTTCAGGTGAGCATATACAAGGTTTATGAGTCTCTTTCGGGTAGCTCCGATGCCCCCATTACGGCAGAGAGAGTACGGGAACTTGTATTCGGACTAAATAGCGAATCTCAAGAACTGCTGCATCATACAGACGAGTATATCGACCGCTTCCGTGAGCGCGTGGGCATAGACCGCAGCGAGCGGAGGCTGAAATGTCTGCTGCTCTTCCGCAAGCATCTGGCAAACTTCGTCAGGTATCGCTACCGTGTGGAGGATATTCCCGTACAGAAAGTGGACACAGTCCTCATCAAAGACTTGGAGGACTACTTCGCCAAAGAAAAGGGATTCAAGCTCAACACTTCGGCTGGTTATCTCTCCATGCTGGCTTCCTTGCTCAAAGACCTGCATAAACGGCACATCATTGACACCTATCCCTTCATCAACCATTCCATTCGTTGGGAAGTGGGCACTCCACGTTACATCACAAGGGAAGAGGTAGGTCGTATCGCAGCCTTGGGAGAAGATAAATTGCAAGGCTATGAAAAAGTGTCGAGGGATATGTTCCTTTTCTCCTGCCTGACGGGGCTTTCCTATACCGACGTGTATCACTTGACGGAGCAGCACATCTTTCACGAAGCGGGAATGACTTGGATACGTAAGCCGAGGATGAAGACGGGCAACGTGTGCCACATCCCCCTACTTCCCGAAGCCACTGCCATTATCGAGCGTTATCGGGGCATTCACACGAGGGCTTTCCGACACGAACCGCCCAAGGGGTATCTGCTGCCCATACCCGGATGCGACACGGTGAACATACACCTCAAAAAGATAGCACGGCTTTGCGGTATTCAGAAAACGCTGACCTATCATATGGCACGGCATACCTTCGCATCACAGATGACACTGTCGGAGGGCGTGTCCATTGAGAGCGTTTCCAAAATGCTCGGACACAGTCAAATCAAAACCACGCAAGTGTATGCGGAGACTTCTCCCGAGCGTGTCTTTCTGGACATAGAGAAAATACTTCCACAACTCACACATTATCAACTGACCAACTAAAACCGCAGCACAATGAAAAGTACATTTGCCATACTATTCTACATAGATAGAAGCAAGACCAATGAAGACGGACTATGCGTAATCCGCTGTCGTATCACCTGTAACGGAACGTCCTCATCGTTTTCCACGCAGTTGCAAACTTCCCCCGACGAGTGGCTTGCCCGAAAAGGGTACATCAAGGCGACAACAGGTAATTCAAGCGGCATCAATCTGCAACTGAACTCAATCGAAGAGTGCTTGCATTCACTCTATGAACGTACATTAAGGGAAGAAAACTATATCACGGCGGAATACCTCAAGGAGCGTTATATGCAGCAAAGTCGCCCCATGCCAACACTTACGGAGTTATATCAATCCGTTTGTGAATACAAGGAGGAATTGCAGGGCAGAACCTTAAGCAAGGCAACCGTCAGGGCTTTTAAGGACAGCTACAAGAGTTTTGTTCATTTCCTGCAAGTAAGGGAAAGGGCAGACTGTATGCCCACAGAGATGGACAAGACTTTGCTTGAGGATTATCGCCTTTTCATGCTTCGGGACTTGGGAAACAAGGAAAGCAGTGTCGGCAACCGCCTACGCCACTTGCATCAGGTCATTCGCAAGGCATTGCAGGAGCGATACGTTCGTGAAGACCCTTTTGAACTCATAGACATAGAAACGCCTACCTACGAGCGCAATGCACTTACGGCGGACGACCTGCAAAAACTCTTGGCTTACCGTCCGCACCGCTCGACAGATAACCATTGCAGACTTATTTTCCTCTTGGGCTGTTTCACGGGGCTGGCATTCTCAGACTTAAAGAAACTCCGAATGGACGATGTTTATACATTCGGGGATGGGCGTAGGTACATATCGCTCTGTCGAACAAAGACACAGAACAGAAGTATTGTCCCGTTGCTGCCCGTTGCCGAGAAAATACTCGCCATTGTGAGCCACGGACGAAGGGAGGGGCTTTTCTTTCGAGAGTTTCCCAGCAACAGTAATTTCAATAGAACTATTCAGGAGATATCTATTAAGGCAGGACTGCCACCGCATACTCAAGCGACCTCGCACACCGCACGGCACACCTTTGCCACGACCATCTGTCTGGAGAACGGACTTCCGATAGAGACGGTGAGCAAGATGCTGGGGCATCGCTTTATCTCCACGACCGAGATTTATGCACGGGTGACCAAGAGCAAGATTGCCAAGGAAATGCAACCCCTGATGGGTAGTGAGCATACAAGGGTACTGCGTAAAGCCTTACGGCTGTGTCCGTCAAGAACACCGAAAAAGTCAAGTCCCATAATTGGGATGTAACAGCCGTAATGAATGATTCAAAAAAAAGAAGTCCAACTTTTTAACAAGAAAAACAATGAAACAGAAGAACAAACAGGAACTTTCCTACTTTCGATTGAAGTTAAGAAGTTACATGAGTGAGCATCACCCCGAAAAGTTGCAAGATACGGAGTTTATCACTGCACGGGCAGATATGGCTCTCACAGTTTACTGCGATGCTGTAGCACAAGGCTTTACACACATTGAAGCGGAGAGCATGGCAAGCGAGGCATTGTATCAAGGCTTGCACTTTTCCAAGTATGATACGCTTGTATCCGTGTTGGAAAACGAGTTTGAAAGGGAACTTCCTGCACCGCTCCCAGAGAAACTCGTACCTATACTGTTGTCGAACAAGGCTATTCAAGCCACATTCGACAAGTTCGGTTTGACGGACACATTGGCTTCTGACGAGCAATACGGCCGTCTTTACACCGAACTCACAGGCACAATAGTGCTGCTCACCAAGAGCAATCATCTGCCAATAATCGGTCAGACGGAGGGGTAAGCCCAAAGGCGTTGTAAGCAAAGGCACATGCAAAGCCCCTGAAGCCGTTTCTTATCGTGCAAAGGTACAACGGTAGCCTATCTGCCCTGAAAGGTCGAGTCCTGCGGATGGAGAGAAGAATCTCCACCGCAGGATTTTTCTGTTTCAAGGTGGTATTGCCATTTTCTATATCCATGCGGTCGTATTCATCTCTCCCAACCTTGCAGGGCTGGGCTGCCGTAGAGAGATAGGCACGACAAGAATACGGCATACTCAGGCTCTTTGGACGCAAGGCGTAACAACTAACAACAGATAGGACTGACGATAATACGGACAATCTATTGTTTGTACAATTTGTTGTCATGACTATCTGTTGTCAAAACTATATATCGTCAAAACTATATATCGTCAAAATAATCTATCGATAAAACTATCTATCGACACTTCGACATCTCGATTTGTCGAACTATCGAATTATCGATAAAAGAACAAAATAATAAAAGGAACGAGCCGGCGCCTCATCTCATTACCGCAATAACACAGACGGATTTCCTTTGTTTTTCTATTGCTTTCTCTCTATTTCCCTGCTTATCCTCATTTCTTGCTGCGGTACTTCCGAGGGTTTACTTTTGCACCCGAGAAGTACGGCAATGGACTGCATAACAGTTTGTTTGCTGAGTAACAATAAAGTAATCAAAACAAAATTAAGGCAATGAAACTCATTATCATCGACCGCAAAGCGTGGGAGCGACACCGCTCCGAATTTGCAGACTTTATCCACAGTATCGAACAACTCATCGGCAATCCGCCCGAAACGAACGAATGGCTTGACAACGAAGCCGTGTGCAAGCGTTTGGGCATCAGCAAGCGTACCCTGCAATCATACAGAGATACGGGAAAAATCCCTTTCTCAATGATTGGACACAAGTGCTATTACAAGGAGAGCGACATCACGGAGTTACTGAACGCAAACAATGAATGAATTATGTCGGAGAATGAAATCATTACGCAGGAAGACCCTCAGATGCAGTTGTTTTCACAACTGATGGAAGGAATATTGAAGAAATTGGAGCGGTATTACGCTACCGCCCGTCCGATGCTGGGCGGAGAGGTTTACCTCACTGGCGAGGAGGTTTGCAGCCAATTACGGCTCAGCACACGCACGCTCCAAGAGTACAGAAACTTAGGAACACTTCCTTTCTACAAAATCGGAGGGAAGATACTTTACAAACAGAGCGACATACAAACCATGCTCGAAAGACATTATTACCCAATACACAAGAAGCCATGCCGACCATAGATGAAAAGAGAAAAGCCGTTTTAGAGCAAGCCCTTCGAGATATGAGCAATTATGGCGTTAAGCTCCGTAAGCCCGAAGATTTGCCCGATTTTGACCAGCCCGTAGATTATGAAGAGGAGAAGAAAAGATTTGAGCCTGTTGATAAAGTTGAGGAACAAAATGACAAGGAGAGTAACGAGGATTTTTCTCAACCGTCCTATCAAGAGACAGCGTTGTCGCCAACAGAAAGGGCTACTTCTACCGAAGAATTTCATCAAAGAATGGGAAAAACAAAGGACAGAAAGCAATTATCCGAGTTTCAGGGGAAATATCTCCAGCCCTTTCGCAACAGCCACCGCAAAGCCGTGTATGTATCAGAGGAAATCCAACGAAAGTTAGACTTCGTGGTGCGGAGAATCGGTGAGCATGGAGCGAGCGTTTCGGGATATGTCGAACAGGTACTGCGGGAACACCTCGACCAATACAAGGAAGATGTGGAAAGATGGAGGAAACTCTGAATTACTGCATTCCTCGAATGCAAGCCTACGCCGAGTTACTGTATTCAGTGAATGCAGTAACACGGCATGGGCTTATAATCCCATTTTCTACATCAGCAAGGTGTGTCTTTGTAACACAAACCGCCGTTTGTACCACAAAGACCCTTGCCCCGAAGGGGAGATGAATTACTCCAAAGTCGTAATTAGAAGACCAAATGAATATGAATAAAGGTACAGAATATCGTTTAGAACGAAAAAAGGCAGAAAAGCCTCGTTGGGACAACTGGCATGTGCGGTTGCCCAACCCCAAAGACCAGCAAAGGGCGATTGATTTGTTTCAGCGTTCAGGGGCAGAAACGAAGTCGGATTTCGTACGCGCTCGTATTCTTGGAGAGCATTTCAAGGTAATAACGGTGGATAAATCCGCTGTGGAATATTACCGAAAACTCTCGGAATTGACGGCACAAATCCATAAGATTGGCGTGCTGTATAACCAAGCCGTGCGTGCCATCAACAGTTATCACAGCGTGAAGACTGCACAGATTATGCTTGAGAAGTTGGAGAAACTGTCTGCTCAAATCATCACTTTGCAGGAGCAGGCAATCAATCTTACCATTGACTACCGCAAAAAATGATTGCCAAGATTTCAGCAACAGAGAACCTTGGAGGGGCACTCGGCTACAACTTCAAGAAAGTGGAGAAAGGAGAAGTGAGCATCCTTCTTGCAGCTGAACTGTATCAAAGCAACGATGGTAATTACACGATGGAGGATGTACTGGCCGATATGCAGGCTTTGATACCTAAAAAATGCCGAACGAAGAAGACGGTGTTCCATTGTTCGCTCAATCCGCACCCGGACGAAAAACTATCCGATGAAACGCTTATGCAGATTGCCAAGGAGTATATGGAAGCACTTGGTTATGGCAAACAGCCTTATATCGTGTTCAAGCACAACGACATCGCCCGTGAGCATATACACATCGTGTCGCTTCGAGTGGACGGAGAGGGAAAAAAAATCAACGACAGGTTTGAAAAGCGAAGGAGCAAGAAGATTACCGATGCTTCGGGAAGGAAGTATAACCTTATTCCGAGTTCAAAGGTTAGTGAGAAAGCGGTAACAGAAACGCCCAAGGTGGATACCACAAAAGGAAGTATCAAAGAGCAGGTCGCAAGTGTTGTCCGCACGGTGCTGAAGCGTTATAAGTTCTGTTCACTCGGAGAATTGAATGCCATCCTTTCTGCATACAATCTTACTGTGGAGGAAGTCAAGACTGAGTTCCGAGGAAAGAAATATGACGGACTGGTCTATGTTCCGACTGACGACAAGGGCTACAAAATAAGCACACCCATTAACGCCTCGGACATCGGGCGTGGTGTGGGCTATACTGCCGTGCAGAACAAGATGCAGAAATCCAAACAAGCTATCAAGCCATTGATATCAATCATAAGGTACAGGGTGTTACAAACAATGCGTACCTCTCCAAAGACAGAGGAAGAACTTCGACAGCGATTGGAGGAACAGAGCTTGCGTGTGGTAATCCGAAAGAACGAAGGCGGACGTATCTATGGCATTACCTTCATTGATGATAAAGAGGGTATTGCTCTCAATGGCTCACGGTTGGGCAAGGGATATACTGCCAATATATTCAATAGCTAAAGTTTCCCACCCCTTAAAACATTGTCTTTTCTCATTCACCTTTGCTTGTCGTCCCCCATATTCATTGACTTTTAACACATGACTAATAGAAGTTATGTAGTCTGTCCATATGCTTCATTCCATTTTTCCAATGCTTCATCCATTACAAGGATTTTGCTCAACTCTTTGTCGTTGCCGCTGATTGTAGCCATAAGATGTTGGGACGCTCAACCTCGGCGAAGTGGTGGTTACTGCTGCCATGAAGGAGGTGGAGATAAAGGGCGATACCACGGTTATCAATGCCAATGCTTTCTATACTCCCGAAGGAGCATACCTCGAAGAACTCTTGAAGCGAGTGCCTGGATTGGAATACGAAAAGCAGAACAAGACGATGACCTACAACGGTCTTCCCATCCATGAAATCAATGTCAATGGCGAGAGTTTCTTTGGCGGCAACAGCACCCTCGCCCTCGAAAACTTGCCTGCCAAGTTGGTGAGCAAAATCAAAGTGTATGACAAGCGAAGCGAATTGGAGAAGATTACCAAGGTGCGCAAAGGAGGCGAGAACTATGTGCTCGACTTGCAGACCAAGCGAGAGTTCAACGGCACGCTGATTACTTCGGCAGGCATCGGCATAGGCAACAACGATAAGAAGGAGACAGAGTTGATTTCCAACTTGTTCCGTCAGAAAGGCGACAACATCTCCGTGATAGCTCGAAGTGGCAACCGATATAAAACTTCTCGCTATCCCGACAACCGACAGGACAACGTGGCGATGAACTTTGTCAAGAAGTTCTCCAAGCGATTCACCCTCTATGGCAACATGATGTACAACCATTATGCCAGTGGCAACGAGAGCACCCTGTATAGTGAGCAATATCTCACCACAGGCAACCGTTACCAGAACTCGGCATCCACCAGCACCAATCGCAACACGATGGGCAATGGTTCGTTGGGCATGAGGTGGAGCTTGGATGACAAGACCTATTTTAATATAGGTGGAAACTTCAGCAAGTCGAAGAGCGACAACACCAGCGACAGCCAGCAATCCACCTCTTCAGAAGGCGATGAGCGTATCAACAGCATCACGAGAAACTCGGATTCGAAGAGCGACAGCCATTCGTTCTCCGTCAATGCCGACATCACCCGAGTGTTCAACGACAAGGGTACGAGCATCAGCCTCACGGGTAGTTACTCCGACAGCAAGAGTACCAACGAGTCACATTCCCTTTCCGAGACCACTTACTATCAGTTGGAGAGCAGTCTGGGTGGCGATTCCGTGCTTTATCGCAACCAATACCAGCACTCCCCCTCCACCAATCGTGCCTATTCCGTAGGCATCAACTTGACGCAACCCTTGGCTGAGAACTTGCGCCTGCAACTCGGTTATCGCTATTCTGCCAACCGACAGGTGAGCGACAGGAGTACTTACGAGAGCGAAGTATATCAAGACAGTTTGAGCAACTATACCCAGAGTCGGACTTATTCCCACGAACTCAGCCTTTATTTCAATTATAATGGCAAGCGATGGCAGGTGAATACGGGTGTGCAGATGCATCCAGAGCGGAGAAGTCTTGACCAGAAGACTGGGCTGCTCTATGCCGATACGGTGAGGACGAGCGTGAATTGGAACCCACAGTTGAATGTGTCATGGCATCAAGGCAAGACTCGCTTCGAACTGAATTATGATGGCAGCAGCCGACAGCCAGACCTTGGCAGTTTGGTTTCGCTGACCGACAATAGCGACCCATTGCACGTTACTCATGGCAATCCTTCGCTCAAAGCGGCTTATAGCCAGAACTTTCGGTTGATGGGAAGGAACACTCGCCTCGGTCTTTCGGGCGATGTTAATTTCAGCAACACCTATAACAGTCAGACGCAAGCCGTCTTTTACAACCTTGCCACTGGTGGCACGGAGACTTATCCTGTGAATGTGAATGGCAACTGGAATATGCGTGCCAGTCTTCGTTATCAGAAGCGATGGAAGAAGCGGTTCAATCTCTCTGCTCGCACAGGAGCCAGCTTTGCCCAAAGTGTAGCTCTTGTGAATGAGGGAAAGAGCGAGGAGCCAGACCGCAGCGTCACCCACAATACGTCGTATAATGCCAACCTTCGCTTGGGTTATCAGCCGAAATGGGGTGGCTTCGACTTGCAGGGCGATTGGCGTTACCGCCATGCCACCAACCAGCTTCGTAGTACGTCCAACTATACCCGAAGTTACAACTTTTCGCTGAATACCTATGCAGAGCTTCCTCTTGGTTTCCTGGTCAAGAGCGATGCTGCATACTCTTTCCGTAACGGCACCAACATCAAAAAAGGCGAAGACGATCAAGTGGTTTGGAACTTGGGGGCATCTTGGCGATTCCTCAAAAAGAAGCAAGCCGAACTTTCGCTCTATTGGTCAGATATTCTCAGCGACAAGAAAAACTATTATCGCAATGTTACGGCGACAGGATTGACGGAAAGCCGTACCTCACAAATTGGCAGCTACTTCATCATCAGCTTTAAGTATCGGCTGAATAAGCAACTGTAAAAAACATATTGAAAATCTTAGATATGTTATGATTTCTCAACAAGACAGATGAGAAACCCCTATAAATCATAACAAATTACTATTGCAAATTTCATTATTTTTAAGTATTGCACATTATTTAACTAAAGTTT
>NZ_HE999456.1:15865-25818 GCF_000312305.1 Prevotella conceptionensis 9403948 | reverse complement strand
TCAATAGTTATTTCTCCAATCCAACGGACAACCCATTCTTGGACGAAACGCTGTACGGCAGTCCGTCTGTCCATTTGGATCAATCTGCAACCGTTCACCCTTCGCAGCTAAATACGGAGGAAAGCTACAACCTTGTCGATGAACTTATCGAGGATATGGCAGATGGTTCTTTCCTGTCTACGGGCAACGATGATTGGAAGGAGGCGGCATGGCAGCGTAAACTTCGCAGGCAAAGCAAAGTCAATCTCAGACGGAGGAAAAGATAGGTAAGGTATTTCAAACTTTGTTTGAGCAACATTCAAACAGTTCCCGTCCCTGTAAGTGTTAACACAAGTAAACTTGAAAAAGCCATTCTTTCCGTTTCTACAAAAGAAGAGGAAACTATTGGCAAAATTAAGAGAGGCTATATGCATCTATATCGACCTTACCAAAAAAGAAACAAGCAAAGATGAACAGCGGTGCAAACTCTTGTTTGATACCATTAATCAGATGAAACAAGAGCTGAATACTACATCAAAAGTTGTGCAGGACAAACTTCACGCAATGGGTAGCATTCCTCAAAAGAAGGTTGTCACCCATCGTTTCGAGCCTACTTCAAAGTATGTTCTTCTTTTCATTGGTGGCTTGGCTTTATCTCTTGTTATCTCCATTTGGGGTAATCTCACCCAATGGCGAGAGCACAAAAATTGGGAGGAGGCAGACTTGAAGTATAGAGCCTTAAAAATGGTTCTTCCATCTGACGACCCGAATATTCGCTACATCGAAAAGCATTTCTCTGTTTGCCGAGATGAGAAAGTTATTGATGATGTAAGAAGTCGTGTTGCTGTTTATGAAGATTCAATCTTTCGTTATCATAAAATGGTAGAGATAGCAGCATACAAAGATAGCTTGGTAAGAAAGTTGACAAACGAATCAAATGAAATCAAAAGGCTTATCAAGAAATAATAAGATGTTGTTTCTTGTGTTTGCACCATTGTAGCAGGTGGAACACTATATAAAAAACTGATAGTGGCAAAAATATTACCTCGCCACCATCAGTTTGTTTTCGCATTTAATGGGAATTGGATTTTGCGCAATGTTATTTCTTTTTTAACCTAATTTTATAGCCCGACCACAAGCACCAAAACGCAAGAATGCCCATAACAAAGATGAATATGTATGTGGCTATCGTTCCAATGAAAATTCTGCCACTATGCACCTCTAATGCCACATTCCAAAGCGACATCGGAAGTTGGTTCATGCTCGAAGGTTGAGGGGCAAAGTTTGTTCCCTCGTAATATTCCGCTACGACAGGGGTGGAAAAGTCTTGGCTCATACCTGCGACAGCTTTCTTTCCGAATGGTGCTCCTGCTTCATTCGGTGCAGGTTTGTTCGTAAAGTAATCGGTAGCAGTTCCTTGTCGTCTGTTCCAAACAAACAAGCCGCTAAATGAACCGCAAAGCCATCTACCATTTGCATCTTTCTGTAATACATTCAATCCCATCACGCTGACAGGTGGAACAGAAGTAATAACTTTCACTGTAGCATTTTTGATGTTCAATGAATAGAATCCTTCCGATGAGGATAATAGCCAATCATGGCAGCTCTCATCATAACGAATTATGCGGAGCTTGTCGTTCCAAGGATTCTTGCTTCTGAGTGTTGTGCCTGGGATAGACGGAATCTTGCTTAACACTAATGCTATCATCACAGGAGGGCGGAGACACCAACCCGTCAGTGCAATCAAGAGCGCAAGTATGATAGTATATCGCCCGATTCTGTCATGCAGATGAAGCGAGGTTTGCAGTAATGCCTTTCGCTTCGGTCTCAGCCAAAAGACGATACCCGTAATACAGAGAACCACAAGAATAATGGCTATGGCATCAACCACAATCTTTCCTGTTATTCCGAAAAGTTCTCCACTATGGAGTAGCCAAACGGTACGAAAGGCAGTTACTTTACCGTCATAATCCTTTGGCGCATGAAGTTGAATGCGCTTAAAAGTCTTATAAGGAGGAAGCGAGGTATAGACAAAGGAACGACTGAGCACTACAAGGGTGTCGCCATGCGAAGCGATGTCCGTAAATTTCTCCTCATCCTCCAGTGACATATTCACCTCATGCCATTTGTTATGCACTCCATAGCGATAAAGCCCGAAAGGTGAGACAGCAAATATCCTTCCATTATCAAGCCTTATGACATTTTTGATTTGACGATAGTCTGCACCTTCTGGCAACCCCTCATTGAAATCCTTGAAGTAGGAAGCCTTGGAGTCGGTAAGCCAGATGCCACCATTGCCATAAAGCAACAGTTGGCGACAAGAATCCACATTCCTCATGGAATCTACCATTAAATCCTTGCCAATGTCAAGCGTGCCTCGTAGCAATCCACCATTCCAATTCCGAAACTCATAACGACTTGGCAGGTACTTCCTGCTCACGTTCACCTCCTTGATGAGTGAACGATGATTGAGCAGGATGCCTGACACGCAGAACATCAGCATGAAGAAGCTCAAGCCGATACCAAGCCATTTATGTTGTTTTCTCCAAGTTCCTTTCTTCATTGATTTCCTTATCTGATTATCTATCTTATTTCTTTTCTTTCTTCGCCCTTGCATCCTTGACAATCTTTCCTGCCAAGAAACAAAGTTCTATCACCATTACCATCCAATGCCAAGGATATTCGCTCGGATGTGCAATGAGCTTCCCGATGATGCCCGTGCGATTAAATGCCTCTACCGCTATCCAGAACACGATGACCGTTGCCGTACCCATTCTGATGTTTGCTCCCCACGATTGCAAGTGGAGTTGCTTGCGAAATACGTATGGGGCGGAAAGCAAGGCACCGAAGGCTACACCGAAGGTGACTGGACTCTCACGACCAAACAATTGAGGATCGTAGAGGTTCATCAGCAGGAGATAGCAAGTCCAGAGCATTGTGTTGATTTCCATGAAGGTAACAATGCTGGTGTGGCGTGTCATCGGGCGAGCGGCGATGAGTCGCTTGTTCTTCCCCAAGAAGAGCGTCTGCCACCAGTTGAGGAAGTTGCAGGCATTTCGGGAACAGAAGATGTAGAGCAACATCACCATTGCCCACAAGCCAAAGGTGGCAGGGAGCAGAAGATATTCAGGGCGGCTCAACACTTCTCCTGTCACTGGGTCAATCTCAGCATGTGTGCCCCAACGATGGGCATAATACATGAAGAGGAAATCCACCCAACCCGTCCAGTAGAACATGCCACCGATAAGTCCGAGCAAGGTTTGGCGAGTCTGTCCCTTGACGAAAACACCGACCACCACCATCACCAAGCCCACGAATCCCACAGCCATGCCAGCACCCAACAGTTGCGTGCCGTCGTAGTTGTCCTTCAATACTCGTGCCACCAAGTGAACCATGGGCATGCTTCCCAATATCACGCCCATCGACACGATGGATTTCCACCAATATAGTTTCTTGTTACTCATGGCTTTTCTTCTTGTGAGCTGCAAACATGATATAGACGAGCAATGCCACGAATGACACGAGGATGCAAATCATCTGGGTAGTATACTTCTCCGGCTCAATCCAAATCTCCTTGAAAAAGTCAAGGCGACCAAGCACTTCCACAGGTACCCAGAACACGACAACCGTTGCGATAGCCATACGGATATTGGCTCCCCATGTGCTCAAACGCAACTGCTTTCGGAAGATGAAGAAACTACCTATCAGACAAGCTGCGGCAACAACCGAAGTTACAGGATGATGGTCGCCGAGGAAATTCTTGTCGTAGCAGAACATCAACAGGAGATAGCTTGTCCACAAAATCATGTTCAGTTCCATGAAAGTAACGATACTTGTATGATGTGTCATCGGACGGGCGGCAATCTTATTCTTGCGGGAACGGAAAAGAACACGCTGCCACCAGTTGATGAAGTTACATCCGTTTTTGGTTGAGAAGATGTAGAGCACCATTATCATCATCCACATGCCGAAGGTGGCAGGGAGGATGAGGTATTCAGGGCGAGTCACAACTTCGCCATTCTCCATCTCCGGCTGTGTACCCCAGCGGGTAGCATAGTACTGGAACAGGAATTCTATCCAACCGGTCCAGAAGAGCAGACCTCCGAAAAGTCCCCAAAGAGTTTGTTTGGTGTCTCCCTTTACGAAGACACCGATTACTACCATGATAAGACCTGCCAACCCCATGAAGAAGGCTGAGTAATGCACAGCTTCAGGAGTCATCGTCTTATCCATTATCATCATCAGCGCATGTCCCAACGGCATGGTAAAGAGTACCACGAGGAACGAAGCGATGGATTTCCACCAATTCAATTGTTTCATAATGTTTAATATTTATTTTAATTCATCTAAGTAATAACTGATTCTTCCTCCTTCATCACCTATCTGCACATTGGCATCATACCAGGAGATGATCTGGAGCTTGTAATATCTCTCGCCATCCCATGAACGGATTACGTAGGTATGGAAAGAAGGAGTATATACTGGAGGTGGACCAGAGAAGATCATTGCCTTTTCGAGCACCGGATTGCCGCTTACCAACTGCTTGGCAGGTCCGTTGTTCGGGTCGAACCAAGGGTTCTCTTTCATATCCAGTTTGTTGGCGATGCAATACTTGTTCCAGTCGTTCTGCGACATGGTGACATAGACGCTTGCTGAATCATCCACGGCGAAAGTCATGTTGTGTTCTGCCAGATAGGCATCCACCTGCGCCTTGCTCGTCCACTTGTCATATTCGCCATAGCCCAGGTCGGCAGCACCGCCCTTGCCTGGTCCGCTCGTTCCGCTGTTGGTGCGGAGCTGATAACCATTGAAGGCGAGGTCCCACTCCGTAGCAGGATAAGCCATCGTGTTGGGGTCATCCTCCTTGTTCTCCATCACTAAGATGCTGTTGGCTTGTCTCTTCACCGTCTTATAGGTTAACTTGCCTGTAGCTTGATTCTTGGTGAAGATGGTATCGCCGTTCTCATCACGCTCTGCATCCTCGAAGATGTTCTTCTGTACGCCCTCGCTCCAATACTTTACGAGTTTGGCAGTACCTTTATAATGGAAAAATTCCTCTATCGGCTTGCCGTCAATATAGGCGATGACACTCTGGTTAGGATTCAGCACATTATAGCGATGTCCCGTCTTCAGGTCAAAATAGAGCCAGTCGTTGGTAACACCCGTGCTATAACCTGTTTTTCGGGGCAGAGTGTGCCCCGTAAAGTCCTCAGCCTCATAAGATACGCAGCTCGTCATTGCGGCTGCCATACCTATTATATATAGTAATGCTTTCTTCATTATTTTTTCTTTCTAAATGCTTTTACCAATTCATCTACCAACACTTCCACCTGCACATGCGCCTTGGCTCCTGCCGTGGCTGGCACGTTAAACATGGTGATGCCCGAACCCAGGGTCTTTGGCACGTAATTAAAGATGTTATCCACACCCACCGTTACCTTTACCTTATTATAAAAGGTCTGAATCACCGACAGGTTGCACAATACATACTGTGGCAACTGGCAGCGGAAGTAGGCATCGTGGCTCTCACCGTTTACAGAGAGTCGGTCCTGCACATCAAACTTCTTCTCACCCATGTAGCTTGCCGAGAAGGTGGCGCCCAATCGGTAGTTCTTCTTGTTGTACTTATAGTCGAGGCTTGCCGTAGCAGCATGAGGCGAAGTGGTATTCACCTGGATGCCATCCGTCTTGCTCACGTTCACGTAGCTGTAGGTGGCATTCATCGTGAAGTGGTTGAGGAAGTGCCAGCGCATGATGGTCTCCAGTCCGATGAGGTTCTGCTTGGCGAGGTTGGTGTATTCAAAGTTATACTGCATGTCGTAGATGCGCCATACGCCCTCTATCTTCTTACGGAAGAAGTTGCCATATACATTGCCCGAGATGAAGAAGTTATCGTTCGAGTACTCTGTGCCCAGGCTCACGTAGTTGTTCTTCTCAGGCTTCAGGTCCTCGTTACCCTTAATCATGAACATGCCGAGGTGGTCCCAGTTGAAGAACAGCTCCTTGATGCTTGGCGAACGATAGCCCATCGAATAGTTGGCTCTCCATGCCCAGTGATCCGAAGGACTCCACTTGAAAGCAATCTTAGGCATCGCCATCATACCGAAAGCACGGCTGAAGTTGGTTCTCACACCTACCGAAACCATCCAGTGGTCGTTCATCGTCCACTCGTCCTGCAGGAAAGCCTCCGTCTCTTTTAATGAACGGGTGCGCATTATGTGGGAGGCATCGCCGTTGAATCGGTCGCTCGTCAGGTCATCGCTCAGGTGCTCGATACCGAGGATGAGGTCGTGGCCCTCGAACTTCTGCGAGGTGATGGAGAGGCGAGGCTGGAAGATACGGCTCTTATACACTTTGGTACGCTCGTCGATGCGCTCGTGTCGCTTGAAGCGGTCGTAGAAGTCGCCATGAAGGGAGGCGGTAATCTTGAACCAATCCTTGAAGGAGTACTTAATCTTGGTTCCAGCTGTCCAGTCACGCGCCTGACTGAAGGTCATGTCCTGAATGAGGTCGTAGGTGTTCATATAGAACGCACTACCGTAGGCAAGAATCTCCAGGTTCTTGAAAGGGTCGTAGAATACCTTCTGCGATACCGAGATATGCTCTGTACCCTCGATGCCCATTGGCGGACGGGAAGCCACGCTGGTAATGGTCACATCGTGGTCGAGCCAAGGATTCGCCTCTTGGGTATATACCTTCTTGTCATTCTCAGCCTGATACATGTAGAAGGCATCGCTCGAAGAGTACCACACGTCGGTCTGCGAGGTCACCTTGCCTGCATTGAATCCTGCCGACACCCAGCTCTGCAGGTTCGGGCGATCGGCGTTCTTCTCAAACATATACAGGAAGTCCTTCTTGGAAGGATTCTTGTAGTTGCGCTCGTTCATCTGTCCCCAGCGTACACCAGCCTGAATATCCACAGGTTTGGTGGTCTTCTTGGTGATGAGGTTGATGACGGCACCCGATGCACGGCTTCCATAGAGGGTACTGCTGGCACCCTTCACGATTTCGATGCGGTCGATGGCATGGAGGTTGAATCGCTCATAGTCGAGGTTACCCGCCATGTCGCCCGTCAATCGCTCACCATCCTGCAGGAAGAGCACGTGGCGGGCATCCAAGCCCTGCATGGAGATTTCGTTGCCGAAACCCACCTTCTGGATGTTCATACCCGGTGTCTCCTGTTGCAGAGCCTTGGTGAGGTCGGCATAGCCTGCATCTACCAGTTCCTTACCGCCGATCACCTGCGTGCTCACTGGCGAGAGCTTGATAGGGCGGGCGGTACGGGAACCAGTAACCACCACCTCGTTCATCTTCATCACGTCCTCGGTCATGAAGAGCTTGAGGGAGTTGTCGCTTCCGATGGTTCCCCTCAGAGGGTTATAGCCCACGGATACCACCTGGTAATAACACTTGTCACTCTGAGGCACCGAGATGGTAGCCTCACCATCCATGTTGGTAACAACACGCTGTGGCGATTTCAATTTCTCGTTGTCGGCGTAGGTGATGACTGCACCAATGATTGGCTGCTCAGTGGCTTTGTCGAAGATACCGAACTTCACCTTTCGCTGTGCAGCGACAGGGAGGGCGAGTATCAGCAGCAAGCCGATGAGCATTACATTTCTAATTGTCTTCATTTATATTGTCATTCTATTTTTTCCAAATCCTTACACGATTTCAGCCTCGCTATGGCTTGTTTCTCTTCCCTTCATTTTTTACTTGCAAAAAGAAAGAGAGACATGTCTGGGCATATCCCTCTTTCCGTTTATAGATATAAGCTACAGTCTCTTATTTGATTCCGTGCTCCTTTTTATACGCTTTCAAATCTTCCTCATATTTAGCTTTGTCTTCGTCATATGTTGCAAGACGAGACTTGTCTATTGTTTGAAGGAAACATTCTGAACGTACATTCATCATGTTGTAGTTGACGATAAACTGAATTTGGTGAGTTTTGGCATTGTAATAACCTTGCACGCTACTGCCTTTGGCATTTGAAGCAGAACCATCAGTATCTGTACCCCATACAGAACCATCTACACCTTTAAATTTCACCCAACCATCACCTGTGTATTCCTTCTTTTCCCAAGAATTAAGTTCCATGCACTTTACATCACATTTGAAACTGATAATCATTCCCATGTTGCCGACTGTAAAATCAAGCAAAGAAATTGTGAAGGTTTGGTCATCGGTCTGGCTCCAGTCAAACTTAAACTTCGTTGGACATCCCTCTGGCAAAAGAGTTTTGTCAACACCGCTTAATGTTGCTTTTGTACTAAGAATTATTTCGTCTTTTAGATAACTCTTTGCCTCAGATACAAGAGTGTTGTCTGCATTACCTTGTGTAATTTCTTCATCGGAAGAACAAGATGCAACCATCAGTCCTACACCAACAATAGCAAATACCATCATTAAAATAGTTTTTTTCATTCTTGTTTAAATTAAAATTAATTATTAAAATATTTAAAGATATTTACTCCATTTATAAGCACCAAATTTTCTATATGATGTATATGTGTCTCGAAGATGCGCTCTATATTTTGTTATAAATGCTTTGGTTTCTTCCATGTTGAATACATTTTCGGAAACAGCAAGTTCTACTGGTATTGTTGATGTTTCCAAATTCTCTTTGCCATAAGCATACAGCATGTTTGCAGGGTATGTAATCTTACAATTGTCTAAGCCTATCAAAACCAAGAATTCAAAACCATCAAAATCTTGTAAGTTTACAGTTTTAAGATTTGGCAACTGCATTAATTGCAGATTACTAATATATCTTTTATTTGGAGTAGGCAACACTAAATCTTCCAAATTTTGGCAATTCAAAATATAAAGACCATTCTTTAATGTTGCATCCCATTCTTCAAAGTTTTGATTTGCAATCAAAGTCTTTGATAAATCTAAGGTTTTCAAAGATTCGTTATTGCTCAATTGTATTGCAGCCAAGTTAGTTGCTCCAGACAAGTCTATTCCATTAAGCGTGTTGGTGTTTAACAAATGGAGTCCTTTAATATTGCCACGTGGAGCAATATATGCAATGGTATATGGCTCTGTATTCTTTGCGTAACGCATTAATACAGAAAAGTCTGGATAATAAGGGTTGTTGATAAAGTATTCTATACCGCTTATAGACTGAATCTGAGCGATGTCTTTGTACTGAAGTGTTGTCTCCAATGCAATCATTACATTCACTTCAGTAGGAGCCAATGGCTTGCTAATATCAATATGTGTATCATCCACAAAGATGCTTGCAAACAAATTCTTCAAATAAGCAGCAAAATATGTATCAGGAATTTCTCTCAAAGTGTTATACTTCTCCAAAGAGCCCTTATCATTTACCATTTGTATGTCAACAGTCTTGTTCTCTGCCTCATTCTGAGTATAGAAAGGCATCAAGTCCTCTACATTATACTTGCAGGAAGCAGGGAGATAAAGTTTTGTAAACTCATGAAGGATAGTAGCTTTCACCTCATCATTCTCAACCTTGGCTGTTACCAAGCCGTCGAAGTCATAGATGTCATTGCCTTGCAAGTCAAGACCTGTAATCTGTGAAGGAAGTGAAGCGATATGGAAAAGTGGACCATAGCCATTGTTACTAAGGTTCAACTCTTTCAAATTAGGGAAAACAGAAAGTTCTTTCAGGGCGGCGGTATCAACCTGTGTACCTGAAAGGTCGAGTGAAGTAGTGCTGGTTGCTTTGTCGTCAAGGAGCAACTTGCCGTTCTCGTCGAATGTATATCCTTTGCTTTCGAGAAGGGTTTTGAGCTGAGAATTGTCAACTGCCACCTCACTATAAGAAGGCGCATCATCATCGCTGCTGCAAGAAGCGAAGCCGAGGCAGAGAGCTATTGCAGCGAGGCCGATGAAATTCTTTAAAATTTTCATTGTTTTATTATTCTTTTAAATGTTTATAATTAATCAAAAATATTACCCTTAATTTGTGGCTGCAAAGGTACATATTTATTAAATAACTAAAGTTT
>NZ_HE999456.1:0-14593 GCF_000312305.1 Prevotella conceptionensis 9403948 | reverse complement strand
TTAAATGACGAAATTGCTGCTCGTAACATTGCTCTGACAAAAGAGAAGTGGTTTACAAACCTTACTTCTGTAGGCAACATCGGTTCGGCTGCCATTTATGTCGGATTGGAAGAACTCATAAGGACAAAAGAAATTAAACGTGGAAACAAGATACTTCTTCTTGTACCGGAAAGTGGAAGGTTCTCGTATGGAACAGTGCTTCTATCTGTATGATAGTTAGCCTCTGTATTTATGAAGTCCCTTGCAAGGAGTTTGTAAAAAACAAAAGAGAACGGAATAAGAATTAAAGAATAACTTGCATTTAGAAAAAATAAAAAACACAAGCTATTAGCTTGGAAGTTGCAGTTATCTGCAATGCAGTAATTCCTACCGAATAACTCGGGAAACTGTATGAAATAAAGGACGCGGATTCGAAAAGCGACATGAGTAGAATTATATAAACACTACTATCTATGATAGAAAATGATTTTATCACCATTATTGATGGAATTGAAAATTTAGATTCTAACTTAATGGGAATGTTGCATGGAGGTCTTTCTAACAACATGAATGATTGCAATTGTGGCTCGGGAAATAGCAATACGGAACAAACAGAACACGGTAGTAACGATTGTACTTGTGGATCAGCAAACAGTAACAAGATTGCAGCTCCTTCTGATTGCACTTGTGGGTCTGCAAATAGTAATAGTGCACATTCAACAATAAGACAATTACAATTTGGATAATCTTTATTAGCCATATCGAATTAGTTGGATTTAGTCCTGTTGATTTGATATGGCTTTTTATATATTCTTAAATATGAGTGATTTTATTATTTCTAAGTATTGCATTCCTTTTTTATCATCAGATGAAAAAGCTTATTTTTATTTGTCAAACAACAATTCTCTACATAAAGTGAGTCGTAAAATTTATGACTCGGTCTGCGAATGTAAAAAAAATCCTTCTTCAATAAGCCGTATTCCAGAGAAGATTTTCCAAAAATTGAAAACAGTCAATATCATTACCACTGTTGAAGAAGAAACCAATTATTACCGTAAAATAAAGATGGATTATTTTATGGAAGTTTTCTCCCATCAAAAACTACTTTTAACAATAGCACCAACAAGCGATTGTAACTTTAATTGTCCTTATTGTTTTGAAGAGAACAAAAGACCCATAAGAATGTCTGATGCCGTAATTGAAAATATAATTCTTTTTATAAAACGTTACAAACATCTTGAATATCTATATATTACATGGTATGGGGGAGAGCCGTTAATGGCAATAGATATTATAGAAAAAATTCTGAATAGAATTAGTATCGAGATACCAAATATTAAAATATCTCATCATTTCCTTGTTACAAACGGATATTTGATAAATGAAAAGATGCTTTCTCTTTTTTCCAAATATCCACTTAACTCAATTCAAATCACATTAGATGGCAATAAACCACGTCACGATAATTTGAGAAAACTAAAAAAAAGTGGGTTGGGAACTTTTGATAAAATAGTTAGAAATATTGACTGTATTTTGAAAAGCATGCCTAGTACGCAAATTTCTGTTCGCGTTAATCTTGACAAGGATAATGTTGGAGATTTTGAGAATATCAGAAATGAGTTGCTTGAAAAATGGAGTTCTTATCCAAATATAACAATATATCCAGGCATATTACGAATAGAAGACACTGTAAACAAATGTATGGGATGTCAATCTTTATTACACGATGACGTTCGAGATTTGTTTTATGGATTAACAGAAGCCGTCAATTTCTATCCTGTTTTACAAGGTAAAGGGTGTTCGGCAACTCATCTAAACTCCTTTTTAATTGGTCCTTTAGGAGAGTTATATAAATGTTGGAATGAACTTGGAGATAGCAAGAAAATAATTGGTTATATTAACGATCAAGACTTCAAAAACAAAGATTTAATACGAAAATATGTATTATCAGCCAATTGTTTTGAAGATGAAAAATGTAAGGATTGCGAATTTATACCTATTTGCATGGGAGGATGCGCCTTTTATCGAATCAAGAATATGTTTGACAATGGGAATTTTGACATTTGCTCACTCTACAAAGATAACGGAGTAATAGAAAAATGTATTTGTTTACATTTGGATAAACTGAGGATTAAAACACCTTCTATCTGAAATTTTAATATAATCTATATGCAAAGACTATTTTTGTTCGCGTTCATGGTTTGCACATTTAGCAACATAAATGCGCAGTATTCTATTATTGGAAAAGTCCTCATCGAGAATGGTGACACCCTTGAATCCAATGTAGAGCTGTACACCAAAAGCCATACGGTTGTCTCTGCCGTACAAACACAGAAAGGAATGTTTTCATTCTCAAATCTCGCAAAAAACAATTTTTATTATGTGGTTGCATCACATGTCGGATATACTACTGACACAATAAAGATAGACCGCATAACAAAGGATCTGAACATTGGGACAATGTTCCTTAAAGACAGTCTTACTACGTTGGACGAAGTTACCGTTGTGGGAAGCAGCATAAGTTTTCAAAATGGAAGCAAGAGAATTTTCCCCAATGAATTTCAAAGAAACAGTCCTGACGCTATGGTTATGCTTGACAAGATGAACCTGTCGAGGATTAATGTTGACCCACTAACAAAAAGCCTGACACTGAACGGTGGCGGAAGCGTTAAGACATTGCTTAACGGAAGGGAGGTATCAGCCGTTGAAATTGCTGCACTTTCCCCGGAAATTATACAGCGCGTAGAATACCACGACACGCCGGAAGCACGGTATGGCAATGCAGACGTGGTCTTGGATTTTATTACCAAAAACGACCAAGTTGGCGCAAGGGTTTACCTTTCTTTGTGGCAGGGGCTTTTAACGAGTTTCGGAGAGGACTACATTTCCTTGAAATTCAACCGCTGGAACAGCCAGTTTTCATTAGACTACAATATGGCATACCGCAATTGGAAACACCTCAGCAGGGAATATGAAGAGGACTTTAATCTGCAAAATGAGAACTTTTCGAGAACCGAACTGGGGCATCCTGGACGATACAGATACGACAATCACAACGTACATTTCAATTACAACTATCAGGAGAACAAGAAAATAATTAACTTTTCACTGGGGACAGCCATCCAAAATGCACCGTATAAAGAGTGGAACAGTGATTTGCACTATAAAGGGACAGCACTCAACTTATACGACAATGCGAAATCATCGGCCACAAATCCTTATTCGCAACTATATATACAGTTGCCCATAGGAGAAAATCAACTATATGTAATGAATCTCTCTGGTCAATACAACAAAGGGAAATACAACCGTCTGTATCAGGAGGCAGACAACGAAAGTGAATCCAACCAATTCTGCAGTAATGTCCGTGAGATTCAAAAAGGCTATGCGCTGTCGCAATTATACGAGAACAGGCAGAATTGGGGAACTTTGACCATTGGAGCAAACTTCAACCAGCAGTTTACCAAAAGCGACTACAATTCAGTCCGAAACGATATGACACAGAAGCATCACACAGGCCAACGCCAGACCAACCTTTATTCTTATGCACAATGGGGAAAGGCATGGAGCGAACTTTATTGCCGAGTGGGCATTGGACTGAACCAGCGATGGATGCATGTGGGAGAACAAAAACAAAGCACCTTTACGATTCGTCCGATGCTATTCGTCCGTTATACCGTTTCTCCAAAAATCGAACTTCGTTATCAGGGGTCGGTCTCTAATATAATGCCTACACTTTCGGCTATTTCTGACTATTCACAGGATATAGATTTTATACAGATACAGCGAGGTAATCCTAATCTCAAGCCGCAGATTGATTTCTATAATGCGTTGGTATTCAATTATAAATTCACAAAAACAGCATTGGCTCTCTACTTGAATGAAACATATTCAAAGTCGCCAATCATGGAATGCACATATCTGGATAATGAAAAGGTGGTCAGAACCATGGAAAATCACAAGAATTTTCAGAACTATAATGCGGAATTTGAATATGGAGGGCAGCCTTTTGGCAATCTGCTGTCGTTCAAAGTTTATACCGGCTTAAAATTTTATAAAAGCAATGGCAACCAATACACTCACCGCAAAACAATACCCTACTATGGGGGTCAGGTTTCTGTTTACTATAAACAATTCACTATGAGATGGCAGTTTCGCAAGAATGTGCAGGACAGGTTTTGGGGAGAAACGCTTTATCGGTATGAAGACGGCCACATGTTGTCGTTTGGCTATCAGACAAATAAACTCAGCCTTTCTGCCGATGTGCTGAATCTGTTTTCTTTGAAGCATATTTCCGCACAAGAAAACTATTCAAGCGTGGCTCCTTACAAACGCTATGAATATCTTGATGAAACAAGAAATCTTATACGTTTAAACCTTACGCTGAACCTATCGTATGGTAAAAAATACAAGGAGGCTTCAAAACGCATAAACAGCAACACAAGCAGTGAATCATCCGTCATTAAAGGAGAGAAATAATAATAATTTTTGATTTTAATAATGAGTTTTGCAATAAAACGACAGCGAGATGCTATGGATTGCGGTCCTTCCTGTTTGGCGATGATAGCCAAACATTATGGACAGCAAGCTGATAAGGAGCAATTGCGGAAAATCTGTTCCTTAGGCAAAGAAGGTGTTTCTCTTCTTGGTATCAGCAAGGCTGCAGAAAACCTCGGTTTCAAGACCATTGGAGGACGTTTGAGTTTTGAAATGCTATACCAAGAGGATCCGATGCCTTGTATTATACACTGGAATCAGAACCATTTTGTCGTTGTCTATAAGATAAAAAAGCACAATAAAGGAAAATATACCGTATATGTAGCAGATCCGGGCAAGGGACTTGTTACCTATACCAAGGAGGAATTCTGCGAGCATTGGGTTAGTACCAAGACAAACGGTGAAGAAAAAGGTATTGTACTGCTCCTCGAGCCGACGGAACAATTCTATGCTCAAAACGATACGAAAGCAGTGCCGACTCAAAGGCGAGTGAAATTCCTCTGGAGCTATCTCAAGAAATACAAGCGTTTTTTTACGCAACTCATTCTAGGTTTGTTACTCGGCTCACTCCTGCAACTTGTCTTCCCGTTCCTCACCCAAGCTATTGTAGATACAGGTATAGGGGGAAAGGATGTCGGCTTTGTGTGGCTGGTGCTGCTGGCTGAGATGATGCTCCTCTTTAGCCGTACCGCCATTGACTTTATCCGCTCAAAGATACTCCTGCACATCTCCACCCGTATCAACATCTCGCTCATCTCAGACTTCTTCATCAAGCTGATGAAACTACCGATGAAGTTCTTCGATACCAAGCTGATGGGCGACCTTTTGCAACGCATTGAAGACCATCGCCGTGTTGAGCAGTTTCTTACCTCAAGCAGTCTAAGTCTGCTTTTCTCTTTCTTCACATTTCTGATCTTCGGTGTCGTTCTTGCTGTCTATAATCTCGGCATCTTCCTTGTCTTCTTGTTTGGGACATCGCTTTACGCAAGCTGGATAATACTCTTTCTCAAAAAGCGTAGACAGTTGGACTACAAATACTTTGAGCAGGCAGGGCGCAACCGTAATGTAACCTACCAACTCATAGGAGGTATGCAGGAAATCAAGCTGCAAGGATGCGAGCAGCGCAAACGTTGGGAATGGGAGGACGTACAAGCCGACCTGTTTAAGGTCAATCTGCAATCGCTCAATCTGCAACAAGTGCAACAGGCAGGAAGCATCACCATCAATGAGGTGAAGAACATCCTCATTACCGTACTTGCAGCCACAGCCGTAATACACGGAAATATGACACTCGGTATGATGCTGGCGGTACAGTACATCATCGGACAGCTCAACAGCCCTGTGGAACAACTCATCCAGTTTATCTACTCATGGCAAGACGTAAGCATCAGCCTTGACCGCATGAACGAAATCCACACCGAGACCAACGAGGAAAATGTCGAACGGACACATACCGCCTATACGGACAAGACCACCGAAGGACATTCCCTCACGATAAAAGACCTATCCTTCAAATATGATATCTACAGTCCGAAAGATATTCTCTCCGACATCAATCTCTCTATTCCCAACGGCAAGGTAACGGCAATCGTGGGAGCGAGTGGAAGCGGAAAGACAACGCTCGTAAAACTCCTTTTGGGATTCTATGAGCCATTAAACGGAAGTATTCAGATAGGCAATGCCAATTTGAGTGAATACAACCTCGGCTGGTGGCGAAGCCAATGCGGTGCGGTGATGCAGGAGGGATATCTCTTCTCCGATACCATTGCGAGAAACATCGCAATATCTGACGATGAACCCGACATCGAACGTATTCGTCATGCTGCCCGTGTAGCAAACATCGCAGACTACATCGAAGCCCTTCCTTTGGCTTACAACACAATGATTGGACAAGACGGACAAGGTATCAGTCAGGGGCAACGGCAACGCATTTTGATTGCAAGGGTAGTCTATAAGAATCCGATGTTCGTCTTCTTGGACGAAGCCACCAATGCCCTAGATGCCAACAATGAACGAGCCATTACTGAAAACCTTTCGGAGTTCTACAAGGGAAAAACCGTTGTCGTGGTGGCACACCGTCTTTCCACCGTCCGCAATGCCGACCAGATAGTAGTGCTTGACGAGGGCAAAATCACAGAAGTGGGTACACACGAAGAACTCACGTCCAAACGTGGCAAATACTTTGCCTTAGTGAAAAACCAATTAGAATTGGGTAACTGATATGGAAAAACAGGAAAATAAACAGGAACGGAGTTTTGAGCTCCGCAGCGAAAAAGTACGCAGCATCGTGGGGCAGATACCCTCATCTCTCGTTCGTTATGGTATTACTGCCATAGGAGCTATTTTGCTTTTTCTGTTAGCCGTAGCCTATTTCCTGCCTTATAAACAAGTGTATTTGGGAACGGCTACCGTACACGGAGCAACAACCGCAACACCAGCGGACAGCACAGATATAACCATCTTATTAAAGTTCGAGAATAAACGCCCCGACAATGTAAACGGACAAATGATTTATCTGCAATCTCCCTATAGAACGTTTGCCGGGCAGATACAGGACCTTTCTTCCGTCCGTGACACATTGGAGCGTCAGGAAGCCCTTTGCCGTTTCAAGGTAACTGAGATAAAATCTGTGGAAAACCAGACGGTAGATTTCCAGATAACTCGAACATCGGGCAATCTGCTGCAAAAAATGCTTGGGGGAATATAATCCCATCACACATTCCTTATCTCTCTCGATAGTCAATGGTTAAACTCACTGCTTTTTCACTACTCTTTTCCTTGATTTATCGCTTGCCATATTCTCTTATTTTTGTTTTTCTAATCACGACTTTGGAGTGATTTAATCCCCCCTTCGGGGCAAGGGTCTTTGTGGTACAAATGGCAATTTGTGGTACAAAGACACACCTTGCTGATGTAGAAAATGGGATTATAAGCCCATGCCGTGTTACTGCATTCACTGAATACAGTAACTCAGCGTAGGCTTGCATTCGAGGAATGCAGTACTTCAGAGTTTCCGCCATCTTTCCACATCATCTTTGTATTGGTCGAGATGTTCTCGAAGCACCTGCTCCACATATCCAGAAACGCTTGCTCCCTGCTCACCGATTTTCCTCACCACGAAGTCCAACTTTCGTTGAGTTTCCTCTGATACATACACGGCTTTGCGGTGGCTGTTGCGAAAGGGCTGGAGATATTTCCCCTGAAACTCGGATAATTGCTTCCTGTCCTTTGTTTTTCCCATTCGTTGATAATTCTCTTCGATAGAAGTAGCCCTTTCCGTTGGTGATAACTCTGTTTCTTGATAGGACGGTTGAGAATAGTCCTTGTGGCTCTCCTTGTCATTTTGTTCCTCAACTTTAACAGGCTCAAATCTTTTCTTTTCCTCTTCATAATCTATCGGCTGGTCAAAATCGGGCAACTCTTCGGGCTTGCGGAGCTTAACGCCATAATTGCCCATATCTCGAAGGGCTTGTTCCAGACGTTGTTTCCTTTGTTCATCTATTCTTGCCATAATTTCTTGGGTATTGCGTTATAATGTCTTTCGAGCATAGCTTGTATGTCGCTTTGCCTGTAAAGTATCTTGCCTCCGATTTTGCAGTAGGCTATCGTTCCGCTGTCCCGATAGTCCTGAAGTGTGCGGGTACTCAGACGTAACAGACTGCAAACCTCCTCGCCAGTGAGGTAAACCTCTCCGCCTAACATCGGTCGGGCTGTAGAACAATAACGCTCCAGTTTCTTCAAAGTACCCTCCATCAGTTGTGCAAACATCTGCATTTGAGGGTCTTGCTGTGTAATGATTTCATTCTCCGACATAATTCATTCATTGTTTGCGTTCAGTAAATTTGTGATGTCACTCTCCTTGTAATAACATTTATGCCCAATGATGGAAAAGGGTATTCTGCCTGTATCCCGATAAGATTGCAGGGTACGTTTGCTGATGCCGAGTCTGCGACATACGGCTTCGTTGTCGAGCCAATCGTCCTTTTCGGGCGGATTGCCGATGAGTTGTTCGATACGATGAATAAAGTCTGCAAAGTCGGAGCTGTGCCGCTCCCACGCTTTGCGGTCGATGATAATGAGTTTCATTTCCTTGATTTTGTTTTGATTACTTTATTGTTACTCGGCAAACGAACTAATATGCAGTCCATTGCCGTACTTATTGAGTGCAAAAGTAAACCCTCGGAAGCACCGCTGCAAGAAATGAGGAAAAGCAGGGAAATAGAAGGAAGAGAAGAGAAGTTAGTCTATCAGTCAGAAAAGCTCCTAAGCTTTCATTAAAAAGCTCTTAAGCTTTTTGTAAATTACTTATAAGCTTTTGTCAGATTACTTATAAGCTTTTTATAGATTGCTTATAAGCTTTTCATAGAAAGCTCCTAATCTTTAAGCGCAAAGGCTGGTAGCTTTCCCCATCAGATTTGGAGTCGCCGCAGAAAAACTCTTATGTTCTGTATAAGAATGGTATGATTGCGGTAATGAGAAGAGGTGCCGGTTCTTTCCTTTTATCACATAGCAATTATTCTCTCGACAGTTCGATAGTTCGACAAATCGATATGTAGAACTATCGATAGATAGTTTTATCGATAGATTATTTTGACGATATATAGTTTTGACAACAGATAGTCATGACAACAAATTGTACAAACAACAGATTGTCCGTATTATCGTCAGTCCTATCTGTTGTTGGTTGTTACGCCTTGCGTCCAAAGAGCCTGAGTATGCCGTATTCTTGTCGTGCCTATACTCTCTACGGCAGCCCTGCCCTGCAAGGTTGGGAGAGATGAATACAACCGCATGGCTATTGAAAATGGCAATACCACCTTGAAAAAGAAAAATACCTGCGGTGGAGATTCTTCTCTCCATCCGCAGGACTTGACCTTGTCAGGGCAGACAGGCTGCCGTTGTACCTTTGCACGATAAGAAACGGCATCAGGGACTTTGCGTGCGCCTTTGCTTACAACGCCTTCGGGCTTGCTTCCTCTGTCAGTCTGATTGTTGGTAGGTTGTTGCTCTCGATGAGCAGCACTATCGTGCCTGTGAGTTCGGTGTAAAGACGGTCGTATTGTCCGCTTGCGGCAAATGTGTCCGTCAAACCGAACTTGTCGAATGTGGCTTGAACAGCCTTGTTCGACAACAATATGGGTGCAAGCTTCTCAGGGAGTGGTGCAGGCAGTTCCCTCTCAAACTCGTTTTCCAACACGGATACAAGCGTATCATACTTGGAAAAATGCAAACCTTGATACAATACCTCACTTGCTATGCTCTCTGCTTCGGGGTGCGAAAAACCTTGTGCCACGGCATCGCAGTAAGCAGTGAGAGCCATGTCTGCCCGTGTGGTGATAAACTCCGTGTCGTGCAATCTTTCGGGGTGATGCTCACTCATATAACTTCTTAATTTCAACCGAAAGTAGGAAAGTTCCTGTTTGTTGTTCTCTTTCATAATCGTTTGGTTTTCAATCGTGAATAATAAATGTTTGGTAATTACTTCCTTTTTATGCTTGTTGCAATGGAACGTTCTGCCGTGCTATCGACTCACAATAACCTTCAAAGGCTGAATGCTCCCTGTCTGTGAGTGCAGTCATGTCCTCCTGTATCTTGTGGTCAGTTATCTTTCCGTATATTTGTGTCGTACCGATATTGCTGTGTCCGAGCATCTTGCTGAGCGTTTCCATCGAAATACCATTGGAAAGGCAAATCGTGGTTGAGAATGTGTGGCGAGCCATGTGAAAGGTCAAGCCTTTCTCTATTCGGCATATCTGCCCGATGTTCACACAAGCTAAAGATGCCTTCCTAATTGTGAGATTGGGGAATATCAAGTCGTCCGCTTTCTTGTCCTTGATATAGAGCGAAAGGATTTGCTTGGCAATGGGCAGAAGTGGGATAATCGCTTCCACATCGGTTTTCTGCCTTTTGATGCGGATTTCCGCCGTGCCGTCAGCATTATAGATGATATGCTTCGGTTTGAGCCGTTGCATATCCACACGAGCCAAACCGGTGAAGGCACAGAAAAGGAATAGTTGCCTTGCTCGCTCAAATTGCTTGTCAATGATGGGCGTTTGTAGTACTCGTTGCAGTTCCTCGGTTGTGAGATACCTGCGTGTTCGGTGTGGTAGTTCCGCCTTGTAGTCCACAAAGGGATCGATGCGGATGTATTTCTTCTGCTGCCCGATGCCGATGATTTTCCGTAAGAAAATGACAACAATCTGAATGGTGGCAAGGGAGAGATTGCGCTCTGATTTAAGGTAGAAATCCAATCCTTCGATAAAGCCATAGTCCAGCTGTGCGTATCGAATATCTTCCTGGTCTAAGCGTTCACACAGATAGGATTTAATGAGCTGCGCTGCATAGATGTAATTGGCAAAAGTCGGCTTGGCAATCGTCAGTCCTACGCATGGACGCTTTTCTTCAATAAATAGTCGTGCTTCCTCCAAAAGAAAACCTTTGGGCTTGTCTTCTTCCATAAGTTCACGTTTCAGCAGCTCGGCAGTGATATAGCCACGTTGCCAGACTAATTCTTGATACTTCGCTTTGGCTTGTTCCTCTTTGCTTTGTAAATAGCGGTTGATTTCTTTTGTTTCTTCGCCTGTTCCTTTGCATCGTCCCTTATGGCTGTCCCAAAGTTCGGGAGCGATTTCCTTGCCCGTGCTGTATTGCACCTGCTCACCGTCTATGGTGATGCGTCCCATAATCGGGCAGCTGCCGTTTTTCTTTTGTTTGGAACGGTTGATATAGAATAGTGTCTTGAATGTGCTTCGTGCCATAATGTCAAAGTTTTAAGGTGAATGTATCTTGTATGCGTTGCTGCACTTTCTGCATATCTCGATGGATTCTCTCGGAGGAAACAGCTGCATAAATTTGTGTTGTTCTCAAATTTGTGTGTCCGAGCATACGGCTCACCGTTTCAATAGGTACACCTGCCGAAAGCGTGATAAGCGATGCAAAGGTGTGTCTTGCCATGTGAAAGGTCAGCGGAGTTTCCATCCCGATGTTTCTCTGTATGTGGTGTATGCCATTGAGGATAACATCTGTGGTCGGCACGTCAAAGACAAAACCTGCACGCTTTCCCCTGTACCGCTCCATTATCGCCCAAGCAGGAGGAAGTACCTGTACACGGTATGGGGTCTTAGTCTTCATGCGCCTACCCTTGATGCAGAGTTCACCCTCTTCCAAGACGATGTTTTCCTCTCTGAGATTGCGCACGTCAGAGATAGCCAGTCCTGAAAAGCAGGAGAAGACGAACAAATCACGGACAATGCGGTAGTTCTCCCATTCAATCTCCAAGTCAATTATCTTTTGTAGTTCGTCTTGCGTGATGCTTCTCGGCTCGCCCTTTGGTCGCTCGTAACTGTAGCCCAAGAACGGATAGAAGTCCAGCACACCTTTCTTCACCGCCATGCGGACGATGGTCTGCAAAGTAGACAAGGTACTCGATATGCTGCTGCGTTTCAGTTGGCGGTCGATGGTAAGATAATACTCAAAACCCTCGATAAAGGTATTGTCCAACTGTGAAAGGGGAATGTCGCTTACCTTGTACTTCTTTTGTACATACTCACGGAGCAGGGAGAGTTGGTAGGTACGGAGTTTGAGCGTCTTTAAGGCTCGGTCGATACCGATACGTTCCTTTGTCTGTGTGAGATACTCCCCAAAACTCTCCAAGAGCAAGGCCTGACGGTGGATTTGCCCCTGATAGGCATCCCTCACGTCGGTGGCGGTAAAGGCTTCTTCTCTTTCACTGAATTCGTGAAAGCGTGCGTGAATGAGTGCGGTGCATTCACCGAGTTTCTGATTGACAGACACCGCCATTGCACTCTTGCCGACGAGCCGTTGCTTACGACTGTCCCAAAGAGTGAGAGGAGTCTTGCACTTGGTGGAGAATCCTGAATGGGTTCTGCCCACTGAGATGCGCCCGATGACAGGCACAAGTCCTTTCTTGTCGGTTCGTTTCGCCTGAACGAAGAACGATACTTTCAGCTTGTTTTCTTTCATTTTTCTGTCGTTTTTTCTAAATTTCCTTTGTTTGCAAAGGTACAGATGAACAAGTATTCCTGAGCGATGCAGAAAAATGAAAGATGAGGAATAAACACCTAAACAACAACTATTTACATTCAATCCGTAACCCCTTTTTGCTTTTTCTTCGATGGGTTACGATTTGGTAACGGAACTCCTGCCGTTTGATGCTCGTTTTTGCTAATCCCCATAATGGCAGGAAAATGCTAAATAATGATATTTCAAATAGTTACATTCCCTGTATTTCCCTCTGTTTCCCTTAATTCTTAATGACTGATTACGCCCGCAAGATGGCGCTCGATATGCGCATGATTGATCCCGCCTACGGCGACCATCCCGACAACAAGGCATCCCACTGCGCCCGGATGATTGCCGAGTATTACCAAAGGTACGATGCACAAAAGGGTACGCAGTTCGTATTCTCCGACTTGGGCACCTATCAGCCCGGGCAATGGAGCGTTTATTCGGAAATCAAGCGCAAGCTCGTGGAGGATTACGGCATCCCAGCCCACGAGATACGTTTTATACAGGAGTTCAAGAACGAGAAAAGCAAGAAGGCGGTCATCGATGCGATGAACGACGGACGGGTGCGCGTGCTCTTCGGCTCCACCTCCATGCTCGGTACGGGTGTGAACGCCCAGCAGCGTGCCGTGGCGGTGCATCATCTCGATACACCGTGGCGACCGTCCGACC
Source organism: Prevotella conceptionensis 9403948 (assembly GCF_000312305.1). Classification (GTDB taxonomy): domain Bacteria; phylum Bacteroidota; class Bacteroidia; order Bacteroidales; family Bacteroidaceae; genus Prevotella; species Prevotella conceptionensis. Next base: position 1,420 of record NZ_HE999456.1, on the reverse strand, counting down.
TTGCCCAGCGCGACGGGCGGGCGGTGAGAAAGGGCAATGAGATCGCGCGGCTCTATGCCGACAATAAGGTCGATGTGATTATCTATGCAGTGGAAAAGTCGCTTGACAGTTACAAGTTCAACCTGTTGCATTGCAAGCAGACATTTATCTCGCAGCTTAAAAGCGGAGCGATGGGAGCGCGTACCATCGACGAGGGGAGCATGGACGAGAAGTCGGGCATGAACTTTTCAGAATACATGGCGATTCTTTCGGGCAACACCGACCTGCTCGACAAGGCACGTTTAGAAAAGAAGGTCGCCGCTTTGGAGAGCGAGCGCAAGTCGTTCAACCGTGCCAAGCACGAAACCCAGAACAGGCTCTTGGAAATGACCAACCAGCTGGCTTTCGACAGGGCGGCAAAGGAAAAGATGTCGGAGGACTGGAAGAAGTTCGAGGCGGCTGCAGCGAAAGACAAGGACGGCAACTATCTCAATGCCCTCGTGCTCGACGGTTTTCCCTCACGGGATGAGAAAGCGCTCGGTACGAAGTTGCAGGACATTGACAAGAATATAAACACGGGTGGTGCGCCGCAGCGTATCGGCGAACTCTACGGCTTTGAGGTGAGCGTAACTACGGAGCGGGTATTGAGCGAGGGGTTGGAGCTGACACAGAACCGCTTTTCGATCAGGGGCAACTACAAGTACACGCACAATCACGGGCAGATAGCCAAGGCGGATAAGGAAGCGGCGGCAAGGAACTTTTTACGCGCGTTGGAGCATATTCCACAGACGATTGCCCAGTACAACGCTCGTATTGAAGAACAGGAACAAAAGGTGGCGCAGATGCAGCCCATCGTGTCGAAGGAGTGGAAGAAGGAGGACGAACTCAGAGGTCTTAAATCCGAACTCGCAGCCTTGGACAGGAAGATACAGCTGGATTTGGCTCCGCCCGCACCTGATTCTGCCGAGCAGAAGGAGACGAATACGCCGTCCGAGCAGAACAAAGATGAATATAGGCAGGACAACTCGCAGAGGACGGCTTACAGACCGTCACTCTAAGTGTCTTGGATTTTAATCAATCCGATTAGGAATATAATACTTAAGGTATAAATAGACGGTATAATGAAGCGGTGAGAAGTCATATTCTCACCGCTTTTTGCTTTAGAATAAGGTATAAATGCGAAGTAGTCCTACTTTATAAAATATTTTTTGCCAAAAACATTGTTTCTTCCAAAAGAATTATTATTTTTGCAGAAGAATGAGGAACTTCAGTCCCTTAAGAACAATAACAAAAAATCATTCCGTTATGTATATAAGGTCTCATTTACTTATTCTTTTTTTCGCCTCCAGTCTTTCGCTAAGTGCTCAGGAAAGTGCTTTCAATGCCGGTGTCCGCTTGGGTGGCGGTTACAGCGTGAATAACCATGTAGATAAGATATTGG
>NZ_HE999455.1:42525-44353 GCF_000312305.1 Prevotella conceptionensis 9403948 | reverse complement strand
AAATATATAGTATACCAAAGGCATTCTCTGGATAATATTTTACTTTGGATAGTAATGCACGGCAAGGGAATATACCTCCTCATCGGACAGACCTGCACACCCCATTCTTTGGACTTCCGTCAAGATGTAGGTAATACACTCGTCTATGCTCTTGTTCTCTTTGTGGAAACTCTCCGCAAAGAGTTCATCGTATGATGCTCTCGTTTCCAAATAGTTTTGGATAACGTCCTTGAAATGTTCTGTACCTTTCATTGTCTTTGATATTTTAATCAGTTGAATAATGTTCCGTTGGATAGAAATTCGTAGTTGTTGGCTTCGCAACTCTCGGCAAAGGCTTCCTCACTGAGTTGGTATTTCATATCGTCCCTGCAAGCCTTGAAAAAGCCGTTTAAGCACTTGTTCATAAGTTCGTAAAGGGTGGTGTTGTCGGGGGCTTTCAGAAAGTCGTATATAGGCTGTAATATCTCATAGTCCATATAATAGCCCGTCAAAACACAATCATTGGTGACGAATACACGGCTTTTGCGCTTTGTCTTGTAATTGTGTCCCCAAATGGTCTTAGGTAGATACAAGTCGTTCCAATAGTTATTGACAAGGTATTTCAGAAGTCTTGTTCCTTTCAGATTGTCTTCCTCCTCGCTGTAATGAGAAGTGAAACGATACCAATAGGAATAATCATCGTATGACCATCTGTCCACCTTGATATTGAATATCTGTTCAAAGGCTTGCAATGTCTTTCGGTTTTCTTCGTCCCAACCATAGTTGAAATGTTCCGCCCAATGGCTGTGTGCCTTTGCTTGTGCCTCTTTGGTCAGTTCGTGGAGGTTATATACCTCGTATGTTCTTGTTTCCGTTCTCATATTCGTTTGGTGTTATCGGGTTGTATTATTGATGATGTCTTCTCCATTATCCGCAAAGACCTCGATAGTTGGTTTTCCTCCGTTTTCCTCTACGGATAGGCTTTCGGAGGTGTCATATAATGTTTCTCCGTCTGTGATGATGATTTTCTCATCATCCTCAAAGCAAAGCACGTCCTCACCTTGCCACGACTTGACAAGGGCAACGGCTTCCTCGTAATTCTCGGCTGTTACTTCAAAGTGGGTGCGTTCCCAACAAGTAACCTTTCTGTCTTGGTAAAATCTGAATGCTTCCATTGTTCCTATTTTTAGATGGTTGTCAAAATGATTTCTTGGATATAAATAGGTTTAACTTCTGAAAAGAGATAGAGTATAAACTCCTTTTTGTCTTTCCGATTGAGTTCCTTGTATAGTTCCCCAAAGGCGGATATGTTTCCGTTTAGGTAAACCGATACCATATACTCGAAGATGTTGTCCACTTCGTAGTATCTGCATTGCTGTGCGATTGTCTTGCTTCTTCTTTTCATATATCTGTCTGTTTAAGAAATGAGTACCCAAAGTATTGCCCCGATGATGAGAGCATAAGCCAAGATGTACACTGCGATTGCCAAAGCGATGGTAAGGAGTAGCCGAATGAGGAACTTCCCTGCACATATCCCTGCCAGCCAAAGCCAGACACTTCCGCCCCAAAGGAGAGAGCCTGCGAGTGCAAGAGCCAGCCCAATTGATATTTTGTATCTCAGTTTCATCTTGTCTGATTTTTTTGATTTTATGCGGATTCCAGAGGTGAGGGAGTTGAGTTTCCATTTTTCATTTTCTCTGTCCTCGTGTTTCCGACATTTTTTTTATGCGTTTTTCCGTCGGGTCGGTCGTTTTCGTTTCAGGGGCTTAAAAAGGTAGGGCTTAGGACAAACAAGGTTTTACGGCGAGAATACTACCTGCAATGAAATGGAAGTGTGGAGATTGTCGTC
>NZ_HE999455.1:39628-41418 GCF_000312305.1 Prevotella conceptionensis 9403948 | reverse complement strand
CAAAAGATGATATTTTTTATGCTGTCCTTAGGCCTTTACTTGCTGTCTTGGATGGAAGGCTGTCCTCCTATCGCATAGAATCCAACAAAATAGACAAACTTCGTTTCTCTATACAAAGTCAAAAAGATTTGCTAAGAGAAACGCTTAAAATAATTTTCTTGTATAAAGAAGAATTAAAGTTATTGCTCTTTGAATCAAAAGGTACTTCTGTAGAATTTTTCCGTGAAAATTTTATCGAAGAACAAGTTGCAATAAGTAAAGAATATATTGACCAAATGCAAAAAGTCTATCCACAAATACAAACAAAAGTTTCGTCACTATTCTTTCGGATTTCCTCTTCTACATGGGTAACAATCGTCGGAGAGATTGTCTCAAATCCAGAAATCCGTAAAGAAGAGGCAAAACAGGTTTTGTCTGAATATATACGCTATAATACAGCAGGATGGCGAGAACTCATTAATCCATAAAATTATGAACAGATTATTCATCGTAACGATACTATGTTTGTGTACAACAGTTTTGTCTGCCCAAAATATATTACGTGGGAAAATCATAGATAAAGAAACAGGACTTCCCATATTTGGGGTATGCATATCAATCAAAAATACAAAACAGAAAACAGTTTCTGACAAGACAGGCAATTATCAAATTGACATACCCTCAAATGGAACATGTATTGTTGAGGTTTCATTTGTTGGATATAAACGAGTAAGGCAAGTCATTGTATTAAACGGCAATATCACAAAAGACTTTTTCTTAGAATCATCAGCGAACGTCCTTAACGAAGTTGTAGTGAGGGGATCTTCCCAGCAGGCGGAAATAAACCGCATTCGGCAAAGTCCTATGGCTGTAACCGTAGTGGACGGATCCAAGCTGCGGGGACGTTCAAGCGGTATAGAAGAAATTCTTACACGCACGTCTGGCATCAAAGTAAGAAAGACAGGCGGATTGGGAAGTGCGTCGCGCATATCTGTACATGGTTTAGAAGGTAAGCGTGTCGCCGTATATATTAATGGGTTTCCACTCAACAGTCCTGACGGTTCTTTCGACATCAACGATATTCCAATAGATGTGATCAAATATATAGAGGTGTACAAGGGTATTGTGCCTGCAGAATATGGAGGCGACGGATTAGGAGGAGCCATCAATATTGTGACACGTGAGGATGAATGCGACCTAGTAGGATTCACGCAGGAATTGGCATCATTCGGAACATCCAAGACACTTACAAGTGCTCAAAAGCTTTTTGCAAAGTCAGGCATATTATTTAATGTTGCTTTCTTTAAGAATAAATCCAAGAACAACTACACGATGTCATGGCCAGTATTCGAAATAAATCTGCCAGTCTCAGAATACAGAAAGGTAAGACGAAATAATGACTATTATGACGCAGACTTCTATCATGTCGGCATTGGTTTTAGAAAGTTATACTTCGATAAACTGGATTTGGAATGCGCCTTCTACAGAAATAAAAAAGGTATACAGTCTCTTAACTTTGATTCGCAGCATGCCTATATGAAAGGCTTTAATATAATGCCCACTTTGCATATAGAAAAAGACGACTTCGTCTTTAAAGGTTTGGAAATGAAATCATCCCTTGTTATTCCTATTATACAAACGAGCCTGATAGACACGACAACAACAAGAAGACAATGGGATGGAACCATCACTCAGGCAATGGGGGAAACAGAAGATAATCTTCTTAATGAATCCCATAACCGGCAATTTGAATTACGAAACAAATTTAATTTAAAATATACATTTGGACAACATACATTCAACATAAATGA
>NZ_HE999455.1:32116-38610 GCF_000312305.1 Prevotella conceptionensis 9403948 | reverse complement strand
ATTTCCAAGTGGTGCAAAGGCCACATACATCACATTCTTATCCGAGAAGAAAGCCTACGTTTCTTGTCTTGGATTAGGAAAGGTGTGGATTATAGATCCGTCCTCCATGACAAAAACAGGAGAAATAGATTTATCTGGCTATTCCTTGGGGAAGTTGGCTGGCGACAATAATCCTGAACCATGTGCTTCCATCATCAGAGACGGCATCTTATACGTGACGCTCTGCCAATTAAAGTCTGCCTACTCATGCGAGAAGGGGGCACATATAGCCTTAATAGATACCAAGACCGATAAGCCCATCAAAATGATTAGTGACCCTCGTGCTACAATGGCCTCCTCTATGACCCCCGCTGGGGACCCATTCGTGGACGAGAAGGGTGACATCTATTTCTATTGCGTAGCTATGTTTGGATACCAGCCTGGGGTCAAAGAAGGATTCTTGCGCATTAAGAAAGGGGAGCAAGACTTTGACAACTCATATTGCTTCACCCTTGCAGACGTAAACTTAGAAGGAGTAAAGGGGAACAGAACATCGTATGCTTATAATAAAGTGTATGGTGGAAACGGAAAGGTTTATGGATACCTTAACATTCCCGGAGCGGCAAGCAATCCACCTGACTACGTTCATGACAAATCATTTCAAGCCTTTGAAATTAATCTATACAATAAGACTTGCAAGAAGATGAATTTTTCTGGAACTGTAGGCTGGGCCACATCCATCTGCAAGTCTGGCAATAATATCATCTTCGGCATGTCAACAGACCAAGGCATGGGCTACTCTGTCTATCACATGGATGATGGAAGCTATGAAAAATTGAAGGTAAAGGTTTCTGGAGCACCCTACATGTTGCATGAGCTTAAATAGTTGCCATAAAATATATTGGATACAAACTCAACATCTGAAAGGATGCGAACTTCTTGATTAGAAACTTTAATCTCCCTCAAAACAAGAAAAAGAGCTGTGTCGTTACTCATTATAGGGTTTGATACAGCTCTTTTAGTTTATGTGTTATAAACTATAAATTCTCATGGTTGTGCTTTTAGTTTTTATACACTGTCAATTCAGTTTTAATAAAAATCTTTCTTTTGTAGTAGCGTAGTAAATAATTGAAAGAATATTCGTATATCAATAAAAATCTTTAATCCTTTTTCTTTCAACGTATTATACCTTATTGTAGTTATGTAGTAAGATATAATCAATGAAAGAAAAAGAAAATATAATCATCAGGTATCCGTCTTTCCTATTAAGAATATCGGTGTTATTATGGATGTAGGTTTCTGCAATCTCTGACATACATGTTTCCTGAAGAAGTGTGCTTCCGTACTGTCCAATTGATAAGACAAAGCGATGATGATTGTGAGTGGATAAAGCGGAGCATATCCTCGCAGTCGTCCGTTCACGTAGACTTCCTGCTCCCCTGTATCCCTTTCGTCGGGTTGCAGGGGAGAGACTTTTAGTAGAAGTTGCAGACGATAATTGAGCTTCCTCCATGTTACACTAAAGAAATCCACCAGTTCATTCTCTGTCATGGCTATTTCGCCTTTGCCTTTGCAAGTGATTTGCATATTATCGCCCCACTCGAAATAACTGCGATCTCTTTTTATTTGATGGTGATTGACATTCATACGGTTTCCTCCTTCGTTTCTTTTGTCTGATGTTTCCTTATCAACCTGTCCATGTCCTCAGAAATCTTATTATCTGTCACCTGTGCGTAGATTTGAGTACTGGATATAGAGGCGTGCCCCATCATCTTGGCAATACTCTCTATGGGTATTCCTGCACTTAAACTCAGCGTGCCGAACGTGTGCCTTGCCATGTGGTAGGACAACCGCTCTCTGATACCACAAGCCTTACCCACGATGCTCAGCTTTGCACTCATCACGCTACGGCTACAAGCACAGTGAAAGATAAAGTCGTTGCCTTTTCCTTTCACCGTCTGCATTTCTTTCATACTCAGTCGTTCTTTCTTGCATTGATTGATGATGGTCTCTGCTATGGGGTGTAGTGGCACGACAAACTCCACCTTTGTCTTCTGCCGTTCTTTTCGGATATATTTCTGTCCGTCTGCTGCCGTTTGGACATGTCCAAATTGCAAATGTTCCATATCAGCAATAGCCAAACCTGTAAAACAGGCAAAGACAAACAGCCGTCTTGCTTGTTCTGCCTCCTTATCAGGTACTCTCAGAGCCATGAGTTTGGCAACATCGCTCTTTTGCAAAAAGCGTATCTTCTGTTTCGCTTTCTCATACTTGGCATTCTCAAAAGGATTACAGCGAATGAGCCTTTGACTGACCGCACGATACATCAGCCTACTCAGCCAACAAAGATAGCGATTCATGGTTGCAGTTGCCAAGCCTCGTTTTTTCAGATAGAAACGGTATTCTTCAAACAAGTCTTCCGTTATAGTGGCTATGACTATATCCGTCATTCCCTTATCCTTTACAAACTCCGTAAGTAACTTATCTGAATAGAGAAGATTCTGATAGGTTCCCTCAGCTCTCGATTTGCCCACGCACTCTTTAACGGATTGCAGTTCGGCTTTGCTCATGGCAAGAAGTGTTGTCGGCGTAGCGGCTACTCCCTGCAAACGGTTCTTGAGCACTTCCACACTTACCACCCCGTCATTTATCAGAATATCCTGATAGGTCTTTTCTACAAGTTCCTTAAACTCGCCAATTCTTTGATTGGTCTTCTTGTCGGTTGTCATCCCTTGCCTACTGTTCCACTCGGAGGACTTGCACTGCTCGCCTGTGGTGATAGCAGTGCTCTTTCCATCTATGGTGATACGGCAGAGAATAGCGGTCTTGCCGTCTGCCTTTGTCTTCTGCCTGTTGATGTAAAACAATATCTTGAATGTACTTCTCATTGTCTTGTTGTTTTAATGTCTGGAATGAATGTATAAGCATATACAAAGTATAGAGATTAGATAGCCAACTGCATATCTTCGGTGAAAGAGAGGAAACGGTTAAACTCCTCAAAGAGTTTCTGTGGTGTTACCTTTGCATAACGTTCGGTCATACTTACGTTCGTATGTCCCAGCATCTTGCTGACCGTTTCAATAGGAACGCCCTGTTCCAAGGTGATAAGTGTGGCAAAGGTATGCCTTGCCGTGTGCGAGGTAAAGGGAAAAGATATACCTGCCCGTAGTCGCAAGGCTTTAAGACAGGACTGATAAGTGGGATATTTGATGTAAGGGATCAGTGTTTCCCTTTCATCGCTGTGCATTTTCTCTATTAACCGAACAGCTTCCGGCAATAGTTTGATACGACAAAGCACGCCCGTCTTCTGTCGGTTGAACTTTAACCAAAGGCTACCCTTATCATCACGGACAAGATGCTTCTTGCTTAGTTCCATCAAATCACAATAGGCTGCACCGGTATAACAGGCGAAGAGAAACACATCACGAGCAGTTCCCATTTCTTTTTCCAATTCATCAAAGCAGAGTGCCTTCAACTTGTCCAATGCTTCTTTGTCAAGAGCTTTAGGTGCTTTCTTGTCTCCTCGTTCTATATGTACTTTGTCAAACAGAAGAGTGTCAGCCAGCCCCTCGCGATAAGCCAGCCTGCAGACAGTCTTCAAATCGGCTGCAACTCTGAAGAATGTGCTTTGCTGATGACCGAGTTCGCCAAGACAGAACGCCTGCAATTCGTAGATGAAGTTTTCTGTCAATTGCGAGAAAGCCAAATCCGAAACATGATACTTCCTCTGAATAAACTCCTGTAACCTTTTCCGAGTGGAATGATAGGCTGACATAGACCCTTCCTTGATGTCTATACCGATATGGCTTTCTTTCTCCTTGATGAGCATATCCAATCTCTCGATGAGCATACAGCGAGCCTGCACGCTGCCTTGAAACAGCTCCTTTACATCGGTTGCGTCAAATGGCTGGCCTTTGGTAATTAACGACTGATAGGCAGATTGAATGGAAAGCAACAGGTTCTCCAATCTCCCATTAACCTCCACCGCCTCACGGCTCTTGCCGTCCATTCTGCTCTCACGTGGATTCCATAAATCGGGGTTGCAGGAAAGTTTACAACTGAACTGCGCAATACTCCTTCCAAGTGTTATCCGCCCCATAATCGGGGCTTTACCTGATTTGTCTATACCGCTCTTTTTAAGGTAGAGCAACACCTTCGTTTTCTCTGTTTTCATACGCTTTAATATTTGTGGGTAAAGTTACCCGAATTAAAGCGTTCCTCACTTACGCAGAAAACTGCCGACCGAAGCAACAGCCACACGAACGAAAATAATTCAGTTACCGAATACTGCACCATCGTTACCTACATCAAAACAAGGTAACACTCTGGTAACTGAACTTCTGCCTAAATCTGCATATTTCTGCCCTTTACAAACAGAGCAGTATTATGCCAATTCGTGTATTTCCTCCTCATTATCAGTTAGTTTACATCAATTTCGATATTTCTTCTTTTTCATTGATTAGTTACGATGAGTTTAGCACCAAAACGCGCGCTATTTAGCATCAAAACACCGTTCATTTAGCACCAAAACGCACGCTAATTAGCAGCAAAATGCACTGCAAAATGCCGCAAAACGCAGACCAATATGCTAAAAAACGCAAGGCTAAATGCAACAAAATGCACAACAAAATGCAATAAAATACGGCGAGCATTGGCACTTAGCGCATTTATTTCGACGGTAAATAGTGTGAAATAAGGGCAAAATACACTTTAAGTAGTGGGCTTTTAGGTGCAAAATGCAGGTAATTGGAGGTGGAGAAAATATAAATTGGTGACCAACTAGAAGGGCAAAATGGTGCTAAATGCAGCCTGTATTCTTAAAACTGGACATATAATGGGCGGTGGAAGATTGAAAAAAGCGGCTGTTTGCCTACTTTTAGCCCATTGTTTTCGCTAGAATGGGGTGGCGAACAGCGTGTGTTTTGTAAAATATTACTACTTATTTTAACTTTAAGAGGTTATGGGTTTGTTAGTTCATGGGTTGTCGATACATTCAGTTTATGAGTAGTTAAGTCTAAGGCCATGGGCCCTTAAGTTATTAAACCTATCTTTTCATACTCCTTTTATGGTTCATCTGGAATTTGGAGTGGTAGTGTCTAATTTCTGATAATCAACAACCTTTGTTAGTTCTATACTTTTATACCCCCTTTATTTACTGCTATTAAAGAATATAAGGTGCTAATTTAAAGGTTACGAAATGTATTGTCATGTTACATGAAATTCATACACAACAAAACCCTTATAATTAATGGGTTTACAAAACTTCCTTATCTACTGTCGGCAAAAAAATATCATACCATCACTCCAAATTCCAAAAGACCCAAAAATATACGCTGTCATTGAACCGCGCTTAAAGCAACATCTTTTGCTGTCTTTCTGTTTTTGTCTGGTATCTTTCACTTGCCTTTTCGATGGCATAGCCCAACGATGCTCACTCAAAATGCAGGCGAAAGATGCCAGATAAGTCCCCCCAAAAACAGACAAAGGCGATTTTTAGAACCAGCCTTTAGCCATTGGCTATCGCAAAAACAGACTTACTTATTGAGGTATTTAAGCATTTTTGTGATACACCGTTTCTTCTGATCCATATTGGGGTGAACATAGAGATTGAGGGTTGTTGTGATGTTCGCATGCCCAAGCAACACGCTTACTGTTTTATAGTCGCAATTGCTTTCAATGCAGCGCGTGGCAAAACTGTGGCGCAGTCCGTGATATTTCAGCCGAGGAATATCCAAATGTTCCATCAACCGATGATAATAGTTTCGGTAGGTTCGTGGCTCTGTGGGTTTCTCTTCGTTGGTTAGCACATAGAAACTTGCATTTACCACTTTTTTCAGTGGTCTTACCATAGCCAAGAGTTCTTTGTTCATCGGTATCTCACGGCAAGAATTCTTAGTCTTTGGTGTGTTTATTACCAGCTCCGTGTGTTTGTGCTCACCTTCTATGATGTAGATACGCTCGATGGTACGGTTTACGGTGATTGTGCCCGTGTCTGTGTTGATGTCGGCCCACATCAAACCGCATATCTCACCAATCCGCAAGCCAGTGGTCAGGCTGATGTAGATGCCAAGGTTGCGAAATGTGAAGTTCTGCCTGATGAAATCGAGTATCTTTTTGTGTTGTGCCACCGTCAGCACTTCTATTTCTCTGTTGCCCTCTGTGGTTGGGTACTTAATGTCCCACTCGCAATAGTTCATCCAACCGTTCTTCACTCCAAACTTCATCACCATTCTCAATACGATGAGCATGTCTTTCACCGTTTTAATGCAGAGCCCGGCATTGAGTTTTTGCAACACAAACTCTTGTACTAGTTTCTCACTAAGAACTTCACAATCACCAAACGATGACAGTATATGGTTCTCTAAAATCAACACATAAGCAGCATAGGTGGACTGCTTAACGTAGCGTTGCTTTTCACTTTTCCAAGCCAACGCAATTTCTCTAATTGTTTTTGCTTTCATATTTAATCCTTAATCTAGAAAAGGTACATAATAATTAGAGAAAAGCATTAACTT
>NZ_HE999455.1:30498-31650 GCF_000312305.1 Prevotella conceptionensis 9403948 | reverse complement strand
GTTATACTCTGAAATCCAAGGTAAAGAATACTTATATGGGCAATTGTTTGAGGTTGTTAATAAGCGTAACAAGCAAATGGAATATTCCAATATTCTTTCGGCAAGCCAAGAAAAAGGCATGGTGAATAGAGATGACCTAAATTTGGATATTCAATTCGAACGTAGCAATATCAACACTTACAAGATTGTAAGAGCAGGAGATTATGTTATTCATTTACGTTCCTTTCAAGGCGGTTTTGCCTTTTCTGATAAACTGGGAGTGTGCAGTCCTGCATATACTATATTGCGTCCAAATTGCCTTTTGGAGTATGGTTATCTGTCCTATTACTTCACTTCCCACAGATTTATAAAATCTCTGATTATTGTAACTTATGGCATTCGAGACGGACGCTCTATTAATATTGAAGAATGGCTGAATATGAAGGTCATCATTCCGTCAAAAGAGTACCAACTTCATACACTGAAAATTCTCAGAAGTATTGAAGGAAAGATAGAAAACGAAGAAACGTATACTATTTGTTTGTCAAATCAGAAGCAGTATTTGCTCAATCAGATGTTTATATAAACATTTGCTGTAGTAAATACTCTTTTTGTTGAGAGAACATTGAGCAAAGCGATACATTATTTTCTATCAATAAGTCTAACGATGAGAGAAGTTTGATACAATGCCCTATTGTCGATTTGTCTGGAGTTGGAAATGACATACGAAGTATATCTTCGCCATTAAGATTAGCTATAGCTCCATTTCCACCTTGCAAAGAGTTCCATATATATCTATGGTATCTGTTGGTTTGGAATAGCCATTTTGTGATAGGCATTTTAGAACGATAGATGCCACAAAAAGCACCAACAGTTATAGGAGATAAGCATTTACCATCATAAAAAGATGTTTTTCCCACCAAAGCTGAACTTCCATTTGCCATACAAATAACAATGTCCCCGTTCTGTAGTTGCTGTTCTTGTAATATTTGTTTATTTACACGTACAACATTGTTGCAGTAATCAAGCAGACCACCACTAACAATATTGTTAGAGCGCATAACAATTGTTCCTTTTTGCTCTACAACATCATTGCTACTATATGTCAATCCGCGGATGTATATACCAACATCACCAAGTCGCATTTTGTTATCGTGGCAATTGTTCAATACG
>NZ_HE999455.1:17158-29783 GCF_000312305.1 Prevotella conceptionensis 9403948 | reverse complement strand
GAGGACTTTTTTATCTTTATTTTCTACCATGGTTGTTACTCTTTAATTATGTTGACATGTTGAGTTGTTGCAAAGTAGGGTATGTGTATCTTTTCTTTTTAGCACAACTGCTGTGTTGTTACGTTTTTTGCAATTTCTCATATTACACTATTCCCAATTCTTTCAGATACACCTCAATCTCCTTATCCAGTTCCGCGCGTTTGGTTTCCAATTCCTTGATTTCCGCCATTACAGCCTTGATGTCGATTGGCTCTTCCTCTTCGAAAGTATCAACGTAACGGGGAATGTTGAGGTTGTAGTCGTTTTCGGCTATTTCCTCCAAGGTAGCAAGATGGCTGTACTTTTCTATTTCCTTGCGGTCGCGGTAGGTGTCTACAATCTTTTGGATGTGCTGGGGGCGGAGTTTGTTCTGCGTCTTCACTTTCTCAAACTCCTTGCTGGCGTCGATGAAGAGAATGTTTTCGTCTTCTTTACGGCACTTTTTGAACACCAAGATACAGGTGGGTATGCTTGTGCCATAGAAGATATTGGCAGGCAATCCGATAATTGCATCAACATAGTTTTTCTTCTCTATGAGGAAACGGCGGATAACGCCCTCCGCATTTCCACGAAAGAGCACACCGTGAGGAGCAACGCAAGCCATTGTGCCACCCTCATTCAGATGGTAAATCATGTGGAGGATGAATGCATAATCGGCAGTTTTACGGGGAGCAAGTCGCCCTATTTTGCTGAAACGGTCGTCGTTGTTGAACTTCTCGGCAGCACTCCACTCTGCCGAGAACGGCGGGTTGGCAACAACCGCATCAAACTGAGTGTCGCCGAAGGCATCTGCTTCGAGCGTATCGCCATTCTCTATGCGGAAATTGCTGAACTTGATGCCGTGCAGCAACATGTTCATACGGGCAAGATTGTAGGTTGTGGGGTTTTTCTCCTGCCCAAAGATTTCGTTAGCATGGCCGATGTTTGCAGCGCGAAGCAAAAGTGAGCCACTGCCACAAGTAGGGTCGTAAACATTGCGAAGACGTGCGTGGCCCAGGGTTACAATGTCGGCCAAGATGTGGCTTACTTCTTGCGGAGTGTAAAACTCGCCTGCTTTTTTACCTGCACCAGCGGCAAACTGACTAATCATATATTCATAGGCATCGCCAAGAATGTCAATCTCTTGTGAGGCCTCCACACCAAAGTCTATATCATCAAGGGCAAGAAGCACGTTGCTTACTAATGTGTTTTTATCATCTGCCGTCTTGCCTAGTTTGGGTGAAGCGAGGTCGATGTCTGAAAAGAGTCCTCCAAAATCCTCTTCGCTATCTTGCCCAAGCGTGCTGTCCTCAATACGTTTCAACGACCGCTCAAGTATAGGCAGTATGTTTTCTTTCTTTTTAATGTTCTCAATGATGGACGAGAATAGGAAATGTGGCTCAATGAAGTAGCCGATATTCTCCAGGCATTCGGTTTTTACTTCTTGTTGTAGGGCTTCAATATCATCATCATTCTCCATTGCCCACAGTTCTTTAAACGTGACCTCATCATCAACCAATGCCTCATTGGCATGCTTCTCTAATTTCTCTGACAAATACTTGTAGAAAATAAAGCCAAGGGTGAAATACATGAAGTCGCTTGCAGACATGTTGCCACGCAACTTGTTTGCGACTTCCCAAAGCTGGTCACGGAGTTTTTGTTGTAATTCTTCGCTCATATCGTTATTTCCTTTCTATTTTCAATGTTTCACTAACAAAGACATTTTTATCGTCGTTGTCTGTTATATACTGATGGCAGTACATACCTTTCCTCTCATTTAGAGTTATAACGCTATTCCATAAGGAGGTTTGACTTATTGTATACCCAGGGTCTAAACAAAATACTTTCCTAATAACACCTTCTTGTTCTTCATAACCAACGGCAAGTATTGCATGAGCACCACCTCTAAATGTAATTGCAGTAACCAAAGGCAAGTTGTCGTCTATTGCTTTTTTAAGTTCCTCTACATACGAGGCTTGGTCTGAAAGAGAAGTCGCATATTGCCGAACAGACGACATAACCTCTTTTGCGAAAGAATGAGACAGCTTTTCTTTGATTTCTGAGAAATAGAAACCACCACGACATAACCCTTGTGTTACAAAAAACTCCTTGAAAAGCCTTCCCTTGGAAGTATTGCCTTTAAACGATGTATTCAAGTTTGTAACTTGATTACGAGTGAAGACCTTTAGTGCTATAAGATTCATCATCATTGAATAAACAGCGCAAGCTCCATCCATATCTCCTTGTTGTAGATGGACTGGTTGCCACTTACGGTTATACACACAGACTCCTAAAGCTGTTATATCTAAACCTCTTATAATATTTATCATTGTTGAATATATTATTCCCAGCTGAATGTTCGTATGATAGAATGCAACCTGTCCATGATACGTTTTAACGTATTGCGCCTTTTTACTAAGCCTAAATGCTTTTCTTTCAATGCCTGTTGTATAATTTCTGGTTGTTCTTTTTGCAAGTAATCGTATTCGGACAAGTAATGATTGAGAACCTTTACATCCAAGTCTTCGTCTTTTGCAAGTTCATCCACAGCGTCGTTTCGTTTGTTGGTGATGTAGTTGTTCAATCGCTCTTCAAGGTCGCTTGTGCCATCAGCCCGTTGTTTGCGTGCCATAAAGTTGTCGCGGTCGTCATCCACGTTCTGCTGTATAAAGTCGTCAATCAGTTTTGCCTTGCTACGTAACTCAGCATCTTTAATCATCGTGTCGATGATATGCGTACGTTTTTCTTGATAATCCTCACTATAAGGATTGAGGTCGGCAATCAGCTCAAGAATGTAGGTAACATTGATGATGTCGCTATGCAACAATTCCAGGCAGAAATCAATATCACCAATTACTGAGTCTGTTGAAGTTTCTGTGGGCTCTGCGTCTTCGTCGGGCGTTGAGTCTTTTCCCGAAGGTTTGCGTCCACCATCAACTGCATCGTAAATATCAAGGTATTTGCTTCGGAAGTCCATAAACTGTTGTTCGGACATGCCAAGGTCTGTTGCATCTTCTTCAAATTCATCGTAAATCTGAATTTCTGCATGTTTCTTAATAACATCGCGGAATGCAAGAATAAACTGCGTTTTGTCTCGTTCGCTCTGCAACAAATCTATGCTACTCGGCGTTGGGTATTGCTCCAAGAAACTTGTTGTAAGTTCTTGATAATTCTTCTTTACTTCATTAAAAGGTGGGCGAATAATATCTTCAAGATTGTTGCTGTTGCTGAAAAGCTTGATAGAAGCATCCACTTTGCTTTTCAAATCACGGAAACAGACAATCTTACCGAAACGTTTCTTTTCATTCAACACACGGTTGGTTCGACTGAATGCCTGCAACAAGCCGTGGTAGTCCATGTTCTTATCTACGTAGAGCGTATTGAGTTTCTTGCTGTCAAAACCTGTCAAGAACATACCAACTACCAAACAAAGGTCGAGCGACTTCATGTCTGCTTTCTTTTTCTTCATGCGAAGATTGATGTCATCATAATATGCACGGAAGTTTTCTGTAGTGAAACTTGTACCAAACATATCATTATAATCATCCATAATAGCTTGCAACTCGTCTGCTTCTCCAGTGCTGTCACTTACATAGCCACCCGTGTTCATGCCTGTAAGGGCGTCGTCCTGGCAACTATTGGCTGCATATGTAAACACAGCTCCAATTCTTATTTTAGGATTAAGGCTCTTAAACAGCTTATAATATCGTATAAGCATTGGTACAGACTGCACAGCAAACAATGCGTCAAACTCTCCGTCGAATGTCGACTTATTGAAATTATTAAGGATAAACTTGGCAATTTCGGTCATGCGGTTTTGGTCGGCATTGTCTACATCTGCATTGCCATGATAATATTCTACAAGGAAACCAAGCACATTTTCATCGGCAATGGCATCCTTTATGAGATACTTGTGAAGATTGTTGCCAAAGATTTCCTTTGTAGTATGCCCTTCCACCGCATTCTCTACGAAGATAGGCGTACCAGTAAACCCGAACATCTGTGTGTTGTCGAAGAACTTAACAATATTCTTGTGGCAATCTCCGAAATGGCTACGATGGCACTCGTCAAAAATCATTACGATGCGCGAATGGCGTATTTCTTCTATTCGACTGCTGTACCATTGCTTAGTAACAGCTGCATTGAGTTTTTGGATAGTGGTGATGATAATTTTGGAATTACTGTGAAGACGTTTCACAAGTTCGTCTGTATTATCGGTGCTGTCAACTGCACCTGGCTCAAAGGCTTCATACTCTGCTTGTGTCTGTGTGTCAAGGTCGTGGCGGTCAACCACAAACATTACCTTATCAATGTCGTGCAATTCAGCAACAAGCTGAGCTGCCTTAAATGAAGTAAGCGTTTTGCCAGCACCTGTTGTATGCCAAATATAGCCATTGTCATTGGAGTTTACAACACGGTCGAGAATTTTTTCAACCGCATAAAACTGATAAGGACGGAGCACCATTAGGCATTTGTCGCCCTCATGCAGTACGATATACTTGCCTATGATTTTACCCAAAGTGCACTTATCAAAGAAAGTGGTGGCAAACTTCTCCAAATCATTGAAAGGGATATTGGCAGCGTCTGTCCAATTGAATGTGAATTTGTACCCGCTGTTGGGATTATTGGCAAAATAGCGTGTGTTAACCCCATTGGAAATCACAAACAATTGAATATAGTCGAACAGTCCGTGGAAGGAAGTTTTATGATAACGTTGTATTTGGTTGTAGGCTTGTTTCAGCTCCACACCTCTTCGTTTTAACTCAATCTGCACCAAAGGCAAACCGTTTATCAGTATCGTTACGTCATAACGACATTTCTTTCTCCCCTCAACAGTAATTTGATTGGAAACCTGGAACTCGTTTTGACACCAGTGCGTGCGGTTCAGAAATTCCACCCACAGCCGTTCGCCGCTTTCCAATTCAAGTGGAAAGAGGTCACGAAGTTTCTTTGCTTTTTCAAAACGTGTGCCGCCTTCAAGATGAATAAGAATTTTTTCAAATTCAGATTCGGTGAACTCGGTACGTCCGAATTCTTCCAGCCTCTTTCGATTATGCTTTTCTAATTGAGTTTTGAAGTTGGCACGTAGGTTCTTTTCTTCTTCGATGTGCACATAGCCATAACTCATTTGCTGAAGAGTAGCAATAAGTCCGTTCTCAAGGGCAGCTTCACTTTGTACTGGCATGTTTTTGTTTTATTTTAGTTGTTCGTTGCAATAAGATTCTCTGCACGAACTATTTCATTTGCAAATCGTTTCACAGACACCTTGTTTCCACTGTTAGTACAGTCTTAATCCTATTTATCGCTGTTGTCTGTTGATCTTTTTTCGTTCGTTGCAGAATACGCAGGTACAAAGGTACGCTTCTAAGTTTATTATTCCAAACCGAATCTAAAAATGTTGTGTTCAAGGACCAAAAATAGTGGCGAGGGCTATGAACGCTCTACAACTCAAAGGCGACATTCTGCAACTTGTCAAGGGCGACATACTTGGGCGCATGGTACAGGATATGGAGATAAAGACTAAGAAAAGGGCATCAAAGAAATAGGCGATGGAAAAGCTGGACGTAGTGGCCTGTTTTGATTGGCTGGAAAAAGAAGAGAAGGTAGGTATGCTAGGACATGAAACCCTGCGGAGCTCTGACGTGTTCTCATTCGAGTTTGACGGTGACTTGCTGAAATGTTGTGCCGATATCTGCTTTGGCAGAGATTTACCAAGGTTGAGTATATGCAGAAAGACGTGATGGCGCAGCGAAAAACCGCCACCAAATATCTCGATAGAATAGTTGAGGCGGGATTACTCCGAAAGATGAAGTTCGGCTGTAGCGATTATTACATCAACATGACGTTGATGGATTTGTTTATCCTTCATCGTGTTGACGAAATCAACGACACCGTGAGTATTGAGTCTGTCTGAGAGTGAGATTATGTATCCTAGAATGGATTTTCAGGTACACATTGGTTTGGATATGTACCCAAAAACGCGAAAACGGGTACACGTTGGCTTGGATGTGTACCCAAGAACGGCATTTGGGGTACGTATAGTTCAGCTCATACGGCTCACGGTCTCCATAGTGCCTTACTGTCAGGCTGTGCAGAAATTTGTTAAACCCCAATCGGCTCATTCATTGAGAATAGGGTTGAATGCCCTAGACGGAGTATGCCTTATCTTTTCGCACTCCTTATTATATATAGGTGTCGCTTAGCTGTTTCTTAGGTGATAGTTCTTTGCTTATGTGAAGTAAAGGCATGCTATAAAACAAGCAACATAAAGTATTATTAGTTAAACATTATTTCGTATCTTTGTATCACAAAAGATACATTATGACGAAATTTACCAAATCGAACTGGATGACCAGGGGGTTGCAGGAGAAACTGAATGTTGTAGGTGAACAGTTTCGCCTAGCAAGACTTCGTAGAAATCTGACGATGGATCAGGTGGCGCAGCGGGCGCAATGCAGCCGGCTTACGCTGTCACGTTTGGAGAAAGGCTCGTCTGCTGTTTCTCTCGGCGTGGTGGCAAGGGTCCTGAACGCTCTGCAACTCGAAGACGACATCTTGAAGCTTGCCCAAGACGATATACTCGGACGAATGGTACAGGATATGGAGATAAAGACTAAGAAAAGGGCATCAAAGAAATAGGCAATGGAAAAGTTAGACGTAGTGGCCTGTTTTGATTGGCTGGAAAAAGAAGAGAAGGTTGGTACGCTGGGACACGAAACCCTGCGAGGCTCTGACGTGTTCTCATTTGAGTTTGACGGTGACTGGCTGAAACGTTATGCCGATATCTGCTTTGGCAGAGATTTGCAACCCTTTACCGGCATCCAATTCAGCCCAAGTAACAACCGCATCTTCGGTTGTTTCTCTGATACGTTGCCAGACAGGTGGGGACGACGGCTGATAGACCTACGCATGGCACAGGAACAAAGGGGAAAGGGCATGGGTAAACCCACCTTGTCTGACTGGGACTATCTCAAAGGTGTGGAAGATAGCCTCCGCATGGGTGGGTTCCGTTTCAAAGACCTTGCTAGTGGGGCCTATGTCAACGCCACATCAGGTTATGCCGTTCCCCCTGCCATTCATATTGACGAACTTTTGCAAGCGGCTGGGGAAATAGAAAAAAGCGAATACAAGCACATGGAGCCGAAAGAAAAGTGGGTTCAACGTATTTTTCAACCAGGTTCCTCAATGGGTGGAGCGCGCCCAAAGGCGTGTGTTGAAAGCGGAGGACATCTCTTCCTTGCCAAATTCCCATCGGTAAAGGACAAAATAAACGTATCCCGCTGGGAGCATTTCGCCCATCTGATGGCCAGAGAGTGTGGCATTAGTGTGGCACAGACGGAAGTCGTCAGGGCTGGTAATGGTCAGGACATATTGTTGTCGAAACGCTTTGACAGGACTGATGACAACCGAAGGGTTCACATGGCATCCTCTTTGACGCTGCTAGGTTTTACCGATGGTGACGGGGAGAAAACAGGTAAAGGGTATCTGGACATTGTAGACTTCATCGTTTCGAGCGGTGGCGGAAAAGTGGAGGCCAACTTGGAGGAACTTTACCGAAGAGTGGCCTTCAACATCTGCCTTGGCAATACCGACGACCATTTTAGAAACCACGCCTTCTTGCTTGCCAAGGGAGGGTGGGAACTTTCTCCTGCTTACGACATGAACCCGACCAACAGCCTCTACCAGGCATTGCTGATTGATAGTGATGCCAACGACAGTGACTTGAACAGGTTGTTTGAAACTCACGAAGGCTATCTGCTGGACGGGACGGCTGCAAGACGTATCATCGGCGACGTAACCCGAAACATGAGGTGTTGGAAAGCTATGGCGCAGGATGTCGGCCTGTTGAGGGGAGAAATCGCACACTTTGCAGACCGCTTTGAGAAAGGAATGAACTTTATATCACGGTAGGTAGGATTAGAGAGGTGTCGGACATGGGCACACTGGCACTTTAAGCAATGGGTTTTGGTTGCTAAACGCAGGTAATTGGGATTGGTGATAGCACGAGTAGGCAAACTGATAGAGGGGCTAAGTGGGGTTAAATGCAGGCGATGTTCTTAAAATTGGATTAATAAAGGGCGGTGGAAGATGGAAAGCATCGGCTAGATGCCTACTTCTAGTGCATTGCTTTCTCTAGAATGGGTTGGCGGCGTAAAATATTATTATGGGGCTAACTCTTTTGGTTTATGGGTATTGTGAGGTTGTGAGTTTGTTGGTTCTTGAGTTTGCGAGTCTGTGGGTCTGTGAGTTTATGAGGTTGTTGGTTCATAAGTTCATGGGTTAGTGAGTTTACTAATTTATGGGTAGTTAAGTTTGTAAGTCATTAACTTTATCTTTTCATACTCCTTTATATAGGAGTGTCGCTTAGTTGTTTCTTGTGTGATGTATCTTTGGTTATGTGCTGTAAAGTGCATACCTTTGCATCTGCCTTTTGTGTTCTTGTTTAGAGTAGGCGGCTTGGTACAGGAACATGTAGCTTTGGCTAACATCTAGTGCCTTTTGCATTCCTTTTACTTTGTGAACATGAAGGTGGATAAATAAATCAAAGTTAGCAAACAGGGACTTTTATCCCGAACTTGCATAGATGGAATGTAATACGTTTATAGTTTTATAATTAAGAATGAAGAAGATAGTCTTGATTTTAATGTTGGCAATTGTTTCTATGGGCATTGCCAACGCACAACATGAGGCGAAGTCGTTATCGTTGCAACCTAAAATAGGGTTGAATTTGTCGAAACTAACCAACCACTTCGATTCTGATTTTAAGCCGGGGATGGTTGTTGGACTTGAAACCGAGTGGCAATCGAAGGCCAAGTTTGGATGGTCTGTTGGTTTGCTTTACTCGCAACAAGGTACAAAATACGCTTTGGGCGAGTTTAAGTACACTTACAATTACAACTATATTAATGTGCCTGTGCTGGCTAACTTCTATGTGGCTAGAAACCTTGCGCTCAAAACAGGCTTGCAGTTTGGCTTTAATGTAAGCAATGGTTATACCATTGAGGGACCAGGCTCGAAAGAAAACCGCAACGACCCTGACGTTAAAGCTGTGGAGGCCTCGATACCCCTGGGAGTTTCGTACGAGTTTAATCAGTTTGTGGTAGAGGCTCGATACAACTTGGGGTTGACGTATGCCGTGCCGCGCACAAGGTTTAGTGCCTTCCAGTTTACACTTGGTTATCGGTTTGATGTGGTGAAGGGAAATTAAGGATAGCTAATGGTTTAGCTAGGGCAAGTGGAGTTAGGGCTGGTTTAGACAAGCCAAACTTGATGTTGCCATAACTTAGCCGTAAGTAAAATTCCTATCAGAGCATGCTGCCTGCAATGGCCAGCTTGTGGGCGATGATTTGTAACGCTTAACAGAAGGCGATTGTAGGCTGTATGTGTAACCCAAGGGTGCTAATGCGTTTTTGGCTTTCCGAAATATCCTTCTCTTTTGCACATTGTAACCGATGACTATGTGGGTAAAGGCTTTTGTGCGAGTTATAGAAAAGGACAACTATTATCTCTGTATATCCTCTTTATCTATTGTTGCATGTTCGTTTTGCAGGTGTTTTTATGGTTGTTTGGTGTTGGTTCGCCGGTAAATGTCCTAGCCGTGAGGTGTTAGTATTTGCTTGAAATGTTAGGTTGGAGTTAGACCAATTTTACCTATACGCCTCTCTTGCATGTTCTTACAGATTTTGCCATCTTTTGGATGTAGTTTGCGTTGTGTTTTTTGTTAGATTATGGAGAAGCAGCTGTCTTCGCCCAGTTGATGTTTAAACAAGGACGTTTTTGCTGATTTTATTGACTGAAAGCGTGCGAATGATGTGGGGCGGGATATGAGTTTAGGGGGCGTTCGCGTGGTGATGGGGACGTGCTGCGTGTTAATAATGTTTAAATAAATCAAAATATCATATTGTGAAAGGAAATGGAAGGGATGTATGTTAGGTAGTTAGGAGAATTGTTAGTAACTTTGCACCCCGAAAAGGCATATTGTGCCGTTTCTGTATTCGCTTGATAATAACGAAAATAACATATAAAATTAAAAAGTAAAATTATGCCTACTATTTCACAGCTAGTAAGAAAAGGCAGAAAGGTGCTTGTGGACAAGAGCAAGTCGCCTGCGTTGGACTCGTGTCCGCAACGCCGTGGCGTTTGTGTTCGTGTTTACACCACAACCCCTAAGAAGCCTAACTCGGCAATGCGTAAGGTTGCCCGTGTGCGTCTGACAAACCAAAAGGAGGTTAACTCTTACATTCCCGGAGAAGGCCACAACCTGCAAGAGCACAGCATCGTGCTTGTTCGTGGCGGTCGTGTAAAAGACCTCCCTGGTGTTCGTTACCACATTGTTCGCGGTACGCTTGATACCGCCGGTGTAGCCAACCGCACGCAGCGCCGTTCGAAGTATGGCGCAAAACGTCCTAAGGCCGCTAAGAAATAAGATGCGTGCCGCAATAAGTTTTTAAGTTCGTGAACTCATACGCCGGTAAGGCTTGCGGTAGCAAGGACTTCGGGGCTAGGCGAGAGGTGTTTGCCGGGGTTTGCAAACTTAAAAGCTTATTCAGAAAAAGACAAGTGAACAGAAACGTCGTGGTGCAGACGATAAAGGCACCAAGAAAGTATAAACCGTTTTGCTGGTGAATTGTTTGAGGCGGGTTTTGATAAGTTTTGTAACACGCCTAAAAGGTTGAGTAAACATCCGGGTGCGGAAGTTGAAGAACAAGTGACAACCCCATGCAGAATTATTTTTTTTCGAAACAAAAATGAGAAAAGCGAAACCAAAGAAACGCGTGATCCTTCCCGATCCCGTGTACAACGACCAAAAGGTCTCTAAGTTCGTTAATCACCTGATGTACGATGGTAAGAAGAACGCCTCGTACGAAATTTTCTACAACGCCCTTGATACCGTAAAGGCAAAGATGGAGAAGGAAGAGAAGTCGCCCCTCGAAATCTGGAAGACGGCCTTGGACAACATCACACCCCAAGTGGAGGTGAAGAGCCGCCGTATTGGTGGTGCCACGTTCCAAGTTCCTACCGAAATACGTGCAGAGCGCAAGGAAAGTATCTCGATGAAGAACATGATTTCTTACGCCCGCAAACGTGGCGGCAAGACCATGGCCGACAAATTGGCTGCCGAGATTATGGACGCCTTTAACAACCAAGGCGGCGCTTACAAGCGTAAAGAAGACATGCACCGCATGGCAGAGGCAAACCGCGCATTCGCACATTTCAGATTCTAATATATAAATAGGTATACAAAAGACAATGGCAAATCGCGATTTACATTTGACTCGTAACATCGGTATCATGGCTCACATTGATGCCGGTAAGACCACAACTTCTGAACGTATCCTTTTCTATACGGGTAAGACCCACAAGATAGGTGAGGTGCACGACGGTGCCGCCACGATGGACTGGATGGCCCAAGAGCAGGAGCGTGGTATAACCATTACTTCTGCCGCAACGACGTGTAACTGGAACTATGACGGGAAGTCGTTTAAGATTAACCTCATCGACACTCCGGGTCACGTTGACTTTACCGCCGAGGTGGAACGCTCGCTGCGCGTTCTCGACGGTGCTGTGGCTACCTATTCGGCTGCCGACGGCGTTCAGCCCCAATCGGAAACCGTATGGCGCCAAGCCGACAAGTATAACGTTCCACGTATTGGCTACGTGAACAAGATGGACCGTTCGGGTGCCGACTTCTTCGAAACGGTTCAGCAGATGAAGGACATTTTGGGCGCAAACCCTTGCCCCGTGCAGATACCTATCGGTGCCGAGGAAAACTTCAAAGGCGTTGTAGACCTTATCAAGATGAAGGCCATCCTGTGGCACGACGAGACGATGGGCGCCGAATACAGCATCGAGGACATTCCCGCCGACTTGCTTGACGAGGCCAAGGAATGGCACGACAAGATGGTGGAGAATGCCGCCAACTTCGACGATGCCCTGATGGAGAAGTACCTCGAAGGCGTGGAGCCTACGGAGGAAGAGCTGATAGCTGCAATCCGCAAGGCAACCATCGCAATGGAACTTACGCCTATGGTGTTGGGTTCCTCGTATAAGAATAAAGGTGTGCAACCCCTTTTGGATTATGTTTGCGCATTTTTGCCTTCGCCGCTAGATACGGTGGCCATCGTTGGCGTTAACCCCAACACCGACCAGGAGGAAGAGCGTAAGCCTAGCGAAGACGCACCCACTTCTGCGTTGGCGTTTAAGATTGCTACCGACCCCTTCATGGGCCGTTTGGTGTTCTTCCGCGTTTATTCGGGTAAGGTTCAGGCCGGTTCGTATGTTTACAATGCCCGTTCGGGTAAGAAAGAGCGTATCAGCCGCTTGTTCCAGATGAACTCTAACAAGGAAATCCCGATGGAGACGATCGACGCTGGTGATATTGGCGCAGGTGTAGGTTTCAAAGATATTCGCACAGGCGATACGCTTTGCGACGAGAACGCACCTATCGTGCTCGAATCGATGACCTTCCCCGATACGGTTATCTCAATTGCCGTAGAACCTAAGAGCCAGGCAGACATTGCCAAGCTTGACAACGGATTGGCTAAGCTGGCCGAAGAAGACCCCACGTTTACCGTTCGTACCGACGAGCAGAGTGGCCAGACCATTA
>NZ_HE999455.1:3306-16902 GCF_000312305.1 Prevotella conceptionensis 9403948 | reverse complement strand
GAGCAGAGTGGCCAGACCATTATCTCGGGTATGGGTGAGTTGCACTTGGACATCATCATCGACCGCTTGAAACGCGAATTTAAGGTGGAATGTAACCAAGGTAAGCCCCAGGTTAACTACAAGGAGGCTATCACCAAGGACGTTACACTTCGCGAAGTATATAAGAAACAGAGTGGTGGCCGTGGTAAGTTTGCCGACATCATCGTTACCGTTGGTCCTAAGGACGAAGACTATAAGGAGGGCAACTTCCAATTCATCAACGAGGTGAAGGGCGGAAACGTTCCCAAGGAATTCATCCCCTCGGTACAGAAGGGATTCGAGAGCGCCATGAAGAACGGCGTGCTTGGTGGCTATCCGATGGAGAATTTGAAGGTAACGCTGACCGATGGTTCGTTCCACCCCGTAGACTCTGACCAACTTTCGTTCGAACTGGCAGCCATCAACGCTTATCGCAATGCTTGCCCCAAGGCAGGCCCTGTGCTGATGGAGCCTATCATGAAGGTTGAAGTGGTAACGCCCGAAGAGAACATGGGTGACGTTATCGGCGACTTGAACAAACGTCGTGGCCAAGTGGAAGGCATGGACGAGGCTCGTAGCGGTGCGCGCATCGTGAAGGCACAAGTACCATTGGCAGAGATGTTCGGCTATGTTACTGCTCTGCGTACCATCACATCGGGCCGTGCAACGAGCTCGATGGAGTACGACCACCATGCACCGCTGTCTAGCTCGATTGCTAAGGCAGTGCTTGAAGAAGTGAAGGGACGCACCGACTTGGTGTAACAACATCGTAAGAACGGAGGGACGGAGCGTTGGTTAGCGAATGACTCTTAACCGGCGTACTTCGTTCCTCTACATAATAATCATTTAAAACAACTTAATCGACATGAGTCAGAAAATTAGAATTAAGCTGAAAAGTTACGACCACAAGTTGGTGGACAAGTCAGCAGAGAAAATCGTAAAGGCTGTTAAGGCCACAGGTGCAATCGTAAGCGGACCTATCCCCTTGCCAACACACAAGCGCATCTTCACCGTTAACCGAAGCACCTTCGTTAACAAGAAGAGCCGTGAACAATTCCAACTTCAAGACTTCAAACGTCTTATCGACATTTATAGCTCGACGGCTAAGACAGTAGACGCATTGATGAAACTAGAATTGCCCAGTGGCGTTGAAGTAGAAATCAAGGTGTAGTGATGGGCTTATGAGCGTAACGTTGGCGTGTAGGCATTTACACTTATCAGTGCAGACGCGCCAGCAAGCTTGATAGACCAACAGCTTATAAACGTTTAAACTATTTATTTTATTAATATATTATTGAAATGCCAGGATTAATTGGAAGAAAAATCGGAATGACATCCGTTTTCAGTGCCGACGGTAAGAATGTACCGTGCACTGTTATCGAAGCTGGTCCTTGTGTTGTTACCCAGGTTAAGACCGTAGAGACCGACGGCTACAAGGCTGTTCAGTTGGCTTACGGCGAGGCAAAGAAAAACCGCACCACCAAAGCGATGGCCGGTATCTTTGAAAAGGCTGGAACGACACCGAAGAAGCACTTGGCCGAGTTCAAGTTTGATACGGAATACAACTTGGGAGACACCATCACGGTGGACCTTTTCGAAGGCGCCGAGTTTGTAGACGTAGTAGGAACCTCGAAAGGTAAGGGTTTCCAAGGAGTTGTTAAGCGTCATGGTTTCGGCGGTGTGGGACAAACCACCCACGGACAGGACGACCGCGCCCGCAAACCGGGTTCAATCGGTGCTTGTTCTTACCCTGCAAAGGTGTTCAAGGGCATGCGCATGGGCGGCCAAATGGGAGGTGACAGAGTAACGACTCAGAACCTTAAAGTGTTAAAGGTAATTCCTGAACACAACCTCATCCTCGTGAAAGGTAGTGTTGCCGGATGCAATGGTTCAACCCTTTTAATTAAGAAATAATGGAAGTTAGCGTATTGAATATCAACGGTCAGGAGACCGGAAGGAAAGTTGTGCTCAACGACGCGATTTTCGGCATCGAGCCCAACGACCACGTTCTTTATCTCGACGTGAAGCAGTATCTCGCTAACCAACGCCAAGGTACAGCCAAGACGAAAGAAAGAAGCGAGATGAGCGGTTCTACCCGCAAGCTCGGCCGCCAGAAAGGTGGTGGAGGCGCACGCCGTGGCGACATCAACTCGCCGGTTCTTGTTGGCGGTGCTCGCGTGTTCGGACCTAAACCTCGCGATTACGGCTTTAAGTTGAATAAGAAGGTGAAGGTTCTGGCCCGTAAGTCGGCTCTGAGCTACAAGGCAAAGGAAAATGCGATTATCGTGGTTGAAGACTTCGAAATGGCAGCTCCGAAGACGAAAGAATACGTAAATATAGTTAAAAATCTTCAATTGGGAGAGCGTAAGTCTTTGCTTCTTTTGCCAAATGTGAATAAAAATGTATATTTGTCGGCTCGTAATTTGCAACGTTCCGAAGTGATGACCGCCAGCGCCCTCAACGCCTACAAGGTGTTGAACGCCGACGTGCTTGTTATTACTGAGAAATCGTTGGAGGCTATCGACGGAATCTTAAACAAGTAAAAGGAGACAAAAGAAAATGGGATTTATCATAAAACCTATCGTCACCGAGAAGATGACGGCAATTACAGAAAAGTCTTCTCGCGATAAAAGCTATAAGGTAAAAGGTGAAGTTAGAACCAAGGCTGCTACGCCACGCTATGGTTTCATCGTTCGCCCCGAAGCCAACAAGCTGCAGATTAAGAGCGAAATCGAGAACTTGTATAATGTTACGGTGTTGGACGTAAACACCATGCGTTATGCAGGCAAGCGTTCGAGCCGTTATACGCGTGCCGGCCTCGTGAGAGGACAGAAGAGCGCTTACAAGAAGGCTATCGTCACCTTGAAGGCTGGCGACGAAATTGATTTTTACAGCAATATTTAAAAAGAAATGGCAGTACGTAAGTTTAAACCGGTAACCCCGGGACAAAGACACAAGATTATTGGCACGTTCGAGGAGATTACTGCATCCGTGCCAGAGAAGTCTCTCGTTTACGGAAAACGCTCAACCGGTGGTCGAAACAACACCGGTAAGATGACCGTTCGCTACATGGGCGGCGGCCATAAGAAGAAGTATCGTGTAATCGACTTTAAGCGAGAGAAAGATGGTGTTCCCGCCGTAGTTAAGACAATCGAATACGATCCGAACCGTTCGGCTCGTATCGCCTTGTTGTATTATGCTGACGGCGAAAAACGTTACATTATTGCTCCCAATGGACTGCAAGTGGGCTCCACGTTGTTGTCGGGTGCGGAGGCGGCTCCTGAGATTGGAAACGCCATCCCCTTGGCAAACATTCCCGTAGGTACCGTAATTCACAACATTGAATTGCGCCCCGGACAAGGAGCTCTATTGGTTCGTTCGGCTGGTAATTTTGCTCAGTTGACTTCTCGTGAGGGCAGTTATTGTGTTATTAAGCTTCCTTCAGGCGAGACCCGCAAGGTTCTCTCCGCTTGTAAGGCTACCGTGGGTAGTGTAGGCAACTCTGACCACGCCTTGGAACAGTCTGGTAAGGCAGGCCGTTCTCGCTGGTTGGGTCGTCGTCCTCACAACCGTGGTGTTGTTATGAACCCTGTAGATCACCCCATGGGTGGTGGCGAAGGCCGTCAGAGTGGTGGACACCCACGCTCGCGCAAAGGCTTGTATGCTAAGGGTCTGAAGACACGCGCACCCAAAAAGCAGTCTAACAAGTATATCATTGAAAGAGCTAAAAAATAATTAAAGAGTAAATTATGAGTCGTTCATTAAAAAAAGGACCATATATCAACGTATCACTCGAGAAGAAAATTCTGGCCATGAACGAAAGTGGCAAGAAGAGTGTCGTTAAGACATGGGCTAGGGCATCGATGATTTCCCCCGACTTCGTGGGTCATACGGTGGCAGTTCATAACGGAAACAAATTCATCCCTGTCTACATTACCGAGAACATGGTTGGCCATAAGCTGGGCGAGTTTTCTCCCACGCGTCGTTTTGGCGGCCACTCTGGTAACAGGAAGTAAAGGGACAACCATTTAAATTATAGGAATAATAATGGGAGCAAGAAAACATATAGCGGCCGAAAAGATGAAGGAGGCCCGTAGAAATTTGTATTTTGCCAAGCTCAAAGGCGTTCCTTCTTCCCCACGTAAGATGCGCTACGTTGTAGACATGATACGCGGAATGGAGGTTAACCGTGCTCTGGGCGTGCTCAGGTTTTCCAAGAAGCAGGCAGCTGCCGACGTAGAGAAACTGTTGCGTTCGGCTGTGGCCAACTGGGAAACGAAAAACGACCGCAAGGCTGACGAAGGAGAACTTTACATAAGCAAGGTGTTTGTTGACGAGGGCGTGACGATGAAGCGCATGAGACCGGCCCCCCAAGGGCGCGGTTATCGCATCCGCAAGCGTTCGAACCACGTTACTCTGTTTGTTGACGCCAAAACTAACGACGAAAAATAAATAGATAATGGGACAGAAAGTTAATCCGATAAGCAACCGTCTAGGTATTATCCGTGGTTGGGATTCAAATTGGTTTGGTGGAAAGAACTTCGGCGACAATATCGTTGAGGACATGAAGATACGTAAGTATCTCAACGAGCGCTTGGCTAAGGCCAACGTTTCGCGCATCGTCATCGAGCGTACGCTGAAGCTGGTTACCATCACCATTTGCACAGCCCGCCCCGGTATCGTCATTGGTAAAGGTGGACAAGACGTTGACAAGCTCAAGGAAGAGCTTAAGAAACTCTATAAGAAAGATATCCAGATCAATATCTTCGAGGTGAAGAGACCTGATCTAGACGCCACAATTGTTGCGAACAACATCGCTCGCCAGGTAGAGGGTAAGATTGCTTACCGCCGTGCTATCAAGATGGCTGTTCAAAACACGATGCGTGCTGGTGCCGAGGGTATCAAAGTTCAAATCACAGGACGTCTCAACGGTGCCGAAATGGCCCGTAAGGAAATGTACAAGGAAGGCCGTACGCCGCTCCATACTTTCCGTGCAGACATCGATTACTGCCAAGCAGAGGCGCTGACCAAGGTTGGTCTTCTGGGTATTAAGGTGTGGATTTGCCGTGGCGAAGTTTACGGCGACCGCGATCTCACGCCTAACTTTACTCAGGACAAGCAGACCGGTGGCCGTTCTAATAACGCTGGTGGCCGTTCGGGCCGCGGTAATCGTAAGAGAAACAATAACCGCTAAAAGTAAGAAGTTATTATGTTACAGCCCAAAAGAGTAAGATATAGAAGACCACAAGACGGCCGCGGCAACAAAGGCAATGCCAGCCGTGGTACGCAATTGGCGTTCGGCTCGTTCGGCATCAAGACCCTTGAGGCCAAATGGATAGATAGCCGCCAGATTGAAGCAGCACGTGTGGCCGTGAACAGATATATGCAACGCGAAGGCCAGGTTTGGATTCGCATCTTCCCCGACAAACCCATCACCCGCAAGCCCGCCGACGTGCGTATGGGTAAGGGTAAGGGAGATCCCGCCGGATGGGTGGCACCCGTCACTCCCGGCCGCATCCTCTTCGAAGTGGAAGGTGTAAGTTTCGACATTGCCAAAGAGGCCTTGCGCCTTGCGGCACAGAAACTGCCCGTTAAAACCAAGTTTGTTGTTAGACGTGATTACGATAAAAACGCTTAAGATATGAAGATGAAAGAACTGAAAGAACTCGAGACCAAGGACTTGGCCGAGAAGCTGGAGAATGCTGTGGCAGCTTACGACCAGATGAAGCTCAACCATAACATCACCCCGCTTGAAAATCCATCGCAGATCAAGAGCGCTCGTCGCGACATTGCTCGCATGAAGACGGAACTTCGTCAGAGAGAACTTAACAAATAATAATGGTCCACAGATGGAAACAAGAAATTTAAGAAAAGTAAGACAGGGTGTTGTCTTGAGCAACAAGATGGATAAAACCATTGTTATTGCAGCTAAGTTCAAAGAGAAACACCCGATATATGGTAAGTTCGTTCAGAAAACGAAGAAGTACCATGTTCATGACGAGAAGAACGAAGCCAACATCGGCGACACGGTTCTTATCATGGAAACCCGTCCTTTGAGCAAAACGAAGCGATGGAGATTAGTTCAAATAATTGAAAAGGCTAAGTAATTATGATACAAGCAGAATCAAGACTTACAGTATGTGATAACAGCGGTGCGCGCGAGGCTCTTTGCATTCGCGTATTGGGTGGAACCCGCCGCCGTTACGCAAGCGTGGGCGACGTGATTGTCGTTTCTGTCAAGAACGTTATCCCTTCAAGTGATTTGAAGAAAGGTGCGGTATCAAAGGCCCTGATTGTTCGTACGAAGAAAGAGATTCGTCGTGCAGACGGTTCTTACATTCGTTTCGACGACAACGCCTGTGTGTTGCTCAACAACGCCGGCGAAATTCGTGGTAGCCGTATCTTCGGCCCCGTTGCTCGCGAGCTTCGCGCCGTTAACATGAAGGTGGTTTCTTTGGCCCCTGAGGTTCTTTAATATTTAATAAACAGAAAGTAATGAGTAAGTTACATATTAGAAAAGGTGACGAGGTTATCGTTCTGGCCGGAGACGACAAGGGCCGGAAAGGTAAGGTGCTCAAAGTCTTGGTGGCTAAGCAGCGCGCCCTCGTTGAAGGCGTGAACATGGTCTCCAAGAGCATGAAACCTTCTGCAAAGAACCCCCAAGGTGGTATCGTTAAGCAGGAAGCACCCATCCACGTCTCGAATTTGAGTTTGATTGACCCTAAGAGTGGCAAGGCTACTCGTGTAGGAATGAAGAAGACCGACGACGGCAAGAAAGTGCGTGTCGCCAAGAAAAGCGGGGAGGTGATTTAATAATGAATACAGCACAATTAAAGAAGGTATACGCCGAGACTATCGCCCCGGCATTGCAAAAGCAGTTCAACTATTCTTCTTCCATGCAGGTTCCTGTCTTGAAGAAAATCGTCATCAACCAAGGCTTGGGCGATGCTACGCAAGACAAGAAGATTATCGAGGTGGCCATCAACGAGATTACCGCCATCACTGGTCAGAAGGCTGTTGCAACGTATTCGAAGAAAGACATCGCCAACTTCAAACTCCGTAAGAAGATGCCCATCGGTGTGATGGTTACCCTTCGTCGCGAGAGAATGTACGAGTTCTTAGAGAAACTCATCCGCGTGTCACTGCCCCGTATCCGCGACTTCAAGGGTATCGAGAGCAAGTTCGACGGTCGTGGCAACTATACGCTTGGTATTTCCGAACAGATTATCTTCCCTGAAATCAACATCGACGGCATCGACCGCATTCAGGGTATGAACATCACGTTCGTTACCACTGCCAACACCGACGAAGAGGGATACGCTTTGTTGAAGGCATTCGGCCTTCCTTTCAAGAACGCTAAAAACGATTAAGCAATATGGCAAAAGAATCAATGAAAGCCCGCGAGGTGAAACGTGCCAAGCTCGTTGCCCGTTACGCCGAGAAGCGTGCCGCTTTGAAAAAGATTATCGCTACTTCTGAGGATTACGCCGAAGCTTACGAGGCAGCTCGCAAGTTGCAGTCGATTCCCAAGAACGCCAACCCCATCCGCCTGCACAATCGCTGCAAGATTACTGGCCGCCCCAAAGGCTACATCCGCCAGTTCGGTCTGTCGCGTATCCAGTTCCGCGAGATGGCTTCGGCCGGACTTATCCCCGGCGTGAAGAAGGCAAGCTGGTAATCACGGAGCTAGATGAAAGTTTACGATTAGTGGCGGGGCGTTGTCCCATGTGGCTGATGGCTTGTCGCTAATCCTAACCTTCCATCTGCAAACAAGAAAATTATTTAATATTGTCGGGAAAGTCCCGATCAATTAAACATTTTATAATATGACAGATCCAATAGCAGATTATCTGACCAGACTTAGGAACGCAATCATGGCGCACCATCGCGTGGTTGAAGTTCCTGCGTCTAATTTGAAGAAAGAGATCACCAAGATTCTCTTCGAAAAGGGTTATATCCTGAACTACAAGTTCGTGGAAGACGGCCCCCAAGGTTCAATCAAGGTAGCCTTGAAGTACGACCCCGTGACGAAGGCCAACGCCATCACGAGCCTGAAACGTGTCTCTACTCCCGGTTTGCGCCAGTACACCGGCTATAAAGACATGCCGAGAGTAATTAACGGATTAGGTATCGCCATCTTATCTACATCCCAAGGTGTAATGACTAACAAAGAGGCTGCCGCCTTGAAGATTGGTGGCGAGGTGCTTTGCTACGTTTATTAATAAGGAGGGTATTAGTATGTCAAGAATAGGTAAATTGCCAATCAGCATCCCCGCGGGTGTTACCGTTACTCAGGCCAACGGCGTAGTTACCGTTAAAGGTCCCAAGGGCGAGTTGTCGCAACATGTCGACTCTTCCATCAAGGTGAACATTGAAGATGGTCAGATTGTCTTCGAAGTAGATGAAAACAGCCCCGTAAACATTAAGCAGAAGCAAGCATTCCACGGCTTGTATCGTTCGTTGGTTCACAACATGGTTGTTGGCGTAAGCGAAGGTTACACCAAGGTGTTGGAACTTGTCGGCGTAGGTTATCGCGTATCCAACCAAGGCAACCTCATCGAGTTCTCCTTGGGCTACACGCACCCCATCTTCATCCAGCTCCCCGCCGAAGTGAAGGTAGAAACCAAGTCGGAAAGAAACCAAAACCCCTTGTTGATTTTGGAGTCTTGCGACAAGCAGTTGCTGGGTCTCATCTGCGCTAAAATTCGTTCTTTCCGCAAGCCCGAACCTTATAAGGGTAAAGGTATCTTGTTCAAGGGTGAGGTTATTCGCAGGAAGTCTGGTAAGACGGCCTCAGCTAAGTAACTTTAAATTTAGACGATTATGACAACAAAGAAAGTAGAAAGACGAATTAAAATCAAATATAGAATTCGCAAGAGCGTTAACGGCACTGCCGAGCGTCCCCGCATGAGCGTGTTCCGTTCGAACAAGCAGATTTACGTTCAGATTATCAACGACATCACCGGCACCACCCTTGCCTCTGCCTCTTCGCTGGGCATGGAAGCCATGCCTAAGAAAGAACAGGCACAGAAGGTTGGCGAGCTTGTTGCACAGAAGGCACAAGCCGCTGGCATCACTGCCGTTGTGTTCGACCGTAACGGCTATCTCTATCACGGCCGTGTGAAAGAATTGGCTGATGCAGCCCGCAAAGGTGGACTTAATTTTTAAACGATTATGGCAATGAATAAAGTAAGAGTGAATAGTGACGCAGAATTGAAAGACCGCTTGGTTGCCATCAACCGTGTTACCAAGGTAACAAAGGGTGGTCGTACCTTTACGTTCGCTGCTATTGTCGTTGTAGGTGATGGCAATGGCGTTATCGGTTACGGTCTGGGTAAGGCCGGCGAAGTAACAACGGCTATCGCCAAGGGCGTTGAGTCTGCCAAGAAAAACTTGGTTAAGGTTCCCGTACTCAAAGGCACCGTTCCCCACGAAGTGGAAACTTCGTATGGTGGAGCACAAGTATTGCTTAAACCAGCTGCTGCCGGTACCGGTTTGAAGGCTGGTGGTGCTATGCGTGCCGTGCTCGAGAGCTGTGGCATCACCGACGTGATTGCCAAGTCGAAGGGTTCTTCCAACCCCCACAACCTGGTGAAGGCCACCATCGAGGCACTCAGCCTCATGCGCGACGCCTATACCATCGCCGGTGTTCGTGGCATCAGTATGGACAAAGTTTTTAACGGATAAGGAGCAACATCATGGCAACGATTAAAATCAAACAAGTAAAGAGTAAGATTGGTTACCCCATCGACCAGAAGCGTACGCTCCAGTGTCTGGGACTTCGCAAGATTTCTCAGGTTGTTGAAGTGGAAGACACTCCCAGCATCCGCGGTATGATTAGAAAGGTTCACCATCTGGTAACCGTAGTTGAATAACAAACTTAGTCAAATTAGCACATTTATGAAATTACATAATTTGAAACCGGCTGCTGGTTCCACTCATTCACGTCGTCGTATCGGTCGCGGCCCAGGTTCGGGCTTGGGCGGAACGTCTACCCGTGGACACAAGGGTGCCAAGTCGCGCTCCGGTTATAAGAGGAAGATTGGTTTTGAAGGTGGACAGATGCCGTTGCAACGTCGCGTGCCGAAGTCGGGCTTCAAGAACATCAATCACAAGGAGTATTTCCCCGTTAACCTTTCAACTCTTCAGGCTTTGGCCGAGAAGAAGGGATTGACCAAAATCGGTGTTGCCGAACTCAAAGAGGCTGGCCTGTTCAATGGCAAGTTGCTCGTGAAGGTTCTTGGCAACGGCGAAATCAAGGCCGCCCTAACTGTTGAAGCTAACGCATTCTCCAAGTCTGCCGAAGAGGCTATCAAGGCAGCAGGAGGTAACACTACTTTAATCTAAGACAATGAAAAAGTTTATCGAGGCACTAAAGAACTGTTGGAAAGTTGAGGACCTGCGTCAGCGTCTCCTCATCACCATTCTATTTGTAGCTATTTATCGTTTTGGATCGTTTGTAGTACTTCCCGGTATCAACCCGTCCCAGCTCGACACACTACAAAAGCAGACCTCTGGTGGCTTGATGTCGCTTTTGGGTATGTTTTCCGGTGGTGCATTCTCCAACGCCTCTATCTTCGCGTTGGGAATCATGCCTTACATCTCAGCCTCCATCGTGATGCAGCTTTTGGCCGTGGCAGTGCCATATTTCCAGAAGATGCAGCGTGAAGGCGAGAGTGGACGGAAGAAAATAAACTGGTACACGCGTGCACTGACAGTAGTTATCCTACTGTTTCAGGCACCGTCGTACCTTATCAACCTTAAGATGCAGGCCGAGGGTGCCTTGGCCTCTGGCATCTCATGGTCGGTGTTTATGATTCCTGCCACCATCATACTTGCTGCCGGTAGTATGTTCGTTCTTTGGTTGGGCGAGCGTATCACCGACAAGGGAGTTGGAAACGGTATCTCATTGATTATTATGATTGGCATTATCGCCCGCTTGCCACAGGCTTTCATCCAGGAAGCGGGTTCGCGCCTCGAAGCTATCGCAGGAGGTGGTCTTGTCATGTTCATCGTCGAGATACTCGTTCTCTATGCCATCGTTTGTGCCGCCATCCTTTTGGTGCAAGGCACACGTAAGGTTCCCGTGCAATATGCCAAGCGCGTAGTTGGCAACAAGCAATACGGCGGCGCACGTCAGTATGTGCCCCTCAAGCTTTTCGCAGCCAACGTTATGCCTATCATCTTTGCACAGGCCTTGATGTTCATTCCCTTGGCTCTTGTGAAATACCAATCCGAGAATGCAAGCTATGTGGTACAGTCGCTGATGGACAACCGCTCTTTGCTGTATAACATCATCTATGTGACGCTCATCATCGCGTTCACCTATTTCTATACGGCAATCACGCTCAACCCCACTCAGATGGCTGAAGACATGAAACGCAACAACGGTTTCATACCAGGCATTAAGCCAGGAAAAGACACGGCCGACTACATCGACACGGTGATGTCGCGCCTCACTCTTCCCGGTTCTCTGTTTATCGCGTTCATCGCCGTGATGCCCGCGTTGGCCGGATTGCTCAACGTGCAACAAGGTTTCTCGCAATTCTTCGGCGGAACTTCGTTGCTCATTCTCGTGGGTGTGGTTATCGACACCTTGCAGCAGATAGAGAGCTATCTCATGATGCGCCACTACGATGGCTTGCTCAATTCGGGCCATACGCGCAACGCCGCAGGCGTGCCTTCGGCTTATTGATTTGCCTTGTGAACTTCGCAAATGAAGGTTTATCTCAAGACTGAAGATGAAATCGAGCTGATGCGCCAGGCCAACCAACTCGTTGGTAAAACCTTGGCAGAATTGGCCAAACATATTGTTCCGGGCGTAACGACCCTCCAATTGGATAAGATAGCGGACGAGTTCATCCGCGATCATGGGGCCATCCCCACGTTCAAGAACTTTCCCAATCCTTTTGGAGGGCCTTTCCCCGCGAGCATCTGCACCTCGGTTAACGAGGTTGTGGTGCACGGCGTGCCTAGCGAAAAGACGGTGTTGAAAGACGGAGATATTATTTCTGTCGATTGTGGCACACTTCTTGCTGGGTATAATGGTGACAGTTGTTACACGTTTTGTGTCGGAAATGTGGCACAAAATGTCAGAGATTTCCTCTCTGTGACACGAAAGTCGCTGTATCTTGCCATCGAGGCTGCCGTTGCTGGCAACCACCTTGGCGACATAGGCCATGCCGTGCAATCGTTTTGCGAGAGCCACGGGTATGGCATTGTGCGCGAACTAACCGGCCACGGCATCGGCCGCGAAATGCACGAAGAACCCAAAGTGCCCAATTATGGCAGTCGCGGAAGCGGCATGATGCTTAAAGAAGGCATGTGTATCGCCATCGAGCCGATGGTTACGATGGGCGACCGTCGCATAGGGCTCTTGCCCGACAAATGGTCTATCCGCACCGTCGACGGCAGTTGGGCCGCTCATTACGAGCATACCATCGCCATCAGGAAAGGCAAGGCCGAGATTTTATCATCATTCGAAGAAATAGAACGTTTAGTTCAGCCAAATGGCTAACAACGAAGGCTGGCAGAGAATGTTGTTAACTCGTTAATCCTTTAACTTGTTAGCTAACACCCCGACGTCTTTGTTATGCCGAAAGGTAAATGTCAAGCTTGCTTGAACAATAGCCGTTGCGCAGAAACTAACCGTTCGAGAAACGAGAAAAGAACTTACAGATAAAGCAAAGAGTTAATTTATGGCAAAACAATCTGCTATTGAGCAAGATGGAACAATTGTAGAAGCATTGTCTAACGCGATGTTTCGCGTAGAGCTTGAGAATGGTTGCCCCATAACGGCGCACATATCAGGAAAGATGAGGATGCACTACATCAAGATACTGCCTGGCGATAAGGTAAAGGTGGAGATGAGCCCCTACGACCTTACCAAGGGTAGGATTGTGTTTAGATACAAATAATTCAATTTAGAATATGAAGACAAGAGCATCGTTGAAGAAACGTACACCCGACTGCAAGATTGTTCGTCGTAAAGGTCGCTTGTTCGTTATCAACAAGAAGAACCCTAAGTACAAGACACGTCAGGGTTAAACGTTTAATCATTATCAAATCATTTATCATTAACAAATGGCAATAAGAATTGTTGGAGTAGATTTGCCCCAAAACAAGCGTGGCGAAATCGCATTGACTTATATCTACGGTATAGGTCGAAGTAGTTCAGCAAAGATATTGGACAAGGCTGGTGTGAACCGTGACCTGAAAGTCAGCGAGTGGACTGACGACCAGGCAGCCAAAATCCGTGAAATTATCGGCGCTGAATTCAAAGTGGAAGGTGATCTCCGTTCGGAGATTCAATTGAACATCAAGCGTCTCATGGACATTGGTTGTTATCGTGGCGTACGTCATCGTAACGGTCTTCCCGTTCGCGGCCAGAGCACCAAAAACAATGCTCGCACCCGTAAGGGAAAGAAGAAGACTGTTGCTAACAAGAAGAAGGCTACTAAGTAATATTTAGTTGGAAGTTGAAAGGCGGGGCTTGCCCCGATGCTTAAAACTCGAAACTTGAAACTTTTAAACTAAAAAGAAATTATGGCAAAGAAAATAGCAGCAAAGAAGAGAAAC
>NZ_HE999455.1:0-3015 GCF_000312305.1 Prevotella conceptionensis 9403948 | reverse complement strand
AACGTCAGGGTAGACGCTCTTGGACAACTTCATGTTCATAGCTCATTCAATAACATCATTGTGTCTTTGGCTAACAGCGAAGGTCAGGTAATCTCTTGGTCGTCGGCTGGTAAGATGGGGTTCCGCGGTTCTAAGAAGAACACGCCCTATGCCGCCCAAATGGCAGCCGAAGATTGCGCCAAGGTAGCATTCGACCTCGGCCTCCGTAAGGTGAAAGCCTACGTTAAGGGTCCAGGCAACGGCCGCGAAAGCGCTATCCGTGCCGTGCACGGTGCAGGTATCGAAGTAACCGAGATTATCGACGTTACGCCGCTGCCCCACAATGGATGTCGTCCTCCCAAGCGTCGCCGCGTATAACACGCACTTTTCACAACGCTTGCACCCAGTGTGGCAGGCAACAAAGATACACAAACAAAAAAGTTATAAAATAAACAATGGCTAGATACATAGGTCCGAAATCTAAAATTGCTCGTCGTTTTGGTGAACCCATCTTCGGCGCAGACAAAGTTTTGTCCAAGAGAAACTTCCCTCCTGGACAGCATGGCAACAACCGTCGTAGGAAAACTTCCGAGTACGGCGCCATGTTGGCAGAGAAGCAAAAGGCTAAATACACTTACGGCGTGTTGGAACGTCAGTTCCGCAACATGTTCGAGAAGGCAGCTAAGGCTAGCGGCATCACCGGCGAGGTGCTGTTGCAAAACCTCGAAAGCCGTCTGGATAACGTAGTGTTCCGTCTTGGTCTGGCTCCTACCCGTGCAGCCGCACGCCAGCTCGTTGGCCACAAGCATATCGTGGTAGACGGCAAGGTAGTAAACATTCCTTCTTATTCAGTGAAAGCCGGCCAAGTTGTCGGCGTGCGCGAGAAAGCTAAGTCGCTCGAAGTTATCGAAGCTGCCTTGGCTGGTTTCAACCACAGCAAGTACCCTTGGATTGAGTGGGACGACGCATCAAAGAGCGGTAAGTTCCTGCACAAGCCCGAGCGTGCCGACATTCCTGAGAACATTAAGGAACAGTTAATCGTTGAGTTGTACTCTAAATAAATCATTGAATTAATGGCGATATTAGCATTTCAAAAACCTGATAAAGTTGTAATGTTGGAGGCCAACGACAAATTCGGTCGTTTCGAATTTCGTCCACTTGAGCCAGGGTTCGGCGTTACCATCGGTAACTCCCTCCGCCGCATTCTCCTTTCATCGCTAGAAGGTTTCTCCATCAATACCGTGCGCATCGCCGGTGTTGAGCACGAGTTCTCTTCTGTGCCTGGTGTTAAGGAAGATGTGACCAACATTATCTTGAATTTGAAACAAGTAAGATTCAAGCAAGTAGTAGAAGAATTCGAGAACGAGAAAGTTAGTATCACGGTTGAGAACACCACCGAGTTCAAAGCTGGTGACATTGGCAAGTATCTGACTGGATTTGAAGTGTTAAACCCCGATTTGGTGATTTGTCATTTAGATGCCAAAGCTTCATTGCAGATTGATCTCACCATTAACAAAGGACGTGGCTACGTGCCTGCCGACGAAAATCGTGAGTTCTGCACCGATGTGAATGTAATTCCTATCGATTCCATTTACACCCCCATCCGTAACGTGCGCTATTCGGTTGAGCCTTATCGTGTTGAACAAAAAACCGACTACGATAAGCTCGTTATAGACGTAACCACGGACGGCTCCATCAGTCCCAAAGATGCACTGAAAGAGGCCGCTAAAATCCTCATCTATCACTTTATGCTCTTCTCCGACGAGAAAATCGCCGTTGAGAACCAAGACGTTGACACCAACGAAGAGTTTGACGAGGAAGTGCTGCACATGCGCCAGCTGCTTAAAACCAAGCTTGTGGACATGAACCTCAGCGTTCGCGCCCTCAACTGTCTCAAAGCAGCCGATGTGGAAACACTGGGCGACCTTGTGCAATACAACAAGACCGACCTCTTGAAGTTCCGCAACTTTGGTAAGAAATCGCTCACAGAGCT
The DNA here is from genome assembly GCF_000312305.1 of Prevotella conceptionensis 9403948. Lineage (GTDB taxonomy): Bacteria > Bacteroidota > Bacteroidia > Bacteroidales > Bacteroidaceae > Prevotella > Prevotella conceptionensis. The sequence continues at coordinate 1,043 of NZ_HE999455.1, read as the reverse complement.
TGATGATTTGCTCTTGGGTCTGAATCTGTCTTTTGGAACCGACATTTCAAAGTATAAACTGGACAGGGACTAAACCACAGCGCGAGTGGGTGCGGACCAACAGCCCTCACCCACCCAGCTGTTACCCCTCCGCTATTTAAGAAAAATAAAAATGAGACATAATAAGAAATTCAACCACCTGGGTCGTACTGCACCTCACCGCAATGCCATGCTTGCTAACATGGCCATTTCGCTGATTATGCACAAAAGAATCACTACGACCCTCGCCAAGGCAAAAGCCTTGAAGAAATATGTAGAACCGCTTATCACACGTTCAAAGGAAGATACCACCAACTCGCGTCGTGTGGTTTTCCGCTACTTGCAAAACAAGTATGCCGTTACCGAACTGTTCAAAGTGGTTGCTGCTAAGGTGGGAGACCGTCCCGGTGGCTATACCCGTGTCATCCGACTGGGTTTCCGCAAGGGCGATGCCGCTGAAATAGCGTTCATCGAACTGGTTGACTTCGACGAGAACATGGCCAAGACGCCTAAGGCAGAGGCTAAGAAAACACGTCGTAGCCGCAAGAGCACCAAGGCCGAAGGCGAAACCGCTGCCGCCGAAGTTGCTCAACCCGTTGCCGAAGAAGCTCCTAAGGCTGAAGAGGCACCCAAGGCAGAAGCTGCCGAAGAAGCAAAGGCTGAATAAACAACAGTTATCGACTTATAAATTAAACGTCTCTATCCGTGAGGGTAGGGGCGTTTTTTTTGTGACTATCCCAAACCGATCGCCTTACAGCCATGTCTTTCTCACGAAAACTGTCGATTTCTTCGTAAGCATCCAAAATTCGCCGTATTGATACTTCACAAAAAAGCCCTTATATGACAGGTTTCATATAAGGGCTTTATGTTATTTGCAGTTTATGGGCAGTAGCTTAATTAACTCATCCTCCTTCATGTCTAGCAAAGGTTTCGCTAAGACGTGCCTTAACCACCCGTAAGGTTCTATCCTTGCCTCCCTGCAACAGGCCATGAATGTATAGAAGACGGCATTGTTTTCCGCCCCC
>NZ_HE999454.1:5529-78653 GCF_000312305.1 Prevotella conceptionensis 9403948 | reverse complement strand
GGATGCTTACTGATAAGCACATCAGGTTTCAATTTAAGGTTTGCTTTTTCATGTAAGCGGTGCTACAAGCGGTGTTCAGAAATCGTCATAAACTCGCCCCCACAAGTGCCGATAAGACGCTTGTGGGGGCGTAGTTGTTGTGCGCGTAGGGCTAGTTTGTCTTAACAGCCACCACACTTGTTAGTTCGGGGTCGAGATAAAAGGTTTGTTTATACTGCTTTTTCTCGCCCTTCTCGTCTTTTGTTTCGAGCGTTACGCGAATCATAAGCAAAGTCTTGGTGTTCGCGGGGCGTCGCCCGAATTTAGTATCGGGCTTATACAAGCCACCATTCTTTACATCGGCTTGCAACGCATTTATGGTGGAGTTGTCCACACGGTCGGTAGAATCTAGTTTACCAACGTCCGTAATCGACACCGACGGCTGCTGTGCATGCTCGTCAATGAAGTTCTCAACCAATTTTTTGGCCGAATGACGTTTGCCGCAACCAACGCTGGCGAGGGCAAAAAAGCCCGCGGCAAGAAACAAAAAGACGTGTTTATTCTTCATTATTATTTAGCTGGAACGTTTTTGAGAATATCTAGCAAGTGGTCCCAAACCATTTGTACGGTGGGGATAAGCAGGCGTTCGTCCGGTGTATGCACATCGCGCAACGTTGGTCCGAACGAAACCATGTCCATGCCTGGATAGCTTGTGGCAAACTGTCCGCACTCCAATCCGGCGTGAATACCACGCACAATGGGTTCTTTATTAAACAGGCGCTTGTACGATTCGATAGCCACCTTGGTTAGTTCGCTATTCGGATTCATCTGCCAAGCAGGGTAGCCGTCGGTTTGTTCCACTTCGGCACCAGCCAATTTCAGCACGGCACCAACGGCATTGCATTGGTTGGTGAGGTTGCTCATCACGTTACTGCGTTGCGAGGCAAGCAGGTCTACCATGTTGTCAGTGGTTTTCACAACGGCAATGTTGCTCGAAGTTTCCACCATTCCGCCCAAAGCCGGGTCTTGGCAAATGGCAAACACGCCATTGGTTATACCCTGCAAGGCCATGATAATGCGGCGGCTGACGTCGGCAGGCATTACCTTTTCTGCATTGGCACTTTCCATAGCAAACTCCATTGCGGTATCGGTAACGTAGAATTCGTCGGCCACTTCATGTGCGAACACATTCCAATCGGCGCGCACGTTCTCCTTTACATCGTTAGGAACAGCCATTACAACGCGTCCGTCGCGTGGTATGGCGTTGTGCAATTTGCCCGAATTGAAACTAGCCAAGCGTACATCGTATTTTTCTTGTTCCAAGTAAACAAATCGCGTAAGCAACTTGATGGCGTTGGCGCGTTTCTTGTTAATGTCGTCGCCAGAGTGTCCGCCCGTAAGTCCCTTAACCGAAATCTGCAAGAAGAAATAGTCTTTGGGGGCCTCTTCTTTTTCAAAATGGAACACGGCATGCGTGCTGCGGCCGCCTGCACACGATACGAAAATCTCCCCTTCGTCTTCCGAGTCGAGGTTGATGAGCCAGTCGCCTGTCATAAATCCGGGCTCCATACCCGATGCGCCCGTCATTTGTGTTTCTTCGTCGCTGGTGAAAACACATTCCAATGGGCCGTGTTCTATGTCGTTGCTTTCAAGTACGGCCAGTTGCATGGCCACGCCAATGCCGTCGTCGGCGCCAAGCGTCGTACCCTTAGCCTTCATCCAATCGCCGTCTACATAAGTCTGAATGGCATCCGTGTTAAAGTCGAACTCTACGTCAACCAGCTTGTCGCACACCATATCGGTATGGCTTTGCAATATAACCACCTTTCTGTTTTCGTAGCCAGGTGTGGCAGGTTTACGTATAATTACGTTGTTCACAGCATCAACTTTTACGTCTAATCCGTGTTTTTTAGCGAACTCTTTAAGGTATTCAACCATTCTCTCCTCGTGTTTAGAGGGGCGTGGTATTTGATTGATTTGCTTGAACTGGTCGAAGACACAGCTCGGAGATAAATTACTTTTATTCATATTTTGGTTTCTTTTTGAGTGATTTCGTAAATTATTAATTATCTTTGCAGCGTTTGAACACGGCATTTATCGATTGCAAAAATAAACAAAATGGCAGAAACTTTGGCTTTATCCCTGTTAATAATTGCTATTGCAGTGGCATTATTATGTGTAAAGATGATTTTCAGAAAGAACGGTACGTTCTCTTCACAACATATTCACGACAACCCTGGCCTAAGAAAGCAGGGCATACATTGCGTGATAGACCAAGATAAGGAGGCTAGAAGAGCGGTGTCGACTGCCGTAAACGAACACGGCAGCAACTCAGCAAGTAACGTTTGACACACGCTTTTTTTATCATTGGGGACACAAGAGTAAGCTTGTAAAAGAAACAACAAAAATATAATTAAATGAACAAGAAGAACATTTTTGGTACGTTGGCACTGGCCGCAATGACCACGCTGGCTTTTACTTCCTGCAACAAACAGAACTCACAGGCCGAAAACAAGAGCGAATCAAACACTAAAGCTGCTCCCACCAGCATGAAAATTGCTTACGTGGAAGTTGATTCCATCATGAGCCAATACAAATTCTGTAAGGATTATTCGCTCATTTTGCAAAAGAAGGGCCAAAACATTCAAAGCACATTGGCCTCTAAACAGCAGGCATTGCAGGCAGCAGCAGCCAACTTCCAGCAGAAGGTACAACAAAACGCTTATACGCGCGAGCAGGCCGAAGCTATTCAGGCTGGATTGCAAAAGCAGAGTGCAGACCTGCAAGGGCTGAACCAACGATTGAGCAACGAGTTCCAAGTGGAAACCGAAAAGTATAATGCTGCCCTTCGCGATAGCCTTCGCCATTTCCTTAACGAATATAATAAGGATAAGAAGTACAGCTTGATATTGAGCAAGGCTGGCGACAACTTGCTGTATGCTGATAAGGCTTTCGACATCACCAACGATGTTGTTGCAGGTCTGAACAAGGCCTACAAGCCCATTAAGGCTGCCGAAACGACCAAGAAATAAGCCAAAGAACTTGTTGTGCATTGTTTCTAGCCGACGTTAAATTAGCGCACTTTGCTGGTTTAGCCCTTCTATTTAGGAGCATGGCTTGTGCCATGAAACGGTGTAGAACAAGATGACGAAGGCCTATTAACTTCGATTTTAGTAATTCATAACTTATATATAACGCCCCAATGGTTTTATGCTGTTGGGGCGTTTGTTGATGGATACGTTGGTGAGTGGATACGTTGGTGAGTGGAAAAGTTGACGAGTGGACAAGTAGACAAGTTGGCGAGTGGAAAAGTTGACGAGTGGGCAAGTTAACAAGTAGACAAGTTGACGAGTAGACAAGTTGGCGAGTGGAAAAGTTGACGAGTGGAAAAGTTGACGAGTGGGCAAGTTAACGAGTAGACAGGTTAACGAGTAGACAAGTTGGCGAGTGGAAAAGTTAACGAGTGGACAAGTTGGCGAGTGGACAAGTTAACGAGTGGACAAGTTAACGAGTAGACAGGTTAACGAGTAGACAAGTTAACGAGTAGACAGGTTAACGGGTAGACAAGTAGACGAGTAGACAAGTAAACAAAGTTAACGAGCCAACAAGTAGATAAAGAGTAGGAGTTAATGAGTTAACAAGTGAATTGCAAGAAAACACTTCCACTCTGCGTTTATCAAGAGTAATCAACTCACTGGCTTATAAACTCACGAAAACCAACAACTCCCGAATGCATCAACTTACAAACCCAAGAACTCGCAAATTTGCAAACTTGCAACTCATCAACTCACAAACTCATCAACTCACAAACTCATCAACTCACAAGCTAATCAACTCACACGCTCACAACACCATTAACTTACAACCCCATCAACTCAAAAACTTAAAATCATTATCTTTATTTTACAATGTAGCTTTAATTTTCACTCCGTTCTAGCGAAATGATTGGTCATAAAGTTGGTAAATATCCGCTATTTCTTACCTTTTGTGCCTTTTGTTTTGTCTTTTTTGAGATCAATACCTGCATTTTGCACCATTTGGCCTTTCTAGTTTGGTTGCCAACCCACAATTTTTCAACCCCAATTACTTGCTTTTTGCCCCTAAAACCCCACTTTTTGATGGCTATTTTGCCCTTTTTAGCCATGTATTTAGTGGCTCTAAAGGGTTTTGTTTATACCATTGCTGTGTATTTTTATGCTTTTCATCTCGCATTTAGCAGCATTTTACACTGCATTTAGCACCAAAATGCCTTGCATTTAGCACCAAAACACCTTGCGTTTTGCACCAAAACGCATTGCATTTAGCACCAAAACGCGCTACATTTTGCTGCAAATTGCACTAAAATGGGTGCAAATGGCGGTTTGCTTAAATAAAAATTCATTTTACTGCATGCACATGCTACCCCTTTTTGCATCAAAAACAACCTTCGCGAGAATCGATTTTTTGCGGCAAAGTGAGCGATTGGTGGACGAAAAGGGTACTCATAGTGTTAAATTTCTTGCTGAAAAATAGACAAAACCGATAATGCCGCATACACGCACATGAGCAACGGCACGGAAAACACGTAGGCAACCGCCCGCCAGGGCGAGCGGTTGCAGGGCATGCTGCTCACGACTAACGGAGACAACATCATGGAAACGCAGAAGTAATCTGCCATCGACAGCCGGTTTTCAACTGGTAGAGTGTGCATTGAATGACTTCCCTCCAGATAACCTTTTGAAACATATCCAAGTTTTACCGCCGACTAATGTGGCAGTATTTTGGAATTCATCGTATCTTAGTCCAGTACTTCGTACACGATCGGGGCGTTTATCTTGGTTTACTGCACAAAGATGATAAACACCTCTCAATTTATAGAGCTGTTAAAAGTCAAGACTACTTCATTATAGTTTTCCTCAATAAAGCCGAAAAGTATTTTGTCTACATGGGGTTATAAATCGTGATTTTTATGTAAATTTGTCCAGTATCTCGTCCATGATGAGGAGTGTTCGTCTTGGTTTTTACAACATAAAGATAATGACTCCTCTCTGTTTATATGTGTCTTAAAAATTACAATGACTTCAATTCTAAGAATATAAGTACTGATGAAGTTTGGTGAAAGAAGTTTTATTAGTCACAGTCATGGAGGTGACAGGAAAGTAGGCCTTGGCAAGTTTTCATTAGCCAAGACCCAGAAAATTATAGTATCAGAAATGGAGAATATTATAAAATAGAAAGATGTACACTATAATGGATAACTCAAATTTTAATATTCAAGAATGGGTTAATTTGAATTCTTATACCGACAGTAAAGGTTGGAAAGGATATTGCAAAAGAAACAAACCCTTCACTATTTTTCGTGCAAATAAAATGGTCGATTATTTTATGCGTTTTTTTAGTAAATACACAAACGATATAGCCATAGTCTCTAATGCTTTCAAAGTAGAAGAATATAACTTAAATAACAGCAACATAAGTAATTATGTAAGATACATAGAGAAGTATCTGATAGACTTTGGATATATGGAAATTGTTAGTGGTTCTATTTACGATAATCCTAATTGTTTGTCTTTGGGTTTCAAAAAAATTCTAGATGTAGATTATGATATTATATCCATGTTCTCTTTATTAATGATGATGGATGAAGGAATTGACGGACATTGCTTTTTTGTCTTTGATAAATTAGGACTTATTGCTTATCCTCATGATGATACCGGCTTTGGATTTATACGTATTAAAAATACGAAAGTACACTATGAAGATGTGTTTCTTAAAAATGTATCTCAATTTTCAGATTTTATTAGTGTTTGGTAGTATTCTTCCAATACTATATCTCTCCTTGTAACGCCGCTCATTAAAGAACTCTTCCTCCCTTTCCCTCTTTGTTTATTGATGGCAACATTTGGAAAAAAATATGTTGATTTGAAACACAACTGTGTTGTGCCACAAGCAAATGGGGCTGTTTTTTTGGTATTTTATAATGTATTTTCTCTATAAAAGCCGAAAAGTATTTTGTCTACATGGGCTTGTAAATCGCGATTTTTATGTAAATTTGTCCAGAACCTCGTACATGAAAAGGGCGTTACTCTCGGCTTTTGCAACTTAAAGATAATAGTTCTTTTCAATTAGTAAGAGGTTTAAAGGTTGGAGTGATTTCAATTTTCTGAGAAGTAACAATTTTATATAATAGAGAATAAATGATGAAGGAAGAAAAAATAAACCGCAATATAATAAAGATAATATTGCGGAATGAGGAAAGAAAATATCTAGGGCTTACGCCAATAGAAGACCATTGGGAAAGAATGGATATAAAACATGTAACCTTGTTTTTCGATGGAAATGTTATTCGAAAAAAGATAACGCATGCTGAATTTGAGTCACAACAATTTTCGTATTTAGAAGAGGATGTGTATGTAGAAACCACAGAAAACCGAACGATTGTTTTGCCTAAGACATTAAGAGGTAAGCCAAAGAAACTGAATTATACGGCAACCACGATGTTTACGCGCATAGGTATGTACTTTATGTACAACGATGGCTATGTAATAATTGCCAACGCAACGACGCAAAAGACGTATTATTGGGCCAGAATTGAGGGCGAAGAAAACAAAAAACTTTTTGATGAGTGGTTTGAAGCTTGGAAAAACGAAACCACAGAAGAAGATTTAAGAGAGCTGGAAGTGTTTAAAAATGAAACGAGAAAGAAACAACGGTATAAAGAAGGAGATGTCTTTGCTTTTAAAATTGGTAGGCGAAACTATGGCTTTGGAAAGATTATAATTGATGTGGTAAGTAGAAGAAAGGCAGAAGAATTTCGTAAAAACAAGAACTATGGCTTGGCGCATCTTATGGGCACGGCTTTAATAGTGAAGGTTTATCATAAGATGTCTGATACAAAAGACATCGACATAGCAGAACTTGAACGCTGCTCTTCGCTTCCAGGACAAGCAGTAATGGATAACCATATTTATTATAATCAATACCCCATTATTGGTCATCTGCCTGTGTCTAATGTCGACATGAACGACACTTATCTTTCTGTTAGTAAGAGTATCAACTATAATGATTCGGACATTGCTTATCTTCAATATGGCCTGATTTATAAAGAAATACCCCTTAGCCAGTATAAGAAATATGAGGAAGAACATTGGCCAGCATATAGAAACGAGGGGATAGGTTTCTGTTTGGATATAGATGGCTTGGAGGATTGCATCAAAGAAAAATCTAATGATAAGTTTTTTGAAATAAACACTAATGATTTGAGAGCCCCTGAACATGCCAAAGATAGAGAAATCATATTTAAACTGTTTGGATTGGATGCCAGTTTAGATTATCAAGGAAACTTGGAGTTGTGTAAGCAATAGATGATGTTTTGAGAGAACTGAACTGTTTGGGCTAATCTTTATGCTAATTCTCGTCTTTCATCAGATGCCTAAGTCCTCTTGTTTTTTATTAACTGCGTACGGCATGATTTTCAAGTTAAAGGGGCAATAAATGATGTACTTGCTCGTTGATTATTTGGATTGTATAGAAGTTAATACGTTTTGTTTATCAATACTTAGACGTTTTTTACTTGATGCAATGGCAAGTTGTGTGGAACATAAAGTAGAAGAACATATTATCGACATTGAAGTTGAATTAAATAACCATTGACGAATAATTTAAAAGAAACAAGATTATGAACACATTAGAACACAAGTATTTTGGCAAATTGAGTTTCGACAATGCAAACGAAATAGGAATCGTTTGGAAAGATGAAGTAGATGGGATAGACGTAACAATGTGGTATGACGAAGATGTGGAAGTAATGAAGGGGAAATTGGACAGATTTGCTCTCTTTCTAGAAAACATCAAAGACAATATCAAGAAAGCTACCGAGGCTCTGATAGAGACATTGAAAGAGGATAGGGAGTATATGGACTTTCATCTTGAAGAATGTAAAGACGCAAACTTACCCGATGATGTTGTTGAGTTTGTTTCGCAGATGACAGCGACAGCCATAGACCTGTGGATAGGCGATAGCGAGTATAGAATAACGATGGACTTTATGATTTTACCTGATGAGAGCGACCAAATATTGTGTGTGACATTCAATGAAAGGGGAGAAATTAACGCAGTAGATTGGGAGAGCTAGACTGTTGTTGTCCATAGATTTTCTTGTATTTGTCTGTGTGCTTTTATGTTAAAACAACATTAAACGCATAAAATAGATTGGATGGAACTGTTTGTTCACTAATTAAAATAGATATAACGATGAAGATTATCAGGGATTTTGGCGAATATTTCAAGTATTCGCTTCACGATGCACGTATAAATAGAATTGAACATAAGCGAGGAAATATGACATTGCATTTTAATTATATCTTTTCGTATGATGAAGGTGCAGAACAAACTCATAAGGCACAAGTCGTTTTTGAGCAGACAGACATTGATGATGTTCGTGTACTTGTGTTCAACAGTAGGTGGTTAGATGATTTTCAAGGTGAATGTATCGATTTGGAAACATACCAAAGTAGGTATGAGAATAGTGAGTTTGAAGTTATTGAAGAAAGTTATAACTGGGGAAAGGCTGTACTTCAAGGTTGGCTTTGGACTGGGGATGTGCCGGTATGCTGCATAATGGATATATGTTTTGAGGGTAAGATGATATATGTAATTGATGAATAGGGGATTGTCTTATTGTTATATGAGTACCAAGGGGAGAAGGTTAAAATTGGGCAAATTAAGGAGGTTCGCCCTTACCGAATAGTGCTACACTCAATTCATGGTTGTATTACTTCTGCAACAGGTATTCTCACACCTGGCTTATGAAAACAGTAGAAAATATTGTACGTACTATCATATTGAACGTCCCAGTATAGCGTTGTTCTCCATCCCCCATTGTATAAGTTGTTTTTGTCTTTATTGTTTATGTTGTGAAATTTGATTTGTGGAACTACAAAATGAGTTGAGTCTCTTCTGTCGTAAGAGAAAAAGAAATTAAAATTTTGTACGACCTTAGATGGTAAGTCGTGAGGTTTGATACCAATGCTATCCAATGCATTGCGATATAAAGTTATAGTAATAACAGTAGAACCTCCCTTCGCCAGCACGACATCCCTTTCCCTTCTTGACAAGGTTTGACCTAATACAACATCAAATGAGCGTGTTTTATCCCTTATCGTTATATGTGAGTGATAACTATTCCAACCATGTACAATACTTATTGGCAACAATAATGTGTCAGAAGTTTCATTCTTTACAACATATTCGAACCGCATATACCTACTACCACCTTTGGGAATGGGACAGTCGCCCTTTATCATGCACAATGAATAGTTGTCAAACACCCTATACCGATATGCATCTAGCTGTGGTGTGGGTTTAGTACAAGATGTACTTAATAAGGATAAGCTTAAAAGACTGCTCGATATGATTTTCTCTATGAAGACAACTTGACTTTTTCTCTTTCTCATCTTTTGTGGCAGAATTAGTATAAATGCTAAATTGCTCCATCTAAGCCAACTGGCTGTTGTTGTTTAATAGACTTCTGTATAAATATTGTTTACAATTCGTTTCTTTTAAAGCTATACCACTTCTTGTAACGCTGCTCATTTAGGAGCGATTGATGGCTTGGTGAGTTGGTAAGTTTCTGAGTTTTGAGTATTCGGACGTTTCCTAACGATACATTTGTTAGCTATTGGTTCGATATTTCATGCGAAAGCCCCCATAAACACAGAAACTTACCAACGGTACGAACTTAGAGATTAATGCTGTCGGCCTCTTTAACCTCTTCTTCGTCAAACCATTTCGAGAGTTTGTCGTGAGCCTTTGTCTTCACGTCTTCGGGAATGTCGGTCCACACTTTGCGCAGGACATAGAGCAAAACGCCGAGGTCGTCGCCCAAGCCCGCAATAGGAATGGCATCGGGGATAACGTCTAGTGGACTGATAAGGTAGCCAAGTGCGGCCACAATCATTGTCTTGTCTTTCAGCGAAACCGTGTCGCTTTGCAGCGTATAGTACAAAATGAGGGCGGCATACACCAATTTTGCACCTGCGCGCTTTGCTATTTTAGATATTTTCTCGATAAACCCACTTTGCGTAAACTTATCTTTGTACGACATAAAGTCGGGTAAGTCTGTCTTTTGTTTTTCCATGTTGGCGATTGTTTTTGATTTAAAAAATAGTTAGGGTGTCATGTTAACTTCCTATTGGCAAGCATTTTGCCGCCTTCGGTCAGCTTTTAAAATTCAACACATCTTCAATGTAACGTTCAATGCGTTCGTCGGCCATGTTCTTTAAACGATGGCTAATGCGCATCTTCGTGAGTAGCTTTACTAGTCCTGCCAGACAAAGCCCAATGGCTAAGGCAACAAAGATGGCCCAATTTCCGCCAGGTATGTCCTTTTGTGGAAAGGCTGAAAACACCACAACGGGCAAAACAATCATTACACCCATAATGGTGTATTGCGTGCGTTGCGAGCCTGCACTGTCTAGTACGGCCTGCTTGTCTAGCAGGTAATCGTCTATTTCAGTCTTCGTGAGATTGTATTGTTCGGGTTGTGGAAACCCAGGAAATCCGCTCTCGACACGTATCTTACTCGACACGCGTTGTTCGAAATCCATTAGTTCTATGTGCATAATCTATTGACTGTTAATGATTAAATGGCAACATATCCTTAAAGCTTGCTCAACGAAATCCCGTCTAGCTCACTAAGATATTTGCGCCTAAGTTTATAAAATTCAACCCATTCTTTGGTTTTGAGGTGCTTGCGCACATCGAAATCAAGGTTCCATTTGCCTGCCGACTCTAAGCGCCCCATCATAAATCCTAGGGTGAGGTGCTTCAAAGACACGGCTGGTTGGTAGCGCGCCTGCGTATCTTTCTCATCGCTAGCCACGTACGTAACGAGGTTGGCGTTTTGCATATCGAAGAGCAACTGCTGCACAATGCGCACGGGTATGTTGGTTTCTAATTTCAGTTCTACGGCTGTATAGGCAGGTTTCCCTTCGTCAAAACGCTTGCATATCTTGCCCAATAGCAGCGCGCTAAGCATCATTCGGTAGCGATAGCTTAGGTCGTCCATTTGTCCCAATAAGTCAAAACTTTCCATATTCTGACTTGTATAGCTCAATTCGGCACCAAATAGGCAGATGCTCCACGATATCTGCACCCACAACATGAACAGTGGGAGGGCTGCAAACGAACCATAGATGGCGTTGTACGACGAGAGGAAGATTTGCGAATGGATGTAAAACACCTGCAACAGCTGCATGGCGATGCCCGAAAGGATGCCTGGTAAGAATGCGGCCGAGAAGTTTACCTTGGTGTTGGGCATAAAGATGAACAGGCAAACGAACACTGCCGACATCAGCACGTAGGGCATAACGGTGATGACAAGGCGCATCATGGGGCCTAATACAACGTATTCGTTGATGTCTTGCGCAAAGGTGGCCATCACGATAGACACACCCGAAGTTACCACAATGACGATGGGGACAAGGAAGAACATGGCCAAATAGTCGGTTATGGTGCGGAAAAGGCTGCGTGGGTGCTGAACTTGCCAAATGCTGTTGAAGGCTTTCTCGATGTTGCTGATAAGCATCAGCACCGTGAACAGCATAAATACAAGACCTATACCGAGAAACACGCCGCCCTTGGTGTGTACAAGGTACGAATTGACAAAGCCGATAATGGCCTCTGCTGCCTGTGGTTGGCTCGACAAGGCATCTCTAAACCATACCTCGATATATTTTGAAAAGCCAAAGCCGCGAGCGATGGCAAACACCACAGCCACGATGGGCACGATGGCTAAAACCGTGCTGTAAGTGAGGGCTGAGGCCAAATCGGTTACGCTACGGGTAGTGAAAAACTTCACCGTAACCACTAAACGTTTCAACACCATTAGGCATATGTAAGCCAGTGGCGACACGTCTTCGCGCCGTATCTGCCACATTTCTACCTTAAAAAACGTGATGATGGTGTTTAATGTCTTCTTCATAATGAAAAGCAAAAAAGAAAAAAGAAAGCAGTGGCCCTATAAGCCGGGTTCTGTACTCTAATGCCTCGTGGGGCAAAAAAGTGCCTGCCATTTATCTAGGCCATGGGTCGCCCCAAGGCTCAAGCATTCTACCCTCCATCGTAAACGAGTTTCAGACGGACAACCTTCAAACGATGGTATACGCGAACTTGCAGCTCCCAGAAGGTACAACCCGATGATCGCCCATCGGTTGGTGGTCTCTTACACCGCCTTCTCACCCTTACCCCAACACGTACGCTACAAATAGGTGCGTGAGGGGGCGGTTATTTTCTTCTACCTTTACCCGTTGTCGCCAACAGCTTCCATTTTCAGAAGTGGGATGTCCTATGCTGCCCGGACTTTCCTCTCGCATCATTAAGATGCCAGCGGCAGAGCCGGGCCACTGCCTTTTAGCTTGCAAATATAGCCATTTTTTTGCGGATTATATGTAAATGTGTGGCGAGAAATGTTACAATTTGATAAAAAAGCGTTTTGTTTAAGTTTTTCGTGGAACTTTGTTGATGAAAGAGTTGGGGAAGGGGGCAATGTCTTGGCGAGCCAATAGGCGGAAAAGCAAACAAAAAAGAAGTGTTTGTGGATAGGCGAGTTTGTTTTGTTCGTTGAACTTTTGAGGTGTTGAATTTGTGGGTTTTATCGTAAGTCGGTTCAACTAGAAGGTTCATGAACCTGTCTGTTAGAAGAAAATAGGATGCTGTATGCGTGCACACAGAAGAACTTACCCTGCCAAGAAACTTGGGAACGTTTACGAATGAAAGCCGCGTTGCGTTTGAAAATGATGCGAATTAAAATGGCTAAATCATCATCTTACGTTAAGCTTAGGCCTTATTCTACATGCCGTTATGCTAACAATATATGTGGTGTCGCCATCAAAGTGTTATTTTGAACAACCTGTAATCTCAGCTAAATCAACCCCGAAACATGGACTTGTAGCAGATAGAATGTCGGCTTTTTTTTGCAGAAAACAAATAAATTAGTATATTTGCGAGCAATTTATAACGTTAAATACAAAACAAGAAAGAATGCTTACACTTAAACTCATCAGTGAGGAAACTGAACGTGTGATTAAGGGGTTGGAGAAAAAACACTTTAAGGGAGCAAAAGATGCTGTCGAAAAAGTGCTTGAAACCGACAAGCGCAGACGCGAGGCTCAACAGAAACTGGACAAGAATAAACAAGAGGCGAATAGCATGTCGAGGCAAATTGGCATGCTGATGAAAGACGGCAAAACCCAAGAGGCAGAAGAAGTGAAGGCTAAGGTTGCCGTATATAAAGAGAACGACAAGCAGCTGCAAGCGCAAATGGACGAGGCCGAACAAGAACTTACGACTTTGCTATGCAACATTCCTAACATACCGGCCGACGAAGTGCCCGAAGGAAAAGACGCTAATGACAACGTTGTGGTGAAAGAGGGGGGCGTTATGCCGCAACTTCCCGAAGATGCTTTGTGCCATTGGGACCTCTGCAAGAAGTATAATCTCATCGACTTCGACCTTGGTGTGAAAATCACTGGTGCCGGTTTCCCCATATATATAGGTAAGATGGCTCGCTTGCAACGTGCCTTAGAGGCCTTTTTCCTTGATGAGGCACGCAAAAGCGGATATCTAGAAGTGCAGCCGCCCTTGGTGGTTAACCAGGCGTCGGGTTACGGAACGGGACAACTTCCCGACAAAGAAGGACAGATGTACCACGCCGAACAAGACGACCTTTACCTCATCCCCACGGCCGAAGTGCCTGTTACCAATATCTTCCGCGATGTTATTCTCGACGAGAAAGACCTCCCCGTGATGCGTTGTGCCTATTCGGCTTGTTTCCGCAGAGAGGCAGGGTCGTATGGTAAAGATGTTCGTGGACTGAATAGGCTGCACCAATTCGACAAGGTGGAGATTGTGCGCATTGACAAACCTGAACACTCGCACGAGTCGCACAAGAAGATGTTGGAGCATGTTGAGGGACTACTTCAAAAGCTAGAACTACCCTATCACATCCTGTTATTGTGCGGAGGTGACATGAGTTTCACTTCTTCTATCTGCTACGATTTCGAAGTTTGGAGTGCTGCACAAAAGCGTTGGTTGGAGGTTTCGTCGGTATCTAACTTTGAAAGTTATCAGGCCAACCGCTTGAAATGTAGGTATAGGCGCGCCGAAGACAAGAAAATAGAACTTTGCCACACGCTCAATGGCTCGGCTCTTGCCCTTCCACGCATCGTGGCTGCCATCATCGAGAACAATCAAACGCCCGAAGGTATCCGCGTTCCGAGGGTGTTGGTGCCCTATTGTGGGTTTGAAATGCTCGACGACAAGAACTTCTAGTTGCCTTGCCCATAGCCATTAGCATGGCCGATAATGGACTTAAACGCAACAAGACAATATCATTAAGGCGCACAAAAGCGCAAAACAAAAACATTAGAAATGCACTGGGCGGTGTTCGCCTTATTAAAAAGAGCGGACACCGCATCAGGGTTTTTAAACCAAGACACAACCTGCGACTTGTATATTTAACATAAACAATCAACATCAATTGCAAGGCCATGAATAAGATTATTAGAAAAGAACAGTTCTCCGAAAAGGTGTATCGTTTCGACATCGAGGCTCCACTGATTGCCAAAAGTAGAAAGGCCGGAAACTTTGTTATCGTGAGGGTGGGCGACAAAGGCGAGCGTATGCCGCTAACCATCGCCGATGCCGATACAACGAAAGGTACAATCACACTCGTGGTGCAAAAGGTTGGCCTCTCGTCTATTAAGCTATGCAACCTCAACGAAGGCGAGTATGTTACCGATGTGGTTGGTCCGCTGGGCAATCCCACGCATATCGAGAACTTTGGAACGGTTGTCTGCGCAGGCGGTGGCGTGGGTGTGGCACCGATGTTGCCCATCATTCGTGCGCTGAAAGCGGCCGGGAACCGCGTTCTATCCGTATTGGCAGGACGCTCGAAAGACCTTATTATATTAGAAGATGAGGTAAGACAGAGTTCAGACGAGGTGATTATTATGACCGACGACGGTTCGTATGGCGAGCAAGGCGTTGTAACCGTGGGCATGGAAAAGTTCATTAATGCCGAACATATTGACCGCGCTTTCGCCATCGGACCTGCCATCATGATGAAGTTTTGCTGCCTACTCACCCAGAAATACAACATTCCCACCGACGTTTCGCTTAACACCATCATGGTAGACGGTACGGGAATGTGTGGCGCATGCAGACTCACCATTGGCGGAAAGACCAAGTTTGTTTGTATAGATGGTCCTGAATTTGATGGTGCTTTGGTTGATTGGGACGAGATGTTCAAACGTATGGGCACGTTCAAGAAGGCCGAGAGCGAAGAGTTGCAACGCTATAACGAACACATCGAACAGGTAGAAGAGCGAGCTACTCAAGTCGCTTCGGACATCACCATGGACGTAGAGCCTACCACAGAGGGAATAGACGTGCTGACAGACCGCAATGCCGAATGGCGAAAAGAGTTGCGAGCAAGTATGAAACCCAAAGAAAGGACGGGCATTCACCGTGTGGAAATGCCCGAACTAGACCCCGTTTACCGCGCCACTTCGCGTGTAGAGGAGGTGAATAAAGGACTTACAAAGGAACTGGCCTTGGTGGAAGCCAAGCGATGTCTTGACTGTGCTAAGCCCACTTGCATGGAAGGTTGTCCGGTTAGCATCAATATACCCTCGTTTATTAAGAACATAGAGCGTGGCCAGTTTCTTGCTGCGGCCAAGGTTTTGAAAGACACGTCGGCCTTACCTGCTGTTTGCGGTCGTGTTTGTCCGCAAGAAAAGCAGTGCGAGAGCCGTTGTGTGCACCTCAAAATGAATGAACCCGCTGTGGCCATTGGCTATTTGGAACGTTTTGCAGCCGACTACGAACGCGAAAGTGGCAATATCTCCGTACCCGAATTGGCACCAGCCAATGGTATAAAGATTGCCGTAGTAGGGTCGGGACCTGCTGGTTTGAGTTTCGCTGGCGATATGGCTAAGTTCGGTTATGACGTTACGGTGTTCGAGGCCTTACACGAAGTGGGGGGCGTTTTGAAGTATGGCATACCAGAGTTTAGACTTCCCAATAAGATTGTGGACGTGGAAATAGACAACCTTAAAAAGATGGGTGTGAAATTTATCACCGACTGCATTGTAGGAAAGACTATCTCTGTAGATGATTTGGAAGAGCAAGGCTATAAGGGTATCTTTGTTGGTTCTGGTGCCGGATTGCCTAATTTCATGGGCATACCTGGCGAGAACGCCATCAATATCATGTCGTCTAACGAATATCTTACACGTGTTAACCTCATGGATGCCGCCAATCCTAACACCGATACGCCCATAAACTTGGGCAAACGCGTAATGGTTGTGGGTGGAGGTAATACCGCAATGGACTCATGTCGCACGGCTAAGCGTCTTGGTGCAGAGGTTACGCTGGTTTATAGGCGTTCGGAGGCAGAGATGCCTGCCCGACTTGAAGAGGTGAAACATGCCAAAGAAGAGGGCATCGACTTCCTGACATTGCACAATCCGCTTGAATATCTTGCAGATGAGCAGGGCGCTGTGAAGGCCGCTGTGCTGCAAGTGATGGAGTTGGGAGAACCTGACGCGAGCGGAAGACGTAGTCCGCAACCCATCGAAGGCGTTACGAAGACGCTCGATGTAGACCAAGTGATTGTTGCGGTAGGCGTATCGCCCAACCCGCTTGTTCCTAATTCCATCCGCGGACTTGAATTAGGGCGCAAGAATACCATTGTAGTGAATGAAGGTATGCAATCTAGTCGCCCGGAAATTTACGCTGGTGGCGACATCGTGCGCGGTGGTGCAACGGTTATTTTGGCTATGGGCGACGGTAGAAAGGCTGCCGCCAGTATGCACAAGCAGTTGACGGAAGAATTGCAACTTGCGATCTAAGCGTATGCCATAGTCATTACACGGAGATATAATACATTAAGTGTTGTCTTAACACTCCATTTCGTGTTGCCTTTTCGGATTTTGAACCATCCGAAAAGGCAACCTTTTATTTACCGCAGGTTCTAGAAAGCTAGTGAAGAGTGAACTTATAGCCAAACAGAATTAGATATGGAAAGCCATAGGTGCATCGTAAGCAAACTTGTAAGAACAATTTTCCAAAAGCAATTATGTTTGACTGTAAACCGAAATAGACAATCACAATGCTTATCAAATAATTCAAGTTGTTTCCATTGTTTCCTGTTTAGCCTTCGTTTGCTTGTCGGCATCTTGCCAGTCTTATTCCTTTGACGTAGCCCGCTACGCCTTCAAGAATAGGACAGAGAATATGCCCAACAACTAAATTAAATCTGCACAGGCTCTAATTGCCGATCTGTATTGAAAGAACCAATGCGTGGATGTATTCATACTGAATCGTACTTGATAGGTTTGATGCAATACTATCCAGTTGGAAGGCATGACACTATATCGCATTCATACTAATTCTTTTCAGGAAGATACGAAAGGAAAGTCAAGATGGTTTCTGCGTTTCCTCGAAACTGTTTTCCGTTGGTCATGAGCAGCATGCCCTGCAACTGCTCGCCCTGGTGGGCGTAAGCGTACGTGTTTTCCGTGCTGTTGCTCACGCGCGTATATGCGGCATAATTGTTTTTGTCTAGTTTTCAGTAAGGGATTTAACATTATGAGTGCCCTTTCCGTCCACTAATCGCCCACCTTGCCGCAAAAAATCGATTCTCGCGAAGGTTTGTTTTGATGCAAAAAGGGGGTAGTATGTGAATGCGGCAAAATGAATTTTTATTTAAAGAAACCGTCATTTGCGCCCATTTTAGTGCTATTTGCAGCAAGATGTAGTGCGTTTTGGTGCTAAATGCAATGCGTTTTGCAGCAAAACGCAAGGTATTTTGGTGCTAAACGCAAGCTAATTTGGTGCTAAACGCAGTGCAAAATGCTGCTAAATACGAGGTAAAAAGCATAAAAATACACGCAAAAGGTATAAACAGAACCTTTTAGAACCATTAAAAACATGGCTAAAATGGGCAAAATAGCCATTAAAAAGTGGGGTTTTAGGGGTAAAAAGCGAGTAATTGGGTTTGAAAAATTACGGGTTGGCAACCAAACTAGAAAGGCTAAATGGTGCAAAATGCAGGTTCTGCTCTTAAAAATGGACGAAACATAAGGCGTGAAAAGCTAGAAAAATAGGCTGTTTACCTCTTTTATGTGCTTTATTTTCACTAGAACGGAGAGAAAATCAGAGTGGTTTTGTAAAACAAAAGCAATAATTTAAGTTTTTGAGTTGATGACTTGTTGAGTTGATTTGTTTGTAAGTTGATGAACTTGTGAGTTTGCGAGTTTGTATGTTGATGAGTTTATGTATTCGGGTTTTGTTGTGTTTTCATGTGTTTATAAGCCAGTAAGTTGATTTGTGTTGTACTTCGTATATGAGAGGAGTGTTTATCTTGTGTTGGCATCACAAAGATTACAAACACCTCTCAATTTATAGGAATATTAAAGGTTAAGACGGTTTTATTGTGTATTAAAAGGTGTATTGTACAATGGTTAGTGATTTTCCTGGACTCTAGTGGTGTCGTTTAATGACTAATAAAGGCGATTGGTTAATGTTAATTCAGAAGTGCTCAAAAGGCTAAACAACTTGTTTCTTACCATTGGTGAAACTGTTTTTTGGTTGGTGTAGAGCTGGGCTTACTCTATTGTGCGTTTCTTGCTCCTTGTTAAGAATAGCATATAACCACTTGTTATCTAGTTGATTGTGGTTATATTTTACGTTTATGGTATCTTTATATATGTATCTTTATTGGGCAATTACCTCTCTTTTCTCAATTAGCATGCTGTTTATCCCACTGTCAATCAGTATTTTGTTGTTCTATTTTTCTGTTATATTATTACTTTTATAATATCTTATTCGTTTTAACATGTTTTACAACAGAAATACCGAATAATTTACATTATTTTCTTGATTTTCTTTTGGGTGTTTCTTTTTTTTGTAATTTTGCATCAGAAATAGTAAACGGGCATGTTCGTTTAAATTAAATTTATTACCATGATTGACATGCCAATCGTGTTATATTTTATATTTAATATTAAGGAAATATGAAAATGAGAAGGTGTATCTTGTCTATTGTAGCCGTAGCATTTGTCTCGGTTATGAGTGCCTCTGCTCAGTCTGAAAACCAAGGGTCTGCAGTGGCGGATGCCCAAAGGGCCGTAGCTGACGCTCAGAAGGCCAAGAGCGATGCAGCAAGAGCTGCAGCAGAAGCTGCAAAACAAAAAGCCGAAGCAGCAAAAGCTAAAGTCATAGCAGCTAAGGCCAAGGTAGAAGCAGAGAAAGCGAGAATGGATTCGGAAAAAGCAAAGGCTGAATCCGAACAGGCACGTGCTGATGCCGAAGCTGCTGAGGCTGAGGCCCAGAAGGCCGTAGAAGCTGCCAACCAAGCTAAGGCCGAAACGGAAAAGGCTATCGCTAATGCAAATGCTTGCAAGGCTACTGCGCTTAAAGCTCGTACGGAAGCAGCAAAAGCAAAGGAAATGACGGCCAAAGTTGCAGCAGAAGCTGCTAAGGCTAAGGCCGAGGTTGACAAAGCTAAGGCTGAGCTGGCTAAGGCTGGTGCTGACGCCGCTGCTGCAATCGAGACCGCAAACGCTGCTATTGAAAAAGCAAAGTCAACAAATTAAAGCTCTTTGTATCTTTAAACCACAACGATAGGATAACATTTCCTGTTGTGAGATGAGACGTCAGGGCCGTTTGGAGTCGTGACTTTCAGATGGCCCTGGCCTATCTTCAAAAAGACGTTAATAATCTAAATGACAACGAAGAACTATTCGTTTTGTTGTGTAGCTAATATCTTACGTTTATAATTCTTCTTTTGTTGTTTGCCTTGTTTTATGGCAGGGTTGACAGTATGGAATATTGCTGCTGACGAAATAATGAACTTCCTGCTTACTTTGCAAGGAGAATTGGAGTGAAGTGCCTTGATAATATAGTGTGCACAGTCCTGTCATTAGTCGACAGTCTGTTATTAAATTAATGGTGATCAAATAATTATGAGTATGACTAAAAAGTGGCTGGCGTTTGTTTTCTGTGCTATGATTAGTCTTCCTGTCTTCTCGCAGGACTATTTTTCGTATAATGACGATTTGCAGGTGATTGCTACGTTACTTACAAGCAGCCCTGACGCAGCTAAGAGTAGCGCGGAGAAATTCGCAAGTAAACATAAAGAAGACGGAGCCTTGTTGGCTGGTCTCGGTACGCTTTACCTTAGAGCTGGGCAATTGGATGAAGCCACCCATTATTTTTATCTAGCCCAAAGGTGTAGGCGTATTACCACAAAAGCCTTAAATCTAGGCGGAGATATTGCAAAGGCTAGGAATAGGCCCGACTCCGCACAATTTTATTATAGGAGGGCTATGTATTTTGACCGCAAAGACCCGGATGCGTATTACAAGTTGGCAGAGTTGTTGAAAGCGAAAGAAATCAACAAGTCCATAGAAACGCTTAATGCCTTGAAAAGAAACCGACCTGACCTAAATGTACAGAGGATGATGGCCGAAGTGTATTATACTGCAAACGACCTTACAAATGCAATTGCCGCCTATAAGAGTATTGGTATCGATTCTCTGAATGATAAGGAATTGATGCAGTACTCTCTAAGTTTGTATATAAAGAAGGATTATTCGCAATCCTTAGACCTTGCCACATTGGGGCATAAAAGGGCCTCAAAAGACCCTGTGTTTAATAGGTTACTCTTGTACAACAATACCGAACTGCAACATTTCGATACGGCTATCAGTAACGCTAACGATTTGTTTAACAATAGTAAGGATACTAAACCTCAATACCAAGACTATATATATTATGGTTATGCATTGAGTGGACTAGGAAGAACGCAGGAAGCGATACAACAATTTAATGTCGCTCTACAAAAGAATGGGAATATCCCTGGAATTCACAAACAGATTTCTGACGCATATAGCCGAATACATGATTACGACAATGCCATCAAGTATTATGAACAGTATGTTTCCAACTTGAAAGATACCAGCGATAATCGGGCTTACGAAATCTTCCAGTTGGGCAGGCTGTATTGGAGAAAGGGAACTTACGTCAAAGAGAATGAGAAAAGAACCGAGGAACAAACCAAGGCTATCGAACACGCCGCAGATTTGTTTGGTCAAGTTGCAACGCTACGCCCAAACAGCTATCTCGGATTTTATTGGCAGGGTAATGCCAATGCCATGCTTGACCCCGAGTACACAAAGGGATTGGCAAAACCTTATTTCTCGAAGGCTGCAGAACTACTTGAAAAGAGTGGGAGCAATAAAGACCATCTTATCGAATGTTATAAACAACTCTCTTATTATTATTATATAAAGAAGGAAATGAATTCTTCTGTTGAATACGCAGAGAAGGTGTTAGCATTGGATCCAGAAGATGATTTTGCTAAGCAGGTTGTGGCAACAAAAGGAAAGTAATTTGACAATGCACAGTTGACAACTATATGTTATGATGAATATGAAAGGATATAAACTGATACTTGCACTGACAGTCCAGCTCTTCGTTGGAGTGACAGGAGCCTTGGGTCAGGGCAATCAACTATATTACAACAAGGTGGATACCATGGAACTTCAAAACCGTTTCAATTTGAAAACGGATGCTGTCGGGTGGTTGACCTTGACGCCAAACTTGGGACTTGAATTTTCCTTAGGGAATAAAAACTGGAACCAATGGACTGTTGGTGTGTATGGACGTGCAAACTGGGATGTTAACACACGTACGAAATCGTATTATGTGTATGACATTTTTGGAGCTCGTGCCGAAGTGCGTAAGTATTGGCATGCTAAAATGCCTAAACGAGCTTACTATATCGGATTGTATGGAGGTGCAAACTCTTTTGACATCAAGTTCAGTGATATAGGAAAGAAAGGTAACTCATTCGTTGGCGGTCTGATGGTCGGAATGGTCACGCAGGTTTATGGCTATACAAATGGAGCAAGCCTAGACCTGGAATTGGGATTTAGCCCTGGTGTTGTCTTCGCTGATATGCATGATTATACGCGACTTTACAAGGGTGGTAAGTATTACTATTCTCGGACAACAAGAGATACAGGATACAAACTGACTTTTAACCCTTGGGTTTATGCTGCTTCCGTAGACGTAGTTCATGTGTCTTTTGTTTACCACTTTGGTACAAAACTGGCTAACAGATATAAGAATCGGAATTTGATTGATAATGATTATCGCTTGGCCGTTGAGAAAGAAAAGATCAGAAGGGACAGCGTACATACTGTACAAGCGAAAGAGAAGCGCATAAAGATGGATTCGCTTGCTAAAGCTGATTATGAACGGAGGTTTGAAGAGCAACGCCTTGAAATAGAAAGGGCATATACGCAGGATTCTATTAGGCAAGAGAATAAGGCTCTGAAAGAAAAACAGGCCGTTGAACGTGAAGAAGCGAAACACCGAGCAGATTCTCTGAAAGAAGCTGCAAGAATTAAAGCGATGGAAGACAAGGCTAATGCTAAAATTACAGCTGATTCCCTTAAATTCGCAGAGAAAGCTAGGCAACTTGAAGAAAAAGAAAATGCTAAACGAACTGCCGATTCCTTGAAGTACGCTGCTCAAGAGCGTGCACGTGAACTTAAAGAGCAGAAAGCAATGGAACGTGAGAACGCTAAACGTACTGCAGATTCCATTAAAGTCGCTCAAAAAATGGAAAAACAGCAGAGCGAAGCTGATAAGAAAAAGTCTGATAGTTCTGCTCCGCAAGAAGATGTTGACACATCTCAAACGCCACAAGTAGAGGATACGGCTTTGCCTAAGGAAGAAAAAGATGGACAATCTAAGGAAAATCCTGAGAGCAAATCTAAGGACGATGGGCAAAGTACAGAGAAACCTGTAACCGAAGAGAAACGGGCGGAGGAGAAAAAATCTGAAACGAAAGAAGACCATGAATCACCAGAAGCTAAGCCTTCTGGTGAGAATGGGAAATCAGAAGAAGGCTCTGACAACTCTGATAACAAAGAAAAGGCAGAATCTGGCATAGTGAAACATGTTAGTGAAGCCAAAGTATTGGTCTGTGAAAAAGACTCGCGTAGAAGTTTGTGTCCATTCTTTGATGCAAACATGTTGAAGAACCTGAATTCCATTGGATACAGTTCCTATTCTGGTGTGTATCTAGGGCAGATAGATAGAAATGCGCTATGTGCCTTTGGGGATAGTTTCTCACAAAATTGACTAATAAGGAATAATTATGAAAATGGTAACTAAAAAAATAGGACTACTTCTGTTCTTGCTTGTTGGATTGTTCACCCAAATGCAGGCGCAGACCTTTGCCGTCAACTCTAACCTTCTGTTGCTATCCACGCAAACATACAATTTGGGTGCTGAGATAACCGTAGGTAATCACACAACACTTGGATTAAGTGTTTTTGGCAATAATAAGCCGTACTTCCACAAAGGCATGAGGGCAATTGGGGTACAACCTGAATTCAAATATTATTTCGGTGGTCGCCCAATGTATCACCATTATGTGGGTATAGGCCTTTTAGCGGCTGACTATTCCATTACATGGGGAAACAGGAAGTACGATGGAACGGCTTGGGGAGGCGGAATGACATTTGGATATGTCATTTCACTGTCTAAAAGATGGAATCTTGACTTTCATGGGGGAGTTGGTGCGATTTTTTCCCACCATAAAGAATTTATGGTTAATGGTGATGATTTGTTGCTAAACGACAATTCACAAGCCAAGGACGGCTTTTGGGAGTATCGCATCTTGCCTACTAAATTAGGCATAACCTTATCGTATACAATTTGGTAAACAATAGGAGGAAATATGATGAAACTAGAGAAGATTTTTATCTTGCTACTGTTTTTGGGGTTGTTTACTTTGAAAATGTCTGCCCAGGCTATTCATATAACTGGTAGCGTATCAAAATCTATGAAAGAAACGAATGGGCAAATTTCTGGTAAGATGCCTTTGTCTGTGCCTATTTATATCTTTGACAATAAGGCTGAAGCACGTAAGCAGGCTCAGTTATACAATTCACAGAATGGTATGTCAGGAAGTATAGTGAAAATTAAAAGTAATGATGTGGTGATTCCCGACTACGAAGGACACTTCGAAGCAGACATTTCCGTGGGTGGAGCAATGTTGTTGATAAACGAAGGTGCTCTTAAAATGGTTGACGTCATAGGAGGGAAACTCAATTATGACATTGTTTTCGCACCATCTCGATCAGATGGTATTCTCATCAAGAACGTTAATGTATTTGCTAAGAAGCAAGGCGTGGACTTTAAAGAGGTTCCACCTGTTGACGATGGTGAGAATATGCGATGGACTGTGGGCATATCTCTACCAGCATGGTATACCACTAAGCATTCTAGGTTGATATTCCAGCCGGTTGCAGTTAATACCAATACGGGAGATACCATCCAATATCTTGAACCGCTTGTATTTGAAGGCGATAAGTATCATCAGAATCAGATAAAACGTAAGAGTTTTGGTTACGAAAGGAACGACTCGCTTCACGCATATTATGTTCCTGACAATGTGATGTCAAATGCACCATTTAGTTTCAGTTGGGATATAACGTATCCCAAACCGGACATAGACAAAAACTATAAATGGAAAGCTAAGCTGAGTTTGGAGGATTATACTCATGTGTATTTTAATGACAACAAAGAGGGAACTAACAACGTCCGACGCCCTTGGAAGATGCTTGACTTAGGTGCATCTGCAAAGCGCATAGAGCTAGATCCACGTTTCTTTGAGACGGTAAGGGCAAGACTATTAGAGGTACCACGAGATCTGCAAGTAACCTTTGTGGTAGGTAAAGATGAGTTGACCACTGACGAAGAAAACCAGAAAACGTTGGATTTTCTTATTGAAGAACTTCGTTCCTATGGTACTTCCTTGATGAATATCTCTGTGCAAGGTACAGCATCTCCAGAGGGGGGGCTGTCGTTGAATATAGAATTAGCAAAGAAAAGGGCACGTAAGATTCTGTCAATGGTTGGTAGTCATATTCGTAGTGCTAGTTTGACGGTTAAGGAGCCTCTGGTTTATACATGGGATGATGTAGCAGACTCATTAGTGCAGAGAGGTCAGGCTTCGGAAGCTGACGAATTGCGAAAATATGCGAAGGCAAAAGACTATGTAGGCATAAAGCGTATGACGACCAGTAATCCTATAATAGAGGAAATTATGCAGAACCAACGTTTGATGCGCAGTACATATACTTTGCGAAGGAATAAGATAATGGAACCCAAAGAAGCTGTATGGGCATATTATAATGACAACAGGTACAGACCTGGTGGGGAAGAGTATTTTTCGAATGGTGATTACTATAACCTCTTTACGCAGATTACAGACTCGGTAGAACTCCGTAAGTTGACACATCGTGCCTATAAAGAGAACATGTCGAGAAAAACTGCGAAGTTCAGTGCTTTTGCTGCCTACTTGGCTAACCGTATAGCCATAGAGCTGTTAGAGCAGGATTCTGTAAACCTCTCTGTGTTAGAGCCATTCGTAGATATGTCCTCTGGAGTTGAGGTACAAAGACCTGTTGCTTTTGAGAGTTCCTATATGTACACTGTGAACTTTAAGGAGGTTGTTGCTAATCAGGCTCTTATGTATTTGAAATCGAGAAAATTGAGCCATTCTGCACATTTGGCTAATAAACTTCCAGACACTCAGAAATTCCATGACCTAAAGATGTTCATAGATCTCGAATCGCTGTTCTTTAAACAGAACAAAACTCCTGAAGAGGAGCAGAGGGCATCGAATGCTTTGAATTTTGTGATGAACCAGAATCCGCTCAATAGAGCTATACTAAGTGTGGAATTAGCTCCTGAGCTAGGTATCACCTATGAGTCGCTCAATCCTTTAGTTGACTCCTTGCCAGATAATCTGGTTAAGAAATGGTATCTTAAAGGTGTGATTGCTGCAAATAACCCAGACATCGAACAAGAGAACGACTTCATGAATCTGATAAAGGAATTTGGCTCAGAAGCTGCGGTCAAGATGCAAACGAACGATACGCCTAGATTTTTGGCTTATTTCCAGCATTGTTTTGATTTGGATCCTTCATTTTATGAACGTTTCTTCAAGACTGATGGTAACATCACGGATGAAATACGTAAGAGATATCCGTATGTTGAAAGTAAAAAAGACCTGTATAGGGAAAAGTTTAACATGATGATGGTGAAGCCTGCTCCACAAGAAACGGCTTCTGAATGATAGAGTATGAATGTGATTTTAAGAAGATATACAATGAAAAAGAGAGTCCTTGTTGCAATGCTTGCAGGGCTACTCCCATTGTGTGCCAGCGCGTGGGTTAGCTCTCAACCTTTCAACAAACGTTTCTATATTTCTGTTCCTGATACCATAGCAAAGCAAGATACTGCGAAGATGGATTTGGAAGATTTGGAAAATATGTTACCCGACTCGGTGTTGGAAACCAAACAGGATACTGTAATGGGTATTCCGCGCCCGAAAGGTTACAATGGTCTTCGTTTTGTCCTGGACAAAAGACACCGTTATGCTGGCGACCAATTTGTTGATAGCGGTTTCCTTAGCCATACTTATGTAACGCTTGGCGGTGGTGTATCAGCTTTCTTACCTAATGATAAGTTTGACTATACTCCCATAGCGAATCTTCATGTAGGTATAGCCAAGGAACTCAGTCCAATGAGTACCATTCGATTGTTTGCCGAAAAGTCTTGGGGGTTCACCAAGGCGGCTCTAGGCTTTTCGTCAGTAACAACCTATAGTACTTGGGGAGGTGGAATTGATTATTTGTTTAATTTTAGCAACTACTTGATGGGAAACCGTCCCGACAGGCCTTTGAACGTGTTAGGTACAATTGGTGTCGGAGTGCAAACAGCAAGATTGAATGCTACGGAAAATACTTTCGTACCTTATTATGCTGAAAACTCGGCTTTGTCGTACAACGCCCGGTTTGGTATGCAGTTCAAGATTATGACTAGTCCGCATGCTTCATTGGCTTTTGAACCTTATCTGAGATTGGCTACAAGGACGCACGATCTTGTGAAGGGCACTGATTTTGAGAGCCTTGACTTGGCATACGGAATAAACATGTCGTATATATGGTACTTATGGCCAAATCTTTCTAGTGAGAGAGATAAGGGTAGTTTTCTAAGGCGTTTCAATGACAACGAACGATTCTTCCTCGAAGAGTATATGAAGAAACCATGGCGTAAGCCGTTCTTCTTTGAGTATAGTATAGGAGCAGCATTTCATAATCGCACTAACCTACCTATCATGAGCACCTTGGGTTGGAGTAGTAATGTGTATATGGGATGGTGGTTATCCTCAGCTATTGGTCTTCGTGCAGGTTTCCATGTCTCCAATGCAGATTGGGCGGATAGACCTGTGCGTGGTGATATAAAGACTAGGAGTATGATTGGTACTCGGGGTGTCGTGTTGGACATGCTATTCAATCCCCTAGGTTTTAAACGTGGATATGATTGGGATAGTAATGTAGGTTTCAACTTGTTTGCCGGCTACGAGTATGGCCAACAGAAACTGGCAAACGAGTGGCACTATGGCTCGTATAGTGGTAACTATGTGGGCTATCGTACAGGTGCACAAGTTTGGTTGAAACTATGTAACGACCTTAGGTTGAATGTTGAACCTTCCTATTCTTTTATGGAATTGTATAACGCCGTTAATGAGCGTAAACAATATGATGAAATAGGTCTTAAATTGGGACTGGCTGTACTCTTCCGTGATAAAGCTCATCGGGAGAAACTTCTCATCCCAGTTGATAGTGTGCCAGCTTCAATGCGAATGTCGCCTAACCGCGGTTTCTTTATTGGTATGGGATTTGGCTGGAACACAATGGTTAGGGCATGGAGATACACAGGTGGTGACGACCTTGCATTAAAGAATGCAGAATTCTTTGCAGGCTATAATTTCGATCCTTTCCATGGTTTTAGACTTAGTGCTGAATATTTGGGCGACAGAATACACACCTTAAATGAACTTGGCAATGGGTTGAATAATGAGAACCTTCAAAATATGATGCTTTCACTTGACTACCAGTTTAACATCATGAATGCATTTGCAGGGTATAATCCATATCGTCGGTGGAATGTTTATTTGTATGGTGGTCCAACTTGGGCACGAGGTGATGCTAGGCAATTGGCGTTTAACTTCGGTGGTATGTTGACATACAGCTTAACAAGTAGTTTAGCTCTGTTTTATAACCACACTGTCTACAGAATGCCCAAAGGTCGTTATGAGAATAATCAAATATATGGTAATGATGGTACGTATGTGAATAGTCTTAATGTTGGAGTTTTATATACCATCAATCAGCCTATCCGCGATGTGCTTCTAGGGATTAGTCAACTCACTAAGTCAGACTATTCTAGGCAACCTTTAACGTTTGAGTATAGTGTTGGACCTTCTTGGTACAACAATCTACCAATCTCTACTGGAAGTTCACTCGGTTATACAGCCAACACCTACTTGGGGCTATGGTTAAACTCAGCAATTGGTATGAGGGGTGGAGTCCACATCAGTAATGCCGATTGGTTTCATGATCTTAATGAACCTCGGAAAAACCAATTGGGACTATTGGCGGGAACTGTTGATTTGATGTTCAATCCTCTTGGGATTAGAGGCAAATATGATTGGAATATGCCAGTTGGTTTCAATTTGTTCATGGGAACAGGACTCGGAAAGATACGTTTCGTGACAAGTAGAATGACAGCTTACGAGACCAAGTTTCATGAATTTAGAATGGGTGCACAATTGTGGATGAAGATGACTGATGATCTTCGTTTCAATGTTGAACCAACATTCTCTAGGATGAGGGGATTTGAGCATGGACGAGTTGCAAAACATGTAGATGAGCTTGCCTTAAAGCTTGGTGTGTCTATGATTTTGCGTGATAAAGCCGATAAGGATAAGACAATAGAGCTTGATAGTGCTACACAAGCTCGTGTTCGTTCGCCTCATGGTCTCTTCTTCGGAGGTGGTTTTGGTTGGAATACAACAGTTCATACTTGGCGACACACAGGACGTGGATTTGACCTCTTGAAGAACGGCCTTCTGTTTGCTGGATATAACTTCAACGAGTATCATGGTGTGCGTTTAGGCGGCGAATATCTGTACGATTATGTCTGGAATGATTATAATGGACCAGGCATCTACGAGAAGCAGGAGTTTAAGAATACGATGTTGTCGCTTGACTATCAATTCAACATTCTCAATGCCATAGCAGGTGTAAGGCCTGGACGTAGATGGGAGGCATCCCTATATTTGGGACCAAGCCTTGCTTTGGGCGAGAAAGGTACAGATTTAGGATGGAATTTTGGTGGTATTCTCTCGTATCAACTAACGAAAGAACTATCCGTGTTCTATAGTCATACTGTTTATCGCATGGAGAAGAATAGGTATAAGACAGCACAGGTTTATCGTACTCCTGGAACATATGTCAACAGTTTAAATGTTGGTATTATATATAATATGAGTGGTTCTTTGGGAGATGGAGTTGGCTCGTTTACATGTGATTATGAACATAAACCCGTAATATTCGAGTATAATGTAGGTCCAACTTGGTTTAACGGTCTTGAAGTATCTAGGGCAAGTTCAATGGGATTTACTGCAAACGCTAATCTTGGCTGGTGGCTAAATTCGGCATTAGGCGTACGTGGTGGTATTCATGTAAGTAACGCTGATTGGACGAACGACGCTTCTGGTGAACAAAGATATCTGTTAAGATTCTATGCTGGAACTTTGGACTTGATGTTCAACCCGTTTGGTTTCCAGAAGAAATATGACTGGAACTCGACAGCAGGACTAAACCTGTTTGCAGGTGCAGGGACAGGCAATATAAGGTTTGTAACTGGCCAGTCGTCAACTCATGAGAGCAAGTTTAATGAGTGGCGTTTAGGAACACAAATCTGGTTGCGTTTAGCTGATAACCTACGATTTAACATCGAGCCAACATATTCGCTACTTAGAGGTTTCGAGAAAGTGCAATCTGTTGCGAAGACAGATGAATTATCCTTAAAATTTGGCTTGTCCCTATTATTAGGTAAGAAACTTGCTAATAAAGAAGATGTTTCTTCATCTGATGCTTCGCAGATTGATTACAACCCTGCCAATGGATTCTATGTGGCTGCTGGTGGTGGATGGAATACCACTATACATACGTGGAGAACACGTGGGCAAGAGACCCCGTTCTTTAAGAATGCCTTGCTGTTCTTTGGTTATAGATTTGGCGGTTATCATGGTGTACGTGTTAGTGCCGAGTTTATGCAAGATAAGGTGTGGGAAAAATCGGGAGCCATACTGGAAAAGAAAGAATTTGAGAATAAATTATACTCACTGGATTACAACTTCCATCTCTTGAATGCCATTGCTGGTATAAATCCTGCAAGACGATATGATGTTTCGTTGTACCTAGGTCCATCTTACGTACAAAGTAAAGCTGGAAATGGGTTAGCATGGAATCTTGGTGGAATAATATCTTATAATGTAAGTTCTAAGATGGCGTTATTCTATAGCCATACTATCTATCGTATGGATAAGAAACATTATCAAAGTTCTCAAATTTACACTAAGCCAGGAGCTATTGTAAACAGTCTCAACGTAGGCCTTCAGTACAAGTTCTGACAAAAGTTTAAGGCAACACATTAATTTAATTGCTCAATATTCTATCAAGGAAGGGGATGTGTATTTAATAGCACATCCTCTTTTTGTTTAGTTACCCTTTTAAACAAAAAAGGAGAGGTCATCTCAACTTTCCCTTTCCTTTTACCTTTCCCATCGGGTTGAGTATAAATGCGAGATAGTTTACTTCTTCCACGCTACTGAGCCTTGGTTCAAGCCTGTTTTATGCGTTTCTGTATGAGCTTATCCAGGTTTTATTTTTTGATGCTGACCTTGCCTTGTTAGGAATCTCATCAAGAGGAAAATCTCTTTAGCTTCATTGTGTTTGTTGAAGCACATGTTGTTGAAGGACTCGTATTTCTTGCCTATCTACCAAAACAGTCTTGCATCAAAGTCTGCGTCTGTATTGAGAAAGCGTCCCAACATGTTCAATTTGAGAATCCATGCAGGCCTTGATGTTTTTTTTCCACTTGTGCACATTCCAGAGTATTCTCTGTCGTTTTTCTATCTCCACAGGATTTTAAATCACGATTTTTATGTAAATTTGCCTAGTACTTCATACATGAGGGAGGGTAGTATTAGTTTGGAAATACATGGATGAAACCTCTCTTCTATTTGTGTAATTTCAAAAGTTAATATGATTTCATGGTAAAAAAAGTAATATATTATACATTGTTTGGAATTATCCTGTTGGTGACAAGCTATTGGTGTGTTACTCATGTTAATTTGAATCCCACATTAAGCAGGGGAGTTCCTATTGATAGCCTTGATGGTGTTTACGTCTACTATAATGGAGGCACAGGCCAATCGTCTGGACGGAATATCATTGATGGCTATAATGTAGGAGTTCGATACCAATGTGTGGAATTTGTGAAACGATATTACTATCTGCATTACCACCATCGTATGCCCGATACCTATGGACATGCGAAAGCCTTTTTTGACAAAAAGTTATCCAATGGTTCCTTAAATACTGCTCGAGCACTTTTTCAGTATACGAATGGAGACCGTGTTAAACCTCAGAAGGGTGATTTGTTAGTATTTGATTCCTACATACTCAATCCCTATGGGCATGTCGCAATCGTTTCTAGGGTTACTGACAGTAACATAGAGATTATTCAGCAAAATCCAGGTCCTTGGGGGAAAAGTCGGGCTTGTATTGAGTTGCAAAGAAATGGCAAGAGCTGGCAGATAAAAAACAATAGAGTTCTTGGTTGGTTAAGGAAATAAGGAGTACCTTCTATGAACAAAACTATGATATTTATAACTTGTGTGTTGTTTTACCTTTCTTGTGGGTGGTCTAACGCCCACTCTATGGATTCTGTTCAGCAATGCCAAGATACTCTTTTTATTTTTGCAGAAGAGAATGATACATCTTGTGTCTCTCATTTGATGTTTCTACATGGATGTTTTGAAGAAGAACTGATAAAGGTATATTGTTTGGATGGCAGTTCCATAGATTTTTTGACGAATCTAACAGGGCAGGATGGGCGAGGAAAGATTGGTGTATATGCCGTTTACAATGCAGCCACAGATGAGAGCAATTTCCTCTTCTTCGATTATCTTGCTAAGCAAGCATACATCACACCTGCATATTTCTCGGAAAGTCTGCCTGTATATACATCTTTAAACCTTAAAAGGGGGGATGTGATATTGAGAACTATAAGCCCCCCGTCAAATAGACGCCAAGGCACATTGATGGAAGAAACACAAGCGCATACCACCAATGGAAAAAACTATTTGTACGTCAAAGTAAAATTGAAGATGTTACACAAAGTGTCACTGGCTAACGATGCCAAGAAATCCAAGTAAAATCTGCTGTGTATAAGGCTTGATTTAATTTTTAACTCGATGAAATCGTCTTGACTTTTAATGGATGTCCAGCAACCGCTTGTTCTGGCGGTCGTAAGCGTACGTGTTTTCCGTGCCGTTGCCCATGCGCGTGTATACAATATAATCGTTTTTGTTTGGTTTCCAGTAAGAAATTTAACATTATGAGTGCCCTTTCCGTCCACCAACCGCTCACCTTGCCGCAAAAAATCGATTTTCGCGAGGCTTGGCTTTGATGCAAAATGGGGATGGTTGTAAATGCAGGCAAAATGAATTTCTATTTCAAAAAGCTGCCATTTGCACCAATTTGGTTTAGCAAGACAACTGTAAGCTCTCGTCAGCCTAGCAGTTAGGATGCGTGTTATTTCAATGTTATGATATCCTTCCAGCGGGTGGTTGGATTCTTGCTCCTAAAATCATGTTTAATGGCATTAGCAAAGGAACAAGCTTTTCCCTCACAGCCTTTGGATGTATATTGTTGACTACCAAGAACGATGAACTCAGTACCATTAACTTTGTTAAGGCGGTCGACGACGGCATCCAGTCGGCGCATTTTCTCAATCTGTTCGGCGGTTATGTCGAAGAAGTCTTGCTGGATGGGTGCATTTG
The DNA here is from genome assembly GCF_000312305.1 of Prevotella conceptionensis 9403948. Taxonomy (GTDB): domain Bacteria; phylum Bacteroidota; class Bacteroidia; order Bacteroidales; family Bacteroidaceae; genus Prevotella; species Prevotella conceptionensis. The sequence continues at coordinate 45,622 of NZ_HE999454.1, read as the reverse complement.
GCGCAATCCCCATGACTATAACGCCCGCTTTCTTATAGCGATAATCTTGTCGATATAATTTTTGCAGCACATTGTTGGCGGCCTTTACAATGGCTATGGAGCTGTTAGTGGGCGTAATGAGTCGCATTTCTTGAAAGTTCCAATATTGTGGTAGGTCCTCACGGAAAGCATTGGTGTGGAGGAATACGCCAACGATAGAGGCAACTGTTCCTTGCTGGCGCAGTTTTTCTGCACATCGGGCGGCGAAGTTAGATACGTGGGTGCGCAGGCCATCAAGGTCTGTTATCATATCATTGAAAGAGCGACTCATACAAATAGATTTCTTTTTAGCCAGTTCCTCATTAGGTATGCAATCTTCTCCGTTCAGTTCGCGCCATGTTCGTTCAATCACAATGTTTTTAAATGTGGCTCTTACCCACGAAAGATTACACTCAGCGAAATCGAACGCCGTTTTAACGCCCATAGTTTGGAGGCGTGTTGCATAACGTCGTCCAATCCCCCAAACCTCGCTAATAGGAAAGAGTTTCAGTGCCTTAACACGTTTCTCGTCGTTGTCGATTAGGCAACAATGATAGTATCCCTGATATTTTTTTGCAAAATGTCCTGCCATCTTTGCAAGCGTCTTGTTGGGAGCGATGCCAATACTTGTTGGCATGCCAACGCTACGCTTAATCCTCTTGTGTAGCATTTCTCCCCAACCCTTCAAGTCCAACTCTCCTGTTCCATTAAAATAAACGAAACACTCGTCGATGCTATATCGGAAGTATGCCGGCGATTCTTTCCTGATAATCTCCACTACGCGTCCTGTTAATTCGCCATATAGTTCGTAATTTGACGAAAAAACAGCGATGTCTTGATTAGGAAACTGCTCTGCTAGCTGGTAGTAGGGCATGCCAGCTTTGATGCCCATGCGCTTGGCCTCGTTCGAACGTGCCACCACACAGCCATCATTATTGCTGAGCACAACAACGGGTTTGCCATTCAGGTCGGGCCTAAATACACGCTCGCACGACACGTAGCAATTATCGCAATCAACAATACCGTACATTTCCTAGTATTTTCTCCAGTTTTTAATCGTCCAAACAACCACGCCCCACACCTCAAAAGCGTCGTCTTCATCAATCCTTATGGGCTTGAAGTTTGAGTTGGCCGGCCGCAATTCTATATACCCTTCCTCGCGATGGCTAAGGTCGAGATACTTGATGGTGAACTCTTCGTTGATGTAGCCCACCACAACATCCCCGTCTCTTGGGTCAATAGAGCGGTCGATAACGGCAATGTCTCCATTGCATATGCCAGCCTCTATCATCGAGTCTCCTTCCACTTTGCCATAGAATGTGGCCTCGGGATTGCGTATGAGGTCGTGATTGAAATCGAGTGTCTCGTGTATATAGTCCTCGGCAGGCGAGGGGAACCCTGCCTTTACTCCTTCGGCGATGGGCAATTTCAGTTCTTTTTGGAAGTCGCCCCGGATGATTTGAATACTCGTCATGTATAAAACTTTCTGTTTTTATCTAGTTCAGAAGAATTTCCCCGAGCACGGCAAGTCTGCTTTATCGGATAGTTCCTCCTTGGCATTACTCAGCCCAACACCTATTTATATATATCCCTCTTGGTCGTAACCTTTTCGTTCTTGATGGATGAGCGTTATTAGTTGTCCAAGCTCTGGCACATCGGTCTGCATATCTTTAAATAGGGCATGCTGCTCGTCATATCGCCGGCTAGACCCCGATTTCAATCGGGCGGCAATGTCAGAAGGAATTAAGAACGATGCGCGCGCATTTCCAATATGTCGTTCAAACTCTGTCAGAAAGATGTGTATTCCTGCCAAGTCGAAATCGCCGAAATGCAGATAACGATTAGGTATGCCCGTGAGCCATTTCCTTAGGTCGTTGGATTGTGGATAGCGCGACACAAAAAGAGTTTTCGTGGGCAGTGCATGCGCGCGCAGATAACCCTCAAAAAACTTCTTTTGCTTGCGAATTAGCCTAAAATTCTCCATGTTCTCTATTCCGATAACGATAACGTCGGCAGGTATTCTAAAACCCTCCCATTGTGTCACGAACAAAAAGCTACCCTCATGCGGATTAACCACAAACGGCTCACCATTTAGCAGACACGCAATGGGTTCGTAGCTGTTAACAGGAAAACCGGGACACGAACGAACCGTCATCAACTTCGAATTACCCGTTTTGTTGGCCATAGCAGCACGTGTTTCTGCGTTCTCCACTTCAAGTACACGATAGTTTTCGTCCTTATCTGTAAGAAACCTCTTCAGCGTTTCAATGTCGCGAGCGCGGTACGACTTCCTCGAACCACGAGCAACAACCATAAGCAAGCCCTCCGACAACAGTTCTTCGAGTAGCTTTCCACCTATCTTTGAGCCTGCCACCTGTTCACCTGCCACCAAACTTTGTATCGCTTTTCCTATTGCCATAATCTTATGGGTTACGTTTCAACAATTTTTCCACTCGCGTTTTCACGCCTTGCTTGCTCAACAAGTAGGTATATCTATAGTCGTAAGGATTGTATGATGTTGGAGAACTGTTGATAAGATAAATGTTACGCGAGGTGGCAAATTGCAGAATGCCCTTGATGTTGTTCGGGTGCAGCCGTCCAATCTCGTCCATCATGCAGTGCACGATGAACTCTCCACTCTTTCGGGCAGCCTTTTTCTTAAACACATTGATGAGCATGATGTTCACCATAGCCTTCACCAAAATGTCTGTACCATCAGAACCAACATTGTTGATGCGCTCAACCCAATTGGTGTCGTTGTCGTTTTCCTTTACGCGAAACTGCAAGCGGAATGCGTCGCCCAGCGAAACAGTTGTTCGACTTGGCTCGTTCTGCAACTGATGCGAAAGACTTTTGAGGTAATCCACTACCTTACGGTTCACCTCATCGCGATTATCGTTAGAAAAAAGGTTCAGCTCACCAATCGAGAAGGCATTCTCTGCGGTGTAGTTGTGAATAGACATGAGCAATTGCATCAGCCTGTCCGACGATTCGTCCGCTCTCAGTTCAATACTTTTGATTACGCCTGCAAAGTTCTTTTCAACGAAGTCGCGATTAATGTCTAGTATTACGCCATCTACATCCGACCTTCGTTTCAGCAAACTGCCGATCTCGGTAGAGATGCGGCCGAGTATGTCCTTGTAATGCTCGCTAGTGCGCCTGCGAAACTCCTCAATCTTGTTATTGTCCATAAAGTCTTGCAAGTCGGCAGCTATTTGCAAGTATTCGTTGTCTGTAATTGGCATCGTGTTAAAGTGGAACGCGTTTTGCGGCTTAAAGTTTCGGTTAAAGTTCACCACAAAGTCTTTTAGCCTTTCAATCGTTTCACGTTTCTGATTAACCGAACCTCTTAGCAGGCTCAACAGCTGTTGGCAGTCTTGCTTAGTTGCAACAGGTTTGTTGTCTGTAAGCAGTGTTTCGGGTACAAGATGTTCGTTCTCCACCATTTGGTGATACAAGTTCAGTCCTTCGCGGCGGCGAGCAAGGTCTTTACCAATGGCCTTTTGTCTTTCTTCCTGTTCCAGCCGTTTCTTTTCCACCCTTATTTTCTTGTCTTCATATCGCTTACTCATCCTGGCTAGTTGCTGCTCAATGTCCTTTATGTCCTTTCGTATTTCGGGTTCCTTAGCAAAGAGGTTCTGCTGAGCATCGCGATACCTAATAACCATAGGCCGTTCGTTGTCTATTTGTTGTAGCAAGTCCGCAAGTTGTTCTATGGCCTGGCGATATTGCTCCAGCAAGTTCACGTCAACACCTTTCCCTGCCAGTTCCGCCTTTTGTTGCTCTTCCAATTGTTTCTTTTGGTTGCAAAACTCTTCATGTCGGTCCTTTGTCTCCGTTTCCAAGGCCGTTTTAAATGCGCTGAGCCTGTTATCAAACTCCTTCGATTGCCTGTTGAAGTGCAAGTCCAGTTCTTTTAACTCCTTCTTATGCAGTGTTTCATGTCGCTCCCGTTCATCCTTCTCTGCCTGCACACAAAGCAAGGCCGCGTTAAACGCCCGTTCGCGTACCTCCTTTTCTTGTTCAATCATTTCCTGTTCGTCCATTTTCAGCTTGTGCTGTTGGTTTTGCAGGTCTTGTCGTTTCGTTGGTATCTGTTCCTCTTCCACCCGCAGATGGGTTGCTTTTTGGCGCAAGGGGTTCAGCATTGTGGCATATTTCTTTCCAAGTTTTGCCGTGTCTTCTTCAAGCGTAAGGGGTAAATCGTTCAGCTTGCGGTTTATCTGTTGCAGCTGTTCTTCAAGCTTTTTCTTTTCCTTTCGATATTCGTCGGGAGTTCGATGTGTCGCACCAACATCTGATAAGTTAAGGCGCACGCCAAACAAACCCTCGGCCAAAGTGTCCACCTGTGGTTCCAAACCTTGTGCATAGAGGATTCTCTCCTCGTCAACCACCTTGCCGATAGTGTTCTCCCATCCCTCTACATTCTCGTTCAGCCATTGGTATAACGAACCATCCAGATGCGACAACAAACCTTCTATCTTTGCAATCTGCTCGCGACATGATGAGCGGCTAGCCTCAAACTGTTCTTGTTCGCGCTGTGCAATCTTTTTCAGTTCGGCCTCCTTCATTTCAAATTCGGCCGTAAGTTGTTCCATCTGACTTTTAACAACAGCCTGCTGTGCGGCATTTTCCTTCTCCTTTACGTCTAATGTCCTAATCTGCTCCGCTATGGTTTGCATCTCGTTGGCTAAGGGGATGCCACTGTTTTAGTTCTTTCTGCGCAGCGTCAGCCCTATGTTGTTCGGCCTGCAACGTCTGCAAGCGTTCGTCCGACTCGTATCGCCATGCCGCAAAAGCATCTGTCCTTTGGTTTCTGTTCTTCGTTCGTTCGTCTTCCAGCCGCTTACGTTCTACTTGTATTTTGTCTTGTTCTTGGTAGAAACGCTCCTTTTGGTCATTGTCAAATGCTTGTTGTGCATTCTCCAATTTTGCTTTGGCAATGTTGTATTTCTCTTCAATCGAGGCATGGGTCTTCAACAAGTCGTTTAGCAAAGTCTGCTTATTGCCTGCCTCTTTCTTTATCGTGTCTTCCCGACTGGCAAGTTTCAGTTTGTCTTCGATGCCCATAGCCTCAAATTCTTTTCTTGCCTGCAACACCTCATCTAACTTTTGTTTTTTGCCGCCCAGTTTCTGGTTAAGCGAGTTATTCTCCTTATAATATTCGGCCGTAAGTTCCTTTTCGCGGTTGCGTTCTTTCTCTATGTTCGCTTTGGTCTCTGCTGCATCAGCCTCCAACAGCGGTATCTGTTGCTCGTTGTCGGCCACCGCATGGTTCAGCATGTGCCACACATCCCTCAGTTGTTGGTCTAAGGCCACAACCTTCCTACCTTGTTCTGCAATCTTCGATGCTTGTTGTCGCACGGGGTAGCTGCCGTCTCGTGCCTGCTTAAACCAGCAGTCAATCTCATCATACTCGCGTTCAAAGCTGGTCACAAGCCGGCGGTAGGTTTGTAAGTCAACGGGCACTTCTTCGTCGGCCATAGATTGTATGATGGTATTCTTCACGAAGTCGGCATCAAGCTTAGTGTTCAAAAAAACGTTTTGTATACTTCGGGGTATGTTCTGATAGTGGGTGCTTTGCACCAGCGCATAGCGTGTGTACTTATTGTCGCGCGTGTTGCCAAAGATGATGTCTCTGAACATCACGCCCGAGTCTATCCTTGCCGTTACGGCAACGTTCTTGTCAATGCGTTCGCGTATCTTCACCCAGTCGCTCAGCACCTGTTTGTCTTCGTCTACCAGCCATTCGCGCTGATAAGGCGCATCAATAAATCGCCACGACGCACGCCCTTGATACCGACTTACCAAGATGGTGTATGCGCCATTGTCGCGCATCACCTCGTAAAGGATGTGCGAATTAGATTGGCGGAAGTAAAACTCGTCAAACGATTTCTGTCCTTGCTGAATGCCCAGCCTATGTTTGTCGGCGTTATAAAAGAACAAGAGCGCGCGCAACACGGTGCTCTTACCCACGCCTTGCGTACCTGTGAAGTGCACGTTTCCGTCTACCGAAATCTCGGCATACGGAATGTTTGCGCTATTCACAAACACAATTTTATTCAGGAACTTCATCTTCGTTGGCTATTTGTATCATGTTAACAAGTTCCTCTGCATAGCGAAATGCCGAAGTAACCTTGTATGTCTCGTCTTGTTCACTGATGCATTCGGCAAAGCCCATGCTACCCATCTCTTGCAGCAGCTTGTTTACAATCTCTAAGTTAGACCCCACACCATATTTCTTAAACAAGTGTCCAGCCTTCTCCTTCAATTCAATGTCAAGGCTTATCTGTTCTATCAGGTTGCTCTTGCGAAACTGATAGCCGGCAGTAAACGACTGGTTATAACATTTCAGAAAATCAAGGTAGTCTAGCCACTTGGAAAAACTCTCCAGCTTGCTTTCTATGGCTTGTTTGTTTTCCGCCGTACGCGACAGGTAGAAGTATCCGTTGCCACTTTCAAGCCTTAGTCCTATTTCCTTAAAGTAGTCGGCATAGTCGTCCATATTCTCTTCAATGTCTTCATACAGATGCCTAACCGTACTGTTTGTACTGTCCACAGATAGAAACTCTCCTCGGCTCAGTCGTTCGTATATTCGTTGTGTATTATTTCGCATAGACGATGGGGTATTCAATATCTTGATAAGTTGCATATTCGCCAGTAAGCTTACATTCGTCAGCATGCAGTATAACCAGTTGGCAAAATAGGGTGGCGTGGTCTTCAATATTGCGCTCAGCCTTATAGTTATATGCCAGAACGAACTCAAACAGGTTGTACCCCGATGCCGCAAAAGCGTTCCACACCTCCGCAGGGTCCACCTCCTTCAATTGTTGCACATGTTCCTGCAAGTCTTCGTCGGTTAGTGGGTCCGCCTCTGTGCGTGCTGTTTTCTGCACACCGTTGTGTTCGGCAATTCGCCTTAGCATCTTTGCCATCTCCTCGTTCTCTCTCAGCATTTCCAGCGATAAGCGTATTTTGCTGTACTGCCTACCTTCCATCCATAGCGGGTTCATGTCTTCAAGCACCTGCACAATGTTCGTGTCGGTTTTGATAAGCAGCTGGTCTTGCAGGTATTTCAGCTTGCGTATCTTCTTATACAGCTGGTTTTGCAAGTCAATTTGGTTGATGTACACAATAATTTGCCTATCAATTTCCATCAAGGCGTGATAGGCCTCAACGAAATCGTGCCTTACGTCGCTGCATGTTTTAGCCATGTGTGGGTCGTTGGCCATGATGAAGAAAGCCTGTTCGGTGTCCATCAGCTTTTCGCACTCTTTTATCATTGCTCGTATGCTGTGGCTCTTTTCGTCCAGGTTTTTCAGTCGTTGTTTCTTTACGTTGTAGGTAGGCTCTTGCTTATAGGCATTATCCATGTTGCGTTTCAGGTCAACCACATTCTTTAAAGTTCTAAATCCCGTCTTTTTCAGCAGTTGCCTTACGCTGTCTTGATATCCGGCTTTGCGGTTAACGTTGTTTTCTTGCAGAAAATAGCCGATATGCTCTTTCAACGTATTGATACACTCTTGCACGCTCAACACGCTTATTTCCTCATTCACGTTCAGCACTTCTTCAAAGAAGTTTAGATAGTCGCTTTCAATTTCAATGGTGTTACCTGTTTCCACAAGCACGCCATAGTCCACCAGGCGTTTTAGTCGGGTTTCGTTTCCACCCACCAGGTCGATGGCCAGCCCTCGCGGAAACTTCAACAGTTTTCGCTTTTCAAACATCTCGCTTAGCAATGCCTGTTCGCGTGCGAGCGTCTTTGTTAGTTCCTCTATCGTTCTGAAATGTGTCAGAATGTCCATAGCAAGTAATCTTCCAATGAAACAACCTCATTGTGCAATCCCCCGAATTTAAGTGGGTTATGTCCTTCTTGGAAACAAATAAGTAACTTGGCATTTAGTTGCTTCGTGCCATTTGCTTATTTATGTATTGCAAGAAAAATGTTCTGCGCAACATGTTGCTAAGGCAAAAGTACGAATAATATGCGAGAAAGCCACTCTCGCAAGATGAATAATTAATAGGCTTATTAGGGACATGTTTAAATGTGTAGGAGTGATAGATAGAACAGGCTTACGGAAGAACATGCTTATAATCCGCAGCTTTAAATTTTCTTAGTAGGCTTAATTCACCTCTAGAGCTTATTCCAATGATATAGTAAAATTTATCGTTCACAAGAAATACTTGTATGTAGTAGTTGTCTGGTTTCTTCGCTAACCCGACTAGACCTCTTATCGCACCCTCTAAATTTGATAAATTTATAGTTGTCTCGTTCGTCTTTACAAGGCTTTCAATCTTAATCCTTTTGTTGATAAACTCTATTGCAAGATAAGTTGCAGTGTCGCAATCAATAGATACAACATCTATAGACTTAAACATGCTCTTGAGTTTTTTTCCAACAGCTGACCATCCCTCAATACCTTCATTGACTTTCTTGCCCATAGCAAGAACCGCTAGTGAAGGGGCGACGACATATGTTGCAAGAAATACAATCCAATCAGCACCAACACCAATATTAATAGTGTTGATGGTTTTTACTTCAATACAGAATTTCTCTCTTGCAAGTTTCAATTGTTGTTCCGTAGGGGCAGAATCTTGTAAAGCCTCAATTAATTCGGGAACTTGGAATAAAATTACCATAATATCAAAAGTTATAGATAAAAATATAATAACTAGAAAGTCAGATAAAAGATTTATGTCACCTATGTAATTGGGTTATTCTTAACAATAGGAATAGGACACCAAGGATGGTGTCCTATTATCAGAGTGATTCCGTTGGGGTTCGAACCCAAGACCCACAGCTTAGAAGGCTGTTGCTCTAATCCAACTGAGCTACGGAACCAATATTGCAACGCCTGATATGCGCGTTTTGCGGTTGCAAAGGTATGAAAAAAAGGGGGGATGGCAAAATATTTCGCGATAAATGTTGAAGTCGCCTTGACTTTTAGTATTTCTATAAATTGAGAGGAGTGCAGGACAAGTCAACTCACTGGCTTATGAATTCATGAAAGCCCAACAACTCCCGAAGACATCAACTCACAAATTCACAAAATCCCCAACTCAATAGCTCATCAACTCAAAAGCTCCCCAACTCAAAGCTCATCAACTTAAAAACTCCCCCCAACTCACAAACTCCCCAACTCAATAGCTCATTAACTCAATAGCTCATTAACTTAAAAACTCCCCAACTCATCAACTCCCCAACTCCCCAACTCAAAAACTTAAATTGTTATCTTTTATTTTACAATACTACTCCGAATCCCGCGCCGTTCTAGCGAAAATATAGGGCATAAAGTAGGTAAATTGCCACTATTTCTAGTCTTTCACACCTTCCAATATGTTCGTTTTTAAGAAAAGAGCCTGCATTTTGCACCATTTAGCCTTTCTAGTTTGGCTGAAGACTCGTAATTTCTCAAGCCCAATTACTCGCTTTTAACCCCAAAAACCTGCTTTTTAACAGCTATTTTGCCCTTTTCAGCCATATATTTAATGGTCCAGAAAGGTTTTGTTTATACCATTGCAGTGGATATTTATGCTTTTCGTCTTGCGTTTAGCAGCATTTTGCACTGCGTTTAGCACCATTTTACCTTGCGTTTAGCATCAAAACGCACTACGTTTAGCGGCATATTGCACTGCGTTTTGCAGCAAATTGCAGTACATTTAGCCGCAAATAGCCCCAAATGTGGTGCAAATGGCGGTTTCTTAAAATAAATATTCATTTTATTGCATTCACAAGCTAACCCCTTTTTGCATCAAAACCGACCTTCGCGAGAATCGATTTTTTGCGGCAAGGTGAGCGATTGGTGGATAAAAAGGCACTCATAGTGTTAAAAAACTCGCTGAAAAGATTACAATGGCTGGCAAACATAAAAGGCTAACGACCTATTTGGGATAAAGAATTGCTCTTTACTTTTTCCTCACTATGTGCCACTGTAAAGATGCTTTCAACTTGTAAAGAATGTATTGGAATAACTCCCACCAGGTTACCTTTTTGAGACATAGCCCTGCTTTGCCACAGACGAATGGGGCAGAATTTCAGACTTCATCATATCTTTGTCCCGCACTCCGTACATGAGCGGGGCGTTTATCTTGGTTTAACAGCACAAAGGCATAAACTCCTCTCAATCTGTAGAAAGATTAAAAGTCAAGACTACTTCGTTGTTGGAAAAGGCGATGGGTTTATCTGTTTATGAGTTCATGGTTTTGTTACTTGATAGGCTTGTGGGGGAGTGTGAGTTGGCAAGTTGGCCTATTAAAAAGAGGTGTCCGAAAGAATGATTAGTATAATTTGAAATGGTTATTAGCATAAGGAAATAGGGGAGAGAATATCTGGCAGCATGGCTAACAATGAGATGGATGATAGTGAAAGCCAGTCTTAAAGGTGAATAAAAAACGCTAGACGGCACTAAAAAAGTGATGATTTTCTTGGTAAATAAGAATTAAAGTAATACTTTTGCAGAAATAAACAATGAAATAAGGCAATATGTTGAGCTTTAACGCATACTTCTTTTACTTTTACTTTACAAGCAAAATGTAAAGCGGGAAGATGCGTGCCAACATTAACAAGAATATAGCAAATAGATAATAACAGTCACATCCCGCTTCAATCAATTGAGGCGGGATGTTTTTTATTGTAACAGATATGAAGAGAATCGCCATACAGGGCATCGCTGGCTCGTTCCACGACATCGCCGCACACCAATATTTCGCCACCGAACAGGTGCAAGGCATATATTGTAACACCTTCGAAGAGGTGTTCAACCAGATTGCCTGTGACCCAACAGTCATTGGAATGGTGGCTATCGAGAACACCATTGCAGGCTCGTTGCTACATAACTACGAGTTGTTGCGCGCATCGGGCACTACCATTGTGGGCGAACATAAGCTGCACATCGAGCATTCCATTTGCTGTTTGCCCGAAGACGATTGGCATTCGCTGAGCGAAGTGCATTCGCACCCTGTGGCCTTGATGCAATGTAGGGAGTTCTTAGCACGGCATCCCAAGCTTAAAGCTGTGGAGGCGGAAGACACAGCAGGTTCGGCCGAACTTATTGCACGAACAAAACAGCGCGGTTGGGCCGCTATCTGTAATGCCTCGGCAGCCAAGTTGTATGGACTGAAAGTGCTTGAAGACCACATTGAAGACAATAAGCACAACTTTACGCGCTTTCTTGTGGTGTGCCATCCGCAACGTGCAGGTAGCCTTCGACCCTGGGAACATGCCAATAAAGCCAGCTTGGTGTTCTCTCTCCCGCACGAAGAGGGCAGCTTGTCGAAGGTGCTAACCATCCTTTCGTTCTATAACATCAACCTCACCAAGATACAATCGTTGCCCGTTATCGGTCACGAGTGGGAGTATTTGTTCTATGTTGACGTTACGTTCGACAACGTAACGCGTTATCACCAAAGTATAGACGCCATTGTTCCACTTACCAAAAGGCTTAAAATTTTAGGAGAATATGAAGATGGGAAACAATAAAACGCTCGACATAAGGCCTGCACAAAGGCTCGACACGGTGCAAGAATACTATTTTAGCCGTAAGCTGAAAGAGGTGGCACAGCTGGTGACCGAGGGAAACGACATTATTAGTTTGGCTATTGGCTCGCCCGACTTGCCTCCTTCTGCCAATACCATCGCCCGACTATGTGAGGTGGCGCAACGCGAAGATGCGCACGGTTATCAACCCACAAAGGGTACGCCCGAATTGCTTAAAGCTATGGCTGCATATTATGGTAGATGGTATGGTGTGGAGGTTGACCCACAAAACGAGGTGCTGCCGCTTATCGGGAGTAAGGAGGGCATATTGCATGTTACTCTGGCTTTTGCCAATGTTGGCGACCAAGTGTTGGTGCCCAATCCCGGTTATCCCACCTATACTTCGCTCAGCAAGTTGCTCGGCGTGGAGGTTCTGAACTATAATCTGCGCGAAGAAAACCAATGGCAACCCGACTTCGACGAGTTGGAAAGTATGGATTTAAGTCGTGTTAAGCTGTTATGGACCAATTATCCGCACATGCCAACTGGTGGAAAGCCCATGATGAAGACCTACGAAAGGTTGGTCGACTTCGCCCGAAAGCACAACATCGTGGTGGTGAACGACAATCCTTACTCGCTTATCTTGAACAGCAAACCGATGTCCATACTGCAAGTAGACGGCGCGAAAGACTGCTGCATCGAACTAAACTCGCTTAGCAAGAGCCACAACATGCCAGGGTGGCGCGTGGGAATGTGTGTTAGCAACGCCACATGGGTGCAATGGATTCTTAAAGTGAAAAGCAACATAGACAGCGGAACGTTTCGCGGCATCCAACTGGCTGCTGCCGAGGCACTGACAGGAAACGACACGGCATGGTACACCATATATAATAAGGAGGTGTACTTGCGCCGAAGAACCATTGCCGAGAAGATAATGATGGCCTTGCATTGTACCTTCGATCCACAACAAACGGGCTTGTTTCTATGGGGTCGAATACCCGACAACATGGCCGATGCCGAACAACTTACCGAACAGTTACTTCACCATCACGGCGTGTTTGTTGCCCCAGGATTTATCTTTGGTAGCAACGGCAAGCGTTATATACGCATTTCGCTGTGCGCGAAAGAAGAGCGAATGGAAGAGGCGTTGCAGCGTATTGTCGGCAACAAGTAAATTGAGTTTTTAAGTTAATGAGTTAAGCAGTTAATGAGTTTTTAAGTTCTAAGCTTACTAGTTCTATCACACGAACCATTGAGGATAAGCCAAAGAACGTTTTCGTTAAGCCAAATGAACAATGTCGAGCTTGCTCGGACATTGTCATGGCGAGAAAACGCACTTTTCGAGGAACGAAAAAGAACGTATAAATTCAGGAAAATTTTAAAGGCCAAACAATTTGCAAGCTCAACAACTCATAAACCCATTAACCCCAAATAACAACGATATAATAGGAAAAAGATATGGAACTAGACTTATTACCCCTTAACTTACCTAGTGATAACGAACGCCCCATCGTGATGGCTGGACCCTGTTCGGCCGAAACCGAAGAGCAAGTAATGCAGGCTGCCAATACTTTGGCACAGAAAGGCTGCCATATTTTCAGGGCAGGCGCATGGAAACCACGCACCAAGCCGGGTGGGTTTGAAGGCAACGGCGAGGCGGCTTTGCCGTGGCTAGCACGTGTAAAGGAGGAAACGGGCATGCTCATTGCCACCGAAGTGGCCACACCCGAACACGTGGAACTATGCCTTAAACATGGGGTTGACATCCTTTGGATTGGTGCACGCACGTGTGCCAACCCTTTTGCGATGCAGGCTTTGGCCGATAGTTTGAGCGGGATGGATTTGCCTGTGCTGGTTAAAAACCCTGTGAACCCCGATTTGGAACTGTGGATAGGCGGCATGGAACGTATCAATCAGGCAGGCATTAAGCGGTTGGCGGCCATACATCGCGGCTTTTCGAGCTACGACAACAAGATGTATCGCAACTCGCCCATGTGGCAAATACCGCTAGAACTTCGCCGTAGAATACCAGCGTTGCCCATTATCTGCGACCCAAGTCACATCGGCGGAAGGCGCGAATTGGTGGCTCCGTTGTGCCAACAAGCTATGGATTTGGGATTCGACGGACTGATTGTGGAAAGCCATTGCAACCCCGACAAGGCATGGAGCGATGCCAAACAGCAGGTTACGCCCGATGTGTTGGACTATATTTTGTCGCTACTAATCGTGCGAGACAAAAGTCAAGTGCAGGAAGGGATTATCCAATTGCGCCAACAAATTGACGACTTAGACAACCAATTGATGGAACTGCTGGCCAAGCGCATGCGTGTTTGCAGGCAGATTGGACAGTATAAGAAGGAACATAACATGACGGTGTTTCAGGCTAGCCGCTATAATGAAATATTAGAGAAACGTGGTGCGCAAGGTGCGTTGTGTGGTATGAGTCCCGAATTTGTGGCAACGGTGTTCGAAAGTGTGCACGAAGAGTCGGTTAGACAACAGATAGAGATTATAAACAAGTAGAAAGATGAAGATATTAATACTGGGCGCAGGCAAGATGGGAAGCTTTTTTACCGACTTGTTGAGTTTCGAACACGAGGTTGCCGTTTACGATCAAGAGCCGCGTAGAATGAGGTTTACATACAATTGCGCGCGTTTTACTTCGTTGGAAGAGGTGAAACAATTTGAACCGCAGTTGCTCATCAATGCCGTAACGATGAAATACACCATCGCAGCGTTTGAGTCGGTGATGCCTTTTCTGCCCCAGCAGTGCATCGTGAGCGACATCGCATCGGTTAAAACGGGTCTGCACGAGTATTACGAAGGTTGTAATCATCCCTTTGTCTCGTCGCATCCAATGTTCGGACCAACCTTCGCCAACCTCAATCAGCTGAGCGATGAGAACGCTATTATCATCAGCGAGGGCGATTATATGGGGCGTATCTTCTTTCGCGACTTGTACAGTAGGCTGGGATTGAACATTCATGAGTACACGTTTGAACAACACGACCGCACCGTGGCCTATTCTTTAAGCATCCCCTTTGTAAGTACTTTTGTGTTTGCTGCGGTGATGAAACCGCAAGATGCGCCCGGAACAACGTTCAAACGCCATCTTAACATTGCGCGCGGTGTATTGGGTGAGGACGACTTTTTGTTGCGCGAAATTCTTTTCAACCCTTATACTGCCGAACAAGTGGGCCACATTCGCGACGAACTAAACAACCTGCTCGACATCATCGACAAGAAAGATGCCGACGGAATGAAGGAGTATCTTGTGAAAATAAGAAAGAATGTGGTTAAGGGGAAGGAGTGAAAAAGGTTATCTTAAAGGGATATAAGGGTGAAAAGAGCTAAAAGGTGCTTTCGCCTTGGATAATAAAAGAATTGGTTTTAGAAATACATCTGCCATCCAGTTGCAAGCAATGTATCGGTACAATGCCGCTTGTAGTGGGTCTATAAGCCGCTTGTGGTTGCACTACAAGTTGTTTGAAGGTCTGTATAAGTATCTTGTAGCATCAGTACAAGCACCTTTGTAGTGCCACTACAAGCTGCTTGTACTGGTGCATACGTGCGCTGCTGTTCGTTGTTTAAAGGATAAAACCCCTTGATTTTTAGCTACAAAATCAGTCGTTATCATACCACGAAGGCAATCTTTTTAGTTCTTGATAGGTCTGGTTGATGTCTGCACGAGTTATTTCGAAGTGCATGTCTATCGTTCGGGGATTGTCGCGTAGCGAATGCGAAAAGAGCCAATCGTAGGTTTTTTGTAGGTAGAACAATCGTGCCAGCAACCCGTGCGAGCCACCTTGAATCCAATCGTAGCGCAGCAGTTTGTCGTTGCCTTGGGCTTTAAGCTTGTTTACCACCACTTCCGATTGTTTCATTGGTACCGCTCTGTCGGCAGTTCCGTGCATTATCCACATCGGAACGAGGCCAATTCCGCTGACATCGTTGCGCGAACAGCCCCCACAAAGCGCCATGGCTGCAGCAATTTTCTCTGGGTATGCGTCCACAAAGTCCATCGTTCCGTAGCCCCCCAAGCTCATACCCAGCACATAGACACGCGTGGTATCTACCCTATAGTGGGCTTTGGTCCATTCCAAAAGGTCGTTAATCTTCTGCGGACTCCATGCTCCCCCTGGGTTTTGAGGTGCCACAACAAGTGTAGGGATAATCTTTCCGCGGTCTATTGCATCGAGAACTCCATAGCGACGAACGCGTTGCAAGTTGTTGCCACAAAGGCTGGCGCCATGCAGAAAGATTACCAATGGCAAGGGATGCTGATCCACTTCGTACTCAGTGGGCGTGTAAACCCAAAAGTTATAGCCTTTGGGTATTGCATTTACCTTGGTCACAAAATTACCCTTGTCGGTTTTCTGAGCTCTTGCAGCAAGGTGCAAACCAAAGAAAACCAACAGCATTAACACTTTTCTCATCTTCATTTGTTCACTGATACAATCTTATACCGGCCTGATATACATAACCAAACTATGGTTCGGCCGCGAGTTGTTGCGGCCACCCCATATGCTGAACAAATGGGATATGGCCGCAATATGTTTTTGTCTTATCTACTTAAAAGACTCTCTTTATTCGGGAATCGACAACGGTTCTATGTCGGGTTGGTTAATTCGTGGGTTAACATAAGCCTTCATACGTCCATTAAGCACCTTGGGATCAAGCAACTTAACGAGCTTTTCCGAACTCTCCACGTTCAAATAGTTAAGCAAACTAACTGCTGCCTCCATGTCGGGATGTGCCTTTGCAAATGCCAAACAGGCGGTTTCTAGTTTCTTATACAAGGCCTCTTCACGGTCTGAGAACTTCTTCTCCACGTCATCATTTATCTTTCCAGCCGCCATTAGCTTGTTCCATTCCGCAGTAAAGTCCCTTATCTCCAAGTTGATTGGCTGTACGGCCTGTTCCACCTCGTTAAGTTCGCGATAGAACTTGCTGCCGCTATAACTCCATCCTTTATTGATGTTGCCCTTTAAAACCATCTCTTCGCCAGGTACAGCCACGCAGTAGAACCCTGCAAGTGTGTCGTATTTGTCGTTAGCCTTGTCGCTAACGGTCATCACTGCCGCACTATCTAGGTGCATGGTGAAGTCGAACTCGCCACCTTTGGTACTTATAATGGTGTCGTGAGCAACAGGATCGCCGTTTTCGATAGCCATAATCGAGAATAGCAACGAGTCTTTTACGCCTTCTAGCTTACCTTTTATGCGCAGGCTTTTGTTGTCGGTTTGGCTGCATTGCACAAAGCAAAGTGCGGTAAGGAGCAGCGCCACTAGTGTTTTAAATGTTCTGTTCATGTTGTTAGTCATTTAAAATTAAGTTATTAAATATATGTCAGCAATAGACATGAATGAAGTTAATTAGCTAGTTGGGCTTGTTGTTCTTTTGAGCTTCCGAACTTGTGGGGTCTGTTTCATGTGTTACAAGCCGGTTGCTTGTGTAATGTGGATTTAGCGTGCTTATAAACCTGCAACGCCCGTGTAACAAGCTTTTCCTTCAAACCATTAAGCCTCTTAGAACCCGAAAAATCGGTGTGCGTTGTTACAGCAAACGTCTTCGACCAGTGTGCCCAACGAGTCGATGTCGGCAGGAAGAAGCCCCTTTGCCACATCGTTGCCCAAGAGATTGCAAAGCAAACGCCTGAAATACTCGTGCCGAACAAGCGAGAGCAACGAACGCGAACCCGTAGAAACACCAATGGAACGTCCCAAAAGACCGAAACGCGAGAGGGCGTTTATCTGTTCGTTGATGTCTCCCGGCTGGGCGTTAGACCACCATCCCATGCCGAATTGCAGCTTTCCTGGTATGCCAGGCTCTTGAAAATTGCCCGTCATAGAGCAGAGCATGTCGTTGTCGGCAGGGTTCATGCAGGTCAATATGGTGCGGGTCAGCTTGCCGCGTGTGTGCAAATCGTCGAGGAAATGGCTCATGGCATGCGCCGTATAGGGCTCGCCAATCGAGTCGGCACCCACGCCTTGCCCCAAGGCATCGTACAAAAGCGAATTGTTGTCGAGCAGAATGCCATAATGATATTGTTGTGTCCAATTGCTTTCTTGGTTCATTTCGGCCGTACGTTTCAAAAAGCAGTGCTTGTATTGGCGCACTTCTCCACGCGAAAGGTCTTGTCCGCGCATGGCCTTTTCAAAGATTATCTCTATTTGCGAGTCGGTATATTCCTCGTCGTAAAACTCTTCTAGTTGGTGGTCGGCCATGCAACAGCCGTTTTGCGCAAAGAAATCGTGCCGTCTTTGCAAGGCATCCATCATGCTCTCAAAGGTAGAAATTTCTATGTTTGCCGCCTCGCCCAACTGCTTTACGTAGCCGCGAAACTCTTTCTTCTCGATGTTCATGGCCTTGTCGGGTCGCCAAGTGGGTAACATCTGTATGTCACATCCCTCACGTTTCAGTTTCCGATGGTGGTCAAGGGTGTCTATTGGGTCGTCGATGGTGCAAACACAAGCTATGCGAAAGCGGCGTAACAGCGACCGCGCGCTAAGTTCTCCACCTTGCAACTGCTCGTTGCAAGCATCGAATATGCGGCGAGCCGACTGCGCATTCAGTGGCTCGTTAATTCCAAAGACCGACTTCAAGGCCAAGTGCGACCACAGATATAGCGGACTGCGCATGAGGTAAGGCATGGTTTGTGCCCACTTTTCAAAGCGTTGCCAATCGTCGGCCTCTGTTCCCGTGCAGTATTTCTCTTCCACGCCATTTGCCCTCATGGCTCTCCAGACGTACGGATTGTTTTCCATCCAGATGCAAGTGATGGTGTCGAAGGTGCGGTTTACGGCCACATCGTGCGGCGAAATGTGGCTGTGATAGTCTATCACCGCCACTCGCTGCGCATGTTTGCGATAGAGTTCTTGGGCAAAATCGGTCTCAAGAAGAATATTTTCGTCTATATATAGCATTATAGATAAGTTTCTTTGTCGTGTTGATTACTGCAAAACCGACAGGCACAAGCAGCCTTTCGGCTACACTTTGCAGGCTAGTTGCTGCAAACGGATAACACAATGCCCAAAACAAGGTGTTCTAGACCTTCTGTTTACGCAACGCAAATATACATTTATTTTTTGATTTACGAAAGATTTGACGTAAATTTGCAGCAAAAATTAAGTTTAAAAAATTGTCGTTATGGCAAGTTTCACATATCAAAGAACCAACAAGGTGCTGCTTATCTACACGGGTGGAACCATCGGAATGGGCAAAAATCCTGCCACGGGTGCCCTCGAACCGCTCGACTTTAACTGCTTGGTAGACAATCTACCTGAATTTAAATACCTTAAAACGAGTATTGAGGTGTATCAGTTTGCCTCGCCCATCGATTCAAGCGACATGTCTCCGCGGCTGTGGGCGCACCTTGTGGGCATCATTGCCGACAACTACGACCGTTACGACGGCTTTGTTATTTTGCACGGAACGGATACGATGGCTTACACGGCATCGGCCCTTTCGTTTATGTTGGAGAACCTTACCAAGCCCGTTGTGCTAACAGGTAGCCAGTTGCCCATCGGCCAATTGCGCACCGACGGCAAGGAAAACCTTGTTACAAGCATCGACTTGGCGGCCTCGCACCACGAAGACGGCAGGCCAATGGTGCCAGAGGTATGTATATATTTCAGTGGAAAACTGTTGCGCGGCAACCGTTCGACCAAGCAAAACGCCGAAGGGTTTAATGCTTTCGAGTCGTTTAATTATCCCTCGCTTTGCGATGCGGGCATCAACTTTAACTTTCATCACCACGAAATATTAAAGCCAGACTATGAGCAACCGATGGTGCCGCACACCGCTCTCGACTCCAATCTCACGATATTATCTATCTTTCCTGGCATACAAGAAAACATTGTTCGCCACATGATAGAGGCTCCCGAACTTCGTAGTATCGTGATGAGAAGTTATGGTAGCGGTAACGCTCCGCAACATCCGTGGTTGATGAAGCTGCTAAAAGAGGCCGCCAACCGCGGTGTGGTGGTGGTGAACATCAGCCAATGTATTGCCGGAAGTGTTGAAATGGAACGTTACGACACGGGTTTTCAGCTGAAAAATGCAGGTGTAGTGACGGGTTACGACAGTACCGTTGAGGCTGCCTTGGCCAAACTGATGTTTCTGCAAGGCATGTATCGCGACAACGGAATGGTAAGAAAGCTGATGCACAAGAGCATCGCTGGCGAAATATCGGTATAGTTTAAGGCGGTGTGTGCCCACTAAGGGCACCGCTGTTATGCGCTGAAATAAGTGAAATACAAGTAAGCCAAGATGGCCAACAGCACCGATACGACAACAAGACGTATCAGGCAACCTGTAACTTTCTTAACTACCACCACGCCAATGATGATGGCCACAAGCACAAAGATAAAATAAGATAAGCTCGACATAAGTTTATTTGAATAATTGTTTAAAGGTTTGGGGTATGGGTGTGTTAAATTCCATCCGCTCGCGTGTTACGGGATGATAGAAGCATAGCATGTAAGCGTGTAGGCATAAGCGGCCAATGGGATTGTCGCCATTACCATATTTAAGGTCGCCACACACGGGATGACCTATGTCTGCCGAGTGCACGCGTATTTGGTTCTTACGTCCCGTTTCCAGTTTGTATTCTACAAGCGAGTGGGTTGTGGTGCGGTTCAGCACATGGAAATGGGTTACGGCATACTTTCCGCCATTATCCACGGGCGACGAGTATGTGACATACGAGCTATTGTCTTTCAACCAGCTGCTTATTGTTCCGCCTTCGTCTACGATTTCACCAGAAACTACGGCCACATAGCGGCGGTCGTACACCATGTCGTGCCAATTGCGTTCCAATATTTGCTCGGTTTCCATGTCCTTAGCATAAACCAACAAACCACTTGTTTCGCGGTCGAGCCGGTGCACAACATGTGCGCGACACTTCTGACCGCTATTTTCGAGATAGCTGTCGAGTATCGACTTAACGTTTACCGACGATTGGCCTGCCGCCATAGACAAAACACCTGCGCTTTTGTCTACAATGATGAGGTAACGGTCTTCGTACACAATCTTGATGTAGCGACTCTTAAACGGAGCCGCTTTTTTTGTTCGGCTCACGGTTACCTTCATGCCAGGCACAAGCTGATAGTCGAACCGCGTAATGCACTTGCCGTTTACGTACACGCCGTGTCCACGCAGAATGTCTTTCAACTTGTTTCGGCTCTTACCTTTGACATTGCGCAGCAGCCAATCAAGCAGCATGCTTTCTTCGGCCACATCGTAGCGGTCGTAGTCTTGCCCTTTGTTTTTATTGTTCATGTTTTTGCGTCACATAAGTATATATTGTGCAAAGTTACTAAAAAAGGAGCAGACCTTAAAGGCTGGTTCTAAAAAATCCCTTTGAGTGGAATGCCCTTAAGTAATTGCACAAAAACATCCACTATCCTTTACAAATGGCGAACTGCCCACACTTCATTCTTGCAGACAAGCACAACCTTTCAATAAGACAATTAAAGGCCGACCAAGCTGTATAAAGAGTTTGCAACAAACAAAAAAACAAATGCTTTCTTTGGCTGGACAGCACCTTTTTATTATCTTTGCATGGATAACAAGAATTGTTCGGAACAATAGCAAATCAAGGAAGTTCGGGGAATTTTAGCTGTAACCAAATCGTTACCCTTTCCTCATTCCAATTTTATTAAGTATAATCAAAAAGATAAAGAACCTACTCTTTTACCCCTTCAAAAACATTATAGAAAGAAATGAAATCATTAAAAGAATTGTTTAGGATAGGCAAAGGCCCTTCGAGTAGCCATACGATGGGACCACAAAAAGCATCACAGATATTTAAAGAACGCAATCCGCAAGCGGCTAGCTTTGAAGTTACCCTTTATGGTAGCTTGGCTGCAACGGGTAAAGGCCACATGACCGACGCCATCATCGTTGAAACGCTGGAACCCACTGCGCCTGTTGAAATTGTTTGGCAGCCTTCGGTGTTCTTGCCGTTCCATCCTAACGGCATGAAGTTCGTTGCAAAAGACGCCAATGGAAACCCCGTTGACGAGTGGACGGTGTATAGTATTGGCGGAGGTGCGCTCTCTGAGGGAAAGAAAGAGGGCGACTTGTTCGACACGAAGGACATATACGACATGAATACGCTAACGGACATTATGCGATGGTGCGAGAAAAGCGGCAGAAGTTATTGGGAATATGTGGAACAATGCGAAACGGCCGACATCTGGGATTATCTTCATGAGGTGTGGACCGTTATGCAAGCAGCTGTTGAACGCGGACTTAATCGCGAAGGTGTGCTGCCTGGCCCGTTGGGCTTACCGCGTAAGGCGGCTACCTATTATGTAAAGGCCAGTGGGTATAAGCAAACATTGCAAACACGCGGCTTGGTTTATGCCTATGCCTTAGCTGTGAGCGAAGAGAATGCGTCGGGTGGAACCATCGTAACTGCGCCCACTTGTGGTGCTAGTGGCGTTTTGCCTGCCGTCCTTTACCATTTGTCACGGGGGCACAATTTCTCTGAGACGCGTATTCTACATGCTTTGGCCACAGCAGGTCTTTTTGGCAACGTTGTTAAAAAGAATGCCTCCATCTCTGGCGCCGATGTAGGTTGCCAAGGCGAAGTGGGCGTGGCTTGTGCAATGGCTTCTGCGGCATCGTGTCAGCTATTTGGTGGCAGTCCTGCACAGATAGAATATGCTGCGGAAATGGGTTTGGAACACCATTTGGGCATGACTTGCGACCCCGTGTGCGGTTTGGTACAGATACCTTGCATCGAACGAAACGCTTTCGCAGCCACTCGTGCATTGGATTCGAACCTATATTCAGCTTTTTCAGACGGCAGACACCGCGTTTCGTTCGACCGTGTGGTCGAGGTTATGAAACAGACTGGCCACGATATTCCTTCGCTTTATAAGGAAACAAGCGAAGGAGGACTGGCCAAAGACTTTATGATGGGAAGTTGAGGTTGTAAGGTTATGAGTTCTTGAGTTAAAAAATAAGTTCATGGCTTGACTATAACATCAGTACAAGGTGCGGTCTGCAAATCTGCTAACACGCTTTCTTTCACAATTATGTAATCATCAAAATAGATATATATATATGACAAGAGCAACAACAAAGACGGATCTGACAACATCTGCCAACGGACAATTCGAAAAAATGTGGAAGATTATTGACAGTATGAGTGAGGAACTTCAGACGGCAACTTTTTCCGAAGAAATGGCTGTGGCAGGTAAGGAGGCACATTGGGGAAGGGACAAGAACCTGCGAGATGTGCTTGTGCATCTGTACGAGTGGCATCATCTGTTGCTGGATTGGGTTCAAGCCAATAGTAACGGCAAACCTAAACCCTTTCTTCCCGAACCATATAATTGGAGGACATATCCGGCAATGAACGTGGAGTTTTGGAAGAAACACCAAAGCACACCGCTGACGGAAGTAAAGGCAAAATTGAAAGAAAGCCATAAGGATGTAATGGTATTGATAGAAAATTACTCCAACGATGAACTCTTTGCCAAAGGTGCTTTGGATTGGACAGGAACTTCTCCACTTGGTTCTTACTGTGTTTCAGTAATGGCGAGCCATTACGATTGGGCGATGAAGAAGATAAAAATGCACATAAAAACATCTAAGAAATAATGCAAAAGAAATCATGATTATTGCAGTCCGCTAAAAGATTTGAAACAGCAAATACGGTATTCAGGTTGCCGACAAATAGAAAAATTGGTTTCACCTCTCACCAAAAGTAAGCCCCTTTCTGTTTTTCACAAGCGCGATATAGTGGACAGCCGATTGGGGTTAAAGGCGCAACTGGCTGAAACGTGATCGCCATACGCGTTTCGTCGCCCTATATCATTACCTTAGTAAGGACTTAACACCCTTCACATCATTGCGCCCATCATGTTTAGTCTTATCGCTTATGCCGATATATAGCTGTTGTCCTTATCTTGGAAAGTGTCTGTTTGCGATTTGTTAATATGATAAATATATTTTACAAACTGCGCTCCTCGGCCAAACCATTCTAGAAGAAAACAACCGCCAAAAGCCATATAAAATGCGCCCAAACGATGAAATTTCAGGATTTTTTTCGTGCTTATCCCCTCCGCTCTTGGCCATTTACTATGCTTTTACATTTCTCTTTGAAGAAAAATTCTCCAAAATTTGCATCCGCAACTACAAGAAAATGGAGTCTAATCGCTAGTTGTTGCAACGTATTTTGCACCAAAACACATCGCAATATGCAGCAAAACGCAGTGCATTTTGCACCAAAACGCACTGCAATATGCACCAAAATGCAAGGTAAAATTGCAGCAAAACGCGAGGTTAAATGCAGCAAAATGCAGCCAAAACCCATAAAAAGCACCATTTTAAGCGTTATTTATAGGCATTTTGACCATTTGGGATGAAAAATTGCTTGGTGGCGTTTTGTTGAGCACTTCATGTTGTTTTGCACCTCTAATACATGCTAAAAGGCATGTATTTGTGCTTTATTTTTCGTAAACGTCAATAAATCAAATGGTTACAAGCTTTAAAAATACGCGCGAAAATCCGACCGATGCCTGGAAATTTTACGACGAGGGCACTCATAATGTTAAATTTCGGTACAAATGTTTTACAACCTTATGGCTGTAATTCTGCGTCATTGCGTGACTGTGTTGAATTTTACCCTTGTGCCAGTAAAAGGGCGCTTACACGGAATAACTTTTGGGATGAATGATTGTTTGAAAGGGGGCTTACCTTTCGAAAACGAAATCCGCAACGCCTATTGATGGGCATTGCGGATAGAGAAACCGAGTCGATTTGAAAATTAGCAGACAGCAATAAATCATAATAGATTATTTGCTATTAAAAGGGCTTGTTCCATTAATTGGAACAAGCCCTTTTAATACTTAGGTCGTCTAATGCACATTTCAACCGATTTCTATCGTAAGTCATGCGCACTTACATACAAAATGTTTGTTGCAGCAATACACAACCGCCCCCTCTCCCCTTGAAGGGGGAGGATGGGGTTAGGCAGTTGAGCGTGTTGGATTGTGGTTATAGGTGGGTTAATGGGAGCTTAAAATCCTCCACCCATAGGGCGACCGCTGCCAAAAGGACGCTTTCCACCAGGAGGAGGACCGCCAGGAGGAGGACCAATTGGCCCATCGCCGTCGCCATCGGGCCTGTGTTTGCGCATCTGTTGGCGAGCATCTTTGCCACCGAAGAGGTTAAAACGATAAACCACATGCAGCATGGCGTAGCTGTTGATGCTGTTATACTCGGTGTCGGTGCGCTGATAGGCGTTGATGGAACGCGAAAAGTTGCTTTGTTGACGTAGCAAATCGTAGAATTGAAGGCTCACGCTGAGTGGACTGCCTTTGAGGAAACTCTGCGATAGTTGGGCATTCCACACCAATTCGTTGGTGTTAAGTGCGCGGTCGGCATATCCACGACGGCTGTTTTGGTGTAAGTCGGTTGAGAGCTGCATGCCCCACGGAAGGGTAAAGTTGAGTGTGGCCCCGTAGGCAAACTGCCAAGTGTTAAGATTGTTTTGCAATTGCAGCTGATTTTTTGAATGGGCGTACGTAAACGAACCATCCAACTCCAATTCTAACCAACTGTTGCGATAACTTGTGGCCAATCGTTCTGAAACACTTAGCGAACGCGTAACGTTGCGTTGCGAACCCGACGTTGGATTTAGGCTAACGTAGCCTACATAATTGTTGTAACCCAGATTGCTGAACGTGTTGACGTTGAATACACCTGCCGAGTCGATGGCCGTGTTGAACATTAACCCTGCATTGACATTCCAGTTGCCATTAATGTTATCGGGTTGCGTGGTTCTTCCACCCGTTTGTTCGTTGTAGGTTACGCGGTTGCTCACAGCGTTTCGTGTGTTGCTATAATCAAGAAACGACATGAAGGCCTGCTGGCGACGCTCCTTATAGGTGTTGTAGAAGAAACGAAGTGAGTTGGTGAACGAGGGTTTGAGGCCTGGGTTTCCCCTATGTACGTTCAATGGGTCGCTGTCGTCTACGATGTCTAGCAGGTCCGACATCGCTGGTTGCGAAGTAGTTCCGCGGTAGTTGACGCGCAATTGGCTTACATCGCTGAACTTATAGCGCAGTTCGAGTGTGGGCGAAACGTTGAAAACGTGGCGCGTGGTGTCGGCATTTTGGCCCAGATAGGTTTGCGTGAAGTGCGACGATTGGGGCTGAACCATAAAGCCGGCATTGAATTTATAACTCTTTCCCACAAAACGAATCATCATTTCTAGCTCGTGTGTGTAGTTGGTGTAGGCCGAAGAGCGGCTCAATCGCTGGTCCAGATAACTCTCGTAGGGGTTGGTAAGCAAGGAAAGATAGCTGTTCCAACCACGATAAAGCGGCGATAAGGATGAGAAAAAGCCTTCGCCAAGGTTGCTGAAATCGAACGTAGAGCGGTTGCTCGTGGTGCGACTGTAACCGTATTTGTACCTGAATTGCAAGAAAGTGCCTCGCCAAAGAGGTTCGCTATAAGTGGCTTGTAGGCTGTAACTCCATGCTGTTGTGGGCGTGAGGTTGTAGCGGTTGGTTTGGTAAACGGAGTCTTGTCCTGCCTTATTCTTCAATTGGAAAAGATGCACGTCGGTTAAAGCGAGCGATTTGGTGTCGGTGTCCTCATAATCAACGTCGGCACGGAGAGTAACATTTCGTCCGTTTGCACTTAATCGGCGGTTCAGTTGTAACATTCCGCCCGCCTTTTTGTTCTGTGTATAGCTGATATTGTTTTGCGAGTGGGAGTTCACCATCAAGTTTTGAGCCGCCAATTGGGCCATGGCCGACTGGGAAAGTGGGTCGGAAACGTAGTTGTAGGGGTTGTCTTTGTAGGCGGCTGAGGTGCTAGACGAAGTGCCGTCGCTTGTGGAATAGCTGAACGAAGGGCGGAACATAATGTTGGTTAGCGTGTCGGGTTGCCACTCTAAACGTCCGCGCGCGTTCCATTGGTTGCCGCGTGTGTAGCTTTGGTTAAGGCTATTGGAGAACGAAGCGGCCGTACTAACGAAGTTTTCTGTTGCCACTTTGCTTTGCACATCGCCGTCAGAGTGGTTCCAACGCACGCTCCAATCAATCTTTAACTTGTTTTTCTTCTCATAGTTAAAGTTTGTTCCAACCATCTTCGAGGCGTTAAGTCCATTGCGATTGTGGCCAAAGTTGCCCCTACCACCGCCACCAGGAAACCCCATGTCGTTGGTATTGTTGGCGTTGGCGAAAAGCATCGCCCGATAATCGTCCTTGAAATAGGCACCCATAAGGCGGTTGGCATACCGCGACTCGGTGCCAAGAGCGAGGTCGGCATTAGAGAAAACGCCCTTGTTCATGCCCTTCTTAATGCCAAAGTCGAGCACCGTTTGCTCGTCGCCGTCGTCGATACCCGATACGCGGGCGAGGTCGCTGCGCTCGTCGTACGACTTAATTTTGTCTACAATAGACGTTGGCAGGTTTTTTAAGGCCGTTTTGGTGTCGCCCGTCATAAACTCTTTGCCGTCTACCAATATCTTTTTCACCTCCTTACCGTTGATGGTTATCTTGCCGTCGTCGCTTATTTGCGCGCCTGGCAAACGCTTAACCAACTCTTCTATGGTAGAACCTTCGGGCGTTCTGAAAGCAGCCGAGTTGTATACAAATGTGTCTTCGCGCACCGTTACCTTCATGGCCTGTCCCGTAACGGTGGCTCCTTTCAGCATGATGGCATCGCCATTCATCACAATCTGGCCCAAAGCCAGGTCTTTACCGTCGATGTGCAGTTTCTTAAAATAGGTGATATAGCCCGCACTCGATATTTTGAGCAGGTAATTGCCATCGGCGGGCGCGCTTAATGCGAACTCGCCTTTCTCGTTAGAGATAGCTCCAACAACAAAAGTGCTGTCTGATTTTAACAATTGAACCGTAGTTTGTGTAACGGGGTCGTGCGTGTCGCGGTCGGTAAGCGTGCCGCTAATCTTACGTTCTTGTGCCTTTGTAACCGCTGCAACAAAGCATAACAAGATAATTAAACAATACTTATTCATAAACCAAATTCCTTTTAAGGCACTCGGGTTGGCTACGCCCTTTGTTTTTATTAGTTGACAAGTTGACGAGCTACTAGCCACGTTAAGTGCAGCAATGCCACGCTTTTTGAGTGACACTTTACGATATGTGACGATGAAAAGGAAAAAGGGTTTAATGGGTTAAACGAAATTTCTACAATGAAATTTTGCTGGTTTGGCGGTTTGTTTTAACTTTGTGAGAACAATAAACCTAACATGGACATGATGCAAGAAGTTCTTATTTCAGACAATTTGGAGCGAGATTTGGCGCACGCCATCGACGTTTGCGCGCCCGATAAGCTGTTTGTACTAACAGACAAGACAACAAGAGAACATTGTTGGCCTAAGATAGAAGGATTTGATTGCGTGAAAGGGGCTAAGTTGATAACCATTCCTTCGACAGACGAACATAAGAATATTGCAACGCTTGCAATGGTATGGGAAATGTTGAGCGAACAAGACGGAACACGCCGCTCGTGCCTGATAAACCTTGGCGGAGGAATGGTGACGGACTTGGGAGGATTTGCTGCGGCCACTTTTAAAAGGGGCATTAGCTTTATCAATATCCCAACAACGCTGTTGGCTATGGTGGATGCAGCTGTGGGAGGTAAAACAGGAATTAACTTTAACGGACTGAAAAACGAGATTGGCGCGTTTTGTAATGCCCGGTTTGTTCTGCTTAATACGTTGTTCCTCGATACGCTTGACGACAAGAACACGCGTTCGGGTTATGCCGAAATGCTGAAACATGGGTTGATAAGTAACGAACGGATGTGGGCTGAACTGTTGAATTTCGACCTTGGAGAGCCCAATTGGGGACGATTGCAGCAGATGGTGGCCCAATCGGTAAGGGTGAAAGAGGAGGTGGTTGCAAAAGATCCGCATGAGCAGGGATTGAGAAAGACCTTGAATCTTGGACATACCGTGGGGCACGCATTCGAGTCGATGGCTCTACATAGAGGCCAACCTATATTGCATGGCTATGCGGTGGCCTTCGGTTTGGTGTGCGAGCTGTACCTGTCGACGTTTAAAACAAACTTTCCTACAAGCAAAATGCGCCAAACGGTGCAGTTTATTCGTAGTTATTATGGTACGTTTCCGCTATCGTGCAACGACTACGACGACCTTATCGAACTGATGCAACACGATAAGAAGAATACATCAGCAGGCATAAACTTCACGCTTTTGGAAGACATCGGTAAGCCAATTATCAATCAAACCGCTACAAGGGACGAGATAAAAGAGGCTCTCGACTTTTTTAGGGAGACGATGTAAAGAACGAATATGGACTGTGTGATATGAATAACGCCATCCTTTTTATTCTTTCGGGACTGCCTGCTGTTGGAAAATCCACGTTGGCGAAGTTTATTGTAAAAGAGTTTGGGGCAGTTTATTTACGAATTGATACCATTGAGCAAGGACTGAAAGACTTATGCCACATCCATGTTGAGGGTGAGGGGTATAGATTGGCATACCGTATGGCTAGTGATAATTTGCACTTGAACAACAATGTTGTGGCCGATTGCTGCAATCCTATTGAACTAACACGGAAGGAGTGGGAAGACGTTGCAAACAAGAATGGTTGCCGTTTTGTAAACATAGAGATTGTGTGTTCGGATAAGGTGGAACACAGAAAACGTGCTGAACAAAGGAGGTCAGACGTGGCGAACATGAAACTACCGACATGGGACGACATTGAGAAAAGAACGTATCAAGAGTGGCAAACCAGTCGCATTGTCATTGATACAGCAGGAAAAAACATTAGGCAGTGTGAAACGGAACTAAAAGAAAAGGTTTCTGAGATTCTTTCTCCAATAACAGGCAATAAAGATGTTGAAAGCATTGACTGTCTTTGAAGGTTTTGATCATAGAGAAGCTTTGCTACACAGAACTTGTGTGTGACAGAATAAACCGAAAACTCGGACTTCATCTTTCGACCCACGAAATTGAAAGCTTTGTTTCGGGAATTGTCGAGAGTACGGACGATGCACATTTTCAGAAGAAAGGAAAGAATTATTATATTACCAACGATGCGGCACATGTCCGTATCACAGTCGATTCTTTTACATACAGAGTTATTACAGTAGATATAATATAAAGAGATATGGAATTACAAACAAAACGCCTGATTTTAAGGGCATGGCAGGAAAGTGATGCAGAAGCACTCTACAAGTATGCCAGTAACCCTAACATTGGTCCCATTGCGGGCTGGCCACCGCATACCAGCGTAGAGAACAGTCGCGAAATCATAAAGAATGTGCTCTCTGCCCCAGAAACCTATGCGGTTGTACTAAAAGAAACGGGCGAGGTTGTTGGCTGCATTGGCATAATGACCGCAAAAAGTGAAATCCATAGCGCAAGGATAGCAGACAATGAGTGTGAGATTGGTTATTGGATTGGTGAACCCTATTGGGGACAAGGCCTAATACCAGAAGGGGTAAACGAATTACTTCGATATGCTTTTGAGAACTTACAACAGACTACGGTTTGGTGTGGGTATTATGATGGCAACGAGAAATCGAAACGAGCACAAGAGAAATGTGGGTTCGTTTACAGTCATACAGAAGAAAACAAGCCTGTTCCATTGATGAACGACTTTCGCACGGAACATTTTACTAAAATAACTTTGGAGGATTGGAAGAAACGTATCGACGGTTTGAAGTAAATGGCAAGACCATTTTCGATGAGAACAACGCCATTAAAAGGATGGTGTCTTTGATTTTAGATCATCTCTGGATGGTCTTCATGCCAACATGAAATGTAAGTTTTATGTACTCGAACTGGGGAGGGGAATGTTATTAGCTATACGCTGTTTGCCTTATACAAGGCAAACAGCAATAAGGCGAATTGAACCATCATTATCAGTGGTATGCCATACTTAAACTTCTTGTGCAGCGTTTTATGGTGCCACATTTTCATGCCTATCCATGAGCCAATGCTGCCACCAATGGCGGCAATGGCTAAAAGCGTGGGTTCGGAAATGCGCCATTTGGCATGCTTGGCCTTCCATTTGTCTATGCCAAACAGAACTAAACCCAACGCGTTGACGGCGATGAGGTAAACAAGAACGACAGGTAATGTAACGCCTTTCATCGTTCTAGTCAAATATTTTCTTCCATATCCACAGCACAGTCACAGCTCCAAGCACACAGAAAACGAAGTTGGTGAGATAGCCTCTGCCGAACAACTCGATGTTCAGCAGGTGACTGATAAACGTACCAGCATAGCTACCCACAACACCTACGATAAAGTTCATGCAGCAACCTTTGCCCTCGCCGCTCATGATGCGGTTGGCAATGTAGCCAATCAAGAACCCAGTAAGTATGGGCCATGCTGTAAATTCTGCAATATGTTCTAACATAAGTCGTCTGTTTTTAGCATCCCTTTCCGTCAAGGCTGCAAGCGGCACCTTCGGGAGCATCTTCTATCGTGATGTTGTCTAGGGCAAACTGTACGTTTCCGTCTTCTAGCAAAAAGCACGGAATGCCAACGCTGCCATGTTGTTTAACCTCGGCAAACGCAGGGTTGTTGTCGCGAAGGGCCAAGAATTGCTTTAAGTTTCTTACGTGTTCACCAATATCTATCAATTCGTAGGCAGGATTATCCGCCAGTTGTGCCTTTACCTGAACGCAATCCGGACAGGTTGACATTACAAATACCTTAGTCATAATCTATTGTTTATCTATTTTATTTTTAAATGTTACGTCATCGAAGTTGATTGGCGTTCTTTGACGTGAATTTGTTCTTTGCTAATGCAAAGTTACAGTAAATTATCTGAAATCCACCTTCTTGCATGATGTATCTGAAACTGTTCTTGTTTTGGCGTTGCATCCTTAGCCTAAGCTTTCAAGATAAAGCAAAAACAACTCTTGGCACGTTGTAATTGCTGTATGCACCTGCATGGAATGGTCTTTGAATTGTTAATAATACTTTGTAGATGGGCAGTTATTTATGCCAACTTAGCATAAGGTAGGGGAAAATGTTGTAAATTAGCATTCGTAATTTTACTGCAAGTGCTTTAAGCATTTAATGAAATAAACAAGTTTCAACATTAAATACCTAGGTTATGATAGACCAGATTATAAACCACAACAAGACTTTTGTGGCGCAAAAAGGCTACGAAAAGTATATCACGGATAAGTATCCAGACAAGAAATTGGCTGTGCTTTCTTGCATGGACACAAGGCTTACCGAACTTCTTCCCGCAGCATTGGGGCTAAAAAACGGTGATGCAAAGATTATCAAGAATGCAGGAGGCTTGGTTATTTCTGCTTTCGATTCGGCCATGCGAAGTCTTATCGTGGCCATTTACGAACTAGGTGTGAAAGAAATCATGGTGGTGGCTCACTCGCATTGCGGTGCTTGCCACATGAACTACGACCACTTTCACCACGAAATGATTGCCCGTGGCATAACAGACGAGACGCTAAACACCATCCGTAAATGTGGAATAGACCTCAACTCTTGGCTTGAAGGTTTTAAAGATACGCATACTTCTGTGCGCAAAACCGTAGATACCATCAAAACTCATCCGCTAGTTCCAAAAGATGTTGTGGTTCGTGGGTTTATCATTGATTCCGAAACAGGGGCGTTAGAAGAGATTTATTAAGTAGCTTACGTGTTTTAAACGAGCCTTCTCCAAAAGGCCAATTCCTTGTTGGAGAAGGTTCTGATAGGCATATACTGTCCCCTGTTATTTCAGTTAAGAAGAGTGGAATGTATATAGGTTCACCTCTCCCATAACTATATTTTAAGTTGGAATTGCGATTTAAGTGCTACTTCCGAATACTTCATGTCTGCTGTAAACTTGCTGTAGTCACTTGCCGTCTGGGGTATGGAATAATGATATGTTTGTAGTTCGGCACTATTCTCTTCTCCATGACCTAGTAAATAAGATACTTCTTGGCCATTAGTATGACTTGGATGAATGAATATTCCACGTCTTCCTTTCAGTCGATACATGTAGCTGATCATTTGATGTGTATCATCTCGGTTGGCGTCCCACTTATATTTTGCATCAATAACGATGCTATCTTGTTCCCTATAAAAGTCTGGATAGCGTGGAATCTTTTTGTTTTTAGCCAGATAAATGCGGCCAGACCCTTTTTTGTTGTTGGGATGTTTAAAGCCTTCTTTTGTAAGAATGGTGGCAATATACTCCTCCCATAGATAGGATGCATCGAACACTACACCATGTATTTTATCATCCTGTACCCCATACTTTACTTTCTCATTCCTCAATATTCGTAGGCATAGTTTTTGAAGAGGCGTATAACGAGAGTAATAAGGGTGGCTTATGGTTTTTGAATTGCTTTTTATAACCTTTTCTCTTTCCTGTTTATTGTAGCGTGGCGTTGCAGCAATGATTTGTGCTACGCATGTGCGAGTCTCTGCGTTGTTTTCTAATACCTCCTTTCCTAATTTGCTTTTGCTGATATAGTCAATTGTGTGACGTATCAATTGGGTTACATGATTATCATGACTAAACTCTCGTGTGCGGTATGCAACACGCCCATTAAAAGGCAAATTCCTTTTTAGATGTCTGCTAATGTCTATTTTGCCCCGCAGATTGGCGTCGTTATATTCATTTCGTTGATATTCTTTGTATATTCCTTGCATTAATGCATCGTTGAGAAGTTTTGGGAATAGGTACAGTAGAAAGTTGAATGTGGGCTCATCCGTTGTACTGTGTGAAAGATTGACGATGTTTATAGACAAAACTTTTTGAAGCATATAATGCAAGAAAAAGTCTTCTTCTGCTTTTGGAGAAAAGCGTGAATGGATGGAAATAGCGTGTCCGTTGGCACTAATAAAGCCTATTGTGTTGCCTGTTTGCAAGGTGGCTTTGGTGCATTGTTTCCCTTTCCAATGAGTTTGTAGTGACAGAAGGTATTGCTGACCAATGCTATCCTCGCACTTGTCGAATGAATAAGGGTAGATAAGTAGGCTATTTTCATTCTCATCTAGAATGTCTGATATCTTCTTATTTGCGATATTTTGCAATGATAGAAACGTTTCAAGATTGTCGGGCGCTGAAGAATATGAGGCATTATCAGTTAATTTCATCATTGTTGTTCCCCTTATAATATATCTGCTGCAACATATCTAAATTCTCCATTGCATTGGCAGTACCTCTTAGATACTCGAAAAGAACCCCTTTCAGATGGTTATCCCAAAGATGCATGTAGGCGGCCGTCTTGTTTGAATGGTCTTCGTTTAGGTAAAGGCTTAGTTTGCTAAAATATGCTCCGCCAATATGATATGCCGAGTTAAGCCCCTCAATGCCCGTATTGGTTTCTTCGTCCCATATCGCGGCATTTAGACGCCTCATTACTTCAACCACTTCGTCTTTCATTTCTTGAAATTCGTCTAACATTGCTGTATTTTCGTTAGCCTTTATTTCTTCCCATGCAAAACGTCGGCGCATGGCGAAATCCATACTTTCAACACTTCTGTCTATATCGTTCATTGTTCCGATGATGTACACATTTTCAGGAACAAAGAAATATTCACAAAACGGATCCGTCTTATCGCTTATCATATTTTGATATTGCGTTTTAACCATTCCCTTTCCTCCCCGATAAGCAGGATCAATGCTGAAGAAAAGCTCTCCAAATATCTTTGACATTTCCCCACGATTTATTTCATCAATGATGAAGACGAACTTCTTTGATGGATCATTTTGAATGTCGTTAGGTTGGTTGCTAAGATAATGATCTTTTATATAGTCTCCAATTGACTTTATATATGTGTCATTAGGATGCCAAACTCCGTTTGCGATGTAGTCAGACATTCTTCTATCTGAAATACTCCATCCTGATTTGTCAGGAACAGAGATGAGTTGATTTTCGTTTAGTGCAGTTTTAATGATCGTATTACTTCTGAAACTTTTGATGTCGACGTTTCCTTTTTCTCTTAATTCGTCTTTAAAGGCCTGTATCGCGTCTGAAATAGATTTTAATGCTACGAAACAGCTCTTGCCTTTTATTGCCTTTTTGCAAAATTCTTTGAATACGCCATCTTTTCTTTCAAACCCTATGTTGCCATTTCCGTCAGGCGGAGTAGGACGCAATCCTTCAACAAAGTCTGTATAATCATATGATGGATGAAATTGAACGAACTCATATTCTGCGTTCATTGCCTCTGCTATGCCTTTTGCCAAGTAAGTTTTTCCAGTTCCAGGAGCACCGGTTAGGATGAGATTCTTGTTCGTTTCTAACAACTTTACGTATCTGTCGACCATTTCCTTTTTTTTGTTGTTTTTTAGCAAATAGTCCTGTATGTAATGAGGAATTTCGTCTTTCTTGCTCAGTGTTACGTAAGGCGACCATTGCGTTTCAGGTGATTTTATGCCCAATTCGGTAACATGTATATACCCCTGTTTGTTAAAGCACAGCCAAGCCACATCTGTATAATGTGAATAGAAAGAGTCATTCCCTTCTTCATCTGTTCCTGCATAGTGAATATGTTTCTCGTATTTGTATTGAGATAAGGCAATTCCAATGCCCCATAACCCATGGTTGTTATTTGTACAGCATACGATGTCCCCCTCGTTAATTTGTTTTATTAACGTGAAAGCCCTAATCGCCGCAGAGTCATTTTGATATTCCTGTTTAATTTTGTCTATGTTATAGTCCGTGTAATCTGTACTATTCCAGCCTATTGACATGATGTTCTTAGACAAGAAACTTTGCCATGCCTCCTCTTTTTGTCCCTGACAATGTGTAGGGCAAATAAAATAGCATTTGCGTTGTTGTTGTAAATCTTTGATGTTAGCATTATAAGGTATAAGAAACTTGGGGGTGTCTTTTTCTATTCCTAGCGTTGCCATGAAACTTTCAAATTGCTCTGATAGGAAATCATCTGCTAATTCTTTGTACAATTTTAATTCTAGAAACTTGGAATTGGTTTGTGTACCATCTCCGTGTTTTTTTGTATGTTTCTCTATTGTGTTGTTCTTGTAACCAACAAAACGGCTTGGAGCAAAAAGCAAGGTGTTTCCAAATGGTTCTACCACAAACCATTTCCCAAGTTTGAAACGTTCCAAAGCCCATTCTTTCTCCTCTTCAATATCACTCTTTGCATAAGAGTATAGCGTATAGATGTTTTTTACAACATCAATTCTGCTTTCAATAAAATCAGTTCTTTCCATTTTTTTTGTTATAGTAGATAAAAGTGATTATATTACAATCATTTTCCGATGCAAAAATGCTTAAATATGTTGCCAAGAACCTCATTAGAGGTGATGCAGCCCCCTGTTATCTCGGCTAAGAAATGCAGACATTGGCGCAGGTCTTCGGCAAGAAGGTCGCCGCTGAGGTCGAGAGCGATGCCTTCAAGCACACGTTGGATGCTTGCGAGAGCTTGCGACAGGGCCTCATAATGGCGTACGTTGGTAACAACCACATCGTTTTCGTGTATCTCTGGGATGTTTGCCGCGTTGTAGATGCAAGTTTCTAGGCTCTCGATGTTGGTGTTAAACTTGGCCGAAACAGATACGAATGTGGGCTGTTCGGTCCACGAGAAAGTGGGGAAGGTGAACGATTGTGCATCGGTTTTGTTTGAAACCACAATGAGGCGCTTACCTCGTGTGTGTGCGTCCATCTCTTCTATTTCGCTTAATGTGGGTGCTTTGTCTATCACCCAAAGCACGATGGCGGCCTCGGTTAGCTTTTGATAAGTGCGTTCAATGCCCAACGACTCAATCTCGTCGCTTGTCTTTCTAATGCCTGCCGTGTCGATAAAGCGGAAGTTGATGCCGTTAATCTGTATGGTATCTTCAATCACGTCGCGCGTAGTGCCATGAATATCGCTAACGATGGCGCGTTCTTCTTTCAACAATCGGTTAAGCAAAGTGCTTTTCCCTACGTTGGTTTTGCCCACGATGGCCACCGATATGCCTGCCTTTATCGCCCTTCCTGTTTCGAATGAAGTGGCGAGCGTTGCTATTTTTGTGCGAATTTCTTCGGCCAAGGCTTGCAATTCTTGGCGGTCGGCAAAGGTTACGTCTTGATCGCTGAAATCTAGTTCCAGCTCAATTAGCGACGTTATGTGCAGCAACTTATCTCTAAGTGCAGCGAGTTCGCCAGAGAAATGGCCGCGCAGTTGGCCCAAAGCCAACTGCGCACTGGCCTTATTGGTGGCTGCAATGAGGTCGGCCACGGCCTCGGCTTGGCTCAAATCCATCTTTCCATTAAGGAAAGCACGTTGTGTAAACTCGCCTGGTTGCGCTTGTCGGCATCCCAATCTCACCAGTAGTTTGAGCACTTCGTTTAGTATATAGGCGGAGCCGTGGCACGAAATCTCCACTGAATTTTCGCCCGTGTACGAGTGCGGAGCGCGAAAGCACGTAACGAGAACTTCGTCGATGGTTTGCTCTCCTTCGTCTACAATGTGTCCGTATTGCACTGTTTGTGGTGGAAGTGCATGCAATTTTTTGCCTTTGGGCGCTTTAAAGGCGCGGTCTACGATGTCGATAGATTCGTTACCCGACACGCGTATCACGCCCAAAGCCCCGCCAACAGAAGTGGCCAAGGCACATATTGTTTGACGGTCGTTTAATGGGGCTTGCATTTCTTTAAATTCTTTCGAGTACCAGTTTTATTAGTTCGTCTATCGAGTTCTTATAGTTAGCATTCACGTTCTTTGCTCGTCTGTTGGCAATTACCATGCAACAGGTTACGGCTTTATGTCCCATCAGTCGGGCAAGACCTGCCAATGCACTGCTTTCCATTTCGAAATTGGTGATGCGATAGCCATTGTATTCAAAGCTTTCTACCTTTTCGTTTTGCTTAGGGTCGGCCAGTGGTATGCGCAACTCTCTGCCTTGGGGACCGAAAAAGCCACCGCAGGCGATGGTAACACCTCGTACCATCTCGTCGCCGGCAATTCGTTCGAGGGTTTCTTTGTCGGCATCGATAACGTATGGCGCGCATAATTGTGGGTTCCATTGCATGTGCTGTTTGAAAGCTTCTTCGAAAGGCAGGTCGCAAACGTCGTTACGACCGCTGTAAAAGTTAAGCAAACCATCAAAGCCAATGCTCTTTTCGCTAGCGATGAACGTGCCGACGGGCGTGTATTCTTGCAGTCCGCCGCAGGTTCCAATCCTCACTAAGGTAAGTTGGCGTAGCTGTTCTTTCTCCGTTCTAGTTTTAAAGTCGATGTTGGCTAGCGCGTCTAGTTCGTTTAGCACGATGTCGATGTTGTCGCATCCAATACCCGTACTAACCACAGAGATGCGTTTTCCGTGGTAAGTTCCTGTGATAGTGTGGAACTCGCGGCTCTCGATGTCGCACTCTTTACTGTCGAAATGCGAGGCAACGAGCGACACTCTTCCTGGGTCGCCCACTAAGATAACCTTGTCGGCAAGTTGTTCGGGCTTTACGTGGAGGTGGAAAATACTTCCGTCTCCGTTGATGATGAGTTCAGACTCTGCAAAGAATTTAGGCATAATATTGAATGAATTAAAGGTATGAATGAGGCTGTAAGTTCATGAGCTTATGCGTTCATGAGTTTATGAGTTTGTAAGTTCGTCAGTTTATCAGCCCGTAAGGTCATGAGTTCATGAGTTTTGTGGGTTTATAAATTCATGAGATCGTAGGTTCATAACTTTCTGAGTTCATGCACAACCTCGTTATATCTGTCGTTCTACTTGTTCTCGTAGTTTCTGATGGCCTTCTCCGTGCTGTGTATTTTGGCGTCCAACTGCTCAACGTTTTTCTCCAAAGCTTTAATAGCCTCGGCCTCGTTGTAGCGTCCCTTGTGGTAGATGGCGCGTTTCTCTTCTAGTGTCTGCATGGCTTTGGCCTGTTTTTTATATAACTCGGTGAGCTCCATGTATAGTTCCTTCCCTTGCTTTGTCTTGAAGTCGGATAGGGAAGTGTACACTTTTGCATCGTTGATGGGGAAACGAAAAGCTGTGCTCTTCGCAGTCTTTGCACTACGTGCTTTAAGCGATTCGATGCTTTTTAGGGCTTGCTCCCTATTACCAAACGACCATGTTTGGGCGATGCTGCTAAGCTTGGCTAACGATTCCAACTGCTGTTGGCTCACTTCGCCGTCCTTGAACGATAGGCGTTGGGCTGTTGGTACAAACGTGTAGATGCACACTTTGCCTTCGGGTTGAAACCTATCGCTCACCAACCAGCCCAGGTTGTCCATCTCGTCGATGGCCAGCAGATAGTCGTTGGCGGTAGAGTTAAACGGCATTCCGTAGTTTTCGGGTTGAAAAAACTTACCCGTTTCTCCGTCTTTGCGCGTCATAAAGAGGTCGTACCCACCCAAACTGTTGGCTCCCTTGGCTGCAAAAAACAGGGTTATGCCGTCTGCCATGAGGAAAGGGTAGTTTTGTTGTTCAAATTCGTCGCCTATTTCGCTGAGTCTTTGTGGGTCGCTCCATTCTGTTCCAATACGGTCGGAAGTGTAGATGGCCGACCTTCGTGTGGAATCGCCTTCCGAATAGTAGATGGTGTTCTTAAATTCGTTCTCATAAACAGAACCATCCAGGTACTTATGTTCCTTAAAGAAGGCGGGGTACGAGGTCAGTGTTCCTGCCTCCGGGTTCAGTGGAATGCTCGAAAGGAAAAGCGATTTCTCCACAACAACACTGTCAACAAACATCACTTTGGCCGTTGCACCCAGCATATTGCGGTACAATAGGTCGGCTGCGCTTAGTTGCACTGGTTGTGGTTTGGGCTTAACCGTGGCTCTCGCCTTTTTTCTTTGCGCGTAACCAGTGGTGCATAAACAAGCTATGATGAGCGTAAATATAAGATATCTTTTCTTCATTTTCGTCTAGATTATACCGCAAAGTTACGCATTTTATACAAGTTTACGTAACGATTGACACTATTTATCTTGATTTTAGGGTTGCTTTGTCTGTAAATGGGGGATAAAAGCGTTTGTTGCAACGCCTCACATCCCGCATCGTTCGGTTGATGGGGTAGGGGAAAGTGTGCTTTATTTTGCTGTGCAAGTTGGCAGTTGGCTTATATGCAAACCATCGTGAAACCATTAAAACGAGAATAACGAGCAGAAACAAGAAGGTTTCTTTTGAGGTTTCTGCCAACGATAGTACCATTATCTTCGACCTTGAAAGGCTTCAAATAGATGTCAGACGACAACAAATTATCGGATGAAAAGTATTTGAAAATGGTTTCCTTGGCACACCATGACAATAAAAGGTGGGCGTTGGTGGGCATCGTTTCATTGGTATTGACAAACTTATGGGCTATTCTGCTCACCCTATCGCTATCGTATTCAACATCTACTGCTACTTCGCGAGTAGTAGAAAGCATCAGTGCCACAAGTCCCTTGGTATGACTTATGCTCACATGATAGCCCTTAACTAGGGGCTTTCCGTTGCTGTCGTGTTCAATAGTAAGTTCCGTGTTTTTCGTCATTTCAACGAGTAAGGCTCGTGTTGCCAGTTTCTCCATGCGCCTTTGCTTACTTCCGATGGTGTCTATCTCCTTTTGAAAGCTGTGCAGACCGGGATAGTTGTCGAAGAAGAAACGCTCTTCTTCGGTCAATGTCCACAAGCCAAGGGTGGCATCTTCGCCTAAACGTTCTAT
>NZ_HE999454.1:0-4882 GCF_000312305.1 Prevotella conceptionensis 9403948 | reverse complement strand
TAAACGTTCTATACGCAAAAGGGGCATAATGGGGGGATTAAAGGATATTAAAAGACATAAGAGAAACACAACACGTGCGTAAAAACGCTTAGAACGTGGGGGAAGAGGGGGAGTGTAGGGGCGAGAAACTATTGATGTAGGACGTATTGAGGAGGGTTAAGGATGGACAACAACCTTTACTCTACTTATGCGGCGCTCTTCAATGGCGAGTATTTCGAACAGGTAATTCTTGTAATTTAGGCGTTCGCCAATCGAGGGGAAGTCGCCTTTAAGTTCAAGAAGAAGACCAGCCAGTGTGTCGGCACCGCCTTCAACCTCACTAAATTCCTCGTCATCCACTTCGAGTATCCTGCACAAATCGCTCAACAGCGTTTTACCATCGAAGATAAACGTGTTGTAATTCAACTTCGTATAGGTCTTCTCCGTCTCGTCGTCGTACTCGTCATTAATCTCTCCAACTATTTCTTCGAGGATGTCTTCTAGCGTAACAAGTCCGCTAGTGCCACCAAATTCGTCTACAACAATGGCAATGTGTATTTTGTTCTCTTGGAAATCGCGCAACAAGTCGTCGATTTTTTTCGTCTCGGGAACGAAATATGGCGGCCTAATCAGGCTCTGCCACCTAAACGTATGCGGTTTCGTTAGGTGTGGCAAGAGGTCTTTTACATACAGCACTCCTTTTATATTGTCCGTGTTGTCTTGATATATAGGAATTCGGCTGTAATTGTTTTCCTTGATACTTTCCAGCACTTCGCTGAAATTACACTTGATGTCGATGTCCACAATGTCCTTTCGGCTGGTCATTATCTCCTTCGCCGTTTCGTCACCAAAACGTATGATGCCCTGCAACAGTTTCTCCTCGTCTTTCAGTTCTTCTTTGTTTGTCAGCTCCAAGGCCTGTTCCAAGTCGTCAACGCTTAGCGTAACGCTTTCTTTTCCCATCATTTTTTCGGCCAGCATACCCGTTTTGAGGAGCACTGTTTCGAGTGGCCAAAAGAGTTTTCGGAGAAACAGCACGCCCGCAACACTCCTGCGGCAGAACAACAAGGGAACTTGTCGGCTCAACACCTTGGGCATGATTTCGCCAAAGAGCAGCAAAAGGAATGTAAGGAGGATGGTTAGGATGAGGAATTGCAGCCAATAGGCCCGCGGACCAAAGTGCACGATGTTGGCAAACACGTAGTTAAGCAACATGATTATGGTAACATTCACAAAGTTGTTTGTGATGAGGATGGTGGCCAACGTGCGCTCTGAGTCCTCGCGCAACATGTTGATGTTTTTGTCTTTAAGGCTCTTTTCCAAGTCGAGTTCGGAAATGTCGGATGGAGAAAGGCTGAAAAACGCAATTTCCGAACCACTGGCAAAGCCCGAAACGCCAAGCAGAACTATTGCCAAGACAAACGCAAAAACAACACCCATCGTTGGATGTTGTACGTATATGTCTGAGAATGCATTATAGAAAAAGGAGGTATCCAAAATCTACGAACAATGTTAAAATGGTAATTGATTGTCTTTCTGCTCTTCCGACTGTTCCGTTCGGGTGCTTGGCTCGTGGGCTTGCGGCTCTTGTCTGCTTTGGTTTTTGGGTGTAAGCATTTCCAAGCTGTCTGCCCAAATCTCGGTTACATATTGGCGTTTGCCTTGTTTGTCGTCGTAACTTCTGTATCTCACCTTGCCTTCAACATACAGTTTGTCGCCCTTATGCACGTATTTTTCAACAGTCTTGGCCAAGCTTTTCCAAAACACCACCGTGTGCCAGTCTGTTCTGTCGGGCACTTTCGTGCCGTTTTGCAGCGTGTAGCCCCGTTCGGTAGTGGCCAATGAAACTTGCGCCACAGCCGTATCGGCCTCGTAATAATGAACTTCGGGGTCTTTCCCAACGTTCCCTATCAGCATCACCTTATTCATATAGCCCTGGCCATTAAGTTTATTTCCATCTGCCCAAGTACCTAAACCTAAAATTCTTTCCTTTGGGTGAGGGGAATTGCGAACGTCTGTCCACGCGCTCGCTTAGGTTGTCTATCATGCGGTCGTAGCAGTCTTGTCCCGACATGGCTTTGCATTGAACCACGAAATGGGTGTCGCGATACTCGTATTTGCCCGTAGATGGAACAAGCACCACGCGTTTGAAATCCAGTTCGCCTTCGTACCATCCCGGTCGTTCCTCCGTCAGGCGCGTCATAGCTGTTGCGGCCAGGTCGCGTCTGTCGTACCCATTACTTACGGGCAACTGTTGTACGGCCTTTTTCTGCTTAAAGTCGAGCATTGTAGCAGCAACGGTCTTGATGATGATGAAATAAACTCGTGGGCGAACTTTATAACGTTTAGGATAATACACATCACTGGCCACATAGTCACGGATATCGTTTTCCAAGTCGATGTTCATGCCTATTTCCGGGATAGATTGGAGAAAGTCAAGTGCTTTTTCTACATTATCAACTAACGTTTCCTTATCAAAATATCTTAAGTATAAATTCATTGATAAATATGTTTCTCTGAAAGAGCGGAAAACGAGACTCGAACTCGCGACCCCAACCTTGGCAAGGTTGTGCTCTACCAACTGAGCTATTCCCGCGTCACTAAATAAAATAAAAATGTGAAGAGGAGGAGACTCGAACTCCCACGAAGCAATTTTCACTACCCCCTCAAAGTAGCGCGTCTACCAATTCCGCCACCTCTCCATCATAAGGCAATCTGAATAAATGTGCCCAGAACAGGACTCGAACCTGCACGCTGTTAAACACACGCACCTGAAACGTGCGCGTCTACCAATTCCGCCACCTGGGCAGCAACTAGTGTTATTCAGAATGTTGAGCGGAAAACGAGACTCGAACTCGCGACCCCAACCTTGGCAAGGTTGTGCTCTACCAACTGAGCTATTCCCGCAGCTTGTTTTACTAAGGCATTTCTCTA
Source organism: Prevotella conceptionensis 9403948 (assembly GCF_000312305.1). GTDB lineage: Bacteria > Bacteroidota > Bacteroidia > Bacteroidales > Bacteroidaceae > Prevotella > Prevotella conceptionensis. Next base: position 1,969 of record NZ_HE999454.1, on the reverse strand, counting down.
AATGCGCTGCAAAGGTACTATGTTTTTTCGAACCTGCAAATTATTTCTACGTTTTTTTTCGATTTGACCGCTAATTTAGCAGCCAAATCATCAGTGCTGGCTTTGTTGGATTTATATATATAAGGTGTGTTCCGTCCATTAACTCATTAATAACCAACAGTTCGCTTACATTGTCGAAGGAAAAACGGTGTGTTGTAGCACGCATCCCGTATGATTAATGAAGCGTGCGACATCAATTCGCAAACCAACGTAGGGTATCCCCTCGCCGATACCTTTGCTCTAGAAGCTTTTTTGCAACGGATAATCCCCCAGAGCAGGTTTCCGTCCGAGGGGATTTCAAAGTTTCTGTGTACGCAATTGACTGAACTCCCATCCGCTCGGTCATACTTCATCACCTTATCATACACTGACCAATTTGGGTTTAATTCTCATGCTCGTTTCCCTTCTTATTGATGTTTCCTAAGCGTTTGATGGCTTCCAGATAATCGCGTTCGGCGTCGCTGATGGTGCGTTGCTTGTAGCGGCGATATTCGTTTGTAGCGTGTTTCATGGCCTCATCGTGCGTCACCTTGCCTGCATCTTGCAGTAGTTGTTCGCCAGTCATAGTGAGTATTCGGTCCAGATAGTTGGCCCAGTCGTTCATGGTCATCGGTTGCTCTCGCTCTGCCTGTCGTTCCGCGAAGTCTAAATAGCCCGAAACCAGTTGTCCCAATGCGCGTAGTTCTTTTTCGTTGAGGTAGTTCTTGGCGGTGCGTGCTTCCGTTAGTGTGGGTTGGTTGCCTTTAAACGTAAGCAAGCCCATGAAATCTTTCTCGGCATCGGCACGCTCTACAATCAGTTCAGCAGCCGTATGGCCATGGATGGCATAGTGAATTTTGTTTTGAACTTTTTGGAAAAACAGCTGCGATACCGTTGCGCGCGGGTCGTAGTCGATGCTTGTGGCATATATTTCCAGCACTTGGCGATACAACACTTTCTCCGTTGCGCGTATGTCGCGGATGCGTGCCAGCAGTTCTTTCCAATACCCACCGCCACCCAGTTGTTTCAGTCGGTCGTCGTCTAGCGTAAAGCCCTTAACAATGTATTCTCTAAGCCGCTGAGTTGCCCATTGGCGAAAGCGCGTGGCAATGATGCTGCGTACCCGATAGCCAAGTGCGATAATCATATCGAGGTTGTAGAATGAGGTAAGATACGCCTTGCCGTCGGCAGCAGTGGTTCGGAGTTTCCGAACAACTGCATCTTCCTGCAATTCACCTTCTTCAAATATGTGCTTGATATGCTCACTGACATTCGACTTGCTGGTTTGATATAGCTCGCACATCTGTGCCTGCGTAAGCCACAACGTCTCGTCTTCGAGCCTTACGTCCAATCTGGTCAAGCCGCTTTCATCCGTGTAGATAATTATCATATTGTTTTCTTCCATGTCTGCTTAACTAATTATGAACTGATGGCAGCTAAATCACCTTGACAAAGTGTCGGTGATGGGCGCGGCAGCCTCGCGACGGGCAGCCTGTTTGCCGGGTCAGGTAAACTGGTACATCTCTTCTGCGTCTTCCACGGCATCATCGCCAAGCGGTTGTTGCAGCGTTTTTTTATTTACAACGTGCTTAACAGACTCCGTTTTCTCGTCCTTCACTTCGGTGAAACACGATGGTGCAATCCGAAAGAGCGCATCAAGGCTCAGCTTACTGCCGTCTGTCGATATGTGTTCCAATCTTTCAGGTTTCATTTTATCTAGTTGTTTATTGTTTCTCTTTTGCTTTCAAGTTGTACGGTTTGTTCGTGCGGCCGTTGCTACTTGTGCCTTGTTTACTGCTCTTCGCCAAGTTGTATTTGTCTTTGTGCTTTGCAAGAGCCCCAAAGGCAATGTGTGGAGCCGGCCTAAAATTTAGAGGAGTGTGGTATCTTTGTGATGCAAAACCAAGATAAACACTCCTCTCGTGTACCAAAGTACAGGGCAAAGTTACTG
>NZ_HE999453.1:109787-119153 GCF_000312305.1 Prevotella conceptionensis 9403948 | reverse complement strand
TTATAAATCCCACCTTGGACTGTAATTTTAATTGCTGGTACTGCTTTGAAAACAAACATAGAGGGTCTGTCATGTCCGCAACAATTCTAGAAGCTATAAAAAGGCACATTAAACTTATCTGTCAAGAACAATCACTTAAGAAATTCACATTGTCTTTCTTTGGCGGAGAACCGCTGCTATATTACAGAAAAATAGCCAAACCTCTTATTCTTGAGCTAAATGAGAATAAGGAAAACATAAAAGCAAACATCCATTTTACGACCAATGGTTTTCTCTTGTCGAAAGAAATAATCGCTGACATGAGCACTCTTGGTATTGCAAGTCTACAAATAACTCTTGATGGCAACAAAGAAAATCACGATAAAACAAGATTTAGCCAATTAGGCGGCTCATTCGATAAAATTCTTTCCAATATACAACTCGCCATAAATAATGAAATAGAAGTTATAGCAAGATTTAATTACACCAAAGATAACTTGTGGGGGATTTATTCCGCATTAGAAAGGTTGGCAACATTTACTAACAAAGATAAAATCACAATTGCACTTAATCAGGTTTGGCAAGATGGTGATATAAAACGCACCCCATATGAAAAGAGAAAAATTGAAAAGGAGCTAAAACGGATAAGAAAAGGAATTGTTGAGTTAGGAATGAGAAGTCTTCCCAAAGATCTCCAAATGGCGTTTGTGAACTCTTGCTATGCTGATAAGAAGAACGAGTGCCTTATTAATTACGACGGCAGCATCTTCAAATGCAATGCTAGGGATTTTACGGAGGACAGAAAACTAGGAGAACTGAAACCAGACGGAAGTATACAATGGAATTCAGGAGAATCCAAATGGATGAAAAGTAAACTAGCGGATCAAATTTGTCGCCATTGTTTTTTAATTCCTATCTGTGGAGGCGGATGTCGAAGAATACTTTTTGAAGCACAAGATCACCATTATTGTCTGTACAATGATAACACAAAAGAAAAGAAACGGGTTCTACTGGGCCTTTTGTTATAGTAGACTAACTTGAATGATTGCCCTCTTTCAGCGCGACGCAATGGATTGCGGCCCATCCTGCCTAGCGATGATCTCTGCCCATTACGGGCGAAAAATAGACCGCGACATGTTACGTCACCTTTGCTCCTTGGGCAAAGACGGGGTTTCGCTGCTCGGTATCAGCAAGGCTGCCGAGACGATTGGTCTTAAAACCGTGGGCGGACGGCTTGGTTTCGACACGTTGGTAAACGAAGTGCCGCTGCCTTGCATTGTCCATTGGAACCAAAACCATTTTGTGGTGGTGTATAAGATAAGGAAGCGTGGCAGGGAAAAGTTCACCATATACGTGGCCGACCCAGCCAAAGGACTGCTCACTTATTCGAAAGAGGAGTTTTGCGAACATTGGACCAGCACCAAAACTAACGATGAAGAGAAAGGCATCGCACTGCTTTTCGAACCCACAGAACTGTTTTATTCGCAGAAAGAAACCGAAAGCGTGCCAACAAAAAACCGCGCCAAGTTTCTTTGGAGCTATCTAAGGAAGTACAAGCGGTTCTTCACCCAGCTAATATTAGGCCTGCTCTTGGGTTCGCTGTTGCAGCTAGTGTTCCCCTTTCTCACCCAAGCCATCGTCGATACGGGTATCGGTGGAAAAGACATCGGCTTTGTTTGGCTCGTGTTGTTGGCAGAAATGATGCTGTTGTTCAGTCGCACTGCCATCGATTTTATCCGCTCGAAAATAATTCTGCACATATCCACGCGCATCAACATCTCGCTCATCTCCGACTTCTTCATTAAGCTGATGAAACTGCCGATGAAGTTTTTCGACACTAAGCTGATGGGCGACTTACTGCAACGCATTGAAGACCATCGCCGCGTGGAGCAGTTTCTCACGTCAAGCAGCCTCAACCTGATCTTCTCTTTCTTCACTTTCCTTGTCTTCGGTGTGGTGTTGGCCGTTTATAATTTAGGCATCTTCCTCGTTTTCCTCCTAGGCACATTGGTTTACGCAGCATGGATCATACTCTTTCTTAAGAAGCGCAGACAACTAGATTACAAATACTTCGAACAAGCAGGGCGCAACCGCAACGTAACCTATCAGCTCATTAACGGTATGAAAGAAATTAAGCTGCAAGGATGCGAACAACGGAAGCGATGGGAGTGGGAAGACGTGCAAGCCGACCTCTTCAAGGTTAACCTGCAATCGCTTAACCTGCAACAAGTACAGCAGGCTGGCAGCATCACCATCAACGAAGTAAAGAACATTCTCATAACTGTGCTAGCCGCTACAGCTGTTATTCAAGGACACATGACGCTGGGCATGATGCTCGCCGTGCAATACATCATCGGGCAATTGAACAGCCCTGTGGAGCAACTCATACGGCTTATCTACTCGTGGCAAGACGTAAGCATCAGCCTAGACCGCATGAACGAGATACACACAGAGGCCAATGAAGAGAACGCCACACGCACAAATAGCGACTACGCTGCCGAAACACCCGCCGCCCACTCGATTATGATAGATGCCCTCTATTTTAAATACGACCTATACAGCCCGCGCGACATATTGGCCGACATCAATCTCTCCATTCCTAACGGCAAAGTGACGGCCATTGTGGGAGCGAGCGGCAGCGGCAAAACCACGCTGGTTAAGCTGCTCCTAGGCTTTTACGAACCCTTGTCTGGCAGCATTCGGGTGGGCGACACGCTGTTAAGCGAGTTTAACCTGGGCTGGTGGCGCAGTCAATGCGGCGCAGTGATGCAAGAAGGCTACCTATTTTCAGACACCATTGCGAGGAATATCGCCATCAGCGACGACGAACCCGACATTGAACGCATACGCCAAGCCGCACGCGTGGCCAACATCGCCGATTACATAGAGGCACTGCCACTGGGTTACAACACCATGATTGGACAAGACGGGCAAGGCATCAGCCAAGGACAACGCCAACGCATACTCATTGCCCGAGTGGTGTACAAAAATCCCATGTTCGTGTTTCTCGATGAAGCCACCAATGCGCTCGACGCCAACAACGAACGTGCCATTACCGAAAACCTTGCCGAGTTTTACAAGGGCAAGACCGTCGTTGTGGTGGCCCACCGACTGTCTACCGTGCGAGATGCCGACCAAATCGTGGTGTTGGACGCAGGAAAGATTGTGGAAGTGGGCACACATGAAGAACTTACCGCCAAGCGCGGCAAATATTTTGCACTTGTAAAGAACCAACTAGAACTGGGAAACTGATATGGAAGATGAGAAAAAACAAGAACGAAGCTTTGAGCTTCGCAGTGAAAAGGTGCGCAGCATCGTAGGCCAGATACCCTCTTCGCTTGTTCGTTATGGCATCGCCACCATTGCCTTGGTGCTGCTTTGCCTTTTTACCGTGGCCTATTTCCTGCCTTATAGACAAGTGTACACGGGCATCGCTATCGTGAATCATGCTGAACTGCAAGGTTCGAAAGACAGCACAGACCTAACCCTTCTGCTGAAATTTGAAGACAAGCGGATGCTTCAAGCCCACAGCTTGCCCATCCATCTGCAAGCACCCAATGCATCATTGAAAGGACAGATATTAGACTTGTCGGCCGCACGCGACACTCTGGAACGCCAAAAGGCACTTTGTCGCTTCAACACGAAAGAGATTAAAGCAATTGAAAACCAAGCAGTGGACTTCCATATCGTACGAACAGGCGGAAACCTGCTGCAAAAGCTGTTGGGAAACATTGGCCTTTAAAAATAGGTCATTACACACTTTTGCTTGCACAAATAGCTTGTGTGCGGTGTTTAGCCCCCACTCCACACACAAACCTTCCTACCCTCAAGTGGCTTCATTCCTTTCTTTTCCCTGCCTTATTCAAAAGAAGCATGAACACCCAAAGCACCCCAAACCCGAACAATAAAAACGCGATGCATGCGTTATGTCAAACAATATCAGGCATGCCATTCGCCTGCTCATCACCAAGAACTCTGCATTATGCAACATACTAGAACCCTAACGCTGCTGATAATCGCAGCCTTAACCGCACTGACTGCTTGTAACGCGCAAACCAACAGCAAGCACATGCAGGCTAAAACCGAAGAAGAGAAACAGCCTGTTGCCAACAACTTGGCCACACGCATGCCTGTTCCACAAGGCTATAAGCGCGTGAACGTGGCCGAAGGTAGCTTTGCGCACTTCCTTAGAAACCTGCCTTTAAAGCCCGCGGGGAGCGATTTGCACTACTATAACAGACAGGTAAAAGAACGAAAATACGCAGGAGTAGTTGTAGATATGGACTTTGGCAAAAACGCTAACGAGCAATGTGCCGACGCCATCATCTTTCTTAGAGCCTCGTATCTATGGAAAACGCGGCAATACGCCAAAATAAACTTCAACTTTACCAACGGCTTTAAGGCCGAATATGCCAAGTGGGCGCAAGGTTATCGCATACGCAACAACAAAGCTTGGGTAAAAACACAGAAGGCCAACTATGGCTACCAATCGTTTAGAAAGTACCTCAACCTCGTGTTTCAGTATGCAGGTACGGCCTCGTTAAGCCAAGAACTCAAACCCATTGGCCGCTGTTGGGCAGCAGACATTCAGGCTGGCGACGTGATTATCAAGGGCGGTTTTCCTGGACACGCCGAGATTGTGGTTGATGTGGCCGAGAACGAGAAAGGAGAACGCGTGGTATTGTTGGCTCAAAGTTTCATGCCTGCACAAGAAATAGAGATTTTTCCCCAATGGTTCAGCCCCTCTTCCAATGGCACACGCCTTGTAACCCCAGCGTGGACGTTCTATTCGCCCAACGCCAACACCCTACTCCTCCGTCGATTTAAGTCTGAATAAAGGGGCACATAAGTTAGTAAGCGCACGTTGGTGATATAGAAGACACCGAAGTCATCTAGACTTTTAAAATCTCTATAAATCGAGAGGGGTATATTGTCTTTGTGCTGTAAACCTAGATAAACACTCCTCTCATATACGAAGTGCAGGACAAATCAACTCACTGACTTATAAACTCACAAAAGCCCAATAAATCCCGAACACATCAACTTACAAACTGGAAAATTCACAAACCCACAAACTCACAAACGCATCAACTCAAGAACTTAAAATCTTAAATTATTATTTTTTATTTTACAAATTCACTCTAATTTTCACTCCATCCTAGCGAAAAATGCCCGCTTATACGCCTAGATAATATGGGAAAAACAGGCCTCTAAGTAGCACCATCAAGAACAAAAAAAGTGGCCGTTGCACGCCTTTCGACGTAGCAACGACCACTTTCGTTAATATTTAAACCTATGAATTTTCTTTTTATACGGGAACGTTTACACGGCCGTAATTGTACATTTTGAGCACGTTTACACAGTATTTGTTAAACTTATCGCTCGTTACAATTTTCTTAACCATCTTTCTCATAACTTTATTCCTTTCTAATTTAATTATCCTAATGTTTTGTTCGATGCCTCTTCACATCGGTGTTATCCTGAATATGTCTTTTTAAAGACTTTAAGCGATGTTCGCTAAACGTGATGCAAAGTTAAGACCTAAAACTGTGTGCGCAAACAATTTGATGGAAAAATGGCGTTTTAAGGCCGTTTCTTTGACACACATCAATGCGGTTGACCTAGGTCAACCACCTGGCAGCTGCCAATTAGTCAGCCTTCAAAACATCAAGAAGACGGCCGTGTTTGTCGAACGAGAAACGATGGGCAATATAAAGCGTAACCATGAGCGAGAGCATGGGTGCACAGAAAGTGATACACGAAATAAGTATCTGATAACGCACAGCCGTATCGGGCGCCGAACCACCAAGTATCTGGCCAATCATCGTTCCTGGGAAACTAACCAGCCCCATTACTGCCATATTGGCAACACAAGGCATGAAAGATTTCTCTATGGCCTGCCTAATAAAGGGCGTCAGAGCCTCTAAACGCGTTGCGCCATTGCCCAAAAGATAGAAATACAACTGCCGTTCGCGCTGCAAACCATGATAATAAGTACTCAACGAAAGCACGTTCACCCCAAGCATATTGCCTAGCAGTATGCCCACAACGGGTATAAAATAACGCGCATCGAAGGGGTTATACAAGCGCAACACCACGAAAAGGGCATACATGCACACCACGAAAGCCCCCACGCCCAGACCTACGGCAATGGGCATAAGCATCAGCCGCATGCGCATACGGGTTCGGTTTACTGCCGTTATCGAGGCCACCAGCACCATCAGCACAAACCAAAGCACATTGACCAACCAACTGTTGTAACTGAAAAGGAACTCTAAGTAAAGTCCGATAAGCGACATCTGTACCACCATACGCACCGTAGAGATGATAGTAGAGCGAATAAGAGGAACTTTGAAATAATGGAAGAAATAAAGCGGAACAAGCACCAAGAGCAATGTCAAGAGCATTCCGATGATGGATATATTCATTTTATAAAGCCGTGTTTGGGGTTACTGATTGTTTAGTTTAAGCATCAAGGTCTTATCGCATTGCCCAGCAAAAGCCCTATCGTGGCTCACAGCGATGATAGCCGCCCCACGTTTGGCCAAGCTTTGCAGATATCCGGCAACAAGCAGTGCGCTGTCTACGTCTAAGGCCGATGTTGGTTCGTCTACCAGCAACACCTTCTTATCCAACAGTCCGGCCATCGAGAGCATAATGCGTTGTCGTTCGCCTCCGCTCACTTCGGCCAACCGCTTATTGTATAATGTTTCGTCCAATCGCAGTCGAACCCATTGGTCCATCAGCGCCTCCTTAGAAAATCGTTTGTCGCGATTTACCCGTAGTTGGTAGGGCAAAGCCACAAGCTCGGCCACGGTGTTGCAAGGCAGGTTCACTTCTTGTGGAACATAGGCCATCATACTGCGCATATACTCGGCAGAGAGCGGCGTTAGTTCTGTTCCGCCAATGCTAACCGAACCCTCGTCAAGGGGCTGTAAGCCCAATATACATCGCAACAGCGTTGTTTTTCCGCATCCCGACTCGCCCATCACGCAAAGCATCTCGCCCCCACTAACCACAAACGAAAGGTTGTGGAACAGGCTTTTACTCTCTAACGCAAGACTGGCGTCTTTCATTTCTACCGTCATACTATATTTATAATGTGTTATGGTGCGAAGGTTAGGCAAAGCGCGCATATCTACACTAGGTTATGCGCCAGTATGGCCAAGGCACGGTTCGCGCCAGGTGTTCTTTAAGTTCAATAAAGTAATGAATTGCCTACAAAAATACAAAGAAAAGTTCACAAACGTGTCGTTTGTTGGCTTTTTACGCTATCTTTGCAATGAAAACGAAGGAGAAAGATAAATATGGCAACATCCAACAACATCGACATAAAGCTTTACTTACCTGCCGAGTGGCACGAGCAAAGCGGCGTGCAGCTTACGTGGCCGCACGCAAAAACCGACTGGGCACCCATTTTGCCCGACATAACCAAGGTGTTTGTGGAGCTTACACGAGCCATTGCCAAACACGAAAAGGTGCTTATCGTGGCCCCCGATACCGATGAGGTGAAGGCAACGCTTATGCGAAACTTAGGCCTTGAACGCCTGCGCAACATACTGTTTCACCAATGCGAAACCAATGACACATGGGCCAGAGACCATGCCGCCATAACGCTTACGGGCAACAACACCAACAATGGCTTTAAAATACAAAACACGCTGCTGGACTTTAAGTTTAATGGATGGGGCGAGAAGTTTGCTGCCGACAAAGACAACGCCATTACCCAAAGCCTATACCACGAGGGTATGCTTAACGGAACGCTTGAAAGCCACAACGACTTTGTTCTTGAAGGCGGTGCCATAGAAAGCGACGGAAAGGGGACGGTATTCACAACATCGCAATGCCTACTAGCTCCGCATCGCAACCAACCTATGACAAAAGACGACATTGAACAACGACTGAAAGACACGTTGAGGGCCGAACAGGTGGTGTGGCTAGACCACGGAAACCTTGTTGGCGACGATACAGACGGACATATCGACACTATTGTGCGCACAGCACCCGAAAATACACTGCTGTATGTGGGATGCGACGACAGTCACGACGAGCAATTCGAGGATTTCTTGGCCTTAGAACACCAACTAATGAGCCTCCGCACATCAACAGGCATGCCTTATCGACTGCTGCGTCTGCCCATGCCCGATGCCATTTACGACGAGGGCGAACGTCTGCCTGCCACCTATGCCAACTTCCTCATCATCAACGGAGCCGTTATTTGCCCCACCTATGCACAACCCGCAAAGGATAAACAGGCGCTGCAAACCATCGCCCAAGCCTATCCTTACCGCGAAATCATAGGCATAGACGCACGCACCGTTATCAAACAACATGGTTCGCTGCATTGTCTTACCATGCAATTCCCACAAGGCGTGATTGCCAATAACCCATAAAACCACGACAAAGAAAAAAATGCTTAGAACAGGAATAATACAACAACACAACACTGCCGACACACAAGACAACATGAACCGACTGGCCAACGGCATTGCTCAGCTGGCCAAGGAGGGCGCACAACTCATCGTTCTGCAAGAACTACACAATTCGTTGTACTTCTGCCAAGAAGAACAAGTAGACGTTTTCGACCTTGCCGAACCCATTCCTGGTCCGTCAACACAATTCTTTGGCCAATTGGCCAAGGAACATGGCGTGGTGATTGTTACCTCGCTGTTCGAGAAAAGAGCACCAGGGCTTTACCATAACACGGCAGTGGTGATGGAAAAAGACGGCAATGTGGCAGGCATTTATCGTAAGATGCACATCCCCGACGACCCTGCTTACTACGAGAAGTTTTACTTTACGCCGGGCGACTTGGGCTTTGAGCCCATCAACACAAGCGTTGGACGATTGGGCGTGCTGGTTTGTTGGGACCAATGGTATCCAGAAGCAGCCCGACTGATGGCCATGCGCGGAGCCGACTTGCTTATCTATCCCACCGCCATTGGCTATGCAGCCAGCGACGATGAGGCCGAACAGCAACGCCAACGCGATGCTTGGACAACCATACAGCGCGCACACGCCGTGGCCAACGGCCTGCCTGTGGTGGCAGTTAACCGCGTTGGTTTCGAGCCAGACCCTTCGCAACAAACGCCAGGCATCAACTTTTGGGGCAGTTCGTTCGTATCTGGTCCGCAAGGCGAACTGCTTTTCCGGGCCAACGACACCGAAGAACAGCGCGCCATTATAGATATAGACTTGGCTCACAGCGAGCAAGTGCGCCGTTGGTGGCCATTTTTCCGCGATCGCCGCATAGACGAATACGGCGGCCTTACGCAGCGTTTCTTGCAGCCATAGCAGTCGGCATTGCAGCTGTTTCAGCCTTTTAGGCTCGTGGGCTTGCCTCTTTAAGGCGCTCATTAGCCTGTTTCTAGGCCGTTAGTTGTTCCT
>NZ_HE999453.1:106059-109658 GCF_000312305.1 Prevotella conceptionensis 9403948 | reverse complement strand
GCGTTAGTCTTCCTCTTGCGACTTATTGGCGGCAAGCAGCGAGCCGAAGAAACCCAGCAAAACCTCCACGCTCTTTTTGTCGGGTATGGCTATCTTGATATGTGTCGCTCCCGTTTCGGGGTCTTCTTCCACCAGTTCTTCCACCAGCTGCCTTGTTGCCTCTGGCGACTTAAGCGTGTCTGCAAGCCCTTGGAAGAACGTACGCCCTGCATGTACCAACTCTTTGGGCGTAGATGGGTTTGCGCTGCGGCTGCTGTGGCTATGGGTGGGTGTGACATTGGCGTTTCCTTTTGCCGCATTCTTGGGTGTGTCTCCGCGTCCGAAGTCCTTGTTCTCGGCCATTTCGCCTTCGTGCTCAACGGCATTGTCCTCATACTCGGCAGCATTGTCTTCAGTTTCATCATCAGTTGGTGTGCCAAAATCAAAATGAGTGACTGCCGTAGTGTTATCGTACTCGCCTTGCGGTGTTTTGCTTTCCCTTGCACGTTCTGCATTGGTGTTTCCGCCCTCGTTGTCGGCTATGGTGTGCGCACTTACTTCGCTTTCTTCATTATTGCGCGTTTCTTCTTCATTTTCGGCCAAATCGTCATCGTCAAACACTTCCGTTTCGTTTGTTTCGGGAGCGTTGTCTTCCATCGTTTCATTGCCCACAACCAGCTCTTGCTCGTCGTTGTCAATGGGGCTTTCGCCAGTGTGGGTGTCTGCCGAGCTGCCCATCGTCTTGTTTAGTTCGGCCATCATCTCGTCAAACTTGCCTTGTTGGGCAAAGATAGTGTCCTCTCCGCCATCCAAGACCCCTTCGAAAAGAGAGGATTTGAACTTTAATTTACCCAGCATGTCTTCTTCGAACGTGCCTGCCGACACGAGGTTTATCACCTGTATGTTGCGTTTCTGCCCCAGACGGTAAACACGTGCGATGCGTTGTTCAAGCACGGCAGGGTTCCAAGGCAGGTCTATGTTCACCACGACGGAGGCCGCTTGCAGGTTCAACCCAGTGCTTCCCGCGTCGGTAGAGAGGAAAACGCGGCAGTGGGGTTCGTCCATAAAGTTGTTTACAAGGTCTTTACGCCGTATCGAGGGGATGCCGCCATGCAGATATTCAAAGCCGATGCCTTCCTTTTCCAATTCTTTAGCCACCAGTCTTGTCATTCGTTCCCACTGGCTAAACACCACCAATTTCTCGCCGCCGCTTTCTATAACATTGCGCACGATGTTTATCACCTCGGTTACTTTTGTGTCGAACCGCGTTTTTTGGTCTAATATATAGGTGCTGTCGCACAGCATACGCATCTGCGAGAGGTGCTTCATCAGCCTATTGCGGTCTGTTTCAGACAAGAAGTGCATGTTCTGCCATTTCTTCAACAGCACCGACACATGCCAGCGCGCCTCATCGTGTTGCACCATCTGTTGCTTAGTCATGGGTACGAACAAGAGTTTGTCTTGTCTTTCGGGCATTTGCAAGTTTACGTCGCGTTTGCGCCTCCGTATCAAGAAACGTTTGATGCGCTCGCCCAATTCGTTCAGATTACGATAGCCCGCGGTAGCACCTCTCTCATCGAGCATAATGTACCGGTCTTTGAACTTATAATAGGGGCTAAGTGCGAATTGGTCTACCAGTTCGGCCACCGAATAGAGTTCTTCCAAGCGGTTTTCCAAAGGCGTACCCGATAGCACCACGGCATATAGGGCGTTCACTTTGCGAGCCGCTTTGGCGATGTGCGTGTTCCAATTCTTAAGTCGTTGCACCTCGTCTATCACCAACATGTCTACCTCTATGCTTTTGAGAAGCTTCAAATCGTTGCTTAATGCGTTGTATGATATGATGCGATAGGGTTCTTGACCTTCATATTGTTTGCATCTGGCCAACAAGTCGCCCTCTATAACGTGAACTGTTTCGCCTGTAAATCGTTCTATTTCGCGTTTCCATTGGTATTTCAGCGATGTGGGACACACGATGAGTACATTTCCCACCAGTGCCTTGTGCCTTAACATCTGCGCTGTGGCGATGGCTTGAATGGTTTTGCCCAGTCCCATCTCGTCGGCGATGATGGATTTGCCAGCCTTTAAGGCAAACTTTATGCCCTCAACCTGATAAGGATAGAGGCGGGTGTGCAGCAGAGAGTTGAAATCTTCCTGCCCCAAAGCGTCAACCCATGCCGCCCTTTCAATGTTTTCTCGGCGTTCAACAACATATTGCAGCGCATCGGGGTAACATCTAAACCCGGCATCGAGTTCTCGGGCCTTGGCCAAGAACTCATGGAAATGGGCATAAGCTGTTGGTTTCAACGCTAAATGCTCGTCAAAGTAATCATTCGCCAACATCTTAAACGCCTCGCTGTTGTCGCAGCCGATGCGTATGCGCACTTGGCGGCCTTGCCTGTAATCGATGTATACGGAAGAGTAGGACGGCAGCTCCCTGTGCACTTTTCGTCGCCCGCCAAACGTGAGTTTCAATGCTTCTATGTGCTTGCATGTGCCAAGTTGTGACGTGCGGAAATCAAAACACGAGCAATAATTCCACTGGCTGTTTGCCCCGCGGTACACAACTTTATATTGTTGTTCGTTTTTGGGATTGGTCACTATGTACTCTCCGGGCTGCAGCTTGTCGTCTACGGCAGCAACATGCAGTCGCTCTTCTCTGGCCACCTGCCTTCTCAATGCCACCTGCCACTCTTCCAAGTTCATACCTTTGGGCATCACCAAGTGGGAAATTCTTTTCCTTACCTTTTGTTTACCCTTATTTTTCTTTTTTCCCTTGTTGATGTTTTCGCTCATTATCAATTAAACTTTGCTCGTTTTCGAAGAAGTTATCTTGGCCTTATCACTTCAATGTGCACAGTGTGGGGGCTTTGTGCTGGATGGCCAATGCAAATTGGCAAGACCAAACAACGCCCCCCTTTTGGAGTATAAAGCTCGCAACAAAGGTACAATAATATTTGATAATCTCACCGCTTTGTGGGCCGTAAAGTTTAGGTATGCAGCAGAAGTGCATTGCAGGAAGACTCTTTGCTAGTTGTTTTCAGTTCCGAATGGTTGTGTACGTGGTGTCTTCGATGTCGAAATGCAAACAACAAATCGGGGTTATAGTCGTTGTTATGCCTGTTTGTGATTGGGAGATTTCACCGCACATCCTTCACAAACCATCTCCACAAGGTCAATAACTACCTTTATTTTACAATACTGAGAAGACTCTATTTTACGAAACCGATGTAGCAAATAATGCGCAGCACATTGGGAAAGATGGGCTTACACGCTTATTAATGTAAAATAAATTCACGTGAAACATCGCCATAAATTCACATTTTTAAGCCTTTTACCTTTCGAAATTTCTACAACTTGAGGGCAGAGATAGAGACTTTACCTAGGTGTGCAACCTGCTCCTTTTGCCTACGACCAGCCGTGATGGTTTGCCCAAGACTGAACATCGGGCGGAAGGAGTGGCAACGATAAATGCTAAGGCATGCCCAGTCTTTGCGCCCTTGTCCACATGGTTGATGGCGTAGGGGTAGCAAATATTTTTCTCTATCACCCTCCTGTGGCATGTTATAGTCAAAAGTAAATGGATTTGGGAAATAGAATTTGCAGAGTAAGCATCCAAT
>NZ_HE999453.1:91420-104883 GCF_000312305.1 Prevotella conceptionensis 9403948 | reverse complement strand
GGATGCTTACTTTGCAGAACGAAGGAGGAGTTCAGGCAAGCTGCGATGAGCTTTCTTGAAAACATCGCGGAATACAAGGAAGCGGTGGATTTACTTCTAACCATCAATTCCCGATTGGTTGATTCCTAAACCATTTCTTTTTGACTTTAAGCCTTCCACTTACACCAGGAAAATGCAAAACGGGATGCTTTATCACAAAGCATCCCGTTGTCATTAACAACTCTCTTTTCTTTCTTTGTTTCCTGAATAATCTTTACTTTCTAATGCTATACCTGATTTGAGATTCAATCCTTATTCAATCTTTTGCCTATGTTATGGGATGTAGTTGGGGAATAAACCAACATCCAGTCGACTACTTTCCCCGCATCCCCTTAACATACTGGGCCTATGGCAAAGCCAGCCTAATACCTAATTGTTTTTTATCTTCGTCCCCCGAAGTGCACACCGCCAGAGTTGGTGTTCGAGGAGTTCGTATTGTTATGTTGTGGCGTATATGTCGTGCCGCTATTGTTAGCTCCGCCAAACGAACGACCGGAAGTTGAAGGGGTAGAACCACCTTGCGAACGTGTGGAATTAAATGGTGTTACGCTTTGTTGCGTATTGCTGAAAGACGAACCACCTGTGTTTCCACCGAACGAACGTCCCGATGTTGAAGGCTGTGAGCCTTGCGAACGGCTAGGGCTGAACTTGCTGTTGGGCACTTCGGCCGAGCCACTTGCATCAGAGCCACTGAAATAACGTGCGCCCCCAAAGTTTCCGCTGCCAAAGTTGTCGTCGTAATCACTGTTTATGCGTGCCGTACTCCGCGTGCTGCTTTGACGCTCGTAACCATCATTCCAACTTTCGCCATAACCAAAATCGCGCCCTGAACCGTAACGGCTGCTGCCCGAACGCCTAGACTGGCTAGGATAATTGTAATTGTACGTGCCATAGTCGCGACCAGAGTAAGATCTTTGCGGTGCGTCGTAGCCATAGCCGTAATTGTCGTAGCTGTTATCGGTAAAGCCGCCAAACCTAAATCCGCGTCCATAGTCGCCACGTTGGAAACCATCGCGCATGCCATAGCTGCGTCCTCCGCCGAATTGCCTTCCGCTGTACCTGCTGCTCCCGTTATACCAACCGCTGGTGCCGCGGTAAGTGTTGTAAAATACGGGGCGACCGAAGTAATAATAGTCGCGATAGGGATAGCGAGCGTATATGCGGAACCGCCAATAACCAGTGTCGTAGTAAAGAGGACGGTAGAAGTAATTGGCCTGGCAGTATGCCCTATATTGCCAATCGTATAGTATATAACCCAAGTCTTGGTTGCGCCTGCGCCAATAGATGCCGTAGAGGTCGTCGTAATGGTCGATGCTAAGCAAGTAATCGAGGTTTATTTCGTAAGCAGCCTCATACTGGTCGTCGGTGAGGTTCAGCTCGTACGCCATCTTATCGGTGAGGAAGAGGGCTTGTTGCCGCGCTTGTTCGAAACTCATCGCCTTAGCCTGATAAGCATAAGCCAGCAGAGTAAGCAGGGTTATTAATAGCTTCTTCATAATCGTTCTTTTTAAAGATGTTTATAACTCGATTCTAATTTTTTGGAGGCCAGCTCAGTCTTGGTCCTCTGTCTCTCTCTTTGTCTTTGTGGGGTAGCCTATGGCCGCCTCTTTGGGGATTGCCTTTTGGCCTTTATTCCCTTTTTACATTTGCAAAGTTAGCCCAATTATAAGCCCTGCCAAAAGGTTTTTCCCTAAACACGAAAGGAAATCCCCTACTCCAAAGGAATAGTGAGTTAGTTTATGAGGTGGTGAGGTGGTAAGTTTGTGAGTTGGTAAGTTTATGAGTTGGTATGTTAGTGGATTAGTTTAAGAGTTGGTAAGTTTTATTGTCTTATAAACTCATTAACTTATAAACTCATTAACTTATAAACTCATTAACTTATAAACTCATTGACTTATAAACTCACAAACTCACAAACTCATAAGCTTAGGCGCAATGAATAATCTTTTAAATGACCATTATTATTGAAGTCGTCTTGACATTTAAGATTTCTATACTGTGCCGTTTCCCACTCGCGTGTGTTTACTGCAAATTCGTTTTGTCTAGTTTTTAGCAAGAAATTTAACATTATGAGTGCCCTTTTCGTCCACCAATCGCTCACCTTATCGCAAAAAATCGATTCTCGCGAAGGTTTGTTTTGATGCAAAAAGGGGTTGCATGTGAATGTTGGCAAAATGAATTTTTATTTAAAGCAACCGCCATTTGCACCAGTTTCGGGGTTATTTGCTGCAAAATGGAGTGCGTTTTGCCGCTAAATGGAGTGCGTTTTGCACCAAAACACCTTGCGTTTTGGTGCAAAACGCAAGGTGTTTTGGTGCAAAACGAAAGCCAAAATGCTGCTAAATGCGAGACGAAAAGCATAAACTTCCACAGCAATTGTATAAATAAAACCTTTCAGAGCCATAAAACACATGGCTAAAAAGGGCAAAATAGCCATTAAAAGGTGGGGTTTTAGTAGCTAAAAGTGGGTAATTGGACTTTAAAAATTACGAGCTGGCGACCAAACTAGAAAGGCAAAATGGTGCTAAATGCAGGTCCTAGGCTTAAAAATAGACAAACCCCAAGGCATGAAAGGGTAGAAAAAGTGGCTTTTTACCTACTTTTTTACCTATATTTTCGCTAGAACAGAGCGAAATTTATAACGCTATTGTAAAATAAAAGTTAGTGATTTAAGTTTTTGAGTTGATGAGCTTATGAGTTGATGAGCTTTTGAGTTGGTGAGTTTTTGAGTTGATGAGTTGGTGAGCTTATGAGTTGGTGAGTTAGTAAGTTGATGTCTTCGGCGATTGTTGGGTTTTCGTGAGTATATAAGCCAGTGAGTTGACTTGTTTTGCACCCCTCTCAGTTTGTAGAAATATTAAAAGTCAAGACGGCTTCATTATTCCTTACTCTCTAACAGTAGGCCGAGACGAAATATTTACCCAGACAGCAATAAATAAAAAACAGCTTGTGATTGTTGTTTATCGGTGAAGTTTCATACACCAATTAACAAACAATCACAAGCAGACAAGGGAACGAGTTAATAAGTGGGCAAGTTAACAAGTGGGCCAGCATTCTTATCTAGCCTTTCTAGCTATACTAGTCCTCCTAGGTCTCACTGGGTTTTCTAGTTATACTAGACCAACTCGTCCATCAGCAGGCACAGCCACCTTTTCACCTTTTCACCTTTTCACCCTTTCACTCTTTCATCCTTTCACCTTTTCACCTTTTCATCCTTTCACCCTTTCATCTTTTCACCTTTTCACCCTTTCACTCTTTCATCCTTTCACCTTTTCACCCTTTCACCTTTTCATCTTTTCACCCTTTCACCTTTTCACCCTTTCACCCTTTCACCTTTTCACCTTTATAAGCCTTTTCACCGCATAGAAAACTTATACACGCAGTGGCTGCTATACTTTTTACCAGGTTCGAGCCATGCGCTAGGCCATTCGGGGCGGTTAGGACTATCGGGGTAATGCTGCGTTTCTAGGCACACGGCCGAATGTTTGGGGTAGCGATAGCCATGCTTACCAGCAAAGGAGGCATCGAGAAAGTTACCCGTGTAAACCTGTATGCCAGGTTCGTTGGTAAACACTTGGAGCATAATTCCCGTTTGGGGACTGTACAACGAGGCCGCCACAGCTCGTTCGTCGGGTTGTCCGTTGTGCCAAGTATTCAAGCACCAGTTATGGTCGAACCCACGTGCATTGCGAGTCATGGCAAAGCGTTGGTTGTTGATGTCTTTACTTAACGGCGTAGGCTTGCGGAAATCCATAGGCGTGCCAGCAACTTTCAGCATTTGACCAGTAGGCATATAGGTAGTGTCGGCAGGCGTATAGCGGTCGGCATTGATGTAAAGTACTTGGTTCTCGCCATGTTGCGAAGGATTGCCGTTGAGGTTAAAGTACGAGTGGTTGGTCATGTTGATAACCGTTTTCTTATCTGTTGTGGCATCATAACGAATGTCAATGGCGTTGTCGGCCGTGAGTGTATAACGCACAGTGGCACGAACAGTGCCGGGAAAACCATTGTCGCCATCGGGCGAAACAAGGCTCATCTCCACCGTTGAGTCGTTAAGTTGCTTACCATCGTACACTTGATATTGCCAACCCGTAAAGCCTCCATGCAGGCAATGCCCATAATTGTTGCGAGGCAACTGCACTGTTTTGCCGTCTACAACAATGCGTCCTTGGTTAATTCGGTTGGCGTAACGTCCGATTGCCGCCCCAAAATCCGACCCGAAATGCTGATAGTCGGCATATTGGGCAATATTGTCGTAACCCAAAACCACATCGCGCAGTGTGCCACGCCTGTCGGGAACCATGATGGAAACAATGCGCGCGCCAAAGTTTGTTAGGCAAACCTCCATGCCTTTATGGTTAACCAACGTGTAAAGGCGTGTGCGCTTGCCATTGACATAGGCCTCGAAATCGTTGGGGTATAGCCCTGAACGCGTGGCCACACCACGACTACCCTGTTTCACTGTTGGTGCTGTGCCCGTCTTCGAAGGCCCGTTTCCTGTTACCAAGGGCCATCCATCGGCCCACTCTATGCGGTCGAGCCACACCACCCGACCATCATCGGGGTTGGATGCCTTAAAGCCATGATAAAACATATAGTCGTTGCCCGCATCGTCGGTAATCAGCCCTGCGTTATGCCCAGGGCCAACAACATTGTCGTTCTTACTCAACAACACATCGTAATGGTTATCGAGCAGACGCTGGCCAGCTTTGTTTAAGTAGGGTCCGAAAAGACTCTTAGAGCGGCCAATGGTTATTCGGTACGTGCTACGAGCCCCCTCGCAGCAAGTGCCTGCCGACCCGAAGAGGTAATAATATCCCCCACGCCGCCTGATGTAAGTTGCCTCCATAAACGTTCCTGCAACCTTGCGTGGCTTAACGCCCTGCTTTACGTGCAAGCCATCGGCACTCAACTCTACACCGTAAATGCCATGAAACGAACCGAAGAAAAGGTATTTCTTGCCCCCGTCTTCGATATAAAAGGGGTCGATACAGTTTTGAATGCCAATCTGTTTGCTTGTAAACATACAGCCGCGGTCGACAAAGGGACCGGCAGGACCATTGCTCACAGCAACGCCGATACCTGCATCCCATTCACCACCCCATACCGATTTAGAATAGTACAGGTGGTATTTACCGCCAACGCGCTGAATGTCGGGAGCCCAAATACCGCCTTTCGGTAGCCATTTGGGGCGCGAATTGTCGGTAAAGGCCGTGCCCACCAACTTCCAATCAACAAGGTTAGTCGAGTGGTATATGGGCACGTTGCGCGTATCTTCTGTGGCATAAAGATAGTATGTGCCGTCTTCGGCGCGTATCACCGTAGGGTCGGGCGCGCTCTTGTCTATCACGGGGTTACTGTAAGTCGACGTCTGTGCCAACGAAAATTGGGCTGACAGCGACAGCCATGCAAGCAATGTCGCCGTAAGAATGGGTTTTGCTGAATGTCTCATTGTTCTTTATTAAATTCTTTGGGCAAAATGCCAAATTGTTCGTAAAAGCATTTGGTGAAATAACTTGGACTAGAAAAGCCCACGTCGTAACACACTTCGTTCACTTTCTTGTCGCCTGTTTTAAGCATTTCGGCAGCCGCTTTAAGTCTTTCTATACGTATATAGTTGTTGGGCGACTGGTCTAGCGTGCCGCGCACCTTGCGGTTAAGGCTCGTGCGACTCATGTTCATTTCGGCCGCCAAGAGGTCTACATTAAAGTCGCTGTTGCCGATGTTGCGCATAACAGCCGCCTTCAACCTCTCCAAGAACTCGGCGTCGGCAGGACTGATAGAGGCCGATGACGCCGAAACAAATGGCGAAGTGGCGTACATCTTTTTTATTTCCTCGCGCTGTCGCAATAGGTTTTGCACAGTTTGAGAAAGGAAGTTCATGGAGAATGGTTTCACGATGTAGGCATCTGCGCCGCTTTCCATCCCCTCCATCTTACCTCGTTCGGAGGTAACGGCCGATAATATGATTACGGGAATGTGCGAAAGGTCGACGTTGTACTTAATACGACGACACAGTTCCATACCATCCATAGGTTCCATCATTACGTCTGTAACCACAAGGTTCACGTTGTTACGCTCCATTTGCAGCAAAGCCTCTTCGCCGTCGGTGGCCGTAACGATGTTGTATTCTTTTTCCAAGCACCGCTTTTCGTACTCCAACATCTGCACGTTATCCTCTACAAGCAGTAGGGTATGCGGCTTGGTATGCGCCACTTGCGTGATTGTGAGTTCAGCTTTCGCAGGCGTTACGTCTCCTATTCCATTGCCTCCCAACCTTACGGGCACTTCTTGCATCAAGGGCAAGGTAAGCACAAACACATTCATATCCGCCTCATCACCCATGCGTAAGTGGCCATTG
Organism: Prevotella conceptionensis 9403948; assembly: GCF_000312305.1. Lineage (GTDB taxonomy): Bacteria > Bacteroidota > Bacteroidia > Bacteroidales > Bacteroidaceae > Prevotella > Prevotella conceptionensis. Next base: position 98,483 of record NZ_HE999453.1, on the reverse strand, counting down.
TGCAGTTCGGCTAGCGAACGAGCGAGAGCTAAACCAATGCCCGTGCCCGATGTGGAGTGTTCGGCTGTGTCGATATGGAAGAAAGGCTCGAATACCTTTTCACGCAAATCTCTGGGTATGATGTTGCCATCGTTGGCCACGGTGAGGAAAAGTTGCGTGTCGTCGGTCTTCAATGTCACCGAGATATACGACAGACAGTACTTCACAGCGTTGTTAATCAGGTTGCTTACAATCTTGGTAAAGCCCTCGTGGTCAACATAGCCATGCAAATTGTTGCCTTGCAACGATAACGTGGCGTTGATGTTCTTCTCGCGCATAGCCGAACGGAAACGGTTATATGTATCGGTAACCAGTTTCGTGAGGTTGCAATATTCGAAGTTGAGGCGTAGGCCGTCTTTCTCAGTTTTGCGAAAATCCAGCAGTTGGTTTATCAGGTCGGTAAGCCTTTGCGTATTCTCGTACATGATGTTGAGATCGTCTCTCACATCGTTGTCTTTCACCTTCTGCGTGCCGAGAATGTTTTCCAACGGCCCTAAAATCAGCGTAAGCGGCGTGCGTATCTCGTGCGCCACGTTGGTAAAGAAGTGTATCTTGCTTTGATATAGTTCTTGTTCTTTGCGCGTTTCGAAGGCCTCCATAGCCTGTCGGCGACGCGTTTCGGCACGACGGTTCCAATAACGCATCATCAACCACACCAAAACGGCGAGCAAAACCACATAGAATAGTTTGGCCCAAATGGAGAATAGGAAGAATGGGCGCACGTCGATGTCTAGCTTATACTCGCCAGGATAAGCCTTTCCGTTTTGGTCTTTCATGCGCACAATTAGCTGATAAGAGCCAGCAGGAAGGTTGGCGTAGGTCATAAAGAAGTCTGCCCCCCATAGGTTGCCAACTCTTGTCGAACCCTTCGAGCTTGTATTCTAACGCGCCCCAATTTTGCCTTGAATAGCTTAGGGGCACAACATGTAACCTAAACGCGTTTTGGTTATAGGCCAACGATAGTTTACGAGTAAACACAATGTTCTGTTCCAAGGGCGTGCCCTTTGTGAAGTTGTCTACATGTTCGTTGCCTATATATAAATCGGTGGCCACAAGTCGGGGCATGCGCTGTTCTTTTTTCAATGCCGAAGGCGAAAAGCGCACAATGCCGCTAAGGCTTCCAAAGTAAATGCGTCCACGCTTGTCAATAAGTGATGAGTTATAGTTAAACTGGTTGTCGAGCAGCATCGTGCTATTATTATAGGTGCGTACGTCGCCGCTATGGGGGTCGTAGCGCACGAAACCAGCATAGCCTGAAAGCCAAAGCACACCATCGCCATCTTCTTCCATGCGGAAAAACGTAGACGTGCTGTTAAGTACACCTTGCTGTAAAGGTTTGAAACGGCGGGTGGAAAAGTTGAACCTGCACACGCCACCGCCCTGCGTGGTCACCCAAATAGTGCCTTCGCTATCTTCGTAAATGCTCAGGGCCTTGTTTGAAGTAAGCCCCGATTGGGTTGCTTTAAAGTTTGTCCAACGGCCATTGTGGCGCATAAATACGCCATTGGTTTGTGTGGCTAGCCATAGGTTTCCGTGCGAATCGAAACTTACATCGTTGATGAGCACGGGCGGCACGGCTTTATCGTAGACAAAAGATTGGGTGTTGGCGTCGTAGGTACATAATCCGCGTATGGTGCCAAGGTACATTACGCCCTGGGGCGAACGCGCTATACTAAATATGGTGTTATCGTGGAGCGACCCCAAACGGCCGTCGGCCTTGAACGATTTCACTACTTGGTGGGTGCGCGTATCAATAACTTTTAGGCCCGAGGCAAAGGTGCCCACCCACAATTCGTTGCCGTCCACGCAAAGTCCATGCACGTTTGGGAAGGCGTTGCTAGCTGCAATATGGCTAAATGTTTCGCTGTCGGGTTCCATGCAGTTCAGTCCGCCGTCTTCTGTTCCTATCCATATTCTCCCTTGTTTGTCCATAACCATCTCTCGCACGCGCCGTCCATGTAGTCCGTTTGCGCTACCTTGTGGCACAAAACGTTCGAAAACGGGGTGTATGGCAGGCAAGTAATTCAGTCCGCCAAAATAAGAACCAGCCCACAAACCGCCCTCGCGGTCTTTGTAGAGGCAATAAAGCGGATTATCGGATATGGAGAAAGGGTCTGTGGGATTGTAGGTAAAGTGTTGTATGGCGTGGGTGTCTAGGTTGTAAACCAGCATGCCTTGCTCGGTTGCCGCCCATACCTCACGATGACTTAGTATAAGGTTACGCACGAAAAGTTCCTTTCCTTCGATACTGGTTACTAGGGGCTCGAAACTGTGGCGTGCAGCATCTATAAGCGAAAGTCCTTGTCGGTCGGTGCCAATGGCGTAGCGCCCGTTGCCCAAGGGCAGTATGGCCGAAACAATGTTTCCTGCAAAGGGCGTTTGCCCATCTTGTGTGCGAAAGGGCGTAAGCGTGCGAAAGGCGTGGTCGGTGGTGTATAGTCCGCCTCCGAAAAGCCCGAGCCACACCGCTCCGTTGTCGCCAATGGCCATGCCTGCAACGTTGGGATATCCCTTTAATCGGAAGTGCGAAAGGTGGTTGCGGCGTAAATCGTAGCAGAAAACGCCCTGTTCGTTAGCCGTGATGTATATCTTGTCGCCATGACCTTTTATCACGTTCACCATGTTGGTGATGCTCACGCCGTCGGCACTTCGTTTGTCGAAACGGTTGAAAGAGTCGGTCAATGGACTGTAAATCCACACGCCACAATCTGTTCCCACCCATATTCGGCCGTTCGCGTCTTCGAAAAGCGCGTTGATATAGCTACTGCCTAGGCTATGTCCGTCGGGATAACTGTAATACCATTTAAATAAGGTGCCATCGTAACGGTTTAGTCCAGATTTCGTACCTATCCACATCAGGCCTGTTCGGTCTTGCAAGATGGCGAGCACGGTACTTTGCGACAGTCCCGACTCCACGCCGATATGCCTGAACAGGATGTTGCTCCTGCCTGTCTTCCGACAAGCAGAAGCAACGCTGCTATCATCAATCTTATTCTCTTCATCTGCATTAGTTTGTTGCGTAAAGGTACGAAATTATTCAAACAAACCGAAAAACAGCCGTATTATTTCAAGAAATCTGTTGTACGATTAGGCGAATATAGTTCCCAAAGGGAGGCAATCGTCCAGCCAGGCGCAAAGATGTCGTTATAAAATCCCTTGCCATTGTGTCCGTAATCCCACGTGGTATGCTGCACCACTTCGGGATAGAAGCCCTGCTTACCCACACCGCAAAGGTTGTTGGCAACAGGCAACAGCTGACTAAGCGAAGACGTAATAACATCGTACATGCCCTTAAAACGCTGCTCGCCCGTTTGCTGAGCCAGCCAGCTAAGGATGTGAGGAAGTTCGAAAACAAACACGTCTATGTGGTTATTCTCTACCGAAACATTACCCCACCCGCGTGTTTTCAGTCCCAGTTCGCCCGTCATCTGCCCAGGCGCAAAAGGCACATCCCACGTGTAATACCACGAGATGGCGAAGTATGCGGCTTGCTTACACAGCTCGATATAATGCTTTCGCTCCTCGCCCTTGGTAACCATAGCCAGATAATAGGTGGCTGTTACGGCGGCAATGGCGGCCTCCTTGTCTTCGCAATTGGCATCGAGCGTAGACGAGAAATAGTCGCTTTGCGAGATAATGTTCTTCTCCACATAGCTTACCGTTCGGCGAGCGGCTTGCAAATAGTTCTTGTTGCCGAAGTATTTCCAACCCATCACCAATGCTGAGGTTGCCGAAGGAGTGCTACCTCCCGATGCGTCGACGTCCGTTCCATCAGACTTAAACTTGCGAGCGAAGTGACCATCACCTTTTATTAAGGCAACGAAGTTGTCGAGAATGGTACGTATGCGCCGCTCCCATTCTATGTGGCGACGACCGTGGCTCTTCTCATATTTTAAATAATGTAGTACAGCATACACAGCCTCGCTTTGCTGACGAATGGAATGGATGCTTTCTTTTGGGAAACCATCGCGGAAGTTTACGAAGTCGTGCAGGTAGCCACCTTCCCCAAATCCGTTGCTCAGAAAACTGTCGAAGATGGCTTGCCCCTTGTTAACAAGGTCTTCGTCTTTTGTTTCGACACCGTATTCTATCTCGTTGAAGGCATTAAGCAACACACGTCCGCAAAAGCCTATCTGCATTTCTGTTTCCGGTAGGCAGTCGTTAACCCGAAGTGAGAGCCCCGAATTGTATTTCAATGGGTAGCGGTCTACGAACGAATGGCGGAAGTAATCGCTGAGGGCAGCTTTCACTTCTGCACCCGTGTAGGCACTTTTCAGGGGTTGTGGCTGCATGCGGTCGTAGCAATATTGCCACACTTGCGTAACAAAGCTGCCGAAATCATTAGCTTTATAGCGGTGTATGCGCCAACGCAAGGTTTGCTGTTCACCCTTTTCTAGCTTGGCAAAAGCCGTTACGGGGTCTATGAGTGTTAGTTTGCGGATATATCGTTTGGGAGTTTCCTTATAAGGATAGCCAAACTTTAAGGCCACGGTGTTTCCCTCGCCGTCGAAACCTGCATAACCCACGGATGTGCGTCCAGGAAGTATTATCTCGCCCGTAGTTAGCTGAACTTGTACGTCGCAAGGTGTGTCTAACACGCGCAATACGGATATGCCTTGCCCATCGTGTGGGTTAAAAGCACTAGTTAACGGTGTAGACATACGGTCTTCTCTAAAACACCAATGCTTACTCGTTTTGAAAGAAGGAGCCTCTTGGGGTGAGCGCATGTTGCGATGATACCAGAAACCAGGCATGTAAAACTCTGTCTCGCTAGACGACAAGCCTGTGTTGAGGCTGAGTTCGAGGTGGAAATACACCTTTTCGCGCGCCGAGAGGGTGACAGTCAGCAGTTCGTCGTCGCCGTCTTTCGTAGTAGAAGACACAACGCTTAATGGTCCATCGGTCGTCCAACACTGCCCTTGTTGTTGCAATTGGCGCGTTTCAGACGGATTGCCTGGCGTTTTTAGGCTAAGCGACATCGACAAGCCTTGCGCTTGTAACGGACTAATGTTCGCTACAAACGCCCAACCTAGCAGAATGACTTTTATTCGTTTCATCGTTTTCTCTGTTGTTTTTATGCTGTGAATATCGTCAATAACAGTTGACGTTATCTATCTTCAGGCCATACCGTCTCTCTATGCGAAAGACGCCAAACAAGTAACCTGCCGTGGCATCGCCAACCATTTGGCCATGCAACCTAAAAGGCTTGGCGATGCCACGTATGGTTAAAGGTGTGTTTTCAACGGCTTATTGTTCTCACACTCTTATAATAGGTGTCGAAAACATAGAATGTTTCTGTACGCTCATCATAGGCAATGCCCGTAGGACTTCCAAAGCGTGCCGTCTCTCGTAAGTCGCCATCATCTGGCCCCCAAGTGTTGCCATCGCCCATTGCCGACGTTGCTCCGCGCCCTGCAAAGGTGCGAACACGACCTTCGGGTGTGAGGTAACGCACGCAATAGTTATCGTAATCGCAGAAGTAGAAGTCGTAAACGTCTTCCTTGCCCTGTGCCACGTAGTCTGCATTCTTCACAAATATGCCTTGATAGGGGAAGTTCATTAACGTACCGTCGCCCTTACCATCGGCCCATCCCTTCACACCTTGCTGCCCCGAAACGAGGTAAGGCTGCTTGAAACGCTTGGTAGCCTCGTCGTAATCCATACGATAGATGCAGTGTTGGTTCAGTGCTATTACGTAAGCGTACTTGCCTGTGGGGTGCATGGTGATGTTAAAGTTCCAACGACTAGCACCAAGGGAGAGCATTTGCTCATAGTTGTTGCCCGTGAGATATGGGTCCCAAGGAGTTGTTTCCGAGGCATTGGCATAGTATTTGGCCACGTCAAGGCGATAAATCGCATTGTTGCCGTAGCTGTTGAAGTATAGTTCTCCGTTAACAGGGTGCACGGCTACAGTGTTACATTGCTTGTAAGCGGCCAGCACCTCGCACTTAGACTCGTCTGTAAAGCTGCCATCGGCGTTGCGTTTAACAATCCATACGCTTGTAGAACGCTCTCCGCTGTCGTCGCGGTCGGTGGCAACCACCATGTCGCCCTTTGCCGTAAAGTCTATTGCACGTAAGCGTTTGCCTTCGAAACACTTACTGCCGTGCATCACGGTAGTAACAGTCTTCGCCTTCAAATCGAAGAGTTGCACACCAAAGCCACTATAATCGAAATCTTCGTATGCAACATATAGGTGGTCGTGGTTCTGCGGGTCGAACTTCATAAAGGCGGCTTGCTTGCCGAAAGTGGCCGAACCATCGTCCTTGCCAGTGCCAAACTTGCCGTCTTTCCATCCTGGGTCGCCGTCGCTTATACGGTAGCCTATCAGTGTGCGCACCACCAACGGACTGGCGTATGCAAACTTTGTAGTGGCCTTGGCTGATTGTTGATCCACCTTCACCTCCACTTCAAACCGTCCCGACTCAGTCCAATAAGGCACAATACAGCCTATACTGTCGGCCTTTACGTAACTTAACTTGGCTCTCTTTCCGCCAATCGTTACGTTTACCTGTGTAGAGTCGAGTCCGAAGTTTGTGCCATAGATAACCATTTCTTGGCCTTCGCTGCCCTCGGCAGGCGTAAAACGGCTGATGGTTACAGGCACATTGGGGTTGTAACTCGGAGTGTTGTCTTCATCTTTATCGCCGCAAGCAGCAATATTGCCACACAAAGCGGCTATGAAGAGTGCGTATATCCAACGCCTCATTGTGGGTTTATTCCTTTTCATATTGTGGTTTCGTCTTAATGTTAACTATGTATTTACAATCTTATGTCGCGCCTATTTCTTCACGCGAACTTTAAGTGTGGTAAGGTTTCCCTTATGATCAGTGGGCCAAGTTCCTGTTGGTTCGATAAAGGTATCTTTCGAATCGTTGGCTCCGCGCTTGCCAAAATAGATGGAACCAGACGGCCCAACGAGTTCGGCTTTCAGCAATTCAACAGGTTGCGACTTGTTATAATACACAAAGTCGATACGGTCGCGCTCGTCGTATTCGGGACAGAAAGACAGCTGGCCTATACT
>NZ_HE999453.1:78140-91115 GCF_000312305.1 Prevotella conceptionensis 9403948 | reverse complement strand
ATACTGGCATCCTTGTTATCGGCAGGGAATGTGAAACCCGGATGTGTTACGGGGTTGGGGAATTTCTCGCGATAAGTGTCTACGAAACCAGCCTTTCTCAGCATTACAGGGCAATCCCAATTGGCCACTACGCCGTATGACTGTACAAATCTTTGGTGTTGGCCTGCCAATCAAGGTCAGATGGTTCGTTAAAGTCGCCACCTAAGACAACGATACGCCCCTTATTCATCTCGCCTTGGGCATCGTCGAGAAACATTTCCATCGCCTCGTCGCGCGTACTCAGTCGGTTGTCTTTCATTATCCGTTCGCTATCGGTAATGGGATTGGGCAGTTTCGACCAATCAGGACCACTGTTATAACCTCTCGGCAGATAGCAGGCATAGTGCTTATAGTCGAGGTGTGCAGAATAGAAGGTCATCTCTTGACCACGAACTTCCACCGTTACCTTTATCATATAGTTGTCGGTGGGTGTGGGAAGAACCTTAAAACTCTTTATCTCGTACTTCGACAGCACGCCAACAAACGTGCCATGATTCTTACCATAGTAGTCTTTTTGGTGCTTTGTCTTTAACGATTGGCATAGGCGATGTGTGTACTCGCCGTCGCCATCGGGGATTTTCTTCAACAAAAGGTCGTTACGCAACTCGCACAACAACACAACATCGGGATCCACTTGGTTAATAACGTCTACCAATCCATTATAGGCGTTGTTCACTTGCGTTGCTCCAAACCACGTGTTTAGCTGGAAAACTTTCAGGTCTTGATACACTTCCACGGGCTTTGGAGGCTCAGGAGCGGGATTGTTGTCCTCTTTGCTGCACGCTATCGAGCAACAGCCAAACAGCAGCATCAATGCTGCATTCAGACAACTGCGTTTAAAAAGATGTTCTCTTTTCATTGTTCTTGGTTTTAATAAATACTATTCTAGGTTTCTAGTTACTCTTAGTCCACACCTTAATGTGATGTTTGGGGCGTGGCATTAGGTTGGTTCTGCTGCACGTCTGGCGTAAGATGTGTGCCTCAATACAGAGACATTTCTACTGAACCTTTACGATTTTCTGATTAACACTGCCGCTATTTCCCCGCACCTTTACCACATATATGCCCACGGGCACATCGTTCAGCCACAAGTCTTGTGCGTTTATGGCTCTGCCTGCTTTTACCTTTTCGCCGCTTATGGCGTAGAGTTCCCAAGTGAAGGCAGAGTTATCGGGGCTTGAGATCTGATAATAATTGTCGCCGCCGCGGGCAATGGTGTAGGTATCTTGCGTGGCATCCACATCAGCAATGCCACTAAGTTCGCCATCTTTAAAGAAGGGAACCGCCCCGCCTTTCGACGGATGCTTGCCCGCTATATAGGGCCAACCATCAGCATCCCATAACACCTTGTCCACGAAAAGTTTCCTACCAGCATCTATATCTGTCTTATCAAACCCGTGATAAAGCATCCAATAATCGCCGTTATCGTCGATAATCAGTTGCGAGCAATGACCAGGACCAGCCACAAGTTCGTTGCCCGACAGTACACTTTCGTACGAACCGCCCACATCCATTATCTTCTTACCGCGCTTATTGACGTATGGGCCACGCAAGTCTTTACTTCGCGACACCACAACTCGGTAGGTGCTGTTGGCTCCTTCGCAACAATTGCCCAGCGAACCCAGGAAGTAATAATAGCCTTTGCGTTTAACAATCATCGTGGCCTCTGTGCCATGATGCATCCAATTGTGGTTCGGACCAATCTGAAACTTCTCTGCCCCAGGCTTTAAAGCCAGTCCATCGGCAGACAGTTCTATGCCCCAGACACCGCGAAAGCTACCCCAAAAGAGGTATTTCTTGCCGTCGTCGTCTTGAAAGAAACAAGGGTCGATGCTGTTTTGCACGCCTATTTCGGTGCTGGTAAAGAGTTTTCCCTTGTCTACAAATCCTCCGCGAGGCGAAGAAGACGTGGCTACACCGATTCCGCAGTTCCATTCTTTCCCCCATTCGGCCATCGAATAGTAAAGAACGAATTGCCCATTGATGTAATTAATGTCGGGCGCCCAAATGTTTCCACCTTTTATAAAGGTGGGACGAGTTGAGCTATTGAAAGCCGAACCCGCAAATCGCCATCGCGTGGCGAGGTCGCGCGACTTATAAATAGGTACACACAGCCCACCGCCTTCTGTGGCATAAACATAGAATTGGCCATCGGGTGCACGTACAACGCTTGGGTCGGGCATGTCTTTGTTTAAGACCGGGTTGGTATATTGCCCACGAACAACTGCAGCCAACATCAGCAGATTGACTACAAGGGCTATTCTTTTTATCGCGTCCTTTTTCATAAATAGGGTTTATCAACTTTTAGTTACATTGAAATCTTCGTGAGTTTGTAAGTTCACGGGTTGTCGAGTTTATAAACTCATAAGCTTGTGGATTTGTGAGTTATAGTTATGGGGGTTGAGAACTTAAGCACTCAAAAACTCATCAACTTAAAAACTTAAAGGCTCAGCGGCTCACCTCACCACCACCTTCTTCACCGTCTTGTCCTTGTACCGAACAACGTTTATTCCACGTTTCGGAGTAGATAGTCGCCGTCCGTCTACATCGTATCGTCCCACTTCTTTCTTCGAGGCATCGGGTGTTTGAGGTTCATTCTCAATGTCTGTCGAAAACTTCTTATTCTTCAAGAAGTTGTCCATCAGCACCTTCATCCAATGTCCGCCAAGTACAGAGCGACCTTTGAATATCTGATAGTCGCCACTGTTCACCCAATACCAATCGCTAAACGGCACTCGGTTCTTTGTTTTGTTGGCAAACTCCCACACTAGGTCGGCAATGCGTGCAAAGCCCTCTTGGTTCTCTGCCAAACATGCAGTCCACATCTCCCAGTCTGATTTCGTATATCTTTCGCGATTATCTAGTGGTATACCATACGGTTCTGCCTTTGTAAGATAATAGCTATACTCCTTTTGTTTCATTTGTTTGGAAAAGAGGTTAAGCCCCCACATCTTATCCCACACCATATTATACTTCATGCTCCACGTGCCACTGCGGTCGTAAGCCAATCGGTAATGGTCGCCATCGTTAGCCGTTCGTTCCAATGTTGCAGCCATTTGGCGTGCCTTATCCATATAAGTACGGTATGTGACGTTCTCTCCTTGCATCTGTGCCATCAACGCATAGCCTGCAATTCCCATAATGGCCTTTACAGAAAGGTTTACGTTGTGGGCCAGATGTCCTGCAAAGTCATCTGTGCAAAGTTGGTTGGCCGGGTCTTGCCCGTTAGCTACCAAATAGTTTGTCCACATCGTAAGCAAGTCCCAATACTTCTTGGCAAAGTCGGCCTTTCCTTCTCTCAAACAGGTCATTGCCGTGAGTATAACCATGTTTCCAGCTTCTTCCACAGGCATGTTCTTGCCAAAATCGCCATTGGCCCCAGGGAAACATGAGGCATACGTCTGCTTGTCGGCAATGGGATAGAAACCCAAATCGTGTGCAGGAAAATGAAATCCCCAGCGCGAGCTGTCGGCGCAATACTTGAATACGCCCTCTAATGCACCTTTCTCCAACTGCGTGTTATAGGTAAAAAGCAGCGGTGCGGCAGGGTAAGTAACGTCTACCGTGTTGATAAATCCGCCCGAACTGTTCTCTTTCGAGAAGTACATCAGGTCGCCATCCTTATCCATAAACAGCTTATGGGCGGCCAACGTTTGTCGATAAGATGCTGCCAAGGTCTCGGCATACTTCTTGTTTCCTGCTGCTAAGGCATCGTCGTAGATCATCTTGTCCCATCGGCGCGCACGTTGCATGTACGACTTATAATTATCGCGGAAGTTTTCGAAGGCATCGGTAAGCTGTTGCCCATCTTTCGCCCAATAGGCTTTATAGCGCGTTCCAAGGAATTGCACATCTTGAACTTCATCGTAACCTATCATCATATAACTAGAATCGCGCTCCGTCAACCCGAAGTTATGTAAGTAGCCCAACATGGGCATCTCGCTTTCGTTATTGCTCTTGATACGCAGTGCATCGCGTTGGGCCAGCGTTCCCTTACTAACGAATTGGCTTTCCACAACATTTTGGTCGGCCATCGTAACATTTCCGTTCACGTTGGGTATCATCAGATAACCCCAATCAATACAAATGATGTCGCCCGTTTTGCCCAACACGTTCTGTTCTACACTTCCCGTTCGCACATAGTCAATGTTGTTCACGTTTTGTATGCGCGAAACCGTGGGTTGGGTATTCTTTATCACCGCTAGTTCGGGTGTCGTTCCGAAGAATATCTGCACATCATGCTTTCGCTTGTCGTTGGAGCAAACCTGATAAGAGATGTAGTTAATGGGTGTAGAAAGCAAGTTCAGGTCGTCGAGAAACATCGGTGCGGTGAAAACCAAACGTAGGTCTACGCCTCCGCAACGAAATGTATAGTAAGTGTTGGTGGCCATAACGTCGCAGCCCGTTTGTACGACATTACGTATGTCGTTGTGTTTCTCTTTCACGTTGGCAAATAGTCCGATGTCGGCATTGGCCCCACCTGTGGTGTTATGCACATGGTATGCGATAACGTTGTCGCCAACACGCAAACTTTGTTTTACATTAGCAGGCAATATCAGCTCTTCGTTCTGCACCCACGTTTCGCCCGTCTCGATTGCCAAAACACCATTTACGTACACCTCACACTTATCGTCGTGCGAGTAAATCAGCCACAAGTCGCGCGCCAAGTCTTCTTTGGTCAGCGTCACATGCCTACGTATATAGATGTCCGAATTGGTGTCCGTCCAAGCCGTACGTATGTTAGGATATTCTTTGGGAGTGCCAAACGCTGCCTGTTGCGTTTGCCATTTGCTGTCGTTAAAATCGCGTTGTGCCCAATTTGCCGCTGGATTTGCATAGCTAACCTTTGCCTTCCACGCTCCCATGTCGGCCATTGGTGCCACGGGTTTCAGTAGTCGGCCCTTCTCCTTTCCCATAAATCGGTAGGTCGTTCCGTCAACGCGCAACAAGCCGTCAATGGCTTTCTGCTGTCCCGTCCAATGGCGTGTGGTGCCATCGTATAGGTTATCGTAAGGCGACCAAATGGAGAAATAGGGGTCGTTCACTATCAGTGGGACAGACGGCAAGCGAAGGCTAGTGCGCCGATAAGGTTCGAAAAACGAACCGCCCTGCGCCTCTGCCGCCAGCATATTTGCCACACCAACCAAACAAAGTAATAGCTTTTTCATATTGAACAAAATACTATGGTATTGGTTTAAACATTAAATTCTGATTACATTGCAAAATTACTCGTCCCTTTCAGATAAGGGTACGACAATCACCCCAAATAATAACAAAATCGGACCAACAAGCCCCATTGGTTCTTTTTTGCTATACTCTGAACGGATTTTACGCATCAGTGCTTAAAATAAAGTCTATCTTTGCAGCGTAAACAATCGGCAATAAATAGTTCAAGTTTCTATATATAATATGGTGTAAGCACCCAACCCTATGCAGGGTTGTATCTATATTGGATATATGCCGAAACCTTAACGAACATAGAGTAATTATTTTAACTAAAAACAACTTATGAAAAAGCAAGTACTATCATTAGGTCTAGGATTGTTGAGCGCAACCCTGCTCAACGCCCAAACCACGCCTTGGCCAGGACATGCTATCGGCAATGGAGGGGAATATTATCTCTATAATGTCGCCACGGGCTTGTGGCTTCAAAACAACAACACCGTGAAAGACGGATGGGCAACGGCCGTTAACGTGGGTACGCGCGGCCTACCCATCACCTTTGAAAAAGCAGGAGCAAAGACGTTTAGGTTGAGTTCCATCTTTTACAAAGGCAACTGCGTATCGAAAAAAATTGGAGATGCAGGCTTGCTTTATTGGGACATGCCCGCCGATAACGTTGGGGATTGGGAGCTATCGCCTGCCGACAACATGCAATCCATACACGGATACTGGCTAGAATGCGATGCCTTGGTGCTAGGGGCAGACAATAACCTGCTCACAGTAGATAAGGAGAAGAACAGCGTTTGGCAGCTTGTTACACGAGAAGAACGTATTGCCGATGCAAAGGCGAAGGCCTCTGCCGACCATCCCGTGGACGTAACGTGGCTTATCGGCGCACCCGACCTCGTGACGAAGAACAACCTTTTCAAAATGGATTGTACGGCTGCACCTAACACCGAGCATTCTACTTATCGCGGCGGATGGGACATTGTGAGGGCAAACACCATCCAAGAGTTCTGGAACACGCAAACATTCGATTTCTATCAAACAATCAGCGGGTTGCCCAACGGCACCTATAAGTTCAGCGTACGCGGATATTACCGAGACGGTTCAAGCGAAACGCGCGACTATACGATGTACGGATATGGTGCCGACAAGTTTATCAATAGCACCGAACAACTTCGCGCCACCTATTATGCCAACGGCACTTCTGCCCCCATCATGTCTCTTTACGCAGGTGCGAAAAAAGCTCCCGAAGAGGGATTTAATTTCCAAGCCGAACGCGAGAACAAGCAAAATAGCGGGTTATACGTACCCAATACAACCCACGAGGCCAACTGCGCCTTATGGAAGGGCAATTACCAAAACCCCGAAATAACCGTTACCGTTACAGATGGAACACTGAAATTGGGCGTTAAAAAGGAGGCTGGCGTTGTCGACGATTGGTGCGTAATCTCCAACTTCTCTTTAAAATACCTTGGTTCGAAAGTTCTTCAAACCGCAGAAGAGGCACTGAAAGACCTTAAAGCGATACTTGCCACAACAAAAGCGTTTAAAGGTGCCGTCGCCCCTGCATTGAGCAAGCAATACACAGATGCCATTGCAGCAGCCAACAAGACCCTCACCTCTACCGACCCTGTGGCCATTATCGCCGCAACCTCTAACTTACAAAAGGCTTACGATGCCGTTGCTGCCTGCTCAGAGAACTATTCTGCCTTGGTAAAAACGACTGAAATTTGCAAAAACATCAATAAGAACAACGATGCACAGCTTAATGCCGCCACGGTAAAGGCCGAGAAGGTGGCCAAAACCGCCACGACCAATGCCGACATGAAGGCGGCTCTTGTAGACCTGCGCGTGGCTCGTAAGATTGTTGCTGCCGACAAGATGCCCGACATTTACAAGGGTGCCAAAGCCGGTGCAGGCGAATTCTATTTCTACAATGTGGCCTCTCAGAAGTTCCTTATGGGCGGTTCCGATTGGAATACGCATGCTGCCGTAGACGTTCCTGGTTTGCTCTTTACCGTTGCAGCCGAAGGAAACGGTTTCACCATCAATCGCTTTGGTGGTAAAGCAGGCAATTACCTGGGTTATAATGGCTATACCGACATTCCAGACAAAGCTGTTTGGGCGTTCGTTCCCGTCGCAGGCAAGGCCAACGTCTACAACATCGTGAAGGGCGACAACCATGCCCAAGGATTGGCTTTTGCGCCACAATCCAACACCGATGCCGACGAGGCTATGGATAAGGAGTTTTGGAATACCGTTTCTGTTGAGGCTGCCGTGGCCAAGAATGCCAACGCCGAATGGAAACTCGTCACCAAGGCCGAACGTGATGCGCTGCTCGCAACGGCCACCGAGAAACGTCCTGTCGATGCAACTTACCTGCTTACCAACCCTGGTTTTAACCGCCCCGACCTCTTTGAGAAATGGAATAGCGACAAAAAAGGCGACTTTAAGGATGCCAACCTTGGCGTTATCGACCGCGGCAGACGCACCAACCCCGTGTGCGAAGCATACTACCTAAACTCGTTCGAGGTAAATCAAACCGTGAGCAACTTGCCCGAAGGTTATTATCAGGTAAACATGACAGGCTATTATCGCGATGGCAGCCGAGAGAACTTGCAACAAAAGGTTGCCAAAGGAACGGCTCCTGCACGCCATGCCATGCTCTATATCGAATATAAAGGCAAGGGCGACGAGGTTGCACTGCCCTCTATCGCAGCGGGAATGAACCAATGCCCAGGCATCGGATGGACCGGTACTGCTGGCGAACAACCCGACGACGTGATGGATGCAGCCGAATATTTCGAATGCGGACTATATAAAGTGTACACCCACATCATTAAGGTTGGCCCCGAAGGCGAACTTACCATCGGCGTAACCAAAGACAAACAAGTGGACGGCGATTGGGCTGTGTTCGACAACTTCCGCCTTACCTACTTCGGCAAGAAGGTTTCTCAAGGCACCATTAATGGCATCGACAACGTTAAAAGCGATGTCGTTGAAGACGGTAAGATTTACAACCTACAAGGCATGGAAGTGAAACGCCCACTTAAAAGAGGCATTTACATCAGTAATGGAAAGAAATTCATCGTTAAGTAAGATTTAGGTTTAATTGTTTTTAGTGGCCAAGGTTCAAACGCATTTGTGTTTAACCTTGGCCTTTTTCATGCCATCTTACCTGTTGACAACCATAAAGGCCGTTTCTACAAGCCTTTTGTAATGACGCTACACTATATGC
The DNA here is from genome assembly GCF_000312305.1 of Prevotella conceptionensis 9403948. Lineage (GTDB taxonomy): Bacteria > Bacteroidota > Bacteroidia > Bacteroidales > Bacteroidaceae > Prevotella > Prevotella conceptionensis. Next base: position 82,669 of record NZ_HE999453.1, on the reverse strand, counting down.
GATCGAGCCTTCCAACCATTGTCTGCTGTTCCTACAAGCCTTTTGTAGTGACACTACACTTACCCGCAGTCACACTACAACTTATTTGTAGTCGTGCTACAGCCACTTTGCAATCACACTACAAAGGCTTAAAAGCACAATCAACGGCTATTTGTTCCTTATAACAATAGATGTTATGCGAGGCTATATCAAATTGATGTTTTAATCTCGACAAACAAGTACTTGACACATGCATTGTCTATCGAGCCACATTTACAATTGCACTTCATTTTCTACATCTTTCAATAGAAAAAACAGGCAAATGCCCTGTTTTTTTTATCTTTTGAATGGTTTGTTTTATCTCAACAATTCAATTCTCACTAATTTTGCTGATGGAATTACCACATTAAACATCGGGAAAGTGCCCTTTGGGAGGGCGTAATACCAGGAACTAGAAATAAAAGTTTAAATACAATATATTTATGAAGAAAAATAATCTAAACATCTATGGCCAAAGGTTCGCATGGGGAGCCTTGCTGTTTTTCGTTGCTTGCATGTCGGCATGTCGAAGCGACAATGGAGACGTTTCTTCTGCAGAATACGACCCATCTCGACCTGTCACCGTGACAGACTTCATCCCCAAAGAGGGCGGAGTGGACCAAAAGTTGGTTGTTTACGGCAGCAACTTCGGCAACGACAACGGCAATGTCAAAGTCACCATTGGCGGACAGCGCGCCGTTCTCATCAGTGTTAAGGGCGATTGCCTTTACTGTTTGGTGCCTGCCAAGGCCTATTCGGGCGAGGTGGTGGTGTCTGTTGGCGGCAAAACAGCCAACGAACAGAGCGCAACGGCCAGCAGCAAGTTTAACTATGAACGAAAAATGGTTGTGGGAACGCTCAGTGGCGTACGTAACCAATTCGACGACCAAGGTTGGCACGACGGCCCTTTCAACACGGCAACAGGCTATGCCGGCGAAGGATGCCTTACCTTCGACCCCCTAAACCACAACATCTTATATGCCGTTTACGATGAAAACGCACACGGCATACAAGCACTTGACATGGAAAAGAAGGAGGTAAAGACCATACTCTCTATGTCTAAGTTCGACAACCACCGACTACGCTCCATCGATTTTTCGAACGACGGGCAATATATGCTCATCTCCACCGACCGCGACGACCGCCAGTTGCAAAGTCCTAGTGTGTGGATTGTTAAACGCAACGCCGATGGAACCTTCACCGACGCATCAAAATCGCAAATCTTAGCTGCCTACAAGCAGTGCAACGGAGCCGCCGTGCATCCCAAAAACGGCGAGCTTTACTTCAACAGTTACGAGCGCGGACAGGTTTTCCGCCTAGACATGAACAACTACTTCAACACCGTTGCAAGCGGCGGTACATGGTATCCCAACTGGACCGACGGCAACTTTAAGGAGCTGTTTACCATTCAAGATGTGAGTTGGGAGTTTAAAATCTTCATCCACCCCACTGGCAAGTACTGCTATATCGTGGTTATAAACAAGCATTACATTCTGCGTTCCGACTATAACGAAACCACCAAGAGCTTTGCTCCACCATACGTTGTGGCCGGACAAGCGCGAAACGACGGATGGGTAGACGGTGTTGGCACTGGTGCGCGAGTAAACAGGCCCTACCAAGGCTGTTTCGTGAAGAACAAGAAATACGTTGCCGAGAACCGCGACGATGTGTACGACTTCTACTTCTGCGACAACCGAAACCACTGTATACGCTATCTCACCCCCGACGGCATCGTCCGCACATACGCAGGACGCGGTACTTCGTCGCAAGCCGGCGATGGAAACGCATGGGGAACGGAAGACGGAGACCTGCGAGAAGTGGCTCGTTTTAACAGTCCTACGGGAATTGCCTACGACGAAAACGCTAACACTTTCTACATCCTAGATACCCAAGGGCGAAAGATACGTACCATTTCAATGGAAAAATAGAACTCCAAATAGAGCCATAAGACAATGAAAAAGATATTTATATTACTCTGGATGTTGTGCGGCATTACGCTTAACGCCTTAGCACAAGAACAGCTGGAAATATCGGGAACAGTAACCGACGCCACAGGAGAAGCCCTTATTGGCGTTAGCGTCACCGTGAAAGATGCCAAGGGGCTGGGTACCATCACCAACATCGACGGTAAATACACCATCAAGATGCAGCAATACCAAACGCTGGTGTTCTCTTACCTGGGCTACAAACCCGTAAGCGTGCTGGTTAAAGGCGACAGAAGGGTTATCGACGTACAGATGGCCGAGGAGAAACTCAACACCATCGACGAGGTTGTCATCACGGGTCTTGGCGCGCAAAAGAAACTCACCGTTACGGGAGCCATCACCAATGTCGACCTCGGACAAATGAAACAATTCCCCTCATCAAACTTCACCAACGCCTTGGCAGGTAATGTTCCAGGCATCATCGCCATGCAATCGTCGGGTCAGCCGGGTAAAAGCACATCGCGCTTTTGGGTTCGCGGCATCTCAACCTTCGGTGCCAGTTCAGATGCGATGATACTAGTAGACGGTTTCGAACGGTCGAACATCAACGACTTGAACATTGAAGACATCGAGAGTTTCTCGGTTTTGAAAGACGCCTCGGCAACGGCCATCTATGGCTCGAAGGGTGCTAACGGCGTTATTCTCATCACCACCAAACACGGTAAGGAAGGAAAGATAAACATCAACGCCAAAGGCGAGGTAGCGTATAACACCCGTACCATCACCCCGAAGTTTGTTGATGCGCCCACGTATGCCACTCTGCTCAACGAGGCACGCATAACGCGCAACCTCCCTCCGCAGTATCAACCCGAAGAGTTGGCACTAATCAGGTCGGGACTAGACCCCGACTTCTACCCCAACGTAGACTGGTCGAAACTTCTTCTTAAAGATGGGGCAATGAGCTATCGTGCCGACTTGAGTTTGAGTGGCGGTGGAAACACAGCCCGCTACTTCGCATCCCTATCGTATGTAGAAGACCAAGGCATGTACAACACCGACGAGACATTGCGCAACAGGTACAACACCAACGCCAATTTCAAACGCTGGAACTATCGTATGAATGTGGACATAGACGTTACGCCCACAACGGTTATCAAGTTGGGCGTATCGGGCAACCTCAACAAGCGCAACAGTCCAGGTCTTGGCGACCAATATGTATGGGGCGAACTCTTTGGTTTCAACGCCCTAAGTTCTCCCGTCCTCTATTCCAATGGCTATGTTCCGGCCTACGGTCGCCAAAAATATCAAATGAACCCTTGGGTTTCTGCCACACGCACAGGTTACAACCAAGAATGGGACAACAACATACAGACAAACGTAACGGTAGACCAAAAGTTGGATTTCATTACCCGTGGCCTCTCGTTTACAGGCAGGTTCGGATACGACACCTATAATAGCAACCACATATACCATCGCCTTTGGCCAGCCATGTATCGCGCCAACAGCCGCGATTCGCAAGGCAACATCATTTGGGATAAGCTTTTCGAAGAGTCGCCCATGGCCCAAACATCAGGCGGAGAAGGTTCGCGCCGCGAGTTTTTGGAGGCTTTACTACGTTGGAACCGCACCTTCAACAAACAACACAACTTTGGCGCTACTGCCCGTTTTACGCAAGACGAGCGGATACAGACACAAAATATCGGCACAGACATTAAAAACTCTGTCAGCCAAAAGAACCAAGGCGTTGCAGGGCAGATAACCTATAACTACGCCCTACGCTATTTTGCCGACTTCAACTTCGGCTATAACGGTTCCGAAAACTTTGCCGACCACCATCGCTTTGGTTTCTTCCCTGCCTTCTCCCTAGCTTGGAACGTAGCCGAAGAACCCCTCGTAAAGAAGGCATTACCCTGGCTCAACATGTTCAAGCTACGTTACTCGTGGGGTATGGTGGGCAACGACAATGCAGGAAGAAGCCATCGTTTCCCCTACCTTTACACTATCGACTTTACTAAAGAAGGCTACAATTGGGGGTCGAACCTTACCACAGCCACCACCACAGGCATGCACTACACGCAGGTTGCATCGCCAAACGTTACATGGGAGATTGCGCGCAAAACCGATGTTGGCTTTGACTTCGTGGCGTTCGACAACAAGTTCTCGCTCACGATGGACTACTTCTACGAGAAGAGAACGGGCATCTTCATGCAACGCAACTTCTTACCCGACATCACAGGACTTGAAAGTCGCCCTTGGGCAAACGTTGGCGCCGTAAAATCTAGCGGTTTCGATGGCAACTTCCAATACAAGGACCACATCGGTGAGATAAACTGGACGGTGCGCGGAAACATCACTTACAGTAAAAACACCATCCTAGAACGCGACGACGAAAACAACGTTTACGCCTATCAGTACGAAAAAGGCTACCGCATTGGCCAACAAAGGGGGCTTATTGCACAAGGCCTCTTCCGCGATTACGACGACATTCGCAATTCGCCCAAGCAAAGTTGGGGAACCGTACAACCTGGCGACATCAAATATAAAGACGTTAACGGCGACGGCGTTGTGAACGATGGCGACCGCGTG
>NZ_HE999453.1:47114-77903 GCF_000312305.1 Prevotella conceptionensis 9403948 | reverse complement strand
TGGCGACCGCGTGGCCATAGGTGCAACCAGCACCCCTAGCCTCATCTACGGGCTTGGAGCCTCTATTAGCTGGCGCGGTTTCGACTTTAACTTCCACTTCCAAGGAGCTGGCAAATACACGTTCCTCATCAACGGCGGTACGGTTAACGCCTTCAGCAATGGCCGCTGGGGAAATATCCTTAAAGGAATAACCGACAACCGATGGATTTCATCAGACATTTCGGGCACCAAGGAAACAGAAAATCCCAATGCCCCCTACCCCCGTTTGAGCTACGGCAGCAATAGTAACAACGAGCAGGCATCTACCTTCTGGTTACGCAACGGCCGTTTCTTGCGCCTCAAAAACCTCGACATTGGCTACACAATGCCCAAACCCTGGGTCAACGCCATACACTTGGAGAGCGCACGAATCTACATTTCGGGGCAAAACCTCATCACGTGGTCGGCCTTCGACCTTTGGGATCCCGAACTCGACAGCAGCAGGCGAGGCGAAGAATACCCCATCACTCGTTCGTTTACGGCAGGCATACAAATTAGTTTATAACCACAGACATACAACATGAAACGTAAAAATATTGCCCTGATAACGTTGGCGTTGGGCATCGGAATACTCTTTTCCGCTTGCAACGACTATCTGGACTCCGACAAATACTTTGAGGACCGTACCACGATTGAAAAGGTCTTCACCAGCAGAATACGCTCCCAACAATGGCTTGCCTACGCCTATTCGTTCTTGAAAGACGAGAACGCCGACGTTGTTGGCAAGGAGAAAGAAACCAATTCGTTTACCTTCGCCGACGACATGTACTATGGCGACCGCGACGTTAACTACGACTCAAAGGAGGCTGACGAGCTTTCGTACAACACGTTCATGCAAGGCGAATACGACGAAAACGACTTTAACCAAGGCTGGACAATGTGTTACAAGGGCATTTATCAGGCCTCAGTGTTCATCGCCAACATTTACAGGAACACCGAAATGACCGAAAAAGAACGGCTCGACTTTAAAGGGCAGGCACGTTTTGTGCGCGCTTACTTCTATTGGCTGTTGCTCCGCCGTTACGGTCCTGTGCCAATCATGCCTGACGAAGGCGTTGATTACACCCTTAGTTACGAACAGATAGCCACGCCGCGCAGCTCGTACGAAGAGGTGGCCAACTATATTAGCCGCGAAATGGTGCAAGCCGCCAAGGAAATACAATACACTAGGCGCGACGGCGAAAACATCGCACGCCCCACAAAGGGTGCTTGCCTGGCTACACGTGCCCTTGCATTGGCTTTCGCTGCCAGTCCGTTGGCCAACGGTAACACCGATGCCTATGCCAAACAGTTGGTAGACGACAAAGGCCGGACATTGCTCAACACCGACTATCAAGAAGAGAAATGGGCGCGCGCCGCCGCTGCCTGCAAAGACGTTATGCAGCTTGGTGTGTACGACCTCTATCACGCCTCGTTCAGCACAACAGATGCAGCGGGCGACCCTGCCACCATCGTGCCTGCCGACTCCACTTGCCAATTTGCCCAAAGCGACTGGCCAACGGGCTGGAAAAACATCGACCCCTTCAAGTCTTACCGTGTTTTGTTCAACGGAGACGTTGCTCCAGAAGACAATCCCGAACTGATATTCTCGCGTATAGACCAAAATGCCACACGCATAAACCACAGCATGATGTCGTTTGCACGCCATTCCATGCCTCGCGACTTTGGCGGATGGAACACACATGGCCTTACCCAGAAGATGGTAGACGCCTATTATATGAACGACGGCACCGACTGTCCTGGCAAAGACAGCGAGCTGAACGGCGGGAACGGTGCTGAACGCCTCAAAGGATTTACCACTGCACGCGACTATCGCCGCGGAAAATACAAGCCATCGGCCGCCAACGTGTCGTTGCAATATGCCAACCGCGAACCGCGTTTCTACGCCTCGGTGGGCTATAACGGCTCTGTTTGGGAGTATTTGGGCGACCCCGAAAACACCCACCACAACCGCCAAACCTTCTATTATCGCGGTAGTGGCAACGGCTACAACAACTCGCAGTTCTACCTCCGCACGGGTATCAGCGTGAAAAAGTACGTCAATCCCACCGACGTTCCCGACCGCGAAGACTATAAGAACATCAAGAACAGGGCTGAACCCGCCATTCGCTATGCCGACATACTATTGCTCTACGCCGAGGCACTCAACGAACTTGATGGCACATACACCATCCCATCGTGGGACGAAAGCACCACTTACAACGTTCGCCGCGACATTGCCGAGATACAAAAAGGCATACACCCCATACGCATACGCGGCGGAGTGCCCGACTATTCGACAGACGTCTATGCCAACAAAGACCTCTTGCGTGCCAAGATTAAACGCGAACGCATGATTGAATTCATGGGCGAGGGCAAGCGTTACTTCGACCTGCGCCGTTGGAAAGACGCGCCACGAGAACTGAACCAACGCATTTATGGCTGCAACGTAATGATGGATGCCAACCACGCAGCAGAGTTCCAGCAGGTTATCCCCATCAACAACCTGCGCAGCACATTCTCAGACAAGATGTACTTTTGGCCCATCCGCCACAGCGAACTGAAACATAACTCGCGCCTGACACAGAACCCAGGATGGACCTACAACGATTAACCTACCCTTTAAGTGACAAGAAAATGAAAGTAATACATCTTCCGATATATGCGGCGATGCTCGCAAGCGCACTCGCCACGCTTACCGCCTGTAACGACGAATGGAAAGAAGAGCAATACACGCAGTACGTTAGTTTCCGCGCACCGCTTGGCAAATTGGGCGTTACCAATGTTTATGTGCCTTACAGCAGGCGCAATGTCGACAAGACTTTTGTCGAGGGTAGCGGACTCTCATCGTATAAACTACCCGTAATCGTTAGCGGTTCGCTGCAAAACAAGAACAATATCACCGTTCATGTTGCACACGATGGCGACACGCTTAACGTGCTAAACCAAGCCCGTTTCTTAAATCGCACCGAACTGTGGTACACCGACATGAAGGATTATGCCACTGTTCCAGAGACAACGACCATCCCATCGGGCGAGAACGTGGGGCTGCTTAACATAAAATTCAACTTCAACGGCATCGACATGAGCAACAAATGGGTATTGCCGCTTACCATCGTAAACGGCGAAAACTATGGCTACACCGCCCATCCACGTAAGAACTATGCCAAGGCACTGCTCCGCATCTTCCCCTTTAACGACTATTCGGGCGACTATTCGGGCAGTACGATGAAGATTTTCGTTACAGGCGACGAGGCTAACGCCACCGCTAAATCTATCATTCGCGGATATGTGGTGGACGATAAGACCATCTTTTTCTACGCAGGCGACATAGACGAGAGCCGCACAGACCGTGCCAAGTACAAGGTCTTTGCTCGTTTTAACGGCGAAAAGGAAGGCACGGTAGACTTCTATACCACCAACAACGACCTGAAATTAAAGGTGAACAAGCAGGCCTCGTTTCACATTATCGAGCAAAAAGACGATGTGAAGCCTTATCTCGTGCACCGCTACGTTATCATCAACAACATTAGTTACGATTACGTAGACTACACCTCGGCTCCTGGAACAGAGTTTAATTGGTCTGTTAGCGGCACGCTCACACTAGAACGACAGATAAATACACAAATACCCGACGAGGACCAAGCCATCGAATGGTAACGTTCCTAGTTGCCTAAACACATTAAGGCGTGTCTTATCAACCGCACGCCTCAACACAGACCCAATCTGTTAAGGCAGGTTCTAAAAATTACCTCCACTGGATTTTTAGGCTCTATCTGTGCAGATTTCTATTACTTCTTGATGAAACATAGTGAACTATGCGACTGAAAGGGTAAGCGGAAGATGCCAGATAAAGGCAAAAAGACCGTGAAGAGCGAACTAAAAAAGGAGAAAAGACGTAAGCGTGGAATTTTTAGAACAGGCCGTAAATCTTTCTTAACCTCCCAGCTCTCTTAAAAATAAAATGGTTGATTGTTGTTATAGTAGTAGTCAGAAAGCCATGCTTTATCTCTCAATGGGATGTAAGCATGGCTTTCCCTTTCTCCCCTCCCCTCTCCCCTATTGCCTATAAGCAATGTCTTGCAAGATGTATTAGTGGTGGACGAGTGGACAAGTTAACTTGTTAACTGGTCAACCGGTCAACCTTATATCATGTAATATTTTCGGCAAGATTTTTAACATTATGAGTGCCATCTTTGTCCACCAAACGCCTACCTTGTCTCAAAAAATCGATTCCCGCGACGGTTGGTTTTGATGCAAAAAGGGGTAGCGAGTGAATGCTGACAAAATGAATGTTTATTACAAAAAGCTGACTTTTGCGCCAGATTTTGGGCTATTTGATGCTAAATACCGTGCAATATGCCGCTAAACGCAGTGCATTTTGGTGCCAAACGCAGTGCGTTTTGGTGCTAAATGCAAGGCGTTTTGGTGCTAAATGCAGTGCAAAATGCCGCTAAATGCGAGACGAAAAGCATAAAAATGCACTGCTATTGTATAAATAAAACCCTTTAGAGCCATTAAAAACATGGCTGAAAGGGGCAATACAACCGTCAAAAAGTGGGTTTTTAGGGGTTAAAAGTGGGTAATTGGACTTGGAAAATTACGAATTGGCAGCCAATCTAGAAAGGCAAAATGGTGCAAAATGCAGGTTTTACGCTTAAAAACAGACAAAACAAAAGACGTGAAAGGCTAGAAATAGCGGCTAATTGCCAGTTTAGAAACCATTATTTTCGCTAGAATGGGATGGCAGCCAGGAGGTGTTTTGTAAAATATAAATACCTATTTTAACAAAAACAAATCGCAAGAAAAAGATTAAGCCCCCAAATGGGTTGTTAGGACTTATGCAGATTTTGTGTATTGCGGAGCATATTGTCTGGCTTATTCTTGAAGGCATAGCGGGCTACGTTAAGAGAATAAGACAGGCAAAATGCCGACAAGCAAACGAAAGATGAGCAGGAAGCGATGCAAACGACCTTGAAATAATTGGTAAGCGGCCCAACGAGCGATTGGGATTGAAAGATAGTTGTTAATGCCCAATTAAGGTTCCATCCAAGAAAACTTAGCGGCTAATCAATGGAATTAAGCCGTGTAGCCAAGGCTAAAAAACATTTAGCACAACAATAGTTGAACGGCGATAGCGTTTAGGGCAATAACGGCACACCCACTAACTATCGGCAGAACCATTGTTTGCCACCGCTAATTTTCCGCTGAGCCGTTTTTAGTAGAAAAATATAGTAAATAAAGGTATTACATGAGATTTCAGGTCTATATTTGCATATAACCCGAACTTTGAAGTTTCTTAGCACCCACCTTAAACGAGCAAACGCCCACCCCATTTATGGAGTGAGCGTTTGTTTAACTTTTGTTTTGCTGGGCTGCAATGGGCAAATATGCCGTTTTCACCCAAGCGTTACTTGCGTTTTTGCCCTAAGAAAGGGAAATGTTGTGGAGCTGGTGGGATTCGAACCCACGTCCAAACAGGGAAACCATACGCTTTCTACACGCTTATTCCAGCCTTCGGTTTTCGTGCATTGGCAAGACCTGGACCACCAACCAATGCCTTATCCCCTAAAATTTCATTCGGCGAGCGGGGCCACGCCAAACTATTTCCGATTTCTCTGCACCGCTATATCAGCTGGCTTCGGAACAACAGCCTCTGAGCGATGTCTCGTTCCATCACCTAGTGACGGAATAAAGCCCAAAACCTACTATACTTCGGTTAGGCAGCGAGAGCGTAATTTCTTTCGCCAATTAAATTGTCGATAACTGGGATTATGGAGCCAGCCACCTACGCTCCGCGTGCTTACATACCATTTCATCCCGCTGTCAAATCCAGTCAACCCCGATTTTGTTTGCCCATAATTAGCTTGCATATTTTTGTATACAGCTACTTATTGGGGCGTGGCGAAATGCCATGAATTAGTTTGCAAATTTACACATTATTATTTATACGTGCAAGTTTTGGGGCTTTTTTCACAACTTTTGTGCATTCGCCATAGTATAATGCAATAAGATGGCTTGTACTTCGTTTATGCAAATGACTATAAGACTATGAAAGTAACGGTAATTACAGTGGCCTTCAACAGTGCTGCAACTATTGCAGACTGTATGCAATCGGTGTTAGACCAAACCCATCCTGACATCGAATACATTATTGTTGACGGGCAATCGAACGACAACACCATCGACATTATCCGCGAGTTTGAACCAAAGTTTACGAACAGGCTGCGCTGGGTGAGTGAGAAAGACAATGGGATATACGATGCCATGAACAAAGGTTTGCGCATGGCCACGGGCGAGGTGGTGGGTGTTTTGAACTCGGACGATTTCTTTACGACGACAGATGTGGTGGAGCAAGTGGCGCAAGCGTTTTCCGACTCTATGCTAGATGCCGTTTATGGCGACGTGCATTTCGTTCGCGAACCCGACTTAACGCATAGCGTGCGGCATTATTCATCGGCAGGTTTTCGCCCCTGGTGGCTACGCTTTGGGCTTATGCCAGCCCATCCCTCGTTCTATGCGCGTAAGGAGATGTTTCAGAAAGCAGGCCTGTATAAGACCGATTATAAGATTGGTGGTGACTTTGAGATGATGGTTAGGCTTTTTAAGCGGTTCAACATTAGGGCGAAATACTTGAACATAGACTTTGTTACGATGCGCACAGGTGGCGCTAGTACGAAGAATATGGGTAGCCGACTAACCCTATTGCGCGAGGACACACGTGCATGTAGGGAGAACGGTATATATACCCACCCAATTTTTATCTGCCTTAAATACTTTTATAAGGTGTTGGAATATAGGTTTTAACGTTCCTCCTTAATTGATGGGGCAATTATTGTTGCTTTGTTGCACCTATTTCAAGATTTTGGAATATAATTCGAGGTATTCGGAAAAGCGTTCTTCCTTATTGAAATGTCGAACGATGCGCTGCCGACAAGCATCCTCGAAAGTTGTGTCAGGCTGTTGGCATAGGCGCTCTATCTCGATGGCAGCTGTTTGTATGTCACCTTTTTCTATTACTAAGCCAGTACCAGCTGTAACCGTTTCAGAACTTCCACCTGTATTGTAAGTAACGACAGGTGTTCCACATGCCATTGCCTCAAGGTTGGTTGTAGGAAAGGTATCTTCCCAAGTTGGGTTAAAATAAACGCTGGCAACAGAATAGAGTGAACAGAGTTCGTGTAGGTTATCAGTGCGGCTAATGCCTACAATACCTGCTCGGGCCGCTAATTTTTGCTCTTGCTTGGTCAGGCCCACAAGAACAATACGGATGGATGGGGGCAAGAGTGATGCGAGTTGAAGAAAGTCGGGCAAACCTTTTCGGTACCAGTTGGAGGCAATCCCCAAAACGATGGCACAATGTGCAGGGATGCCATACTTCTCTTTAATCCAGCTTACTTCCGTCTGCTTGCTAAAAACATTCGTATCAATACCATTATATATAAGGCGTGTGGGTGTATGCTTGAAAAACGACTGCTGTAACTGGCGTTGTAGCCACTGGCTTACGGGAACGAGTGTAAGGCGGTTGAGGGAAAGGAAAGTATCTTTTTTCTGTTCGAAGTTGCGATACGAGCGGTCTAACAGCAAACTCTTAGGATATGCGCCTTTTTGCGGACATTCCGCACAATGCGTTTTCCATTTCTCACACCCAATAAACTCGTAGTGGGCACAATGGCCAGTAAAGCTCCAACAGTCGTGTAGAGTCCACACCACGGGGATGTCGTGTTGGCGTAGGTATTGAAAAAGTAGCGGATAATTGAGGTAATAGCCATGTATGTTGTGCAAGTGTACGATGTCGGGGTTGACGTTTCCGACAAATTGCAGTAACGACTTTGTAGCCTTCTGGGACACTAAGCCGTGGTTGTCGAGCAGCCTAGAGGCTATCCCATGACGCATTTCATCCCAGCTGCTCCCCACATGGAAGAGATTGGATGTGCTAGGATTGGCCCACCGTCCGTATGCGATGTAACTTTGCCAGCCTTGCTTGATAGCCGCCTGCCCTATACCCTCGGCTATTTTACCATGCGACCCCCAATTGGCGGTGATGTTAATTTGCAACAGCTTTTTCATTCGTAGGTTTTATTACAACTGATGAAATAGTTAAGATGTTTAATGGGCCAAAAAGGCTCGAAGTGCCTGCGATTGAGAACTTTCCCGTTAAAAGAGAAATAATGTTTGTAATCGGATTGCGAGAAAACATACTTATAAGCTTTACAGGCGATGTCTATCGACCGCTGATTAGCGTGCGTAAGCTTTCCATAAGGAAAGGCAAAGTAGTTGCAGGGCTGTTGCAATTGTTGCTCTATCACTGTTTTGCAGGCTACGATTTGGTGACGGAGCGTGTCTTCATCGTCGGTGTTAATCATATAATGGTCCAAGGTGTGTGCCCCTATAATATGTCCGCGGTTGGCCAATTCGCTTAGATGCGACCAACGCATAGGTTGTTTTCCCTCGGTAAGCACCGTGTGGTTGTTGAAGTGCTCGATGTAAGCGTCGTCTCCCTCCACATAATTTGGATTGACAAAGAAGAGAGCATTTACACCAAACTCTTCCAAAAGAGGAGCGAAAAGGTCGTAACACTCCATAAAACCATCGTCGAACGTGAAAGCCACCAATGGTTTGTCGGGACATTCTTTGCGCATAATTCTCTCAACGGCGTCTTCTATTCGAATGAAAGTTACGTTACGCGACAAGTTGTCCAGTAAGTTCCGAAAAGTGTCAGGTTCTTTTTCGGCCGCTATTCTGTGGCCGTTTAAGATGTGGATACCTGGGGCGGGAGTTGCCCAGGCACCAAGAACGTTAAGTATTTCTTCTCGGACAACGCCACGCAGACGTTGGTATAGGGTGGAGTTATGTTTCATTTAGCACTTTTCTAATTACTTCCGTTTGATAATGAATATTCCATTTACGGTCGATTTCGTCAAAAGCCTTCCGTCTAGTTTGCTCTCGTTTGTCTACGTCTGCACATATCCAATATTCTATTTCCTGTTTCAGGCTCTTGGCATTGCCCTGTTCGAAGAACGTTCCCGTTTCGCCTTGACGTATGGCCTCGAACTCCGGCATTTGGTAAGCGAAGTTGTTATGAGTAACAACGGGACATCCAAACGTAAGCGCATGAATGGCTGTAAGGCCTACATTGCCAGGCGAAACGCAGACTTGGGCATTGTAGAACAATTGCCCAAGCACCTCGTCGTCATAACAAGGGCCATACATCCAAACGTTATCAGCCACGTTCTTATCTTTGGCATACTGGTCGATGTTAACTTGTTCAACGTCTTTACCAACAAAGACAATGTTGACTGGGCGGCCTTCTTCCTTAAATGCCGCAGCGCAATCTACAAGCAATTCCAGTCTTTTTAATTTCTGAATTCTTCCGCAATAGATAATGGTGGGATTGTCGTTTAGAAAATGTTGGCGGTAGATGTCGCTACAAGCAAGTTGTTCTCGTATGGCACGTTCTTTGTCCGAATCCATCGAATTGGCGATGCAATACATCTTACGCCTGGGTATTCCTTCTTTCTGCATCAGGGCAATGGCGTATTCGCTGTAAACCATCAACGCGGAATGCAAGGAGAAAAAGAGCTTTTTTACCAGTCTTTTTATTCTTCCCTCCCTGCCATACCATCCATGCGTCCATGCAATGGTTTTCTTTCGGGTAAGCTTGGCCAACAACAATATTGCCCACGAGGAAAGACAGAAGGGCTCGCCATCAATGATGTAATAACGGTAGGGCTTAAAAAGCAACCTTACCGAACCACGTTGCCAATAGAAGGGACCGAAATAAACGTTTTTCAATGTTTGGCGATAGCCTTCCAGCTTGGTATAATCGAACTTCTTTATTGGTGTTGCAACTTTGTTGCCCAAGTAAAAATGGCACGCAAAATTTTTCGCCATCGCACTGAAGACGGGGAAACGGTAGTGTGAACCAATGTTTGTAATAAGGCAAAGCGGTTTGGAAGTATCCATCTGTTAACTTGTTGTATTCAGAACTTGTTATACGTATAAAGTCACTGTTATCGGTGATTTCATTTAAAGGTTTGTCGGCTGCTCATACTTTGGGGCAATTTCTATAAGGGAGTCTCTCTTAATTGACCCAAGTAGAGAGCTTTTCCTAGACACACTATTGGTAATCAAGCGAATTAACAATATGATGTTGAGGCTAAAACCAACGTTATGTCCAACAGGATAATAAAGAGCATTCGTCATTGTATAAGGTGGATTAAGTGGGTGTTTTGTTCTTGACAAGTGGACTTTCCACCATCAGCAGGATAATGAGCAGAATGAACATTCCACTAGACAACAAGGTTGTGAATATTGACGTGTTAAGCAGAAAGGACAACGTCGGGAGAAAAACAACGAAGAGGTCTTTCAGTTCATACCTAAACGCTATTGCGTTGATAAATTGTAATAACACGAAGAAGAAGACACCTATAATAACAACACCCGACAATCCCCAAGCCGCTATACCATCTGTTAAAAAAAAGTTGGCATTGGCGTTTTGCGTTCCATGTGCAACAACAACACCCAACGGAACGTCATAAGGATAGGCGTTGGTTATGGCGTTTACAATGTTGATGTGTGAATAGTGCGTATAGGGATGCTCACTGAAGAAATGCAAATAGAACTGAGACAGCCAACCCGCCACACAGACAGTTCTTAAAAGCACAATTGCACCAACAACAAAAAGAATCTCGTTATCTTGGGCAAAATAAAGCGCAAATGATATTATTACCGTGGTGACAATTATAAGCGAATGCAGTCTTTGGGATATGGTTTCGTGCTTTAGTTGCACGACAAAATAGAGCGCAACCAAGACAAAGGGCATAACGAAGGTTATCTTTTGCATGTCTACCATGAACAAGAGAATGTAGCCGAATAGTATGGCAAGCGCCTTAAGCCATTTTTTCTCTCGCAGATAACAAACCAATAAGAATGGATAGAATGCGCCCGAAAGCCATCCTTGAAGATAAGCGATGAAACCTCCGCCACCGTTTATGGCCTCTGAATTTTGGCTACGTAAGTCGTATAAGACATCAGATTGCGTGAATATGTTGACAAAATGCATCGACTTCATCCTCGACAATACGAAAATAGCCGTTATAATCAAGGTGATGATTTCAATCCACCGAAAAGATAATGCAGGCCGTAGTTCAAGTGGTTTGAAAAGATTTCGCCAACTTTCCATCCCAAAGTAAACAATGAAGAACAAACACATTACGCAAGCGTAAGAATAAAGGCTATAAGCATCTATGCCGTTGGTGACGAATAAAGCGTGTATAAATGGAATGTAAACCAACAGATACAAGAAAATGCAAAAATAAGAAGACATGCTCTTTATGCCCTTATACAGGGTAAAGGGAAGGATTGAGAATGTTATCCACAACGTCTTTGGGAGCGGTTCCATTTCAATATAGTCTAAGCCCATGTAATAAAACAGCTTGAAGACAAAATGCTCGAACATGAAATCATAGGTCAGGATGTATGCCGTTATACATAGCATACGTCCCAACAAACTGTTCGCATTCATTATGTACCCTATCGCCTTTCTCATAACTCCCATGTGCGAAATATGAAAAACAGAAGGGCAAGGATACAAAGAGGAAGACTCTTAATGAAGTCTGACAAACTAAGATGTACAAGTCCTAACACCTTCCTAAACAGGAGCATCTTTACCGTTGCGCATCCTACGGAATAAGAAATCAGTATGGTTGCAAAACCATATCTGTAATTGCAGGCAAACAGGATGCAGCCAATACCGACAATGAAATACAACAGTTCGTAGCGTAAAAGTATGTGCTGCTTATTAATTCTCCTAAAAAGGGGTATGAGCGGTTGCGTAAGGATTGTAGACATGGCCCAAAGCGAAAGGCATATCGACATGCTGCCTGCCTCGTGCCACTTGTCACCTAAGAACCACACAATGAGTTTGTCGCCACCTAGACAGATAAAAAGGGTTGGAATGGCAGACAACAGGAGTGTGGCATTAACTACCTTCTTAGTAACTTGTTTGATTTTGCCTTCGTCTTCGGTGTCACAAATCTCTTGATAATACACCTTGCCTACTGCCGATCCGACAAACGACATTGGCAAGAGTAACAGTTGAAGTATGATGGAATAGCAACCGATGATGCTTTGACTGAAAAAGGCGGATAAGATTAACAATGGTAAGTTGAATGCGGCAAACGACAATACGCTTGCTGGGGCATCGTACAATGGGAAACTTTTGTTCTCGAGAGCGCACCTACCCAACGAAGGAAACGAGATGGGCCTTGCTCCAGGCATCTTAATTTTCATCAGGACAAAAGCGACAAGGAATAAGGCTGTTATTGCCTGGGCAAGAACCGTACCTAACAGCAGTCCGTTGGCAACAGTTAGGCCGACAGCTCCAAACACAATACGGAAAAGCCCTTGTGAACCACCCTGGATAATGTGGTTAACGGACAATATGGTGTACTGTTCGTGTCGGTTACTTACATTATAGCATACTGCATGTAGAATAAAAAAGAACAAGTATATCATTAGCAACGTGAACGAAGGAAAGCTATTGAAAAAGGAAATGTCTAACGACTTCCCTAATACAAACGTTACACCAATCAATAAAGTGGTTGAACAGCCAAGCAAAAGACATAGGGCAACAATGTTCTTTTCTTCTCGACGGTCTATCTTCACTATGGCATTCTCATATCCTAAGAATATAAGAACGGTGACAATCGATATGAACGAAGAAAACACTCCCCACTCACCGAAATCTTCTTTCTCGTATAAACGCGAAAGAATAGGCGTCACCAAGAATGGTAATATGTACATGATGATATTACCAAACGAGAGCTTTAGCATGTTGCCAAAAGCTTTGTTCTTCCGTATGTCGTTTAACTTACTGTTCAATATTGTACTTTGAAGGTGATGGCACATAATATATGGTGACGCCTCTACGTCCCAATTCAAGCATTTTCTGCAAGCAGGGTGCTGAATGGAACACCTTAATACTCAAGTTAGAGAGCCTTGTGTGCTGATAACAGTCAGCGGAAAATCTCTTAATTATTCTTCCTTCCCTAGACCTCCGCTCCAAATTTCCCTCTAAGCAGGTGTATTCTTTCACTTCTCCAGAGGACGTAAGGTAGCGGTAAGTTTTCTCTTCGGTGAAAAACTGCGCCCAATAAGGATGTTCTTTATACAGTATGGCCTCAACACAGTGTACGAATGTACCAATATAAAACTTTGGAAGACCGATGGAGAACACTAGTGCGTTGAGCTTTGTCATTCTATACCACGGCGAAAGCTCATCCCAACAGTTAGTGCTCTTATGGTGGTCTTTAGTGAGCCATTCAGCATATTGTCCCCATGCACATACCGAATGCTGCACATTGATGCTGCGAACGACGCCAGGGAATGTTCTAAATGTTTCTGCCAAATAACCAGCCTTAGTTGGAGCTGTCGCTTTGTCGAAGATATAATTGGCATCTTTCTGAAGAAGAGGGTCGGGAAATGCAGGCATGAGGAGTGTGCCTTCTTGAGTTAGCACTTTCATAACGGCAGTTATCAGTTCTTCAGCTGTGCCTTTATAGTTATAAAACTCCATCATTGAGGCGTGTATGCAAACAACACTCCCTTTCTTCATTCCTAACCGTTGCATCTCTCTTACGATGTCATTAGCCGTGTAGGTTTTATGGTATACCAGTTTTCCTATTTCCTTATGTATCTTCTTTTTCAGCAAAGAGAAGTCCTTGATGCCTGTTATACCTTTAACAAATAAACCCAATCGAGTTATTATGGAAACACCCATACTAATCAATTAAATAGTTTGCCAAGTTCTTTTCGCAATAACCAAAGCGATTGCACTACGAAAACCAACAGCATTATTGTCAGGACAAAGAACATACGCTTGGGACCTGCTGGTTTAAGAGGAACTGTAGCACCTTTTAATATGGTGAAAGCAGGTGTCTTCTCTTGAACTTTTGCTTTTGCCGACTGGAGCTGCGTAGCTAGCGTAGTATATGTGTTAAACTTAAGTTGCATGTCGTTCTCCAAGTCTTCTCGCTTTGCCCGGAAACTCTCCAATATCAAATCTGTGTTTGCGTCCGAATAGCTAGTATATAGCTTACGCGACTTTTCATAAGCCTGTTTAGCCTCCTGCACCAATTTTTTGTAGTACTCCATGTCATTGCGCGCCTTAGTTGTTCGATACTCTGTGATGAATGCTTGAAGTTTATTCCTAACAGAATCTGCAAGGGTTTTACAGATTAGGGGGTCTTGCGCTTGTGTCGTTATCGTAATAACCCCATTCTTCGAGTCCACACTTAGTTTTACAGCATGGCGTATTTGTTCCATTACAACACTTTGTTCTTTTGTTAAGTTGTAAGGGTTAACAGCTGTTTTCGGCAACACCTCTTCTTTCTTTTTCAAAAAAAACAGAGCATCTTCCCACCATGTTTGCTTTTGCCTATTAGCAAGATAGTCGTAATAGGAGGTGTAGATAGACTTATCTGACGTTTGAACCGGAATGGTGAATAGGTTCGAAACAAATTTGTTGTCTTCCAACAACGAAGGGTAAAGCAATGGGGTGATGGCGTCTTTTGACTGTATATCCGAAAGGTCTATTCCCAACGATGACGCAATGCTTCCCAATGCTCCCCCTTTGCCAGGCGTTTCTATTTCGGGTGCAAGCTTTGTATCCGTTTCGTAATAGCGAGGATAGCCGATAATATACAGGCAAGAAAGGATAAAGGTTATTGACAAGACTTTTGTGTAGCTTATCCTTTTAATCCATATCTTTCTTAACAACGAACGTAGGTCCACTACGTTCTTGTCGTTTTCCACGTTTTCCATATCGTCTATATGTGTATTGTTACTTCATCAAATTCGCAATCGTGGCTATCAGCGTGGCAAGACCGGCCATCGTTGTTCCTACCGAGAGCCATTGGGTAAGTGCCTTGCCATTGTTTTCGGGCTTGGTGGGCACCACAATCTCGCAACCAGGAAGTATTTTTGCGTTATGCCCAACGCGCGCCACGGTTCCATTCATATATATAATATAGGTGTTACTCTTCTTAGAACGGTTTCCAAAGCCACCTGCTTGATTGATGTACCATGCTGGGCGACGACCTTTCTCGTAAGCCACCGTATTGGGATACATCACGTTACCACTAATCTTCACCGTTCCGTTGTATTCGGGCACGATAAGCTTATCGCCTTCGCGCAACACGAGGTCGGCGTCGCCACCAGGTTCGGCCAATGCCTTTTCTAGTTCGATACCCACATAATAGGTGTCGCCAAGGTCTAAGCGTTTCTTTTCCACCGAGTCTTTCTTGCCACTTTGCATCTCGGCCAAGCGCAAAACGGTTTCCATGCGTAGCCGTTCATCGGGCGTGATGCGGCGTTCTAGTCGCGCACCGCGAACATAAGCCAAGTCGGTTACGCCGCCAGCCCGCTTAATGGCATCGCTAAGACGTTCGTTCTTGCTCGTAAGCGTATAGGTTCCTGCGAACATCACCTGACCTTGCACGGCGATATTCTTCTGTACATTGTAGCCGGGGCTCTTTCGTACATACACCTCGTCGAAGGGTTGCAGCGTAAATCCTGTTTCTCCGTCTACCACAAACCCGTCTTTAAGGGCAAAGGTATAGGTACGCGAGATGACCGAGTCGGTACTCAGAGCCTTAGGGTTGACGATGCGCCGAGCCACATCCACCTTAGTAGTAGATGCCGACTCTCTCAGTCCGCCCGCTTGCAGAACCAAGTCTTCAAGTGTTTCGTTGGCGGCATACTTGTATATGCCAGGATACATCACCTCGCCATGTATGGTTACGGTTTGTTGTTGCATCATCTCGCCCTTTGTGGGAACAAACAGCACATCGTTCTTTTGTAGGGGAATGTCGGCCACCTTGCCGCTCATAATTCCTTCAATGTCAACGGGTATCACCTCCAAAGTGCGGTCGGGGCGCATGCGATGCATCACGGCGCGTGCCGTAAAAGCCTCTTCGGTAATGCCTTCGGCGTGCTCTATCAGCGTGCGAACGCTGTTGATGGAGCCGCCAACCTGGTACATACCAGGGCGGAACACAGCTCCTTTCACTTCGGCCATGTTTGAAAAGCGCGGCAAAATGGAATCAACGCTAACCGAATCTTCATCGGCTAAGTGGAAAGTGTTGAGGTCGAACTCGTCTATGTTAAACACCGAATACTCGCGCCCTGTCTTTCTCACCAGCCTAACCGTCTTGGTGTAGGCATCGCCCGTAAAGCCGCCAGCGTATTTCAGCAACGTACCCACACTCTCATTACGTTTCATTTCATAATACATGGGGCGTTTCACCTTACCCGTAATGTTCACCAAGCAGTCGTATGCGCCAACCACAACCACGTCGTTGTCAGCCAATCGCACGTTACCCGTTAGCTTGCCATTCAATATATAGTCGTAGATGTCTACCACCGTAACAAGCTTATTTTGCCGATACACCTTGATGTTACGCAGCGTTCCTAAGTCGTTTATGCCGCCAGCCATGTATAAGGCATGGAAAACCGACGCGAAAGCTGATAGCGTATAGGTGCCAGGCTGTTTCACTTCGCCCATCACGTTCACCATAATGGTGCGCGTTTGACCCACAGTTAAACGCACACGCGAACTGCTATAACGCGAACCTAGCGTAGAACGCAGGCGTGCGTTGGCCTCGGCCACGGTAAGTCCGCTAACCTGTACAGGTCCGAAACCTTCGATAATCACGTCGCCATCGGGCGAGACAGTTGTCTGTTCTGACTTCTGCGATGCGCCATAGATGTCAATATTAACCGCATCGCCAGGCCCCAGCCGATAGTTTTGGGGTGTGGCGATATTCATGTTGGGTTCAAACGACAGGTCTTTGCGGTTAAAGATGTCACGTCCGAACACTTTTTTAGGCATCTTGCCCACGTATATTTTCAGTTTCTCTCGTTCCCGTTGTGTGGCCGAGTCGGGCAAAAAATCGTCCAACTCTTGTTGCATCAGCCTATGGTCAGCAGTATTCCGTTGTTTTGTTGGCAAGTCGCCTTCTTCTTGCTGTGCACCCCTCACCATCATGTTGTTCTTCACGTTCTTCTCGTCTTTCTTGTTTTCGCCGTTGTTCTTCCGCATACGGCCGTCTTCAAGCTTGCTTTCCTTGTCGGTGCTATTGCTCACTTGCCCTAGGCCCTTATCTTTGGCCACACGTTCGTATGCTTTTTTAACGCGCCTTATTTGCTGAATGTCTACGCCACGCTGCATCAGCTTGGTTACTATTTGGGTCTGCGAGGTACCTGCCTCGTGCTCTTTAAGTACAAACTGCATCACTTGCGAGTCGGTCATAGACGATTGTGCCCTTAGCCCAAGCGAGCAAAGGGTCATCAGCAGCACAAGTAAAAGACTTCTTTTCATCTCCCGTTTTTATATTTTACTTCATAAGCAAGTGGTCGTGCCTTTGTGTCACACATATATAATGTGTGCCCCTATTTTCGGCTGCCACTGCAACGTATTTTTTGTTTGTCCTAATTGTAAAAGCCCTTTGGCTTGTTTCTCTTATGTCGGCCTGCCGTTATTAATAATGATGCAAAGCCTTTATTTAAACTCCTTGTGGGGTGTTTTATTGCATGCACCACCTATAAAAAATGTTTGCTTGGCGTTCCTTACTCCTTTCAGATAACCGTCAAGGCACTTGCCTTCTACTTTTCGCAGACCATGCAAAGATACAAATAAAAAGTTGCTTTCCTACTCCTTAACCTGCATTTTTGCATTTGCCCCAGCACCAATGCACATAGGCCATGAGCCTAAAACTTAACGAAATGCAACCTACATTTGCGTGAACTTAAAACCATCCGCGAACTGCTTAGGTCATCAATCTTGAAATGCTCGTTAAGGCTGTTTACACCATAGTGCAGTAGGATTTCTGTATTTTCTAATGGTTTGTCTCCATTCTCGCGGTCGTAAAGATAGGGTTCCGAAAGCAACAAGCTGTCGCCCTGCCTTTCAAAACGCAGCAAACATTTGCTTATTTTTCCGTCAACGTCTCTCAATTCAAGCAGTTTGTGTTGAATGGCCCAAAACAGGCGCTTACCCAGCATCGTATTTACGCCGCCCGTGCCAATGCTGTCTATCTGTTGCAAACGCCAATAGCCGTCTAATTTCTTGTTGCGCGAAGTCTCTAGCTCGCAACTGCCAAGCAGGGCCAGCACCATCAGTGCCATGCCAACAAATTTCACCAAGCCCATAGGCCTGCATATCTTCGTATTCTGTGTCATGTTGTTTGTCTTACCTTTCATTTAAACAGCCCTTTCTTAGCCACAGTGAGCTGCACGCCCCACTTGTTACCCAATATCCGTCCCATGTCTGCACCCACTGCGGCAGCCACATTCCAGTCGTTGCGCAGTTCGTACTTGCCTTCTAGCATCAGGCTAACGTTATGTTCTTTCTTCTCGAAGGGGTCAGAATAAGTGCCAAGTCCATTTTGATAAGTGGCAAGGAAACGGTAACTCAATTCGTCTGTGGGCTTTCCCCCGATGCCAAGATGCCAAGCCACAAAGCGATTGTTGGCTACATTGATGTTGCCATTGGTGTTATAAATGGGCGAACGATAAAGCGGATTGCCCATTACCTGCCCCCAATGCTGCCAGCCCGTATAGATATAGTGGTTGTAATAATTGTCTTGTCCGCCCAAGTGGTCGGCAATGGTGTTGGTGTGGTCGTGGTAGATAGGGCCGCTTTGGTACTTGGTGTAAAGGTATTCAAGCACCACATCGGTAATCCATCGTCCGTATTTAAAGTTCAGTTCCGCCCCAAGCATCCAGTCTTTAAGGTCGTAAACAAAAAAGCGGCGTTTCTTTTTCTGCAACCATTCGTCGCCCGTACCATATCCGTCGTAATCTAGTTGCAACATCGACGAATGGTCTTCGAAGTACTTGTCGGCATAAACAGAAAACCGCCATGTGTCTGCATCGTAGTTCACCCGTGCCAACCATGCGCCAAGTTGGTTGCCTTCGGCGTTTTGGTAGGTTGTTTCACCAACATCGGCGCCACCTGGCAAGAAGGCCTTTACAAACGATTTAAGCCCCGTTCTGCCACGAATAACCTTCATCGTGCCATCGTCTAGCGGTTCATAAGAGGTACCACCAAAGGTGGATGCCATTTCCAAGCCCAACTCTAACGACAGAGGCGTGAACCGTTCGGGGTTGCCAATCATAATATAGCCTGCCTTACTGTGGTAAAGCACGTTCTCGGTATATAGGTGTTGCTGACCAGTAAAACGTTTCTGCCAATTGTCGTCGGTTGTTTTTCCGTATGCCACGTGGCCTTTAAGGTGCAACCATCCATTGCCAAAGGGCAGGGTCCAATAATCTGGTAGTGCCAAACGCACCTGCGGAACGGGGCGCGCATTGATGCCAAGCAACTGCGAACCACTGCTTAAAGCATTGTTTTTCAATTCCATGTTGTGGCGTTTGCTGCCGATGGTGAGCGTGGCATGCAGCCAACGGGCCTGCACAAAGGCTTGGTCTACTACTATCCTGCTTGTGAAACCTTGCGTTAGTGCCACATTCAGCCCATAACCCATCCCCCATCTGCGAACAGAGTCGGTGTTTAGCGGACGTTCGATACCAGCCAGTAAATATCCGTTGGTCTTTTCCAGCGAGCTTAGTCCGTGTTTGTTGGCGTTTAGCCAAAGGGGTGTTTGTCCACTTGATTGCGTGGCTTGCACCTCAACGCTATACCCCAACCCTTTGCCAAGCTTTATCTTTCCGTGTTCGTTTGTTTCGCGCCATGCCTGTGCCTGCGCAGTGAATGCAGGCACCATACATGCCAAAAGTAAAGCAGTAAAATAATGTTTCATACTTTCTAAACAACGCAAGACGTTTAATATTATTTTATATCTCTTGCATTTTCTTACTTTATTTGTTTTTTTAGATGCCGTAGTCGTCCTGACTTTTAACCCAAATCGGTTGTTGGCCTGTGCAGACCTTGTTTGATTGTTGAGCGTATTGTCTGTTTTATTCTTGAAGGCGTAGCGGGCTATGTCGAGAGAATAAGACAGACAAGATGCCTACAAACAAACGAAAGATGAACAGGAAACGTTGGAAACAACCTAAAATAATTGCAGAGCGTCCTGACGGCCGATTGGCGTATAATCAAAAATAGATTTTAGAAAAGATTGAAAGGCTGTATGCTATTGCCGAAGTCGTCTTGACGTTTACTATTTCTACAACTTGAGAGGAGTTTGTTTTCTTTGTGCTTTAAAACTGAAACAAACTCCCCATTCATGTACGAAGAACCTGGATAAAGGTACGATAAAACCTGAAATACTGCACCATTTGTCTGTGGCAAAACATGCTTATATTTCAGAAAGTAACCTGACGGATGTTGGTCCATACATTCTCTACAGGTTGAAAACCGCCTGTCGAAGGCAGGTTACTTCTGCGTTTGCATGATGCTGTATGTGAGTGGCATGCCCTGCAACCGCTCGCGCTAGCCGTCGCAAGCGTACATGTTTTCGGTGCCGTTGCTCACTCGCACGAGTTTACGGCATAATGAATTTTGTCTAATTTCGATAACAAATTTAACACTGTGAGTACCCTTTTTGTTCACCAATCGCCCACCCTGCCGCAAAAAATCGATTCTCGCGAAGGTTGGTTTTGATGCAAAAGGGGGGTAGCCTGTGAATGCTGCAAAATGAATTTTTATTTAAAAAGACGGCCATTTGCACCAGATTTTGGGCTATTCGCCGCTAAATGCACTGCGTTTTGCTGCTAAATGCACTGCGTTTTGCCGCTAAATGCACTGCGTTTTGGTGCTAAATGCACTGCGTTTTGGTGCAAAACACAAGGCAAAATGGTGCAAAACGCAAGGCAAAATGGTGCTAAACACAAGACGAAAAGTATAAATATCCACAGCAATGGTATAAACAAAACCTTTTAGAACCACTAGAAACATGGCCGAAAAGGGCAAAATGTTCGTTAAAAAGTGGGATTTTAGGAGCTAAAAGCCCGTAATTGGGTGCAAAAAATAATGAGCTGGCAGCCAATCTAGAAAGGCCAAATGGTGCAAAATGCAGGTTTTTGCCTAAAAATAGACAAAACAAAAGGGGTGAAAAACTAGAAATAGGGGCAATTTACCTACTTTTGGGACTATATTTTCGCTAGAACGGAGCGAAAACTAGGGCGATGTTGTAAAATAAAAGATAACAATTTAAGCTTTTGAATTAATGAGTTTTTGAGCTAATGAATTTGTGAGTTTTTTGAGTGTTTGAGTTGATTAGTGGTTGGGTTGATTAGTTTGGCATCACAGAGCGAACAAAATCCTCTTGATTTATAGAAACATTAAAAGTAAAGACGACTTCATTGATTAGAGTGTGCGCTTGGATAGATACAAACAAAAAAAATCGCCAACCGCTGAGATATTGTGCAGTAGTTGGCGAGATGTCTGTCGTCAGACTTAAGTTGCTGTAATCTGACTTAAACCTGAAATATCAATGGGAACACTTATGTATGAAGTGTTTTTGTTTATAGAATACGTTGCACTTCGTGAATGCCGTCAATGTCTTTCAGCTTATCTATAATCTGTTGTGTTTCGTTTCTGTCGTGAACACGCAGCTCGATAGTTCCGTCGAAAACGCCTTCGTCGCCCGAAATAACAAGTTTGCGCATGTCGATGTTCAGTTGGCTGGAAATGACTTCGGCCACATCGCGCAGCAAGCCATGACGGTCGATACCGCGAATTTCTATTGTCGCCTCGAAGAACATCTTGCCGTGCATGTCCCATTTGGCATCGAGAATACGGTTGCCATAGCTTGACTTGAGCCGATTGGCAACGGGGCAAGCGCGTTTGTGAATTTCGATGCGGCCCTTATTATCTATATAACCCAAGATGTCGTCGCCCGGAATGGGGTGGCAACACGAGGGGAAGATGTAGCGTTCTACCGATGTTTCGGTGATGATGCAGGGCAGTTTCTTGTTGAAGTCCTTTCCCACAACAAGCAGGTTTTGCTCGTCTTTCTCCGTTTTGTTGCGGCGTTTCTCGCGGCCCATGAAAGGCATGCGCTTCAACCAGCTAAAGCTAACGTTGCTTTTCTTCTTACCCAGAATTTCGTCTAGGTCTTTTTCACCCAAGATAACGGTTCTGTCGCCCAAGTGTTGCAACAGTTCTTCTGGTTTTTGCAGTTCGTGCAGCTCGCAAAGTTTGTCTAGTATAGGCGTTGTTTGCTCTAAGTTGTGCTTGGCAAGCCATTCTTTCAGGATGTTTTCTCCTTGCTTTTGCAGTTCGCGGTTGGCCCGTCTAAGTATGGCTTGTATCTTTCCGCGCGCCTTGGCAGTAGAAACAAAGTTAATCCACGATGGGTCTACGTGTTGCGATTTGGACGTTAAAATTTCCACCTGGTCGCCACTTTGCAGGCGATGACTAAGCGGAACGAGTCGATGGTTAACCTTTGCACCGATGCAATGGCTGCCAAGGAAGGTGTGCAACTGAAAGGCGAAGTCGAGTGCGGTGCATCCTGCGGGCAACATCTTTATTTCTCCTTTCGGTGTAAACACGAAAATCTCGGATGCAAAGAGGTTCAGTTTGATGGCATCGAGAAAGTCCATAGCGTCGGGCTGCGGGTCGTCTAATATCTCCTTGATGGTTCGCAACCAGTCGTTCAGTTCGCCTTCGTCTTCTGTTATCTCTTCTCCCTCCTTATATTTCCAGTGTGCAGCAAAGCCTTGTTCGGCTATTTCGTCCATGCGGTTGCTCCTTATCTGTACCTCAATCCAGCGTCCTTGCTTGCTCATCAGTGTTACGTGCAGGGCTTGGTAGCCGTTTGCCTTGGGGTGGTTGAGCCAATCGCGCAGTCTGTCGGGGTGAGATTTGTATAGCTGACTTATCTTTACGTAGATGTTGAAACTCTCGTTTATTTCCTCGTCCTTGTTTTTGGGTGTGAAGATGATGCGTACAGCCAGTATGTCGTAAATCTCTTCGAAGGCCACATGCTTGCTTTGCATCTTGTTCCAAATGGAGTAAGGACTTTTGATGCGCGCTTTTATCTCGTATTGTATGCCCATTTGGTCGAGAGCTTGCCGTATGGGGTCGGTAAACTGCTGGAAAAGAATTTCGCGTTGCTCTTGTGTCGATGCTAGTTTAGCCTCGATAGAGGCGTATTCTTCGGGATGTTCGAACTTGAAACTGAGGTTTTCCAGTTCGGTTTTTATCTTGTTCAGGCCAAGTCTGTTGGCCAAGGGGGCATAGATATAAAGCGTTTCGCCCGCTATCTTGTATTGTTTGTTGGGTGCTTGACTTTCCAAAGTGCGCATGTTGTGCAGGCGGTCGCATATCTTGATGAGTATCACGCGTATGTCGTCGCTCATGGTTAGCAGCAACTTCTTGAAGTTTTCGGCTTGTGCCGAGGCTCTATCACCGAATATTCCACCTGAGATTTTAGTCAGTCCGTCAACGATTTGGGCAATTTTCGAGCCGAAAATGTTCTCAATGTCTTCAACGGTATAGTCGGTGTCTTCCACCACATCGTGCAGCAATGCGGCGCAGATGCTGGTAGACCCCAGTCCCATTTCCTCGCAGGCAATTTGCGCCACAGCTATTGGGTGCATGATGTAAGGCTCGCCCGAGAGCCTACGCACACCCTTGTGGGCCTCTCTTGCGAAGTTGAAAGCTTTGGTGATAATCTCCTCTTTCTTGCGGTGCGGCGAGGCCATATAGGTTTCGAGCAAGTGCTTGAAAGCCTTGTTCACCATCTGTTCTTCTGCTTGTTCTCTGTCTTTATCTCTCGTAATTTGGTCGGTCATATCGCTGCAAGTTATGAAAATGAGCCAGTATATGTTGTGCGCTTGTGTTGAAAATCGGGTGGATGGGCTTTACACAGCTGTTGGGAGTTGTGGCTTACCGCCCCTTGTTGCCGTCCCCAATTTTCGTGTCGCACAGTGTTGGGGGCCTTTTAGTGGAAAGTCGAAAGGAGTTCAGTCAGACCTGTGCATAGCGAAACCATGTTTTTTCTGGCATCGGTTGTTAATCTGACGGAACCCCTTCCTTTATAATTATAGTGAATAAAGCGTTGCTAGGCTGTTATTTCACTTTGAGTTTCTTCCCTGCTCTGATGTTCGTGCCACTGATCTTGTTCAGTTTTTTCAGCTGTTTCACAGTGGTGTGGTTGCGTTTGGCAATCTCAGAGAGCGTGTCTCCGTCTTTAATCAAGATGCTCTTACCGCCGCCGTCACTGCGTTCACGACGTTCGCGTTTTTCGCGCTTACGTCTTTCCTTTTTCGATTCGTGTTTCCTGCTACTATTGTTGCGCGAGGGAGAATTGGATACAGGTGCCTCGGCCACTTCTACTTCTCGCCTTTTAGTAAGCAAATCGTCGCTGTTGTAGGCAAAGATTTCTTCTTGCTTGTCTATAAACTTGTTAACCATGCTGGCGGGCAAACGGAGCGTGGCAGGTGCCGAAGCACCGCATACGATGTCTTTGCGATATTGGGGGTTAAGCGTTTTGAGCTCTGCCAACTCGATGCCCAACACGCCTGCCAATTGGTTGAAGTGTATGTCGCGATGAACAACCACCGTATCCGTCTTAACGGGCAAGGTAGCCGTCATGGGACAGATGTTGTGTTCGCAGTAGTAGTTCATGATGTAGTTGGCGGCGATGAAAGCCGGCACATATCCTCTCGTCTCTCGTGGGAGGTAAGGATAGATTTTCCAATAGTCTTTTTCGCCCTTGGCACGATGTATGGCTTTGTTGATGTTTTCGGGGCCTGCGTTGTATGCGGCGATAACAAGATTCCAATCGCCGAATATGCGATAGAGGTCGCTAAGGTAGTGTGCGGCGGCGTACGACGACTTGGCGATGTCGCTGCGCTCGTCGATAAGCGAGTTAACTGTTAGTCCGTAATGCTTTCCCGTGTTCAGCATAAATTGCCACAGACCCGTGGCGCCAACCCTAGAAACGGCCTTGGGATTAAGCGCAGATTCGATAACGGGCAGGTATTTCAGTTCGAGCGGCAGGCCGTAAGCTTCGAGTGCCTCTTCGAAAATGGGCATGTAGAAGTTGCTTGCGCCCACAACGTAGCTTACCGAGCGGCGCAACTTTCCGCTATAACGGTCGATGAACTTCTGCACCACGTCGTTATAGGGCATCTCAATGATGGAAGGTATTCGGCTAAGTCTTTCAATGAACACCTCTTTTGGGAAACTGGGATTAACGTTAGGCATGTTACAATCGGTAGCAGGCCTAAGGTATTTCTCCGCATTGTATTGTTTGAGCAGACTGTCTAGTTCGTAGGTCATGCCCTCTGGCAAGTCTATTACTTCGTTTTTGCCATTCGCTGTTGTCACCGTGATTTCCTTATCATCGTTGTTGTGCTGTGCCAATGCGGGCATCGCGCAGCTCAACATCATGGTGGCTAACAGAAAATTAAATCTTTTCATGCTGTATTTCATTGTTCTTATTATTCAATCTGTACGCACGTGCGTTACTCTATAGCTTATGTTAGAATGTTAGACTGCAATGCAGACCGATGGCCGATGGTTTGAAAGACGTGCCAGCCAAAGGAGTGTTCATTACGGCAGGCTCGACGCGGAGGGTGAGATCGTCGGATATGTCGAACTCAGACAGCGACGCGTCTACGTATGCATCGACGATGGAAAGGGCGTAAACGCCCAGTAGGCAGAAGAAACTAAGGTCGCGCCAACGGCGGTAGCGGTCTTTACGACTTTTGAAGATGCTTTGATATTGCTCCTTGTTTTGGTCGGTTATTCTTGTGCCTAGGTGCAAAAACTGGTTGTAGCTTTGCGTGGTTGGGTCGGTGTCCATAATGTCTTGGTAGGCTTTTGAGTAGTCGCGAAACATCATGTTGTTCCATTGCATGGCGTAAATGCAACCCACGAAACCGCCATACACCAATGGTAGTTTCCAGTATTTGCGGTTATATATTTGTCCTGCGCCTGGCAGAACGATGGCCAACCACATCGCACGTTTGGGATTAGGCCGCCATGTATCCCAGTCACGTTTCTCCTTTTTCTTTTGTAGTGTCGGCGTAAGGGCTGTTCTCAGGCTGTCTTTTTCTTGCGTCAACACCTCATCAGTAATAGTTGTTGAGAGCGTGTCGCCCAGTGATTGGGTTTTCTTCGAGTTGTCGAAATGTCCTTGTGCAATGGATGCAACGCTGCCAAAAGGCGACAGCAAAGCCATCGTCATTAACAGTTTGGAAATCTTCGCACTCATTTCTATCACCTTTTGCTTATTGTTGTTCTTTTAGCTTGTCGAACGCTGCCATGATGCGCGCAAGTTCTTCTTCGTTGGCGAAAGGAATGCTAATCTTCCCTTTACCTTTGGGCGAACAGGTCATCTGAACCTTGGTGTCGAGAAAGTCGGAGAGCCTTTGCCTTATCCTCGTTACCTCTTCTGGTATCGGTGCTTTGGTGGCAATGGTTTTCTTTCCGCTTTGAATGTCTTCGCCATTTTTTAGCTTTTGGGCCAACTCTTCCACCTTTCTAACCGAGTAGCCGTGCTTTTGTATCTCACGAAAGAGTTTTATTTGTAGCGACGGACTGTCTATGGCCAGCAATGCGCGGGCATGTCCCATGTCTATTTCTTTCTTTTGCAGGGCCATTTGCACCTGTGCGGGGAGTTTAAGCAGACGTAGATAGTTGGTGATTGCCGTGCGACTTTTGCCCACGCGCTCTGAAACTCGCTCCTGTGTCATACCTTCTGCCGAAAGCAAGTGCTCGTAGGCCAATGCAATTTCGATAGCGTTAAGGTCTTCGCGTTGGATGTTTTCAACCAACGCCAGCTCCATAATGCTCTCGTCCTTGATGGTACGGATATAGGCAGGTATGGCTTGCAAACCGGCCAATTGTGATGCACGCCAACGCCTTTCGCCTGCGATGATTTGGAATTTGTTGTCCTCAACCTGTCGTAGCGTGATGGGTTGGATGATGCCAATCTCGTTAATGCTGTTGGCGAGTTCTTGCAAAGCATCCTCGTCAAACTCTCGTCGGGGCTGATTGGGGTTGGGTTCAATCTGCTCTAACGGGATTTCGTTGATGGTGGAGCTGCCTTGCGGACGCACGCTCTCTGTGGAGATAAGCGCATCGAGTCCTCTGCCTAGGGCGTTGAATTTCTTATGTACTGCCATTTAGAAATGTTCGTTTATGAGTTACACGTTGACAGGCCGACGAGTTTCAGCAGGATGTAAACTGCTTGTCATAGCCCGTCAGGCTCTCAGCTGTGTTCTGATAGTTGTTGGCGGCATGTTTGCCTTTTGCATAAGCCCTTTGGGGCAGCTAGCGTGGGCATGCCACTTCCCAATGTCTTTTTGCGCAGCATTTGGTGTGTCGGCCGCGCCAAGTTGTTGCCTTTGCAGCGTGGATAAGGGACTTGTGGCGGTTTAGTTGCCCTTTTCCATAATCTCCTTGGCCAGTGCCAAGTGGTTTTTGCTGCCTGTCGACTCGGCGTCGTAGAGAATAACGGGCAAGCCGTGACTTGGACTTTCGCTCAGTTTCACATTGCGTTGTATCACCGTTTTGAACACCAACTCTTGGAAATGTCGCTTTACCTCATCGTAGATTTGGTTGGCCAAGCGCAAACGGCTGTCGTACATCGTGAGCAAGAAACCCTCAATTTCCAACTTCGGATTCAGCTTGCTCTTGATGATTTTGATGGTGTTGAGCAACTTGCTGATACCTTCCAGTGCGAAGTATTCGCACTGAACGGGGATGATAACCGAGTCGGCCGCGGTGAGGGCGTTCACGGTGATGAGACCTAACGATGGCGAACAGTCGATGAGAATATAGTCATAATCCCCCTTGATGCCGTCGAGCAGTGTTTTAAATACGCGTTCACGGTTTTCGATGTTGAGCAGTTCTATCTCTGCACCTACAAGGTTGATATGGCTAGGGATGATGTCAAGACCGTCGATGTCGGTGGTGTAGATTGCATCGCGTATGTCAGCATGGTCTATAATGCATTCGTAGAGCGAGCATTCCACGTCGTTTAAGTCCACTCCAAGTCCGCTTGAAGAGTTAGCCTGCGGGTCGGCATCTACCACCAGCACGCTTTTTTCTAGTGTAGCCAACGAGGCAGCGAGATTAATTGTTGTGGTTGTCTTCCCCACGCCGCCCTTTTGATTGGCTAATGCAATAATTTTTCCCATAACCTTTTTTTTCCTGGTTGTTTTTAATAGAATGCAAAGATACATATTTTACATGAAAAAGCACTATATTAAAGCTTTTTTCGTACTTTTGCATGTAAATATTCAAGCTTACTTAGCATTATAAGCGTAAGTAAATGC
This sequence comes from Prevotella conceptionensis 9403948, assembly GCF_000312305.1. GTDB lineage: Bacteria > Bacteroidota > Bacteroidia > Bacteroidales > Bacteroidaceae > Prevotella > Prevotella conceptionensis. The sequence continues at coordinate 49,622 of NZ_HE999453.1, read as the reverse complement.
ATTTGCATGTAATGGTCAAGGGACGGTTGTTTGCTTTTCTGAAAAGGCAAACGGCCGCTCGTAAAACTGATGTTGAGCTTGACAAATGGGCGTGCCATTGCGCATTCGAAACGGGCTTTGGCAGATGCTTGGATAACAGACAGGTAACGAAAATAAGGAGAAAGATGGAAGTAAAGAAACCACTTATATTAGTATCTAACGATGATGGCTATCATGCCAAGGGCTTACGCTCGTTGGTGGCCATGCTTACCGACTTTGCCGACGTGGTTGTTTGTGCTCCTGATGCTGGCCGTTCAGGGTTTGCAGGTGCCTTTTCGGTGGCTAAGCCCTTACTGCTTAAAAGGCGAAAGGATGTGGCGGGAGCTCCAGTATGGTCGAGTAACGGAACGCCTGTCGACTGTGTGAAACTTGCTTTCAGTGAGTTGTTTGCCGAACGGCAACCCGATCTCATTCTGTCGGGCATCAATCATGGCGACAATGCTGCCGTGAATGTTCATTATTCGGGCACGATGGGCGTGGTTATCGAGGGATGCTTAAAGGGTTTTCCTTCGGTAGGTTTCTCGCTTGCCGACCCTGATGAGGATGCCGACTTTGAGCCTTTGCGCCCCTATGTGCGTGATATTGTGAACCGGGTGCTTGCCGAAGGCTTGCCCAAAGAGGTGTGCCTGAACGTGAATTTCCCACGCGCGCAGACGTTTAAAGGGGTGAAGGTGTGCCGAATGAACAGGGGTACGTGGGTGAACGAGTGCGAGAAACGAACGCATCCTCATGGTTACGACTACTTTTGGATGGCTGGACATTTCCAAAGCGATGAGCCTGATGCGCAAGATACCGACCATTGGGCCTTGAAGAATGGCTATGTGGCCATTGTTCCCACGCGAATTGACGTTACTTGCTACGACTCGTTACAACGGATGAAGGCATGGGAAGAGGTGTTGTAAGTAGTAAGTTGTAAGTGATAAGTAGTAAGTTGTAAGTGGAGAATGGCATGAAGTAAAGGAGTTAAGCCTGCCACTTGTGAGTTTTTAAGTTTATTTGTTCAAAAGTTAACGAGTTAACAAGTGGGCAAGTTAGTGAATTGGCGAGCAGATAAGTTAATGAGTTAACGAGATACAAGTTAATATGCGCAGCCATTTTTTCACCTTTTCACCCTTTCACTTTTTTACCCTTTCACTTTTTCACCTTTAAAAAGCCCTTTCACCTTTAAAAGTTATGCGTTATTATTTAATTATAGGCGAGGCCTCTGGCGACCTTCATGCCTCGCATCTTATGCGTTCGTTACAAGCCGTAGACACTGCGGCCGAGTTCCGTTTCTTTGGCGGCGACCTCATGGCAGCCGTTGGTGGAACGCGCGTAAAGCATTTTAAAGAATTGGCATACATGGGCTTTATCCCCGTGTTACTTCATCTGCGCACCATCTTCCGCAATATGGCATTCTGCAAAAAAGACATTGTGGAGTGGGCACCTGATGTGGTTATACTTGTGGATTACCCTGGTTTTAACCTCAATATCGCCAAGTTTGTGAAGTCGAAGACACGCATCCCCGTGTATTATTACATCTCGCCTAAGATTTGGGCGTGGAAAGAATACCGTATAAAAAACATTAAACGAGATGTGGACGAGCTTTTCTCCATCTTGCCTTTCGAGGTAGATTTCTTTGAGAAAAGGCACCATTACCCCATCCATTACGTGGGAAACCCAACGGCCGACGAGGTCCGCAGTTTCCTTTCCACTTATAACGAAGGTTTCGAACAGTTTTGTAAGGCAAACGCATTGCAGGCCGATAAGCCCATATTGGCACTTTTGGCAGGGAGCAGGCGGCAGGAGATTAAAGACAATTTGCCGGCTATGATGCAGGTGACGGCACGTTTTCCGCAATATCAAGCAGTGTTGGCTGGTGCGCCTTCCATTGCGGATGAGTATTACGAAGGTTTCATTCGTGGGTCGCAAGTGCGATTGGTGAAGAACCAAACCTATCTGCTGTTGGCGCATTCAACAGCCGCTTTGGTAACAAGCGGTACGGCAACGCTCGAAACGGCCTTATTTAATGTGCCGCAGGTGGTGTGTTATAAAACGCCTGTGCCACGCCTCATCCGTTTTGCTTTCAACCATATTATCAAGGTGGAGTACATTTCACTGGTAAATCTTATTATGAATAAGGAAGTGGTTAGCGAACTGTTTGCCGACCGCTTTACCATTGACAACATTGCCCATTGCCTGCAAACGCTATTGCCCGGCGGTGAGGCGCGCCAAGAAATGCTTAACAACTATGCCCTTTTGCAAAAGGTGTTGGGCGATGATGTGGCACCCGACAACGCTGCCAAGCTTATGTATGGCATGTTGAAAGACGTTGGCTCGAAATAGGAATTGGCGTTGTTGGGTGGCTCGTAAGTGATTTATGGTGAGGATTATACGCTGTTAATGCTTCTAAGAAAAGCCCTAACCGATATATTTAAGGCTTACTTATGGAGCGGACTTAGTCTGTGTCCGCTTTGCTACAAGCCTTTT
>NZ_HE999453.1:44654-46526 GCF_000312305.1 Prevotella conceptionensis 9403948 | reverse complement strand
GTTTAAGAGATGTCTATGTTTTTGTTGTTTTCTGCATCGACTTTACCTTTGTTTTTCAGCATGGGCCTTATCCAAACGCATCCCACCAGCGAGAGAACGCCGCAAGCGAGGGCTATTAAGAAGAGGTTGTTGTAGCCAAGCCACTCTTGCAATGCACCCGAAAACATGCTGGGAACCATTTGGGCCAACGCCAAAACGGATGTAAGGAAGATGTAAACGGTATGGTTGCCCAAAGCTTTGCTGATGGACTTCAAAGTCGTCCAATAGGTAACTAAGGCCAAACCTAAGCTCGTTTGTCCGATGAAGATGCAAAGGTTAATAGCGCCTAGGCTTGTAGGCTGGGTCTCGCTAAGCAAAACATATAGTGCATTGGGCTGTAAAATGGCCAAAGATAAGGGCAAAACGATGGTTCGTATGCCTTTTGTGGCAATGATAGCTTTGCCTAACAAGCTGCCGGCGATAAGTCCTACAACACCCACAGTGCCGTAAGTTAGGCCAAATTCTTGTGGAGACAGTCCCAGTCCGCCATTGTGGTTGGAGTCGACAAGAAAGAGCATTGCCACTTTCGATGTGAGCGTTTCGGGCAATAAAAAACAGAACGTGAAACAAAAAACGGCTGCAAGTTGTTGCCGGGGGTGTTGGGCGAAGAACGAAAGGATGTCTTTCTTCACCTCTTGCCAACGTTCTGCAAATTGTTCGCGCCGCTGTTGTCGCCTTAAAAGGTGGATGGACTCGTTATAAGGACTGGGCAACGCCGTGCGGTGCCATAACCATGAAAGAATGAAAAGGCCTGCAACGGAATAGAAAATAAGGCTCCACGATAGGCTGATGCTATTGCGATAGAGCAGTTGTAGATTGCCTGCCACCATCACTAAGAAACCTTGAACGAAGATAAAGGCCAGCAAACGGAATATGTCTGGCATGCTAGAAAGGCCCGAACGCGTGCTGCCCATAACCGTATCGTGATAAAACACGTCGGCTTCTGTCTCATGAACGGCTAATGCGAAGGCCAATAGCACCAGAAAAGCGAACGTACCTTGCAGCCAATGGGCGGTGGGAATGGTGAAGGCAACACCACCCAAGGCAACGCCAAGCATCAGTTGCATGGACACAATCCACCAACGGGAGGTGCGTATGAGACCTAAGAAGGGTGACCACAGTGGGCGTAACAGCCACGGCAGAAACAACAACCCCGTGTAGAGGGTTATCTCTGCGTTGCTCAATCCCAATTGTTTGTAGAGCAAAAGCGCAAGTGTGGCGATGGCGGCTTGTGCTGTTCCCGTGCCGAAGTATATTGACGGCACCCATCTCCACGGTGTTTCTTTGCCTGTGGTCATGTTAGTTTATGAGTTTATAAGCTCGTGAGGTTATGAGTTCGTGAGTTGTTGAGTTTGTGCGTTGTTGAGTTTGTGCGTTTTGTCGTGTGCTACATTGAGCTCTACAACTCAATACCTCACGAACTCAACAACTCAGCAATTCAGCAACCTCAACAACTCATAACCTTAAACATCTATCTACGGATAGAGGCGTTTTTGTTCGGCTCCTGGATAGTAATGCGCCAAAATCTCATGGTAGGCGTACCCTTTTTCGCCCATCACGGCCGCCCCAATCTGGCACAAGCCCACGCCATGTCCCCATCCTGCGCCCGTAAAGACGAAACGAAGTGGAACTCCTTCGGCATCACGTTCGGCCACGTCTACCACGAATGCCGAACTATAAAGATGGCTTTCGCTAAGTGCGCGGCGTATTTCCAGTTCCTTGCCAAGCGTTAGTGTGCGCTTTGTTCCAACGATTTTCAAGCGCGACAAACGCCCACTCTTACCCCTTTCGACTGGGTTCGAAGGCCGTAATCAGGCCAAAATCAATGCCCAA
>NZ_HE999453.1:20797-44299 GCF_000312305.1 Prevotella conceptionensis 9403948 | reverse complement strand
GATGGGTTCGAAGGCCGTAATCAGGCCAAAATCAATGCCCAATTTCTTTTTTAGCAGTTCGCCCACCTGCGCTTGTGTATATTCCAAACGCCAGCGATAGAAGTCCTTTGTGGTTTGGTCGAAGTCGTTAAGCACCTGCGAGAGTATGCGTGTGTCGCGCGTATTGCAGAAGGCATCGGGGGTAGAGCGTATCCAAGCCTCGCTGTTGGTTTCGTTGGTTAGGTCTAAGTCTACGGCAGGGTTAGGCAAGTCGCGCACCACTTTAAGGTAAGGCTTGTCTTCGTCTTCCCAGCAATAGCGGTATTCTTCTACCATTCCGCCGCAGCATTTGCTAAAACGGGCATCGCAAATCCCCTCTTCTGATAGCAACACTTGTCCGCGTGTGGCCTGCACAGCCTCTGCAACGTGCTTGCTTGTAGCCTTAGTTATGCCTTGGTAGCGTTGGCAATGGTCGTCGGCGCACACGTCGAAGAGGGTGTGATCTTCGCGGTCGTACCATTTCACTATTTCGTTTTCGCTCATTACAAAGGCCGCTGCACCTGTTGTTGTGGTTTTCTTATCGCGGTTTTGTATCTGTGCCAATAGCCAACTGCGCGATATAACGGCGTGGGCTTTCAGTAATTCGGGGCTTGATGTGGCACTCATCTCACTAGAAATAACGCTTTCCAGGTAGTCTTCTACCGACAATTGGTTGATGGCCACAATCTTGTTGCCATCTATCACAAAGCGCAGTGCGCCCTTAAAGGTTTGCGTTTGTTGCTGCTCCCAATGAAAATTAACACCGATGGTGACGTTGTGGAGCGAGAAGTTGGCCTCGGCAGAGGTTGGTTCGAAGGTAAGCTGGTCGTATTCTTGTCCGTTCCAAACAATGCGACCTTTGTTCAGGCAAACCGTTTGCTGGCCTTGTGCCTCGCTGTTGTTAACCTGATATGGCGTGTTTAGCACGAAAACAATTTCCGTACCGTTCATTATGCCCACCGATACTTGGGGCGTTGCGTTGTATTCTGGGTTCATAAGTTGTTATTTAAAGGTGAAAGGGCTTTTAAAGGTGAAAGGGTGAAAAAGTGAAAAGGTGAAAAAATGGCTGCGCATATAAATTTGTTATCTCGTTATCTCGTCTATTTGTTGGCTTGTTAACTTGTCTACTTGTTAACTTGTCTACTTGTTAACTTGTCTACTTGCCTACTTGTCAACTCGTCAACTTGTCAACTCGTCAACTTGTCAACTTGTCAACTCGTCAACTCGTCAACTAACGAACAAATAACCTTAAAGCCTCACGGGCATTTGGCTTAACTCCTTAACTCCTTAACTCCATAACTCCTTAGCTCCTCATTATTTTTCGTTTCACGTCTTCGAAAGTTGTCGTTGGCATGCCCACCTCTTTATATAGAGATTCAAGTAGGGGCGTGTTTAGGCGTTCGAAGTCTTCCTTTCGGGGCGTAATAACCAGTCCTGCCATGTCTAACGCCCCCGGACTGATGAGCATTTGCGCGTCGCCTTCGGCCGAATAGCAGGCAGGACGGTGTTTGTCACGTGGTATCACCACAGTGATATACGTTTCGCCTTCGCGCCATTTCAAGATGTTAAACATCGGTTCGGTTTCGTCTTCGCGTTGCGGTAAAGCCTTATAAAGGGTTTCAAAGAGCGTAACGTCGGCCTTGGCATCGCGCCCCACGATGGTAAATGCAGGGCAAGCATAGTTGTTGATAGCCGCTAGTTCAGAGCCGTCGGGTGTGGATAGCAGTGTTTGGCGATTATTGTAAAGCTGTTCCCAGTTGTCGCGCAAGGGCAAATGGGTGCCTGTTCCTGCTTGCAGGTGCATGTGGTCGGGTGCAGATGCGCCGCATTTCGGCCCATTATAAAACACGATAAGGTGTTCGAAACATTCAAGTATTCGGCGCATCTTGCCATAGTGTTCGCGAATAAGTTGCGGTTGGTGAACTTTTGCGGGTATGGTGAAATGCAATGGCAGGATGGGGAAAGGGTTAACCAACAACTCGAAGTCGTTGTCGATGGGTATTTGCGTTTGAACCGCTGGCCTATTCTTCTCGCATAGAAAGCAAGGACGTTGTGCCAGCGCGGCTTTATCAATCTTTGCGCCCGTGGATACAAGGCGCGCAGGATTGCATTGCACGTAAAATGGCATGCCTGTGCATGTTACGGCTTTGAGCAATACGCCCTTCAAGTCGTTGAAACGCTGTTGGGCATCGGGCCACACTTGCAATTGTTCTTCAAAAAAGCGGTTCAATACATCTTGGCCTTGCACTTCTGTGGCTTTGGTTGTGCCTTGGCCGTCTTTAATTTCCATATCGCAAAAACAGGTTTAGTTATTATTGATGCAAACTTACAAAAAATATACGTAATAAAAGCAAGTTGATGGAAGATTAATGGTTTTGAGAAACAGAGACAATGAAAAGAAATGGAGAGGCTGGTAAAGGAAGTCTTTCTTTCGTTTCGCCCAAAAACGGCCTAATAACTTCTGTTAGACTCTGTCTCTTTGTTATCCTTATATACGTCTCTTACGCTCTTTCCGCCGAATAGGTAAGTTATTTTGAGCGATACGTTGCGTACATGTGCGTTTGTTTCCATATATTCCTCGTAAGCGGAATAATGTTTTGTGGCTCGAGTAATGTTTTGTAAAAAAGGGTCACTTGCAGAGAGGTTTAATTGGAGGCGGCCGTTAATAAGCTGCCAACGCAGGCTTGCGTTGAGTAAACTAAGGGCTTTATACCTGACTAAATCTTCATCGTGGGGAAACATGTGGAGATATTGTATGGTGAAAAGCAACGTGCGTTGACTGTTGAAAGCGACGTCGCTAGTTCCTTCTAGTTTTCCACTCCAACTCGTGGAGTTGGAAGGTTGACTGTCGTCAATGCTAGATTGGGACTTGGCATAAAATATTTCGCCACCCACTTTCACGTTCCACCATGCAGTAAAATTCTTTTGATAGCTGGCATATATACCATATTTTCGATAGTTGATGTGGTTTTGGGGAGTTGTGTATTGTGAATTGTCTGGGTTAAATCGTGTTACATAGCCTACGCCGTCTTTCAACTTGTAAGCATAGGCAACGGCATACAATCCCTTATGGCTGAAAGAAAGTTCGGCATTGTGAGTGATGCTTGCCGACAAATAGGCGTTACCCGATACATAATCGGTTGTTGTGGTGTAATATCTAAATGGATTAAGGTCGCTAAATCGTGGTCGGTTAATCCCCATGGAATAAGCAGCGGATAGGGAATAGCCTGTTTCCGCCCTATAACTTAGGTTGAGTGTGGGAAAAAGACGGCTGTAAGATTGCTTGTTATGTTCGGCTACATTCCTTCCCGTAAGGTGGGTGTGCTCGAACCTAAGACCAGCTTGAGCATACCATTTGGCACTAAGATCTTTCGAAAGGCTTACATAAGCGGCGTTTGTTTTCTCTGTATAACAAAAGCCATTGTCTTGTCCTAGCAACTTAGTCCACACGCCGCCTGTAAGAGTTTCGGTGCTTATGGCAGATGTATTGCTAATGGACGTATAGGCTGCCCCTATTTCCATATTGAAGGCATTGAAAGGGAGCGTAGCGTCTAGCTTGACAGCGTGTATCTTGTAGCTGTTATTTCCTGAATTGTTCATCATTGATGACGATGCGCCTTCGGTGGTGCTAATGTGCGAGGTGGACCTGGTTGTCTTGTTAAAGTAGTTGTATGTTAGGCTCAACAGTTTGCCTTTGTTGTCTAAATTCCAATCGGCATACCCTGTTAGGGTCGTGGCATTAATGGGGTTGGATGGTGAATGAGCACGCGAATGATAGCTAAGTCCGCGATCGATGGTTTGGTCTTGCAATTCGCTTTTCAGTCGTTCTGTGCCAAGGTTAAGCATAAGGCCTGTTTCAATTGTAGCGGTTGGCCTGTATTTCAGCAAGGCGTTAAGGTTAAAAAGCTTATTGGTGAAATCGTTTCTACGTTGAGACTGCTTAATGTGGTCGGCAAAAGTGTACTCTCTAATGATGTCGTTGATACCCTTGTTTCGGTTGAAATTAAGGTCTATGGAGTAGTCCACGCGTTTTGTTGCTTGCCTAATGCCGCCTCCTAAATAGCTGTTGAGGCTCTCTTTGACGATGAGATTGGCGTCCACGTTGCCACTTACACCAAGTGTTTCGTCGCGTTTTGTCTTGATGGCAATATAACACACGTTGTCGGCAGCAGGATATTTGGCAGGAGCTAGGGTGAAAAGTTCTATTCGTTCGATGTTGTCTGCACGCAGGGATTTTAGTTTCATCAAGGTTTCGCTTTCGGAAGTTTCCAGCAATCGCCCGTCAATGATGTATCGAACGTTGGCTTTACCTGCAACGTTTACTGCCTCGTTTACGACAGACACACGCGGAAGACGGCGCATTACTTCCACTCCGTTTAGCCCTTTTGCATACGGGTCGTTTTTTGTGTAATACACTATGCGGTCGGGTTTGTGGTCAATCACCGTTTTTTCGGCAATGACTATAACCTCGTTTAAGTCGAGTTTTCTCCAATAGTCCGCACTATCTATGGCTGTTGTGTCCTCTTTTGTGGGTAACGAACTTTGTTGTTCCACCTGAGCATAAGATGAAAGACACGAAAGTGTTATCAATGTTAAGGATATGAACTTTTGCATACGTGGGGTTAGATTGTTGTGTAATTGCAAAGTTACGATTTTTCAATCTTATTTGCAGGCAAAATAAAATGGAGTTTTGCCGCGAGATGTTCTTGTAACAAAGAAGATGGGTGGGGAATGTGCTGGTTGCTAGTTAGTATGCTACTTATTTGGAATAAGTTGTGGCCTACTAAGCCGATGGAAGTTTGCGGACGAAACAAAGGATGGCTGGTAGATGAAACCGAGTAGGGCTGCCGAGGAGAGGAAACTAAAATTTCTTACCGCCCGCAATCTTAAAGAACGTGCAGGCTAAAATGCGCGTGTCCATCCACCAAGAGCGGTTTTGCAGGTAGTATAAGTCTAGTTCCAGGCGTTTAAGCATCTTTTCGATGCTGTCGGCATAACCGTTATATAGCGTGGCATACGACGTTACACCTGGGCGTAAGGCGTAAAGTTGTTCGTAACGAGCATCTTTTGCCATAATCTGTTCGATGTAAAAACGGCGTTCGGGGCGTGGTCCAATGAAAGACATATCGCCCTTAAACACGTTCCAAAGCTGCGGCAACTCGTCGAGATGGTGCTCGCGAAGAAACTTACCCACACGTGTAAGTCGGTCGTCACCGTCTACTTCCAGTACCATAGGGCCGTTTTCTTCGGCATCCATGCGCATCGTTCTGAACTTATAGATAAAGAAAGGCTTTCCTTTACGCCCGATACGCTCTTGCGTATAGATAACAGGTAGGCCATCGTCTAGTCTTATGGCGATGGCACAAAGCAAGATAAGCGGTGAGAAAATCACGAGGCAAAGAGCCGAAACGATGAGGTCGAACAGTCTTTTCATGCTGCAATCTTCAATTCTTTTCGTTCTACCTTGCGAGTAAGCAAAAGCTGAAAGAGGGTGAAAGTGGCCACATCTATCAGTACGATACCCGTTATCGAGACTAGTGGGAAAAGCAAAAGGTTCATGGCAACATAGGCAATGGCAAGCCCAAGGATAAATATGAGGGCTTGATGCTGGGTCATACCCAAGCGCATTAGCTTATGGTGAATGTGATTTTTGTCGGCAGAGAACAAGGGGCGACGGGTGCGGAGCCTATGCAAAACAACCCGAACCACATCGAAAACTGGCACAACAAGCAGGCTGTAAGCCAGTACAAAGCGTTCGGGAGATGCTGCCATGAGCGGTGGATTGTGCATGGCCGACTTCACAAAGAGGAAACCGAGGATGAAACCCAGCGTTAGGCTACCCGAATCGCCCATGAAAATCTTGCGGTTTTGTTCGGCTTTACCCCAGATGTTAAAGCGCATGTAGGGGATTAGTATGCCGATTGCCGAGGCCACGATAACTGCGTATGGTATAAGTTGTGCATTGCCGCAGACGAACAGAAAGCCTAAAAGGGCTAGAATAGACAAGCCTGCGGCCAACCCGTCGATACCATCAATGAGGTTCATGGCGTTGTCTATAAACACGATGATGAATACAGTGAGGGGAAATCCCAGCCAATAAGGCACTTCGTGTACGCCCATAAAACCATAAAGGTTGTTTACGTAAAGACCACAAAGGGGTAGTGCGCAAGCTGTAATCACTTGCACAGCAAACTTCACGTGTGCGTTAAGCCCAATGAGATCGTCTACAACGCCTGTGGCATAAACCAGCAACAAACTGGCCAAGAATGCCATACTCCATAGGCTTACTTGTATCTTTGGTTCGGTAAAGCCAACGCTCATTACGCCAACAGCTACTATTATCGACAAGGTTATGGCAGGAACGAACGCCAAACCGCCCAATCGGGGCACCAACGTTTTGTGCACCTTTCGTTGGTTAGGTATGTCGTAGATGTTCTTCTCCTTGCAGAAATTCAGTATTCCAGGGATGAAAACGAACCCAAAACACACGCTTAGTAGAAAAGCAATGATTATTGGCAATGCCTCATTCATCATCATAGTTGTTAGTCTTTTATATAGTAACAAACTCTGTTTGTGCGATTATATTGCATGTGAAAGCAAATTTAAAGCGTTAATTTTATATTATTTTACAGGATTGGGGCGCGTGCCCATGCGGTGGTACATAGTGGATAATGATGTAGTAGACCTGTTGGGAAGGTGGCCACATGATGTAGGTTTGGCTTAATTGTAATTATTGCTGTCCGCTAAACTTCAAATCGGCTCGGTTTCTCTATCCGCAATGCTCATCAATAGGCGTTGCGGAATTCGTTTTCGAAAGGTAAGTTTCCCTTTCAGACTATCATTCATCCCAAAAGTTCTTCCGTGTAAGTGCTCTTTTACTGGCACAAGGATTAAACTCAACAAAGTCATGCAATGGCTTTGAATAACATCCATAAGATTGTAAAATATTTGTACCAAAATTTAACATTATGAGTGCCCGCGCCGTAAAATTTCCAGGTATCGGCTGGATTTTCGCGCGTATTTTTAAAGTTTGTAACCACTTGACTCATTGATATTTACGAGAAATAAGGCACAAAAACATACTTTTTAGCACGTATTAGGGAGGCAAAACGACATGGAACGCTCAACCAAACGCCACCAAGCAGTTTTTCATTCCAATTGGTCAAAATGCCTATGAATAACGCTTAAAATGGTGTTTTTGGTGGGTTTTGGCTGCATTTTGCAGCATTTCACCTCGCGTTTCGTTGCATTTTGCCTTGCGTTTTGGTGCATATTGCAGTGCGTTTTGGTGCAAAATGCAATGCGTTTTGCTGCATATTGCAATGCGTTTTGATGCAAAATGCGTTGCAACAACTAGCGATTAACTTCCATTTTCTAGTAGTTGTGGATGCAAATTTGGGAGAATTTTTCTTCAAAGAGAAATGCAAAAGCATAGAAAATGGCTAAAAACAGAGGGGATAAGCACTCAAAAAATGCCTAAATTTTATCGTCTGGGCGCATTTTATATGGCTTTTAGCGGTTATTTTCTTCTAGAATGGTTCGACCGAAGAACGTGATTTGTAAAATGTATTTACCGTATTAACAAATTGCAAATAGACGTTTTACGAGATAAGGACAACGGCTATGTGCCAGCATGAATGATAAGACTAAACAGGATGGGCGCAATGATGCGAACAATTTTAAGCCTTTACTGACGTAATGATATAGAGCTACGAGGCGCGTATGGTGTTCACGTTTCACCCTATTGCATCTTTAACCCCAATCGGCAGTCCGCCATATCGCGCTTATGAAGACCAGAGAGGGGCCAGCTTTTGGTGGGAGGTGAAACCAATTTTCTATTTGTCGACAACCTAAACACCACATTTGCTGTTTCAAACCTTTTAGCGATACAGCAACAATTCGTAATATAAATAACATTTAGACATACGCTGTTGGCAAACCGCATGAAGACACGCTAAGCAGCATTAATACACAGCGTATTGGACAATCATTATACCGTGATGACAAAAAGAATGTAGATTTGAAACGTAAAAAACAAAGAAATATATTATCTTTGCATGGAAGGGGGACGTTAAGTGCATCGTATGTATAGCACTAAGAGCCATATTTTCTGTCACTGTAAGGCGTAATTACAAGTGGCCTTTACCCTCTCCACCGCGTTTGAAACAACCAATTACCTAACCCCAGTTATGCAACGAACGTTCTACCTATTATTTGTTGTGGCCATGATGATGGGCTGCAAGCAAGCGAAAAACGAAAGCGGGAAAGACACTGTGCCAACAAGAGACACTGTGCAAGCAAGTGTGAAACCCGTGGACGTGGCTCAAACAGACTTGAAAACCAACCCTTTGGCATTTATTCCCGAAGGGTATGATTTGTTTTCTCGATACGAAGGCGACCTTAATAAGGACGGTAAACCAGACGTGGTGCTGATGATAAAGGGAACTGATAAAAGTAAATGGGTGGATGATGAATACCGTGGTCGGCTCGATCGCAATCGCCGCGGACTTATCATCCTTTTTAAACGCGATGGCGGATACGAGTTGATAGCCGAGAACGACGAGTGTTTTTCTTCCGAAAACGAGGATGGAGGTGTGTATTACGCACCCGAATTACGTTTGGAGATAAACAAAAACAGACTGATAATAAGCTACCTGCATGGACGATATGGGTATTGGAGCTATATCTTTAGATACCAAAATAACGACTTCGAACTGATAGGTTATGATGGTTATTCTAGTAGAGGGCCTGTTACTCTTAGGATTCTCGAAGTCAACTATTCTACGCGTACTTGTGTATATAAAGAGAATATTAACGCAGATGACGATGAGGCGGAAGAGGAATTTAAGGTGAAAACAATCAAATTTAAACGGAAAAACCTCATCAAATTATCGGAGATAACCGACTTCGACGAACTTGATTTAGGTTTGCCAGACGATGAATAGCAGGTGTATATGATGTTAAGGATTTTTTATTTGTTGTTTGCTCTTGCCCTGATAACGGGCTGCAAGCAAGCGAAAAACGAAAGTGGGAAAGACACGGTGCCGACAAAAGACACCGTGCAAGCAAGTGTGAAACCCGTGGCTGTGGCTCAAATGGAGCTGAAAGCAGATCCCGAGGAATTCATTCCCGATGGGTATGTCTTGTTTTCAGGATGCGAAGGCGATCTTAATAAGGACGGCAAGCCCGACGTTGTGCTGATGATAAAGGGAACCGATAAAAGCAAGTGGGTGGATGATGAATACCGCGGACGGCTTGATCGCAATCGTCGGGGACTTATCATCCTTTTTAAACGCGATGGCGGATACGAGCTGATAGCCGAGAACGACGAGTGTTTTTCTTCCGAAAACGAGGATGGAGGTGTATATTACGCACCCGAATTAGACTTCTATATCAAGAATAACACCCTGGTATTGCATTATGCCCATGGGCGTTATGGCTATTGGAAATACATTTTTAGATACCAAAATAACGATTTCGAACTCATTGGTTATTTTGGTAGTTACGATCGCGGTCCAGTTGTTCTTTATATCACGGATGTTAATTTCTCTACACGCACCTGTGTATATAAAGAGAATATTAACGCAGATGAAGATGAGGCGGAAGAGGAATTTAAGGTGAAAACAATCAAGTTTAAGCGGAAAAACCTCATCAAATTATCGGAGATAACCGACTTCGACGAACTTGATTTGGATTTACCAAAGGATGATTGACACTCTATTGTTATGTTAAGGAAATATCATTTATTGCTAGTTATGGTCTTTACAATGGGCTGCAAGCAAGCGAAAAGCGAAAGTTTTCGTAAGCCAAATGAACAATGTCGAGTTTGCTCGAACATTGTCATGGCGAGAAAACACACTTTTCGAGGAACGAGAAAAGAAAGTTTAAAGGTTACAACGTCCAAACAAGGCCTCGTGCAAAACAGCGTGAGGCTTGCCACAGCACCCAAAATGGAGTTGAAAACAGATCCTAAGGCGTTTGTTCCCAAAGGATATTCGCTTTTTCAACAATACAAGGGCGACCTTAATAAAGACGGTAAGCCCGACGTGGTGCTGATGATAAAGGGAACTGAAAAGAGTAAATGGGTAGATGACGAATGTCGCGGACGGCTCGATCGCAATCGGCGTGGGCTTATCATTCTCTTTAAACGTAAGAATGGTTATGAGCAGATATTAAGGAACGACACTTGTTTTTCTTCCGAAAACGAGGATGGGGGAATAGCTGATGCACCCGAATTGGAGTTGGAAATCAGCAAAAACACGTTGCAGATTTATTATGGTCATAATAGATATGGGTATTGGAACTATATTTTTAGATACCAAAACAACGATTTTGAGTTGATTGGTTATTACCATAATCGTTGCATTAGGTACGTTACTTATTATAACTTAGACATCAACTTCTCTACACGCACAAGGGTATACGAAGAAAATCTCAACGTCGATGACAATGAAAAGGAGGAGCATTATAAGGTGACTAAGAGCAAAATAAAACGTAAAAAGCTTATCAAACTGTCTGAAATAGCCGACATTGACAAGCTGAATTGGGGTGATTTTTCCAACGAATAATGCGTATTCGCTATGAAAAAGGTCCTTTAATTTGTTGCTAACCACACGCTTGATAACGAGTTGCAAACAAACGAAAAACGAATGTAGAAAGACGCTGTGTTTGCAGGAAACACAGTGTAGTTAAGCCTAGGTTTAGCAGTTACGCTCTTGGGTTAGCAGACAAGTTAACAAGTTGAGGAGTGGACAAGGGACATTCCATTTTCGCGTTGTTTCATTGGGCTTTATGAAAACGCTCTTTTGTGAGTGGACAATTTTATCTGGCTCTTACAAAAGAACGTTTTTGTTTAACCCCAATCGGTTCATTAGACCGCTTATCAATGGTTTTAGGCTGTTTCCGTCGTTTCCTGTTTATCATTCGTTTGCTTGTCAGCATATTGCCTGTCTTATTCTCTCGACGTAGCTCGCTACGCCTGCAAGAATAAGACAGACAATACGCTCAACAAGCAAAAAATCTGCACAGGCTCAACAACCAATTTGGGTTAAATGGCGAATGAGCTCCGAGTTAGGCAAACAGCTTTGTCTACTCGGCAACTTGTTAACACGCCTACTCGTCAACTTGTTAACTCGTCTACTAGCCAAAGACCATGAAGGAGAATGTGGCAAGGGCTAATCTTTCAAGCCGTCTACCACTTCTTGCGCCTCGCCATTGAGGTTAATGTTCCTCGTTGTCTTGGCCTGAATTGAGCCAGCCTTCATGATGTCGGCCATGTCTACGCCAGTTGCCGACTTCAATACGTCGAACGCTTGCTTGATGGCCACAGGCACGTTGCCACTCATGGCGCTGATGCCATTGCCGTCGCCGCTGTAAATGTTAACGTCTTTGATGGCACTGATGGGCTTGGCCACATTCTCTACAATCTGCGGCAACACTTCAATCATCATCTGGGCAACGGCAGCATTGTTATATTTCTTATAGGCTTCGGCCTTCTTGTCCATCGCTTGTGCCTCGGCCTCACCCTTCTTCAATATGGCATAAGCCTCGGCCTCGCCTTTGGCCTTGATACCTTGTGCCTCTTGTTCCAGCTTATAGCGCGTGGCATCCGATGCAGCGTTTTGTGCCATAGCCTGCTGTTCGGCCTCGTAGCGTTGTGCCTCGGCTATACGTTTGCGTTGTTCCAAGTCGGCCTCTGCATTCTTCTGCACTTGATATTTCTCCGCATCTGCACGCTTTTCCACTTCGGCAGACAGCTCGTTTTGGCGGATAACGATTTGTTCTTGCGAAAGAATTTGTTGGCGTTTGGTCTTTTCAATCTCAGCCTCAACCGTCTTAATGTTGATGGTTTTCTGTTGTTCTTGCTGTTGGATGGAGTATGCGGCATCGGCATCAGCCTGCGCAGTGTCGGCCTGTCTTTTCAGTTCGGCACGTTTCAAGGCCAAGTCGTTGTTCTTCATCGCAATGGCCGTGTCGGCATCCACACGTGCATCGTTGGCGTCTTTGTCGGCATGAGCCACTTGTATCTTCACGTCGCGTTCGGCGATGGCGCGGTTAATTGATGCATCTTTCTTAATCTTGGCGGTATTGTCGGCGCCCAAATCGTGTATAAGGCCTTCCTTATCGGTAACGTTCTGTATGTTGCACGAAATGATTTCGATACCCAATTTGGCCATGTCGTGTTGTGCCTTCTGCATCACCTGATCTGAAAAACCATCGCGGTCGGTATTTAGTGAGCGCAGGTCTAGCGTACCGATAATCTCACGCATGTTACCTTGCAGCGAGTCTTGCAGCTGTTCGGCAATCATCATGGGTGTCATGTTGAGGAAGTTTTTGGCGGCCAAGCGTGTTCCTTCTGCGTTTGGCGTCACTCTGATTTTGGCCACCGCATCGACATCAACGTTGATAAAGTCGGTTGTTGGCACGCTCTCTTCGGTTTTAATGTCCACCGTTATCTGTCCTAGGTACACGCGGTCGAGTCGCTCGAAGAATGGAATGCGGAAACCTCCGGAACCAATAAGCACACGTGGTTCGCGGCTAAGACCCGATATGATGTAAGCATACGAGGGCGGAGCCTTTACATAGGATGCAAAAAAGAAGAGTACTAAAATAACAACGGCAATGCCGATGATTACGTAAAGTGAGAATTGTTCGGGCATGGTAATGCGGTTTTAGTTATATGAATTCGTTATTTAGCTAGACCAAGAGCATGATGTTTCCCTTTATTTGGCATCTATGCGACAAGGTAAAGACTATATCGGCTTTTATACCGACACTGCAAATTTAGTTGATATTTTCTAAAAAAGCAACAAAAGGCAGACTTTTTTTTCTGCATTTTAACGCTGCGCACTGATTGAAGAATGGGGAATAAGGAACGCCCATGCATTCCCCTTTGTTCTTTTGACCCCTTCAAACTCATGCTGATGGTTGTTGGCCTAGTTGGCTTCATGCGTTC
The DNA here is from genome assembly GCF_000312305.1 of Prevotella conceptionensis 9403948. Classification (GTDB taxonomy): domain Bacteria; phylum Bacteroidota; class Bacteroidia; order Bacteroidales; family Bacteroidaceae; genus Prevotella; species Prevotella conceptionensis. The sequence continues at coordinate 31,326 of NZ_HE999453.1, read as the reverse complement.
TCCTTTGTTCTTTTGACCCCTTCAAACAGCATCTACCTATTCTCCATTAGAGGAACTCATACGTTCTCCTTTATTTTTTTACTCCTTCAAGCGTCTTCTTTGATTCTTACCATTCTCGTCATTATCTTTTCGTAAACTTGCTTAGGATTGATAGGATGCTGCGCTGCAACTGCTCGCGCAGAAAGTAGTTATAGTCAAACAGAATTGCTTTTGGAAAATGGTTGTTGGCTGAATGCAAGGCGTGCGTAGCATAGCACCAATAAACCTTTATGTAGAGGAAAAGGATGACTTTTGTTTGTTTACGATGCAGCTATGGTTCTACAAAGCCAATTCTGTTTGACTATAAGTGTACGTGTTTTCCATGCCGTTTCCTACGCGCATGTATTATATGGTATAGTCATTTCGTCCATTTTTAACAGGGGATTAAACATAATGAGCTCCCTTCCCGTCCACCAGCCGCCCACCCTGTCGCAGAAAATCAATTCTTGCAAAGGTTGGTTTTGATGTAAAAAGAGGTAGTGGGTGAATGCTGCCGAACGCAGTCTACAATGTTAAAATTCGTGCAAAAAGAGGACAAAAACAGAGTAAACAAGCTGACAAGTTAGCCGCCAAGTCATCCCTTTGGCCTTTTTAGTTGACAAGTTTGTGAGTTGACCAGTCGATGGACACAGCCATTTTCCACACTTGCCAGTTGGCAAGGCAAGGAGCAGACTAGTTAACAGGTAAGAATTTGATGGGAGAACAAATAAATAGGCGCAGCATTCTTTCAACATGAATAGTTAACGAGTTAATGAGATGACATTGTCTTAATAGCTCCTGCATTTTTCATCATCTTTAGCTGAAAGTTAACAAGTTAAGAGACGATGAGTTAATAGGCACAACCATCTCTTTTTACCTTTTCAACCTTTCACCTTTTCATCCGTTCACTCTTTTACCTTTCGCCTTTTCACCCTTTCACTCTTTCACCCTTTTACCTTTTTACCTTTTCAACCCTTCACCTTTTACCCTTTAACCTTCTCTCCTTTTCACTTTTCATCCTTTCACCTTTTAAAGGCATTAGCCATCTTTCCACCCTTTCATCTTTTCACTCTTTCACCTTCTCCCCCTTTAGATAATATTCTTCACTGCCACACGAAACAGATCTATCCCAACAATCTGCTTGGTTTGAACAAAACTCTGTTGTTTCTTATGTAAGATGAAAGAATTCCCAGCGTTCACTCTATGCCAAGACGGACATATAAGGTAAAAGACCGCTGGGACATCTCGTCGCAGCGGTCTTCTGTGTTCTCGTGGTTATTTGGATTATGTATGTGTTTCCTGCCCGCACCTTAGAGAGTTTAAATGTAGGTACAGCTTAACCAAACATGTCCCGCTGGACAGTTGAAGATGCGAACAGTCAATAAAGACAACGGTCCAAAAACGCATTCAATTAGGACCAGTCTTCTTAATAAAATCAGTTTTCTTAAATCATTCTTTGTTACCATCACAGACTTTCACAAGCCCAATTCCCATTTTACACAAATGGTTTTCCCTTGGGGTAAGGGGCTTGTGCCCCTTCCCCTATATGCTTTCAGTTTCCGCATACACTGCCTAAGGCAGGTTTCTTGGTTAGCCCATGCCGTTGCAAATCCTAATGCTTTTGGCAGGAGGGGGCTTAGAGAACAATCAGAGGTTTTTATTTATTGCTCATCATAACCTTCTGATCCCCTTAATGCACATTGTTAGTGGCACTGTCCACTTCCCTTCATTACCACACGGCATGATGCGCTCCATCCGATCATCAATCGTTTCAACGTCGGGTTAATTTATACGCCCAAACATTTCTTCTAATCTTTTTCATATTCTTCTTCCATCAAGGTACGCCTGGTTGATTGCCAACAAGCCTACGAGCAAGCGGCCTAAACAACTTCACCATGCAGCACAGCCCTGACGGCCCATACTTCTATCAACGTTTTTTGTTCATTAAGAGGGCAACAACTATCACACTCCTGCTAAAATAGCACGAGGATGTTGTTTTTACTTTACAGCGTGCTGTAAACAATTAAGCCTACACACCAATGGTGCTACCCCACTAACGTGGCCTTTTCCCCCATTTACTTTATACTTCCTGCATAGCAACAAGTTAGCATCAGCCATATTCAGGCCTTGCACAAGGGGGTTGTTCAACACGCCTTCCGACACAAATGGACGTTCAATCACATTCGTCATCGTGCAATTGGTCTAATGAAAGGTATTGGTATCACCTTATCTTCTTCTCTTTTCTTTTGTCTACTTTCCTTATCAAAACGTCAATTTATCTATTCTTCGCCCTCATTTAAAATTACGAGTTCCAACTAGATTGTTTCATACGACCATTTGCCTTCCTTAATTCATATAAGAGCTTTTATGTTTTCATGATCACCAAAACATTATGTTTTCATGTCCTACCGGTCAAATTCAAAGGCATTGTATTGCCTATGAACACTCACACAATCATGTCCTCATGTATAGAAAATTTATGCTCTATATTTTCGATTTCCATTCCCCTACGCCTAGGAGCAACCGAATAGCGTTTAGTAAAAGAACGATTGTAGATAAGCATTTATCAACTCTCAATTCAAAACTAACGTACCGCAAAGTTAGGCATTAATCTTTAACGATGCAAGGATTTTGTAAATAAAATTCACAAAGATGCCATATAACATAAAACAAAATGGGCACATTTCTTTTTACAAACATTTTACTTCTTAAAGAGAAGAAACATGGACGAGCTAAAAGCTGCTCGCCCATGCCTAAGGGCAGTAGGCATTCCTCTCAACGGGTGCCTACATTGAGTGGAAAATATGTATCTTTTTCCTCCACCCTTCACTCTTGTCTTCCGTCGTTGCCTACCGCGCCTTTTTTCTTCATCTTTTCCCTTATCCAATCTTCTCACCCACGAAAGGGCGGTCTTACGCTTGCTTGGCGTGCCCTTTCGGTGTTCCATACGACACTTGTGTTCCCACTCCATCAACGCCTCTTCAATTGTTACCCTTCACATTAGGACACAGATCCCTACCAGGTCGGGCGAACTTAGCCGAGTGGTTGCATGCGTCGTTATCTCAGTCAACATCTAATCACAAAAAATAATTGTTCTACTTTTCTTGGTATTCGTCACTTATCACCCACTGGCAAAGTTCTAAGCGCATTTCCTACGTTTAGCCAGTCTGCCATTGCCGACTGATGCCTATGCTTGTGGTTTCCTCGCATCAACAAAGAACGTCACCTTATATATAATGTGTGGTTCAAAGTTCAACAAGCCTTTCATGGTTCACGTCTATCATCCATGTTTTCGTCCATTGCAGTTGGGGGGATGCACTTTGTTGCCTGTTCATCGGCCTCGCAGCACCCACTTGTGTCAATGTAAAAAACACATCTCTCTTACAAAAAGATGGTTCACGTTATTGCAAACAAGTTGCAAATCCAAACCTCTCTAATTGCTTACAGTTTCTTATCGCTTACAAAGATAGGCATTTAGCAAAAGATAAAGAAACAAAACCATGATTTTTTTATTACAAAACAAAAAGAAGTTAGAGCAATATCAAATAAGGAACAATGCCTGTTACAAAGCGAATACTTGCCAGACGTTTTGAAACCGCAAACCAAATAAGAGCTACAAAAAAACAAAAGACATTAATGGTTTCAAAGCAACACTTCTTGGAGCCGTCTTGACCTTTAATACTTCTACAATTAGAGAGGGGTTTATGTCTTTGTGCTGTAAAACCAAGACAAACACCACGCTCATGTACGAAGTTCCTGACAAAGACACGACAAAATCTGAGAGTCGGTTCCGTTTGTTGGTGGCAAAATGTGGCAATGCCTCAAAAGGTGATCAGGCTGAAGTCATTCAAAGCAGTCTCCACAAGGTTAAAAACCGCTTGTCAATGGCAGATGTCTTCTGCGTTTGCATGATGCCGTTTCCGTTGGCCGTGAGCAGCTTGCCCTACAACCGCTCGCGCTGGCGGTAGTAAGCGTACGTGCTTTCTGTGCCTTTATCCCTACGCGTGTATATGGCACGATTGCTCTTTGTCTAGTTTTTAGTAAGAAATTTAACATTATGAGTATCCTTTTCGACCACCAAGCTCCCACCTAACCACAAAAAATCGATTCTCGCGAAGGTTTGTTTTGATGTAAAATAGGGTTAGCCTGTGAATGCGACAAAATGAATTTTTATTTAATGGAACAGCTGTCTGCACCAGTTTTGGGGCTATTTGCAGCAAAATACACTGCGTTTTGGTGCTAAATGCAGTGCAATATGCCGCTAAACGCAGTGCGTTTTGGTGCTAAATGCAGTGCGTTTTGGTGCTAAATGCAAGGTAAAATGCTGCTAAATGCCGTGCAAAATGTGGCTAAATGCGAAACGAAAAGCATAAATATCCGCTGCAATGGTATAAATAAAACCCTTTCGAACCATGAAACACATGTACGAAAAGAGCGAAATGGCCGTTAAAAAGTTAGATTTTATGGTCTAAAAGCTGGTTATCGGGCTTGAAGAATTATGAGTTAACAACCAAACTAGAAAGGCTAAATGGTGCAAAACGCAGGTTTCTTTCTCAAATACAGACAAGATGGAAGGTGTAAAAAGCCCAAAACAGTAGTTATTTACCTACTTTTCGGCCTACATTTTCGCTAGAACGAAGTGATCATTAGAACAATATCGTAAAATAAAAATAATTATTTTAAGTTTTTGAATGGGTTAGTTTGTGAGGCTTTTGTTGATGAGGTGGCGGATTCGGGAGTTGTTGGGTTTCGTAAGTTTATAAGCCAGTGAGTTGACTTGTCCCACACCCCTCAATTTAAAGAAATATTTAAAGTCGAGACGACTTCTTTTAAACAAATGTTTAAATCATGCCAGAAGCCTGTATTTGTGAGCCGTTTATTTTGTAGTTATAAAAACAATGCGTATTTTTGTGCATAATGTAAGGAGAGGAAAGCGGTACGAACCAAACAGAGTGAAACAGCTCTCCCACTGTAAAACAGAACGAGTAAAGCGGTACGAACCAAACGGAGTGAAACAGCTTTCCCACTATAAAACAGAACGAGGAAACGGGCCGAACTAGGACTAGTTTCGCTATTTTGTCTCGTTCCAGACAGCAACACAAAAGCCCTACGACAGCAAGAGTAGCAACAAGTATGCCTATGCAATATCTCCACACGGCCATAATCGCACTTTATATCATCGTCACCATTGGCGTGATGGTGCGAGTTCTGATGGACCATAGGCAGCCAGCCAAGACCATGGCGTGGCTTCTTGTGCTTACTTTCGTACCTGTGGTGGGCATCGTTTTCTACTTTTTCTTCGGACAAAACACGCGCAAGGAACGCCTCATCAGTCAAAGGAGCATGGACAGGCTCACCAAACGCAGCATGCTGGAATACGTTGAACAGGGCGAACTGCAACTGCCCGACGCCCACAAAGAACTAATCAACCTCTTCACCAACCTCAGCCTGGCCCTGCCCTACAAGGATAACGAGGTGGAAATATTCACCACAGGGCACGATTTCTTCCTCGACTTGCTTGCCGAGATAGGCCAAGCGCGCCACCATATACACCTAGGCACATACATTATTGAAGACGACGCACTGGGCCGACTGGTTGCCGACGCCCTCATCGACAAGGCCAAGCAAGGTGTAGAGGTGCGTCTGATATACGATGATGTGGGCTGTTGGAGCGTTGGCAACAGTTTTTTCGACCACTTGGCGCGGGGTGGCGTACAGGTGCAGTCGTTCATGCCTGTGCGTTTTCCCATGTTCACCAGCAAGATGAACTACCGCAACCACCGCAAACTCTGCATTATCGACGGCCGAACGGGCTACATCGGTGGCATGAACGTGGCCTTGCGATACGTGAAAGGCACGCGAAAGCAAGAATGGCGCGACACACATGTGCGCCTTCGAGGCGGCGTGGTGTACGGCATTCAGCGTGCTTTTCTGGTGGATTGGTACTTTATGGCGCGCACACTTATCACCGACAAGGTGTATTATCCCGTACTTTCGCCGCAAATTAGCAACAATTGCATCGCGCAAGTGGTAACGAGCAGCCCTGTTTCGCCTTGGCCCGACATCATGCAAGGCTACATGCGCATACTGCTCGAAGCCAAGAAATACGTTTATATGGAGTCACCTTACTTCTTGCCCACCGAGCCGATACTTTTCGCTATGCGAACAGCAAGGCAAGCAGGAGTAGACATCCGCCTGATGCTCCCTGCAAGAACCGACTCTAAAATAATTGAGTGGGCAGGCCGCTCCTATGTGCAAGCGGCTTTGGAGGCAGGAGTTATGATTTGCTTTTACTGCGCTGGCTTTAACCACAGCAAGCTGCTGGTGTGCGACGACAGTCTTTGCACCTGCGGTTCCACCAATGTTGACTTCCGAAGTTTCGAAAACAACTTCGAGGCCAATGTGTTTTTCTACGACAAGGAGATGGCTTTGAAGATGAAAGAAGTGTTCTTAACCGACGAGGCCGAGTGCATCGTACTAGACAGTCCCGACATATTTGCACACCGTCCTTTCCTTGCCCGATTATGGGAGTCGCTTATCCGACTGCTTTCCCCGCTGCTCTAAAATGGACAATCCAAAGCCATTGCCCCATCACAATCTCGCGCTACAAGTGCCGACATCTTTTATTCGGGAAGAACCAAAGGTTGCATCTTTTTCAGCATTTCATCGAAAAAATCGGGCGCAACAGGCACGCCACGCAACGTTCTAACCTTCGGATAGCCGTTGAAATACACGTCTTTTGAAATATACCAACCATAGTTTTCCACCTCTCTAACGCGCTTAACTTGCCCGTCTAGCTTACGAAAGTTGCTCGGCGAAACTACCGAAAACATCTTTTTACCCGAAGAAAGCGACAGTGCTAGCACCAGATATTCGCGCTGCGGAACATGCTCTTGCGCCACCTGCAAAGCCTTTCCCCTTTCAGAAACCTTCATGTTCCAGCCGTATTCGCGGTTTAACTTGTTCATCATCGCCCTAAAAACATCGCCATGAGGAGCCGTATCTTGGATATTGTTGTACGCTATATAATAATGTATCATCTCGTGCAGCAACACGTTTTTAAAGCCTTTCTCGTCTTGTTCGAACAGTATGCTCACATGTATAGCGTAATCAAAGGTCTCCACTCGCCCCAACCCCGCCCGTCTTTTACAGCGCATCGAGCCCAATTGCGTTCTCGAACGCGACAGTATTAAACGCGGTTCGGGCAATTTCCCCCCGAAATAATCGCGGTTAAACTCGCCAAACCATGCTTTAAGGTGCGCCTGTGTCAGTTTAAAGTTGCTTTTCATCTGTGGTCAAAATCCTCGTGGTTGAGCACTTTTCTCTTTGTCTTGTCCTCCCTACTAAGTGTTTATCACCCTTAAAAACTCTTCGTTATTGTGGCCACCACATACTCGCTACGCGTGCCAATCCTAAACTTTCCGCCCCAAATGCCAATGCCGCTAGTTACATAATAGCGCGTATTACCCTTTGTCAACGGCCCATATGCATCTTCGTAAATGGCGTCTTCAATCCACGATATGGGCCAAACCTGCCCATAATGTGTGTGTCCGCTAAGCTGAAAGTCTACACCCGCCCGTTGCGCCTCTTCCAAATGGTAGGGCTGATGGTCTAGCAGAATGGTGTATTTAGAGGGGTCTACCTTGCCCATCAGTGTTTTAAGCGATGCCCTTCGCCCATTGGTTCGGTCGTCGCGCCCCACGATATTGAGGTTCATCACCTGCACAACGCTGTCGCGTAGCAGGTTGATGTTGGCATCTCGATAGAACTTTTCGGCGTTAGCATCACCACTATAATACTCGTGGTTACCCAAACAAGCGTATATTGGCACCTTAATTCGGCGGAATTCTTCGGCTACATGCTCTTCCAACAGCGGCCGCACGCTTATGTCGATGATGTCGCCGGCGATGAGCACAAGGTCTGGTCGCTCGGCGTTAATCAAGTCCACCCAACGCGCGAACTCCGCCCTACGATTGTGATAACCCAGGTGCAGGTCGCTAATCATCACCACTTTGAGCGGCTTGTCCAAGTGTTTGGAAGTGTTTAGATGCAGTTCTTGTCGCACCTTATTGTTATAATGGATGTTGCCATACACAAAAACGGCCAGCAAAATACCCAATACGGTGAGCGTTCCAAGCAGGCTGTTATACACGAAATGCTTGGGAACAAGATGCGCCAGCCTGCCCATGTCGAGCAAAAGAAAGAACATAACGGCATAGAGTAGAACGAAAACCGAAGACGTTCCAAATTCATAAACGCCCGTGGCAAGGGGCATTGGCATCTTATCTAGTCCTGCGCCAAAGCCCACAAGAAGTGAGATGAAACCCAATGAGAGTAACACCAACAGGATGACTTTCAGCCAATTATGCAGTGGAACAATGTTCCAAACATGCCAAAACACATATATATGCCCAACAATAGGGATGAGCATAAACAATAACATTCCAAGTTTCATACTGCGAAGTTACGTAAAATATGTCAAATTAAGCATTTTATATTGTGTAAAGAACACTTCATATCAAAAAAAGTATTAGCTTTGCAACTTGTTCAACAAGGCGAACTCCATCACGTTCGTCGCTAATTATAATAGTATGAAAAGATTTTTTACAACATTATTCGTCGCCTTAGGCGCATTTACCGCGTTTGCCAAAAGCTACACAGGCAGACTTGTGGTAACGGTTAATGGCGAAACGCTCAGCAACAAGACTGCATCCATCGACGTAGACCAACAAGGCGATGGCAGTTACACCCTCTCGCTGAAAAACTTTTCGATTAGCCTAAGCGGTCAAGAACTTAACATTGGCACCATCAACATCCCCGCCACGCCCTACGCTCTGGGCAATGCGCGCTTACTTCAAGCCAACAGAAACGTGCCAATAAGTAGCTTAGGCAATGTGCCTATCAACCTCCTTGCACAAGAATCAGGCGACAAGCTACATGCCAACATCGACATCAACTTTAATGGAATGACTATTAAAGTGGTGTTCGGCGAAGGCTATCAAGTGCCTAACAGCAACTTTGAAACCTTCGGGGAAAGCAAAGAGCCAAACCGCTGGCACTCGTTCCAGAGCGTTACGGGCAGGTTTGCTAGTTCAGCACAAACAGATGCGGCCATCAGCAGCGACCAAACTCGCCCTGGTTCAACGGGAAAAAGCTGCGTTTTAATTAAGTCGAGAGAGCTAGACTTTTTCTTTTTCAGCGTTATTGCCAACGGAACATTGACGACAGGCAGACTGAATGCCGGTTCATCAACCGCTTCCAACGCCAAGAACAACTCGTTCCTCGACCTCGCCAATAAGGACAAAGACGGCAATGGCGACCCATTCTACACCGAATTAAGCGGCCGTCCTGACAGTCTTACGCTTTGGGTGAAGTTCAAACAAGGCAAACCTTCTGCCGACCATCCGTACGCAACAGCCAAGGCGGTGATTACCGACGGCACCTACTATCAGCTGCCAGAAGAGAAGGGAAAGACCTACAAAAAGATGGCAGAGGCCATTAACAACGAGATTGCCGACACCAAAGGCGAATGGAAACGTCTGTCCATCCCCTTCAACTACGTTAATAACAGCATCGCCCCGAAAGCCATTCTCGTTACGCTTTCTACAAACGCCGATGCAGGCAAGGGCAGCGGAAGCGACGAATTATACGTAGACGACCTCGAATTGGTGTACAACTTTGGCGTTGAAGGCATCAGCATAAAGGGTCAAGCACTTGCAAACTTCGCAGAAAACACCACCGAATACACCCATATTGTAGGCAACGCAACTGCCGACGACATCATGGTGAAGACCAAGGGACAAGGCATGTTGGTTGCAAAGACCGTAGAAAACGGCAAGGCCACCGTGCTGGTTGCCAGCAACGACCTAAGCAAATATCGCCTTTACACCATCAACGTAGCCACAGGCATTGACAATTTGCCCAGCGTTGAGGCCAACAAACAAGTGGAAATATACACCCTCGACGGCGTTCGTGTAAACAAAGCCGATCGTAAGGGCGTGTATATCATCAAAGATGCACAAGGCAAAACGCGCAAGGTAGTGAAACAATAAGCATCGAGAAAAGCATGGCGAAGGGGCTTTCTGCTCGCAAAACGTCAGTCTAGCCCACTCGCCCACCCTACAAAGGGTTGCTTTCCTGCACAAAACGACATTGCCTGCGGTTGCCAAACAGCCACAGGCAATGTTTGCTTTTAACCCCACCCGATAGGCATTTCTCAATTAAGGTAAAGCAGCCTAACCGCTTAATCAGTCATCATTGTAACGTAAACAAAAACCTAACTCACCAACATGAACCCCATCTGCAACATCCACACACCTTATTATATAGGTGCAACAAACACGGCCACTTCAACACAGCCCGCACTTAAATACATGTTCGCCGTCCTCATTATCCTATTCGCCGCCCTTGTTCCAACCACAGCACAGGCTGCCAACGACACGCAGATTAAAGCCACCAGCCCCGAAGTGCAATACATCGGACGCGTGGAACGCAACGCCACAGCAGGCACC
>NZ_HE999453.1:14664-20214 GCF_000312305.1 Prevotella conceptionensis 9403948 | reverse complement strand
TACATTAGGCTTATCGAGCTTGTTCGCAAACAATATGGCCCCATCCCCGTTATCTGCATTCGCCCCCATTCGGCAGGCGCGTACCTCTCTGCAAGCTTTAAGGTGCTGCAACAACGTCTGTCTGCGCACAAGGATGTGCACTTTGCCGAGTTCATGCCAGGCATTATTACCGTGGATAAAGACCTTGGCGCAAGCTACCATCCCAACTATTCAGGGCAGCAGAAGCTCTGCATGACACTCGTTCCCTTGGTGTCGGCGGTGATGGGATGGGAAATAAACCAAAGATAAAAAGAAAGCCTACCACTACAAGTCACGTGTAGTGGTGCTACAAGCACTTTGTAGGCAGGCTACAAGCATTTTGTACTGGCAGTACAAGCCGTTTGTAGCCTGCCTACAAAAAGTTTGTACAGCTCACAACCAAAGTCTACTGCTCAACAAAGGCCTTACAACAGGCAAACAAAGTGAGGGTTGGGCATTGCCACAAACCCTTCTAAACAAAGAAGTTTAGGCTCGTCAAACGCCTAAACTCCATCATCATATCACGCAGAAACGTCCTTGCTCAGCGGATTACGCCCCAAAACTTCACCTTGCTAAACCATAATTTCGCTGCCCAATCGCCGTGCCAACTCGTTGCGAATTGTCTGCATGTCCTTAAATTCGGCCATTAGTTGCATCAGTTTTTCAGGGTCGCTGGCCGCTTGTGCAATCTCCGTTTGCAGTGTTTTTAGGCGATGCTCCACATAATCAAGGCGGAAATCGAGCAGCAAATGCACCGTTCGTTGGCGCAGTTCGTCCTCTTTCTCCTTTTCTTTCAGTCGTTTCTCTTCCTCGTCTAGCGGATGGATGGGTTCGGGTTGTTTCAGTTTTAGGTACTGATACGGGTCCATGCACAGTTCGGTTGCCAGCTTGCTCAGCTCAATATCCTCGTGATGCACAAAGTAAGGCTCAGCTTTAAAGTCGGGATGTATGCTCCTTTCGGCCGCCTCTTGCAATATTCTGTTAAATAGCGGATGTTGAAACGCCAACTCGTCTTGCATGAAATCGTATTGAATAAACTGCGCCACGGTGAGGTTAAGCAAGTTTCCATCCTCATCTTCCACGTTGCGCAGCACAATCCGTTCGCCGTACTTCACCACCTGTTCCACCAACATACGCTCCACCTTCGCCGCCTGTTGCAGCGGTGTAACCGTCTGAATGGTGGGTTTTGGTTCTGCTTGCACGACCTGCTGAACCGCACGCGACGTTTCCGTAGACCGCCTTTCGCGGCTTTCGCGTATATATCGGTTCATGCTATTGATGAGCGTTGTTTCGGCCACACCCAGTCGTTGGGCGCAATCGTGCAAGTAGGTGTCGCGCAAAATTTGGTTGGGGATAACCGAAACGCTCTGCACGATGGATGAGATTGCCTCCGAACGGCGAGCAGGATCGGTTACGCCATCGAGCAAAACCCGCGTTTTAAACTGTATGAAGTCGGTCTGATTGTCGGCAATATACTTTCTAAACTCCTCAGCATTGTGCTTTCTGGCAAAGCTGTCGGGGTCGTCTCCATCGGGGAAAAGCAACACTTTTACGTTCATGCCCTCGGCCAACAGCATGTCCGTTCCACGTAAGGCGGCGTGTATGCCAGCCGCATCGCCATCGTAAAGCAACACGATGTTCGAGGTAAAGCGGTGCAACGTGTGTATCTGATGCACGCTAAGGGCCGTACCAGAGTTAGCCACCACGTTCTCAACGCCACACTGGTGCATCGAAACAACATCGGTATAGCCCTCCACCATGTACACGCAATCTTCTTTGGCAATGGCTTTCTTGCCCTGAAAAATGCCATATAGTTCGTGGTCTTTATGGTAAATGTCCGAGTCGGGCGAGTTAACGTACTTCTGTTGTACGCCTTTTGTGCGCGAGTCGAGCAGTCTTCCGCCAAAGCCAACCACCTTTCCGCTAACGCCAAACCACGGAAAAATAACACGCCCGGCAAAGCGATCGACATACCGTCCGTCGTCGGTACGATAGCAAAGGCCCGTCTTTACCAAGAAATCTACGTTATATCCCTTGTCTATTGCCGTGCGCGCCAGTAGTTCTCTGTCATTAAGGTCGAACCCCAAGCGAAACTTTCGCACGATGTCGTCTCTGAAACCGCGGCTCCTAAAATACTGCATGCCGATGGCAAGGCCGTCTACATTATTGTGTAACGTGTCTTCAAAGTGTTTAGCCGCCCACTCGTTAACGATGAACATGCTTTCGCGTTCGTTCTGTTCACGTCGTTCGTCGTCGCTCAGTTCGCGTTCCTTAATTTCGATATGATACTTGTTGGCCAACCACCGCAATGCCTCCGGATAGGTCATTTGCTCGTGTTCCATGATAAAGCTCACGGGTGTTCCACCCTTACCACAACCAAAGCAATGGCAAATGCCGCGCGCAGGCGACACCATAAACGACGGTGTGCGCTCGTTATGAAACGGGCACAACCCCTTATAGTTCGCCCCAGCCTTGCGCAGGGTTACGAACTCGGAAACCACATCCACGATGTTGGCTGCCTCTTGTATCTTCTCTATGGTTGCTCTGTCTATCATGTCTTGTTACATCTAGCTGCAAACGGTTTCAATCGAAACCGCCTTAACCAACTGCGAAGTTATAAAAAAAGATTGAAACAAACAAGGGAGCAACCCGTAAAGAGCAGGCGGAAGAAAGGATGATTGGTGGGAACGGCTATGGGTTGTATCACTAATTATCAGCAATACAAGCCATTCAACTACTAGATTTAAAGCCAACAAAGCTAATTTCCAGAACCAGCATAACACGAAAACAGGGCGAGGAATACCCCTCACCCTGCCTTATTACTTCTTAAACAAGAATCTAATGGAGCTTATCTCCAACCTCCAACAAACTCAACTTTTTGGTTCAGCTTGGAAATTTTGTCTTGAAGCTTTTCCATTTTCTTTTCTAGTTTCTCCACCTTCTTCTGCTCCTTGGCCAGTTTCTTGTTCATCTTGGTTACTTCTTTAAGCGTTTTTGCCCTAGCCTTGGCTGCCTTGGCGGTAGCCTCGGCATCACGAGTACTCAACCCAGTAACCACACTTGCATTAGCCTCTGCATTGACATCGGCTGCCTTCTTTCTTAGTTCGGCTAGCGAAGCTATTGCCTTTTCGTATTGCAATTGGGTGTTGGTAAGCTGCGTTTGCAACTTCAAAGCTTTCTGTTGGGTTTTCAATTCACTAAATTCTTGACTACTTGCGCAGCCTGTTATCCCAATAGAAAGCATCATGATAGACGCTAGTATAATCTTCTTCATTGCTAAAACTGATTTTCTAAATTAATATTCTTTTCTCTAATTATATTGCAAAGATAACACAAAAGCAATTACTTTGCAATAGTTTCATACAAAAAAACAAGGCGTTTAGCAATTTTTATTGATTTACCGCAAGCAAAATGAGATTTTACAGGCGTAAAAGACGACAAGTTGATAGGCTAATAAGTTGACAAGTTAACGAGTTGTTTGTGGGGACTTACTCCACAGGAACAAGCCCCTCGATATAGCTACACAATATGCCGATACCCTTTTCATTTTCGCCACCTTGCGGTATAATCAGGTCGGCATAGCGTTTGGTGGGTTCGATAAACTGCTCGTGCATGGGTTTGAGCACCTCCAAATACCGTTCCACCACCATCGAAACCGTTCGGCCGCGGTCGATGGTGTCGCGCTGAATGTTACGTATCAACCGCTCGTCGGGGTCGGCATCAACAAACACTTTCAAGTCCATGATGTCGCGCAAGCGTTTGTTCAGCAAGGTCATGATGCCCTCGATGATGATAACGGGCTTTGGTTCTACGTGTATGGTCTCCTTCAAGCGATTACAAAGCAAGTACGAATATGTGGGCTGTTCGATGGCTACCCCACTGCGAAGGTCGTTAACATGCTTGGTCAGCAGTTTCCAATCGAAAGCGTCGGGGTGGTCGAAGTTGATGGCATGACGTTCTTCTTCGGTCATGTCCGACGTGTCGTTATAATACGAATCGAGTGGAACCACCGCCACATAATGGGGTGGCAACGCCTCTGCTATTTTCTTCACCACCGTTGTTTTGCCAGAACCTGTACCGCCGGCGACACCAATTATCGTTGTCTTTTGCATCATGTTATACTTTTATCGTGTGGATATTGTTGTCCTGTTTACAATTTAGTTCACGTCCATAAGCCCATTACTACAACACTTCGTCAAACATGGCCTTGTACCATTCGGTTTTCTTCTCCACTTTAAGCGGATAGGCACGCGAAGAACTGGGCATGCGGTAGAGCCGCATTTCGCGGCCGTCGGGTTGAAAACTAAACGGAACATACGCCCCTACTTTTGGCTGTTCGGCAATGTTGAAGTGCGCCCTAAGCACATCGGCAGCCAACTGCCCCGTCACCACCACATTCTTACAATCGGGCACTTGCAGCAAAAGTTCGTCAAGGTTGGTGGGTTCTATCACTTCAAGGTCCTTGTCTGCGGCAGTCCCCGTGGTGCGGTTAACAGCCGTTGCCGTATCGTAAATGCCCACGCCTTTTGCAGTAAGAAAGGCTTTCAGCTCGTCTAGCTTAAACGTTTTGTTGGCCTCGTCCACGAAGTGTTGCTTGTCGGCGAAGAACGCCAAACCAAAAATGCGCCACATGTCGTTGGTGAAGTTGGGGTAAAAGAAGTTCATGCACCATCGTTTTGGCGAAGGTGGGAAACTGCCCAGCATCAACAGCTTGCATCCTTTGGGCAAGAAAGGTTTAAAAGGGTGTTGTTCTACCATTGTTGTTTAACGCAACATTTAACGCTATAAAGGTTTGTCCGCCTGCTACTCTTTCTCTTTTACCAGATAAACCACCACGGGAAGGTGGTCGCTAAAACCATCGAGCCACACGCCACCGGCCGTTGTTCGCTTAGGCATTCCCTTATACTTGCCCTCGGTTTGGAAGAGGTAATCGCGCTTAAATATTTGGTTTTTCCAATATTTAAGTGTGGAATAGTCTTTCGAGCCATTGGCGCAGAGCAGATTTTTAGAGAGCAATATCTGGTCGAACAAGTTCCACGAGCCCTGAAATTGCAACGTACCCACCCCCTCTTTGGTCAGCACATTGTACCAAGGGTTATACATATCGCCCTGGCCCACCTCGCTCATGTTGGCCTTTCCATGCAGGCCTTGGCTGATGCTTTTGTCCATCGGGTCGTCGTTCATGTCGCCCATCACCAACACTTTGCAATCTTTATCCTCGCGTTGAACGGAGTCGCGAATGGCCAAGATTTGCCTGGCGCCCTGCTCACGATAGAAAGAATCGCTAAACCTACTGGGCAAATGGCATACCACCACTGTTACATGTTCGCCTGCCAGCGTGCCACTCACCGTTAGAAAGCCACGTGTGTAGAAAGCGCTATCCTTCTCCAAGCTTTGCACGTAGGGCACAAGTTTAACGTTGCGCACGGTGAAAAGTGCAGGGTTGTATAGCAATGCGCAGTCGATGCCGCGACGGTCGGGACCTTCTATGTGGCAAAACTTATATCCGCGAGCCGCCAATTCGGGTTGCGC
>NZ_HE999453.1:8477-14478 GCF_000312305.1 Prevotella conceptionensis 9403948 | reverse complement strand
TCGGTCAGCACTTTTGCGTTCTCCACCTCGGCCAATCCGATAACGGCGCACCCCACTCCAGGCAGCACATCGGTACCCATATCGGCCAAAGCGCGTGCCATGTTGTGCAGTTTGTGGGTGTATTTCATGCCATTCCACTTGTACGAGCCACTTGGCAGAAACTCGTAATCGCGCTTGCCTTCGTCGTGGCAAGTGTCAAACAGGTTTTCTTGGTTGTAAAATCCTGCGGCGTAAACCGCGAATTTCTTTTGTGCTGCTGCCGATAAAACGACCACAAGTAGGGCCGACAAGGCAAGCATCCTTCTAAAATAGCTCATGTTTTTGCGTATTGTTGTTCGTTTTCTTGTTCTTCAAAAGTGCGTTTTTGCCTTTCCGCTTCGCCAAGCACTCCGTGTAGGCGATTTCCAATTTCTCGCCAGGGTCAATGCTCCAAGCCAGCTTGGCGTTGCCCATCAGGCTCGCCAAAAACGTTCTTGAATTACTGTCTTTTCAGCTTTCGCCCGCCATTTGTGCCAACAGCTGTTATCATCGGCAACTTCGGCCACTGCTAAGCAGTATGCAAATATCGTCATTTTATTTTGAAAACGAAAGCCATTGCCCCATTTTTTTGGCTTTTGCAAGCTACAAGGAGTTAAGGCATGTTCTAAAAATTCCCCGCAAAGGTTCAATCGTTGTTCCTTGTATTGCTCTTAACTGCCTTTATCAAAAGCCAACAAATCTACTGGGTAATTGCATAACAAACCAAATTAGCTTGCCATTCATCGACGGGTAAACGCATTAACGAACCAACTAGCACATTAGCAAACTCGCAAACGCATCGAACTAAGAAGGGCGAAAGAATGTCCACACCCACCAACTAGCCCGACTGCAACCAGCCAACTGGAAAGTTCATTATCTGGTCAAACGGAAAATTCATTAACTGGTTTACTGGAACATTCGTCAACCAATCAATTCGTCAATCCTTAAAAAATGTCCGCTTTTCGGTACGAATTTTAACATTATGAGTGCCCTTCCTGGCCACCAACCGCGCACCTTGCCCCAAATAATCGATTCTCGCGAAGGTTAGTTTTGATGCAAAAAGGGACTACTATGCGAATGCGGCAAAATGAATTTTTATTTAAAAGAACCGCCATTTGTACCAGTTTTGGGCCTATTTACAGCAAGATACTGTGCAATATGCCGCAAAACGCAGTGCATTTTGGTGCAAAACGCAAGCTATTTTGGTGCAAAACGCAAGGCGTTTTGGTACTAAATGCAAGGTATTTTGCCGCTAAATGCAGTGCGATTTGCTGCTAAATGCGAGATGATAAGCATAAAAATCCGCCGTGATGGTATAAATATAACGTCTTAGAATCATGAAACACATGCCTCGAAAGGACAAAATAGCCGTCAAAAAGTGGAGTTTTAGGAGCTAAAAGCATGTATTTGGGCGTAAATAATCATGGGTTGGCAAGCAAACTAGAAAGGCAAAATGGTGCAAAATGCAGGCCATATCCCTTAAAATAGACAAAACAAAAAGCGTGCAAGGTTAAAAACAGTATCTATTTACCTACCTTTTGACCATTATTTTCGCTAGAACGGAGTGAAAATTAGAACGATATTGTAAAATAAATAATAACAATTTAAGTTTTGAGTTTTTAAGTTGATGAGTTGATAAGCTTATGAGTCGATGAGTTTGTAATCTTGTAAGTTGGTGAGTTGATGTATTCGGGAGTTGTTGGGTTTTCGTAAGATGATAAGCCAGTGAGTTGATAGGCCGTAAGTTTTGAGTTCAATTTAAGTTTATGGATTGGCAGATTCTTGATTTGTTGGACTTAGTGTACCCTCCTTCTTCTTAAAGTTAAGCTGGTAGCTAAACGACAGTAGCACGTAGCTTTTAATTACGGGACGATAGCTTTCGTTAAATCCTGTGGCCGATGCAGTGCGTTCGAGACTTTGCCGACGATTAAGAATGTCGTTCCAACTAAGGGTTAGGGTGGCTTGCTTATTAGGAAGGAAACTCCAAGCCAACGACATGTTCCACAGCCATTGGTCGGCATCGCTGCTGGTCATCGTGCCCCGATGCAGGTAACAAGAGGCATCGGTAGAGAGTTCCAGGTCGAAAGGCAAGTCGGCCATAGCGTTAACGCTTAGCGAGAAATCATGGTTTTTGGTGCGCGTCTGTGTCTGAATGTTGTGCGAAAAGCGTGGTTGCCAGTGTGCGCTAAACGTTATGTCGCCCCATTTTGGCACAAATCCACATAGCAAGAGTACCTCTCCTTCACGCATTTTGGTAATGCTTTTCGTCACGTCGGCCTCGGTTTCATCTCCGTTGAGCGACACTTCGCGCCGCAAACCCAATGCCATGCTAAGCCCCAAGTTCCATAAACCCAGCTGTTTGTTCCACCCCAAGTTGGCGTTAAAGCTGTTGTTGCCGTTGATGTTTACTTGCCGATAGTGGCGCGCACCCGACTGGCGGTCGAGCCGCATCTCTTCGGTAAAGTCGTTAAGCGTGTTTTGGAAGTTGGCACTTAGCGAAAGTCCCCATCGTTCGTATTCCCATTCTAGGTCGAACATGCTGTTGAACGCGGGTTTAAGGTTTGGGTTTCCTTCGCGAATAGCCAAAGGGTCGGTGGTGTTTCTGAAAGCGAGCAACATCTCTGCACTGGGTTGCGAGGTGTAGCCCGAATATTCCAAGCGCACACTCATGCCCTTTCCACGCCACCGCACATGCGCCATCGGCTTGAAGTCGGCGTGTCGTAAGGTGGTATCGCGTTCTTCGCCGTGGTATCGTTGATGAAACCGCTTGCGCTGTGGCAGCAAAGTAAGGCCGCCATTGGCACTAAGATGCTCGCTATCGTAGTTGAATGCCAGTCGAAACTCTTGCCCAAGAGACGTCAGTCTGCTTTCGCTACTAAGGCTATCTACCCATTGTCCGTTGTTCCCAGCCTTGTCGTAAGTGTCTTGCTTGCGGTAATCCTTGGCCGCAACAATGCCCCAACCCGCCTGCAAGCGCACATTTTTGCCCAAAGGCTGAGTAAGCAGTGCTGTGAAAGATGTTTGTCTAGACTGCGTGGGCGATAGCTGTTCCAACGCTCGAAGTTGCAAAGAGTCGGTTCCCTGCTTGTTTTTCAATTGCCGATAATGCGTTCTGCTGTGCGAATTGCTGGTGCTTTGGGCATTGTTGGCATCCATTCGGCCCACAATACTCAATGCCGTACCCCCCTCGGCAAACGCATGAGTGAAGTCGGCCGAGGCACTAAAGCTGTTGGAATGGCCGCGCGAAAAACTCTCTTCGTTACCCAACGTTATGGTGTCTATGCGCGCCCGCTTGTCGAACAGCTGCGTTTCTTGCGCACTTTGGCTTTTGTTGCCGTATAGGCTGGCAGAAAAATTCACGTTGAGTTGGCTGCGCTTAGACATCTCGTAAGTGGAAAAGAACCACAGCGAGCCACTGGTGTTGCGCCCCTTCGTGCTACTTGTCGAGGCATCGGCTCGTGTTCCTGTGGTGAGATACTCCTCACTGTAACTGGAACCAAACATTTCTTGATGGAAATCGTAAAGCGATGCACTGGCGTTAAGCTTTAATTGCTTGCCAAAATGCTTGTTTCCGTCGATGGATACCGAATTTGTATAATTGCCGTTGCCGGCTGTGGTGTTCTCCAAGTTGCTGCTTGCCACACCAAACGACAAGCTTTCGCCGTTAGACCGCAACCAATTAAGCAGCGCACTGTCGTTACGTCGCCCCTGCGTGCCATGTTCGGCCTTAACGTTTGTGGTAAGGGCACCGTTAAATTCGTCCTTAGTCTGAATGTCGAGCGTTAGCTCTTGTAATCCGTCGGTAATGCCCGTGGCCTTTTCGAGGGTAGAAAGTAAGTCGTATATTTTAAGTTGCGACACAGCCTCGGCAGGCAAGGCGGCCAAGGCTCGTGCGATGTTGTTGCCCATGAAGGTAGAGCCGTTGAGGTTAATCTTAACAAGTGGCTTGCCATTATAGGTTAGTCGGCCTGTCACTCGGTCGTAGCGCATGCCCGGAACCTTGCGTAACAGATACTCCAAGCTACCGCCTCGCTTGGTGTGTAGCCCGCCCACGTTGATAAGCGTGGTGTCGTTGCACATCTGAATAAGCTTTCGGCGAGCCACCACAACCACCTCGCCAAGGTCTTTTCCTTGGCGTAACGTGTCGGGGTCGCTTAGCAAATGGCGCGGTTCCGACGATGTGGCGGCGCGTGTTGGCAAAGAAGAAACGGCCAATAAGCCAACCGCTATATATATAAGGAGTAGCCTTATGCGCATCTAACTGTTTTCTGTTTTCGGCCATGAGGCCTGTAAGCAAGCCAAATGCAAAGGTAGTCTACACTTTCGGGCTGTGCAACAAAAAGGCTTATTATTTTACATCCGCACCGCTACTAAGACTTATTTTAATGCCATCAGCCAACTTACAACACCTTCATACCCACCGCTGCGAGCCGCACAACAGGCAAGACAAACAGGAACGCAACATTAAAAACGTTACCCTGGTAGGCGAATAATGAATGCGGCGTTATCGAAATTCGATTAAAAGCCGTACCTTTGTGCCGTAATTGAACAAGAATTTATTGTGGGAGAAAACAGTTTCGAGCTATTAGATAAGATTAGGTACCCAGAGGACTTGCGCAAACTAGATGTTGAACAGCTGCCTCAACTGTGCCAAGAGCTACGCCAAGAGATTATAGAAGAGGTGTCGGTGAACCCCGGACACTTTGCTTCGAGTCTGGGCGTAGTAGAGCTTACCATTGCTCTGCACTACGTTTACGACACGCCCGAAGACCGAATTGTATGGGACGTAGGCCATCAGGCATACGGCCATAAACTGCTAACGGGCAGGCGCGAGCAGTTTTTCACCAATCGTAAGCTGGGCGGCATTCGCCCTTTTCCCACGCCAATGGAAAGCCATTACGACACGTTTACCTGCGGACATGCCTCAAACTCTATCTCGGCTGCATTAGGAATGGCCGTGGCTGCCAAGCTAGGCGGCGACCAACAACGCCACGTTGTGGCCGTGATTGGCGACGGAGCGATGAGTGGCGGATTGGCTTTCGAAGGCATTAACAACGTGTCGTCTACGGACAACGACTTGCTCATCGTGCTCAACGACAACGACATGAGCATCGACCGTGCCGTTGGAGGCATGGAGAAATACCTGCTGAACCTCGACACCAACGAAACATACAACCGCCTACGCTTTAAGGCTGCACAATGGTTGCACGCCAAAGGCTGGCTGGACGACGACCGCAAGAAGGGCATTCTGCGACTGAACAACGCCTTGAAGTCGGCTTTGAGCCACCAACAGAACATCTTTGAGGGCATGAACATACGCTACTTCGGCCCATTCGACGGCCACGACGTGAAAGAAGTGGTGCGAAAGCTACGCCAACTCAAACTGATGCGCGGCCCAAAGCTACTACATCTGCACACCACCAAAGGCAAAGGCTACAAGCCAGCCGAAGAATCGGCCACCATTTGGCATGCCCCTGGCAAGTTCGACCCTGCAACGGGCGAACGACTAGTATGCAACAACACGGGCGAACCGCCGCGTTACCAAGACGTTTTCGGCGAGACTCTGGTTGAATTGGCACAAGCCAACCCCAAGATTGTGGGTGTTACGCCAGCCATGCCCTCGGGATGTTCGCTAAACATCATGATGAAGGCCATGCCCAACCGCGCTTTCGACGTGGGCATTGCCGAAGGACACGCCGTAACTTTCTCTGCGGGCATGGCCAAAGATGGGCTTATGCCATTCTGCAACATATACAGTTCGTTCTCGCAACGCGCGTACGACAACATCATTCACGATGCGGCGTTGCTCAATTTGCCTGTGGTGCTGTGCCTAGACCGCGCAGGACTGGTTGGCGAAGACGGTCCATCGCACCACGGAGTGTTTGACATTGCCGCGCTGCGTGCCGTTCCCAACCTAACGATAGCCTCGCCAATGGACGAACACGAACTGCGCAACCTGATGTACACGGCCCAATTACCGAAC
>NZ_HE999453.1:0-8152 GCF_000312305.1 Prevotella conceptionensis 9403948 | reverse complement strand
CTGCGCAACCTGATGTACACGGCCCAATTACCGAACAAGGGAACGTTCGTTTACGCTATCCGCGCGGCAATGGCGTATGCCCCGACTGGCGTTCGCCCTTCGAAGAGATAACCGTTGGCACGGGCCGATGCCTTAGAGCGGGTACGGATGTGGCCGTAATAACGCTCGGTCCGATTGGGAACGATGTGGCTGAACTACTCGACGAGATGCAGGGAACAAAGCAAGTGGCCCACTACGACCTGCGCTTTGTAAAGCCATTAGACGAAAACTTGCTGCAAGACATTGGCAGCAAGTTCAACAAGATTATAACCATTGAAGACGGTGTACGTAATGGCGGCATGGGTTCGGCCGTGATGGAATGGATGGCCGACCACGGTTTCCGCCCCCAAATAGTGCGCATGGGCTTGCCCGATGCCTTCGTAGAACATGGCTCGGTGGCACAACTACGCAAACTGGTAGGCCTTGACGCCGACTCAATAAGAAAGGAGATAGAAGCATGAAAATCGTTATAGCCGGTGCTTGCGACATAGGAATTTACCTGGCTACACTGCTATCGCACAGCCACGAGAACATCACGCTCATCGACGAAGACGAAGAACGACTAGGCAGGATGGATGCCGAGGCCGACCTGATGATGCTGCAAGCATCGCCCAGTAGCATAAAAACGCTTAAAGAGGCGAATGCTGGCGACGCAGACTTGTTTATCGCCGTAACCACCGACCAACACTTGAACCTCAATATCTGCATGATTGCCAAGGCACTGGGGGCCAAAAAGACGGTGGCCAAGATAGACGACGTGGAACTGACTGAACCAGGAGTGGCCGAACTTTTCGAGCGTTTGGGCGTTAGTTCGCTCATCGTTCCCGAAACGTTGGCGGCTACCGACATCATCAACGGACTGAAAATGTCGTGGGTGCGCCAACGTTGGGACGTGCACAATGGCGCGCTTGTGATGTTGGGCATCAAGTTGCGCGAGGGCTGCGAAATACTTAACCAACCCCTAAAACAACTCTGTGGCCCCGACGACCCTTACCATGTGGTGGCCATTAAGCGCGGTTACGAAACCGTCATACCAGGCGGTAACGACGAATTGAAACTATACGACCTGGCCTACTTCATGACAACGCGCCAATATATTCCCTACATCCGCAAGATTGTAGGCAAAGAACACTACGTAGACGTTAAGAACGTGTTCTTCATGGGCGGAGGAAACACCTGCGTGATGGCGGTGAAAAACATCCCCAGCTACATGGAGGCCAAGATAATAGAGAAAGACGAAGAACGCTGTGAGGAACTAAACGACCTGCTTGAAGAAGACAAGGCACTGGTGATACACGGCGACGGACGCGACATACAGCTGCTGAACGAAGAGGGTATCATGAACACACAAGCTTTCGTGGCACTAACAAGCAACACCGAAACCAACATCCTGGCATGCCTTACGGCTAAACGATTGGGCGTGCGCAAAACCGTGGCTATGGTAGAAAACATGGACTATGTGAGCATGGCCGATAGTCTTGACATCGGTACCATCGTAAATAAGAAAGACATTGCCGCAAGCCACATCTACCAAATGATGCTCGATGCCGACGTAAGCAACGTGCGTTTTCTCACGATGGCCAATGCCGACGTGGCCGAGTTTACAGCACAACAGGGTTCGAAAGTAACGAAAAAGCGCGTGTTCGAGTTGGGCTTGCCACGGGGAGTAACCATCGGCGGACTGGTTCGCAAAGGCGTAGGCATCCTCGTTTCGGGTGGAACTCAGATTGAGGCCGGCGACAGTGTAATGGTGTTTTGCCACAACACCAACATGCAACAGCTTGGTAAGTTCTTTAATTAGCCATCGGGACACGAACCTTTAAGTTCGGGAAATGAAGATAAGCAGAACCCTTGATGTTCCATATCTTCACAACCTTCCCAGCCGATTAAACATCCAAGCTTGCATTCTCGTCAACTTTCAAACTTGTTAACTAACGAGCTGGTGAACTAGCAAACTTTTGAAGTTGCAACCTCGTAAACATGTCAACTTGTGAACTTGTCAACTGAATGATTAACTATCGCACCATATATAAAGTCATCGGTTCGTTGCTTTTCATCGAGGCAGCGCTGATGTTGTCGTGCCTGGCGATGGCCATTTATTATGCGGAAGACGACGTAATGGTCTTCCTCGTCTCCATTATCGCCACCTTATTCTTTGGTTTCGTGTTCCGTTTCATGGGTCGCAACTCCGACAACACGATGGGTCGCCGCGATGCCTGCCTAGTGGTGAGCCTCTCGTGGGCCATATTCAGTGCCATCGGCACCATGCCTTTCATGATAGGCGGCTACCTACACAGTTTCACCGATGCCTATTTCGAAACCATGTCGGGTTTCACAACCACAGGCGCAACCATCATCGACGATGTCGAGGCCCTACCGCACGGCATCATATTTTGGCGCTCACTAACACAATGGATTGGCGGATTGGGCATCGTGTTCTTTACCATCGCCCTGCTGCCATCGCTCGTTGGCGGTTCGGTAAAGGTTTTTTCGGCCGAAGCCACAGGCCCGATAAAAAGCAAGCTACACCCCAAACTAAGCACAAGCGCCAAGGCCATCTGGGCTGTTTACCTCACCATTTCCATCGCTTGCACCCTTTGTTACAAGTTCTTGGGCATGGGCTGGTTCGACAGTGTGAACTATTCAATGACCTCCTTGGCCACGGGAGGGTTCTCAACCCACAATTCCAGCGTAGAGTTTTTCCACTCGCCTACCATCGAATACGCCGTAACCTTCTTCTGTTTCATCTCGGGTGTGAACTTCACCCTACTCTATTTCACGGCCACGAAGTTAAAGATACGCCAGCTTTTCCGCAACTCCGAGTTCAAGCTCTACCTTTGGTTGGTACTGGGTTTCACGGCTTTCATCATGGTTGAACTAATCATACGCAACCACTACGAGTTGGAAAAAGCCTTCCGCGCGGCCATCTTCCAAGTGGTATCGTTCATCACCACCACAGGACTTTTCAGTGACGATGCCGCCCGTTGGCCACACGTAACATGGGTGGTATTGGCCATGTGCATGTTCATAGGTGCTTGTTCGGGCAGTACTAGCGGCGGTTTCAAGTGCATTCGCGGCGTGATGTTGCTCAAAGTAATACGCAACGAGTTCAAGCAACTGCTTCACCCCAACGCCGTTTTGCCGTTGAAGATAGACGGAGTAAACGTCTCTACCCAAAAGCGCGTAACGCTATTGGCCTTCCTCACCGTAACATTGGTGATGTGTTTGTTCTGTGCTTTCTCCATGATTGCAGCCGGAATAGACAACACCAACGCCATAACCATCACGCTAAGTGCGCTAAGCAACGTTGGACCAACGTTGGGAATAGAGATTGGCCCAACCATGTCGTGGGCACAACTGCCCGACTTTGCCAAGTGGCTGTGTTCAGTATTGATGCTCATGGGACGTTTGGAGATATTCACCGTATTGGTTATCTTCACCCCCGCATTTTGGAACGACAGATAGTTTTGAGGAGTTAAGCAGTTATGAAGTTAAGGAGTTAAGCCAATACTCCTGCCGCTCATGTGCCAACACAATATGAAGAATGAATATGGTTTATGGCTAAACCTTAACAACATAAAGCCACATCTGACCCAAAACAAAGGGTAATGGCATGCACTTAACTCTATAACTCATCGACTTACAAAACTCTATAACTCACAAATTCAAACATAAACTCACAGAAATAAAGGGCAAAGGATACAAAGGAGAAAGGAACAAAGGAGAAAGAAACAAAGGAGAAAGAAACAAGGATATTGGCTTAACTCCATAAATAACAAAGGAGAAAGAAACAAAGGTACTGGCTTAACTCCTTAACTCCATAACTCCTTAACCCTTCTATCCCTAAGGCTCATAAACTAAAAAACTCATAAACTCACATGCAACCATTAAAGTTTAAACCACTTTTAAAGCAAACCATTTGGGGCGGAAACAAAATCGTTCCATTCAAACATCTCGACTCAAACCTGCAAAACGTGGGCGAAAGTTGGGAAATATCTGGCGTGCCAGGCGACGAGACCATCGTGGCCAATGGCGAGTATGCAGGCAAAAGCCTTAACGACGTGTTGAAAGAACTGCAAGGAAAGTTGGTGGGCGAAAAGAACTATGCACGCTTTGGAAACGAGTTTCCACTGCTCATCAAGTTCATCGATGCCAACGACGACCTATCTATTCAGGTGCACCCCACCGACGAATTAGCACAGAAACACGGTAAGAGTCGTGGAAAAACAGAGATGTGGTACTTGATGGAGTCAGACCCCAAGGCCTATCTCAACTGTGGAATGAAAACCGCCATCACACCTCAACAATACAAGGAGATGGTGGCCAACAACACCATCTGCGATGCCATCAGCAACTACAACGTAAAGCGCGGCGACAGTTTCTTCATCCCCGCAGGTCGTATTCACAGCATCGGCAAGGGCTGTTTCATCCTCGAAATACAGCAAACATCCGACGTAACCTACCGCATCTACGACTTCAACCGCAAGGATAAGGATGGGAACACACGCGAATTGCATACCGAAGAGGCTGCCGAATGTATCAACTACACGGTGGAAGAGAACTATCGCACAAACTATGTGCCTGCAAAGAACGTGGGCGTGAACCTCGCCACCTGTCCTTTCTTCACCACTAACCTCTACGATTTGGACCAACCGATGACCATCGACCTATCGCAACTCGACAGTTTCGTTATCCTTATCTGCACTGGCGGTAAAGGAACAGTTACCGACAACGAGGGAAACACCGTGGAAATGCAGACGGGCGACTCGATACTTGTCCCGGCTACCACACAGCACGTAAAGGTGGAAGGCGTTATCGAGTTGGTACAAACTTACGTTTAAGGCTGGTTCTAGAAATTACCCCCACTGCATTTTTAGGCTTTATCTGCGCTGTTTTCTCTTACTTCTTGATGGGCGATAGTGAACTATGCCCCTAAAAGAATAAGGAAAAGATGGCAGATGAGGCCTAAAAGACTGTGGAGAGCAAACGTAAAAAGAAGAAAAGACATGAACGTGGAATTTATAGAACATGCCTTAAACCCAAATCAGTCGTTAGAGCTTGTACGGATTTTGTTTGATTGTTGAGCATATTGCCTGTCGTATTCTTGAAGGCGTAGCGGGCTACGTCGAGAGAATAAGACAGGCCAAATGCCGACAAGCAAACGAAAGATGGACAGGAAGCGATGGAAACAACCTTCATAAATACACCGATAGACACCATTTTCTCCATACGCTTGTTATTGATACCATGTTAGTGAATTTGATTTTTCTTTTCTCAGAATTCATTTCTTTCCGTGTGTTATTAGAAACACCTGATTATCTGGTTTTCTGCTAATAATAATTCTATTGATTAGACGCTTGAATTGATTGGACAACTCATATAGTTTCCCTCTGTATAAAGCGAAGAAGGCACTAAAGTACAAATCCTCGGTTTGGTTGTCATCATACAGGAAGATGACTTTTCCTCGTGTGTCAGGAACTGTTTTGTATGAGGTAAATTCTTGCAATTCATTCACGGCCTGCATGAGTTCTTTGATTTTTTTGTGCCAACAATGCTAACTGTATCACAAACACCTCTTAATGGCTCCCTTATCAAAGTATGAAGGGGTGATGCTGCAAATTGTAGTCATATAAATATCTGTAAATACGATTTGTAAACTTTTTACGTCCTTAGCACAACCCATAAACATGCCACTCAGCAGCAAGGCTATTATCAGCGTTCTATTTCTTATTGACATAATGTTTTTAGTTGTAATGCAAGTTTGTATCGCAAATAAAGTATTGGGAAAGATGAAAATTAGCTTTGTCTTCGTTGCCTTAATCGGGCTTACTTTTAATGTTATACCCAAAACGAAATAGTGTTGGCTATAATATCATGAAACAAAGGATACGTGCTTTCTTAAATCAACTTTCCACAACGATGCCAGAATTATTATAAAAAGCACAATCATTCCTATCAATATTCAGGGACTAAACAAATTTATCAAGTATCAGGAATGTACACTCTAAGATACTTGCCCGTATAACAGTAATACCTATGCTTAACGATTACCGTGTTATATACATGTCTTTTATCCCCACCTTCCTTATCTATTACTACTTTCTTTCCAACATATATTTCTCTCCTTTTGATTATATAAACATAATCTCTCATCAAACTATCCTTTTCCACTTCCGAAGACGTAAATAACAAAAGACCCTCACTTTTATAAATTCCTACATTTTGGAGCGTTCCCTTTCTATACTCTTCATACAAGAAAGGCATGTAATACTTCCCTCTCCACTTCATTCTCTCGTCAGAGTAATGATAATCAGAAGAAACAAGCCTATAACTTATCACTCGAAAGTTCTCAAGCCTTTTCATAGCAGAGCCTTTTGCACAAATAAGACTCATCAAAAGCACTAAATAATATAAGCTCATATACTAAAATATTACTATTATTACCTATCTAAAATCATCGTTATTACCATCATACTCCAACATTCTTTCAAAAATCATTCGCAGGTCTTCAACAAACTTTAACCCCAACCGTTGGTCGCATTCTAATAATTCAGGAAAAAAATGGTATTCATTTTTTCCTTGTTTTAAAATTCTTATCACATACTCATTCTTTGTTACACAACCACAGCGGCTCCAATCAGGTTTCTCTAACCTACTCAGGTTCTTTACTGTTAGATAATGCAGCAAGTTTGCTATTGCCTGGTCGTTAACTTTCCTTCTTTTCTTATGTGTTAAATCATCAACAGCCAATAACAAACTATCATTAGCATAATAATAAACACGATCATGTTCCAACGATATGGCTGTAATTGAATTAAAACACAACTCGCCATAAGTAATTCTATAAACATAGATGTTCGCATTCGCATCTATTACCCAATCCTTTCTTACATACTGCTGATAGCAAGAGGTTAGAAACACCCCCATAGCCAACATGGTAAAACAGAATTTCTTGTTAATCATTTTGTTATATTTCCTCCTTTCCCTTTCAAACTCGCTGCGCCATTGGCAGCAATCGCCGTTCCGTTCGTATTGCAAACCTAGATTGTCACTTCTCAAACGCGCGAAATATTTGACAAAGATACAAGAAAAATTAAAACCATCCTACATTTACCAGCTACAAAATGCAGTTATATTTTAAAGGTGAAATGGTGAAAAGGTGAAAAGGTGAAAAGATGGCTGCGCCTATTAACTTGTTATCTCGTTTGCTTGTCAACTCGTTGACCTGTTACCTCGTTAGCCTGTTACTTCGTTAGCCTATTGCTTCGTTAACTTGTTATCTCGTTAACTTGTTATCTCGTTAACTTGTCAACTAATATTGGTGAAAAATGGCTGTTCCTATTAACTTGTACAATCGTAAACTAGTTTTCTCGTTCATCTGCAAAATCACGTTCTTGTCTACTTGCCTACTCGTCAACCTATAAGCTCATGCTCTGTTAACTCGCCAACTTGTCAACTCGTCAACCAGCTAACTCGCCAACCATTGTAACCTTTTCAGTAAGAATTTTAACATTATGAGTGCCTTCGTAATCCACCAAACGCTCACCCGACCGCAAAAAATCGATTCTCGCGAAGGTTGGTTTTGGTGCAAGAAGGGGTTAGTCTGTGAAAGCAGCAAAATGAATTTTTATTTAAAAGCCCGTCATTTACACTCGTTTTGGGGTGATTTTCAGCAAAATGAAGTGCGTTTTGGTGCAAAACGCGGTGCAATATGCCGCTAAACGCAGTGCGTTTTGATGCAAAATGCAAGGTGAAATGGTGCTAAACGCAGTGCGTTTTGGTGCTAAATGAAAGGTGAAATGCTACTAAATGTGAGGCAAAAAGCATAAAAATACACTGCTATTGTATAAACAAAACCTTTTAGAGCCATCAAAAACATGGCCAAAAGGGGCAAAATAGCCGTTAAAAAGTAGGGTTTTAAGGGCTAAAAGTGTGTTATTGGACTTGAAAAATTACGAGCTAGCACACAAACTAGAAAGGCTAAATGGTGCAAAATGCAGGTTGTTTTCTTAAAAGAAGACAAAACGAAAGACGTGGAAGGTTAGAAATAGTGGCAATTTAGCCACTTTACAACCTATATTTTCGCTAGAACAGAGTGAAATTTAAAGTAACT
>NZ_HE999452.1:92785-141522 GCF_000312305.1 Prevotella conceptionensis 9403948 | reverse complement strand
AAGCCTTTTTAAGAAAAATATCGAACCACAATGCAAATTTTTGAGTTTCTTTACACATTGATAACATAACAGGAATGTACACCTTATATATATATAGAGAGCGGGGAACCTTATGAGCATCGCTGCAATCAGGCTGTCTATCGACATAAAGCAACAGTATCATTTACCCAGGGCACAGTCTAATTCAATATAGTTACTCCTTACCCTCGTTAAAGTATCCTGCTCGTTATAAAGCTCAACTAATGGACATTTGGTAGGAAAAAACCGAGAGTTTCCAGCCTACCAAATGGCCATTTACACATAAAGCTCCAACACTTCATCCTTCGTCCTCTTCACACCAATCCCATCCATAGTTAGGTTTAGCTCCAATTTCATCAGGGTTGTGGGGTATTTCCCCATGTTGATCAGCATTTCCATCGCCATCGTTATCAAACCTTGAAGCTCCAGGAGCAATGAGCAACTCATCTAAGCCGAAGTGTATCGCAGCACAATCGGGTTTTAAATAATCATGTGTTTTCATTCGTTCCAACTCTATTTTAAGATGAGTTTCTTATGGTTGACAATATAAACGCCCTTTGGCAAGCCCTCGGTAGACGTTGCATTCGGACGTACCAGTTTCCCGTCTATGGCATAGATGTTGCACGGAACAGCGAATAGGTCGCCATTTCCCTCACTAGCCGTTGTTGCTATACCTGTAGTGTTGAACGTGTTGCCTATTTCCTCATTGTCAACGAAGAATTTCAGAGCTTTAGATTGAGTGGCAGAACCCGTAGCAATCCAGCAACGGAATCCCTTGACTGGCATTGGGCTTTGCGTATAGTGCCACAGCCACCTATGTTTCGATGCAGAGCTTTTGCCCAACGCATACGAAAAGGCTGGCACAACCGCACTAGCATGACGATATAGCGAACCACAGAACTGCAGTTTCCCGTCTGCCGTAGTACTCCAAGAGGCTGCATTTCGCAATATTCCCCCAGAATAACCTGGCTGGTCTTCCGGTTTCTTATCGAGTGTGACATTGTTAATGACGTAGTAAGGAGCATTAACCGAGAGCCACGGTTTATTATTCTTCAACTTACTGTAGGGTTTTAACGAGGTCATCACCGTTGGGTCTTTGGTAGGCTTTATCAAGTACAGCTTATAGGCATCAAGAGCAACATGGTCGTCCTCTTGGTCTAAATCAACCTTTGTAAAGTCGATACGTCTTTCATAATCTGTGGATTGTTTGGGATAGGCCGATAACTTCACATCTTCACCAAATGCCGCTTTCAGTTGTCCCACAGTAAGCGACACTGGCAACACAATAGAGTTCCACTCGTTCTTCTGCAACGTTCGTTTCAGCACCATTATGGCCGCCCTATTAGGTTTCACTTGTTCCAAGATATAAGTTGAGTTGTTTTGTGTTTCATCAAGTATCAAGTCAAGCGTTCCGCAATAAGCCAATGAGAAGTCATCCCAGCAAGTCCAGTCGAGCGGCTTAGTGGAATTAGCCACCCTTACGCCAATTTCCATTACATCGGTGTCGTGCGGAACATACACGAACACCGTGTTGTTATACATGCCGTGTTCAAAAACCTTAGCCGCCTTTACGTAAGGGCTCACTTTATCGGCAGCTCTGTCCGCATTGGTATATACCTTTCGAAATTCTTGAAGCGTATACTCAAAGTCACCCCCAAACTTGTTTAAGGTTGTTTTTACATTCGAATTTGCATCAGTAATACCCACTACACTCACAAAAAGCTCCGCCGTGAGGTTACTGCCTGTGGCAGGAGCATAGAAACCATTACACGAAATGCGATACCACCCCTTCTTAATAGCCTTCACTTTCTGCGAAACTTTCCCGTTGGCATGAGCCGTATTCCCCAGATTCCTCACGTTGGCTGTGCCATAGCTAGCATTATCGGCCATGTACGAGTTGCTGCTCGTGGCGCCATTGCCCACATAATATGTATATGCGTCATTCGCAGGTTCCAGCAAATAAGCGTTATGGTCAGCCCAGCCCCAAGTCAATCCACCTGCTGTAACCCATTTTTCCACATCTCTATCACCACGCGCAAAGTTGTGGTCGTCTATCAGAATGGTGGCATTAGCAGGCGATTCGTCAGACGCATACACATCTTTAAACACGTCTTTAAGGTCGGCTCGCGTAACTATCCTCCATTGACAGGTTTCGTCGTTAGGGTTAACATTGCCCGGATAGCTAATGGGATAAACCTTATCCTTCAACACCTTCGTCATTTGCAAATAGCGTTTGCCGCCCATTCCTTGGGTCGTCTCATCGTTATACACACTAATCCAATAAGTTTTGCTACCAGGCTTAACCTCTTCAAATTTCCAATCTAGCACGCCATTGATGTATTTTTTTTGTACGGCATAGGGGTTTGGCGTTACATCCGTATTGTATGTCACCCCTCTATCCACATACGCCCTGTTGTAGTTAGCCGCATCGTCAAACCCCGGCGTGTCTCTTCTTCGGCCAAAGGCAATGTTCTGTCCCTCAGTTGTCTTCAAGGGACCAACCATTCGATAGTGATTGGCAGGGGTAGAATGCTTGACTGTTATGGTCATACCCGTGCTGAAACCCACAAGCGACGTGCCCCAATAGCTACCGGCATTGAGGTATTTGCCTGTACCAACGTTATAAAGGTACACAATTCTTTTATTCTCGTCTGGGTTATTAATAACCGATTCGACGGGATTACCAAGCCATTTGTGCGTAGTGGGGTCTTGCCCTTGCGCATTCACAGCAAGCGGGATGCAGGCATACACGGCCAACAAAGCGAAAAACAGGATTCGTTTCATAATCATTAACTACTTAAATTCTCTTGTTATGTTTTTGATGGTGCTATACAGAAACGACGTAAGTTTCTCGTTATCTGGCACTTTTCATGGAGCGAAACGGTTCACAATAGCTGCCGTGGCTATATTTACTCGGATGTTTATTACCATGCACA
Organism: Prevotella conceptionensis 9403948; assembly: GCF_000312305.1. Taxonomy (GTDB): domain Bacteria; phylum Bacteroidota; class Bacteroidia; order Bacteroidales; family Bacteroidaceae; genus Prevotella; species Prevotella conceptionensis. The sequence goes on along the minus strand of NZ_HE999452.1, from coordinate 138,568 downwards.
GGAGCTAGGTTTTAACTTCATGCTAGGTAAGCGGAGCTTTAGCAAGGCGTTATTCATCCTTATTTATCAGCAATACTGTTGTTTTCCAATGTAGTACGCTTGTTCCGTTTCTTTCATTAGTTCTTTATCTGGGTGCAAATATATCAAAAAAAACAGATTGCGCCAAATTTTTTCGTATTTATTTATCCTTCACGTCGCCAAACAGTCCATTCATTATGCCAGCAAAGACATTGGCGTTAACCCACAATCAAGTACTTATATTTCACACTCTCGTCTTTGTTCGGCACCACAACCTCGTAAAAAAAGAAGGAAGTCGAGTTGCTAATTAACCATTGTTTTCTATCTTACACGCTTCGATATTCGTCAACATCTGAGAACGCCACCTGCATCTTGCCCCCTTACCTTTCCTGTTTGCTGCGAAACGCCGACTTTTCAATCTCCCGAAATCCGCTTTTCCATCAAAATGCACACTTCTTAAAATTCTTTTTACCCTTATCCTACACAAGTTTACCATCTAGCGAAAAGGCATTAACACCCACACAGGGCACAATTTGCTAGCCCTGCTTTTTGCTAGGCTTAACACTGCGATTTGCTGCTAATTGCAGTGCTTTTTACAACCGACAAACGGGCATTCTGCATCATATTGCAAGATGTTTTGCTGCAAATAACACGCCATTCTGCACAAGTCGCGCTTACAGGCAACATCAAACCGCTCTACCCCCTGTTTACAGCCTACTCCCACCATGTTTCAAAACACCCTCAGCGAGTATTGATCTTCTTTTTGCGACAAGGTGATAGATTGGCGAACGACGAGGAACCTCACAACGTTAAACCCCAATCGGCCGTTAGAACACCTGTCAATTATTATAGGTTGTTCCATCTCCTCCTGCACATCTTTAGTTTGTTTGACGGGCTTATTGCCCGTCTTATTCTTTTAACGTTGTCCGTTACGCCTTCAAAAATAAGACAGACAATAAGCCCAACAATCAAACAAAACTGCACAGGCTCTAATGTATGGCAGTGGACACTCGTGATTTCTATAAATTGAGATGAGTGTATTATCATTGTGATGCAAAACCGATACAAATACTCCTCTCCATGTACGACGTACTGTACAGAGACACGACAAAAAATGGATTTTTGCCCCATTTGTCTGTGGCAAAACGGGCTTATGCCGCAAAAGGTGAACTGGCGGAAGATATTCAATGCCTTCTCTACCATTTGAAAACCGGATCTCAATGGCAGATTACTTCCGCATTTTCATGATGCTGTCTTCGTTGGCCGTGATTAGCATGCCCCGCAACCGCTCGCGCTGGCGGTCGCAAGTGTACGTGCTTTCCGTCGCCGTTGCCATGCGTGCTTATACGGCACAATTGTCTTTTGTCCGGTTTTCAGCAAAAATTTTAACATTATGAGTGCCCCTTTTGTCCACCAACCGCTCACCCTGTCGTAAAAAATCGATTCTCGCGAAGGTTTGTTTTGATGCAAAAGGGGGTTAGCCAGTGAATGCGGCAAAATGAATATTAATTCCAAAAGGCCGCCATTAGCGCCCCTTTTGGGGCTATTTGCGGCAAAATATAGTGCAATATGCTGCTAAACGCAGTGCAATATGCCGCAAAACGCAGTGCGTTTTGGTGCAAAATGCAGTGTATTTTGGTGCTAAACGCAAGGTAAAATGGTGCTAAACGCAAGGTAAAATGGTGCAAAACGCAGGGTAAGATGCTGCTAAATGCGAGGCAAAAGGCATAAATATACGCCGTAATGGTATAAACAAAACCTTTTAGAGCCATGAAAAACATGTCTGAAAAGGGCAAAATAGTCGTTAAAAAGTGGGGTTTTATGGGCTAAAAGCAGGAAAATGGGCTTGAAAAAATACGAGGTGGCCACCAAACTAGAAAGGCAAAATGGTGCAAAACGCAAGTTCTGGGCGTAAAAATTGACAATGCCAAAGGTGCGAAAGGGTATAAAAAGCGGTTTTTTACTAACTTTTCAGCCTGAATTTTCGCTAGAACGGAGCGAAAATTAGAGCGATATTGTAAAATAAAAATATCAATTTAAGTTTTTGAGTTGATGAAACTGTGAGCTTTTTAGGTTATGAGGTCTTGAGTTAGCCAAGCTATGCACTCATGAATCTCTGAAACCCTAACACTCCAAGTTGACGAGCCGACAAGACAAAAACTTCGCATGTTTACGAAAAAGATACTGGCGAGCAAGCTGCCCAACGAGCCAACCTCCGTCAAGTTTCCACAGAGCCTAAAAGGAATCATCAAGCAGACGAACCCAAATCGATTGTTAGAGCTTTTGGAAATAAAGTGTAACGAAACGACTTCCGTAATCGACAGGGACACTAATGGAGAACTAACCATTTGCAAGCATACCGTGCTTTTCCTGCAAAAAGAAACAAGTTTCTTAATAACCAATTGGGTTAAACAAACATCCGCCCAAACGGAACGACTTACCAACAACAGCTGCACAACAACAAAATAAAAAGAGGTGTAAGGAATTTCCTTACACCTCTTTAATATAGTTGCGGAGACACGACTCGAACATGTGACCTCCAGGTTATGAGCCTGGCGAGCTACCAACTGCTCCACTCCGCGATGTTTATTTTGCGCCTCATTTCTGATTTGCGAGTGCAAAGGTACACATTTATCTGGAAACACACAAACTTTCTGCGAACTTTTTAGCGAAAAAGAATAGAACTGTTAACAGAATAGCATCTTTCCTTGCTAAGCAACGACCATAAACGCTCGCAAAAGTAAGAATAGTGAGCGTTGAGACAAAGCCCAACTTCCACTCCACCAACAACGCGCCACGCCCCACACTTCAATGTCCGCCCTCGCGTGCGCGACGTTCCTCGTCCAGCGTTTGAAAATCCTTTTTACGCAACACAAAGCTATTGCTCAGATACTTCTCGCGTACGATTTTATTCTCAGCCAGCTCTTCGGGCGCGCCTTGGAATAGTATCCTACCCTCGAACAACAGGTAAGCCCTGTCTGTAATGGTAAGCGTTTCTTGCACATTATGGTCGGTTATAAGGATGCCGATGTTGCGATACTTCAACTGCCAAACGATGTGCTGAATATCTTCAACGGCAATGGGGTCAACGCCAGCGAAGGGTTCATCGAGCATAATAAACTTCGGGTCGATGGCCAAACACCGTGCAATCTCCGTACGCCGACGTTCTCCACCCGACAATTGGTCGCCCTTGTTCTTTCTCACCTTCCCCAAACGAAACTCGCGAATAAGGCTTTCAAGCTTATCTAGCTGATATTGGCGCGGCTTTCCCGTCAGCTCCAACACGGCCATGATATTGTCTTCCACGCTTAATTTTCTAAACACACTGGCCTCTTGCGGCAGATAGCCAATGCCGGCACGCGCACGTTTGTACACGGGGAAGTCGGTAATCTCGGTGTTGTCGATAAAGATATGCCCGTCGTTGGGTATCACCAAGCCCGTAGTCATATAGAACGAGGTTGTTTTACCTGCCCCGTTAGGCCCAAGCAGTCCCACAATCTCCCCCTGGCGAACGTTGATAGAAACATCGTTCACCACCGTTCGCTTGCCATAACGTTTCACAAGTCCTTCGGCACGCAGTTCCATGTGGGTATCTTCGTGGTTCTGGTTGTTGAATTGAAAATCATTCATAGACATATCTTTCCTTATATTCTGAAATTAAAACCTTGGTGCAAAGGTAGGCATAAAAGTGGAAACAAGAAATAAAAAGCGCGCGCAAGATGGCTGTTTCTATCATAATTTGCGTACTTTTGCATAAGTTAGGCGGCGTTCGGCAATCAGAAAAACAAATTTTCATTGCGCTCACTGGCACTAACTTTGCATAAGTTAGGCGGCACTGGGCAACGAGAAAACAAGCTTTTGCAGCCGACAACATGCCAAACGACAAAAGAGCTTAAACCTTGCCTGCCGACAAACGGAGAGTAATCGAAAGGCTTACACAATATTATATATAGGATAAAAATGTTGATACTCAACTATCTCAACACACTTGGGCAATACCTCATATTGATGGGCCGCTCTTTTTCGCGCCCCGAACGCATGCGGATGTTCTTTAAGCGCTACGTTAAGGAGATGTCACAGCTTGGCGTCGACTCGGTGGGCATTGTGCTGCTCATCTCTTTCTTCATCGGAGCAGTTATCTGCATACAGATGAAACTGAACATCCAAAGCCCCTGGATGCCCCGTTGGGTGTCGGGTTATACCACGCGCGAGATTATGTTGCTCGAATTTTCATCAAGCATCATGTGCCTTATCTTGGCCGGAAAGGTGGGTTCGAACATCGCCTCCGAACTTGGAACGATGCGCGTTACCCAACAGATAGACGCACTCGACATCATGGGCGTTAACTCGGCCTCGTACCTGATATTGCCCAAGATACTAGGATTGGTAACCATCATGCCGTTTCTTGTGATATTCAGTTCGGCCATGGGCATCCTCGGAGCCTACGCCACGGCCTACATTGGGCACATCCTCACCCCCGACGACCTCACCCTTGGCATACAACATGCGTTCAAACCCTGGTTCATGTGGATGAGTATCGTCAAGAGTTTGTTCTTCGCCTACATCATCGCCAGTGTGTCGTCGTACTTCGGCTACACGGTTGAAGGCGGTTCGGTAGAGGTAGGAAAGGCCAGCACAGATGCCGTTGTAAGCAGTTCGGTGCTCATTCTGTTCTCGGATGTGTTCCTTACACAAATGCTCAGCTAAACTTAGCCATGCTACACAACCTGTAATCCACAATAAGATGGAAACGTTTTTAGGTCTCGTAAAACGAGAGGGAAAAGCCCGCCCCAATGGGCAACGGATGGCCACGAAACGGCGAAAAACAAACCCGAAGGCCAACCCTTAAAAAGCAAAAACAATGATTGAAGTAAAGAAACTGACCAAATCTTTCGAGGACAAGACCGTTCTCAAAGGTATAGATTGCGTATTCGAGACAGGCAAAACCAACCTTATCATCGGACAAAGCGGTTCGGGAAAGACCGTCTTGATGAAGAACATCGTTGGCTTGCTCGAACCCACTTCGGGCGAGATTCTATACGATGGGCGCAACTTCGTTACGATGTCGAAACGCGAAAAGGTGCACATGCGCCGCGAAATGGGCATGATTTTCCAAAGTGCGGCCTTGTTCGACTCGCTTTCGGTGCTCGAAAACGTGATGTTTCCACTCGACATGTTCTCCACGATGAACCTGCGCGAACGAACAAAACGCGCGCAAGAGTGTCTTGCCCGCGTTAACCTTACCGACGCACAAGACAAGTTTCCTGGCGAAATATCGGGCGGAATGCAAAAGCGCGTGGCCATTGCAAGGGCCATTGTGCTAAACCCCAAATACTTGTTTTGCGACGAGCCGAACTCTGGACTCGATCCCAAAACTTCGCTCGTGATAGACGAATTGCTGTCGAGCATCACCAAAGAGTTTGGCATGACCACCATCATCAACACCCACGACATGAACTCTGTGATGGGCATTGGCGAAAACATCTGCTTTATCTATAAAGGTAAGAAAGAATGGCAGGGAACGAAAGACGATGTGATGAGCAGTAAAAACCAAAAGCTAAACGACCTAGTGTTTGCCTCCGACCTGTTCAGAAAGGTGAAAGAGGTGGAAGAACGCGAAGAGGCAAACATCACCGCTAGCAAATAATTCATTTCATTCTGTGCACCAAGTGGGTTGCTTGCGCAAATCTAGCAGCATGCCACATGCCTCAACACAGCATGCGTTTTATCTATTACTCACGCCCAACTCTCGGCAATGCGCCAAAACCAATCGGGGCAACATTAGCGCATATACCACACGCCCCGATGTAGCACCATAGGCACAACAACCTCTTCGCTAGTGCTGTCGCCATAGGCAAAAAGCAGGAACACATTGGCCGAACGCTTGGCCGTATCGGCCACGCCATTTACCACACGCACGTCAAGAATACCGCGCCGTTCGGCTTTTTGTTGTCCCACAAACATCTTAGCGTTGTCTATCAACTGTCGGCGATAGCTTGGCGGAATGCTGTCTGGCCGATAAAACCCATCCACATAATGTTCGTATTTGCCTGCCAATAGCTGCATGTAATATTCCTTGGCCGCTTGTGCAGCAACCTCGCCAGGGTCTGGCCCCATCGAACAGCCCACAACAAGCAATGCCACGAAAAAGTAAAATAGTTTCTTCATCTGTTCGCTATCCTGTTAATTTATAGCACAAAGATACGAATTATCTATTTAGAACAACGCCCTTTCAACGCTATTTTCCATTATCTAACAATGTTTTAGGAGAGCAACAAACGGTTGTTCGCTTTACAACACAAGTACAAAGTTCTAAACTCAGAGTTTACGGACAGCCTTGATATGCAACATTCAATGTTGCTTTGATAGCCAGAGCATTCCCCAACACGAAGGGCCGTGGTGTGACTGCCGTCCAAATCCTCGCTGGACATATCCAAGCAACACCTGTTACGCTCCAAAACTATGCCCACACCTTCTCCCATTCACCGTTCTTTGACCACTTGCGGAAATGCTCATACACGGTTTTGTAAGGCTGTGCTGTCCCGATGAAGATAAATGAAACAGGTATCATGTGCCTTTGGCAGCCAGTCTTCAGCTTATAGAGAATGCCCTGAATGACCTCTACGAGGTGTACTTTTCGTAACGAAACCACGTTTTGCCACAGATAAGAGGGGGTAAAATTTCGAATTTTATTGTATCTTTGTCCAGTACTTCGTACATGAGAGGAGTGTTTATCTTGGTTTAACATCACAAAGACAATAAACTTCTCTCAATTTAGAGATTAAAAGTCAAGACGACTTCAATAAGAAAGAGTGAAAAGTCACGATAGCTTTAGTGACATGAGTAGTAAATTCTTACACATGCTGATTCACTATATAAAATCCCATCTGCTTTCAGTTCACCAAAGCCTTGTTTTGGATTAATACAGTATGCAATAAATACGATTAAATACACTTCATTACTCCATATGCCAGAAGAATGTTAGATATGATGTTGAAGTTTTGGTATTTGAGAAGAATTGATTATTTTTGCAAAAAACATGCCACATGAATTGTAAACTTTATGTTTCTATTATATTGCATTTTATGTTACTCATTGCAGGTTGCGGTGAAAATCATAATAATGAGGTTGAATTAGCGAATAAATTGATACTGGCCAATCTTGCCAAATCCTTAGATTTCCCCAGTCATATACATCGCGAGGACATAAATAAGAATTATAGTGCGGAATGCCCTTTCATTCAATCAATCGTTCTAGGTATGAAAGAACTTGATTCTGGTGATAAATTCTTGACAAAGGCGGTTTGCACATATTATAATGCAGGAACAGACGCAACCCTTTATGCTCTGAATAAATACTGTCTGGAAAAACATTGTTTGTTAAATGTTGATACCGAATCTGCAGTAGTCAATTTGCAAAATTTTTCCGATGTGGCAGATGGACTGACAGACAAATTTACTAAAAATCTCGCCTTGAGGATACTCTCCATTTTTATTATGCAAGCCTGTCAACAATGGTTTGTGGAAGTGACTAAGTTTGCTAAGGGACATAAAGAATTCCTAAGCGTTGTCCATAACAATAGTTTTTCTTTATTTCCTATTGTTATTAAGGATGTGATTACTTTTACTAAGCAGTGTAAAGTCTATATCCGGTCTTTACATTATCCCAGGCTGTCGAATAAATTTTGTTTGTACAAGCATATATTCTGGACATTAAACCTTACAGCTGTTTGTCTTAAAGCCGCTTTCCCGACATCTTGTAACAAACTGTTGAGCAATGCCCACACAGAGAACCGCGAGTATAAGTATTATACAACCAACATACCACATTGTAATGATGCAAAGGGGCTTAGCTATGCGAAGTCTTTTGATTCCGCAAGTTTCTTCTCCTATCCTCTTGGATGTAAAAGCGAACAACTATATTGTAATTTATTTTTGGATACAAAATACGAGAGTAAGGTTGTAAAAAGAGGTACGATTGTTTTAACATTGCTGATTGTTTTGATACTCATTTTCTTTGCTGCGTCCATAATTTTAGCCTTACATTGTTTCAAACTGCATAGTATCTGCGTAAAAATTAAGGTGAAGTTAGGGAAACAAAGTCAAGAGAGAAGATTGCTCAACGAGAAACTGTTTCAAAAAGAGCTGCAACTTTCAAACATGCGCAATTTTATTTTAAGTAGGATAGATACTGCCGAAAAAATTCAGAGATTGAGGAGCAATAAATCTGACAACGTTCGACTTAAGGATGAGGATTGGGAAGAAATAAGACTATTTATGGATGCTGTTGACAATAACTTCATTACTAGGTTACTGAATCGCTTTCCAAGTTTAGGTATTGAAGACCTACATCTTTTGATGCTTATCCGCCTTAAGATGTCAACAAAAGCATTGGCATTGATATATGGAATCAGCGAAAAATCAATTAAACAAAAACTTTTTATTAGTAAAATTAAAGTGGGAATTAACGGTGGCAAGGTCTCTTTACGGGAGTTTATTGAAGTTTTTTAGTTAAAGTCTCGATGGAATAGACCTGTTCTTTTCCTCTCCATTTAATAAGTGACTGCTAGAGAGGAACTTATTTAAACGTCCTAAAATACAAAAATAGACCTAACTTGTTTGCATGTTTGTTTTTAATATTCTAATTTTGCAATCGAAGTTAATTTTCACTTTGAGATACATAAATGGCATTCATCTCTTAGCCTCAATTAAAGTCAAAAAAGATAAGCAGACCACAGTGTTATAAAGGGGTAAACACCGCAAAGCCTTAACGGTTTAATTATTAACATAAAATTTAAGTAAAATGAAGAAGTTAATTGCAACTTGTTGTCTCGTTTTCGGGTTTGCTACTGCTTCGTTTGCTGAAGTTCCTGCAGTTACACCAGAACTTAACAGCCCTAATGTCAGCAACGCTCAAAACAAAAGTGACAAGCCCGATGTCATTATCCTTGTTGTCGATGACAAAGGAGTCATTATTGACATTATTGTCATAAAGGTTCAGTAGGGACTTTTTAAAGTTATTGCCCTCTTCAAAAGCCATTTCAGTTTGTGGAGAGGGCAATTTCTTTATCTTCAAGAACAACATATCTTGAGGATAGTTTTCATATCATGTATGAACTGTAACAATTTAACCGAGTATGAGACTATTATTATTGCCATTCTTAATGTTTCTTTCTATGCTCACCTTTGCGCAGAGCATAGAGGTTAAGTACTTTGTATATTTAAAATCCAGAAAACAAGTTGTCAACAAGATTAAACAAGCCAAAGAGAACCGAAGCTATCAAGGGCTTTTGAATGATTTGCAAGCAGAGAAGCGAGATTCTTTCCGCCTGATTGTAAAGGGAAGAATGTCGTCTTTTGAACAAATCGTTTCCGAGGGTGAGCTGTCTCAAAATGAAGGGCCGAGGATTATCATCGTAAACCCTTCTTACAGCGAGGAGAAAGTGTCTGTTTACAAGAGCCTTGTTGACATGAGGGCGACGGAATTGAAAGACTTGCTTGGACGGACCTATTCCATAATACATCTTTTGCCACACTATCAATGGAAAGTGAGTTCAAAGTCGAAAAAGATAATGGGGCTTGAAGCTTACAAAGCAACCATCGGCGACTCTATAACAGCATGGTTTTGTCCGTCAATCCCTGTGCAAGACGGCCCTGGCTTGTACTATGGACTCCCTGGGCTTATCCTCGACTTGGAAGACAAGCACGCAATCTATACGTGTACAGCGATTAACACCAAGTCTTCACAGCCTGTGGCCAAGCCAAAGCGTGCGAAAGAAGTTACGAAGGACCAGTTTGAACAACTGAGAAAACGAGCATTTGCCAGATAAGCGATGAAGAAGAAAGGCCTGGTTTCCATATTGTTGATGCTGCTTGCTGCCTTACGGTGCTTGGCTAACGATGTCAAGCTAAGGGGGACCGTCGTAAGTTCGGCAGATGGCTCGCCCGTGCCATTTGCTAATGTGATGGTCTATGCTCTCCCAGATAGTGCGCTTTTGGGTTATGCCATTACATCTGATGATGGCTCTTTCTTAGTGGAAGCAACTTCTTCATCAACAGAGCTGCTCATAAAGGTATCGGGTATTGGTTTCAAGAGCAAGACCGCGCGAACCACGCGCGAAGAAACAAATGGTGTTTTAGTTAAGTTGGAGCCTAACAGCAAAATGCTCGAAACGATAGTCGTTACGGGGCGTGCTCCTGGAATCAAGGTGAGTGGAGACACCATCGACTATAACATCGGGAAATACACCACTGGAAACGAGAAAGTGCTTAAGGATATTCTGGCCAAGTTGCCTGGAATGGACGTTGATGAGAAAGGGCAAGTAACGGTTAATGGGGAAGCGGTTAAGAAAATTCTAATAGATGGGCAGGACTTTTTTGGCGATAAGAACGAGCAAATTACCAATAACCTGCCGGCCAAAATTGTGGATGGAATCCAGTTACAGAAGAATTACAGCGAGTTCTCCCTTCTTAGCGGATTTAACACCCACAAGGCAAATGCCCTGAATGTTAAGATAGACTCACTTCACCGAGGGCGCATCACGGGTAATGCCGAATTACAAGGAGGATGGCCGAGAAACTATCGGGCCACAGTTAACGCATATTCGTTTGGGAGCAAAGCCATGATGGGCTTCAATGTAAAATACTTCAACACGGGTGAAGCGTTTATGACGCTCATTGACTATATTAAACTTTTGGGGAGCGTTAATGATTATGCCCGCTCGTTTGGCGGACAAAACCGAGTGATAGACACTGGTGCTGGCCTTCCATCGTTTCTGACGAACGATATCAATTCATATAAAAGGCGTAATGCGCTTCTCTCTTCAAACATTGCCTGGAACCCGAGCGAGCGACTGAAAGTAAACGCCTATTACCTATTTAATTTCGACCAAAGCTATGGTAAGTACGACAACCGGAGAACCTACATGGAAACAGGCCGAACAGAAACGTTTTCCGAAACATCAGCAGCAAGGCGAGGTTTCCATCATCTGGGCTTGAACCTTAAATGCATGCTGCCAGGCAATGCTGCCTTTGACAGCCGCACCACAATAACGGCCATGCCGCAGACAAGCAATAGGCACATAAGCAATTACAACTGTGAGAGCAAGGTGCATGAGTGGAATTTCAGTCAACGGATGTCTGTTGTAAAGAACTGGAACAACAAAGACCTATTGTCCGTCAGTGGGGAATTTGACTATCGCAATAGCCGCCGGCAACTGAATGTAGAGTCGGCCAACACGCTGTACGATTTAACGGTTTACGATGTTGCCCAAAAACAGAAGCAGACTTTAATAAATGCCTTTTTGTCCTCATCATGGGTGCATAGGCTATCTCGGGCATGGCAGATGAACATGGCGGGCGGGTGGAACCTCATCCGTAACATAGCATCGGCATCGGCATCCGTTGACACATTTGATGTTGCCAAACAATTCCTAACGACCAATGTGTACAATTACAACATCTCTTTCTCAAAGAAGAGCGGACTGTTGCGACTGAATGGCGGGCTGACGTTGGCAAGCGTTAACAATCGCTTTGAAAACAACAGGCTGTTATTGTTGCCTGTTGCCAACATCGAACTGGCATTTAGTTCCACCAACTCCATTTCGCTCACTTACAGCAGTGGCTATGAAGCGGACAATGCCGTGTTCATGCGTGGCTTGATGATTGATGACTATCGGCAATACACCGCTTTCGAGGAGCAACACAACATCCTTCACAGAAAAGACAAGTTGCAATTGGGCGTGAACTATTTCGACATCCTTAACGACTTTACGTTCGTCGCGAGCCTTGGATGCTCATTTACAGACGAACCCTACATCTTTGACTATCACAATGACGGGCGCGGAGTTAGGGCAAGATTATTAAAGGCAGACCGTGACCGCTGCACGCAATATGCCTATTTCAACATCAAAAAGGGATTTCGCATACCATTGGTTCTGACCTTCAAATCTACAATGTCCAACTCTCTGTACCAAAACAGTTATCAACACATGTTTAGCAACAATCGTTCTTCCACATTTGATGGCACTTTCGCTTTGGCTACCAAATTTAAGTCGTTGCTTAACATAGAGGTGGGCTATAAACTTAACTTGCAACAAAGCAAGATTGGCATTAGCAACAATCATATAAACTATGCCGAACATGTGTTGTACGTAAAGCCAATGGCTATCAGAAAGGAACGCTTCGAACTGAGTTTGCCACTATCATACACGCTTGACCATTCGGGGCAGAACGAATTTCGCAACTTCGACATGGGGTTGACAGCAATGTTCACGTTCAAACGCTGGGCTTTGTCTATTGAGGGGAACAATATGCTTCACACCCGAGACTACCGCCGGCTGCGAATAGCATCCAGAAACGATTATAACGAAGTTGTCACCGAAAACAGATTGCCAGGATATGTTATAGCCGGCATAAAGTTCTTTTTATAGCGGGTCTGGGGCGTATGGCCGTTTAGGGCGAACTCGGTTGCTCTCTTTGTCGGCCTTCTCACCTTTAATAGTTGACGAGATGACAAGTTAACGAAGTCATCTTTACTTTTCTCTCTTTCTTATTCTCTTGAAAAGAATACTATGAATGCGATATAGTTCATGCCTTCCAGCAAGACAGCATCGTATCAAATCGATTAAGTACAAATGCGCATACACGGTTTTGCCGTGTAGGACTATCCCTCCGTAGATGGACGAAACAGGTATCATGTGCCTTTAGCAACCTATCTTCAGCTTATAGAGAAGGCATTGAATGACTTCCACCAGGTCACTTTTTGAGACATACCCACGTTTTGCCACATACAAATATGGCAAGATCTCAGATTTTATTGTATCTTTGTCCAGTACTTCGTACATGAGAGGAGTGTTTATCTTGGTTTTACAGCACAAAGATAATAAACTCCTCTCAATTTATAAAACATTAAAAGTCAAGACGACTTCGACGACTTCTAGATATGAAACTGCTACTTGGATTTATATTTTCAGTTCTCATTTGCCTATGCATTACTTCGTGTGCAGGCATATTCCGTACTACATATTACATAACGGAGACGGATGGATGGAAGAAGTTGAAACCTTGTTCAGAAGGTGGCATAACTTACACTTATGATGTTACGCCAGACACGATTATGCTTAATGTGAGAGGGCCAGGTACTTCTGCAATTACCGTGGGGCCAATATTTTTTCCCTTTGCTTTCCCCACATGCCTTCAGTTTTGGGCAAAAGAAGAATCAAAGTTGATAGTGGCAGCAACGCTTTATATGAACCAGCCATGTACGATTTATCCACAAAGCATTCGCTTTACGGATAACGAGGGGCACATGATGACTCCCACAATGATAGAACGTCTAGATATGGTTCACAAACAAGACATAACAAAGCTAGACTCTACTGCAATCGTGCAGGGCATAAAGACAAGCGGAGCGATAAGGCTGCGTTGGCATTTTAGGGGGAAACAGGCAAGGAAGAAGGGATTTTGTGTATTGATAGATACCCCAACAATTATCGGAGAGGATGGCAAGCCATTGCTTATCTGGTTCAGACGCAAAACAGAGTATGAGTACATTCCGTTCTTTAGTCATTGATGCTTGATAAAAGCTGGTGGCTTTATATACTAAATGGATTAAAGTAAATATGAAAAGGGTATATTTGATTTTCATCATGAACAGTCTGATTTTCTGCATTTCAAATGCTCAGACATTAATTGAACAGATCGAACGTGCTTACAGCGCGCTCGATTCCACTTCTTTCATTGATAATATCGTCTTGTCTTATTCTAAATCGTTAGAAAAAGAACATGAAGAAACATTCAAATCATTTGTGGATATATGTAGCTCGGGTGTTGACAGCTCAGATGTTGTTCAAAAGCAGCATATAGCCGACAGTATATACTTAAGATATTTCAAAGACGATAAAACTTGGAATGATCAAGAAGTTAAAAAAATTGCAAATGAAGTGAGAGCAGGAACGCCTCTCTACGTTTTGAATTTAAAACTAAAAGATAAACAGACATTGCAAGTAGATACGAGCAGGTTGGCCTTTAATCTTTTTTATTTCGACAAAAGATGTAAAGGACGTTTATACGTATATTGTGATGATGGAGAATATAGTGGTTTAGATTCTCGTTATAGAACTTTTTCAAGACGTCTTGGAAGGAATGCACCAAAAGTTTTTAGGAAAATAATGCGTAAACGTCCGAAGTATCTGTTGTTCTGCCCAGAATTAGAAGGCATGAATACCATTTTATATGTAATCAACAATGAAGTGTTTATTTACAGAATTGTTGAAATGGAGAAGTATAAATTAGACGACTATATGAAGAATAGAACGGCTATTGTGACTTCATGATGGCCAACTGCAAGCTCATTCTTCATTTTGGTGCATATCTAAGGATTGGCTGAAGAAGATATGTTTTACAAAATATCTATACCCGATTTTAACAAAACAGGTTAGAATAGAGAGCTTGAAAGATAACCACTAATGGCCTATTTTGATTTAAACATAACACTTCCCCACGAAGCTTAATTCTATAATATAGGTGTCCGCTAAAACTTTATAGCATGCGGAATGGATATAAAAGTTTTAGCGGACAATAATAGAAATGAAAGGTAACACAGGATTAAAAACTTCTACCCCCCTTGTACATTACGAATGCAAAAGTAAGCATTTGAAAGGCGATGCGCACAAAAGACCACTACGTTCTTTTTCTTTTCTGCCAGTAACTTGTTGCTTACTGGTCGCAGATCGGGAGATTTTGACATTGCCCATTACCCCCTCACATCCGTTAGAGCTGGTGCTTTATAAGGATGATTCTATCAACAGAACGCACATCCGCCGCATCATTCTTATCACTTAGTGCGCTTTCCTTGCCTTTTCTTCCACCACAAATAGTAGCCACTGATAGGCAGGAAACCGCCAACGAGTGCGGCAATCGCATAAAGAACCCGTGAAAACCAACCAGCCCATTTGCCTGTGTGCAACGACTTGAAAAGCTTTTTACCACCAGGTTTCTTGCCGCTACCGTCTTTTTTTGTTTCGGGAGCCCCACCCTCTTGTCGCTGTGCGTGCTCCTTCACGCGGTCTGTATTATCGTGAGCAAAGGCATTTTGCTTTGTTGCAGCCTGCTTTCCATCCCCTTTTGGCATCTTCGTTTCCATCTTCTCGGCGTTCTGTCCGAAGAGTTTCGACATGCCTTGCCTGTACCAACCGAACGAAAACACAGGACCCGTAATGGCCATGAGGAACAGAAACACAAAGGCATAGATGCCTAAGGACACGTGCGTATCATACACAAATCGGCGAAAGCCTTTGTTAGTGCTCACCTTTAAACGGCTTTTCAGCATCTTTTTGCTCTTGGGCCACCAAACAACAACGCCCGTTAACAACACAAGCGCCATGCACATAGACGATACGGCCATAATTACTCGGCCAACCGAAAGTCCGCCGTGGGGATTGTTTGGCACCATAAAGAGCCAGCGATGCAACTGCTTAACGGCCTTATAGAAAGGTTCAACGCCCTCTTCCATGCCCAAAAGTGGGGAAATATCTTTTATCACCAGTAGCAGAAAGCCCGTGAAACATAGAATTGCCATAAACACTCCAAGGGGCAACGCTAGCCACTTGTGGATTTTCAAACAAATTTTTCTCATATACTAAATGGTCATTATTTATATTTGCGTGTATTTAAACACCTTCATAATAGACTAGAAACAGGCCCAAAAGTTTAATTGCAGACAGAAGTTTTCTGCCAGCTAACAGGGCTTAGTTGTTGATGAAACCTAGCTCGGAAAAAGCAAAACCGTATCGGGCTTGGCCTTTGCTGGGAGTTGGTTTAAGGTAATAAGCAAGTTATGTTGTTGGGATATAACGGAGTTTTATGCAATGCCCTGCTGCCTTGTGCGCGAGAAACAACGGCAAACGGCATGGCCAAAGCATAACACAAGTTGGGGATACAAGCCTAAGCCGTATCCCCAACACCTTATTTTTGTCTGATAAACACGTTAATTGGGCAGCCGTGCATGTTCCAATTTTCGCGTATCTTGTTTTCCAAAAAGCGGCGATAGTTCTCCTTTACGTACTGTGGCAGGTTGGCGTAGAACACAAACGAGGGTATCTGCGTGTTGGGCAACTGCGTGCAATACTTAATTTTGATGTACTTACCCTTAGTGGATGGGGGCGGATAAGCCTCGATAAGGGGAAGCATCACTTCGTTAAGTTTCGACGTTCCCACGCGTGCCTTGCGGTTAAGATATACCTGTTTGGCCGTCTCTAGCACCTTAAAGATGCGCTGCTTGGTAAGCGCCGAGGCGAAAATGATGGGGAAATCCACAAAGGGAGCCATGCGTTCGCGAATGGCATTCTCGAAAGTCTTTATCACCTTTTGGTCTTTATCTGGCACCAAATCCCACTTGTTAACCACCACAACAAGCGACTTTTGGTTTTTCTGAATAAGCTGGAAGATGTTCATGTCCTGCGATTCGATGCCGCGCGTGGCATCAATCATCAGAATACAAACGTCGCTATGCTCGATGGCACGTATCGAACGCATTACGCTATAAAACTCCAAATCTTCGGTTACCTTGTTTTTTCGGCGTATTCCGGCCGTATCTACAAGGTAGAAGTCGAAGCCAAACTTATCGAAACGCGTATAAATGCTGTCGCGTGTTGTACCTGCAATTTCGGTAACGATGTTGCGGTCCTCGCCTATAAAGGCGTTGATGATGCTGCTTTTGCCTGCGTTAGGCCTGCCCACCACGGCGAAACGAGGTATGCCGTCTTCAACATTATCGTTGTCGCCAGGTTTTAGTTGCTCAACAACAGCATCGAGCAAGTCGCCCGTTCCACTACCTGTTGATGCGCTAATGGGGAAGGGGTCGCCCAGACCCAACGAATAAAACACGGGGGCTTCGTAAATCTGCTCGTTGTTGTCGGCCTTGTTCACCACCAACACCACGGGCACCTTGGTACGCCTGAGTATCTGCGCCACATCCTCATCGAGGTCGGTTACGCCCGTGTTCACGTCTACGAGGAACAGCACCAAGTCGGCCTCTTCGGTAGCCACGAGCACTTGTCGGCGAATGGCATCTTCGAAGATGTCGTCCGAATTGACCACCCATCCGCCCGTATCTACAACCGAGAACTCGCGCCCAGCCCAGTCGCACTTGCCGTATTGACGGTCGCGCGTGGTGCCAGCGGTATCGCTCACGATAGCGCTACGGGTTTTTGTAAGTCTATTAAATAAGGTGGACTTGCCCACATTGGGACGTCCCACGATAGCTACTAAGTTTGCCATAAATGTAAATTCTTAATCGTCGAAAAAGCGTGTTAGCGTGACATGCGCGGCCAAATTCGGCTTACACGTGGCTCACGAGAAACGTCTTATTCGGGGTTATAGCCAAAACTGTCGAGTTCTTTCTTCGAGCTTCGCCAGTCTTTATCAACTTTCACGAAGGTTTCGAGGTACACCTCTTTGTCGAAAAACCTTTCCAACGTTTTTCGTGCCTCCGAAGAAACCTTCTTCAACGCCACGCCCTGATGCCCAATAACGATGCCTTTTTGACTTTCGCGCTCAACGTAGATAACGGCGTTGATGTGTATTTTCTTTTCTGTTTCCTTAAATCGCTCTACCTTAACCTCCACCGAATAGGGTATTTCCTTATCGTAGTAGAGCAGTATTTTCTCGCGAATTATCTCGCTGACGAAGAAACGCGCAGGCTTATCGGTAAGCTGATCTTTGTCGAAATAGGGCGGCGATTCGGGCAACAGCTCTTGTATTCGGCGCAGAAGGAGGTCGGTGCCGAACTTGTTTTTGGCCGAAATGGGTAATATTTCGGCCTTGGGCAACAGCGCGTGCCAGCGTTCCACGATGTCGCCGAGAGTTTTTTGGTCGCTCTCGTCAATCTTATTGATGAGCAGCAACACGGGAATCTTCATGCCCCGCACCTTCTCCAAGAAGTCGGCATTCTTCTCTGGGTCTTCCACCACGTCGGTAACATACAGCAACACGTCTGCATCGCTAAGTGCCGACACCGAGAAAGCCAGCATCGACTCTTGCAACTTGTAGTTGGGTTTGAGCACACCGGGCGTGTCCGAGAACACGATTTGCATCTCAGGGGTGTTCACAATGCCCATTATTCTGTGCCGCGTGGTTTGCGCCTTGAAGGTGGCTATGGAGATACGCTCGCCCACAAGCTGGTTCATCAGCGTGCTTTTGCCCACATTGGGGTTGCCAACGATGTTTACAAATCCTGCTTTGTGCATGTTTGTTGCTGTGATAAAGGTGTTTGTTTAGAGCTTGGATAAAGCTCAAAAAGACGCATCTTAAGAAATTAAGGATGCGTCTTCTTTGTTATTATTCAATTAAAGTTGGGGCAAACGTGCCGCTTTTACTTTCCTTGTTCGGCCATTTCGGCACCGTCGTAGGCCCACTTGTAGTAAGATGCGCCATGAACGAAACCAGCTCCAAAGCCAGTAAAGATAAGGTTGTCGCCCTTCTTCAATTGTTTTTCAAAATCCCAAAGCACCAAGGGCATACATGCCGCACTGGTGTTTCCGTAGCGTTGGATGTTTACCAGCACCTGTTCGGGCTGCACACCGATACGTTTACCCACCGCCTCGATAATACGGAGGTTGGCCTGATGCGGCACAAGGTAGTTAATATCGTTGGGTGTTAGTCCATTGCGTTCAATCAGCTTGGTACAATCGTCGCCCATTGCCGAAACCGCATAGCGATAAACGGTGCGGCCTTCCTGATAAGTGTAGTGTAAGCGGTGGTCTACGGTGAACTGCGAAGACGGACAAACCGAACCGCCGGCCTTAACATGAAGGAAAGGCAAGCCCTTTCCGTCGGCCAAGAACAGCGAGTCTACCAAGCCCACGTTTTCTTCCGTAGTTCCTTCCACCATCACAGCACCAGCCCCGTCGCCAAAGAGCGGACAGGTAGCGCGATCCTTATAATCGGTGATGGCCGACATCTTATCGGCACCGATAACGATGATGCGCTTATGGCGTCCGCTTTGTATCATGTTGCAAGCCACATCAAAAGCGTACATAAACCCGCAGCAGGCAGCCGAGAAGTCGAATGCGAAAGCATTTTTCAAGCCCAGCTTACCCAGCACGATAGATGCTGTGGAGGGGTGGATGTAGTCGGGAGTGGTGGTGGCAACGATAACCGCATCGATGCTGTCGGGATCAACGCCCGTCTTCTTCATCAGAAGTTTGGCGGCCTTACGGGCCAGATAAGAAGTACCGAGCCCTTCTTCCGTGAGGATGCGGCGCTCCTTGATACCAGTACGCGTAGTAATCCATTCGTCGTTGGTATCGACAATGCGCGACAGCTCCTCGTTGTTGAGGACATAGTCGGGCACGTAACCGGCGACGCCTGAGATTATCGCATTAATCTTATCCATTATTCAGCAACCTCTTCCTTAACGATAGCTACCTTACCTCTGTACTGTCCGCAAGTGGGGCAAACCGTATGATAAATGTAATAAGCGCCACAATTGGGGCATAGAGCCAGTGTGGGAGCTACGGCTTTATCGTGAGTTCTTCTTTTAAGTGTACGAGTCTTGGACTGTCTTCTTTTAGGATGTGCCATTTTGTCTTAATCTTTAATATTGTTTTTTTATTTCTTTCAGTTTCATCCAGCGCGGGTCAATCGCCTCTTCTTCATCCTCATCGCCACTTCGGTTGGCAGCATGTGCGTCCAGCACGTCTATCATTGCTGGGTTGCATTTGCCAGGCGCGTGCACATGCTTGATGGGTATGTTAAGTGCGATAAACTCGTAAACGAACCACGACAGGTCGATTACCCCAGGGTCTTCTTCCAGCGTAACCAGTTCGTCTTCTTCTGAATATTCTTCTCCAAACCTCACTATCAGCCGTTCTTTTGTGTTAACGGGCTGTTCCATGTCGTCAAGACAGAGGTCGCAAGGTATGCTGACCGAACCTTCCATATTGAAGTTCAGCTCAAAAAGGTCGCCGTTTCTTGTAGCTTGCAGCTCAACGTTCACCTTTCCTTTCCTAATTTCGGGGGCGTCGATGGCCTCAAAGAAACTATCGTCAAGCACGTACTCCAACAGGGTTTTGCCTTGCTTTAACGCCTTGACATCCAGCTTAAAGGTTTCTAAGTCACACATTTGGTGTGCAAAGTTACAAATATTTTCCGATAAGTTATAACGAAACTCAAAAAAGTTAGTGTAAGTTGGTTAGTTTTTGAGTTATGAGTTAATGGGCGGGCGAGGTTTTAAGCCAACAAACCAAGGGAAATACAACATGTTTTTCTTCACCCATCCCACTTTTTTCAGCACAACCACCCTGTTCTACCAGCCGAAAGGTTCGCAAGCAAACCGTGCAGAATAAGCCTCATACAGCGTTTACTATTACCACAAAAAAACAACTGATAAAGTATATGCTTTACTAACCATTACCCCTTATTCCCCTTTCTCATCTCTTTTATCTTTCTTTTATAGGCTTTCCAATCTTTCTTATTATCCCATAAATACCTTCGTTGCTTGTTTCTGAAACTTGATGATGGTGGGAGATTGTGTGCAGGAATGAAGTCATAAAGAATGTGGCAGCCATCAGGCTCGTCGGCCTCATCAGGACTTACCCAAATCTGTTGAAAGAGAAGCAAATGATTTTTATCGAGAACTTTAAAAAATCTTTTCACAAGCACTCCCCTAAGCATGTAGTTCCAGTAAAGGTCTACTTCAATCGTATCACCTTTCATCCGATAATAGCCACCAAACCCATTGAATCCATGCTTTGAATGTTGAATTTGAGTCATTAAATCAGTATTCGCCCGTCTTTGTTCCCGAACAGAATCATTGTTCTTAAAGTATATCTCACCAAATGTCGCATCCTTATAGAGTATAAAGGGTTCTAATGTGCTACCTGTCGTCCCTATGGCTTTTACATAGTAGCCATCAATATTTACCTTTTCATCAATATGGGTATTGATATCGGGATGAAATCTGCCTGCTTGCATTGACCTTTCCTTTGAATTTGGGAAAGGATACCAGCAAGAAGAGAATGACAAACAACCTATTATGTAGAATATTATTTTCATACAACCAAACATATAATGTCGATTTTATATCCAAAAGAAAGATACGCCACAGGTATGAAAAGCTCGTCCTAATGACATTATCTCCAACATCAGTTACCTCTTTTTATTATCATTTGCTGTTTCATTCTTTGCTTATAGGCTTTCCAGTCGGCCTTGTTCTCCCACATATACTTGTTCAGCTTACAGCCAAAGCTTGTGGAGGGTGGCAAATTCTTAGCAGGGACAAATTCGTAAAGTACATCATAAGGGTCAGGTACGTCTTCTTTCTTTGATACAACCCACATTCCGCTAAAGAGAAGGAGGTGATTTTTATCGATTATCTTAAAGCGTTTTTTCGCCAACACTTTGCGGAGTTGATAACGATATACTTTATCAACTTCCAATGTGTCTCCTTTAATTTCATAATATCCACCTCCCCCACAAAATCCTTTTTCTGAACTTATAATTTCTTGCATCAAATCTGTATCTTGTTTTTTCTGCTCGTAAAGCGAGTCTCTATTTTTAAAAACGATATTGCCAAACGTTCCATCAGAATAAAGAATAAACGGCTCGAATGTTCCCACCCTCTTATGGGTCACGACGTAGTATCCATTAATGTTCACTTTTTTAGCAATTCCAGTGTTAATGTTAGGGCGAAAGCGACCCAACTGCATCGAACGTTCATAGGCATTAGGAAAGGGCGACCAACAGGCGTATAACACCAAAAGCCCAAAGAAAACCAATAAATTTCTCATACGCATATATTGAAGTAGTCTTGACTTTTAATTTTTCTATGAATAGAGAGGAGTTTATTATCTTTGGGATGCAAAACCAAGACAAACACCCTGCTCATGTACGAAGTACCCGACAAAGATACGATAAAATCCGAAATTCTGCCCCACTTGCCTATGGCAAAAAGTGGTTATACCTTGAAAACGAATGAACCCACAAACTCGTCAAAGCGGGGTGACAGAGTTAACCCCCAATCGGCTCCTTAGGCCGCTTATCAAATATTTTTGGTTACTTCCATCGCTTTCCGGTCGTCTTTCGTCGGCTTATCGGCACCTTGACCGCCTTATTCTCTTGTCGTTGTTCGCCACGCCTTCAATAATAAGACAGACAAGATGCTCAACAATACACAAAATCTGCACAGGCCCTAATGAACGATTAGGGTTAAAGGGTTAAGCCAAATGACTTGTACGAAGTGGACGACAAGCATTGTCACCTCAAAAACTCGTAAGCTCATAAACTCCTCCAACTCACAAATTCACCAACTCGCGGCCCAACACGCTCGCCGACTTGTCAACTCGTCAACTCGATACGTTGTCAATTTTTCAGCACACATTTTAACATTATGAGTGCCCTTTTTATCCACCACGTGCTCACCTTGTCGCAAAAAATCGATTCTCGCAGAGGTTTGTTTTTGATGCAAAAGGGGGGTAGTTTGTGAATGTGGTAAAATGAATATTTATTTCAAGAAACCGTCATTTGTACCACATTTCGGGCTATTTGCTGCTAAATATAGTGCAATTTGCGGCAAAACGCAGTGCAATATGCCGCAAAACGCAGTGCGTTTTGGTGCTAAATGCAGTGCGTTTTGATGCTAAATGCAGTGCGTTTTGGTGCTAAACGCAGTGTATTTTGGTGCTAAATGCAAGGTAAAATGCAGCTAAACGCAAGACGAAAAGCATAAATATCCGCAGGAATAGTATAAATAAAACCATACAGAACCATTAAAAACATGGTAGAAAAGGGCAAAATAGTCGTTAAAAAGTGGGTTTTTAGGGGTTAAAAGCAGGTTATTGGACTTGAAAAATGACGGTCTGGCAACCAAAATAGAAAGGCAAAATGGTGCAAAATGCAGGCTTTGCTCTTAAAAACAGACAAAACAAGAGGCGTGAAAGACCAGAAATAGTGCCTATTTACCTACTTTTTGGCCCATATTTTCGCTAGAACGGAGTGAAAATTAGAGCAACTTTGTAAAATAAAAGATAACAATTTAAGTTTTTGAGTTGATGGGTCTTTGGGGGTGGTGAGTTGGTGAGTTGGTGTATTCTGGGAGTTGGTCGTCTGATGCGTTCGTTATTTTCCATTGCCACTTGTCTTTAATGTTTGCTTATCAAAGCATAAGTTTCTCCATTTTCCTTTTAATTTTTGTAGGGCACTTATCGTATGGGAGTATTCGTGAGCGATGAATATAGCCTATGCACGGTCCTCCATCCCTAAGATAAACTCTATACCAATCACAGCTTAAGATTGGGGTATAGAAAAAGATTTTATCCTTTTCTATCTTTGCCTTTACCTTAAACGTCGTAGATGGTCCTTCTCTAATGAATGTAAACCCATCAGGATCGTTAATCACTGCGGGAAACCTCATATAGTCTTCTTTGTTTAGAAGATTACGTCCCTCGCCATCATACACACAATTAATGTCTGCGCATTTAAAGTTGCGAGGAGGTTCGGTATTCACCATAAAATACAGTGCTTTGTCTCCCAAATCAAGCATCACCACAGAATCTAACGGGTTGCCGTAACTGAACACTCGGGCTTTTGCGATTGCTCCAACAACAAGTTCATGGCCCTTGCCTTGATAGAGCGATTTCACAGAATAAAAACTGTGCCCAATGCTAATACTATCCAGCTGTGCCCCCTCCACCACCTTATAAAGAACTTGTATGCAATCCTTACAAGAACGTTGAGCATGTGCATAAAGAAAGCAAATGCTTGCTAACATGAATATGACGAAGTTCTTTCTCATCATTCTAAGTTTGTTTAGTCGATACACATTTGTTATGTTAAATTACGTTCCTTAACTTCACGTACAAAATTGCCCGCAATACTTGTTGCAGAACAAATCTCTCCCATAGGTTACCTACAACATTGTAAGCAAAAACGCACTTTTTCAAACTTTCGATGTCTAATTTTTCCGTAAGAGCACCAAAGGCTGTTGACAGTGGATTTTATCAACTACGTGCAAGAAAGGTAAGAAGTGGGGCGCGGCGTATACCCCACCACTTAAACAGATCCTTGAGCTTTTGTGCTAAATTCCCAACCAAGAGCAACTCTTCGGGAGTTGGTCGTCTGATGCATCCTTTGTTTTCCATTTGCTGTTTGTTTTTTAGTTTAACCAAACACGTGAGTTTTCAGAAGCCTTTGACAAGCCATTCGCTTTTACGCGTAGTCATTTAATTATTGTCCATTTACATCATTAATAGGCACAAACTTCTTTAGTTCCCTATCATGGCGTGTGGAGTTCCACAAAAAATCAAACGTTTCTTTCTTTATTGGTTGATAATTAAATTTCTTAAAGAAATTTATATCGCAATCAAGATCCGACCAATAACCATAGTTTCTCTCATCAGGCAAGCTTAACAATGAGATTCTTATTCGTGTCGAAGCCCATTTCGCGAACTGCTTGATGAAATTCTACATCATCGTATTCTATAAGCCATTCGGCCACGAAATCAATAGATTCTTCAAAGTCTGGATTGGCTTCGAGACGATGAAACAGCTTTGAGAAGAGCCTTCCTAGGAATGATCTTTTCACTTGTTTACTAGCATCATCATGACAAAATGGCTTGAAATGAAATTTGAAGTATATCATATAGGCGAAACGTTAAACGTATTTCTAAAAATCAAGATGGTTTAAAATACTAACAATAGTCTCTTCTAATCTTGTTAGTTTTATTACAAATATTCCATTTAAGATTGATTGTTCAAATCAAGTATCACGAGATCAAACAGCACATCCGAGCCTTCCTCGTAACATCCCTTAGTCACACTATCTAGTACAATCTGAATATACTTAATGGCTTCGTCACAACTATTATCAGTATACTCTTTTATTAGTTCATCGCTCTTCCGCTCGTAATACCACCCGTCATCTGTGGGGTAGACTCTTGTAGGGTCATTTTTCTTTATATACACATCGCCACCCAAAATTGGAGTAACTTCTTCTCGCAGGATATTAACCATTCTCAATGCCTCATCTGGTAAAAATGCAACAGAGTAAACTCCGTATTCTTGCAAAGATACATATTTAATTCGATAATGGTCAGCTAATTCTTTAGTTGTCATTGCTTTTATTTTTCTTTTATAGCCTCTCCTAAGGTTGCGGTTTGCAATCTTAGGGAAGGCTTGTTTAATACTACCAAACTTAATGGCGAGTTATGTCCGAAAGAGGAATGTAGGCCTCGATAGGATGCCTTACCTTTACATTAAAGGTTATACAACTACAATTGGGCAGAAGTCAATATTCCAAAGAATAAGGGCTGACGTATGCTTGTCACCATTTAAGTGATTTGTCTATCGGAGCATCTTCAAACTTGTCCATGTTACTTGACAAACGTATCTCGGAATGGTCTCAAACCAAGATATTTGTCGCCAAAATCTTTTAATTTCCATTTCGTTATTGTGGTAGATGATCCAGCTCCGTACGTGAAAACGACAACATTACGTTGGCGTGTCACTGCGAAAAGGACGTTTCCCACCTTGTTGTATAGATTTATAACCTGAAA
Source organism: Prevotella conceptionensis 9403948 (assembly GCF_000312305.1). Lineage (GTDB taxonomy): Bacteria > Bacteroidota > Bacteroidia > Bacteroidales > Bacteroidaceae > Prevotella > Prevotella conceptionensis. Next base: position 112,998 of record NZ_HE999452.1, on the reverse strand, counting down.
GAAACCAATGAAGTCATCGTCTTCTAATATGGCAACTAACGCTGATAGATCTCCAGGAAGGAATGTTTTCACACCAGAACTAGCTGCGGAAAAGAATTGAATCCAACCGACACCACCTAAACTCTTATCTTTTTTCAACACGATTGACTCTGTGCTGAGAAAGGTTTTGCCTTGATCTAAGGCCTTAACTTTCATTCTTCCTAGGCGGGATATACTTAGGAATACCGAGTCTGTAAAGTCTTCTTTTATAAAGTTGGATGGCGACTTTGCAGTTCCTCCAAGCTGTGATGTAAGTTGGCAAATCGCGATATGGTACACGTAAATACTGTCAAAGTATCTCCGTTCTTTGCTTTTGCGGATAAGTGTGCAAACCCGTTTATTGAGTTCGCTTGTTTGTTCCCGCGTATAGTAAATAGAATGCTGCTTATTAAGTATTGTGTATTTTGGAAGCGATGCGCAGCCTATGAGTAGTATCACCGCTATAGATAATAGTATCGCTTTCATCGTTTTATAAGCCAATTGTTTCCAGTAAAATGCCGTGCAATTAAATTTGAAGTATATCATTATATTCAAACCTAGTTACCGCTTTCCCTTTTTCTTCCTTTGCTGTTTCATTCTTTGCTTATATGCTTTCCAGTCCGCCTTGTTCTCCCACATGTACTTATTCAACTTACAGCCAAAATTAGTGGAGGGGGCAGGTTGGTGGCAGGGACAAACTGATAAAGGATGTCACGTCCGTTCGGTTTATCTTCTTTACCAGTGTAATCCACCCAATGCTCTAACAGGAACACAACGCTAAGCATACTGTTATACAAGATAAATTCTTCATACGTCTTATTAACGGCTACTGCCTGTTTTCTTTTCTCACTTCTTTCATTCTTCTTTTATAGGCTTTCCAATCTTTCTTGTTCTCCCATAAATACCTTCTCAGTTTACCAGCAAAGTTTGTAGAGGGTGGAAGGTTATCTGCGGGAACAAATTGGTAAAGAACATCGTGATCTGTTATGAAGTTATCGCCTTTCGGCATCACCCATGTTTGTTGAAAGAAAAGTAGGTGGTTTCTATCTAGAATCTTAAAGAGCCGCTTTATCAAAAAAATTCTAAGCATGTAACTCAAATAGAAGTTTACTTCTATCGTGTCATTCTTAACCTTATAATATCCGCCAGGTGCGTTGAAACCACGCTTTGAAATCAATATTTCATTCAGCAGACTGGTATGCGGACGTTTTTGTTCATAAGTAGAATCTTCATCCTTGAAGTATATGCCTCCGTACGTCCCATCCGTGTAGAGAATAAAGGGTTCTAGCGGACTGCCTGGCATATTCTTTTCCCTTACATAATAGCCATCAATATTTACTCTTTCATCAATATGGGTATTGATGTCGGGATGAAATCTGCCTGCTTGCATCGACCTCTCGTATGCATTTGGGAAAGGATACCAGCAAGAAGAGAATGACAAACAACCTATTATGTAGAATACTATTTTCATACAACCAAACATTTAATGTCGATTTTATATCCAAAAGAAAGATACGCCACAGGTAGGAAAAGCTTGTCCTAATGACATTATCTCCAACATCAGTTACCTCTTTTTATTATCATTTGCTGTTTCATTCTTTGCTTATAGGCTTTCCAGTCGGCCTTGTTCTCCCACATATACTTGTTCAACTTACAGCCAAAGCTTGTGGAGGGTGGCAAATTCTTAGCAGGGACAAATTCGTAAAGTACATCATAAGGTTCAGGTACGTCTTCTTTCTTTGATACAACCCACATTCCGCTAAAGAGAAGGAGGTGATTTTTATCGATTATCTTAAAGCGACTCTTCGCCAACACTTTGCGGAGTTGATAACGATATACTTTATCAACTTCCAATGTGTCTCCTTTAATTTCATAATATCCACCTCCCCCACAAAATCCTTTTTCTGAACTTATAATTTCTTGCATCAAATCTGTATCTTGTTTTTTCTGCTCGTAAAGTGAGTCTCTATTTTTAAAAACGATACTGCCAAACGTTCCATCAGAATAAAGAATAAACGGCTCGAATGTTCCCACCCTCTTATGGGTCACGACGTAGTATCCATTAATGTTCACTTTTTTAGCAATTCCAGTGTTAATGTTAGGGCGAAAGCGACCCACCTGCATCGAACGCTCATAGGCATTAGGAAAGGGCGACCAACATGAGCATAGCACCAGAAATCCAAAGGAAAATAATAATATCTTCATACAAATTATTTTATTGCCTTTTGGAGATTGCAACACAATCTCCAAAAGGCAGGTTTCACACTACCAAAGACTTAATGGCGAATTATGCCCGAAAGAAGAATACAAGCCTCTGTAGAACTCCTTACCTGGTATAAAGTAAGGAGTTGGTACAAGATAACGATGAACAAGATTTTGTGTGAGACTCTGTACAATCCTCGCACTTACCCCAAATCGATAGATTTGGCTTCCCGACTTGATTCCAACCCAAAAAGGTGCTGAATAGACTTTCCCGTTAGGCCAACCACCACCAACTTTTTGATCTCTACCATTAACATGGATGACTCTTTCAGGATTAGCACCAAGATACGGGTCGACAATATTAGGATCATATCCATAGATACCCGATTCTTCCTTACCGTCATTTGTCGTCACATACGTGCCTACACTGAAATCTCCGATGGTGAGTTCCGCAGCACTAGTACGCCAGCGATCATGGCCAGACTGTCCAAACATGTCGTTATACAGTCGGAAAGAAACGTCGCCAGGCGCGAGTAAAGTTATTGCACCTACGATTTGTTTGCCTAACACATTGCCTCTTACGGTTTGTTCGCCATAATAGGTTTTGCCAAAGCCTGCACCCCAACCGCCATAAGAAGCTTCTGCGTTCCAGCCAACATAATTGTTGGTTATACCGCCGCTAACACTTGCACTAAAATCTCCATCCGTGTAGGAAAGCGAGGCAAGCATGCCCGCCGTCAGACCGCCTTCCGTCCAACTAAACGAAGGAGAGAAAGCAAGGCCCAAATGGTCATTCAAGGGAACATTGCCTGATGGGAATGCCTTGTTTACAATGCCATTCAAACAAATGCTGCCAACTTGCCTCCATGTGGCAGAGGTGATGCTGCCCGTTGCTAGTCCTGCTGTATTAAAACCTAACCATGATGCTCCCGCTGTGATAAGCCCACTTTTTATGGAACTCCACCCCCAGTTGTGAGAGCTGATGGCATTGCCAAGGTAACCAACAACAAAACCAGCACCTGCAACAATAAGGTCGTCTATGCCAAACCATTCTCCGCTCGGGTCGGTATACTTCAACGGATTGTTAAGGCAATAGCTGTAACGATTAAAGTTTTGGCTATTGAACGGCATCTGCACATAGTTGTCGGGACTGAAGAAACGGCCGATAACAGGATCGTACAGGCGACCGTTCATGTTGATTATGTCATACTCGTTGAGCATCTCATGACCTGTGTAGCCCCGATAAAGCCCGATGTCGTTTTGCGTAATGGTTTGTTTACCCCACGCATCGTAAGAAGCATCGAACACTTTCCGTCCTTCTTCATCGCACACAGAGAGTATGCTGCCAAGGTTATCGGTAAAGGCAAGATAAGGCTTGAACAAACCATCCCTTATCACAATTACGTTGCCATCGAGGTAATAATATCCGCGTGTATCACCATTCTCGTAAACTTCTTCGTAATCGCCTGCATAGATGGTGGAACGCACAAGATTACCATCGCGATATTGTGCAGAACACCATCTTTCTTGATCTGGCCCATAGAAGAAGTGTGTTGATAAGCCTTTAACAGAATCAGTAATCATATCAACTTTGCCATACTCATTATAAGTTGTGGTAAGCGGGTCGCTAGGAATCGCCGCAATTGGATTGTCCACCTCGGTAACGGCATGCGGCCTTATATTTGCATCATAATTATAATTGCCCACATCTGTTTTAAATAGCACATTACCATTAGGGGCGTAATCTATTTTCATCATTCCGCCTTGGCTTGGCTTATACGAAATCAGACGGTCAAGGTTGTCGTAACCGAATTCTTCCTTGGAACTGTTGTTTCTGCGGCGAGACAACAAATTGCCTGTTGCCTTGTCATATTCCGAAGTAAAATCTTCAAGCGTTGAATTGCCGTTCGTTAATTTCAGATTAGTTTCAAAACCATCTTTGTCTCGTACACTTGTAGAAACTAACTTGCCCAAGAACGAGAAGCGGTTTACAAGCCCATCATAGTCCTCCTGTTTATAAACGATGTCACCATTTACCTCAACTTGATCCTTAAACCCGTTGAGATCATACTGGTAGTTCACCTCTAAATTACCAGGATATATAACCTGAGACAGTTGGTTTTTGTCGTTATATGTATACTCAAACTTGTATGCCTTTTCGTGTCCCCTAATGTCCCGTTTCTCAGAAACCATTCGGCCGAGCTTATCGTATTGATACTGAACAGAACAACGATCGTTAATTCTGCTTAGCACAAGTGGACTGCCGTTGACGTACGCACCATAGTTGGTTACCAACAGCTGTTTTCCAATGCAGGTGAGGAAGGGGCGTCCCAGCTCATCAAACTGGTAAGTGGTCTTTGTCCCCTTGCCATCTGTTTGAGCAAGCAGCGTTCCGTCTGCAGCATAGGTATAGGTAGAAGTCCCTGCATCGGGGTCGGCAAGCGAGGTTTGGTTGCCGGCCGCATCGTAGGTCATACATACGGTAGAGCCGTGTGCTGTCACACTGGCAGGTTTGCCTACAGAAGCATATTTGTAGGTGACGATGCCCGACGGGTCTTCCACCTTAACCACATTGCCCCACGCATCAAAAGTCTTCGTTACGCTCTGGCCTGTCTCAGCAATCGTAGAGGTTACAGTACGGTTGCCGTAAGTATATTTGGTGGTTTTACCCGAGCTCAGCACTTCTTTCACAAGTCGTCCACGACCGTCGTAAGTGAGAACTTGTTTCGTTGTAAGTTTGCCAGTAGTCTTTTCAATCTTTGAAACCAGTCCTTTAGTATTGTAGGTTGTCTTGTTATTGATATCTACACCTTTCGGCCCAACCGACTTTTTGCTGAGTTCACGCCCTTTCTGGTCATAGCATGTCAGCACTGTCGGTGCACCGTCAGAAACCACCTCGATATCGTATTGTTCCGTTGAGAATGGGGATGTCCATCTGCGTTCAACTTTTGTCTTTGTCCCATCCGCTGCCACAACCTGCGTTTCCTGTCCCCATCCATCGTAAGTGTGCGTTGTGGTGAGTGGTTCTGCGGAGTTTGTTATATCCGTTTGCGTGAGTAGGTTTCCCCATTCATCGTAGGCGAAGGTGTTCACCGAAGTCTCAGGCGTGGTGAACGTCTTAACAACAAGGCGTCCATCGTTGTCATACTCAAAGTGCTTTGTTATGGGTTTCACCCCTTTGCCCGTGGTAACCGTGGTAAGGATGTTGCCTTGTGCGTTGTAGGTGTTGGTGGTTGTCAAAGCCATTTCCGTGCCGTAATTCTCCGTTGTGGAGAGAATGTTGCCATTATCATCATACTTGTACGAGGTTGTTGTGCTAAATGGCGAAGGGTCGTCCTTATGCTTTTGGGTCTTGGTCATGGTTGTGGGCAACCATCGCGCCTGTTTCTTCACATAACCGCCGTACGTCACCCTGCGGTACATGTTGTCGCCATCATTCTCAACCACCTCTTCCACGGGTACGCCTTTCCCATTGTCGTAGGCCGAGCGTGTTATGGTGCGGTTTCCGTCCATGTCCGTTGCCTCTTGCTTGGAAATATAGGCAAAGTAATTACCTTTATCCTGGCCGACGATTGTGGTTGTAGACAAAGTGGTGGCTGCACAACCGCCTTGCTCCACAACAGTCTTAGTTTCTGTGGGTAGCCACCTGGTTTCATCCCACTTGGTTGTCTCGGTAGAAGTCTTGATGCCTAGTGAGGTGTTTGTACTTGCCATCTTGTTGAAACCAAGCATACCTCTCCCCGCGATATGCAATCGCAAATCTTCGTAGCCATATTCGGTGTAGTAGTGCCCCGCACTTCCGTCGTTTGCATACACGTATCGTACAACTGCTATCGGCAGCGCATAGGTGTTAACAGGGTAACGGTTGGCGATGGTGCGCTTATACACAATAGGGTTTGTGGCGTAGGCATACAAGATACTATGAGAAGTTCCCATTCCGTCTTCCACCTTTGTCACACGTCCGGCATTGGCTTTCTCACCATAGTTGAAGTAAGCGTGTATTGTTCCATTAAATCCATCGTCTCCGCTGGTTAGCTTACTGCCGTAGTTTGCCAGTTCCATTTGCCCGTCACCGTCGAAGTCGCCAAGGAAAATTTTGTTCTCCAAAGCATCGTCTTCTCTCCCTTTAGATGCGGCGTTGTTGAAAGCGAATCCATCCCCAGTAGAGCGATACCACCGCACTTCGGTAGCGGTGAATTCCGTTTTGAATTTAGGAAATCCTCTGTACCTGTATCTGGCCTTGCACACCATCACGTCTGTTAGTCCATCGCGGTCCATGTCCCATGTCAGGAGCGCGAACTTGTCATCGTCATTCGTAGTGCCCTGATCTGAGAAACCCATGTCTACACCCTTGCCAATGCGGAATGTTCCACCACCCTCGTTATAGGCCACCCAAAGGTGGTAGTCACCGTCGCCGCAGTTGTACACAAAGTCGATAAGGCCATCTCCGTCGAAATCGCCTTGTTGAATGCGCCATCGGTTGCGCAGGTTTGTTCCTTCGGCTGTCTTTGTTTCAACAAATTTCTCATCCGTGGGTTTTCCACCCGCATTGAAGTAAATCTTATAGCCATTGGCGTAAAGGAAAATCAAATCTTGTAGTCCATCGTTGTTGTAATCACCCACAAACATTTTCTCAGGGTTTTGTGGTAGGCGCAACTTATACTCCCGATGGTCCAGTTTATCCCCATCCATATATTTTATGATGGTACAAGGGTAATAGCCATCCTTTTGCCTTTGTTCCACACACACCACATCATCCTTTCCGTTGCCGTCTGTGTCGAAAGGAACAAGAAGCGGCACAGCATCTGCGGCCTTCAACCCCATGCCGATTTCTTTCACGTTCCATGTGTTGCCATTTGTAACATCGTTCCCCGAGATGAACTGGAACCTGACGTTATTCCAGTGGCCTTCCACCTTGTCTTAATAAGGTATTAGCAAGTCGTTATAGCCGTCACCGTCGAAGTCCATCACCGATGCCCCACCCATTGTCGTCTTGATGTCGCCCAAGGAAATGTTTGCAGGCAAGGAGAAGACTAGCGGCTTTTCATAAGAGACGTTGCCGTTTGGGGAAACCTTACTGCGGCTGACATAAACATAGGTGTTGTAATGTGAGTGGGTGGTGCCATAACCCTGCCAGTCAATAACCTCTACCGGCGCCACTCTGATGATGTCGTTTACACCGTCGCCGTTGAGGTCGGTGGCAAAGAAACCCTTATCGGACTCTTTCACATACCACCTGTCGTCGTTCGTGCTCACGTCCATCTGGAGAGGAGATGCATCGCCTTTTGGCAAGAAGCTCCAATTCAGCTTCACAGGAGGGTATTTCTCACCCTTGCCGTTCTCTTCGCTTACTTGCACAAGTCGTGTCCATTTGGTTTGGCTACCATCAGAATTGTCGTCGTAGGTAAGCGTATACTTTCGATACGTATGGTTAGCACAGGCCGCGACGATAGAAGACAAACACACATCGAAGTTTCCTCTATCCACATACGCGGCAAAAGGCCTAGCATTCGTCCCTAGTTTCGCATACGAAAATTCGATATTATAAAACTTCCCTTTCCCTGTTTCATCCTTAGGTCCGTAGGAAATGTAAACTGGCCTGACAGTAAGACCGCTGTTGTCGTATGAATAAAATATAAAATTACCATTCTTATCTCGCACAGCACTGACATACCATGCGACACAGCCATGTTTCTTTTGGTCTAGAGAACCGCAAAAGAGCGTTGCATCGGCATCACTCGCATATTCATACTCCAATCCGTCAGCAGTAACCACCTTAAAGCACATCCCATCAACTTGAAATGGATGAAAACCGTATTGAAAAACCTTCGTAAAAGGATCACCCTCTACCGCATATACCACGCAAGAATCTTCCATCTCACCCGATTGGTATATCAGGCGTTTCCCATCTAAGTAGAGGTTATCGCTTGCGTTGAACTCTACTCCTTGTTGTTTGCCGTCATGAAAGAGGTCCTTATTCCCGCGAGTGATTACCGAGATACCGCTGATGTTCACGCCATACCCAGCCAGGCCATACCCCGCAGACTGACTATTGTAGGTTAAGCTTATTTTGGGCGTAAGCGGACCTGCATCAGGAACGTCTATCTTGATGTCGTAAATGGCAGCACCCGAATTGGAAACGTTGAACGAACAAGTAGGTGTGCCAACAACGTACATGTCGTTTGATGGGACTTCATCAGGCGGGATAACCGGCGGTATACGAGAAGAATCCTCTTGCCCAGGGCATGTACCTCCTCCATGAGGTGGTACGCATTTGTTCAACACAGGTGTTTCGCCGTTGCGTTTCGACACTTCTTGTGCCAAGTTTGCCAAAGGTAAAAATGCTAGGCAAAGCGTTATGAGATAAAAACGTCGCATAGTTAAATTGTTTAGGTGTTGAAAATAAATTCATGTTCAGTTTGTTAAGAGATTTCACGTATGCACGCAAGGCTCATCGCTTCACTATCTTCCATGCCGAGGTGTTTTCGCCCACCACGGCTTTCACCAGATATACGCCATCAGCACAATGCGTAATGCTGATTTCGTTTGTTCCGACAACTGCTGTCCCACGATAAACCAATGCGCCAGCGGCTGAATACACATAGAGCTCGCAACTACTGCCATTTGGTAACATAGGGACGTTTACACGGATAATGCCTTGGGCATAGCTATGCGTTACCCCTTCCATGCTTACAGGCATCCGTTCGTTTGCAGATTGGGTTTGCGCCTTAGCTTGTGCAACTTTTGATTTGGGTACTACGGCTTCGCGCGCCACCCTGTTTCCAGCAGCGTCGTAGCTGAACTTAATCTTGTGTTGGGCGGCTACCAACAGCGATGTCGCAAAGGCGACAATTGTAAGAAAAGCCTTTTTCATAATTCTTTCATCGTCCACTTTCGGTTAATAAACCCTTCATTGGAGTGAGTGGGCATGCGCTCCAAGGGTTGAGTGCACAAAAAGGTATGCACGCCATAGCTAGTAAAGTAACGAAGACAATTTGCCACTGAGGCGAATAGCAACTCCCCAATGGTCGGCAGTATCCGCCGCAAATTTACAAAAAAACACAAAACGCGCAAACATTTATCGATATTTTTTTGAATAAGCACTAAAAGATAAAATGCACACAGCTGACTTTTCCCCCTGAAACTCTACCGTGCCTCCCTTCATTGCAAAAACCATCATGCTAAAATTAACGCACAAATATGGTCATCATTATCGAAAACCAGGCATAGAACAGGGTGAAAAATCACAACAAGTGAGTATTGCCGAAAAAAGAAGTTATTGTTACTTTTGCGGCGTTATAACAGATTAGATTTCATAAAATACAAGTACAATGAAAATCAGAACAACCATCAGGGCACTTGTTATTGCATCTGCCTTGTTCTTCGGTAGTGCGTGGGGCATGGCTGCTAACCACGTTAAAGTGAGCGGCAAGTCGGGTGAGAGCGTGTTCTTCGCACTGGCCGACAAGCCTACGGTGACTTTTACTACCAACAAGTTGGTAATAACGGCAGGCAAACAAACCGTTGAATACCCACTGAACGAGTTCCGTTCATTCGAGTTCGCCGACCCTTCTTCTACGGGCATCAGCACCGCTCCCTCGCCAAACGAGAGCCAAGCCGTGTTCAGTTTCGGCCAATCGGTTCACGGCGAAGGCCTGCAACCAGGCTCGCGCGTGTCGATATTCAATGTTTCGGGGCAGCTAGTTGTATCGGCAACAGTCAACTCCGACGGCTCGGTAGACCTACCTTTGAAGGGCCAAACGGGCGTTTTCATCGTTAAATCCACATCAAGAACCTTCAAATTCATTCAGAAATGAAATATCTCTTTACACTTGTTTTCGCCATACTGGCGGGCGTAGCCACTACCAAGGCACAAACAGTAACCATCACCAAGTCCGACGGTTCTACCGTTACATATAAGGCCAGCGAGATTAAGAACATACAATTTACCAACGAAGAGTCGCAGGTAAAGCCCATCCACACCTTTACAGGCTACATCGTTGTCAACTCGCCCATGTTCATGGACACCTATTATGGCGAGGAAGCCAAGATGGAAATATTTGCACAAGGTAAGAAATCCATCTGCAAATTCACCGACGCCAAATGGGGAACAGGCACTTTCGAAGTTACACTCAACGATGGCGAAATAAGAGGTTCGGGCAAGATAAGTGTTGCCGACCCACATAAGGCAGGCCAAACCAAGGAATACGAAGCACTCATCTCGGGTCCCATGGCCGCCGTTAACATTTCCATAAAAGGCCTGATGGGCGGAACAACCATTAAATGGAGAAATGGGAAAGCTCCAGAAAAGGTTAAACTATCTGGCACATACTTGGGTGACAACTCCGTATCGGTGACGGGACTAACGTACGTAGCAAAGAACACAGGCTACAGCTTCTGGGTGAACGACGACGGCACATACACGATTATGGTTCTTGGCCAAAAGCTTGAAGGTACGCTTATGGGCGACTTAACCTTAGGTGCGTACACCATCAACAACCTTGTCTACGATAAGAAAACCGAAACGTTCAGCAAAGACTATTCGAATGATGGCTTGAAACTCAAGTTTAAGAAGGGAGCGGAAACGGAATATAAAGAATACCTACTGACCAAGGCCACCATCAAAGCAACCTTTGGCAAAGACGGCAGCCTGAAGGTAGAAAACAATTTCACTGCCGGCCACATGCCGTTCCCACTCCAAGGCGTGTTCAACGGTAAGATTTACAAAATGTAAAGCCGCCGTACAAGCTTTTATCCCTAGCAAGGCAGTAGAGATTATAAGGGAGAGACACAGCAAACCGCCTTGGGCTTGTGGCGTGTCTTCCCATCCCAATCTTCGTAGTGGGCACGCCTGGACCATTTGCCAGGCGTGCCTCTTAAAAAGTTCACCTCATAGCCTCAAAAACCCATGCACTCCATCATCAAACTGGCCTACAAACTAAGTATGGGTACGCTCATAGCCTTGGTTTCAGCCTGCACAGGACTGTTCGACGGCATCTACGACTCGCCCGACAAAGCTCCGAAAATAAATGCCAACCAGCTGGCAATAGACGCAAGCGATTGGCATAATTGGTATTACATCGACTTCGACTCGCTGCAAATGCTGGCCGAAGCTGGCGATGCAGATGCCTTTCTGCATGCCCGAACCCACTTCACGCCCTATCCCATCCCAACAATTAAAGACGAAACACAGGCAAACAACCAAACAGGCATCTACACGTATTGGTTCGACGTGTTTGGAAAAGGCTTACCACACAACGAGAAAAGAGACTTTAAACCCACTGCCAAACAGCCCGAACCGCCCGCATGGAGCATCGCCATACACCGCGACAACGTGCGAACCAACGGCGGAGCGGTGCTAGAAACCAACTATACATCGATGAGTCAGCTGCCACAAAGCAGCACACAGTTTATGGGAGCAACCTTCAAACCCGACGAATGGACCACCAACGAGGTTTGGGTAGACCAGTCGCAGATGGCCAACAGCCTCATTGGATGTCAAGGCATTCACATCAACCGCGTGCTATCTTCTTGGCTACGCCTCGACATTCCCCCCATGCCTCCCGCATTCAAGCATAACAGTCGGGTGTTTGTGGTGAAACTTAACAACGGAAAGTTTGTGGCCCTGCAACTAGAGAGCTACATCAATCCCACAACCGGCACCAAATGTTATCTCATCATTAATTATAGGTATCCCTATTAGAAGTTGACGAGTTGATAGGCGAAGCCATCTCTTCACCACATTAGGAGTTAAGGAATTATGGAGTTAAGGAGTTAAGCCAAATGCCAGGTGGCGGTAGCCATCTTTTCTCCATTAGGAGTTAAGGAGTTATGGAGTTAAGGAGTTAAGCCAAATGCCTAGGTGGCGGTAGTCATCTTTTAAGAGTTAAGGAGTTAAGCCAAACGAATAGGTGGCGTTAGCCATCTTTTCACCCTTTCACCCTTTCACCTTTTCACCCTTTCACTTTTAAAAGGCAGCCATCTTTTCACCTTTTCACCCTTTCACCCTTTCACCTTTTCACCCTTTCACCCTTTCACCCTTTCACCTCTAAAAGTCAACTTCACATCAAAATTACGCTCATGTTCCACCGCACATTCATCTTTTTATCCCTCATCACATCCCACATAACGGCCAACGCAGCTCTTCCTACCGACACACTTAACCGCACCATCAACCTCGAACAGGTGGTGGTTACTGGCACGCGAAGTCCGAAACTGTTGGCAAGCACGCCCGTTCTAACGCGCGTCATCACACGAAAAGACATCGAAAAGACCGATGCCACCAACCTGCGCGATCTACTTCAAACCTCCATGCCTGGCATTGAGTTCTCGTATGCCATGAACCAACAAACCCATTTGAACTTTGCTGGATTTGGCGGACAAAGCTTACTGATACTCGTTGACGGCGAACGCCTGGCAGGAGAAACGATGGACGATGTTGACTTTACCCGCTTGAGCATGGACAACGTTGAAAGGATAGAGATTGTTCGCGATGCAGCCTCGGCACTTTATGGCTCTAACGCCGCAGGTGGTGTCATTAACATCATCACCCGAAGTGCCACGCAGCCTTTTAAACTAAACCTTAACGCACGCGTTGCGCGCCACAACGATTGGCGACAAGGCCTGAGCATGCAACTGAAAAATGGTAAATGGGCCAACACCCTAGCACTTACCCACACTTCGATAGATAACTACGACGTAACCAACGGCCCTTCGCCCATATCGCGCGTTGTCACTACCATCTACGGCGATAATACGTGGAACGCCAGCAACCAGTTATCCTTCAATCCTGTGCGCGAACTGAAACTGACTGGCCGTGCTGGCTACTTTTTCCGCGAAACAACCCGAACGATAGACGCGCCCGAACGTTATCGCGACTTCTCTGGCGGCCTACGCGCACTTTGGCAGCCATCCGACAAGCAGCATTTAGAACTCTCCTACTCGTTCGATCAATACGACAAGTCGACCTATCTACAACAGTATCGCCTCGACCTTCGCTCTTACTCGAACGTACAAAACGCCTTCCGCCTGCTCTACACCCTCAACTTGCGGCAAGGCGACGTGCTTTCTCTGGGTGCCGACTGGATGCACGATTGGCTGTTAAACCCCAACCTCGAAGGGCGAACGCGCAAACAACGCTCGTGCGACGTCTTCGCACAATACGATCTCAACCTCGGCAAGGCGTGGGAGGTGGTTGGCGCACTACGACTTGACCACTTTTCCGACCACGCCAACACGCGCCTAACACCCAAACTAAGTCTTCGGCACACGCCCCTACCCCATTTAAACCTACGCTTGGGCTACGGCATGGGTTTCCGTTCGCCCACACTCAAAGAGAAATATTACAACTTCGACATGGCCGGCATTTGGCTTGTAACGGGCAACGCCAACCTTAAACCCGAAGTTAGCCACAACTTTAACCTCTCGGCCGAATACACGCGCCTGCATTATAACTTCACGTTGAGTGGCCATTACAATCTGGTGAGCGACAAAATAGCCACAGGCGCGCCTTTCTTCGCCAACCCATCAGAGCCTCTCCCCCACCTTCCCTACATCAATTTGGCGCAATATGCGGTGCTGGGCTTTGAGGCCACAGTGAAAGGAAAGTGGCAAAACGGTATGTCGGCACAGCTTTCATACTGCTTTACGCACGAACGCTTGCCCAAGGATAAGGACGGGAAACAACTGAACAACCAATACCAGCCTGCCCGAAAACATACGTTCACCGCGCATTGGGATTGGAGTCACCACTTTAACAAAACCTACCAGTTGGCTTTCAACATAGACGGACGTGCGCTTTCGCCCGTAGACAATCTGGAATATGTAGACTATTACGACCTGTCTAAGGGCACCAACACCATTCATTATCCCGCCTACACGCTGTGGAAAGTATCTGCCGTGCAGCAAATCGGCAGCATATTCACGCTCACACTATCGGTAGACAACGTGCTAAACTATCGCCCCCAGTACCATTACCTTAACTCGCCACTCACTGATGGAGCTAATTTTATGGTGGGAGCAGCAATCAACTTGTAAAGGTGAAAGGGTGAAAGAGTGAAAAGGTGAAAAAATGGCTTTAAAAGGTGAAAGGGTGAAAAGGTGAAAAGGTGAAAAAATGGCTAACGCCACCTATTCATTTGGCTTAACTCCTTAACTCCATAACTCCTAATGTTGAAAAGGTGAAAGGGTGAAAAGGTGAAAAAATGGCTAACGCCACCTATTCATTTGATTTAGCCCCTTGTTTCCTGAGCTATTGGCTTAACTCCTTAACTTCTAATAGTGAAAGGGTGAAAAAATGGCTAACGCCACCTGTTCATTTGGCTTAACTCCTTATCTCCTGAGCTATTGGCTTAACTCCTTAATTCCATAACTCCTTAACTCCTAATGGTGAAAAGATGGCTGCGCCTACAAACTTGTCAACTCGTAAACCTCTAAACTAGCCTACTCGCTAAATCTTCAACTTATCTTCTCGTTGGCTTGTTAACTAAACCTCTCGCCAACTAAACCACTTATCAACTCGTCAACTTATTGACTTGTTAACTTGTCAACTTGTTACTTTGTCAACTCGTTAACTTGTCATCTCGTCATCTCGTCAACTTGTTAACTTCTCAACTCGTTAACTTGTCAACTCGTTAACTTGTCAACTCGTTAACTTGTCAACTCGTTAACTTGTCATCTCATCAACTCGTTAACTTCTCATCTCGTCAACTTGTTAACTTGTCAACTCGTTAACTTGTCATCTCATCAACTCATCAACCAAACTACCCATCAACTAGCCAACTAATGTAAATTTTTCAGTGCGTTCTTTAACATTATGAGTGCCTTTTTATCCATCAAGTGTCCATCCAGTCGCAAAAAATCGATTCTCGCGGAGGTTGGTTTTGTTGCAAAAAGGGGTTAGCATGTGATTGCGACAAAATGAATTTTTATTGAAAAAGACCGCCGTTTGTACCCGTTTTTGGGCTGTTTGCTGCTAAATGTAGTGCAATATGCCGCTAAATGCAGTGTATTTTGGTGCTAAATGCAGTGCGTTTTGGTGCTAATTGCAATGCGTTTTGGTGCTAAATGCGATGCGTTTTGGTGCAAAACGCAAGGTAAAATGGTGCTAGATGCGTGACGAAAAGCATAAACATCCACAGCAATGGTATAAATAAAACCCCTTTGTGCCATGAAACATAAGGTTCTAAAAGGCGAAACAGCTGTTAAAAAGCAGGGTTTTAGGAGCTAAAAGCGGCGATTTGGGCTTGAAAATTTACGAGCTGACAACCAAAATAGAAAGGCAAAGTGATGCAAAATGCAGGTGATGCGCTCAAAAATGAGGTAAAACAGGAACGTGCAAGACTGAAAATAATAGCAAATAACTTGCATTTTAATCTAATTTTGTGCTAGAATGGGGTGGCAAGCTGCACGTGTTTTGTAAAATATTTCCACGAAAATTAACCAAAGACAGTAGTCAGAAAAACACTAAAAGCTAACCTCTAAACAATAGATTTCTCACACATCAGTTTACCCAGTATCTTCTTTCACCAGCAATTCTTGGCCAACCCCCATCGTCTTCGTGTTTCAGTTGGTTTGCCCAGCACCTCCTATCGCCAGTAATTCTTGGCCAAACCAATACATTTACTCCCCGATGCCTGATGCGTAGCGTTGCTAATGATAACATCGCTGCATATATAAGACATCGGGGAGCATCAAAAATACAAGCCTATTACTTAGCCTGCCGTTGGCTTAGGGTGCTTTTAAGTCGGCCTGCCTGCACATATTTTGGCCATGCGCCTAGACTTTTTTACTTCAAATACGACTTCAATCGCTTTTCAAGGAGCATGTAATGCGCTTTCAAATCAGGTGAGCCAACCTTTGGAATACACGACAATAGCAGGCGGTGCAGCTTTTGGGCATAAAACAGTTGGAACTCAGAAGTGCGGTTAACTGTTGTTCCCCACAATGGTTCGGGTTCGCCATAACCGTTGCCAAAGTTAAGGAAAGCGGTTGCGGCATTATCCGTCTGCCCGTCGGTTGTTGGGAAACAAGCGTGCGAGCCGCACCACTGATGTGCACCAGCAGAGCGAAGAGGGTATGCAGAAAGGTCTGTTTGTACGCTGTCGGCCTGCAAATTGTGCACATTGGGTGCCTGTTTCATGTCGGCCACACCCGATTGCAGCAAGTCTACATAAAGCCGTTGCATAGACAAGTCGGCCACAGACAGGTTCTCGTTGCCTGCAATGGTTTTCCCAAACACGTCGGCATAAACATCCTCCATGTATTCGAGCGGCGAATACGAGGTAGAGTCCAAGTAATAGGATATGGCCAACTTGGCATTGGCCATCATGGCCAACGATTGCACATCGCGCGCCAATATCTTAAACGGCTTATTAGCACCGTATGGCAGTTTACGCTCTAACGTATCGTTACCCAATGTGGCGAAGGTGCGCGCTTGGCGCAACAGCCACTGTGCCGATGCCTTCTGCTGGTCTTTGGGCACAACCTTATAGCGTGGCAAGCCCGACTTTTCGCTCGTTTGGTACAGGTAAATGCCGGGCACGTTTGCAAAAACATGGCGCACATAGCGCATGGCTTGCTGCAAAATCTCGTTATATAGTTCGGCCTTACGCTTGCCGCCATCCTCATCGCCAATCCATTTGTCGAGGTTCGACAGTATAAATCGCAAGTTGGCCATACCATAATCGCCAGCCTTTACGGGGTCGTTGCTCAAGTCTTCTTCAATGGCCGAGGGGTCGTAACGCGTGTTTGTCTGCTGCAAGCCATAGCGATAGAAGGGGTCGCCCTCGTGTTTGCCGACCAAGTTACGCAGCTGTTTGGCATCGTCTTCGTAACCTTTCGAGCCGCGGAACAGCCTATACGCCCATTCCACAGCATAGAAATCGTACACACCCAGTTGCGGTGGCGTAAGTCGCACGCCCCTATCAGCGGGTTGCGCCACGTAGTTGAAGCGTGCATAGTCCATAATCGAGGCCGTGGTGCCGTGCTTACGGGTGAACGTTGGCGAGCGCAACGAGTCTGTTGGGATGGCAGCCGATGCAGCCATGTTGTGCATAAAGCCCAAGGTATGCCCCACTTCGTGTGCAATGATGTATTCCAACGTCTGTTCCACAATGCTGTCGGGCATCTGCGCAGCACGTGCGGCGGGGTCTAACTGCGCCGTTTGCACCAGTCGCCAGTTGTCTATGGTGTTCACCACATCGTTGTAAACCAGCACCGTGGCATTGATTATCTCGCCCGTTCGTGGGTCGGTCCACGATGGTCCCATAGCGTTTTCAACGTCAGTAGGCAAATACCTGATGCAGGAATAGGCGAAATTGTCGGGGTCGAAGTCGGGATTGTCGGTGGGAAAGTCGGCTACTTGCATCACATTCTTAAACCCAATGCGTTCGAAAGCCTTGTTCCACCACAATATACCCGCCTTAATGGCGCATTTCCAAAGCGGTGGAAAGGTGTTTTCCACATAAAACACGATGGGCTTAACGGGTTCGGTGGGCGTTCCTGCGAAATAAGCGGCCGTGTCTTTGGGTTCTATACGCCAACGCTTAACAAACGTGGCCTTGTCTACCGAGCCATCTTTGGCCAACACGTCCTTGTTAATGAGAAACATACCCACGCGCGTATCGCTTAAACGGGGCGTCATTTGCTCGCTGGGCAACAAGGCAAGGGTGAAGTTAACGCCGATGGTTACGGGGTAGTTGGAGATGGGCGTGCCGCTCTTTCCCGACAAGCTAACCAGGTAATGGCGGTCCATCTTGATGCAGGCGTTGCGTTCGAACACCTTGAGCGCGGTTATTCTCGACAGGTTTTCCTTTAAAGACGAGCTTACCGAGTACGAACCCACATTCTTAGCAATGATGGGAAAGAAACGGTCTTCTTTCAAGAAGAACGAAGAGGCGTCGAACAATACCGAGGCATTGCCTGCACTGCGTGCCTTGATGGGGAAAGAAAAGAAGTCGAGATTGTCGTAGTTTAGCCTTGCGGCAAGGCTTGCCGCGGGACTATCTTTCGGGATAAACAAGTCGGTGTTTACCACCTGCATCACCACTGCGCTGTCTTTCTCGATAAAACGCACATGCACGAGGTTGGAGTTTTTAAAGCCCAAGTCGCCCATTTTGGGGTTCGATACCGACGAGATGGTGACCCCGATAAGCATGTCGCGCCCCAAAGATGCCTGCGGCAACTCAACCAATATCTTCCCATCCGTTTTGTGCAACGACACGAAAGCACCCCTACACGACTCGGTGGCGTGTTCGGTTAGTGCGCGTTCGTAGGCCGATTTCTTCTCGGTTTGCGTGGTTTGCGCCTTTTTCTTACGTTTGAAAAGGGGGAAAGCCGTTGCCGAAGAGCCTAGCACGACAAGCATCAGCGAAAGCGAGAAAATACGTCGCGACGTTGCGCTATATAATAAGGAGTGTTTCATTTGCCGTCCTCCAATGCCTTGTTCACCTTAAAGAGCAACATCTCATAGTGCGAGCGTGCATCGGGCGAAAGGTTAGACTTAATACATCTTTCGAGCAAGGGCTTAAGCCTTAGCAACGAACTGTAAAAATAGATAGCCGAACCATCGAGCAATGCGGCATCGACGGTGGGTGCAAGCGACGCTGTGGGATTTCCGTAAGCCGCTGCAATAGGCATGGCTGTTGCAGAAACCTCGCCTTGAAGTGCAGCCGGGCCGTTGCCGCCTTGCTTGTTGGCCTTGTCTACCACGGCTCGCGAGTAAGTGAGGTAAGCGCGCTGCAACACCCTTTCTTCCTGCGAAGGGGCTTTTTGCTGCTCCACGCTTTGGAAGATGGCAGAGAAGAGATCGTCGAAATATTCCTTTTGGCTATAACCTTGCGGAGATAGATGCGACGACACGGCCAAACGCGTGCGCACGCCAAAAAGGTCGTAACCAATAAACTCTAACAGTTGGTCGTAATAGCTAACCGATATGAAACTTTTCCTCTCGAATGTGGGATCGGCATAACGCTTAAAGCGCTTTGCCTGCGCCAAACACCACAGCATGGCTTGACGTTGGCGCGCCTTAGACACCACTTCGTAGCGCGGCACACCCGAAGAAAGTTTCATGTCGTTGAGGTATATGCCGCCCACATTGCTCAACACGCGCTTGAAAAAGGCATAACGTTGCTGTGCAATGGTGAGGTAAAGCTTTTCCTTTATGCGGCTATCCTCATCTTTTTTAACCCAATTATAGAGGTTGCGCTCCACAATTTGAAGGTTGCGCAAGCCATATTCGCTCGCCTTAATGGCATCGTTGCCCAACGCGTTCTCTTGCACACGGGGGTCCCAAGCCAGCGAAGAGGTGCGGAAAAAGCGGTAACGCGGGTTCGTAACGCGCTTATCTACCATCTTTTCTAATATGTCCGCCTCTTCTTTAACGCTTGTTTTTGCGGGGTCGAAGTAGCGATAGGCCCACTCAATGGCGTGCCTGTCGTACATACCCGTTGCCGAAGGCATGAGCACAACACCCTTGTCGGCAGGCTGGGCCACATAGTTAAAGGGCGTATTGGCCATAATCGAGGCGGCCAAGCCATTGGCGTGGGTGAAAACGGCGTTGCGAAGTGAATCTACGGGGAAAGCAGATGGAGGCACCAATGTTGTCGAGTAGTCCTAATACATGCCCCACTTCGCGCGCCACAAGATAGCGCAAGCCCTCGTTGAACTTGCTTTGTGGCAAGTGCGAAGTGCGCACTGCGGGGTCGGCAGCCGCTGTTCCGATAAAGAACCAGCGGTAAAGCTGGTCGCCAACGTTGGCAGGAACAAACACCGAGGCATTGATTATCTCGCCCGTTTGTGGGTTAGCCATGAATGCCGAAGACACTTTCTCTGAGGCACTAGGCACATAACGTATGCAAGAAAAGGAGATGTTGTCGGGGTCGAAGGCTTTATCTGCTGTGGGAAAGTCCACCGCTTCAATGGCTTTCAGGTATCCGGCCTGTTCAAAAGCCTTATTCCAAAGCTCCACGCCTTGCTTTATGGCCGCCTTCCAC
>NZ_HE999452.1:87808-92461 GCF_000312305.1 Prevotella conceptionensis 9403948 | reverse complement strand
GGGGAAAGGCATCGTCTATGTAGAAACGTATGGGCTTTGTAGGTTCGCTACCCTTGCCTTGTGCGTAAGCCTTCGCGTTTTTGGGCGTAAGGTTCCACCGCTGTGCCACAAACGTGGGCTTACTTTTGGCAATGGCATTGCTGAAAGTAAGTTTCGAAACGGCGGCAATGCCCACGCGCGAGTCGGATATGCGCTGGCGCATTTTGCTCTCGGATAGCAAGGAAATGCTGAACGTTGCGCCTACGGTGGTGGGAATTTCGCTAGCCACGGGCAACGACATCAATGTAGCGGTGAGCAGATAATTAAAATCTACTTTCACCGTTACGTTCTGCTCGAAACTTTTGATGGAACGCACAAACGACATCTCGCTCTTGGGAGATGCACTCACAGCGAGGTCGCCCGACTTCTTAGGAATGAGGGGCAACATGGTGTTGGGGCGCGCCAAGAAGTTGGTAGCATCTACCACAACAGCCGAGCTGTCGTTGTTGTATGCCTCCACTTTAAAGCCCATCAAAACAGGGTCGCGGTAGCTAACGTTCAATGCTTGCTGCATTTCTGCACTAGCACTGCCGTCTGAATACACCACGCCGTTTGGCGTTTTCATCACCAAGCTGCTGTCTTGCAATTCAAAGAAAAAGTGTAAGGGCGCAAAGTTCTTCGTTCCCACCGTTATGTAGGTTGGGTCGGTGGTAGACGATACGGCCCCACTCAACAGCATTTCCCTCTGCATCAGCTTTACAGGCACTTCCAAATATAGCTTTCCGTCTACTTTATGTAGGGTAATGAAAGTGCTACGCGCCGTTTCTTTCTTCTTGTCTTTAAATAGTCGGTCGTACTTTGTTTCTTTCTTTGCTTTCTTGTCGTCGGCTTTCTTGTCTTCGGCAAAGGCTTGAAAACCATAGCACAATAGGAATAAGCCAATCCCTATTGTGCGCACCATTGCCTTGATTTCGTTTGTTATCATCGTATAAATATGGGTTGGCGAGGGGGTGCTTTCACACCCCACGCCAACATGCTTTATTTCCTGTAAGTGATGCGCTTGATGGTTCCCGTTATGTTTTTCTTCTGCCAAAGCAGCTTGTTCTCGTTCAGGTCGAAACAATAAATGCTCCCTACAAGACTGCCGCTTGCGGCATTGGTGGCCACGAAGAGCCTATCGCTGCCCTCGGTTATCAACATATCGGCGATGGTTTCGCCCGAATCGCCGAAGGTTGTCAACGCACTGGTGGGGAAATTACCGTTTGAGAGCACGTTGTAAGCATAGAGTTTGTTGCCCGTAGCATAATAAACAAGGTTCTTTTCGGGCGACACCCTTACCACCGAGTTCTTGGTAAATCCCGCACTGGTGGGCACATCGGCGGCGTGTTTCAATGTGGCCGCCTCCACTTTTGTTATATTCGTGGGATAGAAACCTGGCGCAACGTAGTAGCATCTGAATTTTGATGCAGCCTTATTCCACGTCATCAGCACGAGATTGCGCTCGCTATCTACGGCTCCCATGCCGATGAGCGAGTCGCCCGTGAAGGTTCCTTTGAGCAATTGTGCTGGAATTTTGCCCGTGGCCTGCACCTTTTGGGGAACGAGTCGGCCCTCGGCGTTATCGAACAACACGTAACCATGCACGTAACGCAGGTCTTGTTGTTTCCAAGATACAGCGACATCGGCCATCGACATGTCGGTTTTCAGACTGTCTTTAATGAATTTTCCGAGGTCGAAGAGCGACGTTTCGGAAAGTGTTAACCGAGCGGGAACATGCTCTACCATAGCCAACATCGACTTAGGATAGGTCAGCGCACTACGTTTTAGATAAGAAACGTTGCCCGTGGCCGTAGTCTTAAAGCGCGTTGTCATGAGGTTTCCATCCAATTCGTAGATGGTGCTAGGGTTGCCAACTGCCACATAAATCAATGGTGTTTTATTGTCGCGAGCCAGCGCATAGTCTATATCCTTGGGCTCAGAGGTGAAGTTGGCGTTGGGATTGTTCTTTTGAAGTACGTCTAAGTCGAACGATTTGTTGCTCTGTGGTTCGGGTAAATACGACACAATGGCGCGTCCTCCGTGACTGGCCAATATGTAAAGGCCCTCCACGTATGAGTATTGCACGTTCAATTCGAACTCGTAAAACTGTATGTTGTCGCCGTTAGTTACCTTCAATCGGCAAGGAAACACTCCAAATTCTTCGCACACATAGTTGAGTTGGGCATCGGTAGACACCACTTTCCTGTTTATTTCCCACTCGTAGGCCACGTCTTTCTGCGCGTTGGTTTGCACCACTTTGGGCGCAATTTTAAGCGTGTCCCACCTGTCGAGCGTGTATTTCTGTTGCAAATCCTGGCTCAACGACAGCTTAGAAGCGTTGCCCGAAGGCGACGTTGAGTCGTCGGTGATACACGATTGCAAGGACAATACGGCCACCGAAAGTGCCAAGACATGTAGCAAATGTTTCTTTATCATCATTGTTTATTTTTCTGTTAACCATAGATAGGCAAAGGCTGTGGGCTGCACAAGATGCTTTCTACGTGCAGATGCCTTTGCTTGATAATCACAATTCGCCGGGATGGGCCGCAAAATAGGCGATAACTTCTTGCACTCTTTGGTACAGATAGCCCTGCGCTGTGGCATCGGTTCCGGTGAGTATTTGCCTTATCGCATCTTCGTTGCCATCGTAATAAGAGAGCAACTTGCGATACTTGTTCTTGGTGAAAGCACCCAACCCCCAGTAGGTTTCAAGCACTGTCCAGAAGTCGGGCTTAGACAACACGTTGTTAAAGGTTATCTTCACCCTATTGTTTGCCTTGAACCTCACGCCCATTTCGGCTGTGGGAACCAAGTTTAACACAAGATTTATCGAGTCGTTTTTGTCTTCCGAGAGGTTCTCCCTTATCAACTTCACGGGCACATAAGCCCGATGCGAGTTGGGTAAGAAAGCAAGCGTGTCGGCATCGAGCGTGTAATGCTTGCCGCTAACGGCCGTACTGCCCGCGCCAATTTCTACGCGAAAGGCCTGCTTGTCGGCCGATAGGCGACCCGCCAAGTTAACCGGCACGTACACAACGTGCGTTAACGTGTCGAGCGGTTTCACG
Organism: Prevotella conceptionensis 9403948; assembly: GCF_000312305.1. GTDB lineage: Bacteria > Bacteroidota > Bacteroidia > Bacteroidales > Bacteroidaceae > Prevotella > Prevotella conceptionensis. Next base: position 89,378 of record NZ_HE999452.1, on the reverse strand, counting down.
CCAAAGGAGTAATTCAGCACGCTATCCCCCGGTTCGGCGAAGTAAAAGTATGCCTGATTTCCCGATTGGTAAGTGCCGTCTTCGCTGTATTCGCCCGTATAGTCTACGTTGCTGCAAGCCACCAGTGCGGTTAAGGCCGCGCTGGCCAGCAGTATATGTCTGAATGTCTTTTTCATCTGAGCGTTGTTTTTCTATTGTCCACCATATTCCTTTTCTCTCTCTGGCCAAGGCAACACGAAGATTGCGCTCGACGGTTGGTAAGTGTTGATGCCGCGATAGTCACCGAATGCCTTGTTGTAATGTTTCAAAGCAAAGAACGTTTGTCCTTCGCCAGGCATCTCCCGCATGCGTTCGCGCAGCATTTCCTTGTCGAAAGCGGTGCGGTCGGCAACCTTCGCATCGGCCACCGCTTCAAGACCACGACTGGTTCTCACCACATTTAGCAGGCGCACTGCCTCGGCCTTGTTGTTATCGTAGGTACATTCGCTAAGTATGTAATACATCTCTGGCAAACGTATAAGCGTAAGCCCTTGCAACGGACTGCTGTTTACCTGAGCGTCGCTTTCCAAAAGACGAACGAACGAATAGGTCTTTATTCCGTCGGGGGTGGTGTTCTGTCGATAATATCCCGTATAGCGAAGGTCGGCACTTGTGGCCGAGAAAGCCGACGTTTCGTAGAGTTCTTCCAAGTCGCGACGACCTTCGGTGAATGTTCCGCGCGCCGTTTGCGAAAGGAATGTTGAAGAAATATCGGCCGAAAGCGTGTTGTTGTATAGGCCGAAGATAAGTTCGCCCGTTGCGGGAAAACGTTTCACATCTGCCATCGAGGTAAGCTTTTTAAGCGAGAAATTGCTTGTTGCGGCAATAACCAGCCGTGCATACTTGGCTGCATTGGCCGTATCGCCCATGGCATAGTACACGCGTGCCTTGGTTGCAGCCACGGCATACTTGTTAAAGAACGTGGCACGACCTTTAAGATAGTCGCTCGTTGGAGTCCGTTCCACGCTCACTTCGTTGTCGTCTGCAAGCAAACTCTCCGCCATATCGAGGTCTTTCAATATCGCCTTGAAGGTTTCGTGCAGCGTTAGCAGCGTTTTGTTGTTCAGGTCGAACGTGGTGGCGTAGGGTATGCCGCGCGTTGAGGCGTTACTCCTTTTATAGTCCTCGGCAAACAGTCGCACAAGGTCGAAGTGCAAAAAGGCACGCAAGCCATAACACTCGCCGCGCATAAAGGTTAGTTCCTTGTGATTAAACTGTGGACTCTCGGCATTACGCAGCACATTATTGGCATACGCAATGGTTTGGTATTGGCCTTCCCATATCCCGTCTACAATGGCGCGTACGTCACTGCGCAAGTAGTTGTATTGCGATACGAAGTAGCTTGTTTCCGAAGTATTATCATAACCAAACTGTTGCCCCAACTGGTCTACAAAACCATAACCCAGGTTCTTTCCATAAAGGCTTGTTGCAGCCATACTCCCATACACGCCATACATGGCGTTGCGATAGCCGCGAATGGAGCCGAACTGTTCGCTCTCGTCCACCTCGCCTGCGGGGTGAACGTCTAGGA
>NZ_HE999452.1:85956-87458 GCF_000312305.1 Prevotella conceptionensis 9403948 | reverse complement strand
GTGAACGTCTAGGAAATCGTTGCACGATGTGGCGAAAACCACTGCCACCAATCCTGCCAACAGGTTTATCCAATATGTTGTTCTCTTCATTGTTTTCTTGTCTTATCTTTGTTTCTTATTGTGAATGTGCCGCGTGGTGTTCGCTAGATTGTGAACCCACGGGCCGCCATTGGCTAGAATCCCAACCTCACGGAGAGTTCAACACTGCGCTCGTAAGGATAGCTAAGTCCGCGTTCGCGCTTTACCGACGAAAGGTAGAACAAGTCGTTGGCCAGCATTTCCAAGTGCAATCGCCTCAATCCGTACTTCTGGATAAAGGCCAAAGGCACTTCGTAGGCAAACGACAAGCTACTTAAAGTGAGATAATTGTTGGTCTGCACGAAACGTGATGTTTGCATGGGCACACTCGAATCGCTGATGCGCTTGTACGCCGTATGGTCGCCCACTTGTTTCCATCGGTCGCTGAACACCCTTTCGTCGGCGTTGTAACGTGGGTCGGCTCCTTCAACTTTCGATGCCAATGTTTGGTTGTAAACCGCACCTCCGAACGAGTAACGCAGCGATGCACCCATCGAGAATTGGCGATAAGTGAGGTAAGAGCTGAGCGAACCGTTGCCAAAGGGCGTGCTATCGCCAAATACAACCTTGTCGTTAGGGTCGTAAACAAAGGTGTAACTGCCATCGCGCTTGATGAAAACTTCGTCGCCCGTGATGGGGTCGATGCCTGCCGAGGGTACAACTTTCAAAGCCGTAAGCGACTGTCCTTCTTCATAAATGGGCAACGGAGCTAGTCCGCGCTTGGCCTGATTCTTCTCGTTTTGCTCGCGCAAGGCGTTGCTTATCTTCTTGATCTTGTTCTTATTGTAGGCATAATTGAGACTTAACGACCACTGCCAGTCTTTGTTTTGGATGGGTATCACGCGTGTTTGAAACTCTAATCCGCGGTTCTCTATCTCGCCAACGTTCTCGCGCGACGTTCTCACACCCACCGATGGGGCCTTGGTTATGTCGAGCAAAAGGTTGTCGGTGTTCTTTACATAGAAGTCGGCAGAGAAGTCCCATCGGCCTTTAAACATCGTTAAGTCCACACCAACGTTTCCGCTTAGCGTGCGTTCCCACTTCAAATTGGTGTTGCCAATGCCCATAGGAACGGCTCCGATACCTTTTATATAATTATATCCGTTGAGGTAAGTGTACATCGTAAGTGCCTGATAAGGCTCGAACGAGATGTTACCCAAATAGCCTACACTGGCACGAAGTTTGAGCAATTGGAATGGCGAGCCTTTAAGAAACGACTCGTTGTGTACGTTCCAGCCCGCACCCAAGCTCCAAAACGGCGCAAAACGGGTGTTCTTACCAAACTTCGACGAGCCTTCGTAGCGGTAAATCACGTCGAGGAAATAGCGGTTATCCCAAATGGCATTGGCGTTTACGAAGAAACCCACACCATTATACTTGGTATCGGTGCCCGAAGGACGGCCCGTAGGATAACTTCCTGCCAA
>NZ_HE999452.1:80186-85605 GCF_000312305.1 Prevotella conceptionensis 9403948 | reverse complement strand
CGTGAGGAAAAGTTTCTTCAACAAATAGTCGTTGTACGATGCCATCAACTTACCTTGATAAGTAGTGGTCTTGGTGAACGTTTCGTTGAGACGTCCCCTGCGCGACACGTCGGCCACGTTTTTAAGTTGGTCGGCCGAGAAAGGCGACACGAAGGTACGGCCGTCGTACTTGCTCTTCTGTATCGAGAAATCGCCGTCTATTCGGAATTTCTCGCCCAGCCACAGCTGCAACGAGGTGGTATTGAGGAAGTCGAAGTTGTCGCCCTTACTGAAACTACCCAACGACGCCTCGTAAAGCGGGTTCGACAAGTCGTAGTTCAGTTTGGGTTTAAGCGCCCCCGTTTCGTCGTAAGGGTATTCGTAGGGGTTTTGTTTCACCCAATCCGAAAAGTCGCCGTAAGGCGATTGGGTCGACTTCACCGAAGAAATCGTAGCCGTGTTTGAAACGAAGAACTTTCCGGGCAGGTTGTACGAAAGCTTAAAGTTGGTTGAAAGGCGTTCGCGGTTGGACCCTTTCATCACACCTGCATCGTTGCCGTAGCGCACACCCAAGTTGTAGCGAGCGTGTTCGTCGCCACCGTCTATGCTTAGGCTTTGTTGGGTTGAGATGGCATTGCGCAAAGGTTTCGAAATCCAATCGGTGCTCACGCCGTCTTGTATCTGGTTGTAATACTGGGCATACTTTTTGTCCAGCGCATACTGCTCAGTAAGGTCGGTCGAGGTGTAAAGACCGGCCAAACGCTCGTACTCCAACTTCTGCGATGCCGAAAGTAAGTTATAATCGCTGAGGTCGGGTGTAGACAAACGCAACGTTCCGCTGTAATTCACTTTCAGCTTTCCACCAGTCAAGGCCTTAGTGGTGATGACAATCACGCCAGCAGAGGCCTTCGCGCCGTACAAAGCCGACGCCGAGGCGTCTTTAAGTACCGTCACGGTCTCGATGTCGTTCATGTCCATGTCGTTCACATAGTCCACTTTCACCTGCGAACCATCCACCACAAACACGGGCATGTTGGCCTGCCCCGTAAACGTTGCGCGCCCACGTATGTTGATGTCGGCCATTTTGTTGGGGTCCGAACCTCCTGCATTGTCTTCCAAGATGTTCATGCCCGGCACAAAGGTGGCAAGACTTGTCAACACGTTCTTTGTGCCCACGGCCAACAGCTCGTCTTTCTTGATAGACACCTGCGCACCGGTAAAGCTGTTCTTATTCTTTGTGGCGAAACCCGTTACCACCACTTCGCCCAACAAGTCGGCATCGTCGTGCATCACAAAGTTGCCCGCCGTTCCGTTCTTTACGGTCTTTTCCAGCGGCTTATATCCAATGTAGTTAAAGGTAAGTTTCACTTCGGGTTGGTCGGTTTCTATCTCGTAATATCCGTCCAAGTTGGTGATGTACCCACCGCTAAAACCCTGCATCCTGATGGTTACGCCAGGCAGGGGCTGCCCTTCGGCATCGGTTATCTGCCCATAAACGCCTTTTCTGCGTTCAACGGCGTTCTTTCGGTTCAGCTTTACCACGTTGTCCGTTATGTTATAAGTAAAGGCAGCCTGGTTAAGCACCTGTCCTAGCACGGCACGAACGGGCTGTTCGCGCGCATCAATGCTTACGCGGTCGGCCTTTTCAAGCAGCGAGGCATCTACATCAAACTGCAAACCCGTCTGCTTTGAAACCTCGTCAAGGAATGTCTTTAACGTAACTTGTTTCATCGACAGCGTTACCCGCATGTTGTCTACGCTTTGCGTTTGTGCCAACACTGTGGTTACACTGCCAAGCAGTAGCACGAGGGCCAACACAGCCCACGCACGCAACACAAAATTAGTCTTCTGCATTTGTTTTCTCATCTATATGTTATCCTTTCTCTGTTTTCTTTCACACGCTCAATTTATAAATCGCTTCTATCCCAATAGAGATAGACTTCTAACTCTTGTACCTCTTAAAAATGTGGATTTTGCAAAAGTACGCATTTTTTAAACAATATGCAAACAATATTGTACTTTTTACATTAAATCGTTGCAAAAACAAGCTTAGCAGTGCCATTTCGTAGAGATACAAGAGGCGTTATGCCAAGCCAAACTCATCTATATCATAAAAAAGAATGGACATTAGGATTTCGTTTGCACGCCATTCTCCCTGCAATCCATCAGTACAAAGCGGCTTGTAGTGTCACGTCAAGAACCTTGTAGTGCCAGTACAAAGCGGTTTGTCATGTAGGAACAAGCACTTTGTAGTACAGCACAAGACACGAACGGCAGCCAATGCCACGCATCCCCGTGTCAGCACAAGCACTCTGTTGTGCCAGCACAAGGGGCTTTGCACTGAGGCATGCGCCTAGTAGCCGCCTTCTCCACTTCGTTGGCGTGCATAAAAAGCACAACGAAGTGGTCTTGACCTTTAATACTCCTGTAAATTGAGAGGAGTGCAGGACAAGTCAACTCACGGGCTTACAAACCAACGAAAGCCCAACAACTCTCGAAGACATCTGCTCCCCAATTAACAAACTCATCAGCTCGAAAACTTAATTTGTTATCATTTATTTTACAATACCGCTCTAAATTCCGCGCTGTTCTAGCGAAAATATAGGTTAAAAAGTAGGTAAATGACTACCATTTTTTGCTTTTCACGTCTTCCTGTTTGTCCGTTTTTAGGCAAAGAACCTGCATTTTGCACCATTTAGCCTTTCTAGTTTGGTTGCCGGCTCATTATTTTTTGTGCCCAACAACCCACTTTTAGCCCCTTAAAACCCACTTTTTAATGGCTATTTTGCCCTTTTCAGCCATGTCTTTCATGGCTCTGCAAGGTTTTATTTATACTATTCCAATGGATATTTATGCTTTTCGCCTTGCGTTTAGCACCATTTTGCACTGCGTTTAGCACCATTTTACCTTGCGTTTAGCACCAAAACACACTGCATTTAGCACCAAAACGCACTGCGTTTTGCGGCATATTGCACTGCGTTTTGCCACAAATTGCACTATATTTAGCAGCAAATAGCCCGAAATGTGGTACAAATGGCGGTTTCTTAAAATAAATATTCATTTTACCACATTCACGAACTAACCCCGTTTTGCATCAAAACAAACCACTGCGAGAATCGATTTTTTGCGACAAGGTGAGCACGTGGTGGATAAAAAGGGCACTCTTGGTGTTAAAATTATTACTGAGAAGTTGACAAAGCTTGGCAAGTTGACGAGAAAACAAGTGAACAAGGTAACAAGGTAACGAGTGGATAAGCTAGCGAGTGGACGAATGAATAAGTGAACGGGGTAATCGTTCATCACTTCTTATTCTGACAAAAATACGTCCATTTTGACATAAGAACATAAGAAACATAAAGAAGTTACATTTACCTTTTCCTCATTCTGCGCCGCAGGAAAGATGCTTTCAACTTGTAAAGAATGTGTTGAAAGCGTGCCCGCCAGGTTACCTTTTTGAGACAAAGACACATTTTGCCACAGACGAATGGGTCAGAATTTCAGATTTCATCACATCTTTGTCTGGCACTTCGCACGTGAGTGGGGTGTTTGTCTTGGTTTTGCATCACAAAGATAACGAACTCTTCTCAATCTGTAGAAAGCTTAAAAGTCAAGACAACTTCAATGCGGGCCGGCTACTACAGCGCATGCCGCCCACCATCACCATTGTTTTTCTCTACACCACCCTCAGCCCTTAGCCATGCACCCCACTTTAAACGAGCAAGGAAAAGCATGCCGCGGAAGGTTAGTTCAACGGCCATAGCCGTCCAAACGCCCTGCAAGCCATACCAATGAGCCAACACGGCGGCAAGCGTAAGGCGCACGCCCCACATGCTGGCAAGGTTCATCAGCGAAGGTTTAAGCGTATCTCCTGCCCCAACGCAAACGCTATTGCCCACTATGGCCGCAGCAAACATGGGTTCGGCAAAGGCCTCGATGCGAAGAATCTGCGTGCCCAAGACGCGTATTTCGTCAACGGGCGTCATCAGCCCTACCATCTCTGGCGCAAACACATACATCACCACACCCATCAAGGCCATAACAGCCATGCCCATACCAACTGTTAGCTTGGCGAAACTTCGGCACAAGCCATACTGTCCGGCACCCATACTCTGTCCCACAAGCGTAGTGGCGGCATCACCAATGCCATATCCGGGCATGTAACAAAGACTTTCGGCAGTAATGGCAAAGGTGTTGGCGGCGATGGCGAAGTTACCCAAGGGCGCAACGATATAAGTGCTAACCACTTGCGCCCCAGTCATCAGCACATATTGTGCAGCTATGGGCGCACTTATTTTCACGGCGTTTCGAACATACGACCACATCCAAACGAAACGCACCTTATCGAGCCGTAATGCGAGAATGGACGAGCGGAAAAGGGCGAACCAAGCCTCAACCGTGGCTACAATGGCTATGGACAACACCGTGCCAAGGGCTGCACCGGGTACGCCAAGGCCGGCCACATAGATGAAAAGATAGTTGAAACCTACATCCAACACGCACATCAGCACGCTCATAATGCTGGGTATCTGTATGTTGCCTGCACTTTTCAGCATGTTAGACGAAAGGATGCCCAACTGCAAAAAGGGCACGGAAAGGGCGTAAATAAGAAAATATAATGCGGCATCGTGGGCTATGTCATCCCCACCGCGCAACCAGATGGGCAACTTAAAGGCGATGAGCGATGCACACAAGGTTACCAACAAGCTGAATGCCAGCGTGCAAACCAACGCATGGCGCAACACCTGCCGCGCCTTAACAAAGTCGTTGGCACCGATAAAGTGGGCTACTTGCACCGAAAAGCCTAACGAAACAGCCGAACAAAGACCGCCAAAGAGCCACGTGGCCGACTCCACCAAGCCGATGGATGCCGATGCGGCAGCACCCAGCTTGCCCACCATCGCCGCATCGATGTAAAACATCAGCACGTTGGTTACCTGAGCCAATATCGAGGGGATGCTAAGTCCCACGATTAGGCTTAGCATCTCGTTTTGCGTAAGTGCCTTTCCTTGCCTGATGCCGGCAAGAAGTGTGTCGTTGCTTTTCTTATCAAACATGCCCTATACTTTCCTTATCGTTTGTTGGCAACCTTGCAAAGGTACACATTAAGTGGCCAACAAACAAAAAAGCGATACCCTTTTACATCCAAGGATACCGCACCAACTGCTAATGTCAACGCTTTGCCCCGCCATCGCCAGCGGCATAACCAAGCCGCAGGCATAAGCAAAGAGCAAACCTTAAATCATTTCTTTCTACGCTCACTACCGGGTGGCGGGGGGTTCCGTCGGTTATCCCGTCCCCGCCGCGTAGCCCATTACAGCACGAGGCTGTAAAAGGGCGTCATCTAACATCATTCTCTTTCTACCTTACCAAACTTAACCTATTAAGACTACAATCTAAACTGAAAATCCTTATTAACAACCTTATTATCTTACTAAAGTTT
>NZ_HE999452.1:56312-79574 GCF_000312305.1 Prevotella conceptionensis 9403948 | reverse complement strand
GTGGGAAACTTTAGTTATCTTACCTTAAACTAATACCCAATAATCCTGAAAAATCAATCTTACCTATCTATACCTAAACCTAAATATGTATTGTTTCCTGAAAAGTCAATCTCTTGTCTTACCTTTGTCTAATACTTTTGAAGTCTGTTCTACCTTTAATCTTATTTACCTCAATGTTTGCTATATACCTAAATGTCTATCCTTATCATCAATCTCTCAAATATACCTCATATTACAACTAAACCTTTTATTTATGTTTGTATGTATCTTTTCCTTCATCGGTCACCCCCTTACAACAGGGGTGAGTTCGTTCTCCTGCTACAATCTAATCGCCTCTAAAAGCAATACCTTCTACCTAAACAAATTGGATCACTCCAACAACTAAACAATCTTCAATCTTGTACTTAACTAAACACCTACTTGTTTCTATTCTCTCAAACCTCTCACATTTGTTCATTTTAATCCGTATGATTGTGATTAGTTTTCTTTTTACGATGCAAAGGTACTAGTGTTTGCGCAAACAGCCAAGAGAAAAAACATGTTTTTCATCATAAAACAGCCTGCTTTTGATGCCAATCAAGCACTAGTGTGCCCGCACACAAGGGTAAAATTGGCCATAAAATACGGATAAACATAACAAAATGAGCTGGTTACGAGATTGATTTCTCTAATTGTTAATTAAACCAAATATCTTTCACCAATTATAAAATTTCGGCCGAAAATACCCCCAATCGAAAGCAAAGCATAGCCAGATGACGGAAAAACGCGCTGCACGGTTTCGAAAATCGCCCCCTTCGTCCACCTAACGCACCTTCTAAACGATGCTACCCTACATCCAAAAGCCGACAACGCAGCGCGCCAACGACACCAACCAAGCACCCAAATACAGCAAAATCGTCGCGGCATAACGCTGCCTTAATGAAACGAAAAGCCGATAGAACACACCGCCACACAATATATATATAAGAAATGCGTTATGAAAACATGCAATGGACAGACAGAATTAGGCAGGTAAAAATCATACTGGTGATTGCCGCAACCATCATCGTTACGGCCTCACTGGTGGTGTCGCATGTGTTAACACGCGACCTCGAAACCGAAGAACGCCACAAAATGGAAATATGGGCAGAGGCTATGCGCACGCTAAACCAAGCCGACGAGAACACCGACCTGAACCTGGTGCTGCAAGTTATCAACGCCAACAACACCATTCCGGTGGTGGTGCTGGACGCGAAAGGCAAGCCGCAGACGGCCCGCAACATCAACCTGAAAGGCAAAACGGGCGAAGACAGCGTGCTGTTGGTTAGCAATCTGGGGCAACGACTGCTTACCGAGGGGCGGTTCATCCGCATATCGCTCAACGATTCTATCAAAAGCGAATACATCGACGTGTGCTACGACGACTCGCTGATGCTGCAACGACTGGCCACTTACCCCTACGTGCAACTGGGTATCGTGCTGGTTTTCGTCATGGTGGCCATCATTGCCTTGCGCACTTCTAAGCGAGCAGAGCAAAACAAGGTGTGGGTGGGACTGTCGAAAGAAACGGCTCACCAGCTGGGAACGCCCATTTCGAGCCTTATGGCATGGACGGAGGTGCTGAAAGAGACACACCCCGACGACGAGCTGATACCCGAAATGGAGAAAGACATCAGTAGGCTGCAGCTGATTGCCGACAGGTTTTCTAAGATTGGCTCACTGCCCGAGCCTGTTCCTTCTAGCTTGAACGACGTTTTGGCGCACGTTGTGAGCTATATGGACAAACGCACACCCAAACGCATCGCCCTTAAAACGCAATTGCCCGAAGAAGACATCATCCTTAACCTTAATGCCTCGCTATTTGAATGGGTTATCGAAAACCTCTGCAAGAACGCGATGGATGCAATCGGCGAAAGCGAAGGCTGCATCACGCTAAACGTGCAAAAAACAGCCCAAAAAGTACTTATCGAAGTGAGCGATACGGGCAAGGGCATCCGCAAAAAAGACATCGCCAACGTGTTCCGCCCAGGGTTCACCACCAAGAAACGCGGCTGGGGATTGGGCTTGTCGCTTGCCAAACGTATCGTGGAAGAGTATCACAAGGGCAAAATCAGCGTAAAAAACTCGGAAGTGGGCGTGGGGACAACGTTTCTCATCGAACTAAGGATGGGGCGATAATGATCATTCTAGGATTAGAATTGCGGGAACAAAAAAAATCCCGACTGCTCTAAATGGAACAGTCGGGATGCTGTTGTGCGCCTGATAGGACTCGAACCTACACGTCGCGAAACACTAGATCCTAAGTCTAGCGCGTCTACCAATTTCGCCACAGGCGCGATTTTGCGGTGCAAAGGTAATGATTTTTTAGGGGCAGGCCAAATTTTTCGCCGTCTTTTTACGCTTTTCTCGCGTGCGCGCGTATCATAATATAGTGTAGGCTGCCCCACAAAAAGCATCTCCTACCCCATCGCCATTGCTGTTGGCCTGCCTTATTTACCATGATTCTGATGAGCTCCTTTCAGCGCGTTTTACTTCGCCAACAGCTTTCGGGCGTACTCAATAAGCGTGTCTCTTCCCCGAGCCAGGTCGGCAGACTTCATGCCTACCTGATGTGTTGGGGCGATACCGAACTCGGTATCTTTCCCGTCGCGGTCGTACATGGGGCAGGCAGAGAAACGCACTATCCAGCCGTTGGGCAGTTCACTAGAAAAAGGTAGGCCCGCACCGCCGCCCGTCCTGTCGCCCACAATCGTTACTTGGGGCAGGCACTTCATGTATTTCACAAACTCGTTGGCTGCACTATACACGCCGCGATTGGTGAGAACCACCACTCGTTTTTGCCACCTAAGCCCCTTAGAGGGTTTAAGTATCTGCCGGCGGCGGGGCGAAAAGTCGTTATGTCCACGTCCTGTTTTGTGCTGCATATAGCCCACCAGCACTTCTTCGTTGGTAAAACGGGCCGCAAGCGTTTCGGCACTGGTCACCATTCCGCCGCCATTCTCGCGCAAATCAATAATCAGTCCGTTGCAAGGAGCGAAGTAAAGCAAGATGCGGTCGAGGTTTCCAGCCCCGAAATCGTTTACGAACGAGGCGCAACGCAGGTAGGCCACGTTGTCGTTAAGTATGCGATACTTCATGCCAGCCGCAATCTTATAGTCTTTTCCGAGGTAAAGTTTCAGCACGTTCTCGCTGAAATGGCTGGGATAATCTTCTTTCCACGACCAATCTCGCCCCACATCAAAGGGCGCATAGAGATTAACGTGCCCATCTTTAAGTTCGCCCAGCATGTTCGTCAGCACCTCAAAGGTTTGCTCCTCGGTCATTTGATTGTCGAATTGGCGTGCATATTTGTTGTAAACGGCATTCCAATCCAAACCATACGTTTGCTGTTTATAGTCGAAAAAACAATAATGTTCGTCGATTATTCGCCACAAAGCCTCGAAGTTTCCACGCGGACTGTTATCGTATTGCTCCACATCAACACAAGCACCCAACAAGCCCCACGCTGCCATTAGCGGCAGAAAAAAGTATAACAGCTTTCTTTTCATGGCGCAAGTTTGATGAGGGTGAAACGTTTCACAAGGCCAATCACCACGCCATGTGTATAGACGTGGGTTTTCAAACCATTGACACGCGACTGCTGGATGTCGCCCATATAGCCCAAACGAACGGTTGAACGCAAGAGCGGAAAGTCGACAGTGAGCATTTGCCGCAAAGAAGGAGCGGAGCCAATAGTGGTGGGAACGATGTTGTTGTCGTAGTTTCCTTCCGAGAATATCTCGTAATACGACTGCCCATAGTTGGGCGAGAACATCACGCCAAGCATGGGTACGGCCATTTCGTAACGAAGGAACAGCGGTACACGACCCGCCCTAAGCTTGTAACTAGCCACTGCCGAGGGCGCAAGATGCAGAAACACGCGCGCCTGAGCAGGGTTGTTAGAGTTGTGGGTGTTGTAGATAAAGCCCACATGGGTTTCTACCCTACCCCCTACTTGCAGCTGCAAGCGGTGGTCCAGCCAATCAAAGCCATAGTGCAAGGCATAATCAAAGCTGTACATGCCCGCTATTTCGTTGCCACTTCCTGCCCTATTTTTTAAGGTAAGCCACGTTTCCCGTGTGCGTGATAAGCTGCGAAAGACGGCGTCCTTCGCGCTCGCGCTGGGTCTGCGAGATATAACGGAGGTCGGGACCTGTGTAATGTTCGGGCGAAAGATAAGTGTCTAACACCTGCGCCCGGCCGATGCCAAGCATGCGTGCAGTGGTTGTTATCTTGCCATTGGTGGGCAATGGTGGGTCTTGATTAAGCTCGTTTTGCGCCTGCGCCATAGGACTAAGGCACAACAAAAGCAAGCAAAGCCACCACCCTGCCCACGCCCGTTGGCGAACGTTGGCACAGGTAAAGGTTTCGCTTGCGTATGTGGCCACCGTCTGAATGCGCCACAAGGGGGATGCACTAAGGTTCATCTTGAAAAAGACTTGGTTGTTCTGGACTGGCCGCAGACTTGATTCGGGGCGACGAAGAGGCGGCAGACGGCGCGCTTTCTGCACCATCGTTGCCTTGTTCGCCATTGTCTTCGGGCTCTGGTTCGGGTTCGGGGAAACGTGTAGGCTCCAGTTCTTCAATGTGGTCTACATGCGAAGTGGTGATGCGTTTGCCCTTAGCCTTGAACCCTTTAACGCCAACAAAGTCTTCAATGTCAATCTCCATGGGCGCACGGTCTTTGTCGCTACCGCCGAACACCACCTTAATGCGCGGGTAAGGCTGGTCGGACAGGAAGAGAAGTTCGCTCTTGGGGTTGTCGCCAAGGAAACATTGCTTGCGCTTAGAGCCCTCCATCGTGAAACGTTTGACGTAAGCGAACTTGTCATTGTCGGCATCGCGCACCACGGCACTCCACACTTTGTTCTCGTCCCACTTCTCAATCAGTTTCAAGTTGTCTTCGTAATGGTTGTTCACATCGAAGTCTGAGAGGTAGAACTCACAGTTGTCAAGCACCACAAGTATAGAGTCGTTCTCGTTAAACTCGCCCAGCAGTCGGCCGTGGTCGTCGTAATTAATGCGTTTCACGTCGGGGTCGAACCACACTTTACGGCCCCCCAATGTGCTGTGTCCCGCTTCGAGCAGACCTATTTTCTTCACCGGACGTTTGCAAATGATGTTTCCACGCGAGGTTCTCGCCTTGATAATCACCTTCGAGAAGTCGAAATCCACGATACATTTTTTGCGGCTTGGGGGTGCTTCCGGTTCGAGAATAACCCGTATCGTCTCGGCCTCGCCGTTGGGATTGGCCGTGAAATAAACCACTTTCGACCCCGGAGTGCCTTGCGTAAGGTCGTATTCACGGTCGCGCGTTGCGCTGGTGACGTTGAAACGCTTGATAAAATAATGGCCTTCCTTGCCGTCGCGATACACAATATTATAAGTGGTGCGCCTATCGTTGCGCTTATGCACCTGCACATGCAACACGTTTTTGCCCACGAAAATCTTGTCGGCCACGCGCATTATCTTATACTTGCCGTCGCGATGGAACACCAGGATGTCGTCGATGTCCGAGCAGTTGCACACAAACTCGTCTTTTTTCAGCCCCGTTCCGATAAATCCCTCGCGACGGTTGATGTATAGTTTCTCGTTGGCCTCAACCACTTTGGTGGCCTCGATGGTTTCAAAACTCTTTATCTCGGTTAGTCGGGGGTGGTCCTTTCCGTACTTATCAATCAAGAATTTGAACCATTTGATGGTGACGTCCGTCATGTGTGCCAAGTCGTGGTCAATGCCCGCAATCTCTTCTTTGATACGTGCCAGCAACTCGTCGGCCTTATCTTTACTGAATTTAAGTATGCGCTGCATCTTTATTTCCATCAATCGCATGATGTCATCGCGGCGCAATTCGCGTATGAATTTGGGCTTGAAGGGCGTCAGTCGGTTGTCGATATGCTCCACGGCAACGTCCATATTCTCGGCATTCTCAAACTTCTTGTCTTTGTAAATGCGCTCTTCGATGAATATTTTCTCAAGCGAAGAGAAGAAAAGCTGCTCCAACAGTTCGTCTTTCCTTATCTGCAATTCCAGCCTAAGCAGCCCCATCGTGCTGTCTACGTTATGGCGCAACACCTCGCTTACGGTGAGGAAGCGCGGCTTGTTGTCTTCGATGACACAGCAGTTGGGCGAAATGTTAATCTCGCAGTCGCTAAATGCGTAGAGTGCATCAATGGTTTTGTCCGACGAAATGCCGGGGGCGAGGTGCACTTGTATCTCTACTTGGGCCGCCGTATTGTCGTCTACGCGCTTGGCCTTTATCTTTCCCTTCTCCACCGCCTTGAGAATAGAGTCGATAAGCGTGGTGGTGTTCTTGCTGAAAGGTATCTCGCGGATAACAAGTGTCTTGTTGTCCAGTTTCTCAATCTTGGCGCGCACCTTGATAGAGCCGCCCCTTTGTCCGTCGTTATATCGGCTAGCATCAATCGAACCGCCCGTGGGAAAGTCGGGAAACAGCCTAAACGGTTCGCCTTTAAGATAATGTATGGCCGCCTGGCACAGCTCGCGCATGTTGTGCGGAAGAATTTTGGAACTAAGTCCAACGGCAATTCCCTCCGCCCCTTGCGCCAAAAGCAAGGGAAACTTCACGGGCAACGCGATTGGTTCTTTGTTTCGGCCGTCGTAGCTAGCTTGCCATTGCGTGGTTTTGGGATTGAAAACGGTGTCGAGTGCGAACTTAGAAAGCCGCGCCTCGATATAACGTGGGGCGGCAGCACGGTCGCCAGTGAGGATGTTCCCCCAGTTTCCTTGCGTGTCGATAAGCAAGTCTTTCTGCCCCATCTGCACAAGGGCGTCGCCGATAGAGGCGTCGCCGTGGGGGTGAAACTGCATGGTGTGGCCCACAATGTTGGCCACTTTGTTGTACCTTCCGTCGTCCATGCGTTTCATCGAGTGCAATATACGGCGTTGAACCGGTTTCAAGCCGTCGGCGATGTTGGGCACGGCGCGTTCCAAGATAACGTACGAGGCGTAGTCGAGGAACCAATTTTGGTACATGCCGCTAAGGTGGTGCACCGCCGAGGCGTCGAATCTGTCGGCGGGTTTGTAGTCGGAATGCGTTTCAACGCCCTCTTCCTCGTTTTCGTCTTGTTCCTTTTCGTTGGCCATGTCCAGGCCTTCTTCCAGTTCGTTCGGGTCTTTTATTTCGTCGTCCATAGTGTGAGTTTCCTATATGTATGTATTTCCGCCAGATATATTTCGTGTGTTATAAAGTTAAGCCACCGTCCAAACGAGGTGGGATTGTCCTCTGCTTACTTCGCCGTTTATAGTTGCCCCGTATTGTAAGCCTTTGTTCGCAACAGTTCCATAAAGGCATCGTGGTGCGAATGTAGGCCTATGTTCAGTTCGCGGGCACTGTGAAGGCTCACGTCGCCGCCCTTCCTCGTCACCACTTTCCATTGCAACGGCGAGAACGCGCCGATGACGTAGGGCTGATGAGAGGTAACTATCAGCTGTATGTCCGTGTCGGTATTAAGAATCACGTCAAACAAGTTGGCAATGCAATTCATGTCCATACCGTTTCCCCACTCGTCTATCAGCAACACATCGCCATCCTCGGCCAAAGTTAGTGTTGTTATTAGGACAAGTGCCTTAAACATTCCCGAGGACATGTTGTCGCAAGAAACCAACGCGTTTGTTCCTTTCTCCTTGATGTGCAGGATTGGCCTCACGCTGCAATGGGTAGTATGCAACAAGGTGAAATCTAGTTCTTCCACCAAAGGGAAAACGCTCGAAAACGTCTTACAGATAGTATGAAATTCGGGCAGTTGGTTCTTCTTTAACAGATAGAGATTAGTAACTACCCCCCAAGAACGTCTTGCCTTGATGTACGCTAATTGTTGCTCTCGGTTCAACATGTCGCTTGAAAGTTCATCGCAGCTTAGAAGTCCATCACGATTTCCCAAGTCATACACCTGGGCGAAGGCATCATAAACACAATAAACCCCGTCTTCATCTTTCAACACATCTATTGCACTACGGTATGAATCTAGCTTTACGGTTTCCTCTCCCTTGTATCGCAACACAGCATCTTTACGCAAAACAAGTTCGGTTTCGCCTTCCATTAGGCGTTCACTAACAATAGGAAAAGTGTTGTCAGTTCCTAAGTTCAAAGGCTCTTGTCCGCCGGCCAATCCAAATTCGCCCGCCCATTGATAGTCCTTACCCGCTTGCGAAAAGCTTATGTTCCATTCTACACCCTCAAAAGAGTAACCATTAGCAATATCAGACAGCATCTGCAACGCCCTTAATATCTGCGTTTTTCCCACTCCCGATGCACCAACAAGCAGGGTAGTATTGTCAAATTGGGCATCTTTAATGTTCCAACCTGTCTTATGATTGATAAAAGTTAGCTTCTTAATTTTCATGACTACAAATGGATTGCGTTGTTAAAGATGGGCCACACGCCTACTTGTCGTAGCCGTATAATGGCACACTAGCATGCACACCATATTTATAACGGTGCGCGCACTCCAAATGCAAAAATACAAATAAAACTTGGATTAGCCTTATCTTATCGCTGCCAATTAGTTATTTTGGACACTTTTTACCGTTCAAGGCCACTATTAGCCTAGACCTTTTTGATGTTTCTTGCTGTCCTTCCATTACTTTTCGAATGATAGAAAGACAACTTTTAGCACCACATCCTTTTCTTAGTTGCAGGAAAAACGCCAGGAACAAAAACAATTGGGGGCATTCATGCCCACAAAGGTCGTCTTGTCTTTTAAGCTTTCTATAAATTGAGCGGAGTTTGTTGTCTTTGTGCAGTAAAACCAAGATACACACCCCACGCATACACGAAGTACCAGACTAAGATACAATAAAACCGAAATCCTGACCCATTTGCCAGTGTCAAAACATGGCCATGTCTCAAAAAGGTAACCAGACGGAAGTTCTTTCGGCGCATTCTCTACAAGTTGAAAGCATCTTACTAGTGGCACATAATGAGGAGAAAGTCAAGACGAGTTCTTTTATGTTCCTTATGTTCTTATGTCAAAAATGGACGTATTTATGTCAAAACACGAAAGACGAACGATTAACTCGTTCACTTATCCACTTGTCTTCTTGTTAATATGTCAACCCGTCAACCCGAAACAACGTCAACTTTTCAGCAAGAAATTTAACACTATCAGTGCCCTTTCTGCGCACCAACCGCCCACCTTACCGCAAAAAAATCGATTCTCGCGAAGGTTTGTTTTGAGGCAAAAAGGGGTTTGTCTGTGAACACGATAAAATGAATGTTTATTCCAAGAAACTGCCATTTGTACCACATTTTGGGCTATTTGCGGCTAAATATAGTGCAATTTGCGGCAAAACGCACTGCGTTTTGGTGCTAAATGCAGTGCGTTTTGGTGCTAAATGCAATGCGTTTTGGTGCTAAACGCAAGGTAAAATGGTGCAAAATGCAGTGCAAAATGCTACTAAACGCAAGACGAAAAGCATAAATATCCACTGAAATAGTATAAATAAAACCTTGCAGAGCCATGAAAAACAGGGTTGAAAAGGGCAAAATAGCCATTAAAAAGTAGGGTTTTAGGGGCTAAAAGTGGGTTATTGGGCGCAAAAAATAATGAGCCGGCAACCAAACTAGAAAGGCTAAATGGTGCAAAATGCAGGTCCTTTGCTTAAAAACGGACAAACAGGAAGACGTGAAAAGCAAAAAATGGTAGTCATTTACCTACTTTTTAACCTATATTTTCGCTAGAACGGAGCGAAAATTAGAGCGACATTGTAAAATAAAAGACAACAATTTAAGTTTTTGAGTTGGTGAGGTTGTGAGTTTTTGAGTTGACGAGTTTTTGAGTTGATGAGTTTTTGAGTTGATGAGTTATCGCTTGGGGTCTTTCTCAAACTGGTTTGCGGTCAGAAGTCTGTATGCCAATCAAATGCCCAACTTTGTAAACATCTCGTCTGCACTGGCATACTCATTCACACGCCCATGCGCCTTATCGTCAAGTGCTTGTTCGTAAGCTGTGCGCCGTGGTGCTGTTTTATGCACAGTCCACCCCATACGCTTTACAAGCGACTTCAACAAAGAGATGTCCGCCTTGGGTATCTCTAAAAAGTAGGTATTCATCGTTGTCTTATCCGTATCCATTGCTTATCCTCCCCGTTATAGGTTCACTTTGCAAATATAATCCTTTGCTTTGAGATACGCAAGAGAACAAAAAAGAAAAGCGCCAAACAACCATTCGCCCAGCGTGCAGAGGCGGCTTACCTATTCCACCACAGCAGCAATACGAATGTATTTAAGGCCATGAACATCTGGCAAGACGCGTTTGTGACGACAGCAAAGGGTGGAAAGCCCCACCTAAAACGCTGATTTTAACGCCCCAGTGCGCCTTCTATCGGAAATAATGTGTAACTTTGTGCCACAAATAAGTAAATAAGAAAAAGACAATGGCACAAGAAGACGTTTTCAAGAAAATAGTTTCGCACTGCAAAGAATATGGGTTCGTGTTCCCCAGCAGCGACATTTACGATGGGCTGGGAGCCGTTTACGACTACGGACAAAACGGCGTTGAACTGAAAAACAACATCAAGGAGTATTGGTGGAAAAGCATGGTGCTGCTGCACGAGAACATCGTGGGCATCGACTCGGCCATCTTTATGCACCCCACCATCTGGAAAGCTAGCGGACACGTGGACGCTTTCAACGACCCACTTATCGACAACCGCGACTCTAAAAAACGCTATCGTGCCGATGTGCTGATAGAAGACCAAATTGCCAAATACGAGGAAAAGATAGACAAAGAGGTGGCTAAGGCCGCCAAGAAGTTCGGCGACAGCTTTGACGAGGCCATGTTCCGCCAAACCAATCCGCGCATTTTGGAACACCAAGCCAAGCGCGACGCACTGCACGAACGCTATGCACAGGCCATGCAAGGCCCTAACTTGGATGAGTTGAAACAGATTATCCTGGACGAGGAGATTGTAGACCCCATCAGCGGAACAAAGAATTGGACCGACGTTCGCCAGTTCAACCTGATGTTCTCTACCGAAATGGGTTCGCTATCTGATGCCACCAGCAAGATTTATCTGCGCCCCGAAACGGCACAGGGCATCTTCGTTAACTACCTGAACGTGCAAAAAACGGGCCGCATGAAAGTGCCTTTTGGCATTGCACAGATAGGAAAGGCGTTCAGAAACGAAATTGTGGCACGCCAATTTATCTTCCGTATGCGCGAGTTCGAGCAAATGGAAATGCAGTTCTTCGTTACGCCCGGCACCGAGCTCGATTGGTTCCACAAGTGGAAAGAAACGCGTATGAAATGGCATCAGGCATTGGGATTTGGTGCTGAGAACTACCGCTTTCACGACCACGAAAAGCTGGCGCACTATGCCAACGCCGCATCCGACATCGAGTTCCGCATGCCCTTCGGTTTCAAAGAGGTGGAAGGCATACACTCGCGTACCAACTTCGACCTGTCGCAACACGAGAAATTCTCGGGCAAGAGCATCAAATACTTCGACCCACAAACCAACGAAAGCTACACGCCCTACGTTATCGAGACCAGTATCGGCGTAGACCGCATGTTCCTTTCGGTGATGTGCCACGCCTTTGAGGAAGAGAAGCTGGAGAATGGCGAAACACGCACCGTACTGAAATTGCCTGCTGCACTGGCACCCGTTAAGTTGGCCGTGCTGCCGTTGGTGAAGAAAGACGGACTGCCCGAAAAGGCTCGCGAGATTGTGAACGCGCTGAAATTCAAGTTCAACACGCACTACGACGAGAAGGACACTATCGGCAAACGCTATCGCAGACAAGACGCCATTGGTACGCCTTACTGCGTAACGGTTGACCACGACACGCTGACCGACAACTGCGTTACGTTGCGTTTCCGCGACAACATGCAGCAAGAACGCGTGAACATAGACCAACTAGACAGCATCATCGAAGACAAAGTGAGCATCACCACCTTGCTCAAAAAACTGCAATAACCATGACGAGAAAAAGCTTTTTATTGATGGCCGCGGCCGCATGGATGGCCTTTGCCTTCACCGCATGCAGCGAAACAGACAATGCCACCGACGACTTCCCCAACTGGCAAGCCGCTAACGAGGCCTATTTCGACAGTATATATAATGTGGCGAAGGCCAATACCGCCCAATGGCAAGTGATACCCAGCATTACGCTCCCCAAGGAGGCGGTGAAAAACAAGACCGACAACGTGGCCGTGCAAGTGATTAAGGCCGGCGAGGGTAGCGAACGCGCATTGCAAAACGACACGGTGCGCGTGATACTGCAAGGCCGACTTAAAGCATCGCCAAGTTATCCGCAAGGCAAGGTTTTCCACCAAACCTATGTGGGGAGTGACGACAACACACGGCCAGTGCCGCTAAACAGGCGGTGAGTTCGGCGGTCCCTGGCCTGCAAACGGTCTTACAAAGCATGCCCATAGGTGCCAAGTGGCGCGTGTATGTACCTTACTAACTGGGCTTTGGCTCGGCCGCGGGAAGAGGAACCATCGCCCCATCCGCAAGTACAACCGTATCTGTGCCCGCTTACTCTACGCTGGTTTACACGGTTGAGTTGGTGAGCATCATCCGTCAAGGGCATCAGTAAAGCCGCATAATCTTCTTAGGTGTGTTCTATAAGTTCCTTAACAGCGTGTCTGTTACATCAAGGGGAGTTTATAGAACACACCTTATTAATATATACGCGCGCGAGTTAAACACCAAGACAGCGCGCGCTGATACGCTTGCACTTGCTGCCAATGTCGACAATAGCTCCCCCCTTAAAGCACTTAACGACACCTATTAAACTGCAACACACAGCCCCTCTTACGTTTTTTTCGTTTCATTTCTTTTGCCATAAAGCAAAAAAAGTGTACTTTTACAAGCAGAAATCACATTATATTACTATAAAATCTATGAGTTTGAAAATTGTTGTACTTGCCAAACAAGTACCAGACACGAGAAACGTGGGCAAAGATGCCATGACGGCAGAAGGCACTGTGAACCGCGCTGCCTTGCCCGCCATCTTTAATCCAGAAGACTTAAACGCATTGGAACAGGCCCTGCGCCTTAAAGAACAGCACCCTGGCTCTACCGTTGGCGTGCTGACGATGGGGCCGCCACGTGCAGGTGAAATCATCAGACAAGGGCTTTACCGCGGAGCAGACACGGGTTGGCTGCTTACCGACAAGCTTTTCGCCGGTGCCGACACGCTGGCCACATCCTACGCCTTGGCTACTGCCATCAAAAAGATTGGCGATGTGGACATCGTTATCGGCGGACGACAGGCCATTGACGGCGATACGGCACAAGTAGGACCGCAGGTGGCACAGAAATTGGGCCTTAATCAGGTTACATACGCCGAGGAAATACTGAAAGTTGAGGATGGAAAGCTAACCATTCGCCGACACATCGACGGCGGTGTTGAAACGGTTGAGGCACCCATGCCTTGCGTGGTGACAGTTAACGGAAGTGCCGCGCCATGCCGCCCTTGCAACGCTAAGCTGGTGATGAAGTACAAAAATGCACGTTGCCCCATGGAACGCAACGGCAAAGAGCCGCATCCCGAACTGTTCGAGCTGCGCCCTTACCTCACGCTCAACCAATGGAGCGTGGCCGATGTGGACGGGGATGCAGCCCAATGCGGACTTAGCGGCTCGCCCACAAAGGTGAAGAGCGTGCAAAACATCGTGTTCCAAGCTAAGGAAAGCAAGACGCTAACGGCCGCAGACGCCGACATCGAGGCGATGATGAAAGAATTGTTGGACGAAAAGATTATCGGATAAGTAGACGAGTTTCTATGTTCGGCAACAGCAAATAAAGAAACTCGAACACGCAAGAACTTTAAAAAAGACATGAACAACGTATTTGTATATTGCGAAATAGAAGACGCGACGGTGGCCGAAGTGTCTCAAGAATTGCTAACCAAAGGGCGCAGCCTGGCCAACGAACTGGGTGTGCAGCTGCATGCCGTAGTTGCAGGCACGGGAATTAAAGGCCATGTCGAAGGCCAAATTCTGCCTTACGGCGTAGATAAGCTCTTCGTCTTTGATGCCGAGGGCCTGTTTCCCTACACGTCTGCACCACATACCGACATCCTCGTGAGCCTCTTCAAACAAGAGAAACCGCAAATCTGCCTGATGGGCGCAACGGTTATCGGTCGCGATTTGGGGCCGCGCGTGTCGTCGTCGCTTACCAGCGGCCTTACCGCCGACTGCACCCAGCTGGAGATTGGCGACTATGACGACAAGAAAGCTGGCAAGCATTACGATAAGCTGCTGTACCAAATTCGTCCCGCCTTCGGTGGAAACATCGTTGCAACGATTGTCAACCCCGACCACAGGCCGCAAATGGCAACCGTGAGGAGTGGCGTGATGCAAAAGAAGGTGCTGGACAACAACTACAAGGGAGAAACCGTTTATCCCGACGTTACACAGTACGTGCAACCCGAGAGTTATGTGGTAAAGGTGCTCGACCGCCACGTTGAAGAGGCCAAGCACAACCTCAAAGGCTCGCCCATCGTTGTGGCCGGTGGCTATGGCGTAGGCAGCAAAGAGGGTTTCGACCTGCTTTTCAAACTTGCCAAGGAGCTACATGGCGAGGTGGGAGCAAGTAGGGCCGCCGTTGATGCAGGTTGGGCCGACCACGATAGGCAGATTGGGCAGACGGGCGTTACCGTTCATCCCAAGGTGTACATCGCTTGCGGTATCTCTGGACAGATACAACACATCGCCGGAATGCAAGACAGCGGCATCATCATCTCTATCAACACCAACCCCGATGCACCCATCAACAAGATTGCAGACTATGTTATCGTGGGTACGGTAGAAGAGGTGGTGCCGAAGCTGATTAAGTATTATAAGAATAAGTAGTAAAGAAACAGACCCAAAACAGCAATCGGCCTCACCCCCAACCCCTCTCCAAAGGGAGAGGGGAGTAATATGCTTAGACAATGATTTGCAAGTTACTTCGGTACAAAATGGCCGCAGGGCTATCTCCAACCAACAACCTCAGGAATATTAAATGAGGCCTGTCTGTGAGAAACCAATTTGGGTATGCACAAAGCTTACATACAACTAATTGCTTAACGGCAAGAACCTGATGGACAAGGACAATGTTTATGGGTACGAAACGGCTGCACCCGACCGCTATTCACGACTGAAAACATTCGCACATAACAATCGAAAGGAAATGACACCAAGCGAAGAACGCTTGTGGAATGCACTTAGACATCTGTCGTGTGGATATAAGTTTAGACGGCAACACGCCATTGGCGACTTCATCGCCGACTTCGTTTGCTTGGAAAAACGATTGGTAGTGGAAGTGGACGGCGAGTATCACAACTCGCCAGAACAACAAGCAGACGATGCCACCCGTAGCCTAGTTCTTGAACAAAAGGGCTTTCATGTTATCCGTTTCAGCAATGATGTGGTTGACAAAAGCCTTGATAAGGTTCTGCACAGCATCAAAGAATATCTATTTAATCATTAAGGAATTATCACCCGCCTCATCTCCGAACAACATATAAACTAGGAGAATGGTTCGCCTTTCATCTACTTTATCACGCTGTTCGCAGATATTTAAGTTTTAACTTCAAAAGCAATACGTCCGCGAGGGTTACCAACAAAACACCCGTCGTCCGTATGAAGTAAACAAACATACCACTCCCCTCTCCCCTCGGAGAGGGGTCGGGGGTGAGGCCAATTTATTTATTACGATATGGCAAATTACTTTTCGGACGCTCCCGAGTTGGAGTTCCACCTTCATCACCCGCTGATGAAAAGAATTGTTGAGCTGAAAGAGCGCAACTTTGAAGATAAAGATAAATACGACGACGCACCCGTTGACTACGACGACGCCATCGAAAACTATAAGCAACTGTTGGAAATAACGGGCGACATCACCGCTAACGTTATCGAACCAAACAGCGAATCGGTTGACGAAGAGGGTCCACACCTCGTTGACGGACGCATGGTGTATGCCTCGAAAACGTTCGAGAACCTCGATGCCACGCGCAAAGCAGGCCTGTGGGGTATCTCCATGCCACGCCGTTACGGAGGTTTGAACCTTCCAATAACGCCTTATTCGATGGCATCGGAAATGATGGCGACGGCCGATGCTGGTTTCCAAAACATCTGGAGCTTGCAAGACTGCATCGAAACGCTGTACGAATTCGGCAACGAAGAGCAGCGCAAGAAGTACATTCCGCGTGTTTGTCAAGGCGAAACGATGTCGATGGACCTCACCGAACCCGATGCAGGCAGCGACTTGCAGAGCGTAATGCTCAAAGCCACCTACTCGGAGAAGGACGGATGCTGGCTTATCAATGGCGTAAAACGCTTCATCACCAATGGCGATTCCGACATCCACTTGGTTTTGGCGCGCTCTGAGGAGGGCACGAAAGACGGTCGCGGACTGTCGATGTTTATCTACGACAAGCGTCAAGGAGGCGTTACCGTGCGTCATATAGAAAATAAACTGGGCATACATGGCTCGCCAACGTGCGAGTTAGTGTACAAGGATGCAAAGGCCGAACTATGTGGCGAAACGCGTTTGGGCCTCATCAAGTACGTTATGGCATTGATGAACGGTGCCCGTTTGGGTATCGCCGCACAGAGCGTTGGCGTGTCGCAGGCCGCCTATACCGAAGGATTGAACTACGCTCGCGAACGTAGACAGTTTGAAACAAACATCATCGACTTCCCTGCCGTGTACGACATGCTCTCGCGCATGAAGGCCAAACTGGATGCAGGACGTAGCATTCTCTACCAAACGGCACGCTATGTTGACGTTTATAAAGCACTCGACGACATCGCACGCGAGCGCAAACTTACGCCCGAAGAGCGCGCCGAGCAAAAGAAATACATGCGCTTGGCCGATGCCTTCACGCCACTGGCGAAGGGTATGAACTCTGAATACGCCAACCAAAACGCCTACGATGCCATACAAATTCATGGTGGTTCGGGTTTCATCATGGAGTATAAGAGCCAACGCCTCTATCGCGATGCACGCATTTTCTCTATCTACGAGGGCACAACGCAGTTGCAAGTGGTGGCCGCCATTCGCTATATCACCAACGGAACCTATCTCGGCATCATGAAAGAGATGCTCGAAGAGGAGGTGGCCGAGAACCTACAACCGCTTAAAGAGCGTGTGGCCAAGTTGGTGGAACGCTACGAAGAATGCGTGAACAACGTGAAAGCGTGTGGCAACCAAGACAGACAAGACTTCCTTGCACGTCGCCTTTACGAGATGACTGCCGAGATTTTCATGTCGTTGCTCATCATTGCCGACGCATCGAAAGCCCCCGAACTCTTCGAAAAGAGCGCAAACGTGTATGTTCGCATGACAGAAGAAGCCGTTATAGGAAACCATGCCTTCATCGCCAACTTTAAGGTGGAAGACTTGGAAAGTTACAAGGCACGCTAAAAAGTACTCACCCCTTACTCCTCTCCAAAGGGGAGCAGGGGGAATGATATGCCCTGTTTCTTGGGGTTTGAACTATCAGTTCACATAATGCTGAACAACAAAGGGGCGTGTTACCATTTATTGGTAGCACGCCCCTTTTATTTTCAATAGTTAATCAAAGCTCTCCTTGTAAGCCTTTCAAGTCAAAAGCTAGCTGACAAGTTTACTTGTGAACGAGTTGATAAGTTTACTCGTGAACGAGTTGATAAGTTTACTCGTGAAGAAGTTGATAAGTTAGTAGGCGAAGCCATCTTTTCACCCTTTCACTTTTTCACCTCTTCACCTTTAAACCTCCTTTTCACCTAAGCGAGCTGACAAGTTTACTAGTGAACAAGTTGACAAGTTAGCAGGCGAAGCCATCTTTTCACCCTTTCACTTTTTCACCTCTTCACTTTTAAACCTCCTTTTCACCTAAGCGAGCTGACAAGTTTACTAGTGAACAAGTTGACAAGTTAGCAGGCGAAGCCATCTTTTCAACCTTTCACTTTTTCACCTCTTCACTTTTAAACCACCTTTTCACCTTTAAACCATCTGTCCAATCAGCTCTTCCCTATCCCCAGGCAGCATATCAATAACAGGAATCTCAACCATAGTATAGCATCCAGGCTGCAAACGCATGGAGGCGCGAGCCACATTAACCAGCACCTGCGCCGTTAGTGCGGGGTTGTTAATGCTCATATCGAAAGAGAAATGCTGGTTTTGGGTCTTTCCGCTAACGCCTTTGCGCACCAAATGAACGCCATGCCCCATGTCGCGAACCTCGTCTACCGACTTCACGGCAAACACATGCGTCTCGTCGTTAGCGAAATACGGATCCGCCTTTACCTCTGCGGCCACATCTTCAAGTCGTGCGCCATCCTCCAATTCCACATAAACCATCCTGCGATGAATGCCTTCGCCCAGAGGGATAGTCATCGAAAGCGCATTCTTAACCCCCTTCTTACTGCGCACGCACACGCTGTGCCCCATGCTCATGCCAGGTCCGAAGTTGGTGTACGACAAGCCTTTGGGTGCCAAACTCTGCATCAACATGCGCACGATAGAGTCTGAACCCGGGTCCCATCCTGCCGAAATAACGCTCACTCGGCCATGTTCTTTACACACAGGCATCAGTTCCGCACGATAGTTCACTATGTTCGTGTGGATGTCAAAGCTATCTACCGTGTTTATCCCCATAGCCAAATACTTCTTGGCGTATGCCGGGCACTCGCGCGTAGGCAAAGCCAAGATAGCCACATCCACATCATGTAGTTCGGCAATGTCGCTCACCACGTTGTACTTTTCCAACTCCATCGGCCTTTCCTTAGCCCCTTGTCGCCTTACGATACCAGCCACTTCAAAGTCGGGAGCCACCTCCAACGTCTGCAATGTATATTGCCCAATGTTGCCATAGCCCACTACGGCCGCTCTAATCTTTTTCATATTCTTAAATGTTTGTATTGTTATCATTCTGTTTGTCGCCAGCAGGCGATGTAACAAACAAATGCCAGCTGCGACCTACAAAAGTAGTGCATTACAATGAAATAACGGCAAACAAGCCAACAAAAAACACCCTTCGCTATGCAATTTGCGTTAAAACGTGCACAATCTTAACCTATATCAATGAAGTCGTCTTGACCTTCAATATTTCTACAAATTGAGAGGTGTACAGGATAAGCCAACTCACCGGCTTATAAATTCACAAAAGCCCAACAACTCCCGAAGACATCCATTCACAAACTCAACAATTCACAAACTCAACAATTCACAAACTTATCAACTCAAAAACTTAAATTATTATTTTTTATTTTACATAACCGCTCTAATTTCCGCTCCGTTCTAGCGAAAATATAGGCCATAAAGTAGGTTATTTGCCACTATTTCTAGTCTTTGGCACCTTCCAATATGTTCAATTTTAAGAAAAAACCTGCATTTTGTACCATTTAGCCCTTCTAGATTGGTTGCCAACTCATGATTTTTGCAGCCCAAAAAACCACTTTTAGACCCCCAAACCCCACTTTTTAACCACCATTTTGCCCTTTTTTGCCATGTATTTCATGGTTCTTTAAGGTTTTGTTTATACCATTACGGCGCATATTTATTCTTTTCGTTTTGCATTTTACACCATATTGCACTGCATTTAGCACCATTTCATCTTGCGTTTAGCATCAAAACGCACTGCATTTAGCACCAAAACGCACTGCGTTTTGCAGCAAATTGCACTTCGTTTTGCAGCAAATTGCAGTACATTTAGCCGCAAATAGTCCAAAATGTGGTACAAATGGCAGTCTTTTTAAATATAAATTCATTTTGCTGCATTCACGGACTAACCCCTTTTTGCATCAAAACAAACCTTCGCGAGAATCGATTTTTTGCGGCAAGGTGGGCGATTGGTGGATAAAAAGGGCACTTATAATGTTAAATTTCTCGCTGAAAAGTTGACAAAGGCTGGCAAGTTGACGAGTGTACAGTTTTCTTTTGCAACCCCATCGCAATCCGAGTGTATCACCGTTAGCAGCAATTCACACCATGCATCACGGCCTATATGTGAGCGTCAACACCAGTTCACGCCCTCTAACACGCATGTCTGTAGTAGTCCGCACCAAGTCGTTATTCATACTGTAAGCGTAACTGCTCTTGTTCAGCGCATTGGTTAACTTCAACTTGCAGTCAATGTGTCTGCCCACATACCCCAAAGCCAGGTCTACAAACACCATATCCTTATAGCCTCTGTCAGGTAATTGATTGCGATACCATTCCAAGTTGGTTTCCAATTTCATTGCACCCACAAGCGGAATGGTGGCCTGTGCCTCGTGATGCCAGTTATTTAGCGACGACCTTTTGTCCCAATCGGGCATGTACATCTTGCTCCAACGGTAAGACAGGGCATAGTTAAAGTCCATTCCTTTCCATAAAACCATGTTGAGACTAGTCTTTAACCACAGTCCGTCTGTTTGCAAGGGCATACGCATTCCATCTTGCGATATGTAGGTGTTCGTATGGTTATAGTCCACCATAGTTTGCAGTTTAGTGTTGAACAGCGAAAATCCCTTTGACAACATCGATGTCACTTTCCACATATTATACCGCGTTTCGAAGGGCAACAGCGACAACACAATGTACTTTCCCACAAACTCACGCGATGTGGTATATGGGTTCGTGCCCTGCGTTCGTGTCACATTCACGTTAAAATGCGTAGCCTGCAAGGCATTTTTATATAGCATTCTTAGTCGTACGTTTCGTTCCCTGCACACTGCATAGCCGTTATAACCCCTGCTGGCATACTCATAATCTTGCAGAATTAGCACGTCGAAAAACCTGTTGATGTCTACTTGCGAAGTGTACTCGCTTGCACTACACCTGAATTCTAACCGTGGCGTGGCATTCCACTGTATGGTTAGGCCGGGCGAGACGTATGTATGCCACTGGCCACCATGCCCCCGATACCAATACATGTTGTGTTCCAAGAAGGCCGAAAGTGTAAAGCGTACGTCGCGCAAACGATATTCCGCTTCGGGATTGGCGTATAGTTGGCAGAAACCGAAACGACCATCACCTATCTTATTAGCCCAAACACTATCGGGCACGCCATAGAGATTGGACTGCAAATTATGCACAACCGCATTCACACCAAGGCTTGTCGATAGTTTTACTTTACCTATAAGCAAGGCTCCTTGCAAACTTGTGTTGGTTTCAAAATAATGCTGTGTAAGAGTCTGTAAAGCCGAATCTGCTTGTATTCGCTGTGGCCTTGTTTCGTAGATGCTGCCCGAATTGAACGACAAGAGGTGCTTACCCCACCGTTTGATAAGGTAAAGGTCGTCTCTGACGGTAAACTTCGGTAGCTTGGCATACACGATATGGGCATTCGTTCCTGTCTCGTTTAGCCATTGCTTACGCCATTCCAGGTCGCCTTGTAGCTTGTTTTTCAAGTACTGGTTGTTGGCATTGTTCTCGTATTTCAATAAGGCGTGGAGATTGTTCTCACGGGTCAATCCATGTTTTTGGTTGTCTGTCAGGCGCGTGTCACCTGCTCTATAATATTCAGTCACCCGTCTTTCCCACGTATTTTCTTCGTTGTTCTCGTATATCAGTTGCAAATTCACCTGCGAAATGTCGTTTATGCGTTTCAGCGTATTTAACGTAAAGCTATGGCTTCTGTTGAAAAGCGACCGCCTACCAAGAAATCCCGAATTAGCCACAGGCAGCTGTATCACGTCTGTTAGCCTACTACTTATCTCGTCGAAGTTAAACAGGTTTGTTGTTTCCTTGCCTATTGGCTTACCCAAATTGTTTGATTTGTAGGTAGCCATCAGCTGCCATTGTGGCTTAATGCGCATAGCAAAACTCTCGGCTTCCCACAAAGTGCCCTTACTTTTTAGGCCAACACTGCCTTTGGCCGTAACGATCCAGTGTGCCTTCGCTCCGTCTTTCATACGTATGTTCACGGCATCGTCGTTGGTATAAGTAAATTCCTCAAGTACTCTTACCGGTTGATGGTGTTTTATCACCTCCACCGATGCCACCTCACCTTGCGGTAGCGTATTGGTGGCCACACCGTATTTAGATCCCAGAAGGTCGAGTCCTTCGATGTAAAAGTTGCTTATCGGCTTTCCTCCATAGGAAATTTGGCCGCTCTCCTTGTTCACTTCAAAACCAGGAACGCGCCTCAACACGTCGGCTAATGTTCGGTCGCCGGCTTGTGCATAGGTTGCTAACAAATATTTTATTGTGTCTCCACTAAGCTTCACCTTCTCTGATTTCACGTTCACTTCTTTAAGCGTCACGGCATCATCAGCCATTGTCAGCCTTTGGAAAGGCATGCCCTCCTTCACTTCAATACGCCTAGCCTTATACCCAAGAGAGGAAATTTGCAGGCTGTTTCCCACCTTGGCCTCGATGCCGAATCGCCCTTCCGCATCAGTTTGGCAATAATTCAGCATCTTGTTGCTTTCTGCATCCACGTGTTTCACCACAACCCATTGCATCGGTTGACCGTTTGTATCAGTCAACCGACCTTCCACTTTCACCACTTGTGCACATGTGACGAAAGTCCACAATATGGCTATTGCCATCAAACATGCCTTTTTCATCGTTGTAAAAGTTTAGTTACGTGATGTGAACATGTGCACTATGCCGCCACATCTATAATATAAGGAGAGCATGAAAGTGAGCTAGGAGCCTCCAAGAAAACCACTTATTCGTACTCTTCACTCTTGCCATTCACTCTAATTCCATTGGTGGGGCGATGATTGTTTTGGGTGGATAGGTTTTGGGATCGGTACTTGCTTTCAGGTATTTCTCACGTGCGATGAGTGTGTACTTATGGTTATAGAAATTGTAGAACGTAACGGGCGGCACGCCTTTGGTTTGTAGGCTGTTCGCCTCCAAGTCTATGTAGTTCTCGCAATGGGCTTTTAATATCAGCCCAGGCAAGCCTGCCAGTTTCCAAGGTCCAAGTGGAATGCCAACCTCGGGTGCATACCAAACCGTCCATTCACGCCCCCTGAATCGCGTTTTAGCCATTAGACATTGCTGGCCAACTATCGTTCGCGTGCTATCTGCCACCAAATGCCAGTCCATTTGTGGTATGGGTTCTTCATAAAAACAATGATCGCCGAACAAAGAAGCATACACAGTGATTTTACCTTGCGTTAGATTTCGGTATAAATACTGTCCACACCCTGGGCTATAAGGCATGCGTTTACTGTCGTCGTCACGATGTTCAAGGGCATCCATCATTCTTCTGAGGCGTTCCATGTCATAGTCGGGGCCATTTGGAGAGTTGCTCATAGAGTCAGACACATACGTGTCTATATTAATATATTGTAAGCATCCAAT
>NZ_HE999452.1:28820-54595 GCF_000312305.1 Prevotella conceptionensis 9403948 | reverse complement strand
GGATGCTTACAATATATTGACTCGTATGTTTACCACACCGCAAAGCATATTCGTCTTTGTCCTTGCCATACACCACCTTATATCTCACTTCCAGTATGGCCGGTTCAATCACATGTGTAGCTTGAGCCCACAAACTAATGGGTAGGCCACACAACAATACTTTAATCAACATTGTTTTCATTGTCTCAGATAATTAAAAAATGTGTTGGGGAGAGCTTTCTACAACGCCAGTCTGTTTAAGAAGACATTACGTCATTAACTTTTTATTTAGACAATTGAGAGCGTATCGACAGGCACTAAGAACCCATTGATTGTAATTCACTTCAACACAAATGTGGTGTATGGCGAAGGTTTGTCAAGGTAAATTCCGTGTGCCATTAACTTATTGATGTTTAAGTTGAATACCGCAAATTTAAGTAAAATAAAAGCAACAACAAAGATAATCACAAATTATTTTTTAGATGAACAGGAAGCGATGGACATAACTTAAAATATTTGACAAGTGGTCTAATGAACCAATTGGGGCTTAACTTGCCCTCAACATTTCAAGAACAACTAATGCAAGTGTTGCTGGCGTGCCCTTCTTCCTCACACCTTTCGCACAGCTATAAAACCAACAAAACATGTTATTTTATTGGTTTGAAACATATTATTGTGTATATTTGCAACACAAAAACAATATTTTAATTACAAATTAAAATCTCGACATGATGAAAAGAACTCTACTCATCTTGCTCTGTTGCCTGTGTTATGCAGCATACGGACAATCTTTACAAGCCAATTTCTATGCCTTTGGAGGAACCACACCTTATTATAGTATGGGGTGGGACTCGGTTGAAGAAGCCAATCAGTGGAAATACTTCGCCCTTAACAACACTGCCACGTGGCAATTATACGAACAACCAAGCTGGAAAGGGCTGAAACCCTTCTCTTACTTCAATCCCAACAGCAAGTTCTCGCTAGGAATTAGCTACTCCAACAAAAAGCAAAAGGAAACTGCCCAGTCGCCCCAAATAACCATCAAGCCCAACAGCACGTGTAGCTTTTACGCCTGTTTCAGTCCTGGGTTGCTGGTCTTTGCCAAGTGGAAACTACTTATCACCGATGTAGCCGCAAAGGAAACAGAAGAATTACTCGATGCGTTCAAATGGTCGCAAGACAATGCTTTCGATGGCCCCAACTGGAACAAGTTCAACGTAAACCTATCGGCCTACGCCCAAAAGAATGTACAATTCTCCTTTGTCTATGAGGGTTCAGGTGGCGAAGACGTGTTTATCGACGGGTTCGAAGTATCGCAAAGCGATGCAAACGCCACCTCCATCCACGTCGTTGAGGGCGAAGAAGTGGCGTTTTACAATTCTTCCGTAGGCAAGGTTACGTCTTATAATTGGAAGTTTGAGGGCGGAACACCCAATGTCTCCATCGACGAGAACCCCAAAGTTGTATATGCAAAGGCAGGAACTTACCCCGTAACGCTGACCGTTAGCAATGGTACGGAGGAGCACACCTTTACGCGCGAGGCCTATGTAAACGTAAGCAAGAAGGCTCCGCAAGCCTTTATCGGGGTAGAACCAGGCGGTTATCTCTCGCCATTCGTTGGCCGTTTCATCGCCTTAGGCTCGTCGCTTACGTTTAAAGACCTCTCTAAGGGCAACCCCACCCAATGGCAATGGTCGTTCAATGGGGCAAACATAGAGCAGAGCAACGAGCAAAACCCCACCATTACTTACAACAAACAAGGTGTATTCAGCGTGGGATTACGTGCCACCAACGATGCCGGAACCAGCAAAGATGCGCTAGTAAACTACATACAAGTGGGCGGACAGCAGCACATTTGGAACATAACGCCCGAAGAAAACCCCAACATCGATGTCATTGGACTGGGATTTTATGGTTTCTACGCAGGCTCTAACTGGCTCGGCATGTCTAAGTTTGCCGAACGTTTCGATGCGCCACAGGCCAAGGCCGAAGTGAAAAGCGTTGACGTTTACTTTGGGTCTACGGTCACCGTTAGTCCTAATGCCGAAATAAGCGTTGCCTTAACGCTGGCCGACGACAAGGGTATGCCTGGCCAAGTGCTCGCCACTTCTACGCTAAAAGCGTCTGAATTGGTTTACGACAACAATGCGATAAAGCCCACCACCTTCACTTTCAACACGCCTGCAACGGTAGAGAAGGAGTTCTTCGTGGTTATTGGCGGACTGCCCAACAACGACGAGGGCAACAATTCGGACAAGATTGCCATCCTTTGCCTACGCAGACAAGCGAAAGAAAAGTCCACAACATACCATCTCTTGGCCGACGAAGACGGCAACAACAAGCCCACTGGCACCTATACATGGTATCGCAACGACGACGAACCCTTGTCGATGGCTGTTTGTCCATTGCTATCCTACGACCTTTCCACCACTGCATTGCCGCGCAATAAGGCCAATGCGGACGAGACCCCATTGCGTTTCGACGGCAACAACCTATTCACCGCCGTCGATTACGATGCTATTGAGGTGTACGCCATGCACGGTGCACGTGTATTATCGGCAACAAAGCCACCCCACGTGCTGTCACTACGCCATCTGCCTGCGGGAGTTTACGTTGTGAAAGCCACTAGGGGCAAGGTGCAAGACACGCTCAAAGTGGTGAAGGAGTAGGTAGTAAAGTAGTAAGTAGTAAAGTAGTAAAGTAGTAGGGTAGTAAGTAGTAGGGTAGTAGAGTAGTAAAGTAGTAAGTAGTAAGGTAGTAAGTAGTAAAGTAGTAAAGTAGTAGGGTGGTAAGTAGTAAGTAGTAAGAGTAGTAAGTAGTAAGGAGTAAAAGAGTAAGTAAGTGCACTTACCACTTACGCCTTACCGCTTACCATCTTACCACCCTACTACTTACCACCCTACTACTTTACTACTTTACTACTTACAACTTACTACCCTACTACTTACAACTTACTACCCTACTACCTACCACCCTACTACTTACTACTTACCACTTTACTACATACTACATACTACTTACTACTTACTACTTTCTACTTACTACTTACCACCCTACTACTTACTACTTACCACTTTACAACATACTACTTACTACTTACTACTTACTACTTACTACCTTACTACCTTACTACTTACTACCTTACTACTTACTACCCTACTACTTACTACTTACCACCCTACTACTTACCACCCTACTACTTACCACCCTACTACTTACCACCCTACTACTTACTACCCTACTACTTACTACTCTACTACTTACTACTCTACTACTTACTACCCTACTACTCTACTACTTACTACCCTACCACTTACTACTTACCACTTCCCCCCCCATTTAATCGAATTATATTTTGTCGTTACCACCATTTACCTTAACTTTGCATCATGTAAAGAGCCGCCAACCGCACGGCTCACCACGCCATTACATCCCAAACCCATGCGCAAAGAAACCCTAACACTGTACGAACTGAACCAAATGGTGCGCGATGCGCTCGCCATAACCATGCCCGACGAATATTGGGTAGAGGCCGAAATCTCTGAAATGAGGGAGGTTCGCGGCCACTGTTACATGGAGTTGGTGCAGAAAGACGCGGCAGGAAACACGCCCGTGGCCAAGGCATCGGCCAAATGTTGGAAGAACAAATGGGCGTTTTTGCGCCCCCACTTCGAACGCAACGCCAACCAAATACTACGTGCAGGACTGAAAGTAAGGCTCTTGGTGTACGCCGATTTCCATGAAGCCTACGGCTTTTCATGGATTGTGGCCGACATAGACCCCACTTACACGCTGGGCGACATGGCGCGCAAGCGGCTCGAAATCGTGCGTACACTGAAACAACAAGGTGTGTTCGACCTGCAAAAAGACTTTCGCCTACCGCTATTTGCGCAGCGTGTGGCCGTTATTTCCAGCGTACAAGCGGCTGGTTACGGCGATTTCTACCGTCATCTGCACGAAAACGAATGGCATTTGCAATTCTCGGTACAGCTTTTTGCCGCCACCATGCAGGGCGAAGGCGTAGAACGGAGCGTCATTGCGGCCCTTAACGCCATCAACGAGCGGCTAGCCGACTTCGATGTGGTGGTTATCATACGTGGCGGAGGGGCCACAAGCGACCTCAGTGGCTTCGACAGCCTGCCATTGGCCGAGAATGTAGCCAACTTCCCCCTACCAATCATCACCGGCATCGGGCACGACCGCGACGAAAGTGTACTAGATATGGTGTCTTTCCGCCGTGTAAAAACGCCCACCGCTGCGGCTGCTTTTCTGGTAGAACACCTCGCGGAGACCTACCAACGCATTCTCGATGCACAAGAAGAGATGGTACACCTAGTGCAAAGGCGCATGGAATTGGAGCGCATCCAACTGGCCCGACTTACCGAAAAGGTGCCGATGTTGTTTTCGTTGGTGCGTACAAGGCAAGAGAAAAGGCTCGAAAACATGGCCCTGCGCATGCAAAACACCATAACAACCACCTTGCAACGACAAGACTTGCGCCTGCAACGGCTGACACTTTCCCTGCCAACCCACGCCGAACGCTTGCTTACAAAGGCCGCACATCGCCTCGAACTGCTGGAACAAGCCATCAAAGCGCACGACCCCACCTTACTGCTTAGCAAGGGTTATAGCATCACTACGCACGGCGGAAAGGTGGTACGCAACGCCAACCAATTGCAAAAGGGCGATGTAATAGTAACGCAACTGCAAAAGGGAAAGGTAAAATCTGTTGTTGAATAAGGATTTGAGTTTGGAAGTTTGTGAGGTATTGAGTTGTTGAGTTTATGAGTTTGGAAGTGAATTAGTAAGTTTGCTAACCCTATAAACCCATTACGCTCAACAACAAATAAGCTTATAAAGCCAAACACTCATAAACATAATAACTCAACAACTCACACAACTCATATACTCATAAACTCAATAACTCACACAACTCATAAACTCAACAACTCATAAACTCATAAACTCATAAACTCATAAACTCATAAACTCATAAACTCACACAACTCAAAAACTCAAATTATGGCTAAACAAGAAATGAAATACGAAGAGGCTGTGGCACAACTAGAAGTTATTGTTCGCCGAATGGAAACAGGCGAACTCAACCTCGACTCGCTTGCCGACGAACTGAAAAAAGCTCAAAAACTTATCAAGATGTGCAAAGACAAATTGACTAAGACCGACGAGGAAATAAAGAAAATGCTGGAAGAAGAGGGTTAGCCTCCTTTTATGGCTCTAAGTACATGGTTGTTTTTGACTCGCTTTCAACTGCTTATGACTATTTGCGTTGAAATTGTCTTGACTGTTAACCTTTCTGAACGAAGACAAGATTGAGAGAATAGTCAAGATGACTTCTATATAATAATTGAGATGAGATAATTCATGCAGTCGTTTTTATCCATACTTCCACTTGTTATCATCATCGGCCTTTTTTTCCTCGGATGGTGGTACTCCTCTCCAAAGCAGAAAGGCAAACGGGGTGAACAGAGAGTAAATGACATCCTTTCCCATTTACCGAAAGAATACCATATATTGTGTGACATTGTGTTGAAAACAAAAAAAGGCACAACACAAATCGACCACATCGTTGTTAGCAAGTATGGCATCATTGCCATCGAAACCAAGAACTATCGAGGCAATATATACGGAGATGACAACCGCAAGGAATGGACGCAGCTTATAGTAACCAAAGTTACTTTTGCGAAAAAGTGGTGGAAAACATACACGTACGTCACAAAGAAGCATTTTTATAACCCAGTTAAGCAATCTGCAGGTCATGCTCTCAAAATTAAAGAGCTGCTAACCGCTTATCCACATGTTAAAATAGTTCCTATTGTCGTGTTTACTGGCGAAGCCGTGTTGAATAACGTCAAGAGTAACCATCATGTCATTTACGAAGACAAACTCTTGGAGGTGATAAGTGGATATAAAGCGACATACCTGACAGATAATGATGTTCAAACCATACTTACAATACTCAATGAAAACAATATAAGAGAGAGCGTAAGCGACAGACAACATATTAAGAACATACAGGCGACAGCAAGAGAAGTCAATGAAACTATCAAACAGGGTGTCTGTCCAAAGTGTAGAGGCCATCTTATAGAGCGGCGAGGTAAATACGGCACTTTCTATGGGTGCTCAAATTATCCACAATGTAGATTCACTGTAAGACAGAGGCATAAATGATTTCAATGTCTTAATTTGCTTACCTTTTATTGAAGTCAAGATATCTTCAAACTCAACAGCTAAAAAACACACAATCTCGCAGAGTTAAAAAATTACGACATATTTTACAAAACGCAATCTATTCGCCACTCCTTCTAGCGAAAACTAACGCCCAAAAGCATGTTATTTAGCAGGAATTTCGGTCTTTCACATTCTATTTTTTGTCTATTTTTGAGCACAGCACAAGCAAAATGCACCATTTTGCCTTTCTAGATTGTCGCCGAATCGCAAATTTTCGCCACCCCAAAAACGACTTTTAATGGTCAAAACACCACCTTTTTGAGTACGTTTTCCCTCTAAGTATGTCTTTCTTTACCATTCACAGCTCCCAAAAAGCCAACATACAAGATGCAAGAATATACATTCCATCTTGCGTTTTGCGGCATTCCGCCTTGCGTTTTGTAGCATTTTACCTTGCATTTAGTAGCAAAACGCCTTGCGTTTTGCTGCATTTCGCACTGCGTTTTGCTGCATTTTACCTTGCGTTTTGCCGCTAAATGCAGTGCAATTTGCTGCAAATAGCACTTTTTTTGTTGTTAATTGCCCACCATTCTGTATAAATACGCATTTATGCACCGCAAAATAGTTTGCTAACATTATACAGGCTAATGCCAATTTTAGCCAAAAAGAACCTCCGCGAGAATTGAAAATTTGCCACAGAATGGGCAATTGGTGAACGGCGAGGGCACTCTCGATGTTAAAATTTACACCGAAAACTTTACGTTCTCCCAAAAAACAAGATGTGTTTAACAACTAACAAGGCAAAGACAAGCATAAGGCACTTCGCGTTATGCAATGCAAATCTTAACCATCATAACATTCAACAAGACAAAGACAAGCATAAGGCATTTCGCGTTATGCAATACAAATCTTAACCATCGTAACATCCAACAAGACAAAGATAAGCATAAGGCATTTCGCGTTATGCAATACAAATCTTAGCAATACTTATGCCCGATGCGGGTTAAAACGCCACCGATTAATGCGTGCAGCAACCAATAATGTACATTAAGCCAACAAGTTACAAGCCAGCAAACCCGCTAACGTAAGCACCACAAAGAGTGCCACAACACCCGCGCAACCCTTTCGTTG
This sequence comes from Prevotella conceptionensis 9403948, assembly GCF_000312305.1. Taxonomy (GTDB): domain Bacteria; phylum Bacteroidota; class Bacteroidia; order Bacteroidales; family Bacteroidaceae; genus Prevotella; species Prevotella conceptionensis. The sequence goes on along the minus strand of NZ_HE999452.1, from coordinate 47,296 downwards.
CGGTTCGCCAAGATAATCGTTGGTGCTAGAAGGCTCAGGCCTATGCGCGTTAGTGCCGTAAGTACCCCTCCTGCGCTTTGGAGTATCCCGCTGCATCAGTTGGTTATACTTGTTCCAAAGTTTAAGGTATGTGGGGTCTGTTCCGCCCTTCACCATCTTCATATAGTTCAGTCGGCCGCGCAAAACCGCATACAAGGTGAGGTATTCACCATGTCCCCTAGTCTTACCATACTGCTCACAATAACCGCGCAAGGCTGCTTTGGCAGTCTCCCAATAGCCATATCGCTCCCACATATACAACAAGCTACGTATCTGCCGTGCATATTCGCGCGCTACGTTCACCTTATTGCTCACCACAACGCCCGTAACCTGCTGCCTTCGTCCACGTCGTTGCAAGCGCGTTTTGCGGTCGTTCAGCCTAAATCCGTACTTCTCAACAATGCCAGAAACCTGCAAATAAAAACTTCCCGTTGGGCGCAGCACATCCTTGTCGCTGCTAAACGACATGTCATCGGCATAGCGCGAGTAGGTTGCCCCTATGCGTTGGGCGGCGGCAGCCAGTTCTTCGTCCATCTTTCTGCATACCATATTCGAGAGCGTTGGCGATGTAGGGAACCCTTGCGGCAAGACATCGCCCTGCGGTTCGGCAGCTGTGCAGAGGCCCGAAAGCAGTCGGGCGGCCTCGGTAGAACACTTTAAAGGCTCTGCCAACAAAACATCTTCCACCATTTGCCTAGTAATGGAGGGGAAAAAGTCCTTGATGTCGATGTTCAGGATGTAGCGTTTGCCCACATGCTGTTGGGCATTTTGCACCACCGAACGCCCCTTCACAAAGCCGTAACACCAAGTTGTGGGTTCGTAATACTGCTGCAACAAGGCATTAAAGCCCTTTAACATGTACAACAAACTCTGATGGGGAGCCACGATAGCACGTGTTCCGCCGTGCTTTTTGTGCATGCGGTAGCGTTTTGCTCGGCGGTTGTCTTTAGTGGTATCTGCAAAGCAAAGCATCTGGTTTCGCCTGAAACCCGAATGCTCACCAATGTTGTAGGCCAAGGTATTAAGTACATTGGTCAGTTCGTCGGCCGAGTATATGTATTGCAATTGGTTGCCAATTAGTGCTTTTAGGTTTACATCTCTATGATTTCGAGCCATGCTATCTAGGGTTATATATTAAAAATATAGGAATGCCGTAGAAGTTTACTTTATGGTAAAACCCATTTACCATAAACGATACTTTGTATCAAACTCTGACGAATACATCAGAAACTACCTCTAAATTTCTTCGGCTATTCCTATACGTTAGCAAATGTAAGCATTTCATTTTATACTACAAGCGTTGCACTTAACGTTTTATAATTTATTTACAAATCGACATGTGCGGTGCAACTTCACTTCACAAATAAGGCGCAAATGATGCGAGCAGAACCGCAAACGCCACTTTTGAGCACACAATTAGCTTGCGCAAAGGCACTTACGCCCCCTTCTTTCGCCTGCAAATGCAGTTTTTTATGCGCACACACAATAATGCGCACCGAAAGTCGTTATATAATAACGTATACGTACACATATAAAAAACATCATTAATGATTGAATATATCAAGGGCGACTTGGCCGAACTTACCCCAGCCATGGCTGTGATTGAGGCGGCCGGGGTGGGCTATGCGCTCAACATATCGCTGAATACATACACCGCTATCCAAGGTAAAGACAAGGTAAAGCTGTTTGTTCACGAGGCATTGGTAACGGGCGGGCGCGACGATTCGTACACGCTTTATGGGTTCGCCACGCGTCAAGAGCGCGAACTTTATCGCTTGCTTATCAGCGTTTCGGGCGTTGGAGCCAATTCGGCACGCATGATTCTTTCGGGAATGTCGCCCGCCGAACTGTGCAATGTCATTGCCGCCGGCGACGACAAGATGCTGAAAACCGTTAAAGGCATTGGCGCAAAGACGGCGCAACGCATCATCGTAGACCTGAAAGACAAGATTGTTACAAGCGGAGTGGCCCAAGAATTGTCGGTACCCACAAACGCAAACGCCACGGTTATGAACACAGCCGTGAAGGACGAGGCCGTGGGCGCACTTACCATGTTGGGCTTTGCGCCGGCAGCCTCGGCCAAAGTGGTGATTGAAATACTGAAAGAACAACCCGAACTGCCCGTTGAACAGGTGGTGAAAGCGGCGTTGAAAATGATAAAGTGACCCTAAAAGGCGTGCTGCGAAGTAAGAAAATAAAAAGGACGTTGATGGTGGTGCTCGTCATTTGCTTGACGGGTTATGCCCTCGCTTTGCCCTTTGTGCAAGACAACAGAGGGCGAAGGCAAAACAACCGCACGCAAAGAAACGCCAACACGGCACCTGCAAGAAACGCCAACACGCCCCAAAACAACACGCCTCAACGCGACGTGGAACGCCCCACCCTACCCGAAGACGAGCAACCAGAAGACACAACGCTGGTGATTGACAACGAAGACACACCCGAAACACAAACCAACGACAACCCCCAAACAGCCCCTGCAACACTGTTTTGGCGCGTGCAACCCACTACGCCCACCACTTATGGCGACCTATGGCAAAACGCAATGGACCTGAAACGTCCTGAAAACATGAAACAGGGGGTGGAATATAACGACACGCTTGACCGTTATCTGCTTGGAACGAAATGGGGAAGGACGTATTTGGGAACGCCTATCATGATGACACCCGACGAATATCGGCGTTGGAGCGAACGACAAGCACGCAACAGCTTTTTCAGGAAAAAGAACGACGAGATATACAAGGCGAAAGGCAAAGAGAAGTTCGACTTTACCGACATGCACTTCGACTTAGGTCCTGCCGAAAAGATATTCGGACCTGGCGGCGTGCGCATCAAAACGCAAGGTTCGGCAGAAATTCGTTTCGGCGCTACGCTAAAAAACATCGACAACCCGTCTATACCCATCCGAAATCGCAAGACTACGACGATGAACTTCGACGAGAAGATTAACATCAACATGAACGGAAAGGTGGGAGATAAGGTGAACATGAACCTAAACTACAACACCGATGCCACCTTCGACTTTGATGCGCAGAGCCTTAAACTGAAATACGACGGTAAGGAAGACGAGATAATAAAGCTTGTTGAGGCTGGCAACGTGAGTTTTCCGGCCAACTCATCGCTCATCAAGGGGGCTAGTTCGCTCTTCGGCATACGTACTGATTTGCAGTTTGGTAAGCTGAAAATGCAACTCGTGGCCTCGCAAAAGAAATCGTCGTCGAAAAGCGTTTCTTCGCGCGGAGGTGTGCAACTAACGCCTTTCGAGTTGGATGCAGCCAACTACGAAGAAAACCGCCACTTCTTTCTTTCGCACTATTTCCGCGACAAGTATGATGAGTGGATGGCCTCGTTACCCACCGTTAAGAGTGGCATCAGCATCAATCGTGTGGAGGTTTGGGTAACAAACAAGACGGGAACAACCACTAACACGCGCAATATCGTGGCCCTTACCGACCTTGGCGAGGTGAGCCACATCTCTAATCCGCTGTGGGGCGCATCGGGATTGGTGCCTGCCAACAACGCCAACTCCGAATATCCGGCGATGGTTAGTACATACGTTGCAGCCCGCAACATCGACCAAACGTCGACAACACTCGACGGAATAGCGGGTTTCGTGGGCGGAAACGACTACGAAAAACTTCAAAACGCACGACTACTCCAACCCTCCGAGTACACCGTTAACACCACGATGGGCTACATTTCGCTAAGGCAAGGCCTGCAAACCGACCAGGTTTTGGCCGTGGCGTACGAGTACACTTACGGCGGAAACACCTATCAAGTGGGCGAATTTGCTGCCGACAACACCGACACCAATCAGGCATTGTTCGTTAAATCGCTCAAAAACACCAGTAACAACCCGCGGCAAGGCAACTGGCATTTGATGATGAAGAACGTGTATTATCTGGCAACTTCGGTTGAGAAAGAGCGTTTCCGTCTAGACATCAAGTATCAAAGCGACACCACAGGCGTTTACCTTACTTACATTCCCGAAACGCAAGTAAAAGACCAACCCTTGATTAGGGTGATGGGCGCAGACCGACTTGACAACAACAATAAGGTGCATGCCAACGGCTATTTCGATTTCGTTGAGGGCTATACCATAAGCAACGGGCGCGTGTTCTTGCCCAAAACACAGCCTTTCGGCAAACACCTGTACAACTATCTTCGGGCCAAGGGCGTGCCAGACGCCGTTGCCCGCAGCTACACTTACGACCAATTGTACGACTCGACCAAGACCATTGCCAAACAAATTGCCGAGAAATACAAGTTTATTCTTACCGGACAATTCCGCGGAACCAGTGCCAACGTCATCTCACTTGGCGCATACAACGTGCCGCAAGGTTCGGTTGTGGTCACGGCTGGCGGCGTTAGGCTCACCGAAGGCGTAGATTACACCGTGGATTATTACGCCGGCGAAGTAACCATCCTTAACCAAAGCATCTTGGATGCAGGCACAGCGGTGAACGTTTCGCTAGAAAGCAACACCGACTACGGCCAACAACGCAAAACGATGTTCGGCCTAAACTGGGAATACAACTTTTCGAAAGACCTGCAACTAAGCGGTACCTTGCAGCACCTGACAGAGCAAGCACTGACCACGAAGGTGAATATGGGTGCCGAACCGCTGAACAATACCCTATGGGGACTGAACATTAACTGGAAGAAAGAAAGCCAATGGCTTACCAATTTGCTCGACAAGATACCCTTCTTGCACGTTACTCAGCCCTCGCAGATTAGCTTTACGGGCGAGTTTGCCCACCTTATAGCGGGCCGTAACAAGGGAACGCAAGACAACGCCTCGTATCTCGACGACTTTGAAACAACAAAAAGCTCGCTCGATGTTAGCACACCCACCTCGTGGACGCTGGCCAGCACGCCCTCGATGTTTGCCGAACACAACGACAAAGCCACGCTTAACAGCGGATTTAACCGCAGTCGACTGGCTTGGTACACCATAGACCCGCTGTTTACTCGAAGAAGTAGCTCGCTAACGCCCTCGCATATCAAGGGCGACCTGCAACAATTGTCCAACCATTACGTGCGCGAAGTACCCGTAAGAGAGCTTTTTCCCAAACGCGACCAAAACAGTTATGGTGGCGTTTCAACCCTTTCGGTGCTCAATTTGGCCTTCTATCCGGCCGGAAGAGGACCTTACAACTTCAATCCCGACCTTAATCCCGACGGTACACTCGACAATCCCGACAAGCGTTGGGGCGGTATGATGCGCAAACTAGACACAAACGACTTTGAGGCTGCCAACATCGAGTACATCGAATTCTGGATGCTCGACCCCTTTATCTATTCTAACCGCCAGCCCAACGCCAACGACTACGGCGGCGACTTCTACCTCAACCTGGGCGAAGTGAGCGAAGACGTGCTGCGCGACGGCAAGAAATTCTACGAAAGTGGCATGCCTGTCGACGGTTCGCAAAGCTTTGTTACCACCCAATGGGGTAAGATACCCACCCAAGCCACCACAACTTACGCCTTCGCAACATCACGTGGAGCGAGGGCATTGCAAGACGTTGGATTTAACGGATTGAACGATAACGAGGAGCGTTCGTTCCCCGCTTACCAGTCGTTCCTTAACGCGGTAAGGGGCAGGGTGAATGCTGCCGTATTCGATTCGATACAGGCCGACCCCGCCAACGACAACTACCACTACTTCCGCGGCTCTGATTACGACCGTGCCGAGCTGTCCATCTTGCAACGATACAAACGCATAAACAACCCCCAAGGCAACTCGCCCGACAGCGACCAACGCAGCGAAAGCTACGACACATCGTACAAGTCTACGCCCGATGTGGAAGACATCAACCAAGACTATACGCTCAACGAATACGAAAAATACTACCAATACCACGTATCGCTGCGCCCACAAGACATGGTGGTGGGCCGTAACTTCATCGTAGACAAGCGCGAGGCATCGGCCTCCTTGCGTAATGGCACCAACGAAAACGTTACTTGGTATCAGTTCCGCATCCCCGTTCGCGAATACGAAAAGCGGTTCGGTTCTATCTCCGACTTTTCCAGCATCCGTTTCATGCGTATGTTCCTCACGGGCTTTAAGCGTCCCATCGTTTTGCGTTTTGGTTCGCTCGACCTTGTGCGGGGCGAATGGCGTAGTTACGAACAAAACCTTAGCAATACGGCCTCACAAACAGGAAGGATGTCGGTTAGTGCCGTAAGCTACGAAGAAAATAGCGACAAAACGCCCGTCAACTATATCCTTCCGCCTGGAATAGAACGCGGATCCGACCCCAACCAGCCGCAAATGGTGGAGAACAACGAGCAAGCACTGAGCCTTGTTGTGGACAATTTAGGTCAGGGCGAAGCAAAAGCCGTGTACAAAAACACCACTATCGACCTGCGACAATATCGTCGTTTGCAGATGTTTGTGCATGCCAACGCGCTCGAACCCAATGCCACAGCCTTGGCCAACGGCGAATTGTCGGTGTTCATTCGCTTGGGTAGCGACTACAAAAATAACTTCTACGAATACGATATTCCCCTTTCGCTCACGCCTGCACGCCGCTATAACGACCGCTTGTGGGCAGATAGTCGTGCCGTTTGGCCCGAAGAAAACATGCTCGACATTGCCCTCAGCGTGTTTACCAACTTAAAGAAGGCACGCAATAAGGCACGTGCCACGGGATTAGCCTCGTTTACTTCGCTATACAGTGCCTACGATGTTGATAAACCCAAGAACAAGGTCAGCATCATGGGTAACCCCACTTTGGGCGAGGTTAAAACCATTATCATCGGCGTACGCAACAATGCCGCCACGCAAAAAAGCGGCGAAGTATGGGTGAACGAACTGCGATTGAAGGAATATGAGAATGAAGGCGGATGGGCTGCACAAGGAAACCTTAACGTGCAATTATCCGATTTCGGAACCCTTAACCTGCAAGGACGATACGTTTCAGAAGGTTTCGGCGGACTGGAAGACGGCGTTGCCGACCGCGCCAAAGACAACTTTAAGGCTTACAGCGTAACAACAAACCTCGAATTGGGCAAGTTCTTCCCCGAAAAAGCCAAGGTCTCAGCCCCGCTTTACTACTCGCGAACACAGGAAGAAAGCAGTCCGAAGTACAATCCGCTCGACACCGACTTGCGCCTTAAAGATGCTCTCGATGCGGCAAACCGCCAAGAACGCGACTCGATTAAAAGCATTGCCATACGGCGTACCACCAATACAAACTTCTCATTGTCTAATGTTCGCATCGGCATACAGAACAAACGCCACCCCATGCCCTACGATCCGGCTAACTTTTCCTTCTCGTACAGCAACTCTTCGCGTTTCACTAGCGGCGAAACAACCGTCTACGAACGCGAAAACAACTGGCGTGCCGCAATGGCATACAACTGGACTCCCGTGTACAAGCCCCTCGAACCATTTAAGAATATCAAAAGCAAGAGCAAGTGGTTAGACATTCTTAAACGGTTCGGACTGAACTGGCTGCCTCAAAATCTCTCGTTTAACTCCGACATCAACCGCAGTTATTACGAACTGCAAGAGCGCGACATGGAGAGCAAGGGCGGCGACCGCTTACCGCTAACCTTTAATTCGCAATTCCTTTGGAACCGCGACTTTGCCATTCGTTGGGACCTAACGCGCAACCTGCACGCCAATTTTCAAAGTGCCACACACGCCGAAGTGGAACAACCCTACACACCCGTTAACAAAGATCTGTACGCCGAACGCTACCAAGCCTGGAAAGACTCGGTGTGGAACAGCATACGAAACTTCGGTACGCCGCTAGATTACAACCAATCGTTCACGCTTTCTTACCAACCGCCGCTCAACTTGTTGCCCATCTTCAACTGGGTTAACACAGACCTCACCTATAACGCCACCTACCGTTGGGTTCGCGGTACACAACTCGAAGACGGCTCTTCGTTGGGCAACACCATTGCCAACAACCGCGACTTCAACCTCAACGGAACCTTCGACCTCGTGCGCCTTTACAACCAAATTCCTTTCCTTAAAAAGGCCAACGAGCGCTTTAATCGCGAGCCAAACACTGCCGAACTGAACCGAAAGCGCGAAGAAAGGCAGGCAGAACAGCGACGAAAGGCGCAAGAACGCAAGGCTATGGAGGCACGAATGAAGGGTAAAGGCGTTACGCCCGATGGCCAAAAGACCGACAACAACGAGACTTTGGCGCAACAACAACGCAACGAATTGCCCAAAAACCGCAACAGCTTTGAGCAAGAAATAACCCTCATGCCCGACTCAACCCTCATCATCAGCCACAACAAACATTCGAAACGACTGATGGTTACGGCACGAACAGAAGACGGCAAACGTTTCCCATTGAAGTTTAAAACCAGTGGCGAGAACAGCATACGCATACTGACCAAGGTAGACTCGGCACTAAGGCTGAAACTAACCGTAACGCCACGACAGCCACAAGAAAAGCAATCGTGGTACGAAACGGCGCAAACCGTGGCGCGCGTGCTGATGATGGTGCGCAACGTAAGCATCTCTTACCGCAACCAATACGCCATATCGCTACCCGGTTTCATGCCGCGCATTGGCGATGCGTTCGGTCAGGCGCGCCTTCCCTCCGCCCTTTCGCCCGGCTTAGACTTTGCTTTTGGACTTACAGACGACTCTTACATCAACAAGGCTCGCAACATGGGATGGTTGCTCGACAACGACTCTATCGCCACACCTGCCGCAACTACCAAGACCGAAGACCTGCAACTGCGCATGACACTCGAACCCGTGCGCAACTTAAAGATAGACCTGCACGCCTCGCGAACGCAAACCACGGCGCGAAACATCCAATATATGTACGCCGGAACACCCACAACGCAAAACGGAACGTTTATGATGACCACCATATCTATACGTAGTGCGTTTGAGGGAATGGGTTCGGCGGCCAACGGATACCGCAGTGCATCGTTCGAAAGGTTCTGCAATGCCCTCGATGCCTTCCGCAATCGTGTGGAATCGCAATACGTAGGGGCACGCTATCCCGCAGGAACAAGTATGGCAGGTGCGGTGTTCAATCCAGCCAACGGAGCCGTAGACCGATATGGTTCGGACGTAATGATACCCGCTTTCCTCAACACTTACACGGCGATGGGCGGCTCTTCGCTCAACATTTTCCCAACATTGGCGCGCCTGCTGCCCAACTGGACCCTCCGTTATAGCGGTTTAGGCAAGCTGCCTTGGCTGCGCGACCACTTCAAAAGCGTAAACATCAACCACGGCTATAAGAGCATTTACGCCGTTGGAGCCTACGCATCGTACAACACCTTTGTTGAATACATGAACGGATTGGGCTTCATCAGCGACGTTACAACGGGCAATCCCCTTCCGCGAAGTCTGTACAACGTGGCCAATGTAAGCATAAACGAGGCTTTCTCGCCACTGCTTGGCGTTGATATGACCTTTAACAACAACCTCACCGCCAAGGTTGAATATCGCTCAACGCGCGTGCTGAACCTCAGCATGACAAGTGTTCAGATAAACGAGGCCGTCAGTCGCGACTGGGTTGTGGGCATGGGCTATCGCATCAACAACTTTAAACTCTTTGGCATGCGTGCGCCACGCGCCAAGAAAACAAAGGCCAAACGCACCGACACCAACGAAAACACAGCCACAAATAGTGGTTCGCAGGGCAACCCCAACCACGATTTAAACATGCGCCTCGACCTAAGTTACAGGTCGCAAGCTAGCATTAGTCGCGACATTGCCACGCGAACAAGTGCCGCAAGCAGCGGCAACACGGCCATTAAGATTAGTTTCTCGGCCGACTACACGCTCTCGCGCCTGCTCACCATGAGCTTTTTCTACGACCGACAAACCAATACGCCCCTATTAAGCAGCAATAGCTACCCCACTACAACGCAAGACTTCGGCCTAAGCCTTAAATTCTCGCTCACCAGATAAAGGTCATAAACTTTGGGCTTAGCATTGGCAGACCGATACTTACGCAAAGGCATCAACACAGACATGAAAACAGCTTATGGGTTCATGAGTTTATAAATTCATTAGCTTGCAAGTTAATGAGTTTGTTAGTTTATCCCATATCGGTCGCAGAAAAAAAATGCGTTCATTTTGCCAAAGGAAAAAAATAAACACGCGCAAATCAAATCAAGAACCCATCAACTCAAAAGAGCACCAACTCAAAAAATCACCAACTCAAAATCTTAAATTACCGCTTTTGTTTTACAAAACCATTCTAATTTTCGCTCCGTTCTAGCGAAAATATTGGTTAAAAAACAGGTAAAAAGCCGTTTTTTCTACCCTTTCACACCTTGGGGTCTGTCTTTTTTTAAGCCTAGAACCTGCATTTTGCACCATATTGCCCTTCTAGTTTGGTTGCCCTTCCATTATTTTTTGCGCCCAACAACCCACTTTTAGCCCCTAAAAACCTACTTTTTAACGATTATTTTGTCCATTTTAACCATGTGTTTCATGGTTCTAAGAGGTTTTATTTATACCATAGCAGTGTATGTTTATGCTTTTCACCTTGCATTTAGCACCATTTTACCCTGCATTTAGCACCATTTTACCTTGCGTTTTGCACCAAAACACACTGCATTTAGCACCAAAACGCACCGCATTTAGCACCAAAACGCAGTGCATTTAGCAGCAAAACGTACGTTATTTTGCTGAAAAGGGTCCAAAAACTGGTACAAACAGCACTCTTTTAAAATAAATATTCATTTTGCCGCATTCACATACTAACCCTTTTTTGCCCCAAAAACAACCTTCGCGAGAATCGATTTTTTGCGGCAAGTTGGCGATTGGTGGACAAAAAAGGCACTCAGAATGTTAAATTTCTTACTAAAAACTAGACAAAAAAAAGCAATTATCCCATATAAACATGTAGGGGCAACGGAACGGGAAACACGTACACTTACAAGCGCCAAGGCGAGCGGTTGTAGGGCATGCAAGACGATTTCATATAATAGTTTATTTGGTGTGCGACAATAATTGTTCAAGCAACGGAAGTGCCTTATTCAATCCTCCTAGCCTGACAAGAGCTCCCCAAACCTGTTCAAATTTCTTCCAGCCTCCTGTGTACATAAGGTGCGTAATTCGCTGTGTAAGGGTCGTATCATGACTACACGCACGAAGGATGTTGTTCCATGAATAGAATGACCTACATGCCCAGTCATAGCCTTCTTTCAATTGCTCTGCGGTAAGACCCCTTGTTTGATATACAACGGTGCGTGTGTCATACTTACTCCAATCGTAGGTGAGTATTCTTCCTTCAGTTTCCATTCGCTTAAACTGCCGTGTGCCGGGGTATGGGGTTAGGATATGATATGTTGCAGTTGTTATTGCGTTATCCACTCCCCAATCAACAGTACGGCGAAAGACATCTGCATCATCGTGGTCTAATCCGAACACAAAACTACCATTGATCATGATACCAAGGCTATGCAGCCGCTGCACCGCTGCACTATAATCGCGCTGAAGGTTCTGACATTTGTTGCTTGCCTTTAAGTTTTCTGGCGAGAATGTCTCAAAGCCGATGAAAACACTCCGCATTCCTGCTTCGGCAGCTTTCTCTATAAGATCGCCTTCAAGGATAGATTGAACCGTTGCCGCGCTTTGAAAAACGCGATTCATGCCTTTCATGCCCTCAAACAGTTCGGCAGCAAACCTTTTACTGCCAAGCAAATGGTCATCTAGAAAATAAAGGTGTCTTCCTGGAAGTGCGTCGATTTCTTTCAAAGCCGCATCAACACGAGCCGTATAAAAGGATTTTCCACCCTCATAAAAAGCATCCTTATAGCAGAAATCACAATGATGCGGGCATCCCCTTGATACCACAAGAGAATTAGGAACAAAGTACTTACTACGCTTTATGAGATCGCGACGAACGGGAGGAATATCTTTAATAGAACGCCATTTTGCAGAATATCGCTTTTGTACACAACCGTTTCTGAAATCATTGATAAACCTAGGAAATGCCTCTTCGCCAGGACCTATTATAATGGTATCGGCATGCAAGGCTGCCTCTTCGGGAAGTGCAGTAATATGTAACCCGCCCATAACGACATATACGCCACGACTCCTGTAACTATCCGCTATGGCGTAAGCCCTATATGCATTTGTTACATATACTTGAATACATACCAAATCGGGAGTATCGGTTAGGTCTAGTTTCTCAACATGCTGATCTAAAAGCACAACTTCATCATCGTCGTGGAAATATCCTGCTAGTGTTGCCAACCCTATTGGAGGAAATAGCGAATATTTAATAGGACGCCAATATGGACTCTTTGCCTCATCCAAAGATGGCAAAATCATCTTCACTCTCAACGGCCTTCTCATTTCAATAGTATTAAATCATATCTTTAATCGTCTTAGTAAAAAGGTAAACCATTTTTCACCATTAGGAGTTAAGGAGTTATGGAGTAAAGGAGTTAAGCCAAATGTATAGGTGGCGTTAGGCTAATAGGATAATTCTGACCAGTCTGACTTGTCCGAAAGCTAGAAAGAACTAGAAACCTAGAAACCGCTAGACACCTTTAAAGGCGTTAGCCATCTTTTCACCCTTTCACCTTTAAATGGCGCAGCCATTTTTTCACTCTTTCACCTTTTCACCCTTTCACCTTTAAAGGCGTTAGCCATTTTTTCACCTTTTCACTCTTTCACCCTTTCACCTTTAAAGGCTACCTTTTCACCCTTAATAGCTCTTCACCTTAAACTGCATCACCTTGGGCAACTTCACCCATTTGCGGTCTACCACAATTTTAATGTTGCTACCTTCCAGCTGTTTGAGCGTATAGGTGCTATCATTTTCTTTCTCCAACTTGGCCTCCAAGTCTTCGCTACCATAATCGTTAATAATAGAAAGCTTAGCCTCCTTATCCTTATTGAGCTTTACATCGGTGATAAGCCACAGGCGCGTATCGAACTTCGAACCAAGATAACCAGGCAGTTTACCAAATATTTCCTGCCCACGCGCCACCACATCCTTATCGTGGAAGTTGATACGCATAAACACATTATACTCGCTATTGTAGAGATGGCCCTTAAAACTCTTTCGTTCTTGAGCGTAACCAACAAGCGCGAACAACGCCATGAGCGCGAAAATAAAAAGCCGTTTCATAACATCACACCCCTTTCATCGTCAAAGATATTCTGTTTCGTCTAGTGTCTACCTCCACCACTTTCACCTGAACATGCTGGTGTAGCTTAACCACTTCGGCAGGATCGGCCACATATCGGTTGGCCAATTGCGACACATGCACCAGTCCGTCTTGATGAACACCCACATCAACAAATGCGCCAAACTTGGTGATATTTGTAACAATGCCAGGCAAGAGCATGCCTGGAACAAGGTCGGCAACGGTATGCACACGCTCGTCGAAGGCAAACTCTTCGAGGTCTTCACGCGGATCACGCCCCGGTTTCTCCAATTCGGCCACAATATCGTTAAGCGTAGGCATGCCTACTTCGGCCGTTACATATTTCGCTAGCGGTATCTGCCTAATCTTTTCGTTGTTTCCAATGAGCTGACCAACAGAGCAGCCCATGTCTTTGGCCATGCTTTCGACCACGGAATAGCGTTCGGGGTGCACCGCACTGTTGTCTAACGGATTCTTCGCGCCGTCTACTCGCAAGAAACCTGCACACTGCTCGAAGGCCGCAGGACCAAGTCGAGGTACCTTTTTCAGTTGCGCACGCGAGGTGAACGCCCCATTATCACGACGGTAATCCACGATGTTCTTCGCCAAGGTTGGGCCTAATCCGCTGATGTAAGTGAGCAAATGCACGCTGGCCGTATTGACATTAACGCCCACGAGGTTAACGCAACTCTCCACGGTTGTGTCTAGACTCTTCTTCAACTTGGCCTGATCAACGTCGTGTTGGTATTGTCCAACGCCGATACTCTTCGGGTCTATCTTCACCAATTCGGCCAAGGGGTCCATCAATCGCCTACCAATCGACACCGCCCCACGCACGGTAACATCCTCATTGGGGAACTCATCGCGCGCTGTTTTCGATGCCGAATAAACCGATGCCCCATCTTCGCTCACCACATACACGGGTATTCGCGGCTCGGCTGCATGGCCTGCCTGCCGCAAGATGTCGGCTGTTTCGCGACTGGCAGTGCCGTTGCCCACGGCGATAGCATCTACCTTAAAGCGGTTGGCTATCTTTTGGAACTGCGCTTTGGCAGCCTGCTCGTTGCCACGCGGCGTAAACGGATACACAACATCATGATAAAGCAAGTTGCCCTGCGCATCAAGACACACCACTTTGCACCCCGTGCGAATGCCTGGGTCTACACCCATCACACGTTTTTGCCCCAATGGGGCGGCAAGTAGCAGCTGACGGAGGTTGAGCGAGAACACGCCAATGGCCTCTTCGTCGGCCTTTTCCTTGCTTGCAGCAGCAAATTCGTTTTCCACCGATGGCTCTATCAGTCGTTTATAGGCATCGGCCACGGCCTCTTCAACCAACTGCGCGCACGCACCGCGCCCCCTAACGTAGTGTCGTTGCAGGCGTTCGGTGGTTTCTTCGCCGTCGATAGAGATGCTCACACGAAGAAAGCCCTCACTCTCGCCACGCCTCATGGCCAGCAAACGATTGCCGTTGCAGCGGCGAAGAGGTTCAGAAAAGTCGAAGTAATCGGTGTATTTCTGCGCCCCTTCCTCGTCTTTCTTCGCGGCAATCACCTTAGACGAGATGATGGCCTCGCGCTTAAAGGCGTTGCGCACCTGCTGTCGGGTTTGTTCGTTCTCGCTAATTGTTTCGGCAATAATGTCTTGTGCACCCTTAATGGCGGCCTCAACGTCTTTCACATCGCCCTTAACGTAGGCTCGTGCCACGCTTTGGGGGTTGGGTTCGCGTTGCAACAAGATGGTTTGCGCCAAGGGTTCGAGCCCCTGTTGGCGTGCCACCTGCGCGCGAGTACGGCGTTTGGGTTTATAGGGCAGGTATATATCTTCGAGCGTGGTGCTGTCCCAAGTGCTGTCGATACGGCTTTTCAGTTCGGGAGTAAGCTTGCCCTGCTCGTCAATTGTTTTGCAAATGGTTTCCTTGCGCTTTGCAAGTTCGGTGAGTTTGTCTTTCCATTGGCTGATATTGGCAATCTGCACCTCATCCAGTCCGCCTGTTTTCTCTTTACGATAACGGCTGATAAACGGGATGGTACAGCCCTCATCGAGCAGTGCGAGGGTGTTTGCCACTTTGGTTTGGTTTAGTTCAAGGCTCGTTGCGATGATGTTTGCGTATTCGTTCATGTGTGCAAAGATACAAAAAAACGCTGTCCGCGTAAAGTTGGACAGCGTTTTTAGTAAAATTTAGTGCAGGGAAAGAGACTTCTCTAAGGAGTTAACAAGGTGACAAGTTAACAAGTTGACGAGTTGACGGGTTGGCAAGTTAACGAGTTAACGAGCTGACGAGTCGACGAGTACTAGGCGCAGCCATCTTTTCATCTTTTCACCTTTTCACTCTTTCACCTTTAAAAGGCGAAGCCATCTTTTCACCTTTTCACTCTTTCACCTTTAAAAGGCGCAGCCATCTTTTCACCCTTTCACTTTTTCGCCTTTAAAAGGCGCAGCCATCTTTTCACCCTTTCACTTTTTCACCCTTTCACCTTTAAAAGCCCTTTCACTTTTAGAAGTTTTCAGCCTTCAATTCGAAGAAGGATTGGGGATGCAAGCAAACGGGACACACCTGCGGAGCTTTCTTTCCTACTACCACATGTCCGCAATTGCGGCACACCCAGATGCAATCGCCGTCGCGCGAGAACACCAATGCATCCTCAATGTTCTTTAAAAGTTTGCGATAACGTGCCTCGTGGGTCTTTTCAATCTCGCCAACCTTTCTGAACTTAATGGCAATTTCCTTGAATCCTTCTTCCTCGGCCTCCTTTGCCATACGGTCGTACATGTCGGTCCACTCGTAGTTTTCGCCATCGGCAGCTATCTTCAGGTTCTCGCTAGTGGTGCCAATCTCGCCGCCATGCAGGTATTTATACCACAGTTCGGCATGCTCTTTCTCGTTGTGAGCCGTTTCTTCGAAGATGGCGGCAATCTGTTCGAACCCGTCTTTTCTTGCTTTCGATGCGAAGAAAGTGTACTTGGTGCGTGCCATACTCTCGCCTGCAAATGCTTCTTGCAGGTTTTTCTCGGTCTTTGTTCCTTTTAAATCTTTCATAATGTTCTAATTCTTATTTATGTTCTTTGTATAATATCGTCGGCCTTATGCCGTTTTTGATTTGTGTTTTCAGTCTTGTTCGATGCAAAGGTAGTGAAAATAATATATACCCGACTATATATTCCACGAAATTTTATGCGGTTTTTAAGGTTTACTTCGGCGTTCAACGGCACTTCGTGATGTGAGCGATGCGCCTAAGAGAAGTGGGCAAAAGGAGTTTAAGATAAGCCGACGGAATGAGGGTAGACCAGAATAACATGACCATTAGCCCACATCACATGTTCTCTTCATCGTCTACCACACCCCAGAACATTGCTGTTCTCTTGGCATAAAGAAAACAACTTCACACTTTTTAGAGGATAGAAATGGCCAATCGCTACATTTTTTAGAGGATAAATCACAAACAAGCCTACACTTTTTAGAGGATAGAAATGGCCTATCACGACACTTTTTAGAGGATAAATCACATTAGACCTACACGCTTTCGAGGATAGATATAAGGTAATAGGGCTGTTTGTGACTTCAAACAACTTGTAAAACTGGGCAAAAAAGGAGATGGAGAAGGGCACGAACAACAACGAAGTGTTGGCGCGATGCGTTTGTACGGCGAGGCGTTTCACATCATTTCCGAGCATCAAGCGAACTTCGTTTGTTGCGATGATAGCTGCGATACTCGTCAAGAGGAATTTCCACATCGGGTTCAATCAGCGTGCCTTCGTGGGGCAACTCAAACTTCACATACCTGATGTTGAGTCCCCGTTCTATCCACATACTCTCGTAATAGGTTTGGATAGACAGGATTTTAGCCGTCTGGTCGTCGATGCCAGGCGTGTTATAAAGGTCTTCGGTGCGAAACAACAGGTTGAGTTTATTGGCCGAAACCACGTGCGTAGTATAGGTAAAAAGGAAATTCGAGTCGGTTTTGAGGTGCACCACGCCATTGTTTTCCAAAAAACGGCGATAGCGTTCGAGGAAGAAAGTGCTCGTAAGTCGCTTGTGTACATTCTTCATCTGTGGGTCGCTGAACGTCAACCACAGCTCCTGCACCTCGTCAGGAGCAAAGAAACGGTCGATAATCTCGATATTGGTACGCAAGAAAGCCACGTTGGCAAGCCCCTGTTCCAACGCCATTTTTGCGCCTTTCCACATCCGTGCACCCTTTATGTCCACCCCAATAAAGTTGATTTCGGGGTATAGCTTGGCCAATTCTACGGTATATTCGCCCTTTCCGCAACCCAATTCAAGCACAATGGGGTTATCGTTATGGAAGTAATCGCGCCGCCATTGCCCACGCATGGCGAAGGGCGTGCTCTCTATTACTGAATAGGGATATTGGAAAACGTTGCTAAACGTTTCCATTTCGGCGAATTTTTCTAGTTTTCCTTTGCTCATACTGATTGGATGAAATGGGTTTAACGCAGTTGTGGCATACTTGGAAGAGCGTATCGCTATGCAACGAACACACTTCCAAGCATGCTCAAGATATGCCTTGTTACTGAACCTGTCAGTTTTATTTTATCTCTTTTGTACCTTCGTTTGTTTCTTTCCTGCAATGTCTGCCACTACTCTATCACAACCGTTGTCCACCCGTGCTTATCTTCTTCGATACCATATTGTATGTTGCGCAGTAGGTTGTAAAGTCGCGTAGACACAGGCCCTGGCTTACCATCGGCACTAAATGTGTAGCGTTGACCCGTCTCCATGTCGTCGAGATAGGAGATAGGACTGATTACGGCAGCCGTTCCGCATGCACCAGCCTCTTCGAAGGTAGACAACTCTTCTTCGGGAATGGGCCTACGTTCTACCTCCATTCCCAAATCGCGCGCCAACTGCATCAAGCTGTCGTTGGTGATGCTTGGCAAGATGGAAGTTGACTTGGGCGTAACGTATGTATTGCCTTTAATGGCGAAGAAGTTGGCCGCTCCACACTCGTCAACATACTTTTTCTCTTTCGCATCGAGGTAAAACTCGCTGGCATAACCTTTCTCGTGAGCCAAGGCATTGGCACGAAGTGAGGCCGCGTAGTTGCCCCCAACCTTGTACATGCCCGTTCCGAGAGGTGCCGAACGGTCGAAACTACGTATGATAACATAAGGATTGGTTGAGAAACCACCCTTAAAGTAAGGGCCAACGGGTGTTACGAAGATGAGGAAAAGGTATTCTTCAGCCGGCTTAACGCCCACTTGGGCACTGGTGCCGATGAGTAAGGGGCGGATGTATAGCGCGGCCTTACNCTCGTAAGTGGGGGATATAGTCTTGGTTAAGGCGTATCACCTTGGTTACCATCTCTTCG
>NZ_HE999452.1:11677-28456 GCF_000312305.1 Prevotella conceptionensis 9403948 | reverse complement strand
TGGTTAAGGCGTATCACCTTGGTTACCATCTCTTCGAAAAGGGCTGTTGGAACCGTGGGCATCATGATGCCTTTACATGTTTCTTGCAAACGAACAGCATTCTCGCCCATCCTGAACACGCGCACTTTGCCGTCAGGACAGCGATAAGCCTTCAATCCTTCGAAGGCTTCTTGCCCATAGTGTAGGCATGTTGCCGCCATGTGCAGCTTTAAATACTCGTCAGAGCAGGTCTCTATCTCGCCCCATTTTCCATCGCGGTAATAACACCGCACGTTGTAGTCGGTTGGAATATAGCCAAAATTCAAACCTGCCCAATCTAAATTCTTCATGTTTTAATTTTGTTTTCGCCACCCCCGCCTATTGCCGTTCCACGATTAAAGGCATTGGGAGAGGGTCTCGATTTTTCGTTTCGTGAAGTACAAAGGTAATCAATTAACAGCACCCACACAACCGTTGGCCGTTGTTTTTTGTAACGAGCCGACATACATCAAGGCAAAATTCCAGCCCACGAAGACATGCAGAAAGCAGGCAAACACAACATGCTTGCCCGCTGCATGGCGACAGGCAACTCCCCTAAAAGGCTTGTTCAAACAGTTTGCAAGTGCCCTACAAAGATGTTCCTAACAACATCATTCATTACCTTGTATCACCGTTTTGTGCCATATCCCCCTAATTTCCAGATCCATTTTTCTGTCTTTTGCGGGTGTTAGTTCTATACGTTTGCAACGAACATCAGTCAAACCATCCACACTTGCCGAACTATTTATCACCATGAGGTTTACCAACCCCTTATTGCCTGCTTTCAAATTGACATTCATAGGCCTGTTGTATTCATCGTCGCCAATGGATTTCAGCACCATCTTATTGATGTAGGCATCACCAAAATCGATCGAAGACTTACCCTTTACCGTCAAGTTGTCTACCCTTACCTTTGAAGTTAGTATCAATTCTTCGCCACCTTCCACCGTCACATTTTTCATATCTCCTGCACCCAACAATGTTCTTTGACGACCCCATTGCTTAACCCACAATGTTCCAGGCAAGGTATTCACTATTATTCGCACCTTGTTGTCGTCGGTGTAATTATGGTCTATGGCTGTACGCACCTTTCCATCGGCACCTTTAATAAGGTATGGCATCTGGCCTATATCGCCAGCCTCCCTAGAATTAGCATCACCGTCAGGACCATTTAAACATTCTAGACGAGAGAAATCATCATCTTCTAACGAGTCGGAAAGCGCGTAATATAAGGTGTCTCCCCTTTGTTTCACTGTTATTAACTGCTCAGGATAAATAACTGAACACTGCGAAACATCACTAACGACATTGACCTCCACCGCCAGGCGAAGGGAACCGCCAATGTTTTTATCTGCTCTGTTTGTCGCATCATACATGATTATCGACACCGGAGCAATGCGTTTTTCGGTTGTTCGGTCCAAATAAACAAATATTCTATCCTCAACAATGTCCGTCGCCTTATCGTTTTGCGAAAAGGGGATCAGTGCCCCGGCACATAAAAGCAGAAAGGTTAAGACAAAATAACCCACCACCCAGAGCTTCGTACGTGTGAGAGCAGCACTATCTACCACCTCCATATCCTTGAAACACAGGTACGACAGCCACCAAACAAATAAGACTGAAAGCCAAGAGTACCAAATTAAAATAGACTCGCCGTATGAACTTGTAAGTAGTGAATGCTTGAAGATAAAGAAAAAGGGCAGAAAGCCCACAATCCAATAAAGTAAGAAGAGGGAAAGCGTGGTTTTAAGCAAGGCGCGCTTAACAAAGAAAACGCTACCCAAGGAATAAATGGCCGTACACGCAAAATAACTCAACCAAATAGCAGCTGCAAAGTCACAAGTCGACTCTGAGTCGCCCCACAGCGGTATGAATTTGAGTTCTATTTGGGGGTATAGCATCCCGACAAGGAGCACACGAAGGCCATCTGCCAAATACAAACATACCAAGAAGCACACCAAGAAGAGGGGAAGGCAGATTATCCAACGTGCAAGCCAGTTCTCAAAAGGTGTCACAGGGAACGTCAGCGCGCTTATCCGTTCAGCTTTTCGTTGCGCACCACTCAGCATTTCGGATGCCGACATAGCCCCCAATATGAAAAGGACGATGACAAAAACAACAAGAAGAATATCCACTGCCTTATCGGTACTAGACGAGTTTCTGCTATATGTAGCAAAAGCTATCCACAACTCTATCATGGCTATGCTCCCAAAGAGTATGGCCAGGCGCATCTTGTTGGTCTGCCAGCGTTCTACCAGCAGTTTAGTAAAGTAGGCCCAAAAGCGGTTAAAGCTGAAATTATCGTTCATGCTGCTCATTGTTTTTCTGTATTTTTTGAGAGTATGGAGGGGAGCGTTCGGCAACAACACGTGAAGTAATATTGCCCACGACAAGCGGTTACGAACGTGCATCCCACATGCGCAGGCACGCTATTCCCCCTCGAAACAAGGCGACAATGTCCTAGCGTTGCACTGCAAAAGCACATGCCCTTGCATGCAAATGGGCGTGTTCGTCACCAGCGCAGGGGCGTACCCACGCATAACTTTCGTGCTATTCTAGCACCATCCTGCGTGTAACGTCCCTCATTTCCAGCGAAATACTGCCAACGCTATCGGGCAACAACTCAATACGCTTGCACGCCATCTTGCTCAACCCGCTCAGTTTGCCAGCCCCCTTTACCACCACGTGGTTTATCACCGCGGGATAATCGGTGTTGAACCGGGTTTCCATTTCCCCTTCATCATCCTCATTTTTTCTAAGCGTAACAACCAGGCGGTTTACCTGTGCAGTTCCTACCTTAAAGACTCGCATACCCACCACCGACAAAGCATCGATGTGCGACAAAGAGTCTAGTTCCAAACTAAATCCACCTTCAACACTAACGCCTTTGGTTTTACCTGCGCCAATCAAGGTGCTTTGTCTACTTGTTTGCCTAACCGCAAGGTTCCCTGGCAGCGTGTTTATCACAATTCGCACCTTATTCGCATCATCATAATGTTTGTCAACAGCCGTTCGCACCTTTCCGTCGGCTCCCTTAATTTGGTAGGTAATATTTCCTTCGTAGCTGGCCGTACTAGCATCGGCCATACCGTCGGGGCCATTTACAAAGTACATATCCTCCTTATCGCGCTTATACAGTTCGGGGTTGTACGTATAATATAAGGTGTCGCCCTGCTGCCTCACTTGTATAACCTGCTCCGGATAAATAACCGAACACTTAGACGCATCGCTAACATAGTTCACTTCCACTGCGAGAGTAAGGTTATATTCGTCGGCCAAGTCCGTACTAGACAAGTCTTCAAACTGAACTACCGATATGGGAGCAATTCGTTTCTCAACGGTTCGTTCTAAGAAGATGGCCGTTTCGTCTACGGAGTCAGGTTCCACGACATCTAATGCCAACTTATCAAACATTGAACAAATGCTTATGAACAATACCGACACCATACAATAGCCCACCACCCAAGCCTTAGAGCCGTTAAACGAGAAACCGTCTACCACCTCCATCTCTTTAAAACAACTATAAGAAAGCCACCAAAGAAACAGAACAGAAACCCAGCCATAGGCTACTAGCACGCTTTCAAAGATATTATTATAGTTGCCGCTAGAAACCATCACGAGCCCAAGCACCACGAAGGCCGTAATCCAAAAGAGGATGAAAAGGGTTAGCGTGGTTTTTAGTATGGAGCGCTTTACAAAGAGAATGCTACCCAAGGCGTAAACGGCTGTACACCAAAAGTATATAAGCCAAGCATTGGAAAGCACCTCTCTGTCAAAATCTTCTCCCCTCCAAATGGAGATAAACTCAATGGGCGTTTTGGGATATATGGCCGAGAAAAACGCCACGCGAAAGGCATCGGCCACATACATGCACACCAAGAAACACACCAAATAAAGCGGTATGGAGATTGTCCAGCGTGCAAGCCAGTTTTCAAAAGGCGTTACAGGAAAGGTCAACGCCCCAATACGTTCGGCTTTCCTACGCGCGCCACTGAGCATTTCGGAGGCGAAAAAGCAACCGGAAACCAGCAGGATAATCGAGAAAATGGGTAAAAGAATTCCCGCCGCCCTATCGTAAGACGTTTCATCCCTATCATACGACACCGAGGCCATCCACAATTCTATTATCAACAGGCAGCCAAAGAGGATGCCCAAGCGCAAAAGATTGGTGCGCCAACGTTCTACCAGCAGCTTAGTGAGATAGGCCCAAAAGCGCGACGCGTTAAAGTTGTCGTTCATACTACTACTCCTTATTCGGCCGTTTGTTGGTTCATGCGCTCGTTAAAATAGCGTTCAAGGTCTATCTTTCCATCGGGGAAGATGCTCTTCATGTCGGCATTGGCCAATATCTTGCTGTTGTCGAACATCACAATGTGGTCTAGCACCTGTTCAATGTCTTTCACTTGATGTGTGGAAACCACGAAGATGCTCTCAGGCGTGCGCCCTTCGGTAAGGAATTTTCTAAACTGGGCCTTACCAGGAATGTCCAATCCATTGGTGGGTTCGTCCATTAGCAGCACGCGCGTGTGTGTAGCCATGGCAAAACTCATGAACACTTTCTTGCCTTGTCCCAACGAAAGGTTGCCTAAGTGCGTGTCTTCGGTCATGCCAAACACATCTAGATAGCGCTGCAAATCGTCGTGAGAGAAACGGGGATAGAACACGCTGTTAACGCGAATGTACTCTGAGAGCGACACGCGCGGCAGTTCGTACTCGTCGGGAACGATGAAGATGTCGGAAGTGGTTGATGGTTTTCGCCACCTCACGTTGATGTCGTTGAACGTAACTTGTCCCTCGTCGGGCCTCAGCAAGCCCGACATGAGGTATAGCAAGGTGGTTTTACCTGCCCCATTGGGGCCTAACAAGCCGTAAATATGGCCTGGTGAAAAACGCGTGGAGAAGTTGCTGAAGATGACATTCCCCGATTTCTGATATGTAAACGACAGGTTTTCTATTTCCAACATGGTGTATGTTTATCGCATGAAAAGCTTATTTTAGATTGTATCGATGCGCTTGCCCCATCAGTTCGACCTCCTATCGTGCCGCGACATGTGCCGGGCATAAAGCGTACTTCCTACGGAGTTGCGCACAGATGATGGCAAATTTCGTAAAAAAAGCGTAATCTTCCAAACGTTTAACAACATTTCTTATCACATGTGGAGAAACAGAACAGTCCACTTCGGCATACCGCCAACTTGTAAACCCCTCTACTCGTCAACTTGCCAACTCACCACCTTTTGTCCGTTTTTCAGCAAAGATTTTAACATTATGGCTGCCTTTTTATCCACCAAACTCCAACCAAGCCGCAAAAAATCGATTCTCGCGAAGGTTTGTTTTGATGCAAAAAGGGGCTAGCCTGCGATGTTGACAAAATGAATTTTTATTTAAAACAACCGTCATTTGCACCCGTTTTGGGGCTATTTGCAGCAAAATATAGGGCAATATGGTGCAAAACGCAGCGCAATATGGTGCAAAACGCAGTGCGTTTTGATGCTAAACGCAAGGTGAAATGGTGCTAAATGCAAGTCAAAATACCGCTAAATGCAGTGCGAAATGCTGCTAGATGTGAGATGGAAAGCATAAATATCCACTACGATTGCATAAACAAACCCTTTCCAAACCATGAAACACATGGCTAAAAAGGGCAAATTGGCCACTAAAAAGTGGGTTTTTAGGGCCAAAAAGCGCGTAATTGGCGTTGGAAAATTACGAGCCAGCAACCAAACTAGAAAGGCAAAATGATACAAAAATGCAGGTAATATGCAAAAAACGGACAGAAAAAGAAATGTGTAAGGCTGAAAATAATGCCAATTAGCATGTTTTTGGGCTTTTTATTCGCTAGAAAGGAGTGAGAGGCGATGTGTGTTTTGTAAAATATATCACAAAAACCTCAAATTCGTGATTTTTTAAGTTTGTGAGCTGTTAAGTTCGTGAGTTATTGAGTGCATGAATTATTGAATATGTAAGTTGAATAGTAAAAAACGCGGTTTTGCTGTATGGCAAACAACACATATCCACCCAATTCGCATGCGTTGTTGTGCTGCGATTGGCTTAACTGCTCATGGCTTTGTTATGGGCGCAAGAGCTTAGCTAGTCTTCTTTTTTACTTTTAGTCCGATGCCCTTTGTTTGGATTTTCGTTGTTTCTTGGTAAAGGCATATTTTAAGAATACAATGGAGGTAATTTTTAGAATCTGCCTAAAAGAAAAAATGATATGGAACTATCAGAGGAAAAGGTATTAGGGTGATGATTGAATGTAAGTGGATGGGAATGAGAGGTATTTGCACCATATCTCTATGGTTTGTACAGAGGGGTAAAATCTCTGTTGGTTGAGTCGGTTGATATATCGAACCGTCAGTCAGGAGAGAATACACTTTAATCCATTTGAAGATGTGAAGTTTGAAACCGTGGAGCGTAAACCTCGTTTCCTAAACAAAGGCGATGTGGCAAAGCACTTGTCATTCCCATTGCTGGATGAGGGGGAACTCCGCCATTGCCAGTACACAAATCTACGTCCAAATCACCGACCAAAAGATTGCAAGGAATATGGACAGGTTGATAGAAAAATGCAAGACTAGGAGAAAATAAAACTGAATTTGTGCAGGCTACACAATAATATTGTGTATATTTGCAATCGTAAAGTATGGTTTTATGGGGGCTATATGAACAAGAGAAGTTTTGAAAGAAAAAGGAATGAGCCAAACGAAACTATCAGCTTGATTGGGCAAGAGTTTCAATATGGTTAATCTTTATGTTGCAAATAAGATCAGCCCACAATTCCCACACTATATCAGATAGCCTATATTTTGGATGTGGATGTTAGAGATTTATTAGTTCCTAATAAAAAATAAAATATACAATGAAGCTAAGAGATATAGCAAAAGGGTTAGAGCACGACCTTAGTCTCTTTTCTGAAACAAAGATTGCAGAATTAGCGTTTCGTGTCGTGATGAAAGAAAGGGGAAAGGATTCCTTTGCCCCCTTTCCTCAACAAAGGGTTTAAATCAAAACAAAAAGGAGTCATTTTTGGCTTTCTTAATCTTACAAATAGAATATGGAGACTATGGATATAAAGAAATATATTGCAGCTTTGGGATTTGTTCCAAAAAACGGAACAAATGGCATTTGCCATAAAATATATGGTGATTATGCCATAGAAATTGATTTTGAAAAACAGGGTATTAATTATGGCAATAGTATTGTAGCCGAAAGTAGAACTACACAAAATTTTTCACAGCCTGAAAATTTTGTAGTGCTTGAATGTGTTGATAGATTACTAATCAAAGGATATAAACCTCAGAATATTATTCTTGAAAAGACTTGGCCTTCAGGACATGGCACTTCAGGACGATTAGATATTTGTGTTAATCGTGAAGACGGCACTCCATATATGCTTATTGAGTGTAAAACTTATGGTAAGGAGTACAATAGGGAATCGGCTAAAATCCATAAGGATGGGGGACAACTATTTACTTATTTCCAATTATCTGGTGGCAAGGCTGACGTCGTAATGCTTTATGCTTCAGAATTGAAAGGGAGCAAATTTGTATATGTTAATGAAATAATAAAGATTGAAGATGATTATCGTAATGGTGATGTAAAGGACATTTACGAGAAATGGAATAAGCTCACTAAGGATAATGGAATCTTTGATTCTTGGGTACAACCATATAATTTTCAAAGCAAGGCTTTAACAAAAGAGCAGCTGAAGGAGATAAAAGCAGAGGATTCAAGCTTTATCTTTAATCGTTTTCTTGAAATACTACGTCATAATGTAGTATCCGACAAGGGTAATGCATTCAACAAGATATTTACACTATTTCTGTGCAAGGTCTATGATGAAACGACCACAGATGAGGAGGAAGAGTTAAAGTTCCAATGGCTTGAAGGGCGAGATAACCACGTTGATTTCCAACTTCGTTTGACAGACCTCTATGGCAAGGGAATGAAAAAGTTCTTAGACAGAACAGTTAGCGACTTCAATAATGATGATTTTTCTAAGCGTTGTACTGACCTAAGTGCAGAGACCAAACAGTATCTATTAAGGGAGGTGAACAAACTCCGTCTTGAAAAAAATAATGAGTTTGCTATTAAGGAAGTATATGACAATGCCTCTTTTGAAGAAAATGCAAAGGTTGTAAAAGAGGTTGTGGAGTTGATTCAAGGGTATAGGATTCGCTATAATAAACGACAACAATATCTATCCGACTTCTTTGAATTGCTACTTACTACTGGCCTCAAACAAGAGGCTGGGCAATACTTTACGCCTGTCCCATTTGCACAATTTATTATCAAGAGTCTTCCTTTGGATTCTATTATGGCAGAGAAACTTTCTCGCAAGGATGGGGAAATCCTTCCATATATGATTGACTATGCAGCTGGTAGCGGTCACTTTATCACAGAGTTTATGCACGAAATACAGGACATCATAAATGGCTGTGATACTTCCAAATATATTGAAGAGACAAGAAAGCACCTTATCAATTGGCAGAACTGCCATTTTGATTGGGCGACTGACTATGTATATGGCATCGAAAAGGATTACCGACTTGTAAAAGTTGGCAAGGTAGGATGCTATTTGCATGGTGACGGTTTGGCGAATGTTATCTTAAGTGATGGTCTTGCCAATTTCTGCAATAACAAAGAGTATAAGGGAAAACTACGCAAGCAAACAAATGACGGACAAAAGGATAATCAGCAGTTTGATATTGTATTGAGCAATCCTCCGTATTCTGTTTCATCATTCCGTCAGACAACTCGCGACTACTATACGGACCAAGATTTTGAATTGTATAATTCACTAACAGACAACAGTTCTGAAATAGAGTGTCTGTTTGTTGAGCGAACAAAGCAACTACTTAAAGAGGGTGGTATAGCAGGGGTTATTCTACCAAGTTCTATATTGAGTAATTCAGGTGTGTACACTAAGGCTCGTGAGATTATATTACAATACTTTGATATTGTTGCAATAGCAGAATTGGGTAGCAATACCTTTATGGCTACCAATACAAATACGGTTGTTCTGTTCCTTCGTCGTAGAGATAATTATTTTGCAACCAATACAAAGGTTGCAGTTGATAATTATTTGCGTACCTTAAATGATGTTACTATCAACGGCATAGAAACTCCAGCCTCAAAATATGTTGCTCATGTATGGGAGGAACTTGATTATGCCGATTATGTCACATTACTGCAGAAATCACCTAATGACAAAGTAAAGGCACACGAAATATATGCAGAGTATAAAAAGAAAATCTCTGCAAAGACTGATGCGCAGTTATATGAGGCGATACTAAGTATTGAAGCTGAAAAACTTTTGTATTTCATACTGGCATATCCTCAAAAGGTTGTTATTATTAAGAGTGGAGAGAAGGATATTGAAAAGCGATTCTTAGGTTATGAGTTTTCAAATCGTAGAGGCAACGAGGGCATCCACGCTATCCAGAGAGGGAAGAACATTGATGAATGTACTCAACTCTTCGATGCGAATAGTTATGACAATCCTGATAAGGCAAGCACTTATGTGTATAGAGCTTTCAAAGGAGATTTCACATCACCGATAGCAGAGGGTATGCAATCACATATTAGTCGTATATCCTTAATTGATATGCTTGCTTTTAATAGAAGTGTATTTGAAAAAGGCATCTCGATTGTAGCAAAAAAAAAGTAACAATAAATAGTAATTTTCCATTAGAATCAATTGAGGGATTAGCCAAGGTAATCCGTGGTGTTACTTATGCAAAAGAAGACCAAGTTCAGGAAGTAACAAACAATGTTGTGTTAACTGCAGATAATGTAACATTGTCAGGTCATTTGGAAATCAATAAACTAATTTACCTCCAGCCTAACAAAAAACTTGATTTAGACAAGGTGCTGAGAAAGAATGATAGTTTCGTTTGTTTTTCTAGTGGTAGCAAGGCTCATGTGGGCAAGATCACTTTTATTGATAAGGATACATCATTCTATGCAGGTGGCTTTATGGGTATAATTAGGGCTTATTCCGATAGGATACTTCCGAAATTTCTTTATACAGTATTAAATAGTGCCTTATATAGACAAATAATAAGAGACGAGAGTAGCGGTAACAATATCCAGAATTTATCACAATCTATAGCTCTAATAAAAGTGCCAGTTCCGCCTATTGATGTTCAAAAACAGATTGTGGAAGAGATTGGCAAGGTTGATAAATCTGTTTTGGATGCTATGCTACGGATTAATGAGTGTGAAACTGACATAGAGAACTTGCTATCCTCATTAAATTTTGCAGATAGTACGCTAAATATTGTTGCTCCATTTGCTACTAAGTCCATTAAATATAGTGACATAGAGTCTGAAACATATATTACAACAGACAATATGCTTCAGAATAAGTTGGGCGTTCTTCCATTTAAAGGGGTTGCAAATATATCATCTATCACCGAATATAAGCTAGAGGATATATTGATTTCAAATATTCGTCCATATCTTAAGAAGATTTGGTTTGCTGACAAGGAGGGCGGATGTTCAAAAGATGTTCTCGTGCTTCGGTCTGCTAACATAAGTAAATATCTTCCTAAGTACATTTTCTATATGATTCGTAGAGATACTTTCTTTGACTATGTAATGGAGGGCAAAAAGGGTATTAAGATGCCGCGAGGGAATAAGGAAGATATAATGAAGTACAAGATTCCGATGCCTCACATTGATGAACAGAAACGTATCGTGTCCCAGATAGAAGTATTAGAATTAGAGATTACTAAAGCTCGCACATTAATAGAAAATGCAGCGAGTGAGAAACAGACAATACTTGATAAGTATTTATAAAATGAGCAGCAGTAACGAGAAATAGGAATATCTCTTTAGAGGACGTGTACAAAAAACGAAGGGCACATTACTTGTTCCCAATCTTGACCTCAACTAAATGGAGAAGACAGTGATGTGTATAAGCTGTTTTCAGCTTAGAAGGGAATACCCCATAATGGAACTCTTGACAAGAAACCTCCATTATGGGAATCGTCATTTCAATGGTGTTAAGCCTTTTTCATAGATAACAGACTATGTGAGTTCGATTCTCTTTTGGGCTTTACAAGGTTACAATATTGGGAATCCATCGTCAAACTTTATGGCTGATTGTTGTCAGTGAGTCCTATTTGCTAATGGCATAGTCCACTTTTACGTATGTAACGGTAATGTAGAACAAGCTATGGAGTATTACGTTTCACATAGTTTTCTTGCAGAAGTCGGTTAATGTCGGATAGTCGGTAGATGAGTTTGCCTGCATAATGGTGGTGATTTTTAGACTCTGCCTAAAAGAAAAAAATGGAGAGGGATTATATTAAACTTCCTTGCTCTAACTTATAGCTTTTTATTACCTTTGCATCGACTATTTGATTAATATCAGAATAAAACGTTTATGATACAAAAGTTCGACTTCCTTGTTATCGGCGGCGGTATAGCAGGCATGAGTTACGCACTGAGTGTGGCAAAAAGCGGAAAGGGGAAGGTTGCCCTGGTGTGCAAAACCACTTTGGACGAGGCTAACACGGCCAAAGCGCAGGGCGGAGTGGCCGCCGTAACCAACCTAGACGTAGACAATTTTGAAAAGCACATCAACGATACGATAATCGCAGGCGACTATATTTCGGACTTGGCCGCCGTGAAACACGTTGTGTGCAATGCACCCAACGCCATCAAAGCGCTTGTGCAATGGGGCGTGGAATTTGATAAGAACGGAAAAGGAGAGTACGATTTGCACCGCGAAGGCGGACACAGCGACTTTCGCATTCTGCATCATGCCGACGATACAGGGTTCGAAATACAACGCGGACTGATGGCGGCCGTGAGGAAGAACGAGAATATTACCGTTTTGGAAAACCATTATGCCGTTGAGATTATCACGCAACATCACTTGGGCGTACAGGTTACACGCAAAACACCCAACATTGAATGCTACGGCGCATACATCCTTAACCCCGAAACACAAAAGGTAGACACCTTTTTAAGTAAGGTTACGCTTATGGCAACTGGCGGTGTAGGTGCGGTTTACGCCATGACGTCGAACCCCGTGATTGCTACGGGAGACGGAATTGCTATGGCCTATCGCGCTAAGGCCACCGTAAAGGACATGGAGTTTGTGCAGTTCCACCCTACTGTTCTATACAATCCATCCGAAACACATCCGGCGTTCCTCATCACCGAGGCCATGCGTGGCTATGGGGCTGTGCTTAGACTGCCGAATGGAAAGGAGTTCATGCAGAAATACGACGAACGACTTTCGCTTGCACCGAGAGACATCGTGGCACGAGCCATCGACCACGAAATGAAGATACACGGCCTGGACTATGTATGCCTTGACTTGACACACAAAGATGCCGAAGAAACGAAACGGCATTTCCCACATATCTACGAAAAGTGCCTTAGCATGGGTATCGACATCACAAAACAATACATACCCGTATGCCCTAGCGCACACTATATGTGCGGCGGAATTAAGGTAGACCTAAATGGGGAAAGTTCTATCAGCCGGCTTTATGCCGTAGGCGAATGTTCGTGCACGGGCTTGCACGGAGGAAATCGCCTTGCCAGCAACTCGCTGATTGAGGCTGTGGTCTATGCCCAGTCGGCCGCAGAACACGCGCTCCTTATGGTAGACAACTACGACTTTAACTTAAAGGTGCCTGAATGGAACGACGAAGGAACCCTAACCAACGAAGAACACGTGCTGATAACCCAGAGCGTAAGGGAGGTTGGCGAGATTATGAGCAACTACGTTGGCATTGTACGGAGCAACCTACGACTGAAACGGGCATGGGACAGACTTGACTTGCTGTACGAAGAAACTGAAGAACTGTTTAAACGGGTTACGGCAACGAAAGACATCTGCGAATTGCGTAACATGATAAACGTGGGCTACCTGATAACAAGGCAGGCCATAGAGCGGAAGGAGAGCAGAGGACTGCATTACACGGTGGACTATCCCAAGCATGCCTACGACCAACAATGAGCAGGTGGGGAAACAAAAGAATTATTGTTTGAGAAACATCATTGCGTTTTCTCGCATTATAAATATATACACATGGTAGACAAGAAATGGTTGGAACTGGGTTTTATAGACGAACCCATTCCTGAAAAGACAGACATCAAAGCGGAAATACGCAGGATGTGCAAAGAAAAAAATGCGCTTATCATGGCGCATTATTACACAGAGAGCGTAATACAAGAGGTGGCCGACTTCATTGGAGACAGTTTGGCGTTGGCACAGAAGGCTGCGACAACTGATGCCGACATCATCGTTATGTGCGGGGTGCACTTCATGGGCGAAACAAACAAGATTCTCTGCCCTGAGAAAACCGTACTCATCCCCGACCTGAACGCCTCGTGCTCGTTGGCAGAGAGTTGTCCCGCCGAAGATTTCGAGCAGTTTGTTAAGGCCCACCCTGGGCATACGGTGATAAGTTACGTAAACACGTCGGCAGGAACCAAGGCGGTAACCGACATTGTGGTAACAAGCAGCAATGCCAAACAAATAGTAGAGGCTTTGCCGAAAGACGCGCCCATCATATTCGGGCCAGACAGGAACCTGGGCAATTACATTAACGGACTTACTGGTCGGCAGATGGTGTTGTGGGATGGTGCTTGTCATGTGCACGAAAAGTTTTCGGTTGAGAAGATACTGCAATTGAAAAGAGAACATCCTGGCGCCAAGATATTGGCCCACCCCGAATGTAAAGGCCCCGTCATCAACATCGCCGACAAGGTGGGAAGTACGGCGGCCCTACTGAAATACAGTATCGCAGACGACGCACAAGAGTTTATCGTGGCCACCGAAAGCGGCATACTGACCGAGATGCAAAAGTCGGCACCGCAGAAAACCTTTATCCCGGCTCCGCCCGACGACAGCACCTGCGCCTGCAACGAATGCAACTTCATGAAACTTATCACACTAAGTAAACTATATAATTGTTTGAAATACGAGTGGCCTACCATCGAGGTGCAACCCGAAGTGGCACAAAAGGCCATTAGGCCCATCCATAAAATGTTGGAAATGTCCAAGCGCCTAGGCTTATAAACTTAATTGAAGATTAATCATGTTATCAGTAGAAGAACTTAACGACAGACTTATCGAACTTGCTTTTAGCGAAGATATCGGCGACGGCGACCACACCACGCTTTGTTGTATACCGGCTGAGGCCACGGGCGAAAGTAGATTGCTAATAAAGGAGGAGGGGATATTGGCTGGCGTGGAGATTGCCAAGAAGGTTTTCCACAACTTCGACCCCGAACTTCGAGTAGACATATATATAGAGGACGGTGCGCACGTGAAACCGGGCGACATTGCCATGAGCGTGAAAGGCAGGACACGGAGCCTGTTGCAAACGGAACGTCTTATGCTTAACATCTTGCAGCGCATGAGTGGTATTGCCACCATGACACACAAGTACCAACAAGCGCTTATTGATGCGGGAACTAAGACACGCGTACTAGACACACGCAAAACTACGCCGGGCATGAGAATGTTGGAGAAGGAGGCGGTGAAGATTGGCGGAGGTATGAATCATCGCATTGGGCTTTTTGATATGATTCTCCTGAAAGACAACCACATCGACTTTTGCGGCGGCGTGCATAATGCCATCTCGATGGCAAAGAGGTATTGCAGAGAGAATGGCAAGGACGACCTGAAAATAGAATGTGAGGTAAGGAACTTTAAGGAACTGGAAGAGGCTCTGCACGAAGGATGCGACCGAATTATGTTCGACAACTTCACGCCTGAGGCTACACGCAAGGCGGTTGAAATGGTTGGCGGACGCTGTGAAACAGAGTCGAGTGGCGGAATTACTTTCGAAACAATGATTCCCTATGCACAGGCCGGCGTGGACTTCATCTCTTTTGGGGCACTTACACACAGTGTTAAGGGGCTAGACATGAGCTTTAAGGCTGCGGGTAAGTAGCCGCACACCACTCTTCTACCTACGTTTTTATCGCTATAAACAATAGGTGGCCATCATTAGAAGAACATGGCTGCTGGGTTATTTGGTGCCGTGAGGTAAACTAAGTGAGTGGATGTCGTGACGTTATGCTGTATCGCAAACAACCTAACAGCTAATGGTTTCCTTTCACAAAGCGGAAAGGAGCGTGTCACACTTGTACGACTGAAAGAATAAGTTGCTAACGTATGGGGTAAAACAAAACGTTAGACTTATTCAGCCTAACGTTATCGGAGGTTCCGAAGACGGCAAGCCGGCTCTCCGATACCATTGCAAAGATACAACTTTATTCGTTACCACCAAACTTTTAGTCGTGGTTTGCTTGAAAACTCGTACATTTGCAGTATCGCAAACAACGGTATATTGTACGTGAATGGGGCGTTTATGTTGTGATTTGCTTGAAAACTCGTACATTTGCAGTATCGCCAACAACCGCAATATTCATTTGAACAAAAATAAAGGGTTGTGATTTGCTTGAAAACTCGTACATTTGCAGTATCGCCAACAACTGTGCTACTTGTTTCTGCCACATTTCGCGCGTTGTGATTTGCTTGAAAACTCGTACATTTGCAGTATCGCCAACAACTTATTTGAACGATTGGTTTGGTCCAGGCTCGTTGTGATTTGCTTGAAAACTCGTACATTTGCAGTATCGCCAACAACAAAAGCAACTTAAACAAATTATGGCACTGCGTTGTGATTTGCTTGAAAACTCGTACATTTGCAGTATCGCCAACAACATAAACAATAATTGAGTAGGATGATTCCTAGTTGTGATTTGCTTGAAAACTCGTACATTTGCAGTATCGCCAACAACAGTAAGTTCTGTGCCGTTATAATCAACGGGTTGTGATTTGCTTGAAAACTCGTACATTTGCAGTATCGCCAACAACCGGTCAATGATTTTTGCATATTCAATTTGGGTTGTGATTTGCTTGAAAACTCGTACATTTGCAGTATCGCCAACAACTATGTGGTCGTGCATGCACAAATCAACAGGTTGTGATTTGCTTGAAAACTCGTACATTTGCAGTATCGCCAACAACGTCCGCGGTCATGGTAACATACATTTCTTGGTTGTGATTTGCTTGAAAACTCGTACATTTGCAGTATCGCCAACAACTATACTCAGAATAACGAGGCTGCCAACCGAGTTGTGATTTGCTTGAAAACTCGTACATTTGCAGTATCGCCAACAACGTCAGGATAGAAATAAACTAACTGTTGTCCGTTGTGATTTGCTTGAAAACTCGTACATTTGCAGTATCGCCAACAACTAGGATTTTATTTGCTATCTTTGCACACAGTTGTGATTTGCTTGAAAACTCGTACATTTGCAGTATCGCCAACAACTCGCACGATACGGACACTTCAACGTTTAGCGTTGTGATTTGCTTGAAAACTCGTACATTTGCAGTATCGCCAACAACTACTGATGCCAAAGATGTGAATAAGGAATAGTTGTGATTTGCTTGAAAACTCGTACATTTGCAGTATCGCCAACAACAATATTATATACAATATTATAGTTTGAGTGTTGTGATTTGCTTGAAAACTCGTACATTTGCAGTATCGCCAACAACAAAATTGCGCCTACCTGCGTGCTATTTGCGGTTGTGATTTGCTTGAAAACTCGTACATTTGCAGTATCGCCAACAACGGCGTTAGCAGATAGTGAATTTGAGTTGCTGTTGTGATTTGCTTGAAAAGTAAGCATCCAATATTCGCCGTCTTTTTCCGATATGTTTTGTTTCCTACCTTTGTGCAAAAAAATATGTTTGCACTCAACGAAACAAAT
>NZ_HE999452.1:8120-11155 GCF_000312305.1 Prevotella conceptionensis 9403948 | reverse complement strand
TATCGCCAACAACTGACAACGTTAATTTCACGGTCGAAGCCCTGTTGTGATTTGCTTGAAAACTCGTACATTTGCAGTATCGCCAACAACTGCGTTATTCTGCATTATGGTTGATATACTGTTGTGATTTGCTTGAAAACTCGTACATTTGCAGTATCGCCAACAACTGCGTATGGCTCAATATATAATCTATTCTGGTTGTGATTTGCTTGAAAACTCGTACATTTGCAGTATCGCCAACAACTGAAGACGGCCTAACGGGTGTTTACGAAAGTTGTGATTTGCTTGAAAACTCGTACATTTGCAGTATCGCCAACAACAGACGAGATAAAGCAGATAATCGAGCAGCCGTTGTGATTTGCTTGAAAACTCGTACATTTGCAGTATCGCCAACAACAAGAAGTTAACAACAGAGTTGACAATGTGAGTTGTGATTTGCTTGAAAACTCGTACATTTGCAGTATCGCCAACAACCGGCTCTATTCTATGCGGCTCGGTCACATCGTTGTGATTTGCTTGAAAACTCGTACATTTGCAGTATCGCCAACAACAAGGGCTAGATGTTATTAATATGGCATCTAGTTGTGATTTGCTTGAAAACTCGTACATTTGCAGTATCGCCAACAACCATCGTTGCCACAGAAGTTGTAATCGGTAGTTGTGATTTGCTTGAAAACTCGTACATTTGCAGTATCGCCAACAACCACTTGTCAAATTTACGTACATTAGTATCAGTTGTGATTTGCTTGAAAACTCGTACATTTGCAGTATCGCCAACAACCCTTGTAAAGAAAGCACATGAGAAGTATAGGTTGTGATTTGCTTGAAAACTCGTACATTTGCAGTATCGCCAACAACTCTAAACGCGTTTTGTATGTAAACGTATTGTTGTGATTTGCTTGAAAACTCGTACATTTGCAGTATCGCCAACAACTGAATGGCTGCACGAAAAACAGCCTCACGAGTTGTGATTTGCTTGAAAACTCGTACATTTGCAGTATCGCCAACAACAAGGAGTTTACCAATCCCATTGTATTCGTTGTTGTGATTTGCTTGAAAACTCGTACATTTGCAGTATCGCCAACAACGAATTTTTGACCCAAACCCGCGTAAATTGGGTTGTGATTTGCTTGAAAACTCGTACATTTGCAGTATCGCCAACAACCGCCTTGCGCTTTGCTCTTCTGTTTCGTCTGTTGTGATTTGCTTGAAAACTCGTACATTTGCAGTATCGCCAACAACCAGAGATTCATTAACTTCATTCATAATCTAGTTGTGATTTGCTTGAAAACTCGTACATTTGCAGTATCGCCAACAACAGGAAAGTTATGATAGAGCAAGAATATTTAGTTGTGATTTGCTTGAAAACTCGTACATTTGCAGTATCGCCAACAACTTTATCTTATTAACCTAAATATAAATGTAAGTTGTGATTTGCTTGAAAACTCGTACATTTGCAGTATCGCCAACAACTGTTTTTGCGAAACGCAAATAAGTCTTGCAGTTGTGATTTGCTTGAAAACTCGTACATTTGCAGTATCGCCAACAACTAGGATTTTATTTGCTATCTTTGCACATAGTTGTGATTTGCTTGAAAACTCGTACATTTGCAGTATCGCCAACAACCTTTGATGCCGTTGAATTTTGTTCATGGAGGTTGTGATTTGCTTGAAAACTCGTACATTTGCAGTATCGCCAACAACTTTGGATGGAGGAGTACGACCCGAAAACAGGTTGTGATTTGCTTGAAAACTCGTACATTTGCAGTATCGCCAACAACAGAATATCACGGTAAGGGAATTATCTCTAAGTTGTGATTTGCTTGAAAACTCGTACATTTGCAGTATCGCCAACAACTAGATTTTGGCAGTGAGATAGACTTTCACAGTTGTGATTTGCTTGAAAACTCGTACATTTGCAGTATCGCCAACAACGAAACCTCAGCGAAATGCGTTTCAGGGTCAGTTGTGATTTGCTTGAAAACTCGTACATTTGCAGTATCGCCAACAACTATCCAAGTTACAAGGAATGTTGGGATAAAGTTGTGATTTGCTTGAAAACTCGTACATTTGCAGTATCGCCAACAACGCACCATGCGCACAGCCAAGTAAGACAGCAGTTGTGATTTGCTTGAAAACTCGTACATTTGCAGTATCGCCAACAACAACAATATTAAGAAAGGCTTTGAGGATGCTGTTGTGATTTGCTTGAAAACTCGTACATTTGCAGTATCGCCAACAACCATTCAAGCGATAACCTAGGAAAAGATGTAGTTGTGATTTGCTTGAAAACTCGTACATTTGCAGTATCGCCAACAACAATTGCCGAACGCATGGAACGTACGCATGCGTTGTGATTTGCTTGAAAACTCGTACATTTGCAGTATCGCCAACAACACAACAACTGCCTGCTGTAACTGCTCATCAGTTGTGATTTGCTTGAAAACTCGTACATTTGCAGTATCGCCAACAACTTTGGTAAGACAAGTAGCCAAGAAATTGCTGTTGTGATTTGCTTGAAAACTCGTACATTTGCAGTATCGCCAACAACTTCTGAAAAAGAACGGTTACGAGCAATAGTGTTGTGATTTGCTTGAAAACTCGTACATTTGCAGTATCGCCAACAACTCGAATTTCAACGAGAGGGGAAACCCGATGGTTGTGATTTGCTTGAAAACTCGTACATTTGCAGTATCGCCAACAACCCTTTATGAGCTGCTCGCCACCGAGTATGGTTGTGATTTGCTTGAAAACTCGTACATTTGCAGTATCGCCAACAACCATAAGTCTTACCTGCACGCATAGATATAGGTTGTGATTTGCTTGAAAACTCGTACATTTGCAGTATCGCCAACAACTTTTTGGGCATGGTTGGTAACTTGTTACCGTTGTGATTTGCTTGAAAACTCGTACATTTGCAGTATCGCCAACAACTGTCCATCACGGCCTTCAGACACTGAAACAGTTGTGATTTGCTTGAAAACTCGTACATTTGCAGTATCGCCAACAACTTAAATACCATATCTATTTGTACTA
>NZ_HE999452.1:5874-6785 GCF_000312305.1 Prevotella conceptionensis 9403948 | reverse complement strand
ATTGGATGCTTACATTTCTTCTTTCTAATAATATATATGTATGTTAGAACAATTCCAGCTGTTGCCCAGGTGCGTTAGGCTTATGAGGTTTAGTGCCATAAAAGAGCTGAATGTTGTCGAATTGCTTATCTGTTATACACAAAACACCAACCTTGCCATACTTGGGGAGTGAGTTTTTCACCCGTTTGACATGCACTTCCGCATTCTCCATGCTAGCACAATGCCGCAGGTAGATGGAGAATTGAAACATGGTGAACCCATCTCGCTGCAAAAGGTTGCGAAAGTCTACGTATGCTTTCTTATCCTTCTTCGTTTCTGTTGGGAGATCGAAAAACACCAATATCCACATAACACGATACTCATTAAGACGGCTAAGGTTTGACATAAGCAAATTACATTTCAGGATAACTCACACGGCGTAGCTCGCCCGAAAAACATTTATAGAGCGAGGCCGTGGTCTGCTGAACGGCTATCATTAGCGGACTTCGTTTGCCATTAACGACCACATCCAGCGTAGGAATAACAAGCAACTGCGACTTCAACTCGCGAGTGAGTTCTGCCACACACCCATTTGTGCGAATAATGTTGAGCACTAGGCGGTCTACATAAGGGCGATAAGGCTCCATAATGTCGTCGGCGAGGCAGTAGGCATTGTAGCGATTGTGATGATGAATACCCAAAGTGGGCAACAATCCACTACCAACCAATGCCCTAGCCACCACAGCACGCAGAATGGCATAGCCATAGTTTAGCAAATTGTTGGGCGGCTCACCTTCGCGTGCCCTAACAAAATGCGGCAGCTCGGGAAAAAGATGCTGCCAATAATGAGCTGCGGCACGCGCCTCGATATTATCAGGGTCGCCACTTCGCACCTGTTCTGCCCACACCTAGCATGCACTTTCGTACGTTAC
>NZ_HE999452.1:0-5388 GCF_000312305.1 Prevotella conceptionensis 9403948 | reverse complement strand
CTGCATGCACTTTTCGTCGTTACCCGTAACGCTCCGTAAAACTGCAGCTTGATTGGTTATCTTCTGTTTGATGGTTTGTTGCCAAAGCTGTTTGCGCAAAGGCAACGAAGACGCGATCTGCTCTCGAAAGCGTTCGCTTTGCAAGGTGTTGACACTAAGGGGCAGAAGTAGGCCCACGGGGTGGCCTTGTGCATTGCAGGTTATCACGGCACAATTGTTTTCGAGCAAGGCATCGAGCACACCCGAAGTGATGGTTATGCGCCGATGGTCGAGCACCACCACCCCAATGTCTTCCACTGGGATGGTGCGCTCGACCTGTTCTCTCAGCACGTTACTCAGGTTTTCGTTCTCCACCACTTCGGGCAGTCGGATAACCAACTGGCATTGGTGTAGACTTAGATAGGCGGGATTGGTGAAACAGAGTGTCTTCTTAATCATTACCTCACGATTTTTGTGATGTTACCTAATCGGTCTACTTCCAACTTCCAGCATACGTCCTTTATCATTTGTTTATCAATGGTGGAAACATCACAATTGTCCGAATATTCCATGATGTCTATTGCGCGTCCCATTTTATTCATGGATTCGAACTCCACCTTATTATATATAGTAGATGCTACTTCGAATGGCAAGAAGAAACAATTCACATCCGTTGCACTCACCATCTTATATATCCTCCGTTTGTCTATTGAGGGATGCGCTGCGGCGCGGTCTTCGTCTGTGGGAACATACACCAAGTCGTTCGGCGAAAGGTAGAATTTAAGGGGTATCCCCGCTCCATTGGTTTCGGGAACAGGCGTTTGCCCCGTTTTCAACCTTTCGGCCGCTACGTTAAGGGTAATGGTTTCAAAGTGCCGTTTTCCCTCCTTATCCTCATAAATAGCGAAATAAAGGTTGGTTCCAGACTGTGCTTCAACAAATTTAGTTTTCTTCGAACCCGTCTGTCCCACAGCAAACTTAGCTCCCATAACCTCCGATACACGCACCTTCAATATGGGTTGATGGGGTTTCCCGTTGTTATACTCGGCAATATGCTCGTTCAAATAGGCAATACCTTCGGGCGTAAAGGCCTGTTCGGGAGAATTATCGTTTGCCTTTAAATAGTTTAGCAAAATCTTTTGAATGCCCGTGTCGGTAATGTCGGCAATGCGTTTGGCATTGAAAGACGTATCTAACGGCTTGCGCGTGGCTACCATTGGCGTAGATTTTGCCGAACTAACATACACTTCCACCTTCTTTATATCGCGCTTATTAAACTTAAAGTCCTTAGCTTTAAAGTTGGCCAACACCTGTTGGAGGTTAAAACCATCACGCAGAAGACCCTTTATGCAGGCACGCAATTCCTTGTCTACAATGCCGTTAACATCTCCCAAAGCGCGTTTCAAAGGCAGCATTTCTTTCTTGATAAGGTTCACCTCGCCGTAGTAGGTTTCCTTGTGCATGGGTTTCCTGATGGCTTTCAGCCCCTCACCCTCTTGCTTAAATCGTTTCTTCTTCCCATCCTTATCGTAACGGAGATACGTGTTGGAGGCCTTATTCACCACGCGAACCGTATTTTTAAAGCTAACAACGAGGTCTTCAAGTGCCGCTTGGGCATCCTGCGTAAAGGTTGGCCAAGGTTTTCTTATCCTGCGTTTTACGTCGCACAGCAGGCGGCGAAGGTCTTGGTGAGCATTGGGACTGGCAGCCGATTGATTATTGAGATAATTAACAATGTTGGCCGATGCGCAGGCGATAACCAGCGCATCCATAGCATG
The DNA here is from genome assembly GCF_000312305.1 of Prevotella conceptionensis 9403948. GTDB lineage: Bacteria > Bacteroidota > Bacteroidia > Bacteroidales > Bacteroidaceae > Prevotella > Prevotella conceptionensis. Next base: position 3,631 of record NZ_HE999452.1, on the reverse strand, counting down.
GTGACGATGGTCGATACGTTTTTTCACAAATCCGCGTTGGCATTCAGGAGGTAAAGTGATTTGGAACACCTTCTTACTATCTTCTCCTTGCTTTTTATTCTCCTCATCCAACGCTCTCCAATACCCAAAGTTCTGAGTACCTGTAAGATTGTTAAGCCTGATGAAACGTGGATAAACCAAATTGTGCCACACATCGTGCAAGCCCCAATCTTTTTTCAGCGTATCGGTAACGCCGCCCGTACACACCACCACATGTTTCGAACGCGTTTCTCGTTCTCCTTCTTCTCTAACCACATTAGAAAGCAGGGCCATCACCGTTTTACTGATATAGCGTGTGTCGTTGAGCTGTCGCGAATTAAAATCCGTGGGCAAGTCTTCCATCAACAGCTTGCTTCGCTTTGCGGGGTTATGGGCATAGTTAGTCGTCACATGCTGCTTGTAGGCATCCTCGTCAAGGATGCCCTTTTGTTTTCCACCAAATTGCTTAATGAACTCCATACCCAAAAGGTTATCTTTGAGCTTATTTACCTCGGCCTCACAAATAACCTTATTAGAGAACGAATTGTCGAAATAACGACTCTGCGGAATAATGTGTTCAATTTCGTAGGCAGGGGTAAACAGCTTGGCCAAAGGGATGGGCCGGCCTGTATATGGCGACACATACTTTTGGTCGAGCCACAGCTTATATCGCCGCAGTTCGCTAGCGGATGGTTGTGCCAAACGAGAAATCTTAGCGATGTCTTCGTCTTGGTTGGTTAAGTTCTCCAATGCGCCCTCTTCGTATATTTTCAGCAATTCGCGTTGCGAAGGTGAATAAGGCCGAACATCGCTGATGCTGGGATCGTTCTTCAATTCGGTAAGCAACAAGCTTATGCGCATGTTGGTGTTTTCGTTGCGCTGTATGGCCTGGGTGTCGCGCGCCCGTTGTTCGGCCGTTCGTTTCATATTGCGACCAAGCTCAACGTGTATCTCGTCTATCTGCCCTTCCTGTTTCCACACATCGCGAACAGTACGCAAAGTTTCTAGCACACATTGCTCCACAATGGGGTTGCGCATAGAATGTTGCTTAAAGTTGTTGATGAAGGTGTTTAGCTCGCCTGCATCTTTCCACTTCACTATCTCGGCCACTTCCGAATGTCGGCCGTACACCACATAACAAGCATCCGAAACGGATAGACCTTGGAAATGAGACAGAGCCGTTAAGGGTCTTTGGGGATTAATAAGCGCACCCATCAACCGCTCGTCTATATTCTCTTCGATGATGTTGCTGATGTTTTGCAAGGTTTGCTTGCAAATGCCCCGATTAGCCATTTCATCGTACACGGCTTGCTTATTGCCTTTCGTCCGCTTAGCAGGTTCGGGCAATTCGTCACCGCACCAATACTTGCCCAGTCGCATTACTTGTAACAGCTTTTTGGTGGCTTTCTCCGAATAGGCACCATACTCTTTCTTAAAGGGTTTCACCTTCAAAAATGATTCCACAAAGGCATCTACAGAAGAAACACCATGCGTAAGGGCAAAACGGCGCAGGGCACTGGCAAGCTCGTTGCGGTCGGTAATGGAGTAGAGCAAGTTCCAAAGCATATATTCCACGGCGGGCTGAACAAACAATTGCCCAAGCGTTTCTTTCTCCCCATTATCCACGGCCATGCCCTTAATGGCTTTGTTAATGGCATGGCGCGTTTCGTTGGCAGGGTAAATTTTGTCGTCTACATAGTTCCAACGCAGGGGGAATTCGCCACCCTTTGGTTTCTTCAATTTCAAGAAGTCGCGCAAAATGTGTTCTTGCTTTATTTCGCCTTGGTTGTTGAGCAGGTCGAACAATCGCTCCTTGTCTTCATTGCCCTTTATGTACGCTGCGGTTACGTCCTGACCATCGGCTTGGCGCAGAAGTCTAAGGTTGCTTATCCATTGCCACAATCTGAACTCTTGGAAATAAGGGTTAGACTTGGCAATGCACTTCACGTTCACATCCTTTATTTCTCCCGTTTCCTTATTAATATATTGGCGGGTTTCGTACGGACAGTTGGCTATAAGCGAATTTTTGCTTTTCAGCGGACGCTGATAAAACAGCACGTCTTCTACAAGCAAGTGCTTAAAGTCTTTTGCAAGAAGCTGTGCGCGGTGTGCCTCGTTGTTCCGATAGAGCTCTTCGGCACATGCTTTCAGCAATTCGGCATCACGCAATTCAGGATGAAACTCCATCTGCTTGGCTATTATCGCTTGCAATTCGCGCTTGTAATATTTGCGGTCGATAGTGCGCACAAGTTGTCCGCGCACCTTTTCTGAGGGGTCTGCCAATAGGTGTTGATAGATAAATGCGCCCACGGTTAAGCCCGATTTTTCCAAATGGTCTTCGGTTCGTTTCTTAACCAGTGTCCAATCATCTTCTTTTGGCGACCTAAACGAACGTTTCACATTACCTTCTTTATCGCGTTTGGGAGTAACGCCATCTGCCTCTAAATCGGTAGTGACGATAAACGGAAGCGTTTGTCCCAACCACTTGTCTAGCGAATACTTGCTTTGCCTGCGATAAACCCAGCCATTCTCTAAAAGCACGTTATACCAAACATTGCCGCCCTTACCTTCGCCGGTTGCTTCCACTTTCACCACTTTTAGCTCATGATATTCCACGCGCTTACTTGGTGTTTCCTCTTCTTCCTCACCTCGCAGCTGGTAATAGCCGCGTTTTTGGTTGAAATTAAGCAATATCCAAGCCAACTCTTCCTTGGCAATTGGCTTTGTCAAGGCCTTCGTACGCAGATAATACAGTGTCCAATCCAATGGAATGCGTTTGTCGTTGGAAACGAGGGATGGTTGGCTTGCATTGAAATCGTGGAGCATCTCTTCGAACGACTGCATGAAAACAAATCGATAGCCCCCATCGCCTACCTTTCGCCAAGCTAGTTTAGGTTCTGTTTCGGGCAAGAACTTGCCATAAGTGGCGTTATCTTTTCTATCCCATCCAATGCACGCAGCATAGTGTTCTGGCAAGAAGCCCAACAGGTGAAGAACACGATGAAGACGTTCTCGGCGCAAGAGTGCACGTTCTAACAAACGGCGATGGCTGCGATACTCAGTGCGTTCGGCCGTCTGCGACACGGTAACTCCCGAATCGAACTTACCCAATACATCCTGACTCATGGGAATGATACGACTTCCCAAGCGGATGTCCTTCACTAGATTGCCATTCTCGTCAACAGAAATCAAAGCCCAGCCAACACTATTCGTGCCGAGGTCTAAACCTAAAATATTTTTCATTTTATAGAAATTTGTTTTGCAGTTAGCAATATTATCATTAAATTTGCATCACGATTTCAAGCAAATCACAATAAGGATTATTCCGTTGTGAAACAAATAAGCCGGGTGTTATTAGGGAAACCTCATAGCATCCGCCTTTTTTTATTGTATGCTACCATCGCTAACAAAGTGCTTTGCCTTTATTAAGGCAAAAATAAACATAAATTTCAAAACAAACAACAATCCAACTAAAAAAGTTAGCCTATAAATAATATACTATCGCTAACTTAACCAATTCACTAACTCACAAACTCGTTAACTCACAAACTTAAACCCTCAATAACTCCCAAAAACGAACAAGCCCTGAGTGCAGTCTTCGCACTCAGGGCTC
>NZ_HE999451.1:162432-164974 GCF_000312305.1 Prevotella conceptionensis 9403948 | reverse complement strand
AGTATGTCGCCATCCTCTCCGGAAATACCGACCTGCTGGAAAAGGCAAAGTTGGAAAAGAAGATTGCCGGTTTGGACAGTGAACGGCAGGCGTTCATTCGCAGTAAGTCATCCTCCCGAGGCCGATTGGACGAAGTTATGAGAACGGTGGACGGAAACAAGGAATTGATAGCCCGTTTCCAAAGCGACTGGGACTTGTACCAAAGTCGTGTACAGAAGGATAAGGAGGGCAATATCCTCAACCCGATAACACTCAAAGGGGTGGAAGGAAGCGACCCGAAACGCATTGCCGCCAAGCTTGCGGAAATCAACGAGAAAGCCTGCACACGGGGAGAGTATTTCAATATCGGAACACTCTACGGATTTAATCTTGTGGTCAAGACGGAGTCCTCCTCCAAAGACCTTTTCGACCTTTCACAGAACAAGTTCTTCGTGATGGGAGAAAGTGGAATGAAGTACAGTTACAACAATGGTAGGATTGCGGCAGACCCGCAACTCGCCTGCATGAATTTCCTGAACGCCTTGGAGAAGATACCCGGCTTGATTGAGAAGTTTAAGGCGGACACGGAAAAGATAGCCAAGGATATTCCGGTTTTGCAGGAGGTCGTGAACGGATCTTGGAAGAAGGAAGAGCAGCTCAAAGACCTCAAAACGGAACTCGCTGCCCTTGACCGCAAGATACAGCTCTCTCTAAAACCCATCGAGCAGGGAGAGAGTGAGCAAGAAGGAACGGAGGTGATGCAGGACGGCGAAGGAAAGGCGGAAGAATTGGAACGGTCGCGTCCGATTGAGCCGACTGTCGCCGCCCCCTCCGTCAGCACCTCTGCGGCTCAAACCGACAGACCGTTGGAAAGCAGCGGGCAGAGTATCTCCGCTACACAGCCCGCAATGGACGGACTACCGCCGTCTTTGGCAGAAAAGGTGTTTATCGTCAGACCGAAAATGTAATCTGTAATTCAAGCAGCAGCCCCCGACTTGTCATTACGACAAAACGGGGGCTTTGCTGTTGCGATCAATCCAAAATTACGTGTCTTTGGGCACTCTCTTCCTCTTGCGTTTGAGGTTCTCCGTAAAGTGGGTTTGCATAAAGGCAAGGATTTCCGATTCCAAATACCACGTCTTGTGGTAAACGATGTGGAAAGGAAGTGTACCCGATGCCCGATAACGTTGCAAGGTGCGCTTGCTGATTTGGAGCATCAGACAAACCTCTTGGTTATCCAGCAGCGGTTCTCCATCTATCATCGGACGTTGGGGTATGTCGGCAGTCGTCTGTTTCAAGTCATCGAAACGCTTCATGATGCGTTCCATCCATTCAAGGAAAGTCTCTCTATCCAATAGTTCCATTCTTTATCCTCCTGCTTTTAAGTTCGAAGTTATGCCGTAGCTCTTTCAGATTTTGAGGATTGCAGTACAGGCTCTTGTTCCGTATTGCCTTCTCGATGTCATGCAGGTCGTAGTAGCAACGCCCATAAATCATCTTGTAGCTGATTCTGTCCGTACTGCGCATACGCTGAAGGGTACGCTTGCTGATACCGAGGATCTCGGCTAACTCATCGTTGGTAACAAGGCGGTTTTCGTACTCTATCTTTGCCTTTTCCTCTTTCTCTACATAACGGAGGATTTTCTCTATCTTGCCCATCAGTTCGTGGTAGGCTTTACTTTCAATTGTTATGACATCCATGACGCTTTGAATTTGATTATGCTGCAAAGTTCGGGAGTTAAAACCGTCCGGATTGTATGCTAAATATGTACTGAATAGAGATTTTTCTGCCTGATTCCAAAAGCCATACGACAAAAGCATCCATATCGAAGCCACAAGTACGCAATAAAGGAAATGCTGGTCTTGAATACTTACGCCATAAGTACATTTGCACAAAGTGTAAAATTAAAACAGACAAGGATATGGAAGTAATTACAATCGAGAAGAAAACGTATGAAACCATGATGGAACGTTTTCGTATTTTGGCTACAAAAGTCGATGCCCTGTGTCGGGAAAGTGATGAAAGACGTATGGGCAGATGGCTGGACAATCAGGATGTCTGTCAAATCCTGAACATCAGTTTGCGTACCTTGCAGACCTACCGTAGCAACCGAATGCTGCCCTATACTCAAATAGGGTATAAGATGTTCTACAAGCCGGAGGATGTCGGGAAACTGCTCGAACAATCCTCCGCTTTATGACCAATGAATAGTATCACCACTAAATCCGATGTAAAATATGGACAACGATGTAAAGACCAAGAACAACGAAGAGATTGCGCACTTTCTTAACGCGAGCGACCGCATGATAAAGGGGATAGATGTCCTGCGGAAAAAGAACAGACCTCTGCTTAACGGGCATCGCTATCTGACGGACGATGAACTGTCCCGCCTGTTGCATATCAACCGGCGCACGTTACAGGATTATCGCAACATGGGAAGAATCTCCTTTGTCAAGTTAGGCGGAAAAGTACTCTACCGGGAAGAAGATGTGGAAAAGCTGTTGCAGGAGAATTACCGTCCTCGGTTTGAGAAGCCTTGACGGAGAAACAGGCAGTAAGAAT
>NZ_HE999451.1:115237-161421 GCF_000312305.1 Prevotella conceptionensis 9403948 | reverse complement strand
AAAATATTGTCGTTCAATGGTAAAGAAACAGTCCGCAATTTATTTGCCTGTTTCCTTTCATCGAAGTACCTTTGCAGGAGGTAATCCCCGAAATTCAGGTCGGATTTTGCACTGTTCGTTACCGCTTTTCCCAATCCTCACTTGCAAAGGAGGTGGTAATGTTTTGGTAACGCTGCTCTGTCCGAAGTTGGTATAACCCCGTCTTTTCGAGGTTTTGCGTCGAAAGGGTCAAAAAACAGAACTGACTGACTCACAAATCATTCACGCTATTTCGCCTTTTCTTGAACCTTGGGGATAGATTTTTGTCTTAAAATAATTGTATATATTACCTAAGACAACTCCTGATTTTGCAGAAATTGTTCGCATCGAAGTTTTTCTAAAACCATTTTTAATAAATTCATTGCGGGCAGCTGTGACAATTCTGTTTCTTATATCTTCTTTTAATATTTTCATTACTATTTTATTAACGGACATCGTTCAATTTTGTTCATAAAAAAAAGCGTACTGTTTAAAAAACAGTACGCTCCTTTTATTGTCGCCTTTATGCGGCTGTGTGATATTTTTATCATTAATTCAATTTTGGATACAAAGGTATGGGAAGAATTCTATACTGGCAATACTTATTAATAAGTATTTTTAATCGAATTATAATACTAAACTCAAATGGACTTAAAATAGTAATTCTCCTCCAACATCCTTTCCAAGTCCGAAGCCTTGTAGAGTATCTTCCCTGCAAACTGCGTGTAGGGGATAATCTTCCTGTCTCGGTAGTCCTGCAAGGTACGGGGACTGATATACAGCCGCTCGCACACTTCCTTTCCTGTGAGGAAAAGCTCGCCTGCAAAGAGTGGCTTGTGTGTCTGTGCCACTTCCACTATTCGTTTGCTTACACCTCTCAAGGCCGAGACGACCAGTTGCATCTCGTCCGTCTCCATGTTCAAGTCTCTTGCTGTTTCCATCATATCTGTCTGTTTTTAGGTTTGTTCGATTTCGTAAGAAGCAGTGTTTCCACATCCTCGCACTTGTAATAGCACTTGTGTCCGATTTGCGTAAATGGCAGCACACCCGTATCACGATAATGCTGCAAGGTGCGCTTGCTGATGTTCAGCAGCCGGCACACATCGCCGTTGTGCAGCCAGTCCGTGTGCTTGCTTTTTTCTCCGAATGCCTTGTGGCAGCATTCCGCAAGGCTCAAAATTTCATCTCGAAGCTTTGTCCAATTGGTTTCTGTAATGATGTAATAGTTCATAATTTTATATTGTTATTGTTTGTTGTCTCAGGTCTTTCCAGTTTCCATCGGCAAAGATAATGGCGTACGTGCGCCTCTCAAAGCCGTGGGGAACAGCAGGGAAGTATCGGGAAAAGAGCAATCCGTTTCATCGGTTCACATTTGCGTTTTCCTGCCCCGTCTTCTTCTTTTGTTGCAAAGACAATCCAAGCGAGTGTTGAGGAAAGTTCACTTTTCCTTTGCCGAGCGCAGCTTGTCTTATGCAAAATTAATATTGGGCATTTCTTATTCCATCACTTTTCATTCACGTGGCAGCTTGTGGCGCTATAACAAGGACAAAAGAGACAGATTGATGTTCTTGCCACTGCACAAATGAGGTTAATAAGGTAATCAAAGCAAAAGACCGCATCTGAAAGCAAACAACGACAATCCGTATTTCTGTTAACCTTTCTTTCCTGTCATCTATTTTTTGCTTAATGAGGCTATAAATGCCCTTCTTGACAGCCTGTTCTCCTAAGAATTTTAAAGCGGGCGAGCGCAACATTATGCAAGAAGGCTCTGAATGCTTGGAAGTTACGCATTCTCACCCTAACTTCACTCTTGGAAACTAATTCAAGGGAATAATGAAAAAGAACGCAGATGCAGGCAATACAGGCAACAGGAGAAATCCTCATCGAATGAGGAGTTCCTCCAAGAACGCAGAGATAGAAACCTACCTCTCCACACACTACGAGTTCAGATACAATACTGTACTGGGCAGAACCGAATATTGCAGTAAGGGTAATAATCATTTTGCAAAGGTTGGTCGTTATGAAATCAACACGCTCCGTAGGGAACTTGATTGCGAGGAAAGCATATCAACTTCCTCCGAGAACCTGTATTCCATCATCGAGAGCAGTTTTTCTCCGCGCATCAATCCCATACAGGAGTATTTCAAAGGATTGCCACTGATAGATATAGGCGATGATAGTAGCTGTGGTGGTAGTTGCAATGGTAGTGTTGTGCCTTCTTCCTTTTTATTGAAAGCTATTCCCGATTTGGCAAGCTGCGTGGTTGTCCGTAACTCCCAAAAGTGGCTGCCGTATCTCACCAAATGGCTTGTGGCAGTGGTCGCCAACGCAATGGATAACCGTGAATGCCGTAACCACACCTGCCTTGTACTGACAGGCGAGCAGGGCAAGTTCAAGACAACATTTCTTGATTTGCTCTGTCCGCCGGCACTGCACGGTTACAGTTATACGGGAAAGATATATCCGCAGGAGAAGGACACACTTACCTATATCGGGCAGAATCTTATCGTAAACATTGACGACCAGCTCAAAGCCCTCAACAAACGGGACGAGAATGAACTGAAAAACCTCATTACCTGTCCGATGGTTAAATACCGCATGCCCTATGACAAATATGTGGAGGAACATCCCCACTTGGCGAGCTTCGTGGCATCGGTGAATGGCAACGACTTTCTTACAGACCCGACAGGCAGCAGACGTTTTTTGCCCTTTGAGGTCTTGTCCATTGACATAAAAAGAGCAAAGGCCATCTCAATGGATAGTGTCTATGCAGAAGCCAAAGCCTTGCTCAAATCAGGTTTTCGCTATTGGTTTGACGATGACGAGATAGCCGAACTGTATCGGGAGAGCGAGGACTTCCAAGTACAGACAGCAGAGATGGAACTCTTGTTGCGTTGTTTTGAGAAGCCAACGGAGGACGAAAACTATTTGTTAATGACCACTACGGAGATACTCACCTATTTGGGTATTTATACCCACCAGCCACTTGTTGCCAAGCGTATGGGCGAAGCCTTGAAGAAAGCAGGATACATAAAGGTGAGCAAACGAAGAAACGGTGGAAGCCCCATCTATGTCTACAAGATCAGAAAAATCTTGCCTTGCCCGCTCCTTCAAACTTGTAGTAGCCAAATGTAGTAGAATGTGTAGTATCGTCCTATACTACTAATCGTTGTTGATTATCAATTACTTATCACAAAATAGTATGTAGTAAGAAGAAAGATGAAAAAGTTTGGAGGGGAAAAACTTTGGAAACGGTAAAACCATAAAACAGACAAACATAAATAATTATCATTCAACCCATTAAAGTGTCAAAACAATGAAAGAAAAAGATTTATCACTTATCAAGCGATATTCCATTGTGGAGTATCTCGAAAAGAAAGGTATCAGGCCTGTCCGCAGGACACCAGCCTATGCCATGTACCGTTCACCGCTCAGGGAGGAAACGCGTCCGAGTTTCAAAGTGGACACGGAAAAGAACCTTTGGATAGACTATGCCGAAGGCAGGGGTGGAAGCATCATCGACCTTTGTATACGCTTGGAGGGCTGCACATTCTCGGAAGCAATCTGCCGTTTGGGGCAGAACGCTTCAGAGTATACAGCGCACAGCTATTCAAAGACTGAACCCCGTATTGGTCTCAACCAGACAACTACAAGACAAGCAAGCGAAACAAGGAGACTGATAAGCATATCAGACACCTTGCCGCCGCATTTGCAGGAATACCTTATCAAGGAACGTTGCATCAATTTGAAAAAGGCAACACCCTTTCTCAAATGTATCAGCTACGAGGTAAGGGGAAAGAGATATGAAGCCATCGGCTTTGCCAATTCTTCGGGTGGTTATGAACTTCGGGACAACAATACGTTCAAGGGAACGATTGCCCCGAAGAACATCACTCCGATATTTGAGGACAAGGCACAACCCGTCTGCCTGTTCGAGGGCTTTATGGACTTTCTCTCTTTTCTTTCAATGAAAGGGGAGGTCTCCAACCAATGTCTCGTGATGAATTCCGTGAGTAATGTAGCAAGAAGTATCCACTACCTGAATGAAAGAAATATAACCTCCGTTCGTGCTTTTCTTGACAATGACGATGCAGGGCGAAAAGCTGTGCAGGAATTTGTAAACACAGGTTTTAAGGTAGAAGATATGGCTGTGTATTATGGAGACTTCAAAGATCTCAACGATTTTCACGTCAGACGTGTCCGTGAGCAACGGGAAGAGTTGGAGAAAACTCCAAATATAAGCAACAAAATAAAACAAGTCAAACTTAAAATAAGATAGAGTGATGAAAAAGGAAAGAAGAAACATGGAAGAAATAGATCGTTTCATAGGAAAAACTTTTGGTATGAGCCAAGCTGAAAATTCAAGTGAACAATCTGTCTCTGAATTCCGGGAAAAGGGAATGAAAACTATTCAAGAGCAAAAACAACAAGAAACAGGACATGCCATAGAGCATGCCACGCCATCCGAGCCTGCACAGCATACAGAGAGCGCAACCGTTCAACGACGCATCAGTGCCAAGATGAGAAAGGAGACTCTCGAAGCCTATAAGCAGGCGTTCCTTGTTCCAACAAAGCTAAGTGAGAGAAAGGCGGTCTATCTGAGCAGGGAAACACAGGAACATGCGGACTTCATTGTCCGTAGATTGGGAGATAAAGGAGCCAATGTCTCGAGCTTCATCGAAAACCTTGTGCGTATCCATTTGGAGGAATACGGTGAGGATATAGAAAAATGGAGGAAGCTGTAAACAACAGAAAAACGGTCAAGGACTATCGAGTAAAAGGATGTCCCTTTCACTCAAAATCCTCGACCGTTTTAGGGTAGTACCAACAATAGATTTTTACTGAACACATTGAACGGTGGGAATGCCACGAACACAGTTAATCTTCTGAATGCATAGCATTCATTTTTGGACGACAAAACGCTTTATGCGTAAACGTTTCGTTAGCTGACATTGCAAGACGTCAGTTTGTACCCACAAACTGCGCTTGCTCCCCTCGTTCGGTTATCGGGGAGATTAGACCGTAATCACTCCGTTCTCATCGGTCAGCGTTCGGAAATTAAGCAAGATTGAAAACAAAGAAAAGAGGACTTTTATATGAACAGATATGATAGCAGAACTGCCAAATGGCAGCAACGAGGTAAAGAAGAAGCGAGGATAAACAAGACGGAGTTCATCAAGGTAAGATGCACCTTAGAGGAAAAGCAGCGTATCAAGTCAAAGGCGGAAAGCACAAGACGGAAGTTCTCAGACTACTGCCGTGAAATACTCCTTAATGGAGAAGTGGTTGCCATTCCTAAGATGACGGACAATGAGAGAGAAGCCATTGCCATTCTCCAGCATACGGGCAGGTTCTATGGGCAGATTTCCAACCTTATTAAAGTCAAGGATGAGAGATGGGTACATATCACACAGAACCTTTCCCTATGTGCCAAAGAAGCATTTAAGCGATTTTACGACCCGCATTTTCGTGTGGACGACGAAATATATAAGGTCTTAAATATGTCGAGAGATGATAGGAAAATGTAAGGCGATAGCGCATGGCAGCACGGCTTTGGATTATATTTTCAGAGAGGGAAAGCTCGGTAATCGGCTTACCTTCCACAATCTTTGCAGCAGAGAACCGAAAGCAATCTATGAGGAAATGAAAGTGGTCAGCGATTATAACAGTCGTTGCAGAAACAAGTTCCTCCGCATTGAAATCGGTATAGCACTTCAGGATGAGAAGAAACTACCCGTATCTGAACTCATGCGGATAGCCCATCTGTTTGCCAAACAAATGGGACTTAACAACCACCAATGGGTAGCAGTAACGCACAAGGACACCGATAACAGGCATATCCATATCATTGCCAACCGCATCAGCCTGTATGGGGAGGTCTATGACACCACTTTTGTAAGCAACAGGGCAGCAAGAGTGGCGGAGGAAATAAGTCGCTCGAAAGGCTTGACCATTGCAAAGGAAGTAAAGGCTGAAAGGATGCATCAGAAAGCAAAATCCAATCCTACGAGAGAGCAAACGAAGCAGCAGGTACAAAAGATTTGCTACACCTTGCTTGAAAAGTATAAAGGAACAGGCATCACAGGGCATTCAATGTTTCTTTACGACCTAAATAAGAACGACATCGCCATAGAGCGCATGAAGAACAAGCAGGGCAAAGTATATGGTTTGAAGTTCTCCTTCAATGGACAAAGCTTCAAGGCTTCCGAAATCGGCAGGGAGTTCGGCTACCGTTCTTTGCAAAAGAACTTTGAAGCAGGCAATAAAGCCGAAACAAAGGAGATAATGACAAAAGCTCAAATAATGACGCACAAGCAGGAAAAGAGCAAACCCCAACCGGATACAGCCTATCAACTTGTTCCTCCCAGCCGTTCGTACACACCGCCTACAAAAGCAAACGAAACTTCACCTATTGCACAAGCCGTAGGAAATGTAGCAAGCACTGTCTTGAATGCTGCTGAAGAAATAATTTCGGGAGCAGGTGGACTTATCAATCCACAGACACATGGCGATGATTATGCTGAGACGGTATGGCAACGAAAACTCAGAAACCAAGCCAAGAAAAAGAAGAAACGAGGAAGAGGAATATAACCATTCTCCTCATTTTTCAATCTTTCCAAACAACAGATGACGCAAAAGAGTGAAAATCTTATCAAAAACGCTTGTTATTCAAAGCAAATGATTATCTTTGCAAATAGAATAACAAGCGTTCTTTGTTGATGTAGAAATATGCGATAGAAAGTACTTCGCTCGTTTCCAAATCGTTACCTGTTTAGTTTGCATAGCAAGGTAACTTCTTTATTTTCAATTAGATACATTTTAAGAATTATTTTCATCGTATTTTGGTGCAAATCGCACGCAATTGGGTGATGTTTGCATATTCATACTACTTCAAATGGGATGACCACCACTATAAACCCTGCGCCATTCTGCACCAAAACAAACTCGCGCGAGAATCGAATATTTGCGACTGGTTGGGCGATTGGTGAATAAAATGGCACTCATAATGTTAAAATTTGCACTGAAAAGAAGACAAAAAGATTGAGTTGACAAGTTGACAAACTGACGAGTTAATATGTTCTTATATCGTGCTTCTACACAAGCTGGGGCCTATATTTGACATAAGAACATAAGGGACATAAAACAAATCAATGGATATTTTTTCTGGGTTAGATAGCCAACATGTTATTAGGCGCATCCATTTTTCAACTTTAGGAGTTAAGGAGTTAAGCCAAATGTATGGGTGGCGTTGGCCATCTTTTCACCCTTTCACCTTTTCACCTTTCTCAGATAGTTTCCATTTTAAACTAGGTAAGTTTGCAAATAAAGGGGATGTGCCACAGCAGGCACATCCCCTTATGTTGCGTTCGAAGGCCATCCGTAAGGCCTTAATCCATCATCATTGAGCCGCCTTCGGCAAGGTGATGGGGAACAGCGGACTGTCTACATGTTCCTTATAAACGATGTTCACCATCTTCTTCACCACATCGGGATGTTGGGCGGCAACGTCATTGTCCTCGTGTAAGTCGGTTGCGAGGTTGTAAAGGTGTGGCGTGCCCTTAATAACAATCAGTTTCCAATCGTCCATGCGCACGGCAATTTGGTTGGTTTCGGCAAACTCCCAATAAAGGTGGGGGTGGCGTTGCTGTGCCTTATCGTTGCCCAAGAGCGTGGGAAGGATGGAGAGACCATCGAAAAAGTCGGTGGTTAGGCGCTTGTTTCGATAGCGTTGCACATAGTTCTTTACGCCTGCCAGTTCGCAGAAAGTGGGCATAAGGTCGTAGAAGGCGAAGGGCAAGTCGCTCACTTTGCCGGCCTCGACACTCCCTTTCCAGCGCGCAATGAAAGGAATTCTGATGCCCCCTTCGTAACACTGACGCTTAATGCCGCGCAACTTTCCGTCGCGATTGAAGAACGAAGGGTCGGCACCGCCTTCCTCGTGCGGTCCGTTGTCGCTCGTAAAAATCACCAGCGTGTTGTCGTCTAGCCCCTTTTGCTTTAACACCTTCAATATCTCACCCACATACAAGTCGAGCCTTGTTATCATGGCAGCAAACTGTGCATGGGTGTGTTCTACGGCGTTGTATCGCGATGCCTCTTGCCCACCCCACGTCTTGTCTACAAAGAACTTCTTTTTATAGAAAGCCACAAGCGAGTCGTTGGGCTGTGCCAACTCGGCATGAGGAAGGGTGTAAGTGAACACGCCAAAGAAGGGTTTGTCGGCCGATTGGGTTTCAAGCCACTGCAAAGCACGGCGGTGAATGAGGTCGGCCGAGTAAGAGGGACGCTTAAAATAGTTGTCGCCAAACATCGGATGCGCGATGTTGTCGTCCAAAACCACGCGCTGCACACCCTTATCTCCTCGCGACCTGCTGTACGAATTGAGGAAATTGGGGTAGTAGAGGTGGGCTTGGAACTGGCAGATATAACCAAAGAACTCGTCAACGCCGCGCTTGTCGGGCGTTGATGCCGACCCCTCGTAGCCGCCAGCCCACTTGCCAAACATGCCCGTTTGGTAGCCGTTGGCCTTCATAATTTCGGGAATGATTACGTGATTGGCATCGTAGGGATGTTGCCCCACGATGCTGAAATCTCGGTTTTGGCCGTAAAACACGGGCTCGCTCTCGGCCCAATACTCCTTGTTTCCGCGCACTTCGGTGTGGCCCGAATGCTGCCCCGTCATGAAACATGCCCTCGACGGCGCGCTAACGGGTGCCCCCGCATAGGCCTGCGTAAAGCGCATGCCCTCTGCGGCCATGCGGTCGATGTTGGGCGTTAGGATGTGCTGCTGGCCATAACAGCCCAAATCGCCGTACCCCATATCATCGCACATGATGTAAATGATGTTGGGTTTGGTGTTTTTTGCGGCCAAAGCAGGGGTTAGGGCCAACCATGCGGCCTGCGTAAGCAGGATAGATGATGCTGTTTTCATCGTTTTTAATTGCCTAATCCAAATAGTTTATTGTAACCAGGGTTTTGTGTTAGCTGCTTATTCAGCACGATTTGACTGGTGGGAACCATGCTTAACCCCAATCATTCACAGCTAGAACCACAGACGAACGTTTTCGTTAAGCCAAATGAACAACGTCGAGCTTGTTCGGACATTGTCATGGCGAGAAAACGCACTTTTCGAGGAACGAGAAAAGAACGTTTTCGATAAGCCAAATGAACAATGTCGAGCTTGTTCGGACATTGTCATGGCGAGAAAACGCACTTTTCGAGGAACGAAAAGAACCTTTCTTCTGCAATCGAAAAGCTGAATGATGCAAAAAGCGTGCTGAACCACAACAGAAGAAACGCCCAGGCACCACTTATCATGATGCCCGGGCAAAAAGAAGGAAAACTGTGTAAAGCCCATTTGCAGGGCAGATACCCGCTACTTGGCGTAGCCTGGGTTTTGTTCTAGCTTGGGATTGTCGGAAATATTCTTCTGTGGAATGGGCAGATACCTGTTGTAGGTGTGGAAAGTACGCTCCTCCACCGCACTGGTTCCATTTACAATGGCGCGCCTGGTTGGG
Source organism: Prevotella conceptionensis 9403948 (assembly GCF_000312305.1). Taxonomy (GTDB): domain Bacteria; phylum Bacteroidota; class Bacteroidia; order Bacteroidales; family Bacteroidaceae; genus Prevotella; species Prevotella conceptionensis. The sequence continues at coordinate 151,885 of NZ_HE999451.1, read as the reverse complement.
TCAACCACAGTAGTATCCACGGTTCCTGTTATGCGTGTCAGTGTGCCGTTCAACACCGTCTCGGCCACCATCTTGCCATTGGTGGTGGTCCAACGCAAGATGTCTGCACGGCGAAGACCCTCACCGGCGAACTCCGAACCGCGTTCACGGCGGATTAACTCGCGCAGTTTCTCCTTGCTGTTGTACTTAGACTGGTCCACATCGGGCATCCCTACACGCTTACGCACCATGTTTATCTTGGAATAAACATCTGCCGAGGGACCGTTCAGTTCGTTTTCGGCCTCAGCCCACGTCAATAGCACATCCGCATAGCGGAACACTATCGGGCAACACTCGGTGTCCCAAACGTCGGCGTACTGATTCATCGGATCCAGATATTTTCGCCACGTGAGCGCTGTTTTAGAAGAGTTGGCAGCATTCGAAGGATAGTTCGGGTTTTTCCCACCGTTCCAGTCCTCGTCCAGTGTATTGTACACCTTTTTGTTCCAGTTGGCACCGGGAAAGAGTATCGTCATCGCCATACGAGGGTCGCGTGCGTGGAAGGGATGGGTTGCATCATAGCCCGAACCCGCTTCATCGATGGCCATTCCGTTGCTCATTTCGTAGTTGTCTACACATTTCTGCGTAGGAACAACCGACGACCACCCCCCGTCGCCATTGTTATACAATTGGCCGATGGTGCCCAACGAGTGCGTACCCGTTTTGTATTGCACGGCAAGAATAATCTCTTTCGAGTCTCTCCCATCCAACTTAAAGAGGTTGGTGTAGTCTTTGTCGAGCTCATACTGCCCCAAGTCGATGATGGCCTGTGCTGCATCCTTCGCTTTCTGGTAGTCGGCCCAATACAGGGCGGCGCGCATCTTCATGGCCAATGCTGCTCCCTTTGCGATAAATCCACGCGATGCGGGCTTGTCGCTAATGTCGGCAATGGCCTCCTCCAAGTCTTTAAACACAAGGTCTTTCACTTCCTGTTCGGTATTGCGTGGAACCTGCGCTTCCTTTGCACTGGTAAAGGGCCTAACGATAGGTACGCCCCCATAAAGGAAACCCATACGGAAGTAGTTGTAAGCGCGAATGGCCTTCACCTGCGCCACAAGGTTCTTCTTAACGGCTTCGTTGCTAAATGCACACTTGTCTACATTTTCGAGAAAGGTGTTGCATCGGCCAATAATGGTGTAGTCGTAGAATGACCACCCCGGAGAAGACGGCGACAACGAGCCGTTACCGATGTTGGTAAAGCCTTCCCATGGGAAGTTGTTGTAGCCGAAATCGGAGCCAGCATCCCAATATAGCAAGGCAGCACCTCCTTCCCAACCATCGTAGCAGCCAACGAGAAACTTCTCTGCATCGTCACTTGTCTTCCATGTCGTAGGTGGCGACATGGCATCTTTCGGTAATGTGTTGAGGAAATCATCGCAAGACGACAGTGCCAACGCTGCCGCACCTGCCAATATGTATGTTTTTATTGCTTTCATAATGTGTAGTGGGCTTTTACTGTTTAGAATGTGATGTTGATACCGATGGCGTGAGAACGCAACAAGGGGTAAGACGAACCGCGCTCACTGGTTATCTCGGGGTCGATGTTGAACGGCAGACTGTGGAATGTCAACAGATTCTCGCCTGCATAGTAAATGCGCACCCGCTCAACACCAATGGCTTTGAGCACGTTCTCAGGAAGAGAGTAGCCTAGTTGCAAGGTCTTCAAGCGCAGGTAAGCGGTGTTCCACAACCAGAAGGTAGACATGGCACGGGTCATGTCGCTCGGACTGTTGCCCGTCTCGAACACGCGGGGCATCTTTGCGTTGTGATTGCTCTCCGTCCACGAGTCTTTCCACATGGTTGATGGGTGACTTGCATCGCCAGAGAACTCGCCCAGCACCTCACGATTGAAGATATGCGACACGCTGCCAACGCCTTGCCACGTCATCGACAGGTCGAATCCCTTCCATGTAGCACCGAGATTGATGCTGTAAGTGATGGCTGGGACGTCGGTATGCTTAGTATAGATGCGGTCGTTCGAGTCTAGCTTGCCGTCGCCATTGGTGTCTTCGTAGATAATGTCGCCGGCCATGAACTTTCTTCCAAACGGATTGCCGTATTTTGCCGTAAAGGCATCGGCCTCTTCCTGCGAATTGAAGAACTTGCCCGTTGCCTTATACATGTAATAGCTGTTGTATTGCTGACCCAGGGCTGTTCGGCGGTTTCCCTTTTCAATATATTCTGTTCCTTCTCCCAAGTCTAGTATCTTGTTCTTGTTGTAGGCAAAGTTAGCACCGACATTGATTGCCCAGTCTTTGTTCAGCTGTTTGGCATAGGCCAGCGAAATTTCTACACCCTCATTGCGCAACGCACCGATGTTGTCCTTATATTTTCCGAGTGCAAACTCTGCCGGAGCAGACACGTCCATGATGATATCCGTTGTTTTTCGGTTGTAGTAGTCTATCGAACCCGTCAACCCGCCGAAGAGTGTGAAGTCGATACCGACGCCCCATGTGGTTGAACGCTCCCACGATATGGTAGACAGGTGGTAGTCTCCCTGGTAATAGCCCTGCATTAGCTGTCCGCCGAAGGGATAACTGCCGTCAAGCTTATAGGTGTTCATCCAGGGATAGTAATCTGATGTGCCGTCTTGTTTGCCCGATAAAGCATCTTGGTTGCCTAGTTGTCCCCACGAGGCGCGCAATTTCAGGTCGTCGAGCCACGATTTCGAACGTTCCATAAACGGTTCTTCGGAGATACGCCACGCAGCAGAGAAAGATGGGAAGAAACCCCAGCGATGTTCCTTGGCAAAGCGCGAGGAAGCATCTGAACGGAAGTTGGCCTCAAAGAGGTAACGCCCGGCATAATCGTAGTTCAAACGACCGAAATAAGACACCATCGTCAACTCGCGCGTGTACCCCGAATTCTTTTGTGTCGAGGCATCGCCGGCATTCATGTCGGTAAGGTCGTTGTTGGGGAAGTTCTTACGATACATCCAGTCGGGCAAGTACTTGTAACGCTCGGTGTGCCATCCAAGCATAGCCTTGAAATTGTGTTTGGCAACCGACTTGTCGTAGTTCAAAAAGGCGTCGAACGTGGTTCGGTGCCAATCGTAATGGCCTATTTCCAACTTGCTGGGGTCGGTAGCCTTGTTGGCGTTGTACTGGATAAACTTCTGGAAGTAAGAGTAACGCCGCGAAGCATCTACGTAAGCCCCCTGAAGTGTCAGCTTTAAATCCTTAAACACCTGATAGTCTATGCCAATCATACCCGTAAAGTTGCGGTTGTTGCGGTTTACGGTCATCCCCGACTCGAGCCAGGCCATCGGGTTGCCGTCCGAAACGGTGCCATAGCTGCCGTCTTCTTTCTTATAAGCTATCCACGGCGCAATGATGTTCAGCTGGCGGATAATCTGGTCGCTGCTGCCACCTGCGTATGCACTGCTGGCATCGCGGTAGTTGTTTTGGATATAAGCCAAGTTAAGATGTGCCGTAATGCGTTTAGACAACACCATATCGAGGTTTGCCCTAGCATTAAATTGCTCGCGCCCGGCATTGGGCAGAATGCTGCTCTGTTTGAGGTATCCCGCAGAAGCCAAATACTTCACAAACTCGTTACCGCCCGTTACGTTCACGTTGTGGCGGTTTTGCCAAGCCGTCTTAAATGCCAGCTTATACCAGTCGGTATTGGGATAGTTGTATGGGTCTGAGCCGTCGCGGAACTTCTGAATGGCCTCTTCTGTGAAACGCGGAGCTTTGCCGCTGCGCTCCAGAGCCTTGTTGTAATAGTAAGCGGCATCGGCAGAGTTCATCCGTTCCATCAGGGCCGTGGCGTTCTGAATGCCAAAAAAGCCCGAATAGTTCACCTTCGGCGCACCGTTCTGCCCGCGTTTTGTGGTTACCAAAATTACGCCGTTAGAAGCTTTCGACCCATAGATGGCTGCCGAGGAGGCATCTTTCAGCACAGAGATGCTTGCGATGTCCTGTGGGTCCAGCGAGTTCAGCGTTCCGGCCTCCACCCCGTCGATAAGGATGTAAGGCGAAGCAGAGTTGAGCGTGCCGACACCACGCACCAGTATCAAACCGCCGTCAAGACCTGGAGCACCGCTTGCCCCAGTAACCGTGACACCTGGAAGTAACCCCTGCAAACCCGAAGAGACGTTCGCTATGGGGCGGTTCCCAAGTGTCTTGCCATCGAGTTGGGCAACAGAACCAGAGAGGTTTGCCTTTTTCTGTGTGCCATAGCCCACCACAACCACCTCGTTGAGGGCGCGACTGTCGTCGCTCAACGTCACGTCGTAGTTGCTTACTCCGTTTCTCACCATCACTGCTTTCGTGGCAAAGCCAACATAACTAATCTGCAACTCCGTGCCCGGAGCCACCGAAACAGAGAAACGACCATCGGCACCTGTCACAGCCAAGGCTGCTCCACCAGCCTGTACAGAGGCACCGATGATGGGGTCGCCATTGGCATCTGTCACCATACCGGTGATACTTTGTTTTTGTTGTTGAATACTTGCAAACGTATTCGCATCAGCCTTTGCCGAAACCGAGGGCGAGGCAAAGGCCATTAACCCGAGAACTAAAGAAAATGCCATGCTGCCCGCAACAAAAGGCGGGTGCTTTCTGCGCATCTGTTCTTCTTCCATAAAATTAGACATACTTTTTTTGATTTAGGTTTTCGGGCACAAATATAACACTTTATCCGTAATTCAGCAAAACTTTGATTTGGATTTATTTTAAAAGCCTGGGGATGGCAAACGGCAGTGCAGTCTGGTGAAAAAGTGACGATGCCTGCTGATGAAAGGGCATGCCTGGTTAAGTATGGGATAAAGAACAACCGTGTAAACAGAAACACCAACCCACTGGTTAACTAAGCCCAATGCTTGCCAACATGCCACGCCCTCCATTCGTCTCTTGGTTAAACAGCTAGCTTGTTTACTTAGCCACCAGTTTACTAGTCAACTTGTTAACTCGTACTACTTGCCAACTCGTCAACTAAATACCTTGTCAACTCGTTAACTTGTCAACCCGTCAACTAAATTCCTTGTCAACTTGTTAACTAAACTCCTGTGCTACTCAAAAACTTAAATCCATTGTCTTTATTTTACAAAACGGCTCTAAATTTCACTTCATTCTAGCGAAAATACAGGTTAAAAAGTAGGCAAATCACTACCATTTCTAGCCTTCCACGCCTTTCTCTATGTCCATTTTTAAGAACAAAGCCTGCATTTTGCACCATTTTAGCTTTCTAGATTGGTTGCCAACTCATTATTATCCACACCCAATTACCCGCATTTTACCCCTAAAAACCCACTTTTTAACGAGCATTTTGCCCTTTTTAGCCATGTGTTTCATGGATAGGAGAGGTATTATTTATACCATTACAGCGTATATTTATGCTTTTCGCATTGCATTTAGCACCATTTTGCCTTGCGTTTTGCACCATTTTACCTTGCGTTTAGCACCAAAACGCACGCCATTTTGCACCAAAACGCACTGCGTTTTGCCGCATATTGCACGCCATTTTGCAGCAAATAGCACCATATTCTGCTAAAAATGGCCCAAAATATGGTGCAAATGACGGTTCCTTTAAATAAAAATTCATTTTGCTGTATTCATGGACTAACCTCTTTTTGCATCAACAACAACCTTCGCGAGAATCGATTTTTTGCGGCAAGGTGGGCGTTTGGTGATCAAAAAGGGCTCTTATAATGTTAAAATTCTTACCGAAAACAAGACAAAGCAGATTATGCCGTGTACGCGCGAAAAGGGCAACGGCGACGGAAAGCTCGTGTCTTTACAACCGCCAGCGCAAGCGGTTGCCGCGCATGCAGCTCACAACCAACGGAGGCTGCATCAGGCAAACGCGGAAGTAATCGGGCATTGGCAGATGGGTTTCAGCCTATATAGAGCGCATCAAATGGTTTCCCCCATGCCACCTTTTTGAGGCGTAACCACGTTTTGCGACGGACAAACAGGGCAGAAATTTCAGATTTTCCGTATCTTTGTTCGGTATTTCGCACATCAGCGGAGCGGCTATCTTGGTTTTACAGCACAAAGACAATCAACGCCCCGCAATCTATACGAAAATGATAGCCGAACACACTTGCTTTTGGAAAATTGTTGTTAGGCGTTTGCTTACGATGCACCTACGGCTTTCCACATCCAATTTTGTTTGGCAACAAAAGTTAAGCAACTTCGATGAAAATAAATGCGAATAGCATGGCAATAACGAAAAAATAACTAACTTTGCTGAGAAAGATATTACCACAAAACCGCTTAACCATTGTTTGAGATATGGTAGAAAGTGACATTCTCTCCCGTTTAAAGGATGGAGACCTTGCCGCCTTCGAAAGCCTGTACAAAACATACTACGCCGTTTTATGCAAGCTTGCAAAGACAATCACCCACAGCCATGAGTTGGCCGAAGAGATTGTCGACGACCTCTTCTTTTATCTTTGGGACAACCACGGCCAACTTCAAGTTGAGTCGCTGCAAGCCTATCTCTTCCGTTCGATAAGAAACAACAGCGAAAAGGCCTGCCGCTCGTTGGCCTTCCGCAAGGGCAGGGTTACAGACAGCATAGACAACACCCTGCTCTGCCTACACGAATACCTATCCGACCCCGAACAGCCATTGGGCTGGTTGCTTGAAGAGGAAATGAAAAACACGGCCAAGAAAGCCGTAGACGAGTTGCCGACAGAATGCCGACAGGTGTTCGAACTGAGCCGTTATGAGGGCAAGAAGTACTCGGAAATTGCACAAGAGCTGGGCATTTCTGTCAATACGGTGAAGTACCACATCAAAAACGCCATCAAAACACTATCGTCTAGATTGCCCGCAGATGTGGTTGGCGTGCTGCTTTTCGTGGTTGTCTGGTGGTAAGGGACGTCATATTCCACTAATAGAACAAACAGAAAGTACCAGAAAAAGACAACAAACAATGAAGAATGGGCTAAGAAAATGAGAAAGCCGCAAGTGTGTGTGTTTTAGGGCATGCCTGCAAACAGCTCAAATTGTCTATGAGGAACAGCAACCTCTACTTTATCTTGCAAATCGAAATTGAAAACCATAGCCTCGACCATAGCGTGTCTGTTCTCGGTTTTCCCGCCATTATGGTAGAAGTGTTCTTTTGTAACGACATTGAATTGCTGCCAGAAACGACTCACCATCTCATTTTGGCGAAAATCGTTGTGATGCCAAGTGGAAAGGATAAACCTTGCTCGTGTTTGGCGCAAGGCATGGAAAAGTTCCTCTTCATCCTTTTCCGTCCAACCATTATAATAGTCAACATACCGCCCGTAATAAGGTGGGTCGCAATAAATAAGGTCGTTTTCCCCTGCCTGTGCTATTGTTTCAAGAAAGTGTACGTTATTGAAAACCCATTTTTTCCCTCCAATTATACGAGCAATGTTTTCAATCTGATTACATATTTTGGTTATATATGCAGGTGCAAATCGCTCGGGTTTCTTGCAAAAGGGTATGTTCCAACAACCTTGCTTGTTGAAACGCATCATCCCATTAAATCCTGCACGAGACAAGAATATAAAATCATACGGGCTGTGCTCCTTGTTGAACCTGTCGCGCACAAGACGATAGTGGGCATAACCATCCTCATCCGCCACCTCCAAAAGGGCACCTTCACGTTCAAGATATGCACGCATAGTATAAGGCGTAACCTCTCCGTTCTGTACCTTCTGGTAGAAATTGATGATGTGCGGATTGGTATCGCCAACAATGTGCGTACCCATTATGGGGCAGTTGAAACCCACCACGCCAGTTCCAAAGAAAGGTTCTATCCAGCGTGCAGTAAGGCTAACGCCCGAAGTCAATATCAGGTCATTAATCCACGGGACCAATTTAGTCTTGATACCTTGCGATTTTATAGGGGGAACGATAACAGGCATCTCTACTTTTTCAATTCTATAAGTCTTTTACTCATTTTTTCCAGATACTCTATATAAGTTTTAAGATTGTGGTAATGCTGTTTCCCCATGCCAGCCTTTTGGGCATCGGCCGCATTATAGTAGTTCATCCAATAATCATTGAAAACCTCTTCTCCATACTTGGCGAACGTTCCCTCCCCATTCACGAGTTTGTCTACATCAACAACACCTCCGATGTTCCTCGTGTTTCCACTTCCTGGTTGGTCGCTTGCTATCTTCCACTTTGGTTGGACAAAGAATATGAAGTGTTCTATAACCGACTTTATGTCCGCCAGCGTGTCAATACTATATACCTCCATGTCCTTACCATCCTCGACACCCTGTTTATAAAGCACCCCAAGTACAAGATGGCATTTATAATCATCATACGGATAATCCGTGTTCCTTTTTACTTGGCGGTCACGGAAATAGCCCCAATAAGAGCCAAGCGTAAGGCCGTTCACCTTTTTGTCGTCACGGTAGTAGCTGGATTTAAAGTCTACGGCAAACAAATTGCCTTCCTTATCTTTAAATGTCAAGTCTGGATAGAAGTTTTGTGCCGAGGGAAATTCCAAAACAAGCCCGTTGCGCTCGGCAAAGGAAGCCAGTTTTGGGATGAGTATAATTTCTATAACCTTCGATACCACCTTCGTATCATTGGTTATTCCATAAATATTCTTATTCACATCTATAAAGCCCTTTACTATCCAATCATTGTTTGGGGTCTCAAGTAACGCCTTATATGATTTCACTTCTTCTGCCAAAAGTTCTTGAAACACTTTCTTATCCATACTTTAAACATTTTACGAACGACATGTTAAGCCTTTTAAACTATCTTGCAACACAGATTTCATTTCAGACAGACTAGGTAATCATAGACTTTTGGAGCATTCCTATTATCTCTTGAAAAGTGAAATCGATGCAAAAGAGCAACGCATGCTGCACTTCTAAGATAGCGGTCGGCTTGACCCTCGCTACCTTACCATATTTTAGTGGGTGTTATTTTCGTGTCCCTAAGCCTAGGATAGCACGCACACCCACGCGCTAAGCACAAGACAAAGATACAATAAAATTTGAACTCCACCCTTATCCACCACAAGCAAAACGTCATTATGCGCCGAAAAACAAGTTCTTGAAGGACAATTCAACGCACACCACAAATGCACTTGGGCGTGCCCTTGCCCAGAAAACATACTTCAAAACGTGCAGGATGGGGAACGACTCACCAACAGGAAAAACGCCAGACACATGAACAACGTCCTATGAAGGCTTATGCCACACACTGGAATTCATCTTACACAACCATTCTTTATCTGAGCATTATTTACAAGACAGCAACTTGCGGAACGGGCATTCTAGAAAGAAGAATGCCCAACAGCCACATTTTCTTGCGCTTTTCACTACCCTACCACCACCCCAAAAGGCTCTATCATGATAAAGGGGAACCGAGTATGAAAACAGAAAACGAGCATATCGACAACCTGATACGCCACTTTGTGCAAGGCGACATCACTGCGGAGGGGCTTTGCGAACTGAACAATTTCGTTAGGCAAAGCGAGGAAAACAGGCTGTATGTACGCAACTTGCGCGAACTGCTTTTCGACCGCGCTGCCGCAAAGGCACACGAAGAGTTCGACGTGGAGCAGGCTCTGCAACGCTTTCATGCGCATGTACACACTGGCAACACTGGCGAAAAACAGGCACAACGCCTGCCAATAAAGCTGCTGGTAAGGGTTGCTGCGGTTTTTCTCATTGCCGTGTTGCCCATCGTTGCCTACTTCTTAGGCATGCAAAAGGTAAACCGGCAGTTTGCCATGATAGAGACTAACGCCCCAGATGGTTCGCAACTCAGCCTTGTTCTTCCCGACGGCAGCAAGGTAAAGCTCAATTCGGGTTCAACAATCAGGTACTCGCAGGGGTTCGGCATATCGGATAGAAAGATATATTTGCATGGAGAGGGGTTCTTCTGCGTAAAGCACAACGAGCGGATGCCATTGTCTATCGTTACCAAAGACGTTGTTTTGCACGACCTCGGAACGGCTTTCAAAGTGAGCAATTATCAGGAAGACCAACACGCAACGATTAGCCTTTACGAGGGCGAACTAAGCATAGACAACCTCATTTCGCAACAAAAGGGCCTTGCAGTAAAGCCGGGCGAACGTATCGTTGTAAACAAGACAACGGGCCAACTGCGTAAAGAAAGCGTCAAAGAAACAATGGATGAAGGCGCAAGCATGAACACTTTTTTGAGACGTAACCACGTTTTGCGACGGACAAACAGAGCAGAAGTTTCAAATTTTCCGTATCTTTGTTCGGTATTTCGCACACGAGTGAGATGTTTATCTTGGTTTTACAACTCTAAGATAATCAACACCTCTCAATTTATAGGAAGTCCAAAAAGACAAGGCTACGTCCATGTTTTGCAACCGACAGATAGGGCTGAATTAATTTATTCGCATCTTTGTTTGATTTCTCCTGTGTGAGAGGAGTGTTTATCTTGGTTTTGTTTCAAAAAGGCAATCAAATCCTCTCCATTTGCAGAAATATTAAAAGTCAAGTCTATTTCATTATTTTTTTCGTTTTTGCTTGTAAGTTTAAAGAAAATAAGCTATATTTGCGAAAATATCTAATCATTAAAATCGATCATTATGAACCTGACATCAACAGCCATAAAGCGGCTCGCATTGTCGCTCCTTTTGCTTTTTGTAATAGGGGTTTCAACTTTAATGAGCCAAACCTATTACGATCGAATAACAAATGTTCAGACCCCTAATGTGGCAAACCTTGGCGTTTATGAGGAAATACCCATTACACCATTTACAGGCACTCCCAACATTAGTATTCCTCTTTATGAACTCAATCTGGAAGGTTTAAAGTTTCCCATAACCCTATCTTATCATTCAGGTAGTGTCAAACCCGATCAACACCCCAGTTGGGTAGGGCTTGGTTGGACGCTTAATGCGGGTGGTGTTATCTACCGAACAATCAACGAAGGTCCAGACGAGTACTCTGCGCCAGGCATTTTCTTTGACTATACCCATCGGGGATATTATTTCCAGCATAGTATACTAGATAACGACAGTTGGAACAATGCCGATTATTTGAAAGAGAGAGCAAGAACTACTTATACTACGTACTGGGATAGAGCGCCAGATGAATTTTCCTTTCAATTCTTGGAGTACTCAGGTAAGTTTTGGCTCTCTGAAAAAGGAGAATGGAAGGTGCAATGTAGCAAACCAATAAAGGTAGAGTTTAATGGCAACTTTGTGGATATCCCAAAAGATTTACATTGGCCTCCAAACGAAATGCGTCGTAACCAAACGCCAACGTTCGCAGGTTTTACGCTTATTGACGAAAAAGGGAATCGTTTTGAATTTGGATATACGTCCTCTGCCATTGAATATTCGAAGAAGTTCTTTAAGCAGGGTCTAGACATTTGGTTTGCCAATGCCTGGCATCTAACGGGTATTGTATTGGCGAATGGTCAAAATGTAAGACTAAATTACGAGCGGGGTGCTTATATAGACCAGCTTTACTCCTCGTACATGAGAGTTTTAGACCAAGAAGGGAAAAACCCCAAGTGGTCTTCATGCAATTCCTCTTTTGCTTCTTCGCAAGATATGACCATAAGCGGAGAACTTCTGTCGCCAGTTTATTTGGAATCTATTAATGGAGAAAATGAGGACTTGGAATTTAACCGTACCTTGTCTAACGACCTGCGGGTTCAGTCGTCTAAATACCATGATTACTTTACTTCCATGGAATTGTGGCCCGCATTCAACCTGTTGATGTATGATTTGAACCCAGACCAAAAGGAAGATTTAGATGGATGTCTTTCCAAACTGAGATGGTACAAACTTTCAGACATCACCGTTGAACGTAAGAACGGATACCCAAACATGCATCTTGTACTCGACTATGATGAAAATCCTAATCAGCGACTCATCCTAAAATCTATAAGAGAAGAAGACATGCAACATGCAAGGACCGCTAAAAAGTATAGTTTTGAATATAACCGTCCCGACATGTTGCCCCCATACCTCTCTAATGAGACAGATCATTGGGGATATTACAATGCACGCGAAGCTAGCATAATGGATTTAGACGGCTATTATGCAAAAAAGGAAGCTAATCCTAACTGTGCCTCATTGGGATTGCTCACAAAAATAACCTATCCTACTGGTGGTTATACGCGCCTGGTGTTCGAACCACACCAATATTCTAAAAACTTAAAGCTAAACCGTTGGGAAGGTTGTTTTACAGAAAATGTAGATAAGTATGCAGGTGGTGTCCGCATAAAGGAAATATACTCCTCACCCACTGATAGAGCGGAAGACGAGACCTTAGTACATCGCTATTATTTCAGTAAGTCAAAGGATGGACGGTCTAGTGGTGTATGCGGTGGACAGTTTAAGTATTTCTACCGTAACAACACGATTAAACCTTTTGGCAATAAAAGCTCTAAGCGAGTGTCCATATTCACTTCTAGTTCTGTTCTTCCTGCTTGTGCCAATAGTCAGGGTACAAGCGTAGGTTACACGGATGTGATTGAAACAAATGCTGATGGCTCTTACCAAAAGTACCACTATACCAATTTTGATAATGGACATTTGGACGAACGTTTCGAATGCAACATGCAGCAAGGGATGGAAAATAACGAGCAGTATGCCAACAAAGGGCAAGAGCGAGGACTGTTGTTGCGTAAACAAAGTTTTGACAACACGGGTAAGCTGCGTCAAGATGAAGACATAAGCTATGTGAAAAATAAGATAATCGAGAATTATGTGCGTGCTATGAATGCCAATTGTTACAATATCTGTGGGGGCGAGGCTGGTTCTTATGGCGAGGGCGTATGCTATAAGATATACACCTACTCAATGTTGCCAGCCACACGTCGTGAAGTGTTTTTTGAGAATGGCGACAGCCTGGTTAAACAGTTTCGATACAATTATAATGCTCGTGGAATTTTACAAGAAACCATTACCACTCTACCAACGAATGATAAGCTACGGCATTTTATAACATACGCAGAAGACATGAAGGCTACGCCAACTTATGATGCCATGGTGAACCGCCACATGGTGGGCGTACCCATCGAACAGTTCACGTTTAGAAACAGTTCACTCGTAGATGCCACGTTAAATACGTTCAAGCTTAATATTAAGAATAGCTGGCCCGTGCTTGATAAAGTTTACCACGGAATGTTCAAATTGCCTTACTCCAAAACCGAACCTGTACGTTTCGATGGCGAAACCGTTCCACAACGGTATGGTGAGGCCGAAATACAATTCAACAACTATGATGCTAGCAACAACTACCGTGAAGCCATCGGTAAAGGAGGTAGGCGCGTGGTGTTCTTTTGGCAAAAGGGGTTCAAACAACCTGTGGCAATTTTTAAGAATGCTCAGAACAACAGGGACACAATATATGAAAAGCGTGTAAACCGCGTATGTAAGGGACTAGCTGTTGAGTGCAAACCATACGCTAAAAAAGAAATAACATTTACTACAGAACAAGAAACAGAGGTGGAAGTAGAAATGTTTTTCCCCGAGAGTGATAAAAAGGACTTCTTTATGTATGTTGGCGTAGATCAGCATACTGTGAATCTGCTTATCGACTTTAGGCGCGATCCCCAAAACCGTGATAGATATTATGCAAAGCTGGGGCGAATATCTGCAGGTAAACACACGTTGCATGTAGTGGTAGAGTATGTGGGTAAAGAAGGGAAAGCTGACGAAAGTGGATATTCTGTGTATGCAAAAGTAAATTGTTATTATACGGTTATAACTTCACTTCCACCACGCATTGTAGGCTATAATAATGTTTTCTATGAAGGGTTTGAGCATGGAAGAGGGAAGAATACTTTCCCTGGTGGTTTTCATAGCTATTGGGGTTATCGTGGTCTGTATCGTGCACGTTTGGACATCGATCCGAAAAAACGGTATTTTATCGATTATCAAGTGTACCACAATGGGAGCTGGCAGTATAAGTGCGCCCCATTTACAGGTGGAGAGTACATTATAAATGAGAACAACGACCCAATTGACGACATACGGATATACCCAGAGGATGCGGAAGTGATGTCATTCAATTATGATGGAACAGGGCAAATAACAAGTCGAACTGACCAACGAGGCTATACCTATTCTTACAAATACGATGCCTTTGGACGATTGGTCAGCGAACATGATACGGATTGGAATACACTGAGAAGTTACGAATACCATTACAAAAATCAGGAGGCAAAATGAAAACGATTAGGCATTATATATTTAATTGGCAAGCAACGTCGCTATGCCTTGCAGTATTTCTTGCAATCCCTTCTACAAAGTGCTTTGCGCAAGACAATACGCGGAGCTATATCAAGACAAGCGTGCGTGTAAAAAAAAGCATCGACGGATGGTTAGACAACATACAGTACGTTGACGGCCTTGGCCGACCTGTGCAGAATGTGCAGCTTCATGTTACGCCAAACAAAAACAATTTGGCCGACAGGATAGAATATGATGTTATGGGAAGAAAAAGCAAGATTTGGCTGCCCATACCCACCACGGCAGACTATGTGGAAACTGCCGATATGGGCAACAAAGATGGCTATTATTGGGACACTGCTCCATTTGAACTACGCGCATACGAGCCATGGCAGAAGGGCAGAAGGACAAAAAGCATAGGGCCAGGGCGGGCGTGGGTAGAACATCCCTCAGTATCATCTCTCCATACTAACAAAAGCAGTGGTGTACTAGCTTGCAAAAAGTATGCTGTAGATGAAGCCACTGGTACATTGAAAGAAGAGGGTTTCTTTCCCAGCAACCAATTGCTCGTACAGAAACTTACCGATGAAGACCGAAATGAAAAGTATGTTTTCGCCGATGCTGAAGGGCGACAGTTGCTGGTGCGTAGAGTGGATGGGAACACGTATAGCGACGTCTATTTTGTACACGATCTACGTGGCAACATTCGCTACGTGCTGCAACCCATGTTCCAAAAGCTGCCCAGCATCGACAAGTTTGCCTTTCGTTATCTATACGACGAGACCAACCGCTGCATCGAAAAGCAATTGCCTGGCTGCGAGAAAACAGACTACGCCTACGATGCTGCCGACCGGATGGTGATGTCGCAAACAGGAAACCAACGTCGAACAGGACATAAAACGTTCTATCGATACGATGCTTTGGGACGTAACACCTATATGGTGGAGCGCGCCGTGGGCAACGACAGCCTCGTAACAATTAGAAAGTTTTACGACGATTATAGCTTTCTCGATCAACAGGGGTTCAACAGTCCATGTTTTAAAGTTAGTGCACAGCGTGCCCAAGGCCTGCTAACAGGACGCGAAGTGGCAGTATATGGTTGCGACAGCCTTTTGCGCGAGGTGAATCTATACGACCGCAAGGGTAGACTTACCCGTCAGATACGCACCAACATGCGGGGTGGATATGATGATACGAGTTATGAATACAGCTTCACCGACAAACCCGTAAGCAAACTTATGGTTCACAGTACAGCAAATATGCCTACACTAACGCAACGCTACGAATACGAGTACGATCATGCCGACCGACTGGCAAAGGTTACTTATAGCCTGAACAATGCTGAAAAGAAAACGCTGCGCGAAATAGATTATGATGAGTTGGGAAGAGTTAACTCTGAAACAACAGGAGATATACCAGAGTTGGGACAAGTAATTAACTACAACATAAGGTCTTGGCCCACTAGCCGTTATTCCCCTTTACTTGAAGAGCATATCTGTTACGAAGACGCCACACAGGTCTTTATGGAGAGCGTTACACCTTGTTATAATGGCAACATCTGCGCCTACTCTTCTTCTGTGGGCAAACCCCAGAGGGGTTACCTTTGGGGTATCTGTAATATTACGCGTAGTTTCAGTTATTGTTATGATGGTCTTTCGCGTCTGAAAAGGGTTAAATATAAAGATAGTGATAGCCCAGACCACAACTACAACACCAACTATGAGTATGATTTGCAAGGAAACCTGCTCAAGTTGCAGCGCAATGGCCTTTGCGACTACGATACTTATGAACCTATAGACTGCATTTCAATGGAATACGATGGCAACCAACTGCACAAAGCCACCGACCCCTGCACCGACCCCGCTTTCCCAAATGCTCTATACTTTGCGGATGGAGCAGACCAACCAGAGGAGTACACTTACGACGCCAATGGCAACATGACTGCCGACTTAAACAAACACATCCGCAAAATAAGCTACAACACGCAAAACTTACCACAAGAAGTACGTTTCGACGATGGCAGCAGCATTGCTTACCTCTACGATGCCGACGGAAACAAGCTGCGCACCAGCTATGCCATAGCCTCGTATTCCGAGAGCATGCCCATTACACAGGTGATGCACGGCAACGTTTCTTCACAAACCCAACAACCATATATGGCACGCAACAGCATCGACTATTGCGGCAGCGCGGTTTACGAGAATGGTAAGCTGGCCTACGTGCCGATTGATGGTGGCTACATAACCTTCGCCGACAGCACTGCCACATCTGCCCCCACCTTTCATTATTATGTTAAAGACTATCTGGGCAACAACCGCCTTGTTGTTCGCGACGACGGCTTTGGCGAACAAATGAACCACTACTACCCCTTTGGTGCCTTAATGTCGGTAAGCACTCAAGGTGCAGCCCAACGCTATAAGTATAACGGCAAAGAGCTAGACCGCATCCACGGCCTAAATCTCTACGACTATGGCGCACGCCAATATGATGCAGCACTAGGACGATGGACTAGCATTGACCCATTGGCCGAGAAATATTATGAAATCTCACCCTATGCGTATTGCGCAAACAATCCAGTGGTTTTTGTAGATCCTGATGGATGTAAGTTTGACTTCTCCAAGATGACAAAGGGTGAATACCAAAGTTATCTAGGCCAGATAAATCCGTTGCGTGAGGCTAGTCCGTTGTTTAACACGATGTACTCATCATTAGAGAACTCTAAAGAAACATATTTTATAAGCTTCGACAGGGTGCCGTCTGTTGTAAAGCAAGCAGGTGATATTGATGGACATTTCGTGATGGGTGATAACGGTGGAGGCAGTGTTGTTTTCGATAAGGAGAAAATGGGCAACATCACGAACGTCGTGTTGGCAGAAGAACTCTTTCATGCATACCAACATGACAATAGGAAAGGGTATGACAAAGGAGAATTTAATAGAGAGTTTGAAGCAAAGATCGTCGCATACTTTATTGGACAAGATATGGCAGGATCTGCTGCTTTTGACAATACGAATGGTTTTGTAGATCGTATTTTAGCTGGTAATTATGGCAGTGCTTTTCAATATCTAACTCCGAAAGCCGTTATGTCCAAGCCTTTTCTCGATGATTATATCTCTAGTGCAGAGTATTTTGCTAACTATAACATCATAAACAAGGTCGGAGGAGTAAACTATCATCTACACACTACAGTCAGTCCTTATTCTTTACAGAAAATAGTATTAGACACATATAATAAATAACACAATACAATATGAAGACAAAAATTTTAGCAATGTTTTTCTTACTGCCTCTATTCTGTTCGGCACAAATCACTATGGATGATGATTGTTTTGATAGGAGTAACAGGATATTCGCAAAAGTAATACTCGAAGTTTTTGATACAAGCTTCGTCCATAAAATGGTGGATAATGGTCAACGTTTTCTCCTTGTGCTGAACGTTGATACTGCTGGGTATGTGCTAGGTGTGCGTAATGGGTATGTGCTAGGTGTGCGTAATGGTAGAGGCAACTTTCCCGAAACCCAAGTAAAGGAAATGACGGATAAGCTCAGAGAGTACTTCCAAACTAATATGGTACAGTTCCCCCTTTGCTATGTCCTTCAAGACATAGGACTATCGAGTGAGGACCAATTAAAGTTGGCACGTAAGATATTTAGCGAAAAGAAAGAGAGGCTATTCGGTGCAAATTTCCCAGGAGGCTTGTTTTTTCCTTATGAAGCTGATAAAAGGAAAGGCTTTAAGGGTTCTAAGTTCGACTATTTGTTGCTGAGAATAAGCCAGCAGAAGATACCGATTAAGAAGAAAGTAAGTAAAGGTGGGAAAAAGGACGATTAGAATGATAACGCGCCACATCACCCACAACGGCTGTGACCTGCACAACAACCCCCAGCGCATACAGTTTGCCAACGGCAACGTAACGCAATACGCCTATGGGTAGATATGATTAACCTATCAACAGAAAAGAATAGTATATATGAGTTTGCGGGGCATGCTGCCCCAAAAACAGATGCAGGAACTGATACGGGGAATGCAATTGATAATGAGAATAAGATACGGAAAGAATTGGGAAAACCATTAAGAAAAAGGAACGAGAAACATGTTGAATAGTGTATATCTAATGCTAGTGGCCATGCTTTTGCCTGGTGTTTCTAGCAAGTACCAGCTTATGAGGGATTATACATGGACTTACCAGTATACCTTAATTATGAATGTAGACAAAAGACCAGTGAAGAAGTCTGAGAAAAGGCTGATAAGTACACAAATTATGTGCGGAAACGGTGGATGTAGGACAATAGCTTTTAAGGATTCAAGCATAGCTTTATCTTGGAAAGAAACTGGGCCTATAGATACATTGAAGTGGAGTATCAAGGGTGACACCTTGACGTTGTTCACGCATTTTGATCACATTGAGTTTATGCGGAAGAATACGTATGAGAAGTTTATAGTGCGAGTGAATAAGGAACAACAAAAGGGGGATCTGGTGTCATTTAAATGCCCGAATATTTCATATCATTTTGCCTTAGAGCCAACTGATGTACAGACACAAGGGAAATAGAAGAAGGCCTACACGGAAAAACCCGCCTAGTGGCCAACGAAATCGTTGCTCACACCTTGAAATAGAGGTTAAACCCTATGATCTGCAAAAAGAATATTAAACAACGACAAATGTGACATCAATGATATGAAAGCAAAAGTTATCGCATTTCTCCTTTGGGCCTGTCTTCCATGCCTTGGACAAGTGGTGATTTTACTTGTTGTTGCTTGTAAAGAAACGGATGGTAGCAGGGAGTATTACCCACAGTTACCCGTAACCTCCTATGCGCTTAAGACCAACGGAGACACGTTGAATGTTGTAGAAACGGATGCCAAAGGGGGAAATGGGCGTGTGTGGAAACTGTATCTTAAAGGTGATGAATACTATATGGAGTGGCTTGGCGTGGAGATGCTGATGATGTCTACCCATCAATTAACCGATTCCTTATATGCAAACTCGATGAAGTATCAGCAGTATCGCGTGTGTATAGAGCGTATGAACGACTCGCTTTTTGCCTGTTCGTTCTATCAAGACATACCCACAAAATGGCTTTTGCTTAGAATGTATTATGACAAGGACTATAATCTTACCGCTATACAGCGAGAAGAGGCTTTTGTTGATTATGAATGTGAGCGTTGAATTTAAAGTTTTGTTTCTGAAGAGTTTTACCATTGCAGCTATGCGTTCAAGCCAGTATGTGTAGAAACGATTACGGCACAGGTAAATGCCATACAACGAGTAATTTGAAAGTTTAACAACCGAGAAATATGGAAAGGAAGGGTTTAATAAAGATATTGATGGCTATCACTACGATTGTTGTTGTGCTTGTTTCTTTTATGAGATACATGGAAAAAGGTGATGAGCTGAAATTCCACTTTTCTCCTGGCATTAAATCATACACATTGAAAAGGCAAGGAGATACGTTGAAGCTTATAGAAAACAATGGTGAACAAACACGAAACAGGGTGTTTGTTATGTATCGTAAAGGCAACGATTTCTATTCGCTTTTGCTTGGCCGCGAACGGCTGGTTTTGTCTAACCGATTAACGCTCGACACCATATATAAGAACTCTCTCGTGGGTGCGGAAGTAGCTCTTGCGGTAAAGCAAGAAAAAGATTCACTTCGTTCCTCTTTTATTTTTGTGTCGGGTGAATGCGATTTTCCTCGGATAAAGCTGTTTTATGATAAAGAATACAACATAAAGAAAATACAAAGCTATGAGCTCCTTTTAAACTATGCGCCAGATTAGGGCGAAGTATTATGGGATGTCTGAGTTCCAGGACCGGATAATGAAACCATGTATGGTACAGAGGATAACCCCTATATCTAGAGAGGCTGTCATGGCTAATGCCTTTCTTGATGATTATATGGTTAGTGCCGAGAAATATGCGAAGCATAATATAGAAAAAGAAATTGGTGGAATAAATTATCGCTTGCATACAAAGGTTATGCCTTATGCACTGCAAAAGATAATATTAGACACCTATAAATAAGACATCGATAATATGAGAACAAAAATTATTGTATTTCTCCTTTCATTCTATCTACCCTGTCTTGGGCAGGTAGCGATTGATAATGATTGTGGTTTTCGCAGTTGTAGGATATTCGGGCGAGTGGTGTTGACAGTTTTGGGACTAAATACTGTACGAGAAATGTTAGAACACGATCAACGCTTGACTTTATGGCTAAATATAGACAGCTTAGGATATGTACTAAGTGTTAAAAAGGCTGGTGGGGAAATGCCCCAACCACAACACGAGGAAGCGGTAAGTAAACTTAAAAGCTACTTTCAACAAAATGTGGTACGGATGCCTATTTGCTATACTCTACAAGACATTGACCGTACG
This sequence comes from Prevotella conceptionensis 9403948, assembly GCF_000312305.1. Lineage (GTDB taxonomy): Bacteria > Bacteroidota > Bacteroidia > Bacteroidales > Bacteroidaceae > Prevotella > Prevotella conceptionensis. Next base: position 131,348 of record NZ_HE999451.1, on the reverse strand, counting down.
TATGAAGAACAGCTGAAGCTTGCAATTGAAAGTTTTCGTGAAAGTGGACCAAGAACAATCATTGCATTTTTCCCAGGTGAACTGCCGTTGCGCTACGAGATGGCTAAGAATTCTGGCTATAAAGGTTCAATGCTCGACTATTTGTTGCTGAAACTAAACGAGCAGGAAATACCGATTAAGAAGAAAGTACGTGTGCATGAGAAAAAGGACATCTTCGTTGAGCCATGAACAACGCCAAGCTTGCTTAAAGTATGATTGGACAAAATCTGCATTTTAGTCTAAAGGTTAGTTGATAAGTAAAATATACAAATTTGGTGCTCGTTCACCTTAAAAACATAAAGAAGATGAAGAAAAAGTTGATAAGTAAAATATATAAATTTGGTGCTCGTTCACCTTAAAAACATAAAGAAGATGAAGAAAATATTGTTCTATCTACTTGTAATCGTTTGCCTCACTACCTCATGTGTTTGGCAAAGAACAAAGAGATATAAAATACCGAAGACAAATAAGGTACTGCTAATTTATAAACCTTGGTTTACGGGAGATGCGTACCTAACAATTAGAGACAGTGGTGCGACTGCGCTCAAGAAATCAGACGTTGATGTTATACGCGTTCCCATATACGAATCGACAGAACTTAATTTTGTGCTGGAACTGTCTGATCCCGGTAAAATATATTATGTCGACCCATGGGATTTTGCCACACTACATCCTAGACAAAAGAAGTATAAAAAAATCAGGTTTGAAGACAAACGATTTTACCAACCGAGACAACCGGCTACCAGGTTCGATGTTCGGCCTGGATATATAGAGGTGGGGGTAAGAGCTTATGCCAAGTATGTAATTTACAGCGAAGGGAAGGACTATATCGAACTAGAACCATTCTGACGCTTGATGCTATTACCAATATTGAGGGGTGCTATAGGTAAGCCCAGGTAATATTTCCTAAATAATAGAAATAATGAAATTTAGAACTACACTTATGAATAGACAACGATTTCTGCACATCGTCTTGGCAGCATTCATTCAATGTTCCTACGGGATAATGGCGCATGCCCAAGGGTTTAATGCGGTAGAGAAAATACGCAACGCCTACCGCGTGGGCGACAGGATGACGGGAAGGCAGCTGCTGGTGGGCAATGTGGCTGACCTGCTTAACGATAGTATATGCGACTTGTCGCAAACGCAGGCGGCCAACGATCGCTATACCTGCCGCTATGGAAAGGGGCCAAACAATGGCATGGTTAGCCGATTGGAGCATGGCACACGCTATTTCTTTGAACAAAAGGGCGACAGCTTGCTTATTATGGGGTTTGAAAACCATTTGGCAAAGATAGATTACGACCTACCCGAGCTGTGGTTAAAGTTCCCCATGCACGCTGGCGACAGCCTTTCGGGACTGTATCATGGCTGTGGACTATATGGCGAACGGTGGAACGTGAGGAAACTGGGTGATTATAAAACGTGGGCAAAGCTGTGCCGAACAATGGTATTGCCAGAAGGCGACACACTACGCAACGTGTTGCGCCTGCATACTCAACGACAGGTCTGCACGCTCAATAGTCCAGCGAGAATGCCCGGCGATAGCCTGCCACACTTTACACCCGACAGCATCCGCTGGCATCTGGCCAACAACAAGGGCGTGCTTGTCGAAAACGTTTATCGCTGGTATGTGGCGGGGTGGCGTTATCCTATACTAGAAGCTTACGTTACGGGTGGCACGCAGAGCCAAGCACCTTTGTTTACCACAGCATTTTATTATTCGCCTCGCGAACAGGAATGTCTGTCCGATGACAATCCAAATACGCTTATCCGTAAGGCTGTAACCCAACAAGAGGTCAATGGCAACGCACTCGCAGATAACGATAAGGATCTTGACTATAAGGTTTCGGTAGACAGTGAACGCAAAACGATACGCCTGACTTACAATTTGGAGCGAGAAACCCACGTTCGGCTTATCCTCTCGGATAATGCTGGCATTGTTTACAAAACTTCAGAACGAAAGGACGTACCAGGCAAAACACATGTACAAGAGATAGGGTATGGTATGCTCCCACGAGGACGTTATGTGTTATATATCAATGCGAATGGGAAACGCTACGCAGAGAAATTTAAACACTGATAGCCAGTAAAGTCTAAAAGTTTACAAAAGTCAAGTAAGTAAGAACTATGTCCTGTCTAGAATGGGGTAGCAGGCGAAGTTAATTTTATCAAACAACTACCTGGAATTGAGAACCAATTCAGGCTTATAGCATCTATTCTTCGCCTGCCCCTGCATTTTACCTGCCTAAGGTTTAAATTCGCCACAAAACAGAGGGGGATACGAGAAAAAGCTGTATCTTTGCCACAACAGAATATTCAGCAAGCATCTACTTGGCCACAGCATAAGGGCAACAAGTAGCCGCATTGCCTTTTGACAAAGCATAAAGAAATAATGAAAAAGAAACTTTTACTACTATTACTCCTAGCGGCAAATACGGCCTTATCCACATTCGCCATCAACAAAAAGCCGTTCACCATTCCAGAGGTTAAGGAGTGGAAGGGGGCAGAAGGAACGCTCGTTCTTTCGGGACGTATCGTGTGCAATGGGGCAGAAGAAAGACGAATTGCACAGCAACTGGCCGACGATTATCGGCAGATGTTCGGCACGGCACTGACCCTTGCCCAAGGTAAGGCGCAGAAAGGCGACATCATGTTGAGCCTTAAAGCCCCCAAGACGTTGGGCGAAGAGGGCTACACCATGTCGATAAACGCTCAGGCTACCATCGCCGCCGCCAACCGAAAAGGACTTTATTGGGGCACGAGAACCCTGCTGCAACTAGCCGAGCAATCGCAAACGCGCGCTTTGTCCTGCGGCTTTATCAACGATGCGCCCGATTATCCGTTCCGCGGCTTTATGCTCGACTGCGGCCGAAAGTTCTTCTCCATGCCCATGCTCCGCCAATATGTGCGCATGATGGCCTACTACAAGATGAATGTTTTCCACATTCACCTTAACGACAATGCCTTCCATTGGTTCTACAACGGCGATTGGAGCCGTACGCCTGCTGCCTTCCGCATGGAGAGCAACCGGTTTCCCGGACTGACAGCGCGCGACGGACACTACACCAAAAAAGACTTTATCGCCCTGCAACAACTGGCAGACAGCGTGGGCGTTGAAATACTTCCCGAGATTGATGTGCCCGCACATTGTTTGGCATTGACACGCTTTCGCCCCGATTTGGTGAGCAAGGATTACCCACCCGACCACTTAGACTTGCTCAATCCCAATACACAAGCCTTCTGCGACTCGCTCTTTACCGAATACCTTGAAGGCAAAAACCCCGTGTTCCGCGGTAAATACGTGCATGTGGGAACCGACGAATACTCGAACAAAGACCAAAATGTGGTGGAGAAATTCCGCGCTTTCACCGACCATTATATCCGTTTGGTTGAGAAGTTCAACCGTAAGGCTGTGGTGTGGGGTCAACAGACGCACGCCAAAGGCACAACACCCATCAAGGTGAAGGATGTGTTGATGTTCTCGTGGTCTAACGATTATTCCAAGCCCGACGAGATGATGGAACTTGGCTACAACCTTGTGAGCATCCCCGACGGACAGGTGTACATCGTGCCGAAGGCCGGCTATTACTTCGATTACCTCAACACAAAGAAACTTTACAACGAATGGACACCGGCCAACATCAACGGCATGAAGTTTGCCGAACGCCATAAACAAATAGAGGGTGGCGCGTTTGCCGTGTGGAACGACATCGTGGGCAATGGCATCAGCGACAAGGATGTGCATTATCGCGTGCTGCCTGCACTGCAAACGATGGCCACCAAGATGTGGACGGGCGCCAAACCCACATTCGCCTACGATGTGTTTGCCGGCAACGCACGCGCGTTAAGCGAGGCTCCCGGCATGAACTACGCGGGCTATTACCCTGCGGGCATGGTGTTGCAACAGCCGTCCGTTGCCCCCAATGCCGTGCAGAAGACACCGCAAATAGGCTGGAACTATCGTGTTAGCTTCGATATCGAGGCGCAACAAGAGCCTCGCGGCACCATTCTTTTCTCGTTTGGCGACACGCATTTTTACCTTTCCGACCCCATTGCAGGCAAGATTGGTTTCTCGCGCGACGGCTACCTCAACACATTCGACTACCAATTATTCCCTGGCGAAAAGGTTCGCTTGGCCGTTGTTGGCGACAAAGAGAAAACTTCTCTTTACATCAACGACCGCCTTGTGAGCGATTTGCCCGTGCGAAAGATGAATTTTGGCAAGCGCGGCGACATGTATTATATCAGTACGTTGGTGTTCCCCTTGCAGCAAGCAGGTGCGTTTAAGAGTAAGATAACCAACTTAAAGGCAGAAAGTTTGGAATAGCGGGGTCCAAAAAAGAGGGTACGGTGCAGCATGCTTTGGCGCAACGTGCCTCATCAGTACGGCAAGCTAACATGAGTTGTTTATCCTGAACTGTAATTTAAAAACGTTCTTTTCTCGTTCCTCGAAAAGTGCGTTTTCTCGCCATGACAATGTTCGAGCAAGCTCGACATTGTTCATTTGGCTTAACGAAAACGTTCTTTTTCGTTTCTCGAAAAGTGCGTTTTCTCGCCATGACAATGTCCGAGCAAGCTCGGCATTGTTCATTTGGCTTAACGAAAACCTTCTTTTCTCGTTCCTCGAAAAGTGCGTTTTCTCGCCATGACAATGTCCGAACAAGCTCGGCATTGTTCATTTGGCTTAACGAAAACGTTCCACAGAAAAGGCGCAAGTATTGTCTTTCGACAAAGCTTGCGCCATAACAGAGTTATATAATTTGCGACAGCTTAACAACGTGCCACAAAAACAGGTAAGGAGTGCCACGCCCCCCGCTGTAAAATGCAATGAGGCGTGGCTAACGTAGGGTTAGTTTTCCCAAGGGTTGTAATCCTTCACGTCCCAGTAGGGTTCTTCTTCAAAATCATCGGCCTTGGCGTCGGCATCGCCACCAATCTCATTGTCTCCTCCCTGAGGCAGAGATGCCTCGTACATGATAGGATATGCATTGAATGCAACTATTTCAGCCAACGGCTTTTCGTATGTTCTCTTACTTTTCATTTTACTATCACTTTTTTGCCTTTGTGGATATACACGCCCTTGACAGGGTTACTAATTCTGCGACCGCTAAGGTCGTAATAAGAGTCGTCGGAAGTTGAAGTCGGATTGTCGTCTGCGCCCACTTCCTCTATGCCCGTTGTTTCGTCGTTGTCGAATAGCAGTGTGAGTTTCGCACCGGCAGGCACATTGATGTTGATGTATGCCTTGTGCACGCCTATGGTAAGTTTGCCTTCATCCTTGAACTGCTGTGCTTGCGTTACGCGGAAGGCCTTGCCTTTGCTTACGTAGAAGTTGGTGTTGCCGCCCTCGTTAGGCGTAATGTCCTTTGCGTTCACCGTCACCGGTTTCAGGATGTTCGTTCCCGAATAGCTCCACTTGTCGTCTTCGCCAATGCGGTAATAGAAGTCGGCTGGCAATGAGCCGCCTATAGCCCTGAGCACTACGCCCGTGTTGGCGGGCACATACAGTCCGTCTGTGGCAGCGCCTTCACCAAGATTGATGCTCTTCATGTGGATAACGCTCTTGCCTACCTTCTCGCCAGAGGTGAAGGCGATGACCTTCGGGCAGTTTTTAGCCCCATCCCAGAACATGCGGTTGCCGCCATTGTCTACGTCGCCGAAGTCTACGTCGAACTCTCGACTGAATGTACCGAATTCGTTCGTGATGGAGAAGGCAGACGTGCCGTCGCCCTTAATGCGGTAGTCTAGTGCCGAGGCATAATCGACCCACGCCGTCTTGTATCCGTCCAGTTTCGATTTCTTCACATATATCTTCTGTGTGCATGCACCCGTACCGGCTGCGCCACGGAAGAACTCGCTGAAAGGTGCACCCAACGAGAAATAGTTGCGCGAAAGCTTGGTGGCAGGCGTGTTGCCCGTAAATACCACCTGGCTGATGGTTGTGCTTACTGGCTGTATCGTGTTTTTGGCCACACGTTTGGTCTTTGTTACGAAGGCCATGGCGCCGATGTAGTCTACATCCGCATTCACAACCACTTCTTTCATGTTGGCGTTGGCGTTCTCAAAGGCATAGTCGCCGATAAGCCCCACCTTATAGGTAGTGGTTGTTGCGCCGTCGTTGTAGGTAATGGTCTTGGGCAACACAAACGTCTTCACGTCGGCCGTGGTAGAAAGGAAGTCTACCGTTGTTGTAGAGGTAGGTATGTATTCGTCGGTAGCGGCCGTAGTTCCCTCGGCCTTGACGGTGAACGAAGGCTTAAGCGTAAATTGTTTCCAGAAGGGGTCGGCCTTATACTGTGCCAACAGGTTTTTACGCACATACACCGTGATGTGTTGCTTGGCGTTGTCGGTGGCCACCGTGCCGTCGTCGAAGGCCATGGTGTTGGTTCCTTGGTCTATCTTGGACGAAGGTATCATCTCGTCGCAGAGCAGCGTCATCGTTTTCAATGCGGGGTTCAACCCGAAGGCGCGTTTGCCGATGGTGTTCACCTTAGCTGGGATAACGATGTTGGTGAAGTTTGCATTGCCCTCGTAGAAGGCGAAGTCGCCAATCTTGGTGATTGAGGGTGGCAGCAGCGTAAAGTCGGTGCGTGCTTTGCCCGGAGGGAAGATAAGCAGCTCGCTCTTGTCCTTGCTCAGCAGTATGCCCTGCACGCTTGAATATTTCGGATTGGCGGGATCGACGTCGATGTCCGCCAGCTTTGAGTCGAACTTAAACGCTTCGGGGTGAATGTTGGTACAGCCCGCCGGCACGATAACGCGTTCCAGCACGTTGCATCTTCTAAATGCGTCTTTGTCGATAGACTTCACGCCTGTGGGTATTTTGATGCTTTTGATGCCGCTGTTGGCAAAAGCGCCTTTTCCGAAAGAAACTATTGCACTGTTGTTGGCAAAGGTAACCTTTTCCATAGCGGGCGTGTTGCCGAAAGCGTTGTCATGGATGCGAGCGACAGAAGCCGGGAAGTTAAATTCTTTCAGCTTTTGCTTATCGGCAAAGACACGCGTTCCAATAGCTTCCAGTTTGCAGCTACCCAGGAAGTTGAAGTTGGTGAGATTATCACAACCAACGAAAGCCCCTCCCCATATTGCTTTAAGTTCAGAACCGTCGGGGACATTTACGGTTTCCAATTTGTCACATCCGGCAAAAGCATCACCTAAAATTTTAACCGACTTTGGTAGCGTTACGGTTTTTAGTTCATGACACCACAGAAACGCTCTAACATATAAGTTTTCGAGTTTCGACGGTTCTTCAAACGTCACGGTAGTTAGTTTTGTATTCCTGAAAGCCTCAGTACCAATAGTGGTAACTCTTGCGGGAATCGTAATGTTTGTGATTTTCGAATACATAAGAGCCATTTTCCCTATATAGGTAACGGTGCTCGGAATGGTATATTCCCCTTGCCGTGCCGGCGGGTAAAACAACAATTTCGTTTTGTCTTTACTAAATAACACGCCGTCTGCATCCGAACAATAGTTGGGATTGTCGGGGTCTACCACATATTTTTCAAGTTTAATAAACGAGCTGAAAGCGGCCTCACCAATACGAGTAAGTGTCTTGGGGATTCTGATTTCTTTCAAATTATAGCAAGTAGATGAGGCATATTCTCCCACAGAATCAACATTATTGAAGTCTATCGATGTAAGGTATTTGTTCCAAGAAATGGAAAACCCGTATGGTATAGTTTTAACCTCATCGGGTACTTTGAATGTAGCATTTGTTTTGCCAGCAGGATAATATATCAGTTTTGTTTTATCTTTGCTGTACACCACTCCGTCTATGCTGCAATATGTTTGATTACCTGCATCAACCACAATCTCTTCCAATTGTCTAGGACTGTATGCAAATGTAGGCCACCTGCCCATATATAAGTCGACAACCGATGCGGGGACAACCAACTTTTTCAATGTAGGTGTTTCCTGAATTGCATCTACATGCACCTTTTTTGTGTTGCTGTTAATGGTAAAGCAATTGCCTTTTGAAGAGAAATCCTTATTAAAAGGCACGCATATCAACTCTTCGTGGTTTTTGGTATAAAGCACGCCGTCGTCTGAAATAAACGCGGGGTTGCCTGCATCTACAAGAATCTCCTTTAGCTTGATGCACCTACCCAGCAAAACGTTTGCTCTATAGTGTATAGTAGTTACGCTGGCGGGAAGCCTTAACGAGGTTATGCCCGAATTGGCAAAACAATAGCATGCAAGTGTAGTAATGGTGTTGGGCAATACTACTTCTGTAATGCCCGAATCCCATCTAAAGGGGTCATTATCACCAGCACCGCCAATCTGGGTTACAGTGAAATGGGTGTCTACGCCGTCGAACACCGTTGCGGGGATGGTTACCTTGCCCGATACGCCCCTTACATTGTACACGGCCAGTTTGGGACTTGACGTACTGGCATCTATCACACGGTAGGTGATGTGGCCTTGGATGAAGTATTCGCCCTCAACATAAGCATGGGCCGCCAGGTTTCCAACAATCAACAAAAACAATAGGCAAACGCCTCGAACGGAGCACTGCATAAGGGAACTGCCAGACAGTAGGTGCCGTAGCGGCGTCCCTATGTGGTCTAAAAATCTTTTCATAAGCTTATATATTAATCATTTTGTAAATCTCTTTCTTCTATTGTGAAATCAATATCCTGCTGTACCTCTACAGGTATATCTACATATAAGGTATAGGTTGATGGTAATAACCGTTATTTTTCGTTTCTCGAAAAGTGCGTTTTCTCGCCATGACAATGTTCGAGCAAGCTCGGCATTGTTCATTTGGCTTAACGAAAACGTTATTTTTCGCTTCTCGTTCTCCGAGAATAACGGTATCTTGTCATATCAATGCCCAAGTAGGTTCGGCATTGCGCATTTGGTTTAACGAGAGTGTTCGTGTTTGGAGTGCCCCATGTTGTACTTTGTTCCCATTTTGCTGTCCGCAACATGGCATTGGCCGGCTACCATGCCAAGAAGGGCATGAAAGCCAGGCTCTGCTTTGGCCTCACGAGAGGGGGCGGCTGGTCGCGCGCACGTCCAAAAAGAAATATGTTGTTTTTCGTTCCTCTAAGAGTGCGTTTTCTCGCCATGACAATGTTCGAGCAAGCTCTACATTGTTTATTTGGCTTAACGAAAACGTTGGTTCCCCTTGCACACGGGGTGGGCTGCATTTGGCCGAAAGATAATAAATGATTCTTTTTGTCGCCCATCCTTCCTTTACAGAAAAGCATTTCGTTTCTCTGCATCGCGCCTTCATCTTTACCTACAAATAAGAAAAGACGTAGTGGGTTAGTATGTTTCTCTAATCTGTTCATTATCCTTCAAATTTCTTTCGGCTATCCTTCTATTTAGCTGATGCGACAAAGGTAAGTATTTCTGCCGAGAAGAGCAAGGATGTGAACTGTTTTTGCGTGTTAAGAAACTGTAACGTCCTAAAAACGAACAGTTTGACAGAAAAGTTGGAAAGAGCTGACAGGCCTGTCGGACTGGTCAGACCAGTCGGACTAGTCAGACCAGTCAGACCAGCCGGACTAGTCCGACCTGTCGGCTCTTTTTAGTCTTTCCATGATGTTTGCCGGTGGGCGTTGCGCCTGCAATTCGCGTTTCATAAACTCGAAATAAGGGGCGGCATGCTCAAAAAATTGGTAATAACCCTTGCAAAGGTAGTTAAGGCCAGGTTGGTTATAGCGGTCGCGAACAAAACGATTTTTGGGACATTCGCCATGACAGGCAAAGCGGAAACGGCACTCTTTACACTGCCGCGGCAAAAGTGCATTCTTCAATTTGGCAAACTCTTTCTGCCGTGGCGAGGTCATCATCTCGTAGATGGTCTTATCTTTCAGGTTGCCGAGCTTATACTCTGGGTACACAAAATGGTCGCAAGCATACACGTCGCCGTTAAACTCCATCACGCCCGCATGCCCACATTCGGCAGCCATCGTACATAAACCAGGAGCCACACCCACCCAGTTGGCCAGCGTGGCATCGAACATTTGTACGTAATATTGCCCCACATCGTTGCGCACCCACTCGTCGAAGATGGTGCACAGAAAGTTGCCCCACTGTTCGGGCGTTACCGAAAAGGGGGCCAACTTGCCGCCTTCGTACATGCCCGGGGCGAGCCTCAACCCGTCGTTGCGCGTAACAATACGCTCCACAATGGGTGTAAACTGGATGTAACGGCACTTTATCTCCTTAAAGAAATGGTAAAAATCCAGTGGATAATCGGCATTAAAATCGTTCACCACAGCCAGTGCGTTCCACTCCACCCCATGCTTATTAAGTAGCCTTATGCCCTGCATAACCTTATGAAACGAGGGTTTGCCCGATGCCGTCTTGCGATATTCGTCGTGAAACTCTTGCGGTCCGTCGATGGAAACGCCCACTAAGAAGTTGTTTTCCTTAAAGAATTTGCACCACTCGTCGTTAAGCAACGTGCCGTTGGTTTGTATGCAATTGTCCACCTGCCTACCGCGAGCGTAGGCACGTTGCAACTGCAATGCGCGCTTATAAAAGGATATGGGGCGCATCAATGTTTCGCCGCCATGCCATGTAAAGAGCACTTCGGGCGTGGTTTGCGCCTCCATGTACTCGCGGACGAACTTCTCCAGCATCTGGTCGGAGATGATGTGGGTGGGGCAATTGGCATATAGCTGTTGCTTTTCGAGATAATAACAATACTCGCAACGAAGGTTGCAAAGCGACCCTGCCGGCTTTAACATGATGTACATCGGGTGGCCGAACGGATTGATTGTTGCCATAGCTAACTTATGGAATTGATGTTTTAGCGTGTTCTGCAAACATCCCATCGTGGCACAATCGCCTTTGAAGGACATCGCAGGAACTTACCTTCAAAGGTAAACAAAATATTTCTGAAAAACACCAAAACAGCCATGCGATGCGCCAATACAACATGAAACATGTGCCAAGCAAAGGAAATGGCAGGTTAGAAACGCCCGCAACAAAGGTATTTCGGTTGTGCGTAGCCAGTTGTTTTATGTGCCAACAGCCGCATGGAGATGCCGCTGCCGGGGGCGTTTACAAAGCTCCGCAACCCACTTATGCACAAGGCACAGGCCTATGCGCCACCCATTGCACTGCCCAACAGTTTCAGTCCACGCCTCGGCAGTTAACATTCTTTTAGATAAAAATAAGCCAACATCACGCAAGTTTTCATATAATTGCAGTTTAAAAGGCAAACATCAAACAAAAAACAGACGGATTATGAAGCAGTTACATTCATGGCTTGCTGGTGTGGGTGCCGTTGTCGCCGTATTCACATTCGTTGCTTGCCAAAACGACAAGGAAGAGGATATGCAATCGTATCCAACGGCTTTGGTGACGGTGAAACCAAAGGCACTGGACAATTCGTTCACGTTGCAGCTGGACGATTCGACACAACTAATACCCCACAATCTGAAGACTTCGCCCTATGGGTCGAAGGAAGTGCGGGCCTTGGTGAACTATAACGTAGTGGCAGGTCCTGCGGCTAAAAAAGAAGATGGGCGCGTGGACGAAAGAACTTACGTGAACATTAACTGGCTGGACAGCATCCGCACCAAACCGGTGGCCAAGAACATGGGCGACAACAACGTGAAAACCTACGGCAACGACCCGCTGGAAATTGTGAACGACTGGGTGAGCATTGCCGAAGACGGATACCTTACGCTGAGGTTCAGAACAAGATGGAGCAAAGGCGCTAAGCACATGCTGAACCTGGTGGCAACGCCTACGAAGGACAATCCTTATAAAGTGACGCTCTATCACAACGCATACAACGACCTTTTCGGGCGAATGGGCGACGGGCTTATTGCGTTCCGCTTGGCCGGACTGCCCGACACGGGGAAGAAATATGTGTGGCTAACGGTGGAATGGGAGTCGTTCTCGGGAAAGAAAATGGCGAAATTTAAGTACGCAACACGTAAGAACAACGGCACGCCCAGAGGAAAGATGGCCGTTCTTACCGCCCCAGTACAGATTACAAGCGTAAACTAGGGACGTGCGGTTTTTCATCGGAGACAAAGAAAAGATAATCGTTAAGCGATTGCATGGCGGCGACAAATCCGCCATGCAAGACTTCTACACCCTTTACGCTGACTATCTTACCAGCGTGTGCGCCAGGTATGTCGACAACGACGACGACCTAAAAGACGTGCTGCAAGACAGCATGGTGAAGATGCTCACCGGCATCGGCCAGTTCGACTATCGCGGACCTGGCTCGCTGCAAGCCTGGGCAACGCGCATCGTGGTTAACCAATCGCTGTCGTTCATCAAGCGAAAACGCACGGCGGCCATCGTGTCGCTCGACATAGACCTGCCCGACGAACCGGAAAAAGACGACCCACCCATAGACCATATACCGCCCGAAGTTATCCACCAAATGGTGAGAGAACTGCCAACGGGCTATCGAACGGTGTTCAACCTCTACGTTTTCGAAAACAAGAGCCACCAAGAAATAGCCCAACTACTAGGAATAAAGAGAGATAGTTCGGCCTCGCAACTGCATCGCGCAAAGAACATGCTGGCCAAAAAGATAGAACAATATAACAAAACCAACCTTGCACAATGAACGAACAATGGAGAACGAACATGCGAGAGAAACTTGACGGACACCGCCAAGCAGCTCCACTGTTGTCGTGGGACGAGGTGGAACGCCGCGCCGCCGCGGCAGAAAAGTCGGCCAAGGTTGCCGCATGGGGGCGTCGCGCCATGGCTGCCGCCGCAATGGTGATATTCTTATGCGGTGTGGCCGCTACGCTGTTGCTGCTCAACGATGGGCAAAACGCGCAACAAGTGGCCAACCTTGAACGCCATTATGCACCCCAACACAATACCACGAAACCCGCAGACAATGGCACAAACGCCGTTGCACACAACATCAACGCAGAAAAAGGAACACGCACTGCCAACACCGCCGGCAGCGACAACACGCAATACTACTACGCAAGCGACAATAGGAACATCGTAAACCAAGAAACAAACCTATACGCTGCGGTGCCTGCAAACAACCAACAAAAGGCAGGCCAACCGCAAGCCAACATCGAAACCACGACCGACACCCAACAGTCAATAACAGACTACACCTCCAAAAACAGTACTGACAAGGCCCCACAGGGGCAACAAACCACGAGGACACAGCCCAATAGAACCGAGAGCTTGCCTGCCAAACTTCCACGAAACACGGCAAAGCCCACAAGGGCCGGCGGCGCATGGATGGCCAAGGCATACGTTTCTGGCGGGGCTATGGGCGCAAACAACAGCCAGATGCAACGCCCCATGTTGGCTACGGCGCACACCTATGGCGCACCTTTCGATGAGGAGATACGCAACGGGGAGTATGTGCGGCTTGAGGACACATCGCCAGCAGTGGAAACAAAGGCTCACCACAGGCAACCGCTTAGGGTGGGTGCGGCCGTGCGCTATGCGCTGAACAACCGTTGGAGCATAGATGCAGGCCTAACCTATGCGCGCCACCGGTCGGACATAACGCGTAAGATGGGCAACGTTGTGAACGAAACGCAACAAACGCTGCATTATCTGGGCGTACCGCTGAACGTGAACTATCGCATTGTGGGCAATCGCCGTTTCAACGTGTATGCGGCGGCTGGCGTTACGGGCGAGAAACTGCTGAAAGGCAAGCGCAAAACGGTTACGCAAAACGAGGACATGCCCGACGATGTTCAAACGGAATCCGTTAAGGAGAACCGCGCCCAGTTCTCGGTAAACGCTGCCATCGGCGCCGAATACAAGATAGACGACCGGCTTAGCGTTTTTGCAGAGCCCGGCATAAGCCACTATTTCGACAACGGCAGCGAACTCTCCTCTATATATAAGGAGCGTCCCACAAACTTCAACCTCAATGTGGGCTTGCGTTTCTGCGTAAACAAGTAACCAAGCATAAGGCCCTTGCGGGCTGAACACAAACAAAGGGGCTTGCCAAATGGCTGTTTGCCTACTGAACACGTTGGCCGGACATGCCGTTTGGAACCCCGAAAGAACTGACAAAATAAGGATAAGATAATGTTGTTAATGAAAAAGAAGGCAGTAGGCCATTAGCCACAACCCAACGGGGTTGTGTATGGCAGACCTGTACTTCGGTGGTTTTTTGCAGATACTTTTACTCATTTGAAAGAAAATAGGTATGCTGATTGTTAGGATAACACGCTGCTTGTTAGGAGTAAGGCCGTATTCCATTAGGTTGGGATGCGGCCTTCCGCATTTCGTTTCGGGTTTTGGCAACTGGCCCTCCGATTAAGATGCTGAGGCCGTATTCCTAGTAAACCAACACGATAAGTAAGCCTATACTGGTTGATGTACATATTGAAAAAGGCCATCGGCATTGCTGCCGATGGCCTTTAATCATATTCTCGCCTTGAAAGGCGGAGATGGGGCGGCGATATACGCGCGCTTACTCTTGCGTTGCCGTTTCTTTATCAGAATAGTCGATAACGTTCTTGCGGTTGGCCTGCATGCGGTCGTACTCTTCTTTCGAGCCGACGATGATGCGTTCCCACTGACGAAGACCCGTTCCGGCAGGTACGAGGTGTCCGCAGATAACGTTTTCTTTCATTCCTTCGAGGCGGTCTACCTTTCCACGGATGGCGGCTTCGTTCAGCACCTTGGTGGTTTCCTGGAACGATGCGGCACTCATGAAACTCTTCGTTTGAAGAGCCGCACGGGTGATACCTTGCAATATCTGCGTTGAAGTGGCAGGCACGGCATCGCGAACTTGCACGGGACGGAGGTCGCGACGCTTGAGCGAAGAGTTCTCGTCGCGCAGACGGCGAGCCGTAACGATTTGACCTGCGCGCATGGTTTCGCTGTCGCCGGCATCGGTTACCACCTTCTTGCCCCAAATGCGGTCGTTCTCTTCCGAGAAGTCGAGCTTGTCTACCAACTCTTGTTCGAGGAAAGTGGTATCGCCCGGGTCGTTGATTTGCACCTTGCGCATCATCTGGCGCACGATAATCTCGAAGTGCTTGTCGTTGATTTTCACACCTTGCAGGCGGTAAACGTCTTGCACCTCGTTGACGATATACTCTTGCACAGCCGTGGGACCCTTGATGGCCAGAATGTCGTTGGGCGTTATCACACCGTCGGAAAGCGGCGTGCCAGCGCGAACGGCATCGTGCTCTTGCACCAAGATTTGCTTAGAAAGGCTGACGAGATACTTCTTTTGGTCGCCCGTTTTCGAAGTGACAACGATTTCGCGATTACCACGCTTTACCTTACCCATAGTAACCTCGCCATCGATTTCGGACACAACGGCAGGGTTGGAGGGGTTGCGTGCCTCGAAGAGTTCGGTAACACGGGGCAGACCACCCGTGATGTCGCCTGCACCACCCACGGCACGGGGAATCTTAACGAGGGTTGTACCCGTCTTTATCTTCGCACCATCTTCAACCACCACGTGGCCACCCACGGGGAAGTTGTACGTGCCCAACACTTCGCCATTAGCCGCCACGATGTCGCAAGTGGGCACCTTCGAACGGTCTTTGGCATCGGTGATAATCTTTTCGGTAAGTCCTGTGGTCTCATCAGTTTCTGCACGGAAGGTAACGCCTTCCACCACATCGTGGAACTTCAACGTACCTGCATATTCGGAAACGATAACGGCATTGAAGGGGTCCCATCTGGCAATGAGCGTACCTTTCTTAACCACGTCGCCGTGCTTGTTGTAGAGCGACGCACCGTAAGGAACGTTAAGCGTAGAGAGGACGATGGAGGTGTTGGGGTCGACGAAACGGATTTCGGCCAAACGGCTAACCACCATCTCGCAGTTGCGTTCGCCGTCTTCGCCATCTTCTACGAAAGGCACGGTGCGCAACTCGTCGAACTCGATACGCGAGTCGTTCTTTGCCACGATAGAGGCGTTGGCGGCTGCGTTACCAGCCACACCACCCGCGTGGAACGTACGAAGTGTAAGCTGCGTACCCGGCTCGCCAATGGCTTGGGCAGCGATAACGCCCACAGCCTCGCCCATTTGTACCATTCGGCTTGTGGCCAAGTTGCGGCCGTAGCACTTCATGCAGACACCATGCTTGCTTTCGCAAGTTAGCACCGAGCGTATTCAACACTCTCGATG
>NZ_HE999451.1:114217-114984 GCF_000312305.1 Prevotella conceptionensis 9403948 | reverse complement strand
TGATCAGTTCGCCCGTTGTGGGATGGATGATGTCGTGTACAGAAACGCGACCGAGGATGCGCTCGTAAAGCGTAGATATAATCTCATCGCCGTTTTTAAGGGCGGTGCAAACAAGCCCGCGCAGCGTTCCGCAGTCTTCCTCGTTGATAATCACGTCGTGCGACACGTCAACCAAACGGCGTGTGAGGTATCCTGCATCGGCCGTTTTCATGGCCGTGTCGGCAAGACCCTTACGGGCGCCGTGCGAAGAAATGAAGTATTCCAACACCGACATACCCTCTTTGAAGTTAGAGAGGATGGGGTTCTCGATAATCTGTTGTCCTTCGGCACCAGCCTTTTGCGGCTTGGCCATCAGACCACGCATACCAGAGAGCTGCTTAATCTGGTCTTTCGAACCACGGGCACCCGAGTCGAGCATCATGAACACGGCGTTAAAGCCTTGGTCGGCCTCGGTCATCTCTTTCATCAGCACATTACCCAAGTCGTTGTTTACGTGTGTCCACGTGTCGATTACTTGGTTATAGCGTTCGGTATCGGTAATGAAACCCATGTTATAGTTCTCGGTAATTTGGCGTACTTCCTCGTGACCGCGCTCAACAATCTCCTCTTTCTCTTTAGGAATGATGATGTCGTCAAGGTTGAACGACAGTCCGGCAACGTATGCCATGCGGTAACCCAAGTTCTTGATACCATCGAGGAATTCGCAAGCGCGGGCCATACCCACACTCTTGATAACGTCGGCGATGATGCCACGCAGGGTTTTCTTC
>NZ_HE999451.1:88834-113231 GCF_000312305.1 Prevotella conceptionensis 9403948 | reverse complement strand
TTGAACGCAGTACAAGCCAAGGGGTGCAGCTGAATGGCCTTACCCTCGATAAGCTTGGGCTGGAAGGCCTGAATACCCAAACGGTGGAGTGTAGGCGCACGGTTGAGCAGCACGGGGTGGCCCTTCATCACGTTTTCTAGGATGTCCCAAATAACGGGTTCGCGGCGGTCTACAATCTTCTTGGCGCTCTTTACCGTCTTAACGATGCCGCGCTCGATGAGCTTGCGGATGATGAACGGCTTGTAAAGTTCGGCTGCCATGAGTTTGGGCAGACCGCATTCGCCCATCTTCAATTCGGGACCGACAACGATAACCGAACGTGCGGAGCAGTCTACACGCTTACCCAAGAGGTTTTGGCGGAAACGTCCGGCCTTTCCTTTGAGCGAATCGGAAAGCGATTTTAGCGGCCTGTTGCTTTCGCTTTTCACGGCCGAACTCTTACGCGAGTTGTCGAAAAGGCTGTCTACGGCCTCTTGCAACATACGTTTCTCGTTGCGGAGGATCACCTCGGGAGCCTTAATCTCAACCAAACGTTTCAGACGGTTGTTACGAATGATAACGCGGCGATAGAGGTCGTTGAGGTCGGAGGTGGCGAAACGGCCACCATCCAGCGGCACAAGCGGGCGCAATTCGGGCGGAATAACGGGGATAATCTTGAGAATCATCCACTCTGGGCGGTTGATTTCGGTGCTAGAACGGAAAGCCTCTACCACCTGCAAGCGTTTCAGAGCCTCGGTTTTACGTTGTTGGCTGGAGTCGTTATTGGCGCGGTCGCGCAGTTCGTAAGACAATGCGTCGAGGTCTAGGCCTGCCAAGAGGTCGTACACGGCCTCGGCACCCATCTTAGCAATGAACTTGTTGGGGTCGGAATCGTCGAGGAACTCGTTGTTGGGGTCTACCTGCGTTTCGAGAATGTTGAGGTACTCGTCTTCGGAAAGCAAGTCCATTTGGTGCGAGCCGTTAAGGTCTTCGCCCTCGCTATCCTTGCGGCCTTCTAGCACACCAGGCTTGATAACGATGTACTTTTCGTAGTACACCACGGTATCGAGTTTCTTTGTGGGCAAGCCCAAAAGATAGCCAATTTTGTTGGGAAGTGAACGGAAGTACCAGATGTGAGCCACGGGTACCACGAGTTCGATATGTCCCGAACGTTCGCGGCGCACCTTTTTCTCGGTTACTTCAACGCCGCAACGGTCGCAAACGATGCCCTTATAGCGTATGCGTTTGTACTTTCCGCAGGCACATTCGTAATCCTTCGTAGGACCGAAGATGCGTTCGCAGAAAAGACCATCGCGTTCGGGCTTGTATGTACGGTAGTTAATGGTTTCGGGTTTGGTAACCTCACCATACGAATTTTCCAAGATTTCTTCGGGCGAAGCCAATCCGATGGTAATCTTCGTGAAATTGTTCTTTACCTTTGTATCTTTCTTAAAAGCCATTTTACTTTTTCAATTAAGGGTGTGAATTAATCCATCTTGATGCTCAATCCCAGACCGCGTAGCTCGTGCAACAGCACGTTGAGCGACTCGGGGATGCCTGGTGTGGGCATCGGCTCGCCTTTGACGATTGCCTCGTAAGCCTTGGAACGGCCAACAACGTCGTCGGACTTGATGGTGAGGATTTCTTGAAGGATGTGACTGGCACCGAAGGCCTCGATGGCCCAGACTTCCATCTCTCCGAAACGCTGTCCACCAAACTGCGCTTTACCACCAAGCGGTTGTTGCGTGATGAGCGAGTATGGACCGATGGAGCGGGCGTGCATCTTGTCTTCTACCATGTGGCCTAGTTTCAAGAAGTAAGTTACACCCACGGTAGCAGGCTGGTCGAACTTCTCGCCCGTTTCGCCATCGTAGAGGTAAGTAGAGCAGAGACGGGGCAGTTCGGCCTTGTCGGTCCACTCGGAAAGGTCTTCAAGTTGTGCTCCGTCGAAGATGGGTGTTGCGAACTTCACGCCCAATTTCTTACCGGGAGCACCGAGGATGGCCTCGAAAATCTGTCCCAAGTTCATACGCGAAGGCACGCCCAAGGGGTTCAGCACGAGGTCGACGGGACGTCCGTCTTCGAGGAACGGCATGTCTTCCATACGCACCACCTTCGACACGATACCCTTGTTACCATGTCGTCCGGCCAATTTGTCGCCCACGCCAATCTTACGTTTCTTGGCAACATACACCTTGGCCATTTGGAGAATGCCCGAAGGCAGCTCGTCGCCGATGGTGATGGCGAACTTGCGACGCTTAAGCTCGGCATCCAGCAGTTTGTACTTGCGGATGTAGTTCATGATGAGCTTTTGTATCAAGTCGTTCACATGGGCGTCGTCGGTCCAGTCGCTAGACTGAATGCCATCGTATTCCAAGTTCTTGAGCGCAGCCGCCGTGAACTTGCTACCCTTATTGATAATTTCTGCACCCGTGTAGTCTTTAACGCCTTGCGACACCTTGTCTTCGGTGAGTTCGAGGAGTTTGTCTACCAGGATGTCTTTGAGGTCTTCGTTCTTAGCCTCGTATTCTTCGTCTATCTTGGCAAGTATAACCTTGTCTTGTTTCTTCGAGTCGCGGGTCTTAATGGCACGCGAGAACAATTTCTTGTCGATAACAACGCCACTGAGCGAGGGATTGGCTTTGAGCGACGAGTCTTTAACGTCGCCGGCCTTGTCGCCGAAGATGGCACGAAGGAGTTTTTCTTCGGGTGAGGGGTCGCTCTCTCCCTTAGGCGAAATCTTACCGATGAGGATGTCGCCTGGTTCGATACGTGCACCAATACGCACCACGCCGTTGTCGTCGAGGTCTTTGGTTGCCTCTTCGCTCACGTTGGGAATGTCGCTGGTAAACTCTTCCACACCACGTTTGGTTTCGCGGACGTCGAGCGAATACTCGTCTACGTGAACCGAAGTAAGCACGTCGTCGCGCACCAAACGCTCGGAAAGCACGATAGCGTCTTCGTAGTTGTAACCCTTCCACGGCATGTAAGCCACAAGAAGGTTACGACCCAAGGCCAATTCGCCATTCTCGGTGGCATAGCCTTCGGTAAGGATGTCGCCTGCCTTAACACGTTGTCCCTTCACGCAGATGGGGCGAAGGTCGATGGTCATGTTTTGGTTTGTACGGCGGAACTTGGGTACGCGGTATTCTTTCAGTGCAGGTTCGAAGCTTACGTACTCTTCGTCTTCTGTACGATCGTATAGAATACGGATGGTGGTGGCGTCTACATAGTCGATAACGCCATCGCCTTCGGCCGTAATCATGGTACGCGAGTCTTCGCAAACCTGTTTCTCCAAGCCCGTACCTACAATGGGGGCATCGTTGTGGAGCAAGGGCACAGCTTGGCGCATCATGTTACATCCCATCAGTGCGCGGTGACCGTCGTCGTGCTCCAAGAAGGGAATAAGACCTGCCGATACCGATGCAATCTGCTGCGGCGACACGTCCATGAGGTCTACCTCGGCGGGTTCCACCACGGGGAAGTCGGCATCTTGGCGACACTTTACCACATCGCGGATAAAGGTTCCGTCTTCGTTCAGCGGCGCGTTGCCCTGTCCGATGATGTGGTCTTCTTCCTCTTCGGCCGTAAGATACACCAAGTGCTTGTTGTTAAGGTCTACCACACCATTAGAAACCTTGCGGTATGGCGTTTCGATAAAGCCCAGTTCATTGATGTTGGCATACACACAGAGCGAGGAGATAAGTCCGATGTTAGGACCTTCGGGGCTCTCGATGGGGCAAAGACGACCATAGTGCGTGTAGTGAACGTCGCGCACCTCGAAACCAGCACGCTCGCGAGAAAGACCACCCGGGCCGAGTGCCGAAAGGCGGCGCTTGTGCGTAACCTCGGCTAGGGGGTTGGTTTGGTCCATGAATTGCGAGAGGGGGTTGGTGCCGAAGAACGAGTTGATGACGCTAGAAATGGTTTTGGCGTTAATCAAGTCGGTGGGTGTGAACACCTCGTTGTCGCGTACGTTCATACGTTCGCGAATGGTGCGACTCATACGGGCCAATCCGATAGAGAACTGGTTGGCCAGCTGTTCGCCCACGGTGCGCACACGACGGTTGCTCAAATGGTCGATGTCGTCAACGGTAGCGTTCGAGTTAACCAGCTGAATGAGATACTTGATAATCTCGATAATATCGTCTTTGGTTAACACGCGCGTATCCATATCCGTGTCCAAGCCCAGCTTTTTGTTGATGCGGTAGCGTCCTACTTCGCCCAAGTCGTATCGCTTGTCCGAGAAGAAAAGGTTTTGGAACACTTCTCTTGCACTGGCATCGTCGGCAGGGTCGGCGTTGCGGAGCTGACGATAGATGTAGAGCACTGCCTCTTTTTCAGAGTTGCTGGGGTCTTTGGCCAACGTGTTGAAGATGATGGAGAACTTGTTTGCAGCATCTGCATCCTTGTGGAGCAGCACAGTAGAAACGCCGCTGTCGAGAATTTCACCAACGTTTTCTTCTGTAATTTCCGTTTCGCGCTCCATAATCACCTCGTTGCGCTCGATAGATACAACTTCGCCCGTATCTTCGTCAACGAAGTCTTCGTTCCAACTTTTCAGCACACGAGCAGCAAGACGCTTGCCAAGAGCCTCCTTCATGTTCTTCTTGTTCACCTTAACCTCTTCGGCAAGGTCGAAGATTTGCAGGATGTCGCGGTCGTTTTCGTAGCCGATGGCACGCAACAGCGTGGTTACGGGCAACTTCTTCTTACGGTCGATGTAGGCATACATCACGTTGTTGATGTCGGTGGCGAACTCTATCCACGAACCTTTGAAGGGGATGATACGCGCCGAATAGAGCATCGTTCCGTTGGCATGCACGCCCTGTCCGAAGAAAACGCCGGGCGAGCGGTGCAGCTGCGACACTACAACGCGCTCGGCACCGTTGATAACAAAGGTACCGTTAGAGGTCATATAGGGAATTGTACCCAAGAAAACGTCTTGGATAAAGGTGCCGAAATCTTCGTGGTCGGGGTCGGTGCAGTATAGCTTCATCTTAGCCTTCAAAGGCACGCTATACGTAAGGCCGCGTTCTAGACACTCGTCGATGGTGTAACGCGGCGGGTCGATATAGTAGTCAAGGAACTCAAGAACGAAATTGTTCCGTGTGTCGGTTATGGGGAAATTCTCAGCGAATACCTTATACAAACCGTCGTTCTTGCGTTCCTCGGGGGGCGTGTCTAACTGTAAGAAGTCTTTGAAAGACTTTAACTGCACATCGAGGAAATCCGGATAGGGCATCGGATTGTGAACGCTGGCGAAATTTACTCTGTTATCAACAATTTTTGAAGCCATTCAATATTATATTATATAATGGATATAGGCGTATTCTATATGTTATCCGTATCGGTGCGAGGGGGCTTTGACTGTTCTTTTCTTTATTGAGAAAAGATAGATAGCCTGTACCTATGAGATATGGTGGGGGAATGAGAAGGTGTCTTTGAAAGTGATAAGACACAAAAAGGTTAGGACTCACCTACTGGGCAAATCCTAACCGTATTTCGGAGTTGGGGTTGTCTTACTTCAGCTCAACCTTAGCGCCGGCCTCTTCGATAGCCTTCTTCAGGTTCTCAGCTTCGTCCTTAGACATGCCTTCCTTCAAGGTAGAGGGAACACCGTCTACAAGGTCCTTAGCTTCCTTCAAGCCCAGGCCGCAAGCTTCCTTAACAGCCTTAACTACTTGAAGTTTAGCTGCACCAGCCTCAACGAGAACCACGTCGAACGACGACTTCTCTTCAGCACCACCAGCAGCAGCACCAGCACCGGGAGCGGCAGCAACAGCAACAGCTGCAGCAGCGGGTTCAATGCCATATTCCTCTTTGAGGACATTTGCCAACTCGTTTACTTCTTTTACTGTCAAATTTACTAATTCTTCAGCGATAGCTTTGATATCTGCCATTTTATTCTAAATTTTTAATTGTTTTTAATATAAGTGTTGTTGATTGACTTTTAATTGAACTCCCTCACGAACATCTTCTTGTCTATGCCACGAGAGGAAGACTCAACGAATTATTCAGCACGCTCGCCCAAAGTCTTGAGCACACCATGAATGGTGCCTGCGCTTGATTGAAGAGCGGAAATGACGTTCTTCGCGGGCGATTGCAGCAAGGCCACAATGTCGGCGATAACCTCGTTCTTGCTCTTAAGAGCTACCAGCTCGTCCAGTTTGTCGGCTCCCACATAGAAACTTTCTTCTGCGTATGCAGCCTTGAGAGCAGGAATTCCTTCCTTCTTATAGTCTTTCAGCAATTTTGCAGGTTCGTTCGCAACCGTGGTGAACATGATTGCGGTGGTACCTTTCAATGTGCCGTAAAGGGGTTCGAAATCAATGTCGGATGCCTCGAAAGCCTTGTGCAGAAGCGTATTCTTCACAACAGAAAGCTTAATTTCCTTCTTGAAACAAGTTGCGCGCAACTTGTTCGTCGCTTCGGCGTTAAGCCCGGCGAGGTCTACAAGATAGAAATGAGGATACTCCTTCAGCTTCTTACCGAGTTCTACGATGATAGTATCTTTTACTTCTTTCTTCATTTTACAAAACTTTTAGAGTTATTCAACTGATTTCGGATCAATCTTGATACCCTTACTCATTGTGCTTGAAATAAAGATACTCTTGATATACGTACCTTTAGCAGCGGCAGGTTTGAGCTTGATTACAGTAGCCACGAATTCCTTCGCGTTTTGGTAAATCTGCTCAGGAGTGAAAGAAACCTTTCCGATTGAGGTATGGATAATACCAGCCTTGTCTACTTTGAAATCTATTTTACCCGACTTGATGTCTTTCACTGCCTTGGCCACGTCCATCGTCACCGTTCCGCTCTTGGGGTTAGGCATCAGTCCGCGAGGGCCGAGGATACGGCCTACGCTACCTACCTTACCCATTACCGAAGGCATGGTGATGATAACGTCGATGTCGGTCCAACCACCCTTAATCTTTTCGATGTACTCGTCAAGACCAACATAGTCGGCACCCGCTTCTTTGGCAGCAGCTTCTGCATCGGGCGTACAGAGAACAAGAACGCGCACGGTCTTACCAGTTCCGTTGGGCAGCGTACAAACGCCGCGAACCATCTGGTTGGCCTTGCGGGGGTCTACGCCCAAACGCACGTCGATGTCGAGAGAAGCGTCAAACTGAGTAGTGGTGATTTCCTTCACCAACTCAGCAGCCTCTTTCAGTGTATAGGCTTTCCCTGCTTCAATCTTATCAGCTACTGATTTTTGCTTTTTTGTCAGTTTACTCATTTTCTTAATTGAAGTTTTAATTATTTACCAGGGAACTCCCCATTTACAGTGATACCCATACTTCTAGCCGTACCTGCGATAAGTTTCATGGCAGACTCAACCGTAAAACAGTTCAAGTCTTTCATCTTATCTTCAGCTATCACTTTGATCTGCTCCCAGGTGACAGAAGCTACCTTCTGTCGGTTTGGCTGAGCAGAGCCGCTCTTAACCTTGGCAACCTCTTTTAGTTGTACAGCTGCGGGAGGCGTCTTGAGCTCAAAGCTGAATGACTTGTCAGTATAGTAGGTGATGACAACCGGAATTACCTTACCGGCCTTGTCCTGAGTTCTTGCATTGAACTCCTTGCAGAACCCCATGATGTTGATTCCCTTCGAACCCAATGCTGGGCCTACGGGAGGAGAGGGGTTGGCAGCGCCACCTTTAATCTGTAACTTGATTAATCCAGCAACTTCTTTAGCCATTTGTTGTTAATATTAAAAATTGATTTTTGTTGAAAGCATCACGCCCGTAACTGCGCATCAGCCTTCCTTTTCTACTTGCATAAAACCTAACTCCAAAGGCGTTTTGCGCCCAAAGATCTTGACCATCACCTTCAGCTTGTGCTTCTCGGTGTTCACCTCTTCGATAACACCCATGAAACCGCTGAATGGCCCATCCGTAACCTTCACCGTTTCGTCAACAGAATAGGGGATGTCGATGTCGTTCTCCAATTCCGTGTTCTCCGCGGCGCCGAGCATCCTGTTGATGTCTGCCTGCGGCACGGGAGAGGGATTGTCCAATCCGCCAAGAAAACCTAAGACATTAGGCATGAACCTCAGTGTGTGCGCAACGTCCCCTTTAAGGTCCGCCTCGACGAACACGTAGCCAGGAAGACTAATCTTCTCTTTCTCCACGCGTTTGCCATTACGCAAAGACGCCTGTTTTTCCATGGGTATCAATACCTGAAAAACATGCGACTGTAGCATCGTGTTGTGTTTCAATTCGGCCTCGATGTATTCTTTCACCTTTGCCTCTTTTCCACTAACAGCACGAAGCACATACCAATTTTTCTGTGTTTCTGCCATCGTTCCTTAACAAATTAATGCGGATATATCCCACTCATGATGAACTTAAACGCGCTGTCCATGGCGAACACCACCAATGCAATGACTAGGGAAGCAGATAATACAACCATTGCACTGTGTGTAAGTTCGGCACGCGTAGGCCAAGTAGTATTATGCGCCAGCTCGTTGTAACAAGCCTTGCAGTAGTTTACTATCTTCTTAAACATATTATCTTCTTATTAGCACGGGAAGGAGGACTCGAACCCACGACCCTCGGTTTTGGAGACCGATGCTCTACCAACTGAGCTATTCCCGTAAGTAAGGGTTCCGCAACCGCATGCTGCGGAACCCCCTGGTATGCTTAATACTTAGCCGAAGCCAACCGTATTATTCAATGATTTCGGTAATCTGACCAGCACCTACCGTACGGCCACCTTCGCGGATAGCGAAACGAAGACCTACGTTCAGGGCAACGGCGTAGATAAGATCTACGGTGATTTCCACGTTGTCGCCAGGCATTACCATCTCTACGCCTTCGGGAAGAGTGATTTCACCCGTACAGTCCATCGTACGAAGATAGAACTGAGGACGATACTTGTTGCCGAATGGCGTGTGACGGCCACCTTCTTCCTTCTTCAGAACGTATACAGAAGCCTTGAACTTCTTGTGAGGCTTAATCTGGCCGGGGTGGCAAAGCACCATACCGCGCTTGATTTCGTTCTTGTCGATACCACGGAGCAACAAACCTACGTTGTCGCCAGCTTCACCCTCTTCGAGCAGTTTGCGGAACATTTCCACACCGGTAACTACGCACTTCTTGTCTTCGCCAAGGCCGAGCAACTCAACTTCGTCGCCAACCTTTACCTTACCCGTCTCGATACGGCCAGTAGCAACCGTACCACGGCCAGTAATAGAGAACACGTCCTCAACAGGCATCAAGAAAGGTTTGTCCACTTCACGAGGAGGCAGAGGAATCCAAGTGTCAACAGCATCCATCAGTTGCATAACCGAATCAACCCACTTGTCTACGCCGTTCAATGCACCAAGGGCAGAACCGCGGATGATAGGCGTGTTGTCGCCGTCGTACTCGTATTGATCAAGCAGCTCGCGCATTTCCATTTCAACAAGCTCAAGCATTTCCTCGTCTTCAACCATGTCGCACTTGTTCAGGAACACAACCAACTTAGGAACGTTTACCTGACGGGCGAGAAGCACGTGTTCGCGAGTTTGGGGCATAGGACCATCGGTAGCGGCAACTACGATGATGGCACCGTCCATCTGAGCAGCACCAGTTACCATGTTCTTCACATAGTCGGCGTGACCCGGACAGTCTACGTGAGCATAGTGACGTTTAGCCGTTTCGTATTCAATGTGAGCGGTGTTGATGGTGATACCACGCTCTTTTTCTTCGGGAGCGTTGTCAATCTGGTCGAAAGACTTAACGTCTTCAGAACCGAAGCCCTTCTCATGGAGAACCTTAGAAATGGCAGCGGTCAAGGTGGTCTTACCGTGGTCTACGTGACCAATAGTACCAATGTTAACATGCGGCTTGGTGCGCACAAATGTTTCTTTAGCCATAGCTTTGCTTTTTATTTATTAATTGATTTATCAAATGGTTTTCCAATGCAAAAAAGAACCGTGATAGAGCTGTAACTGAGAGTTGAACTCAGGACCTCTTCCTTACCAAGGAAGTGCTCTACCACTGAGCTATTACAGCATTGGTTAGAGCGGAAAACGGGGCTCAAACCCGCGACCCCCAGCTTGGAAGGCTAGTGCTCTATCAACTGAGCTATTTCCGCATGATGGCATTCTCGCCTCACTCTATCACACAAACAACGGTTGCATTGTTCATCGCGAGAACGCTAAACTTCTACTGAAAGTGGGTGGTGATGGATTCGAACCACCGAAGTCGAAAGACAGCAGATTTACAGTCTGCCCCATTTGGCCACTCTGGTAACCACCCTTATTTTTCGTTCGCACACCTTTATATATAGGTAGGTGCGCATACCCCTTAAAACCTTTTGTTGCGTTAGCCTGTTAAGCCCCCTGCCCGCCCTGCCCCAAGAGGGCAAAACCTTGCAGCCGTCTTTCAAAGCATGTAGCACGTGTTCTAAGACGGCTGCAAAGGTAGATATTATTTTTTATTCACCAAAATATTTCCGCGTTTTTTTTAGCGTTCGCGCTGTTTTTCCTTAATTTTCGTTAGTTGAACCTTTAAAGAGTCTACGCATTGGTCAACACTTTCCTCAAACGTGTCGCAAGTTTTTTCGGCAAAAGCGGTGTTCCCGGGGAACGTCACCGTTATGCTGGCTTGCTTGTTCATGGCCGTGGCGGGTTTCACCACCTTCAGCGACACGTCGGCTTTCTGCACCTGCTCGTAAGTCTTTTCCAGCTTAGACACTTTCTTCTCGATAAACGCATGCAACTGTTCAGTTGCGTCGAAATGAATCGCTTGAATTTTGATCTCCATAATATATCTCCTATCATTTAAAAAGGTTAGGCCCGTGGATGGGCTTTGTCGTATATCTTTCTTAGTTGTTCGAATGTGGTGTGCGTATATATCTCGGTTGTCGAAAGGCTTTCGTGCCCAAGCAGTTTCTTTACGCTCTCCAATCCCGCATCATTGTTCAGCATGGCCGTGGCAAAGCTGTGCCGCAGCACGTGCGGCGAACGTTTCTTCATCGACGTTACCTTGGCCAGGCTGGCGCGAACGCTGTTCTGCACCGCACCGCGCTTAACGCGTTCGCCCCGTTGGTCAACGAAAAACGCCTTGTCGCAACGCGCCACTTCGGCATCTCGCCGCGCGATGTAGGCTTTCAGCGCCGCCTCCAGCTCGTCGGCAAAAGGTATCAGCCGCTGTTTGCTGCCCTTGCCCAGCACTTTGATGACACGCGCCTCGAAGTCGATGCTGTCATCGTTGAGACCCACCAATTCAGCCAAGCGCATACCCGTAGAGTAGAACGTCAGCACGATGGTATAGGCCAGCAAGTCGCGATAGCTCTCGCCCACGGGCACATCGTCCAGCAGACGGTCCATCTCGCCTTCGCGCAAAAACTGCGGCAGCGGCCTGCTACGCTTAGGCCCAACCACCCCCCGAGCGGGATTTTTCTGCACATAGCCACGCGTCAGGCCAAAACGATAAAAAGAACGCAATGCACTCAACCGCCTTTGGATTGTAGTGGCACTGCATCCTTTATCCATCATGCTCTCCATCCAGTCGCGGATAAGGTCGGCATCTATTGCCTCCCACGAGAGCTGAGTATCCTTGTTTTTGAAAAACGCCTCGAAAGCGCGCAGGTCGTCGCCATAGCTGGCTATGGTCAACTCCGAGCGGTTAAGCTCATACTGCAGGTAGTTCAAAAATTGTTCTGTCGTCATACTCATTGCAGACCGATAAAGGTATCTGGCAACGAATTTACGCATTAAACTTTAAACCACCAAATTTTTCACCGACAAATTATTCTTCCATCGTGCGAAGCTTCTGCACGTAAACGGCATGCTCCATCTTGAGACGCTTCAGCACAGAGGGTTTGTCGTATTGTTGACGAGCGCGGAGTTCTTTAACTACGCCAGTCTTTTCGAATTTTCTCTTGAACTTCTTAAGCGCTCTTTCGATGTTTTCACCATCTTTTACGGGTACAATAATCATGTCTTGTTTTCTATTTTTAATGTTTAACTTATTCTTCGTTTGGGTGCAATGTCTACAAATTGCGGTGCAAAATTACACCATATTTTCCTAACGACCAAGTTTTTATGCCATTTTTTGCGCTCACGCATCCCGAAAACCATGTTTGATAAGCTATTATGCTGCATGCCGACAACTTTAAGTGCAGCACTTAAAGAGATGGAGGAAGATGCCGAAGGGGTTAAGGCGTTATGGAATTATAGTCAAACAGAATTGGATTTGGAAAGCCATAGCTGCATCATAAGCAAACAAGAGTCCTCCTTTTCCTCTGCGTTAGGGTTTATTGATGCCATGCAACGCACGTCTTGCATTCTTCAAACAACTATTTTCCAAATGCAATTCTGTTCGGCCATAAGCCACGCATTTCGTAGTGGCCACAACTTTCGGCCTTGCCACTTCAACCCCAAACGTTCGTTAACGCCTGTACATATTTTGGGTTTTGCCGAGCAAATGACTACCTTAATCTTGAAGGCGCAGCGGACTACATAGAGAGAACAAGGCAGACAAGATGCCCACAAACAAACGAAAGATAAACAGGAGACGATGGAAACAACGCCAAACATCTGATAAGCGGTATAATGATCCGATTGGTGCTTAATGCCCCTGCATAGCAACCACCCCACTCGTCTACATAATATAAGGAGTTGCCCCGCGTACGCTTTCGCACCGCGTGTGCCTTATCCTACCCCCACCCTTCCCCTCCACTTACTCGCCCACGCGCGAACTAAGCAGGCAGAAGAAAGCCAAGAAATGCTTAGGACCGGCAAACCAAACCGAATAGACACGTGTTATCTGTAACAGCAAAGTGCATCGCGCTTACCATTATATATATGGTCGACCACCACACTAATGCCCATTTCAAACAAACCGCCACACGCTTGGCATCTCCTGGGGTGAGGCCTTGTCAACCAACAACGCATACCACTCCCCTCTCCCCTTGGAGAGGGGTTGGGGGTGAGGCTTTTTCCCTTTTAAGAGGGGTTGGCGGTGAGGTTTTTGTCAATTTTTCAGCATAAATTTTAACATTATGAGTGCCATTTTCGTCACCAATCGTCAACCTCGCCGCAAAAAATTGATTCTCGCGAGAGTTTGCCTTGGGGCAAAAAGGAGTTAATCCACGAATGCAACAGAATGAATATTTATTGCAAAGAACAGCCGTTAGCACCAGATTTGGGGCTATTTTTGGCAAAATATGGTGCAATATGCCGCTAAATGCAGTGCGTTTTGGTGCAAAATACAATGCGTTTTGGTGCAAAATACAATGCGTTTTGGTGCAAAACGCAAGGTAAAATGGTGCTAAATGCAGCGTAAAATGGTGCAAAACGTGAAACGAAAAGCATAAAAATACACTGTAACGGTATAAACAAAACCCATCCGAACCATGAAAAACACGGCCAAAATGAACAAAATGACCGTTAAAAAGTGGAGTTTTAGGGGCTAAATGTAGGTAATTGGGGCTTAAAAAATACGAGCCGGCAACCAAAATAGAAAGGCAAAAGGGTGCAAAATGCAGGGTCTTTTCTCAAAAGTAGACATATCGGGAGACGTGAAAGACTAGAAAAAGTGTCCTTTTACCCATTTTACGACCTACTTTTTCGCTAGAACGGAATGAAAACTAAAGCCGTATTGTAAAATAAAAGATACCAATTTAAGTTTTTGAGTTGATGGGATTGTGAGTTGATAAGTGCTTTGAGTTTGTGAGTTTGTGAGTTTGTGAGTTTTTAGTTGATGAGTTGATGAGTTGGTGAGTTGAAGAGTTTGTGAACTTATGAGCTTATGACCTTGCAAACCTGTGAACTTATGAACTTGTCAACTCGTCAACTTGCCAACTTATGAATTTAAGCTATCACACGTGGCGTGTTAAGCAATACGGGGACAAAGAACATGCCGCAAGGGCTTTTGCAAGATGTTCGTTATCGCGCAACTTACATATATAATGAACAGACGAAACGCTCCGAAAAGCATTAAATGGGCGCCTTTAAGCACTAAAAAACAACCCAAATGCAAAAATATCGCCCCATTCACGCATTTTCTTTTCAAAAAGTTTGGCGTTTAAAAGATGTTTTCATAAATTTGCGAAACCTTGCATAGTGTCACCCAAAAGGCGGCAAAGCTAGACAAACTCTATTTAAAAGTATAGAAGACCACGCCCTCTGCACCAAGACTCGGATGAACGGCAACAGGTCAAATCCAATTGCTAGATGCAAACCCATGCGTGAAATACGGAGAAGAACACCCCGAAACGCTTGAATTAAGACTATTTCGCATGCCTATAAACATTGGTATAGGCGGTAGGAAGAACCTGATTTGAAACAAAATAGTAGTAATTTAAAACGTAAGTATTATGATCAAAAGGCTAATCTTATTCCTGACATGCCTATTCCTCACGGCAGGAATGGCACTGGCGCAAACGCGCGTGGGGGGAGTAGTCGTGGCTTTGCCAGACAACGAACCCGTGGTGGGAGCCTCGGTAAAAGTGGTGGGCACCACCAACGGCACCGTTACCGACATCGACGGAAAGTTCTCACTCTCCGTTCCCGCTAATGCCCAACTAGAATTCTCGTACATCGGCATGAAGAGCAAGGTGCTTACAGCAAAAGCCAACATGCGCGTTGAACTGGAAAGCGTAGACAATACCATCGACGAGGTGATGGTGGTGGCGTTCGGTACGCAAAAGAAATCGGCCTTTACTGGTTCGGCTGCTGTGGTTTCTTCCAAAGACCTTGCAAAGCGCGTTTCAACAAACGTAAGCTCTACGCTTGCCGGAACAGTGGCCGGATTTCAGATGCGTGAGGCATCGGGAGAACCTGGCGCAGACAATGGAAAGATGAACATCCGTGGCATATCCTCGCTAGAAGCCAAGACCGACCCATTAATCATTGTTGACGGTGCGCCTTATCCCGGATCGTTGAGCAACATTCCCCAACAAGACATTGAAAGCGTAACCGTGCTGAAAGATGCAGCAAGCGCCGCCCTTTATGGTGCGCGCGGTGCATCGGGTGTGATTCTGATTACCACCAAGCGCGGCAACACCAGCGAAGCCGTGGTTACGGTAGACATGAAGTGGGGTAGCAACAGCAGGGCCATTCAAGATTACGACGTGATTAAAGACCCAGGGCAATACTATGAAACATACTACGGCATGCTACGCAACAAGTACTTCTACACCGACGGGATGAGTGCAGATGCTGCCCATGAGAGAGCCAATAAGGAAATGCTTGCCCAATTGGGCTACAATGTATATACCGTGCCAACAGGCGAACAGCTTATTGGAACCGACGGCAAACTAAATCCCAAGGCCACGCTTGGCCGTTCGTACAAAACGGCCGACGGTGAAACATATTATATGACTCCAGACGACTGGACGAAAGAGGCTTACCGAAACTCGTTCAGGCAAGACTATAACGTGAGCGTAAGCGGCGGCAACACCCGTTCGTCGTTCTTCGCTAGCGCAGGATACCTGAAAGACAATGGCGTGATTCTTTACTCGGACTACGAACGTTACACCGCACGCTTAAAGGCAGACTATCAAGCAAAGAAGTGGTTAAAGCTGGGCGGAAATGTTGACTATGTGCATTCTAGCAAGAACCAAAATCCCAACATGGACGACGAGCTCAAATCCTCCAACTTGTTGTATTTCACCTCCATGATTGCGCCTATTTATCCGCTCTACGTGCGTACGCTCGACGCAAACGGCAACCCCGTTATACGCACCGACAAGAATGGAAATCCGCATTACGACTATGGTGTACCAGGAAGCAACTTTGTAGAGAATGCACCGCGTGCTTTCTCCTCACAGGGCAACCCACTTGGTGCAAACAGATACAACCAAAAGAACTTCTTGGTAAACCAATTTAATGGCACATTCAATGTTGATGTTATTTTCACCGACTGGTTGAAGTTCAATGCCACAAGCAACTTGAACTTTCAACACATAACCCGTTCAGACTACGACAACAGCCTGTATGGCTCGAAGGTGAACGTAAACGGCGAACTTACGAAGTTCCAATACTATTACCTGCGCACAAACAACGTGCAAACCTTGGACTTCCACAAGACCTTTGGCGACCATGATGTAAATGTGCTGGCCGGACACGAGTATTTCAACGAACAGCTGCGCTACCTCAACGCCACTGCAACAGGCGGTTTCTCGCCAAACATTTTAGAGTTAGACGCTTTCGCCACAAAATCGAACAGCCGTTCGTACGGCGAGCGTTACAATGTGGAAGGTTGGTTTAGCCGCGTGCTTTACAACTATAAGGAAAAGTATTACGGCTCGCTGTCTTATCGTAGAGACGCCTCGTCGCGCTTTAAGAAGGAAAACCGCTGGGGCAACTTCTGGTCTGTTGGCGGCGCATGGAATATCGAGAAAGAAAGTTTCTTTAACGTGCCGTGGGTTAACCACTTGGAGTTGAAGGTGTCGTTGGGCCAACAAGGCAACGATGCGCTGGGCAACAACTGGTATTTTGCAGACCAATACACGCTCTCTAAATCTTCGGCCACGACTATGGCTCCGTCATTTAGATTACCTGGCAACCCCGAACTTACATGGGAAACCACTACCAACCTAAACGTTGGTTTGGAGTTTTCGCTGTTAAAGAACTTCTTGCAGGGTAGCGTGGATGTTTATAGCAAAAAGATTTCGGACATGCTTTTCTGGCTTTCGCTACCCGAACTGTCAGGAACGCGTGGATATTATGGCAATATTGGAGACATGCGTAACAGCGGTGTAGAGGTTACGCTTACCGTTACGCCCATACGTACGCGCGACATCACTTGGAGCATAACGGGCATGTTGGCCCACAATGCCACTAAGATCTTGAAATTGCCGCGGCAGAAAACACAAGACTATGGAGGCTATGTGGACAATGGCACCGGCCACGAATGCTGGTACGAGGTGGGGAAACCCCTATATAACATGTTGCTGCCAGAGTATGCAGGCGTAAACGAACACGGACAGGCCTTGTACTATGTAGACACCGATGTGGCTGTTAAAGACCGCGGTTCGTTCCCCAACAAGAAACGCAATGGCACAACCACGAACATCTCTGAGGCATCGTTCTACGAGCAAGGCTCGGTCATGCCAAAGGCATCGGGCGGATTTAGCACAACAGTAGAGGCTTATGGGTTTGATGCCACTGTTGCGTTCGACTATCAGTTGGGCGGAAAGGTGTACGATTCCAGATACGCAGCCTTGATGAACCCTGTTGAGTCTCAGGCTTCCGGTTCTAATTTCCATAAGGATGTGCTCAAATCGTGGACGCCAAACAACACCGCAAGCAACATCCCACGTTTCCAGTATGGCGAAAATTATTCAGCTAAGAGTTCCAACAGATGGCTTACCAACGCCACGTACCTCAACTTCCAGTCGTTTACAGTGGGCTACACCTTGCCCAAAACGTTTACCAATAAGTATAAAATCTCTACACTGCGTGTTTATGTAGCAGGAGAAAACCTCTGTTTCTGGTCGGCTCGTAAAGGATTCGACCCTCGCTACTCGTTCGACGGCAACAAGTCGGTGGGCTCTTACTCGCCAACGCGTAACATCACGGGTGGACTACAAGTGACATTCTGATTTAGACCTAATTTTAAAGAATATTGTTTATGAAACATATAGCAGTAAAACTGATAGCCTCTTTTTGGGCATGCGCATTGCTCTCAGGATGTATTGAAGAAGTGGATCCGCAGGGCAGAATTATAACGGGAAAACAGTTGGGCGAAGCACCAAACGCCTTTGAGAAGGCTGTGGATGCAACAACATCCACACTCGTGGGGCAATTCTATTATAGACCAACAGCTACTTTTGTGTATGATGCAGGCTACCCATGTTTCTTCTTGGAGCGCGACGCCATGGGACAAGACATTGCCGTGGTGGGTAAGAACAACCATTACGATTCCTGGTATTCGGTGAGCGAGGTGCTTGGACCAGGTTATGCGATTTGCCAATTGCCTTGGACCTATTATTCGAAGTGGCTAAAGAATTGTAACATCGTTATTGGGATGGCGGGCGAGAACCCCGAACCAGCTCGACGTACAGGCGCAGGCATCGCTCGTGCCATGAGAGCCATGTTCTACATGGACATAGCACGCATGTATGCAGCAGAGCCTTACTCGCTAAACAAAAAGGCAGAAACAACGCCTTTGGTAACGGAGAAAACAACGAACGAGGACTTGTATAACAACCCACGCAAAAGCAATGAGGAAATGTGGGCGTTCATCTTGTCGGACTTGGATAAGGCAGAAGAACTGCTGAAAGGGTATGTGCGCCCTGACATACGGAAACCGGACGTGAGTGTGGTTTATGGACTGAAAGCACGCGCATACTTGGAAACACAAGATTGGGCGAACGCTGAGAAATATGCGAAATTGGCACAAGAAAAGTACACAATGATGGACGAGGCGGCATATACCAGCAAAGAACTCGGCTTTAATTCGCCTAATAAGGCGTGGATGTTTGGCGTAAAGTATAATGAGGAAGACCCAAATATCCGCTTGAACGACGCAGACTCGTCTTGGGGGTCGGTGATGCTGAACGAGAGTTTGTCGGGCTGCGGCTACGCATCGAACTACGGCGGACTGATGAATATCGACCGACATCTGTTTGAAACCATCCCCACTACCGACTGGCGCCGCAAGGTGTTCGTGGATTTTGCCTTAGACGACCTTTCGGAAGACGATCAAAGAGAGGCTCTGCGCACCTATGCGTATAAAGAAGACGTGAAGTATTGCAAGCAAATTATGGCTAGTGCGGCTGCAGCGCAGCTTAATGTGGGCGGCATCCAACTGAAATTTAGAAACGCAGGGGGAGTAGCAGGCCGTGAAAATCAACACGTAGGTTTTGCCGTTTGGGCTCCACTGATGCGCGTAGAAGAGATGAAACTCATTGAGATCGAGGCTGTGGGCATGCAAGATGAGGGCAAAGGCATCGCACTGCTTACTGAATTTGCCAAGACACGCGACCCGAATTTCGTGTACGGCAAGCATAATGAGGCATACGGAAACACGGCTACCTCTGCTTTCCAAAATGAAGTTTGGTGGCAACGCCGAGTTGAATTGTGGGGAGAGGGCTTTGCAACCTTCGACATAAAGCGACTTAACAAGGGTATCATACGTAACTATCCTCGTACCAATCATACGGCGGGCTATCGCTGGAACACCACCGCTTATCCTAAGTGGATGAACCTCTGTATCATCGAAACGGAACTTAGATATAACAGAGCTTGCACGAATAACGACATCCCTATGCACCCCCAAAAGGATTCGGAAGAACACCAGTTCTGATGACAACAGCGGGAAGGCGTATTTTCAAAGCACGCCTATTATATAATGTAATAAACTAAACGAAGTATTTACAATGAAACATAATATTATCAATTATGCATGGGCTTTGTTGGGCTTGGCTTTCATGGCTGCATGTGCTGACGAACAAGGTTCTGAACCTGGAAACGACAACACCGCCGTGGCTACGATATACCAACTTGACGCCAAAGATCCACTAAACCCCGATAACGACATGCTTTTGCGTGTGGCTACCAACAGCAAAACTGATGCTGTTTACTACGCAAGCATACCTAAGGCTGAATTTGAAACAAAGATGCAGCAGGGAGGTGAAGAGGCTATTAAGGACTTTGTGATTGCAAGCGGAACGAAAGTGAAAGATTTGTCGGGCGGCGCGGTGGCTGATGTTGCCGTTGAAGGCATGACAGGAGAATATAAAGTGGCAGTAGTGGCCACGGGCGCAGGTGCCAAAACGCTTAAAGTGTTCGACTTCACTGGATTGTCATGGAGTGATATGGCTAAGGGAACTTATACTTTCGCGCTTGTGTCGTTCGGTGAGAACAAGGAACAGGTTATAAAAGACGTTGTATTGCAGAAATGTGAAAACCGGGAAGGGCTTTACCGACTAAATAAGGTTTATAACGGTAAAAGCAACATTAAGTTCACCCTGTTGAATGCTAAGCAAGACGATTATCAATTTGTTGCCGTTTCCACACAAGCCACCGTTCTGAACGGCGTTTATATTCGCGACCTTGCCACAAAAGAAAACAACCAGGCATTTGCAACAGACGCAGAGAAAGGTTGCAAGCTATACAAGGACAACAAAGTGACGCTAGTTTTAAATTACTTTACCGCAAAAAATGACTATGGCGCTGTTGTTGAGACATTCGTTCCTAACCCATAGCACTGGCACATTGGCTTGTAGTGCTTGTTAGACTGCACAGCTTTCCGATTAAACATCAAGGCGGACTTAACGCTCCTTTTGTGAGAGAACGTTGAGTCCGCCTTTGTGTGTAAATTCAGTTCATCCGTTTTATGATTTCTCGGTGTGTTATATAACCGTAAGTATAGCTTGTCAATTTACTTGGCGCGAAGGCCTAAGGACCAGCTTAGCCCACCCTCCTCACTCCTCTTATTAGATGATGTTCTTGTGTATCCCAGCCAGTAAGAATTTGTATTTACGGCCGTGTGCAAATGAAAGGACGAGTAATGGGACTTGTTTTGAAGGCAGTTAGCGACTTTACGGCCGAATTGTGTTTGGTAACGACCCTCGTAATGGGACTTGTTTTGAAGACAGTTGGCGACTTTACGGCCGAATTGTGTTTAGTAACGACCCTAGTAATGGGACTTGTTTTGAAGACAGTTGGCGACTTTACGGCCGAATTGTGTTTAGTAACGACCCTAGTAATGGGACTTGTTTTGAAGGCAGTTGGCGACTTTACGGCCGAATTGTGTTTGGTAACGACCCTCGTAATGGGACTTGTTTTGAAGACAGTTGGCGGCTGAGGTACACATTAATTCTTTGCTCCACCCCATATTTTTTATTTCGTTGCTTTCTTTTTTCACGATTATTGCGTATCTTTGTCGCATAAAAAACCAAAGTATGTTGACGTTAAAAAGATACACGCTACTAAAAGATCTAGTATTACTAACTATCGCCATGTTCATCGGCAGCTTGGGATGGGCCATCTTCCTGCTTCCGAATCACATCACCACGGGTGGCATACCAGGCTTGGCATCCATTCTTTACTGGGGTTGGAACATTCCGGTGCAAGTTACTTTCTTGGGCGTAAACGCCCTTTTGTTGCTCATTGCCTTAAAGGTACTGGGTTGGCAGTTCTGTCTTAAAACGCTCTATGCGGCTGTGATGTTCACGCTTTTCAGCGCATTGGGGCAGCATTGGATGGAAGGCTCCACGCTTTTGCAAGGCCAACCCTTCATGGCCATCGTGCTGGGTGCGGCCAGTTTAGGCAGCACCGTGGGATTGGGACTGGCCAGCAATGCCTCAACTGGCGGCACCGACGTGGTTGCGGCCATGATTAACAAGTATCACGACATTTCGCTTGGCAAGCTCATTTTGCTGGTAGACATTTCTATTGTCACAGCCAGCTACGTGGCCTTGCGCAATTGGGAGGAAGTGATTTACGGCTACGTATTCCTCTTTATCTTCTCCATCTGCGTAGATAAGGTGGTGAACATGATGCACCAGTCGGTGCAGTTCTTCATCATCTCCGACAAGTACGAGCAGATAGGGCGTGCCATCAACGTAAATGCGCAACGCGGTTGCACCACCATCAGCGGTCATGGCTTTTATTCGGGGCGCGAGGTGAAGATGCTCTTTGTCTTGGCTCGCCAAACGGAGTCGGGCAAGATATTTTCCATCATCAACGAGATAGACCCCGCCGCCTTTGTGTCGCAGAGTTCGGTAATTGGCGTTTACGGTTTGGGTTTCGACAAGTTCAAGGCCAAACGCAAGAAGAACAAGATGATGAAAGAACAAGCCGAGCGACTGGGCGTTGACGTGTCGCCCGACGAGAACCTTACGACAAAAGCGTAAAACATTAAATACAGACTCTTATATATATAATAGGACTTGCCCATGAACACGAACGTGTGGCTAGTCCTTGCTTAACACCAATAAAGATATGGATCAGAAACAACCAGTTCCCTTTGAAATGGACTTGAAACCCGAAATAGCTTCGGGCGTGTACTCTAACTTCGTGCTCATCTCGCATTCGCCAAGCGATTTCATTCTCGATTTCGCCCGCATCCTGCCTGGCATGCCTAAGCCCGAAGTGGCTAGTCGCATCATCATGGCACCCGAACATGCCAAGCGTTTGCTCATGGCCTTGCAAGAAAACATCTTTAAATACGAACAAGAGTTCGGCAAAATCCAGTTGCCCCACGAAGGTTCTCGCACCATCGCCCCATTTAACGTGGGCGGGAACGGCGAGGCCTAAAAGGTAAAAAGCTAGTTGGAGCAGTCGGACTGATCGGACCAATCAGACATGTCGGACCTGTCAGACCTGTCGGACCTGTCGGACTAGTCAGACCAGTCCGACTAGTCCGACTTTTCTCTCTTCCCCTCTTCCCCTCACAATTCACTATTACTTCCTTTTTAATCATATCAAATTCCTAAAAAAGAGTTATAATCAAGAAAAATGCAAAAAAAGCGATGAAACACAATGCCAATTTAGAAATTTTCGTTTATCTTTGCATCATGGAAGTTCGCCACACACCTTAACAAGTATGTTTTCTTGCAGCAGACAACCTCTAACAAGGCGGGGGCAAGCCAGCTAAACGAAAACAACATGTTGCAGTCGCGATGTGGCACAACCCTTTATGGCGGGCACATCACCCCATTAAGACTTTAATTACTAGTGTCACACAACACAACATAAACTTATAACAGAATTTATCAATAACTTAAACTTTTACATTATGGACATTATTGGAAATTACAAAAACGTCTTAACTAAGAAGTATTCAGACTTTAAAGGCCGTGCCGGCCGTACAGAGTATTGGCTATTCGTGCTCGTTAACGTTGCAATTAGTATTGTTTATCAGATTCTCGTCTCAGTATCAGGAGACAACGCAACAGCGAGATTAGTCATTTCAGCCATCTTTGGCCTGTTTTACCTGGCGATATTGGTTCCGGGCTTAGCAATAAGCGTTCGCCGCATGCACGACATCGGTAAGGGTGGAGAATGGATCTTCATTAACTTCATACCTGTCATTGGTGCGATTTGGTTCCTCGTTCTTTGCATCAAAGAAGGTGAACCCGCCGCCAACCGCTTTGGCGAACCACAACCCTAAATAAGATTCAACATTAGCAAATCGCCTCTTCCTCTGCCCCAAAGCAACTGCAATGGGTGAAGGGGAAGAGGCTTTACGCTTTTTAGCATGTATCCGCAAGGAAACCATGCGCCCCACTCCACCATTTAATCTTTTTCGCTCGATAGGCCTATACGCCTTATATTTTGGCCGCAAAAGAAAGCCTGCACCTAGGTGGCTTTATGATATAACCACACTGGGCGCAGGCAAATTCATGAAGGTAAAATTCGTGTTTGGGCGCGACTTGCGTTTGTGGCTAGCCACACCTCATAAGGCTGTTAAGGCATAAAGGCCATGTCTTGCAGTATCTCGCTGAGCGTGGGATGCGTGTGAACAATTTCGCCTAGCTGCGTGAGCGTGGCACCAAAATTCATCAGCACGGCAACCTCTTGTACAATGAAAGCTGCATTTTCTCCATAGAGATGACAGCCCAGAATGCGGTCTTGCTCGTCGGTCATCAGCTTAATCATGCCTTCTGTGGCGTTTCCTGCGTTGGCCTTACCGTTAGAACGGTAGTAGCCCTTACGACATTTGTAGGCCACACCCTGCTCCTTGCATTGGTCTTCGCTCAATCCAACACTTCCCACTTCGGGATGTGTGAAGATGGCAGCAGGCACAACGTTGAACAAAATGCGGTCTGTATGCCCCACAATGTGGTTAACGGCCCTGAAACCTTGGAACGTTGCGGCATGCGCCAGCATCTGTTTGCCGTTCACATCGCCAATGGCATACACGCCGGGAACATTGGTTTGCATGTTGTCGTCGGTGGTTATGCCAGCCTTTGTGTAGATGATGTCGGTGTTCTCCAAATCCAGTGCGTCGACGTTTGCCGCACGCCCAGTGGCCATCAGCACCAGTTCGGCATCGGCGAATGCCTCTTTGCCCTTCTTCTGATAGTGCACACGCAGGGTGTTGCCCTCCGCTTGTTCAATCTTTGTTACGCCCGATTGCAGCGCAAACTGCACACCGCGTTGTTCCAACTGCTTGCGAAGTCGTTTGGCGATGTCGCTGTCAAGTGCGGGAAGGCACTCTTTCAGAAACTCAACCACCATTACTTCGCAACCAAAGCTGCGGTAGATGCTGGCAAATTCCATACCGATAACGCCCGCACCGATGATGCAAAGACTGCGTGGAACGTGGTCGAGGCAGAGCAGTTCGGTAGAGGTAATCACGCCATTGAGCTGCGCGCCCTCTACGGGCAGCACCTTTGCCGACGACCCCGAGGCGATGATGATGTTGTCGGCAGTGTATTCTTCGCCGTTCGCAACGAGTGTTTTGTTGGCCGTAAAGCGCGCCTCGCCCCTTACGAAAGTAACTCCGGGCATCGACATTAGC
>NZ_HE999451.1:77736-88723 GCF_000312305.1 Prevotella conceptionensis 9403948 | reverse complement strand
TAATTTCTTCCTTGCGGGCAACCACGGCCTGCATGTCGATGTCGAAGGCCGCATCTTTAATGGCAACACCATATTGTGCAGCCTCCCTAACGGTGTCGGCCACCTCTGCATGCTTGCAAAGTGTCTTCGTTGGGATGCAACCACTGTTAAGGCAAGTGCCGCCAGGTTGGTCTTTCTCGAACACGGCCACCTGCAAACCCTTGCGTGCCGCATACTCGGCAGTGCGATAACCGCCAGGTCCGCTGCCGATAATCAAGATATCAAACTTGTTCATCAATGCTTTGTTTATAGGTGGTTATGGGGTGTTTGGCCGCCAAAACGTCGTCTACACGACCAACGGGCGTGTTCAATGGCGCGTCTTTCAGTCGTTGGGGGTTGTGTTCGGCATCGTTTGCTATGAGCCTCATCACCTCTATAAAGCCGTCGATGGTGGCTTTGCTCTCCGCCTCGGTAGGTTCTATCATCATGGCCTCGTGGAAAAGCAAGGGGAAATAGATGGTGGGCGCATGATAGCCATAGTCCAGCAAGGCCTTGGCCACGTCCATTGTGCGTATGCCCGTGTCTTTGTTTTTCAGCCCATCGAACACAAACTCGTGCTTGCACAGCCCTTCAATAGGTAGGTCGTACACGTCTTTGAGTGCCTCTTTAATGTAGTTGGCATTAAGTGTAGCCAGTTTTCCAACGTTCTTAAGATTTTCTTTACCCAACGTTAAGATGTAGGTGTAGGCGCGCATCAGCACGGCGAAGTTGCCGAAGAAAGTACCTAGGTTCATCGTTGGCGCATCGGGAGCGAAACCAAAGGGGTTTTCTACAATCTCGTAACGTTCGCCTTTGCGCACCACATGGGGCGAAGGTAGGAACTGTTCGAGCCCTTTGCGCACGCCAACAGGACCTGCACCGGGTCCGCCACCACCGTGAGGTGTCGAGAAAGTCTTATGTAGGTTGATGTGCATCACGTCGAAACCCATGTCGCCCGGTCGGCATTCGCCCAGCAGCGGGTTAAGGTTGGCGCCGTCATAGTACATCAAGCCACCGCAATCGTGTACCATCTTGGTAATGGCAGGTATGTCTTTCTCGAACAATCCCAAGGTGTTGGGGTTGGTCATCATCATCGCTGCCACGTCGTCACCCAGCAATTGTTTCAGGTGTTCGGTGTCAACGGTACCTTCGGGCGTGCTTTTCACCTCCACAACATCCAGTCCGCACACGGCGGCCGATGCGGGATTGGTGCCGTGAGCCGAGTCGGGAACAATCACCTTGGTGCGTTTCGTGTCGTTGTTTGCCTGATGGTAGGCACGAATAATCATCAAACCCGTAAGTTCGCCCTGCGCACCGGCAAAGGGATTAAGGG
This sequence comes from Prevotella conceptionensis 9403948, assembly GCF_000312305.1. GTDB lineage: Bacteria > Bacteroidota > Bacteroidia > Bacteroidales > Bacteroidaceae > Prevotella > Prevotella conceptionensis. The sequence goes on along the minus strand of NZ_HE999451.1, from coordinate 87,372 downwards.
TAAACTCGTGCAAACCCGATATTTCGGAGAGTGCCTTTTGCAGTCCGTACAGGGCGGCCAACGCGCCTTGGCAGGTGTCGGCAGGCTGTGCCGGGTGCAGATTGGCGAAGGCCGGCATAGCTGCAACCTCTTCGTTGATAACGGGATTGTATTTCATTGTGCAGCTGCCCAATGGGTAAAAGCCGTTGTCTACGCCGAAGTTGTTGCCGCTGTGGTTGGTGTAATGCCTCACCACGGTCACTTCGTCGCATTCGGGAAGTTGTGCATCGCTGCCCCTTTTCAGTTCGTTGGCTATTGGATGTTTCCCGAAAGGGTTGTTTGGCAAGTGAAAGCCGCGGCATCCAGGCCGCGAAAGCTCGAATATCAAGTTGCCATATAATTTGTTGTTCATCTTGTTTCGGGGGTTATTGGGTTACTAAACTTACCAAAAGGTCAACTTCTTCCTTGGTTCTTTTCTCTGTAACGGCTAGCATCAGCATGTCGTCGGCCATCTTAATTCCGCCCAGAATGCCGTTGTCCAGCAAGCGTTGTTGCAGCTGGTCGAGGTTGCCGCCAACATATTTCACGCAGAATTCGTTGAAGAAAGGCTGGTTGAACGCAGGCTTAAACTTACCCGAATGGATGAGCTTTTCGTAGAGATAGTGTGCCCCGTCTACCGACATTTGTGCGGCCTCTTTCAGTCCTTCCTTGCCCATTACACTGAGATAGATGGTTACCCACAACGCCATAAGGCTCTGATTAGAACAGATATTCGACGTGGCCTTTTCGCGGCGGATGTGTTGTTCGCGTGCTTGCAGCGTGAGCACAAAGGCTCGTTGTCCGCGATTGTCTTTTGTTTGGCCCACGATACGCCCTGGCATCTTGCGCATTAGCTTTTCGGTGCAGCAGAGATAACCCACCGACGGGCCGCCGAATTGCATGGGCAAGCCCAACGATTGGCCATCGCCTACGGCGATGTCTGCCCCCAGTTCACCCGGCGATTTCAGCAAGGCGAGGTCGGCTGCCACGCTGTTCATCACGAAAAGTGCCTTTTGTTGGTGGCAATCGTCGGCAAAGCCGTCGTAGTTTTCAATGATGCCGTACTTGTTGGGCTGCTGAACAATCATGCCAGCCACACCGCCTTGTTGCAATTTTTCTTGCATGGCGGTGCGCGATGTGGCGCCATCTTCGGCAGGAACCACCTCTATTTGCACATTTTGGAAGTGCGTATAGGTGCGTATCACGGCCAAAATCTTATCATCGACGGTTTCTGAAACCAACACCTTATTGGCCTTCTTGCCCGATGCAACGGCCATGATGGCGGCTTCGGCAGTGGCTGTGCTGCCATCGTACATCGAGGCATTGGCGATGGGCAAACCCGTAAGTTCGGCCATCATGCTCTGAAACTCGAAGATGTAATGCAGCGTGCCTTGCGATATTTCGGCCTGATAGGGGGTGTAACTGGTGAGAAACTCGGAGCGCGAAACGATGTATGGCACGATGGAAGGCGTGTAATGGTCGTACACGCCGCCGCCGGCAAACACCGTCAGCTGCTTGTTTTGCTTGCCCAAGTTGCCAAAGAGGTTTCTTATTTCTATTTCGCTCTTTGCACTGGGCAGGTCGTAGTCGCGTCGGAATCGTATTTCTTCGGGCACCTCTGCAAAGAGCGCATCCAGCGAAGGCACACCAATCTTATCAAGCATCAGCTTGATGTCTTCTTCCGTATGCGGAAAAAACTTGTATTGCATAGCGTTAGGATTGTTTGGGCTTACTTATTGCAGAACGCCTCGTAGGCTTTGGCATCCATCAGGTTGTCCAATTCGGTTGTGTCGGCCATTTTCACCTTCATAATCCAGTTTGCAAATGCGTCCTTATTTATCAGTTCGGGTTCGTCTTCTAGTGCCTCGTTGGTTTCTACCACCACGCCGCTAACGGGCGAAGTGAGGTCGCTGGCAGCCTTAACGCTTTCTACTGCGCCGAAGTCTTCGCCTGCTTCAATCTCATCGTCCACTTCGGGCAGGTCTACATAAACCACGTTGCCCAATGCGTTTTGTGCATAGTCGGTGATGCCGATGTATGCATACTCTCCCTCTACACGAACATATTCGTGCGACTCGCTATAATAGAGTCCTTCTATAAATTTAGCCATAGTGTTGTATTTTAAGTTTTTTAGTTACTGAGTTGTTGGTTAAGGGTTATGGAGTTAAAGGAGTTAAGGAGTTAAGGAGTTAAGCCGTATGCTTGATTGCAGAGTGGACGGCAATCCTTGTCAATTCGTTAACTTGGAAACTTGTCGACTGGTAAACTTGTAGACTTATCGACTTGTCCACTGGCAAACTCGTCAACTAACAAAACATACCCCTCCCCTCTCCCCTTGGAGAGGGGTTGGGGGTGAGGCCTTATCAACTTGTTAACCCATCACCTAGTTGCTTTACTTCTTATAATGCTTATCGTAAAAGCGTTTCTTCACCACTGTTCCGGGGAACGTTTTCTTGCGAATTTGTATTTCGAGTTCGTTGCCCAGCTTGGCGTATTGGCTGTCTACGAGTGCCATGCACACACTCTTGTCTACCGATATGCAGTGGTAGCCAGTGGTTACTTCGCCCACTTTCACGCCGTCTTTCACCACGTCGTAGCCGTGTCTAGGTATGGCTTTGTCTTTTAGTTCAATGCCCACCACCTTCTTTTCTACGCCGTCGGCCTTTTGTTTTGCCACAGCCTCTTTGCCGATAAATTCTTCTTTGTCTAGCTTACAGAACATGCTGAACCCTGCCATGACGGGAGAAATCTCGTTACTTAATTCGTCGCCATAGAGTGGAAGGCCCACTTCAAAGCGCAACGTGTCGCGACATCCCAAGCCACAAGGCACGCACCGCTTGCTTGCCATCAGCTTATCCCATTGTTCAACGATGAATTCGTGGGGACCATAAATCTCAAAACCATCCTCGCCCGTGTAGCCTGTGCGGCTCACAATGACGTTTGCGCCATGCGTTGCGATGGTCTTGGCGGTGTAAAATTCCAGATCCTTGCAGGCTAAGCCCAGCACTTCTTCCATCACTTGCTCGGCCTCAGGACCCTGAACAGCCAGTTGTCCGTAGTAATCCGAGCAATGGTCGATGGCCACGTCATAGCCAGCGGCGTTCTGTCTCATCCAATCTACGTCCTTATCTATGTTTGCGGCGTTGATAACGAGGAAGAATTCGTTTTCGCCAAGCTTATAAACCAGCAGGTCGTCTACCGTTCCACCGTCGGGATAAAGCATCATTCCGTAGAACACTTTGCCAACGGGCGCACCGGCGATGTCGTTGGTAAAGATGTGGTTGACGTATTTTTCGGCCTCGTTTCCTGTGATATACACTTCACCCATGTGCGAAACATCGAACACGCCGCAATGGTTACGCACGGCGTTATGTTCGTCGGTGATAGACGAATACTGAATGGGCATGTCGTAGCCCGCAAAAGGTTGCATCAGTGCACCTAGTGCAACGTGCCTGTCGTGCAGGCAAGTTTTTTTATCTTCCATGTTGTTTAGGGCTTTTATATGATAAGTTTGATAAAGTCTTCCTTACTTAGGTTCATGATAATATCGTCTACCCGTTGGGGCAAGGCTTGCCTAATGGCCTCTTCGGTGTAGGGTATGTTCTTCAAGGTTGCGAGCAAACGATTGTCGATGTCGCCCGTCAAGAAGAAGTCGCCCATGATGTTCACCTGCTTAACGATATTCTTTTTCATCTCGATGCGCACCTCAAACTCGCCCACGTTCTCAATCCGCTGTTTCCTAATAGAGGTGTATCGCGGGTTGTTTCCGTAAATAAATTCGGGCGTTAGGTACTCTTTCTCTATCTCCTTGATGGCCAATACGTCGTCGGGCGTTAGCACGTGCTTGTCGTTGCATAGTTCTTGCCTGACGAAAGCCTTAAAGTGTGGCAGCGAAATGTTGGTATGATCTTTCAACAAAGCTATGTGTTGCCTTACGCTTTGCACGCCCTTGCTCACCAGTTTGGCATCGGTGGGGGTTATGCTGCCCACCATGTGCTGCATGTTGGTGTCGTAGAGCATGGTGCCATGCACGATACTGCGCCCAGGAACGTGGTAAAAGGCCGTGCCCGACACCTTCTTGCCATGTATCAAGATGTCGTTTCGGCCACTTGCCTCGGCCTCCACGCCCAGCTTTTGCAAGGTTCGCGTCACCATGTTGAGGTAGTGGTTGAAGGTGAGACTAACGTTTTCGTCTTTCGTAATGTACGAAAACATCACGTTGCTCATGTCGGCATACACGCATCCGCCTCCGCTTTTACGGCGGAAAGCCTTAATGTTGTGCTCCCGACAATAGTCAAGGTTCACCTCGTTTTCTATGAGTTGGTTTCTGCCAAACAGCACAGTAGGTTCCACCTGCCACATGAAAAAACATTCTTCGAGGTCGAGATTTCGAGCCACAAATTCTTCCATAGCCAGGTAAAACGTGATCTGTCGTATTTGGTTGAAAGGCAATTCAATGTATATCATCTTCGGTAATGCTGCAATTTAGGTATGTTAGGCGTGTGTCAAGGCGTTTTTTCGCCATGTGGTTAGGCACGTTTTCGTTAAGCCAAATGAACGGTGTCGAGCTTGCTCGAACATTGTCATGGCGAGAAAACGCACTTTTCGAGGAACGAGAAAAGAACGTCTTTGGGGTTTGTCGAACGCATTTGGCGGTGTGGTAGATTGCATGTGCGGTTCGCCCCTCTTTGATGTTCGATGGCAAAAGTACAACAAAATTGACAGAACAACGAAACTTTTCGAGGGCTATTCTGCGCCCAACCCCTAAGATTTAACATTTTATTAGTGTTTGTTCAATCGGTTGGCGCACCCATCCATGATGCCTTACTTTTACTAGTTGCCACGCTTTCGCCCCCTTTGCTTACAACTTGTTACTTAGCCTCGTGGGTTGCACGCCTTAACGTAGTTGTTTTATGGAAACGTTAGACTGAATGAGCAACAGTGTTACGGACACATTGGAGAAAAGATGCCGAGGGGAAACGGCGTGTTGATTGGTAAGCCTTAGCCGCGTTTTACAGATTATTGCTGTCCCCTGTTTAGGTTGGCAACAAACCTTATCGGCAATTTGCCTGCGTAATGCTGTTCGTTATGGGGCTGCAAACCGCTTGCAGCATCAGTGCAAGTGGCCTTGTAGTGTGCGCACAAACAGCCTGGTAGTGTAAGTATAAGCACCTGGTAGTGTGAAGTACAAGCGCCTTGCAGTGTCCGTACAAACCGCTTGTACAGGGGTCAACAAGCCACTTGCAGCAGACTTGCCCCGTTGTTTAAAGGCCATTACACGCCCTTATGCCTGCCCCACCACACTATAATTAGCAAACAGAAAACGACAAGGCGTTGGACAAGTGCATGAAGCTGTCTTGACCTTTAATATTTCTATAACTTGAGAGGAGTGCAGCACAAGTCTACCCACTGGCTTATAAACTTACGAAAACCGAACAACCACCGAAGACATCAACTTATCAGCTTACAAACACAAGAACTCACCAATTCATAAGTTAACAAGTTGACAAGTTGACAGATTGACAAGTTAACAAGTTCATAAGCTCGCGAACTCTTCAACTCTTCAACTCTTCAATTCAAAAAACTCAAAAAACTCAGAAACTCACGAGCTCACAGACTCACAAGCTCAAAAAACTTACCAACTCACAATCCCATCAACTCAAAAACTTAATTCTTTATCTTTTATTTTACAACACCACTCTAAATTTCGCACCATTCTAGCGAAAATACGGGTCATAAAGTAGGTAAATCACTACTATTTCTTTCTTGCCACGCCCTCTAACGTGTCTGCTTTTAAGAAAACAACCTGCATTTTGCACCATTTTGCCTTTCTAGTTTGGTTGCCAACTCATTATTATCAACATCCAATTACCCACTTTTAGCCCCTAAGATCCCACTTTTTGACGACCATTTTGCCTTTTTCGACCATATTTTTAATGGTTCTAACAGGTTTATTTATACCAATTACGATGGATATTTATGCTTTCCGCCTTGCGTTTAGCACCTTTTTGCACCGCATTTAGCACCTTTTCACCTTGCATTTAGCATCAAAACGCACTGCATTTAGCACCAAAACGCACTGCGTTTAGCACCAAAACACACTGCGTTTTGGTGCAAATTGCACTGTATTTAGCCGCAAATGGCCCCAAATGTGGTGCAAATGGCGGCCTTTTCAAATAAATATTCATTTCGTAGCATTCACATGCTACCCCCTTTTTGCATCAAAACAAACCTTTGCGAGAATCGATTTTTTGCGGCAAGGTGAGCGGTTGGTGGATAAAAAAGGCACTCATAGTGTTAAATTTCTTACCAAATAGTTTACATAAGTTGATGTGCTAATGGGTGGAAAGGCGAGCCAGAAGACAAGTTAACCAGCTGACAAGCTAAGAAGTTGACGAGTTAACCAGTTGGCGAGTGGACAAGCTAAGCAGTTGACGAGTTAACCAGTAGGCAAGTTAACCAATTGACGAGTGGACAAGTTGACAAGTGAACGGGTAAATCGTTCTTTTCTCGTTTTGGCATAAACACGTCCATTTTGACATAAGAACAGATGAAACATAAAGAAGTGCGCTTTACTTTTTCCTCATTATGTGCCACAGGAAAGGTGCTTTCTACTTATAAAGAATGTATTGAAAGAACGCTTGCCAGGCTACTTTTTTAAGAGATTGCCCTGTTCAGCCACAGACGAATGCGACAGAATTTCAGACGTCATCATGTCTTTGCCCAGCACTTCGTACGTGAGCGGGGCGTTTATCTTCTTTCTCGTTCCTCGGAAAGTGCGCTTTATAGCACACAAACATAAACCCCTCTCAATTTGCAGAAAGGTTAAAAGCAAAGACGACTTCCATGCGAAAGCACGACCCGCCTAAAACCAATCAACCCCCGATTTTCACAAATCGGGGGTTGATCCTTCCAAATACAGAAGTCAGAATAGATGAAATGAATTGTTTACTTAACAGTTATTGATATGATACCCAAATTATTATCTCCGTCTTTTACTTCAACATCTGTCTTGCCACTTTTTAGTGCTTTAACAGATATCTCGTATTTGTTTACCGTCACTTCAACCGTTTTCGGGTCCTTAGCAATGGCGGTATATTTGCCGTTTCCATTCTGAACCTTCACCACTTCGGTCTTTCCCACTTCCATTGTGAGCGAAGTCTTGTCCAGCTTTAATGTTCCAGCGGCCTTTTTAACAACAACATTAATAACGCCCTTGTCGCCTTTCTTATCGGTAACGGCCAGTGTAGCCGAGCCAGCCATCTTACCTTTGATGGTTATTACGCGGTCTTTCACGGCGACATCGGCAACTTGTTTATTCTTTTCTCCCGACAGCATCGCCTTAAAGGGTGCTGTTCCGTTTTTCACTTTCAGCTCAGTTTCCATGCCTTCCGTTACTTCAACCTTCGTTTTGTCGAAAGTCAACTTGTTCAACATGGGCTTGTTCGAGTCATTGTCTTTGTCGCAAGCGGTAAAAAACAGCATTGTTGCACAGAAGGCGCTTGTGGCCAAGGTTGTGAGTAAAGATTTTGTGTACATTGTCCTTATTTTTAAAGTTACTTTTATTGTTGATTACACCCTATAAACGTGCAAACGGCGAATACTTGCACGAAGAAAAAGTTAAAGGATATTAAACGATAAAGGAAGTAGGCATAAAAAAGACCCAAAAACCACCTAACCACAGTACGCTTTAAGGCAAAAGGCGAGCAAAACGCGATGAAACAGCAAAACGAATAAAGCTGAAACAAAGCATTTTACCCGCCCGGCATCCCTTCCTACACGCCCGCAAAGAAAAAACAAGCGGAGCGATGAAACAGTATGTGAAACCAATTAGGCTGGTTATGGGGAACGTTTTCGTTAAGCCAAATGAACAATGTCGAACTTGTTCGAACATTGTCATGGCGAGAAAACGCACTTTTCGAGGAACGAGAAAAGAACGTTTTCGTTAAGCCAAATGAACGATGTCGAGCTTGCCCGAACATTGTCATGGCGAGAAAACGCACTTTTCGAGGAACGAGAAAAGAATGTTTTCGTTAAGCCAAATGAACAATGTCGAGCTTGCCCGAACATTGTCATGGCGAGAAAACGCACTTTTCGAGGAACGAAAAGGAGCAATTAGTGTCGCAACAAGATGGGTAAAGCGCGCCATGCAACTGGTTAAGTGCACCAATGGGGGCGCGCGTTGTTGCCAGCCTATCCCCTAATCATCGTGAGCAGCATCTTGAAACGCTTGTGGGCGAACAAGGCGTGAGGATGGTTAGCGGGCATGATAATCATTTCGCCTGCCTTAACAACGTGCGGCACGCCGTCAATCTTTACTTCGGCCTCGCCGTCCAACACCTGCACGGTTGCATCGAAAGGAGCAGAGTGTTCGCTCAACCCTTGGCCTTCATCGAACGCAAAAAGCGTTAAGCTGCCGGCATTGGCGTGCACAAATTCCTTACTTACGATGCCTCCTTCGGCATAATTAATCACTTCGTTGGCTACAATCACCGTGGCCTTTTCTATTTTCTTATCCATATCTGTATGAGTTTATATGTTGTTGATTTTATATGTTGGTGAGCTGGTAAGTATGCAGACTTATGGCTTATTAGGCTTCTTGTTTACTAGGTTTTCTAGATCCACTAGATATTCTAGGCCCACTAGATTAACTAGTTTTACTAGACAACCTAGGCTTACCACTTTCTACTTACTACCTTCTACTTACTACTTTCCACTTACTACTTTCTCCTTTCTCCTCCCTTCATCCTTTCTTCATACAAAATCCATACCAAGCTTTAACCGGATAACATTTGTTACCGAATAGCATTGCCGTTACAAAAATAATGGCTAAATTTGTAACCGATGGAGAAGAAATTATTAAATGCGCTGACTCATTGCCCATTGTTCAAGGGCATAAGCGAGCAGGGCCTCGAACAAATCGTGGCAAGCACCAAGCATAAGATTGTTACATTCGACAAGAAAGACATCTACATCCTTGCCGGAATGCCTTACCGCCATGTCGACATCATGGTGCAAGGCGAGATGGTTGCAAGGATGGTGAGCCTTTCGGGCAAGTCGGTAGAAGTGAGTCGCCTTGTGGCAGGCAACTTAATTGCGCCTGCCTTCATCTTTTCGAAAGACAACCTGATGCCCGTAAGCGTAGAAACGGAAACAGAAACCACCGTGCTGCGCATGGAGAAAGCCGACTTTGTGGAACTAATCGACACCGATGCCGTGTTGCGACGCAACTTTATTGCCATCTTGTCTAACATCGACGTGTTCCTTACCAAGAAGATGCGCGTGCTAAGCCTTTTCACCGTGCGCGAAAAGATTGCTTATTTCCTCAAAGAGGCATCGGGCAAACAGGGTTCCAACGTAATTCAGCTCGACAAGTCGCGGCAAGAGATTGCAGAAAGTTTCGGCATACAAAAGTTCTCGCTGCTCAGAACCATGTCTGAACTGGCAGAAGCGGGGGCGATACGTGTAGAAGGCAAGCGCATCACCATTCTGGACCGCAACAAGCTGTAAGCCCTTTGCCCACTCGGCCATCGGCATATCAAGCAACAAGGGCGCATCTTGCCCAAACCATGCTTGCAGCCCTACCAACAACGACATGGCATTAAAGCGTAAGCATCC
>NZ_HE999451.1:69288-77409 GCF_000312305.1 Prevotella conceptionensis 9403948 | reverse complement strand
CAAACATATTTTTTTGCACAAAGGTAGGAAACAAAACATATCGGAAAAAGACGGCGAATATTGGATGCTTACATTAAAGCAAAGACTCTTTTGTTCAGCACACGTGTAGCATACCCCCATTGCTGCAAGTACATAATAAGGAGAACGCGAGTTTGGTATCATCCCAAGCTCGCGTTCTCCTTATATATATAATGTGTATGTGCAAACGCAAAGTGCGCATTCATACAAATGTAATGGTACAACTTAGGCACAATAGCCATTCTTAACAATAGCCACTGCACCTGCATTAAGGCGCAGGCAGCAACTAAGTTTACTTGGCGTTATCCCTCTGCCTAATCTCCACGCGCCTAATTTTTCCACTGATGGTTTTGGGCAGCTCGTCAACAAATTCCACGATACGCGGATATTTGTAAGGTGCCGTTTCGCGCTTAACGTGCTCTTGCAGCTCCTTCTTCAACTCGTCTCCAGCGCGGCTCTTCCATTTCGGATGCAACACCACCGTGGCCTTAACCACCATGCCGCGGATTTCGTCGGGAACGCCCGTGATGGCACATTCAACTACGGCGGGGTGAGTCATCAAGGCGCTTTCCACTTCAAACGGACCGATGCGATAGCCGCTGCTCTTTATCACATCATCTGCACGACCTACGAACCAATAGTAACCATCTTCGTCGCGCCATGCAATGTCGCCCGTGTAATACACGCCGTCGTGGTTGGCTTGCTTGGTTAATTCGGGGTCGCGATAGTATTCCTTGAACAGGCCCAATGGGCGTTTGTTGCCTATGCGAACCACAATCTGCCCCTTCTCTCCGTCTTCGCACGACGTGCCATCTGGGCGAATCAGGTCGATGTCGTATTGCGCATTGGGCTTACCCATCGAGCCCGGTTTGGGTTCCATCCACGGCATCGTGCCCAGGGTCATGCAAGTCTCGGTTTGCCCGAATCCTTCCATCAGCTTAACACCCGTGCGTTCGTAGAACTTTCGATAAACGGCGGCATTCAAAGCCTCGCCTGCCGTGGTGCAATAGGTAAGCGAACTGAGGTCGTAATCGTTGAAATCCTCGTGTATGAGGAAACGGTAAACCGTGGGCGGAGCGCAAAACGAGGTGATGCGATACTTCTCTATCATGCGCAATATCTTGTCGGCCGCAAACTTCTCGTGGTCGAACACGAACACGGCTGCGCCTGCAATCCACTGGCCATACAGTTTTCCCCACACGGCTTTGCCCCAACCCGTGTCGGCAACCGTAAGGTGAATGCTCTCCGGACCCAGGTTGTGCCAAAACACGCCCGTAGGGATGTGACCCAAAGGATAAAGAAAATCGTGGGCAACCATCTTGGGTTCGCCGCTCGTACCGCTGGTGAAGTACATCAACATGATGTCGTCGTTGTCGTTAACCTTACTGGGGCGCACAAAGGGAGCGGCCTTCTCCACGCCCGTTTGCCAACAATGGAAACCCTCGGGCACGTCGGGACCAATGCTGACGAGCGTCTTTACCGAAGGGCTTTCGGGCATCGCGCCCCTTACCTGCGTAAGGACATAATCTTCGCCCACACAAACAATGGCCTTAACACTGGCGCTGTTGTTGCGATAAACAATGTCGTGCGTGGTGAGCATGTGGGTGGCAGGAATGGCCACAGCGCCAATTTTGCACAAGGCCAGCATGGCAATCCACCATTCGTACTTGCGTTTAAGGATGAGCATCACCATGTCGCCGCGGCCAATGCCCAACGTTTGGAAGTAAGATGCAGCACGGTCGCTCTCCCTTTTCAAATCGGAAAAGGTGAAAAAGCGTTCGCCTCCCTCCTCGCTCACCCAAATGAGCGCCGTTTTTTCAGGAGCTTCGGCCGCCCAAGCATCCATCACATCGTAGGCAAAATTAAAGTTATCCGGAATAATGAACTGCAAGTTCTTGTTGTAATCTTCTGTCGAAGAGAAAGTTGTCTGCTTTAAAAATCTTTCTACCATGGGTGTTTTTCTCCTATATTATAACACATAAAAACTTCACAGGCTTACCCCCAAGGGCTTGCATGCGATGCGGTTTGGTGGCGTCGAAGTAAACGCTGTCGCCTTCTTTGAGCACCATCACCTTCTCGCCAAGGGTCAATTCCATCGTCCCTTCAACGATATAGTCGAACTCCTGTCCGTTGTGGCTGTTCTTGCGGTACGACTTACCCTCGGGAAGCGGGTCTACCTGTGCGAGGAAAGGCTCCATTTTGCGCCCGCGAAAGCCGCTGCCCAGACTTTGATACTTGTAGTCGTTGCCGCGTTCCACGCTCAATCCGTTGCCCTTGCGCGTAAGATAATAGGCACTCATACGAGGTTCCTCGCCGAAAAGCAGCACGTCGAGGTCGATGCCGTAGCGTTTTGAGATTTTCGCCAAGCGATAAACCGAAGGGTCGGCCGTGCCGTCTTCCATCTTCAGATAATGTTCCAAGGATATGCCACACAAGTCGGCAATCTCCTCTGCGGGTATGTTCAGCACTTCGCGCAAGCCTTTAAGGCGTTGCCCGATTGTTCTTATTGATTCTTCCATTGTCTTAATTCATGTTGTTAAATGCCTTGCAAAAATATGTAAAAACGCTCTGTTTCCGTCATTTCATGTCCTACTTTAAAGGGGTTTTCAACATTTTAACAAATTTACCGCACGTTTAACGCCGCCTTGTGCAGTATTTAACACAATGGTTCGGCATTTCACTAAAAAACGAGACCCGCCCATTGGGCAAGTCTCGTTTAATGTTGTTTGCGTAAAGCCTTTTATACTTCTCACTGCCTTAGCGAGGGAGCTCATATCGGTTTGATGCTGTTTATCGCCTGTCATTTCGTAAGCTCTATGGCAAGCACATAGCTGCCATTAACATCAAACACAAGATTCTTAAATTGCAATTCTGTGCCAGTGATGTCTTCGCCATAGATTGTTCCGCTGTTGAACTTCATCTTCAAGTCGGCTGCATTAGTGGTAAATAGCAGGTACGTAAATTCATTTGCCAAGGCAAAGTGCGTGTTGTTGCCCGCCTTTTGTACACTTCGGCCAAAAGTAATGGGCTGTGAGAAGGCACTCTTCGTGGCCGTCGACCAGTTGTTGTTCCTCAATTCGTACTTCAAACTGGCAGGCAAGCCTTCACTATTGGCGTTAGACAAGGTTGCCGTCATGGGGCCAAAAGCCTCTGTCCCTGTTATTTTCATCTTCAGCCTAACCCCCTTACGTTTCATGGGGAAAAGCACTACCTGCCGCCTGGGCTCATGCTTTATAATCTCACTCACATAACCAACGAAAGCATCATCAGCATTGGCGCGATTAATCATCAACACCCCATCATGCCTATACAGCTTGCTATTGTAGAGCAGAAAATGATAATAGTCGTGTTCAAGAATAATATCTTCCTTACCATCCAAGGAAATAAACTTGCCATTCTCCACTTTCCCCGTTAGTTTTCCCTGAAATTCGTGGGTATAACCATTATAGGCTTCCATTGTATAGGTATCGTTAGGCAAAGTGCGCGTCATCTTTGATGCTGCTCCCGAAAACCTGTCGGGCGTTAATGTGGCGATGGCCCGCATGCCATTGCTAAGGTTTATCGTATCGCTTTGCACGGAACTTGTGCCTGCAAACATTTTTTGTGGACCATCTCCATGATTGGAATAGTCGTCAAACTCTGCATTGAACACCAAATTTCTTAATGTATTTTGCTTAGGGTTAATTACGTTGTTGCCGTTATCGGCAGAAGGTTCGTTGGCACAGGCTGTCAAAGCGGCGAAAGCAATAGCGCAAACTACGCCATTTAGCGTCGTATTCTTCATACTCGTGGTTCTCTCTCAATTAGTATTCAACATCGTCTTCAAAAAACATCATGCCTCTGGCTGGTGCGTTTTTACTGCCAACCCGTATGGTGCCCACATTGTGTTCGCCCCTGTTTTCGTAACCCGAGGGCGACGTGTTGTTACGGACGTCGGTTCTTACTGAAACACATAGGAAGTCGATGTTCTCGATTTTAACCATATCGCACTGCGGCGACATGTAAGGTAACTTGTTTTGTTGTTCTCTCTTCATTTTTGTTTATAATTAGTATTGTTTGCTTTTTAGATTGGCGCACGTGGGGTTTCCCCGTGCCAGGTAACGCATAATGCCCTTTCCCCGCCAGGCTAAGCCGAAGGGAGGTGAATAAAATCTGTGTTTGTTGTTGGTGCAATAAAACGATTTATTCTAGTTAGCATCAAAAATAATTAGTTACAATGATCGATAGAAACGACAGGCCGCAAGGGTTAATTGCATGGGCCTGGGTTATCGTTATACATTATTGGTGATTGCGAATGCGTGCTGCAAAATTAGTTCTTTTTTCGGTTATATAGTTGCATTTATTACAAAAGTAAGCTTTTTATTGATATAAATCAGTTATTTAATGGTCTTTATCGGAACATTGTTGTAATAAGGAGGAAACTCTACTCATTAGGCTAGCATACTTTGAAAGTGCATGGTGCATGGGGATTTTAGCTAACAGGCAAATGCTTTGAACGATGCGTACGCGCCCAAGACCACACCGAACAGCAAACCCAATGGCTTACCAGTGCCTTACCATGTGGTGGAGTTGAAGTTGGCGTTGGCGTACGGACATAAAAAAGGCCCATACCGTTTTGTCCTCGCGGATGAAGATATGGGCAGAGAATTAGAGAGTTAGATAAAGTATTTTTTCCTAGAATTCGACGTCAAGTCCCACACCCAACACTTTGTTGGTACGGGTAAATCGATCGGTATTGTCGAGCGTAACGGTGGCCAATGGGTTGGCGTTTGTCACGACCGTTTGCTTGTAGGTCTTGTCGAAATTCTCGTAGTTGGTCCAGAAATAGGCCACGTTGAGCTTCATGTTCTTGGCCAATCGCACTTGTGCTCCGAAACCAATAGAATAGCTGCTGGTTACGAAACTCATGTCCGAGAGGTACGCGCCGTTGCCCAAATCGTATTTCGTACGCTGTCCGCCTGCGCTAACCGTGATGTCGGGCGTTACGTCCCACTCCATTCCGGCCAAGAATTCTTGGGTGTTCCCGCCCAAAAGCTTTTGCTTGTCATTGGCCATTTTCGCACTCTTGTCGAAGTAGAGATGGTACGATGCCATTGCGCGGAGGTTGGGAAGGATGGCGTATTGCGTGCCGATGGTCCACAGACCGGGCAAGTCGCTGGGCGTATTCACGCCGTGTTGGAAAAGTCCGGTGTCGTCTACCTTCGTGTCGTTCTCGATGTTGAGGTGCGTATTAAGCTCCAAACGCGTGCCGAAGTTCCATCGTCCCGTCTTGAAGTCTAGCCCGATAATCGGCGTTACGCCCCACCCTCTCTGGGTACACTCCAAGTACTTGTCCTTTACTTGGCCTTGTTTTTCACTCATCAGCCTGGCACCGCCCTCTGCTTTGGCTGCACCTGCAAGCAGTTTGGCCTTCAATGCGGCATCGGTTGTGGCCTCGGCCTGTGCCTTCAGCGCGGCAGCCTGTGCGTTAAGCTGGGTGGCCTTGTTGCCGAAGTAGGCGTAGAGGTTTTCGTTCGCGCCGGCAATGTTGGCCGTTATGTCGGTTATACTTCCCGTGTACTTATTATATACATAGTTCACGCGCATGCCTGCGTATGCAGAAAGCTGGTCGTTAAACTTGTATGTGGCACCCATCTGTACGCCAAAGATGTATTGTTGGCCCTTGATGTTGCTGGCAAGCGAATAGGCCGGCGTGGGAGACGTTAGTCCCGCTTGTGCCAACGCTGCGGGTATGAGGGCTACTTGCCGTTCGAACGAACCCAACCCATCGTCGAATGTGGCCTTACCGCCGCCACCTATAAGTCCGATGCCCACCTGGAAGCTCCACTTATCGCCGACGTATGCTCCTTGAAACGACGGCAAGATGGGCACAGAAGCTTTTCCAACATACTTCTTCGTGCCTTCGGCATCGCCCCCGTTCAAAGAAAGGGGATGATAGAAAGGGGTAAGCTTGGTTGCCTCAACCGTCATTCCACTTTGAATGGTACGGGTCTGATAGGCATTTTGGAAGTTGAAAGACAGGTGCCACCCCTTTCCTAGGAAGGCAACACCAGCAGGGTTGCTGTAAACTCCGTCGATGGCAATCACGCCATCGCGTGCGAAGTTTCGGTTAAAGGCAATGTTCTGATTGGTATTCGTAAGCAGTCCGCCTGCGAACAACGACTGGCAACACATTGCCAAAACAGCGGCCGAACTGGCCTTTTTGAATGAGCGCATATTAAACAGTTGTTAATATTGTTGGTTACAAAGTTAGTGAAATTGTTCGAATTATCACCACGTATCACTGGAATTTAACCAATCTTAATGTTATTATTACGAAAAATATTACTAAAAGTATTGTTTTGTTGCACGTTATCAGCTATTTGTGCAGTTCTACATGTACGTTTCTGCAATCGGCCAACCCGGCATCGCCCCATCTTTCACCATTAAGATAAGGAGAAACAACGCACCCTCCTGCTATCGGCAACGCGGGCATGGAGTGCCTTATCGGCAGCTGGTCAGCCCCGTTTAAGCTCCGGATACGATATTCGTGTGTGGTAAATGCTTTTGAGACGTTCCAGCAAAACAGCCTTTGCCACGGCTATATCCCTGAATGTTATCGGGCATTCCTTAAAGTGCCCCTCTTCCAATTGTGCATCTACCAAGCGGTCTATCAGTCCCTTAATGCTTTCTTCAGTGTATTCGGGCAGCGACCGCGAGGCGGCCTCCACCGTGTCGGCCATCATCAGTATCGCCTGTTCGCGTGTAAAGGGGTCGGGTCCTGGATAAGAGAAGTCGCGAACGTCCACCTCCTCGTCGGGATGTTCGTTCTTATAATTAATATAAAAGTATTTAGCCATCCCCGTTCCGTGATGGGTGAGGATAAACTCGCGAATAAACGTGGGCAGGTTGGCTTTTTCGGCCATTTTCACCCCCTCGGTAACGTGACTGATGATGATCCTTGCGCTTTCTTTATAGGGCAGGCCCTTGTGTGGGTTAACGCCCACTTGGTTTTCGGTGAAAAACGCGGGTGCCTTCATCTTCCCAATGTCGTGATAAAGCGCACCGGTACGCACCAACAAGCTGTCTGCCCCAATGCGGTTGGCTATCTCGGCAGCAAGGTTGGCCACGGTGATGGAATGCTGGAACGTGCCTGGAGCCACCTCGCTCATCTTCCTGAGCAAGCCTTTGTTGGTGTTGGAGAGTTCGAAAAGCGTCACACTAGAAGTGAAACCGAAGGTGCGTTCGATAACATACATCAGCGGATAGGCCAGCAACAGCAGCACACCGTTGGCCACGAAGTGGCTATACATGCTCGTCTCAAAGTTGGCGATGTCGCCTGTCTGCATCAGTTGCAGCGTAAAGAACACCAGGAAGTTGGCCAAGGTCACGAACAGCGCACATTTGAAGAGCTGTGCCCTACCCGACAAGTCGCTCAACGAATAAATGGCCACCAAGCCACCGATTAGCTGCAGCAAGAGGAACTCAAATTGGTACTTCACCGCCACAGCACAGATGAGCATCGTTACCACATGCGTGGTGAAAGCGGTGCGCGAGTCCACGAACACGCGGATAAACATCGGTCCGATGGCAAACGGGATGATGTAAACGCTCAGCAAGCTGTGTTCCATAAAGAGCGACACCATTATGGGATAGAGCGTTATCATCACGTAAAGCATCACCACCGAGCGCGCTTTCTGCAAATACTGCGGGCGGAACATCACCAAGAAACTCGTAAACAGCCCCAACAGCAGCAGCACATAAATGAATTGGCCGATGATGGTGTTCTTTATCTCGCCCTTCGACACGTTGCGGCGCGCCACTTCCTTCTCCATCGAGGCCAGCACGCGGTAGGTTTGTTCGTTCACAATCTCGCCCCGGTCTATTATCTTTTGTCCCGAAAGCACCATGCCGCTTGCCAAAGGCACGGATGCCAGCAGGTCGTTCAGTTCGGTTGTGCTGCGTTCCTTATCGTAAGTCATGTTCACATGCAGGTAACCAACGATGTCGGCCTGCTGCAAAGCCGAGCGGTATGCCGACAACACATCATCGTTGAGCAGCTGCTCGTAGGCCTTCATGGTGCTGTAAATGCAGCCCACCTGCATGCTTTGCACACGCTTACCT
>NZ_HE999451.1:66833-68754 GCF_000312305.1 Prevotella conceptionensis 9403948 | reverse complement strand
CCTGGTAAAGTCGGTGCAGCCTGTCGTAAAGTGTGCGCATCTGCGCCACGGGCATCCCTGGTATTCCTTTTGGGAAATCGGCTTGCAGCTTGGCCAATTGCCGTTTCTCCATGCTCCTGTCGTAATGGTAGTAGGGTTGGAACAGCGCCAACAGCGAGTCGCGCTCTTGTTGTATCACCTGATCGCTCTTATAAATGGGGAAGTCGAACTTGGCGATGAGCGACCCATACATCCACGGCTTGCCCACATCGTAACGCATCTGCGGCGTATTGTTGCGCGGCAGAAACCATACGATGACCAACAACGAAACAAGTACGAAGCCGCTCAACGCCAATACGCTGTTCAAGGCCCGCCCTTTGGTTATAATGGATTTGTTCATGTGTTCACGAGTTTATGAGGCGACGAGTTCATGAGCTGCCGAAAAAAGGTACGCTTGCAAGTTCATTGCCTCATGCGCCAACAAGAAATAGCCTGCAAAAGCTCAGTCGTGGCGCGGCATTGGGCGTAACCCCTTAACATATCATCTCATTAAACTCCCCATAAGTTCTCCTTAGCTACTCGGTAAATCTCCTCAATTTATCATCTTGTTATACCCTGCGAATATACGAAAAAGGCATCACATGATAAAGCAAAACCATGTTTTTTATGCCTTTATGCCTGCAATTTGTTTGTTTTCTATACAAAGCATGCCATATAGCAGGCTTTGTTGGTCTGTTTATCACGTTGTTTAAGAGAAACTTCTTCATATTTGTTAAATTCTTTGAACACGCAAGTGTTTATTGAAGAAAACGTCTTATCTTTGCCTATTCAAAACAATTAACAAACAAACAAAGTTATGGAACAACAAGATTTCGACAGACTAATAAGGGAAAAAGAGGGTGCCTTATCGCTTGCCTTCCCCGCATTGATGCGTAAAGTGTACGTTTGGATGACGCTTGCCCTCATCATCACCGGCGTTACGGCCTATGGCGTGGCCCACTCTGAGGTGCTGATCAGCCAGATGTTCGAAAGCCGTGCCGTGTTCATGGTGCTCATCATTGCCGAGCTGGCGTTGGTTTTCGGCATCAGCCGTTTCATCAACAGGCTCTCGCTCACAACGGCAACGCTGCTTTTCATCCTTTACTCGGCCCTCAACGGGGCAACGCTCTCGGTGATTTTCCTCGCCTATTCGGCCAGTGTCATCACCAAGACGTTCTTCATCACCGCAGGAACTTTCGGCACAATGGCCTTGTTTGGCTACTTCACCAAGGCCGACTTGTCGGGTTTGGGCAAGATACTGCTGATGGCTCTCGTTGGAATTATCATCGCATCGATAGCGAACCTCCTCTTTTTCAAGAGCGGAATGTTCGACCTAATCGTGAGCTACATCGGCGTGCTTGTGTTTGTTGGCCTTACCGCCTACGACTCGCAGAAGATTAAAGAGATGCTCATGCGGGCCGAAGATGCCGACGAGAACGCACAAAAGATGGCGCTGATGGGTTCGCTAACACTTTATCTCGACTTCATCAACCTCTTCCTTTACCTGCTCCGCATATTCGGAAGAGAGAGGTAAAGGCCGAAAGAAAGAAAAAGAAGAGAAAGAAGAGAAAGAACAACACAACACGCAACACGCCACAGAACACGCCACCCTACAACCGGCCTCACCCCCAACCCCTCTCCAAAGGGAGAGGGGAGTGATATGCCTTGCGAACACAATGTGCATTGCAATAAAACAAGGCTTATTACTCCCCCTCCTCTTGCGTGGAATGGAGGCGAGGCCGAATGTTGTGGGTATGCGCCTAACAGTATTCGTTGTAAAAGCATACTACTCCCCTCTTCCCTTGGAGAGGGGTTGGGGGTGAGGCTAGTTGTAGGGTGGCATGCGCGGAGGACAGATACCTAACGGCAGTTACAACAAAGCATACTACTCCCCTCTCCCCTT
>NZ_HE999451.1:65231-66640 GCF_000312305.1 Prevotella conceptionensis 9403948 | reverse complement strand
ACTACTCCCCTCTTCCCTTGGAGAGGGGTTGGGGGTGAGGCTAGTTGTAGGGTGGCATGCGCGGAGGACAGATACCTAACGGCAGTTACAACAAAGCATACTACTCCCCTCTCCCCTTGGAGAGGGGTTGGGGGTGAGGCCGGTAAGGATTAGAGGTGAGGCCAGTTGTAGGGTGGCGTGCGCGGAGGACAGACACCTAACAGCAGTTACAACAAAGCATATTACTCCCCTCTCCCCTTGGAGAGGGGTTGGGGGTAAGGCTGGTTGTAGGGTGGTGTGAGGCCAGTTGTAGGGTGGCGTGCGCGGAGGACAGACACCTAACAGCAGTTACAACAAAGCATACTACTCCCCTCTCCCCTTGGAGAGGGGTTGGGGGTGAGGCCGGTTGTAGGGTGGTGTGAGGCCAGTTGCAGTACGTTTTCATTAACTACAATCTGTCCGTTTTTCAGCAAAGAAATTAACACAAAGACTGCCCATTTTGCTCACCAACCGCCCACCCGACCGCAAAAATTCAATTCTCGCACGAGTTTGTTTTAGTGCAAAAAGAAACTAGCGCACATTCATAACAAACCTGCATAACAACGAATAAATTTACAGTTTAAAGAGGCTGCAAGGCCATTAGCATCGAAACATCCTGCGTTTTGGTGCAAAATACACTGCATTTTGGTGCAAAATAGGTTGCGTTTTGGTGCAAAACACACTGCGTTTTGGTGCTAATTGCACTGCGTTTTGGTGCAAAATGCACCGCATTTTGGTACTAAACGCAAGGTATTTTGCCCATAATCACAAGGCATCTTGCATAAAAATTCATCGTATCAGGCCACTTAAAACCTCTATTTGGGGGCGAAAACATGTGCAAAATAGGAGCAAAATGGTGCTTTTTGAGGTAGTTTTATATACAAAAAGCCGCTTTTGGGACTTGAAAAAACAATGAGATAACAACAAACTAGAAAGGTAAAATGGTGCTAAATGCAGTCGGCAGACTTAAAAAAGGACAAAAGCAAGGGTACGTAAAGCGAAAAATAGTGGCTATTCGCTAGCTTTATGCCCCCTTTTTCTTCTAGAATGACGTGCCGACAAAGGTGTATTTTGTAAAATATTAATACCCCGTTTAACTTAAAAAGAGTATCAACGCAGCATCACCTCAATACCGCCCCGAGGAGAGAAAAAAAACAAAACGTTTGCTACCACAAAGCCAACTACGCCATAACAAGGCATATTTCGCCCCTCTCCCCTTGGAGAGGGGCTGGGGGTAAGGCCAGTAGCAGTCGGGGCGAGGCCAATTGTAGGCGGTGTGTGGCGTATGGGATGAGGGCAATTAGGGTAAGCTTGCACCTAACAACGTTCGTTTTAAAAGCATACCACTCCCCTCTCCTCTTGGAGAGGGGTTGGGGTGAGGCCAGTTGTAG
>NZ_HE999451.1:55740-64356 GCF_000312305.1 Prevotella conceptionensis 9403948 | reverse complement strand
TTGGGGTGAGGCCAGTTGTAGGGTGGTGTGGATATAGGAGTAAGGCCAGTTGTTGGGCGGTGTGGAGTATAGGGCGAGGCCGGTTGTAGGTTAGTGTGTCGTATGGTGTTAGGCCAGTTGCGGTGCGCATGCGCCTAACAACGTTCGTTTTAAAAGCATACTACTCCCCTCTCCCCTTGGAGAGGGGCTGGGGGTGAGGCCAGTTGTTGGGTGGTGTGGATTTGGGGTGAGGCCAGTTGTTGGGTGCGTTGTTGTTTTTGTAACTGCCTTGTTTTATTTCAAAAACACCTTGTCCAGCACCTTGTCCGTTGCGCCAACCTGACTTTTCACGTACTCGGTAGACTTCTCCCCTGCTACCTGCACGCGCCACGGAGCCTCGATAAACTCGTCCATCAGCGCATCGAAGTGCGCTTTACAATCCACTTCAAAGCCGCCGCCGGCCACCATCAAGTCTTGTGCCTCTTGGAAACGCTGATTGTTTGGCCCGAAAATAACGGGAACGCCCCATACGGCAGCCTCCAAAACATTGTGTATGCCAACGCCAAAGCCTCCGCCAACATAGGTTACGTCGGCATAATGGTAAACGCTGGACAGCAATCCATAGCAATCGATAAGCAGACAATCGGCCTCGGCCACACTCTCGGGTGTGGCCTTCGAATAGCGAATGGTTTGCCCTTCAACCTGTTGTTCCAGCTGTTGCAGGTGCTCTTCGCTTACCACGTGGGGCGCAATAATCATCTTCCAATCAGACCGTGCGTTGAAGAAAGGCACGAAAATCTCTTCATCAGACGGCCAGCTGCTACCCGCAACAAACAAGTGCTTGCCCTGCACAAAATTCTCAATCAAAGGCAAATGCTTGCTGGCCTTTTGTATTTGCAGCACGCGGTCGAACCGCGTATCGCCCGTAACAGAAACATTGCGAATGCCTATCGTGGCCAACAAGCTGCGACTTTGCTCGTTCTGCACAAAGAAATGCGAGAAACAAGCAAGCACCTTTCCATAACTCTTGCCATACCAACGAAAGAAAATCTGGTCGGGACGGAAGATGCTGCTAACGCTATATGTCGGCACGCCACGATGCTTAAGGATGTGCAGGTAGTTGTACCAAAACTCGTACTTGATGAAAAAGGCCATCACGGGGCGCACCAGCCGCAAGAAACGGCGGGCGTTGAGCGGCGTGTCGAGCGGCAAGTAACAAACGATGTCGGCTCCTTCGTAGTTCTTTCGCACCTCGTAGCCCGACGGCGAGAAAAACGTTAGCAGCACTTTGTATTGCGGATGTGTGTGGCGCAACTCTTCGATAAGCGGTCGCCCTTGCTCGAACTCACCCAACGAGGCTGCATGAAACCACACGTATTGCGCACCTTCTTCAACATTGTTGCGCAATACGTCGAAAGCATCGCGTTCGCCTCGCCACATCTTCCGCACCTTGGTGCTGAAGAAACTGGCAACGGCAACGCCCAAAAGATAGATGTAAATGATGATGTTATACACGAGTGTAAGGTTTTTGATGGATGACGTTTGGCGTAACTGCGTGGCCCGCAGCACCTTTTGCGCAAGGCAATTGTCGTTCTGTCAACGTCTGTTCTACAGCCTGTTCAGCAGTTTACTTTAAACAAAGGGCAAGCGGCGCAATGCCGCACTTACCCTATTTCAACACCTCAATAGCCCTACGAAGTCGCGCCAAGGTTTCTTCTTTTCCAAGGAAAGCGCTGATGTCGAACATGCCAGGACCCTTGCCTTCGCCCACAAGTGCCAGGCGGAAGGCGTTCATCACGTCGCCCAACTTATAGCCCATGCTTTCTACCCAGGCAAACACTTCGCGCTCTTGGTTCTCGATGGAGAAGTCGTTCAGGCCTTCTAGCACGTTGCTCAATTGGGTCATCACCTCGGCCGAGTTCTCTTTCCAGCGTTTCTTCACCGTCTTCTCGTCGTATTGAACCGGCGCGATGAAGAAAAACGAGCACAGCGGCCACAGCTCTTTCACAAAGTTCACGCGGTCTTTCATCATGGCAACCACCTGCACAATGCGTTCCATGGGTTCGTCTATGCCGTTGTTGGCCACCATCGGCGCGAAAAGACTTGCAATCTCTTCGTTGCTCTTCTGCAAGATATACTCGTGGTTAAACCAAATGCCTTTCTGATAATCGAACTTGGCGCCGGCCTTAGAACAGCGGCTGATGTCGAAGGCCTCAACGAGCTGCGGCAGGGTGAACAACTCCTGTTCGGTGCCTGGGTTCCAGCCCAACAAGGCTAAGAAGTTTATCACCGCCTCGGGGAAATAGCCGCTTTCGCGGTAGCCCGACGACACTTCGCCCGTCTTGGGGTCGTGCCATTCCAGGGGGAAAACGGGGAAACCCAGCCTGTCGCCATCGCGTTTCGACAGCTTTCCTTTGCCTTCGGGTTTAAGCAATAGGGGCAAATGGGCAAAGCGCGGCATGGTGTCGGCCCAGCCAAAGGCTTTGTATAGCAACACGTGCAGCGGCGCACTGGGCAGCCATTCTTCGCCACGAATAACGTGAGTTATCTCCATCAGGTGGTCGTCTACGATGTTGGCCAAGTGGTAGGTGGGCAGTCCGTCGGCGCTTTTATACAGCACCTTGTCGTCTAAGATGTCGCTTTTAATCACCACGTCGCCCCGAATAATGTCGTTAACATGCACCTCTTCGCCGGGCATCACCTTAAACCGCACCACGTATTGCGTGCCATCTCCAATCAGCGCATCCACTTCTTCGGCACTCATCGTCAGCGAATTGCGCATGCCGTTACGGGTTTGGGCATCGTATTGAAAGTTTTCTATCTCTGCCCTTTTGGCTTCAAGCTCTTGCGGTGTGTCGAAGGCGATGTAGGCCTTGCCTTCGTTTAGCAACTGGTCTACATACTGTTTGTAAATCTCCTTGCGCTCGCTTTGTCGGTAAGGTCCATACTTTCCGCCGAAGGAAACGCCCTCGTCGAACTTTATTCCCAACCAGCGGAACGACTCGATGATGTATTCTTCGGCTCCTGGCACAAAGCGTTGCGAGTCGGTATCCTCAATGCGGAACACCAAATCGCCACCTTGTTGTTTGGCAAACAGGTAGTTGTAGAGTGCCGTACGCACTCCGCCGATGTGCAATGCCCCCGTGGGACTGGGCGCGAAACGCACCCTCACTTTTCTTTCAGACATATTATATATAATAGGTATGTTCCCCCCTGCGTGGGCGTTTCGCTTGTTGGTGCAACGCCTCTCGCCCAAGGGATGGCAATTATTTCATGCTGTTGTTTTCGTCTCGGCATACGCCCCGCGTTTTTACACGCATGGTAAGTATGGCCGCTAATTTGTGCAAAATTACCATTTTTATGCTTAACTAGCAAACTCTTTTACATAAAAGGGGAACGTAAGCGGCTGAAAAAATGTGTCATGCAGCAACCAAGGCTTATGCCACTTGCAACGCCAAAGCGTGCGGTTGACGGCCTTGCCAATGCCACAGCATGCCCATAAACGCTAACATATCGATAAGATTGTACTGGATTACGGCAAAATTGTATCAGCGAGAACAGAAGAAAATGCCTAAATTTGTAACATCTAACATAAACAAGAAACAATTATGAGAAAGCCAATTTTACTAGCTTCCTTTGCGCTCTTCACCACATTGAGCGCCTTCCCGATGAAAGAGATTGCCGGCGAGTTTCAACCTTGGGACGCCAATTGCCAGATATTGGGAAACAATGTTGCATTTATGACCGAGTGGAACGGTGTAACCTTCAAGTTCTTCGACAAAGACGGATGCGTGTTTGAAGGGGGAACAGACTTCTCGGAATACGACATGCTGGTGCTAAAACTCAAAGACGCCTCGTGCATGTTTAAGATTAAGATCGAATACACGGACGGAACGACACAACAAGACAGCTGGGGCGCGGAGCAAGCCATAACGCCAGGACTTCTCGTTGCCGGCATAGCCCTGAACCACGAGCATAAGAAGAACGTGAAAGACTTTGTTTTGCAAAGTGCCGACTATCCTGGAATGATTACCGTAGACAAAGTTATTGCTTGCACAAAGGCCGAATACGAGCAAATGTTGAAAGAGGAAAAGGCCAAGCGATTCGAACTGACTCTGAAAAAAGTGAACGAAGGTGGCGGGGCAGATTACGACCCTGCAACAAAAACCATCAGCATTAAAGACGACTGGGCGCATAAGGGATGGTACTTCAACGACCAATTTAGGGATTTCAGCCTCTTCAACCTGTTCGTCATTCAGTTTGCCCAACCAACGGCAACCGACGGTGAAATAGGCATCGAATACGATGGTGAAGGTGCCCAAACAACCACAAGCAGGTTTGAGGCAGGTGCTTCGCAGGTTAACGTGCCCTTATCTAAGGACAAGAACAAGCTGAGGCAGGTTTATGTAAAAGGGCCGTCGGGTGCCACGTTTGTGCTTAAAGGCGCACGCTTTGCAACCAATGGCGAGGTGACGGCCATTAAGCGCATCGACAAGGAAAAGACATCGGCCAACGCGCCGACACGTTATTACAGTTTGGACGGCAGAGAACTGAAACAGCCCACCAAGGGGTTGCACATCGAAAAGAAAAACGGTAGCGCACAGAAAGTGTTTGGAAGGTAACACGGCTGCTAGGGCATAGCAACATGCACGCCACCAAATAAGGCAGGCTCTGAATATCGTTAACGGTTCAGAGCCTGCCTCGGTTTTGTGCATTCCTTATTATATATGGTATTATCGTTTCTTCGCAAACCTCAGGTTGGCCAATGCAAAGTCGGCATCAAACCCATCGTGAGGTTGGTAAACGATGGTGAGGTCGTTGCTGCCTTTCTTCAATGTGGGTTGAGCATCGTTGTCTCTAAACCATGTGGCGGCATCTAGGGTTATGGTGCGCCACTCGCCGTTGGTATTTAATGATACGCCTTGGTCTGCCGGGTTCCAACGTAGTTTCATGTTGTCGGCACTTTGCTGGCTCCAGAAGATGAAATCGCCTGTGGGTATGGGTTTATCCTTGGCGGTCCAAACCTCGAACTTGATGCAATAGTTTTCCAAATGGTTCACCACATCAGCATCGTCGAGGTCGAAGTGCCCGGCGATGAGCGTATCCCAATTCCATGCCGAGTAGAGGTTCTTTCGCCTAAAGAAACATTTGCCAACAGGCGGAACGGGGTCGCCCTCGTTCGTTCCGTCGGTGAAATAGTCTTGCGAGGTCCATAGGTAACCCTTACCGAAAAGGTAATCCTTATCGTAACTGGCAAAGAGTTGCACGCCTTTGTCGCGATAAGGCAGGCGTATAGGTTGCTCTAACTTTGGGCTCGACATTACTATTTCTGCGCCATCGGCAGCATCTTCGGGTATGGTGAGCACAATTTTCTTGTCGTTTTTCTCAACAACCGTTAGCGGTTTGCCCCCTAATGTGAATGTGGCCTGGTTTGAAGTAAGCCCATATAGGTTGAAAAATTCTCCCATAACGGTGACATTACTACCCGGTTTGGCAAATTCGTTGTCCAGCCCCACAACCTTTAGTTTAGGGAAATCGACGGTGAAATTCGTGGTGGTTTCGCCCAAAGCGGTGCGTACGGTAAGGGTGTTCGTCAGCTTATTGGGAGCTTCGGCAGGTATGGCCACGTTTATCCGCGTGCGGACAGCATAAACGTCTTTGAGGTTTACCTCCACATCATTAAAGAGAATGGCCGTGGGGTGTGCCAAGTTGTCGCCGTGAATGGCAAGCCATTGGCCCATGCCACTTTGGGTAACCGTTTGGTTTAAATCGGTAACCGTGGTAATCTTCGTTATTGTAGGTGCGCCAGCGGCAGAGAAATCTTCCACGTCGGGATTGTCTACAATGTTTTGGCAAGCCATCATCGCCGTGGCAATGGCAAGCAAGCCAAGGTTTAAATGTTTTCTTATCTTTGCTTTCATTATCGTGCAATTAAAGGGGATATGTATCTTTGGGCAAAGCCGTTACCACCCCGGATTGTTTTTAGTTATGAACTTATTAACGCCCACTTCCGAACCGGGAATGG
The DNA here is from genome assembly GCF_000312305.1 of Prevotella conceptionensis 9403948. Classification (GTDB taxonomy): domain Bacteria; phylum Bacteroidota; class Bacteroidia; order Bacteroidales; family Bacteroidaceae; genus Prevotella; species Prevotella conceptionensis. The sequence continues at coordinate 58,352 of NZ_HE999451.1, read as the reverse complement.
GGAAGAGCAAGTGTTTTTCCATCCTTGTCTTCACAATGTCCACCTCGTCTGTTCCGCCGATGGCGTTCATCACAGGCAGATAGATGCCCCACCTAATCAAGTCCCATCGGCGATCGCCTTCTTCGGCAAATTCCATTGCCCGCTCTTCCAACACAGCCGAGCGGAAAAGCACCTTATCGTTGATGTTGCCTACACCCGTAAGCGATTTGGGCGTGGCATTGCTGCGCACCCTTACGCGGTTAAGTGCATTAAGTGCTTCGGCGGTAGGACCATTGTTGGCCTCGTTGGCAGCCTCTGCATATATCAGCAGTACATCGGCAAAACGCAGGAAGGGGAAATATATGTCGGCCCGCTTTTTCGTTCTGTCGCTTACATAGGTGTATTTGGTGAGGTAGGCCAAGTAATTGTTATCGTTCTTGCTTTCGTAAGAAAGTCCATCGTTGAAGGGTGCTACGGGAGCCACCCACTTCCCTTCGTCATTGGTATAACCTTGGGCTTTTTTCTTCCATTCGTCGGTGTTGGGATAATAAGAACCGCCATGATAGTCTACGGCATGATAACGTTGCCAGCGGTGCATCACGCCTTTGGTTATGCGATAGTCTTGCGGTTCGAACAGCTTATACCAATGATTGCGCATGCCATGATGCAAGCCGTAGGTCTCGCCGGCCGTACCCAACACGCCCGTATAGCCCTCGCCGAACGACACGCCATAAACATCGTCGTTGGAAACGGTTTGCAAGCTCCAGATGTGTTCCACCTTATTGCGGTTGCCTATTGCCCAAAGTGCATCGTAAGGCAGTAAGTCGTACGAGCCGTACTTGCCGTCCATCACCTCCTTGGCCTTATCGCGCGCTAGGGCGAAACACTTCATGTAGTCTATCTTATCATATCCCGCGAGCTGCATTTTTTTGTGTTCGATGGCCACAGGATTGGTGTAAACCTTCTCGCCAGCCACTTTCTCGAAGGCCTTTCCGCCCCTTACGATAACCTTTTCGCCTGTGGGGACGGCACCCGAGGCCATGGTTAGGTAGACCTTTGCCAAGAGCGACGCAGCCGTTCCTGCCGAAACATGCCCCAAGGAGAATTCCCTATCGGTGTTCTTATAGAGCCGTTGCTCGGCCTGTTGCAGGTTGGCGATGATGTAATGGTAAACCGAGTCGATGGGTTGGCGTGGCTGGTGAATGTCGGAAAGTCCCGAATTGATGGTGTGATCACGAACGGGGATGGGGCCAAACGCCCTTACCAACAGGAAATAGGCGTATGCCCTGAGCACCTGCATTTCGCCAATGGCATTGTCTTTGCCTCGTGGCGTGGTGCCCGTCATGGCCTCAACGTTCTCAATTCCCAGGTTGCAGCGGTGTATGATGTTGTACATCTTCTCCCACATCTGCTGTGCGTGGTCGTCGTCTTGGAAGTTTCCCGACCCGAATTTGCCAAAGGCCCAGTCGGGACCGGTCATGTAATCGCAGTCGAAATCGAGCACATGGGGAAAGGCATCCCAGCGAAACACCTCGTAAGTGAGCGCGCTAAAGGCGCCCGTGGCCCATTGTTGTGCGCCTTCGTCGTTGTTTTCTATGTTCTTGTCGTTGACGAACGAGAAACCCTTCTCGTCCAACAGGTCTGCGCACGAGATGCAGGATGCGGCAACAAGCGCGCCCCACAAGCAAGCGGCAATATACTTAACAACTATCTTTTTCATAATGAAACTTCGTTTTTAGTAATCCAACTTAAATCCGAGGGCAAAGGTTCGGCTGCCCGGATAACAGTAATAATCCACGCCACGTCGCGATGCGTCCCATCCGAAAGCATTCACATCGGGGTCGGCTCCGCTATATTTGGTAATGGTAAACAGGTTTGTGGCACTGGCATATACATATATGTTAGAGATGCCTTGCCAATGTGGCTTGATGTTGTAACCCAAATTTAGGCTTTTCAACCGCAGGTAAGAGGCATCCTCCACGTACCTATCCGACACCTTCATGTCGCGGTTTCGCGTGGCTACGTTTTTGGGATAGCGGGCTGTTGCAGCCGTTTCGGGTGTCCACCTGGCCTCGTACGCACTGCGGGGGATGTTGCCAATGTCGTCGAGTCGAACGTCGCGCATGTTGGCGTTGAAGAGACTATTGCCCACCGAACCTTGGAAGAAGAAACTCAGGTTAAACCCTTTCCAACTGAACGTGTTGGTTATTCCGAAGGTATAGTCGGGCAAAGTCTTCCCTATTACGGTTTTGTCGGCATCGGTAATCACCCCATCTCCGTTGAGGTCTTTATACTTAACCTCGCCGATAACGAAACGTTTAATCTCGTCAGACGACATCCCCGCGTAGCTCTTGTTCATGCGGGCTTCGGCCTCGTTATCATAAAATCCATCTTCAAGGAAACCGTAAATGGTGCCGATAGGCAGTCCGTTGCGCTGGATGAACACCTTTTCCATACCGGCAGATACGCGTTCGGCAAAGCGGTCAGAGGAGAGTCCGCCTATCTCATTCTTGTTAAAGGCGATGTTCGCTTCGATGTTCCAATTGAAACCTTTGTGGTTAATGGCATTGAACTTCGCTGCCACTTCAATTCCCTTGTTCACCACATGGCCTTCGTTAGACCACATGTTGACG
>NZ_HE999451.1:53484-55553 GCF_000312305.1 Prevotella conceptionensis 9403948 | reverse complement strand
GTTGACGAAACCGTTGCTGGAAGGGATGGCGGTGCTTTGCAGCAAGTCGCGTGTTTTTTTCCAATATAAGTCGGCCGTAAGGTTAACCCTTCCTCTCCAAAAGGCCATGTCGAGGCCAAGGTTAAATTGGTCGGTGGTTTCCCATTTCAGGTTTTTGTTCAGCGCGCCACGCCACAACACCTCGGAGAAACCACTTGCCATGCTGCCATTATAAGGATAGTTAGACGCTATCATATATAATTGTGCCTGATAAGCGCCAATGCCTTGGTTGCCCGTTTGTCCGTAGCTGAATCGCAGTTTAAGGTTATCGAAGATGTCTAAATCCTTAACGAAACGTTCTTCTGACAGTCGCCAGGCCACCGCACCAGATGCGAAGTGTCCTATTTTGTTGTTTGCCTGAGAGAATTTGCTCGACCCATCGCGGCGCAAAGATGCTGTGGCGACGTATTTTCCGCCCGCATACGAATAGTTGACGCGTGCCAATAGCGACATCAGCTTTTGCTGTCCGCGCTCGCTCTCTGGCGCATTATAGCTTAATCCCAATCCCATATTGTGCTCTTGGGTTACGTCCGAGGGGAAGTTTTTTGCAGACATGCCCTTCGAACCGAAGTTGGCTATCTCGTAGGTAAAGCCCAACAAGGCGTTTACAGAGTGCTTTCCACCGAAACTCTTATCGAAAGTAAGCAGCGATTCGGACGTCAGGCTCTTCCACCAGCTATCGCTTTGCCCTCCTTTCCCATTGTCGGGATACTTGCCTTCGGAGGTATGCCTGTCGTAATACGACCCGCGACTGTTTTCCGAATAACCCAATCCGAGGTTCTGTCGGAACTTTAAATAAGGCCTGATCTTAGCCTCCAAGTAAGACGAGGAGAAGAAGTTGCTCATCCGCTGCTGGTCTTTCGAGTTGTTAAGATAAACCACAGGGTTCGATGCAAGCCAGTTTAGCTTGTCCGACTCATACACGCTGACATCGGGGGCATAAGTGGCAGGGAACACCAAGGCCGACCTTACCACACCAACTTCATTGCTCGACTTGGCGAAGTCGGTCGTCGAGTTGGTGTAATTCATGTTCATGCCAATCTCTAACCAGTCTTTCACCCTACGTCCGATGTTCATGTGAAGGATGTAACGCTCAAATCCCGAACGCCTGATAACGCCCGTTTGGTTGAGATAGTTACCCGAAAACGACCACCAACCATTGTTGTCGCTACCCGACACGTTAAGGTTGTACTCTTGAGAGAAACCCGTATGGTAGATTTCGTCTTGCCAATTGGTGCCTCGCACCATCGTTTTATTCCCATACTGGTCGGTTCGCAGGCCGGGATTAAGGAAATCCTCGGGCGAGGGATTGTACACGCCCGAGTTCTCAACAATCTTTCCGTTGAGTTCCCGATACTTCCATTTTCCCTCGTAAGGCAGCCCGTTCACGGTTTCTCCGTTATATATTGCCCTGTTGGCCGTTTGCTCATTAATGTAACGCGCGTAGGTAACGGGGTCGAGCACATCTATCTTTTTCAGCACGTTCGACATGCTCAGGTTCGACGTGAACTCAATCTTTCCACGCCCGGCCTTACCTTTCTTCGTGGTAATGAGCACCACACCGTTGGCTCCACGCGACCCATAGATGGCCGTTGCAGAGGCATCTTTAAGTATTTCGAGCGATTCGATGTCGTGTGGGTTAACCGATGCGAGGGCGTTCATGCGCATCTGACTGCCGTCGGTGGCCTTACTCGATGGCGTGCCAGCCGTTTCAAAGGGAACACCATCTACAATGTAAAGCGGCTCGGTGCTTGTGGTGAACGAGTTTGCGCCACGCACATTGATGCTGATGGCGCCGCCCGGTGCCCCGTCGGTTTTGTTAACCACCACGCCCGACACCTTTCCTTGCAGGGCTTGGTTAAAGCTAGAAGCACCCGTCCCCAAAAGGTCGTCGCCGCTTATCTTGGCCACTGCCCCCGAGAGGTCACGTTTCTTCATCGTGCCATAACCCACAACAACGATGTCGTCGAGTTTCACGGCATCGTCTTGCAGCACCACATTGAGGGTAGACCGGTTGCCAACCTTCAACC
>NZ_HE999451.1:38521-53232 GCF_000312305.1 Prevotella conceptionensis 9403948 | reverse complement strand
GAGGGTAGACCGGTTGCCAACCTTCAACCTTTGGCTCTGCATGCCGATACAAGTGATGTCTAACACGTCGCCAGGCTCTGCATCAATGGCATACCTACCCTCGGCATCCGTAACCACAGCAGCCTTGTTTTGAATTTTGATTACTGCTCCCACGATGGGTTCGGCTTTCGTGTCAGACACCTTACCCGTTATGTGTTTGCCCTGAGCTAATGCCGACAAGGGCACCGAACAAAGCGAGAACAGCAACAATGCGTATTTATTCATTCTCATCTGATTTTATTGTTTGTACTTAGATTGTTGGCAGGCAGCAAAGCGTTTGCTTGCCCATCCCACCTTAATAATAAGACGGCGGAACGTCTTTCTCTGTCGCTCCCCATTGTTTGTTGGGCCCTTTACCCATCACGAAGTTCAGCCTTGCGCCATGTTTCAGTTTGTTCCAGTCTAACCACGTGGATGTTGTTTCGCGCCCGTCTACTTGCAAACGCTGTATGTAAGGGGCATCATTGCCTGCGTTTTCACCAATAATAGTGAGCGTTTTACCCCCCTTGAGCTGCAACTGAACCTTAGTGAACAGCGGACCCGTTACCACAAAGCCTCCAATGCCCGGGATGTAGGGATACAATCCCATAGCCGAGAATACGTATAAGGCCGACATTGCACCGGCATCGTCATCGCCGGGGAGCCCGTTAGGCGTATCGTCGAACCGATTGAGGACGTTTCGCACCATCCGTTGACTTTTCCATGCCTTGCCTAAGAAGTTGTACACGTAGACACTCCCAAAGCAAGGTTCGTTGCCCAACCAATAATATGGAACATCGGGTGCCCAACCGCACTTCACTTGCGACGTAAACGTGTCGAGCCGTTTCTCCATAGCATCCTTACCTCCACAAAAGTCTGTCAGGGCATCCACGTTGTGCGGAACGCTCCAGAAATACTGCATGGCATTACCTTCGTTAAAGCCTTTCTCCATGTTGGGCGCGAAAGGTGTTAGGAAACTGCCGTCGGCGTTTCTCGGTCTTATCAGTCGCGTTTCTTCATCAAATAGTTTTTCGAAACTTTGCGAACGGTTCATATAATAGTTGTATGCAGCCTCGTCGCCAGCAGCCTTGCATATCTGGGCAATAGAAAAGTCGTCGATAGCATATTCAAGGGTCATCGATGCGCCATGCCCATGCCTATCTACGGGCACGTATCCATACGTCATGTAGTCTTCAACGTGCTCCCAACCGTGGAAACCTTTACACTTAATGTGTTTCACCGACACGCGTTTCATCATCTCTTTGGTTGCTTGCAGGTCGAAGTTCCGTGCCCCAAAGGCATAGAGATTGGCAATGAAGGGGAACGTTGAGTAGCCATTCATCACCCCATATTCAACGTTGTTCATGCTCCAATTGGGATAAGCCCCTCCTTGCTCGGCATCAAGTAACAGCGATTGGGCCATGTCCGAAGCCTCATCGGGTGCGATTAGGGCCTGCAATGTGGCGGTTGTGCGATAGGTGTCCCACAGCGAGAAGTTGGCATATTGTTTCCTTCCATTGGCCACACGATGCACTTTATCGTCAAATCCCATGTAGTCGCCGTTCACGTCACTGTACACGTTGGGGTGCAAAAGGTTGTGGTAAACGGCGGTGTAAAATGCCTGCCGTTGACTTTCGCTGCCTCCTTCTACGGTCAGGCGCGACAACATGCGCTCCCATTGCGATTTCGTTGCGCGGCAAACGTCCTCAAACTCCCAACAGCTTATCTCTTCTTGCAGGTTTTTGCGGGCGTTATCGATACTCACATACGAGATGGCCACCTTCATTTTCACAGCCTTTCCATTCAACTTTCCAAACGACACGTATGCGCCCACGTCGTCTCCTGCCACGTTAGAGGCCCCTTCGGCCTTGGCTTTGCCTTTCCACACGCCGTAGCTGCTGAACTTGGTGTTGAACTTAGCCACAAAAAACACACGGTATGGGCGGTCTTTGGGGTCGCGCCAACAAAATCCGCCCGTCGAAACCCACCCCGTTACGGTCATGGCTGTCGACTCGATGTGCAGTTCTCCATCGCCAATGCCATTGGCGCAATTGGTAGGAGCGAACACCAGATGTGCCTCTTGGTCGCCACGATAGGTAATTTCGCCGATGGCAGCGTGTACCGTAGCAGCGAACTTCGCATCCACATGGTAATCGTCGAGCGTAACGGAATAATAGCCAGGCATTGACTTTTCGCGTTCGTGCGAGAACCGCGACACGTAAGCATGCTTGTCGTTCACGGGCGATTTGTCGAGCGTTCCCGCTACGGGCATAAACTGCAAGTCTTGCATGGCATGGCAACCCACACCGCTATAATGTGTCAGCCCAAAGCCGTTTATCTCGTTCCGGAAATATTTGTAACCCGGACGCGATGCGGCATCTTCGTAATTGTCGAACGTGTTGTTAGGACTTAACGACAGCATGCCGAACGGAGCCTGGGCACCAGGGAAACAGTTGCCCTCGTTGCCCGTGCCTATAAAGGGGTTTACAAGCCGATAGGGTGTCTTGTCTTGGGCAAAAAACACCCTTGGCATGCCCAGGATAAGAACCAGGCATACCCAAAATCTTACTGGTTTAAGCATAAGCCACCTGTTTGTAAGGGAGGGGGTAAAGGTGCGCCGGACGCCGCAATAGTTCGACGTTTTCGTTAAGCCAAAGGAGACAATGCCAAACTTGTTCGAACGTTGCCTTGGCGAGTATTGAAAATCGCCGGCACGGCTCTTTTGGCAAAGTGGAAAGGCTAAACGTTCTTTGGGGAGGAACAAGAAGAGAACCATGCAGCACCATAAGGCGCCCCCTTACCGCACCATTTACTATTTTACGCCATATAGTTCCAGTTCCCAAACGCGGATGGTGAAGTCTTTGTTCGGGTCGTAGGCCACGAATTTCACGTATCTTCCCTTGACGGGAGCAAAGGTAATGTCTTTCACGTTATCGTTGTTCCCCGTCTCGCTTAGGGCCAAAGTCCAGTCGGTTTGGTTATCGCTCACAAAGAGTTTAAAGTTTTGGATGTTGTCGTAATCGGTCTCTTTGGTACGGCAGTCGTAGAATTTCAAGCGATAGATTTGGCATGTTTGCCCTAAGTCTACCACCACTTCGTGTTCTTTCTTTCCCTCGGCACACCATTTCTTGCTGTAATTGTCGGGGGCGGCGGTACCATCAAAGAGCCAATCGGGCCTTTCGTCGCCCACGTTGCCGCTACACGACACAACCTTCTTGCCAACACTCAGCAGCTCTATCTTTTTGCTGTTCGATACTTCTACGTTGGTTTTCAGTTCTACGTCGTCGCTCTCATCGTTGCTTTCCACAAACACCTTCACCTCGTAATTACCTTCATCGGGGATTTTCACCACCACTTTGTTGCCCCTTTCAGACAATTTCTTAAACTGTTTGGGTAAAGTCCACTTGTACTTGTAGGTGGCAGACGGATTGGTGCCTTCTACCTCAAACGACACTTTGCCGCCAGTGGGAAGCAGCACTTTCGAGGCTTTAAGGCAAAGCTTGTTACCCGTTTGTTGCCCGAATGCCGAAAGCACACCGAGCGTGAGCATAAAGCCCAACGTCAAAAGGAAATGTTTCATGTTGTTTAAATATTAATTGTTATTCGATGTTCACTTCGTTAGTTCGTACCTTATGGTTGCCCCGTTCTTCAGGTCGTCATAAGTGATGATGCCGTCGGTGCAGGTTTTTCCGTTCACCTTCACCTCTTTTATATAGATGTTCTTGTCGGTGCGGTTGGGCGCGCTTATCTCGATGTTGCCGTTTGGCCGTTGTATGGTAACCCGTTTAAACAAGGGCGAATTGAGATAGTAGATGTTTTGCCCTGCGTTGGGGAAGAAACCCATAGCCGAGAAAAGCCACCACGAAGACATGGCGCCGCTATCGTCGTTGCCGGGCATGGAATATTCGCCGAAAAGGTTTTCCAACACGTGGTTCACCCAATAGCAAGTGAGGTCCATCCGCCCGGCATGATTGAAGAGGCGCGCCGTAAGGAACGATGGCTCATTGGCCAACTCCAACAGGCTGTTTCTGAAACCGTAGTCCAGTTTCTTGGCAAACTGCTCTTTGCCACCATTCAATTCGATGAGTTTGTCTATGTCGTGGGGCACGAAGAAAGAATAAGTCCAAGCGTTGGCTTCATAAAAATAGCGTTTCCACGAGCCCCAAAAGTAGGTGGCATCTATGTCTATCCACTTTCCGTCTTTGTCTCTGGGGCAAATAAAGCCCTTAAAGCCCTTGCTTTCCAAGTCGGCGTTCCACATGTTCACCCAGCGTTTCGAGCGTTCCAGATATTTCTTGTAGTCGCATTCGTGACCCAATTTCTTGGCTGCCAATGCCACACAGTAGTCGTTATAGGAGTATTCCAAGGCTGTTGATTGGGCCATCACGCCACCGGGGAGCCATCCGTTCTGCCGATAGAACAGCGTATCGTTTTGACCCAACCCCTTTTCGCCCACCATTAACGGCGCTGCACGGCGCTCGTGGTCGGCACTGAACTTCAAGTACTTGTAAGCCTCAGCCTTGTCAAAGCCCTTAATGTCTTTAATAATAGCGTCGGCCACGATGTTGTCTACATCGTTTCCGCCTTGTTCTTCGGCCATATCGTTACCTGCTATATAGGCGTCTTTCACCTTTCCGTTCACCTTCCAGCGATTAACGAAGGCCTGAACGTTACGTCCAACCACGTCGGGCTCGATGATGGTGAGCAGCGGGAAGAGCGTGCGCCACGTATCCCACACGGCGAAATGGTCGTCCCACAGTTCCTTGTTGCCGAATGCGGGGAACTCGTTGGTGCGGTTTCGGGGCATCAGCAAGCAGTGATACAAGGCCGAATAAAATTGTTTCATCCTCACGGCTGGGGCCTCGTCTACAACGATGTCGCTCAATATGCGGTTCCACTTGTCCTCGCCGCGTTTCTTCGTTGCCTCGAAATCCCACCCTGGAATTTCGGCGGCAAGATACTTCTTGGCCTGCTCAACACTGTTAAACGATATGGCTATCTTGAGTTTAACCGCCTCGCCGTTGTTCGTGTAGTATGTAAAGTAGCTGCCTATGCGGTCTTCTCCTTGGGTTAGTTGGGCCTTCTTGGCACCTTGTTGCAGTGTCCCGTTTTTCCAAACGCCGAACGTTCGGGGCTTTTTGTCTAGCTGCGCGGTGAAATACAACTTGTAAAAACCACCGCTGAAACCACCCTCGTATTCAATCATACCCGAAAATCTGTCGCCTTCGTCACTGTCTATGCTCACGCTGTTTGCCTTAACTGTTCCGCCGATATATTTGGCAATGTCGCGGGTAAGACTGTGGGTTACGTCCATGGCGATGTTCGCCTCGGGCGTTTGCGGGAAAGTGAAACGGTAAATGGCGGCATGTTCGGTTGGCGTAAGTTCGGTAACGATGCCATACCTGTCTAACCTTGCCCTATAATAGTTGGGCTTGGCCACTTCGTCGCTTGCCGGCGAGTCGTGTTCGGTTTCGCCAACGCTGAGCCCCACTTGTGGCGAAAGCAAGAAATGGCCATACTTTCCCCATCCCGTTCCACTAACGTGCAGCTGCCCAAAACCGCGTATTGGCTGATTAGGTGCATAGCCGTCGTGTTCGCCTTCGGGTGTTTGGGGCGACGGATTGATGGAGCCGAACGGCATTTGCGGACCAATAACGCAGTTGCTTCCGTTGGCATCGATAACGCCCACCCTATTGTCTACAAACGACATCAGTGCGTATATCTTTTTCTTACCCTCCGTATGCAGATAGCGTGGTTTAACCATAGCACCCCATTTGCCTATCGGCTCGATGCGCGAGGGCTGCCCTGCGCCCCTAGTCCACACCTGGAACTCCATCAAGCGCACAGCATCGTCTTTGGCCTCTTCGGGCACAAGGAAGCGAACTAAGCGCACACCATTCCAATCCACATCGTAAACACGTTGGTTTTGGGTATTTGTTGTCTCTGTAATTCGGTCGGTCCAGTGTTGTCCGTCGACACTTGTTTGCACCTTATATATGTTGTTGGGGTCCCAATTTTCCCATATCAGGCAAACCTTACGCACGTTGTAATCTTTCTGAAGGTCGTAAAGCAACCACTTGTTTGGCGAACTGTTGTCGCACCATTTGGTTCGCACGTCCCCATCGCAAGCCTTCTCGGGCGTCTCATTCTGGTTGACGAATGCCGACGCACTCACATCAATGTCTTTCGACAGGGCGATATTGCGCATAACGGTATCTGCGTTTGCGGTTTGTGCCTGCTTTGTTACGGTCACCTTTTTACGTTTCGCGTGCGTGTTGTCCGTAGGGAAATTTGTCCGCACCACAGCGTGCAAGGCTACGGCTACAAACAACAGAGCCGGTAATAATGTATGTTTTCTCATTTGTCTATATAGGTAAATATATTGTTACTGTTAATACGTATTTACACCTATTGCAAGGATTAGGCAAAGCAGGGCCGTTTTATGGGCAACCATTCAATTTGCTATTGATTTAGCTCCACAAGGAATAAAAAGGTTGCAACAGCGCACATTTTGTCATAATTTGGCAATAACTGGTGGATTATCATGTGCACAAAGTTAAGAATAATATAGTAAATCATTGTGCACTATATTATCAATATCTAATACTTTCTTGCATTATCACATTTTCTTTTTAACAATTTGGGTAATGTTACGGTGCATCCCGACCTTTTTCCCCTCCACCTTTCCAACATAGGCACTGAAGTCGTCTTGACTTTTTATGTTTCTATCATTTAAGAGGTGTTTGTTATCTCTGTTACGCCAACACAAGATAAACGCCCTTCTTACACACGAAGTAGAGGACAAATCAACCCACCAACTCATCAACTCGTCAACTCATCAACTCAAAAAAACACCAGCTCATCAACTGAAAAACTCAAAACACCTCCAACTCACCAGCTTTGCACCTCACCAACTTAAAAACTTATAGTCAAACAGAATTGCTTTTGGAAAATAGCTGATAGAAGAGTGCAACGCGTGTACAGCATGACATTAACAAGGCTTTACGCAGATTAAAAGTAGGTGTATTGTTTGCCTACGCTGCATTGGTGGCTTTCTAAATCCAATTCTGTTTGACTACAAATCATTATCTTTTATTTTACAATATCGTACCAATTTTCGATTCGTTCTAGCGAAAATATAGGCCCAAAAGTAGGCAAATCGCCCCATTTTTTAGCCTTTCGCTCCTCCCGGCATGTTCAATTTCAAGAAAAAGACCTGCATTTTGTACCTTTTAGCCTTTCTATTTTGCTGAACGGCTCGTAATTTTTCAAGCCCAAATGCACGCCTTTAACCCCTAAAATCCCACTTTTTAACCACTATTTTGCCCTTTTCGGTCATGTTTTTAATGGTTCTAAAAGGTTATATTTATACCATTGCTGTGGATAATCATGCTTCTCACCTTGCGTTTAGCACCATTTTGCCTGGTGTTTTGCACCAAAACACAGTGCATTTAGCACCAAAACGCAGTGCATTTTGCACCAAAACGCAGTGCATTTAGCACCAAAACGCAGTGTATTTTGCACCAAAACGCAGTGCATTTAGCAGCAAAACGCCCGAAACGGGGTGCAAACAGCGGTCTTTTTAAATAAAAATTCATTTCATCGTATTCACAAGCTACCCCCTTTTTGCATCAAAACAAACCTTCGCGAGAATCGATTTTTTGGGCCAAGCGGGTGAAGTGGTGGATAAAAAGGGCGCCATAGTGTTAAAATATATGCGGAAAAGCAGACAAAAACGAGGTGGTAGCAGGTGGGTTAATGAGTTTCAGGCATTGGGTTAATTAAGTTAGCGGGGCTAGTTTATTTAGTTCTTCTAGTCGGACTGGTCGGACTGGTCGGACTGGTCAGACTGGTCAGACAGGTCAGACAGGTCAGACAGGCCGGACTGGTCGGACTGGTCGGACAAGTTAACAAGAGTGGTGGGCGCAGCCATCTTTTCACCTTTTCACCCTTTCACCTTTTCACCCTTTAGGATGTGTCCAAACAAAAAACATCCCCCAAGCGCACTTGCGGTGCGTTGGGGGATGCGTGTTTTGGCTTTTCAGCCCTAACTTACTTCAAGTTGGGGTTGATTTCGCCCCACTTCTCTACGGGAGGAAGTACGCCAAGGGCGATAACCTCTTCGCGCATCTTCACCAAGTGGTCGTAGCTCTTCTTCAATTCGGCCATTTCCTCGGGCGTGCCAACAACCTCTTCGTAGGCAGAACCCTTCTCGGTGATGCTCACTTCCATAGCCATCATGATGTGGTCGATGCCTGCGAACGACACGTAACGACCTGCGGGCCATGCAAATTCTTCGCCTCCCATGGCGGCCTCAATCATCTTAACCGATACGTAAGCGGGGCTTTGGAACGAGCTGCGGCCACGAAGTTTGATGATGTTCGAACCACCTTGAACCGTCTTCTGCTTGATTTCGGCCCATTTTTCGGCACTCAGTTTCGGCGTACCGATAAGGTCGAGCAGCGGCGTGCCTTGCACTTTGGCGGTAGATGCAAACACAGCCATCGCCTCGCCGTGGCCTCCGTAGGTGCGGCAACCCGTAACTTCGCTCTGAGGAACACCGAAGTGCTTAGCCAATTCGCTTTGCAAACGGATGGAGTCGAGGGCTGCAAGCGTTGATACTTGTGAGGGTTTCAGGCCCGACCAGATGAGCGTTACCAAGCCCGTGATGTCTGCGGGGTTGAAGATAATAACCACATGCTTTACGTCGGGGCAGTAAGCCTTGATGTCTTTACCCAGCTGTTCGGCCACGGTGGCGTTGCCTTTGAGCAGGTCTTCGCGGGTCATGCCCTCTTTACGGGGAGCTCCACCCGACGAAATGATATACTTGGCACCTTTTAAAGCCTCCTTAACATCGGTGGTGTAGGTGAAGTTCACATCCTCGAAACCGCAGTGGCGCATTTCTTCGGTAACACCTGCCAATCCTGGTTCGTACACATCGTACAGGCAAATGTTGGGGGTTAGGCCAAGCATGGCGGCTGTTTGGGCCATGTTGGAACCAATCATGCCGGCTGCACCGACAATAACTAGTTTCTCATCTGTTAGAAATTCCATAATTATATTTGATTTTTGATTAAAGTAACTTCGTTACATTGTTAGGGCAAAGGTAGCAAAAAAAATGGTAAGGCAGGCATCTTATGCGGCCTTTAATTTGTTATAATTTTAAAACGTACGTGCTTTTTGTTACTTATGGCTGACAAAAGTGGTGGCAAAGGCCGTGTTTTTCATTTTTATTTCATAACTTAGCACCGCGCCAACAACATACGGGCACACTCCCCGCGACATGCTCCTCGACAGGACACGACGTACAAACGGGGGCGAAACACAACTAATATAACATGACAAAAACCAAAAGCACTAGATATGAAAACAATCGAACAACGACTTGACGCCTTGCGCCAACTGATGCGCACAGAACATTTGGCGGCATTTATCTTTCCCAGTACCGACCCCCATTCGGGCGAGTATGTGCCCGAACATTGGAAAGGACGCGAATGGATTTCGGGGTTCAACGGCTCGGCCGGCACGGCTGTGGTAACGCTCGACGATGCCGCCGTGTGGACCGACTCGCGCTACTTCATCGCCGCCGAAGAGCAATTACAAGGCTCAGGCTTTAAGTTGATGAAGGACGGATTGCCGCAAACGCCAAGTGTTGCCGAGTGGCTGACCGACAAGTTGCGCCATACCGACAACACCGAGGTGGCACTAGACGGCATGGTTAACACCTTGAACGAGGTGAATGCGCTTAAAACAGAGCTGAGAAAACTAGGCGGACTGACGCTGAGAACCAACATCGACCCGCTGAAAACGATATGGACCGACCGCCCAGAGATACCCACAAACAGCGTTGAATTGCAACCCTTGGAACTGGCAGGCGAAGAAACACGACATAAGATAGAGCGCATATGAAAGGCCTTGCGCACCGTACATGCCGACGGAACGTTGGTTAGCACCCTCGACGATGTGGCGTGGACGCTTAACCTTCGCGGCTCTGACGTGCAGTGCAACCCCGTGTTCGTAGCCTACCTGCTTATCGAACAAAGTCGCACTACCTTATATATTAATAAGGAGAAGTTAGGAGCAGAGGTGGCTGCGTATCTTAAATCGCAGCAAATTGAGGTGGCCGAATACGCCGACGTGGATAAGGGACTTGCCCGTTATGCCGAATATAACATCTTGCTAGACCCCAACACAACCAACTATACGCTTGCGCAAAAGGTTATGTGCCAAGAGATTATAGCGATGCCCTCGCCTGTCCCTGCCTTGAAAGCGGTGAAAAACGATGCCGAGATAAGGGGCTTTCGCAACGCGATGCTGAAAGACGGCATCGCGATGGTGAAGTTCTTAAAGTGGTTGAAACCTGCTGTGGAGAGCGGAACGGAAACGGAAATCAGTCTGGACGAGAAACTAACGTCGTTCAGAGCCGAACAACCGCTGTTCCGCGGAAAGTCGTTCGAAACCATCGTTGGCTACGAAGCGCATGGGGCTATCGTGCATTACGAGGCCACACTCGAAACGGATATTCCCGTAAAACCGCGCGGACTGGTGCTCATTGACAGCGGCGCGCAATATCAAGACGGCACGACTGACATCACGCGAACCATCGCTTTGGGCGAAACAACACCCGAACAACGCACGGCCTACACGCTGGTGCTGAAGGGATTTATCAACTTTGCGATGCTGAAATTCCCCGATGGCGCAACGGGTACGCAGCTAGATGCCACGGCACGCTTACCGCTTTGGCGCGAGGGCATGAACTATTTGCATGGCACGGGGCACGGCGTTGGGGCTTATCTCAACGTACACGAGGGGCCACAACAGGTTAGGATGCAATGGCGACCTGCGCCTTTCCACGCGGGAATGACCATCACCGACGAACCAGGACTATATATCGAGGGCGAATATGGCATCAGGATAGAGAACACCTTGCTCACCGTTCCCTATCGTTCAACGGCCTTTGGCGAGTTCTTGCAGTTCACTTCGCTAACGCTTTGTCCCATCGACACCGCGCCGATTGTGCTTTCCATGCTCTCGGCAGAAGAGATTACGTGGTTAAACGACTACCATCGCATGGTGTACACCACGCTTGCTCCACATCTAGACCGCGAACATCTGGTGTGGTTGAAGGAGGCTACAAAGCCGTTAGAGTTGGGAAGATAAAAGGTAATTGGCTTGACTTTACAAAATCAAACTAGCTTATCTAGGCAGCCAAGACATAGCGGCTTACCTAGATAAGCTAGTAACACCAGTGACATTAAAGACACCATGAAAGCCAGAAGGGCAGGCTAACCAATGGAATGAATCTTAATACCACTTCTTTATCTCCATATAATGCTGGGCGAACTCTTCGGCTTGGCCAGGCGCGGTGCGCTTAACCAGCTTGGCAGGAACGCCTGCCCACAGCTCGTTTGCACCAATCTTCGTGCCTTGCAGCACCACGGCACCAGCCGCAACCACTGCTCCTTCGCCCACTTCGGCGGCATCTAGCACCGTTGCGCCCATGCCAATAAGGCAGCCGCGACGAAGGATGCAGCCGTGAACAGTGGCGTTGTGCCCCACCGACACGTCGTCTTCTATCACCACGGGCGTGCCATGCGACTGGTGTACGCATGCTCCGTCTTGGATGTTTACGCGATTGCCGATGCGTATTCCGTCTACATCGGCGCGAAGAACTGCACAGAACCACACCGAGCAGTCGTCGCCCATAGTGACGTCACCTACAATGGTGGCGTTCTCAGAGAAATAACAATTGTTGCCCCATCGTGGGGCTTTACCGTTTACTTGCTTGGTAAGCATGATATTGAGTTTGTGAGTTAAATGAGGAGTTAAGGAGTTAAGCCAAATGCTTTGTGGCAGAGAGGCAAATTATCTTGTTAACTAATGGAGTTAGGGAGTTAGGGAGTTAAGGAGTTAAGCCAAATGCTTTGTGGCAGAGAGGCAAATTATCTTATTAACTAATGGAGTTAGGGAGTTAAGAAGTTAAGGAGTTAAGCCAATAGCTTGGTTAAACAACGAGGTTCGAAACAACTAAGGCTACGGACTTATCAAAGCATTTGGCTTAACTCCTTAACTCCCTAACTCCTTAACTACTCAAAGAAACTCCTCATTCTATCCTCCCCTTTCCACCGTAATCATCCTTTGATAATCCTTCACTCGAAACACGAAACGAGTGTTGGTGGGAAGTTTTTTAATGGGTACACTGATGTACACGCGTTGCGAATAATACTGCGGAACACCATTCTGACTATGCGCAAGGTGCATATATAAGATGTGTTCGCCAGTTGCGGTAGTAACAAACGAGTCGCGAACAACCCCTATTCGCTGCCTTCTATCGGGTTGATCTGTTCGCCCCACCTTCAATGCAAAGCCTATGTTGAAGTACTTTCTGTTTCTGCTAACCCATGCACTCTCGAACGTTACGGGGTCGGTGGGCCACGTTGTGCTGTCTGAAAGCGAAACAACTGGGATGGGAACAATACTCCTGGGGTTGACGTTTGCCCCGCGTTGGTCGTAATAATACAACACGCGATAAACGCTATCTGCCTTTGTTAAGGCCTTGCTTGATGTGTTCGGAGGAAACCGAAGCGTGTCTCCATCATCCGTAACGGCGAAAGCAAGCTTGGCATTGGCTGCGGTGTGAGCCTCGGCGAAGTGGGCTTTCAGGTACGAATTGCTACCATCGCCCGTGTCGTAACTATCGGTCTCGCACGCCGAAAGGATGGTAAGCGCAACAAGCACAACCACGAAAACCCCACCTAGGAACAAGCGTGCGAGTGGTGATATGACTTTACGAGCGTTCATCATACGGAGCGTTGGTTAATCAAGGGGTTGGCATACATCTCAAGCATGCGTTGTCGCAGGAAGGTTTCGTCCTTCTGCGGAAGGGTTATTTTAGCCATCTGACCCTCCAAATACTTCTCGAACGTGGCTTGCTCTTCGGCAGTAAAGGCGTTGTCTGCCCCTTTATCGCCTGTAAGCAGATACAACGCAACGCGGTTTCCGGGGTAAATACGATAGTTACGATAAATCTCTCGGTCGATGTGTTGGGCCACAGCAGCAAACAAGTCGCCTTTGGACATGTCGCGTTCAAGGCCTTCGAGGAAACCGTCAATGCACTGCGCGCAATGGTAATGAATGCCACCCTTATAGCCAACAATACCCGTTTGCATGCTCAGCACATCGTCTTGTGCACTCTTCTTAAAGTCGGGCGTGTCGCGTTTCTGCTGCATTTCTTTGGCTTTAAGGAAGTCGCAGGGGTCGTACTCGTACGAAATGGCCAGCGGCACAATGTGCAAGTCGGCCAATCGGTCAACAATGTCGCCCTCGCCGCCAATGGCCATCATCTTCAAAACGGCCTCTTGGGTGCGGTCGTTAGAATCTTTCGCACGCCCTTCGCGTTGTGCAATCCACACGTTCTCGTTCTTCTCGTTGATGGCGTAGTGCATATACTCCGACAAAAGCTTGCTGGAGGCCAGCATCTGGCGAATAGGCAGGTTGCGTTCTACGATAAACGACTTATTTACACGCACCAAGTCCTTCACCCACGGCAAGGAAAGCAGGTTGTCGCCAATGGCAATTTCGCATGTGGTAGAGAATCCGTTGTCGATAAGAAACTTGGCCAAGAAAGCCGAATCGAGCACGATGTCGCGGTGATTACTTACAAAGGTGTAGCGGCGTTGGCTGTCGATGGCCGTACTATCCATGTCTGCCCCACTGCTTGCTTTGGCCAACAGGTTTGCCAAAAAGGGGTAGGCAAAGGTCTTTTGCACTTCAAGACTGTTTTTGCAAGCACGCAGTTGTTGTGCAAAAAGCGAGAAAGGCAGCTGCGGAAAGATGTAAGTTATCACAGACTGGAACTGCTTATCGGCCAAAAGTCGGTCGAAAGCGGCGGGCAACTCTTCGGCATCAAAGGGCCGAATGGGCGCGAATTTCTCTAGATAGTTATTGGATTGCATGTTATGTAGATGATAAGAAGACAGCCTCCACTCCCCCTAAACAAAGTAACTGAAAAGCGATTCACATCGCTACCTAGCCATTCTATAAAATTAAACTAAACATTCTTACGTGGGGAGCGAGGCTGTCGAAATTATACGTTTTGGGCGTGTCGGCGCGACAAGGGGGTTAGAATTGGTTCTCCACAATGTCGCTCAACACGTCTTTCATTTCCATTCCAGCGGCGCGCACTTGCTGTGGAATAAAGCTTGTGGGCGTCATTCCAGGCGTGGTGTTCACCTCGATGAGGTTTATCTTATCCGTCCCATCGGGCTCTTTCGTCAAGATATAGTCGATGCGGATAATGCCGTTACAGCCTAGCAGTTCGTAGATGCGAGCCGTTTCCTCGGCCACCCTGCGTGCCGTTTCCTCGGCGATACGTGCAGGCGTAATCTCTTCCACCTGTCCGTTATACTTCGCATCGTAATCGAAAAACTCGTTATGGCTCACCACTTCGGTGGCAGGCAGCACCTTTGTTTCGCCCTTTACGCGATAGCACCCCACAGAAATCTCGGTGCCATCAAGGAACGATTCAATCACGGCCGCATCGTCTTCCATCAATGCTTTGCGCAATGCAGGAGCCAATTGGTCTACATTCTTCACCTTCGACACGCCGAAACTAGACCCGTCGGCAGCCGGTTTCACAAAACAGGGCATACCCAATTGCTCTTCTACGGCTCTTTCGTCGATGCCATACTCTT
>NZ_HE999451.1:35969-37370 GCF_000312305.1 Prevotella conceptionensis 9403948 | reverse complement strand
ACTATGCGCAGGTGTTCGTACAGTTGCCCCGTGTCGTCGTCCTGTTCTTCTATCTCCTCTATATAGTCGGTCATGCGTTGTTGTTGTTGAAGTGTGCCTCTCGGCCTGTCCCAGTGGCGACTTAGTTGCCCCGTTGCGGCGTTTCGGCAGGCGTAACCACGTCGAACTCGTCTACGTCGCCCTCTCCTTCCTGGTCCTCTTGTTGGTTTTTATAGTTGGGTTCCACATAGTCGATGGTCGTATCCGTTTCCGAACGCGAGCCATTCCCCACCTGCAACACCACCACAGCATCTACGGGTATCTTGTCGCCAGCCACCACATGCCGTCCGTTCACCGTAGCACCGTACACCCATTCGCGTTCGCCCACAATGAATTGCGGTTCGCCCACCCTGAAACCCATCGCCCTAAGCTTGGCCATAGCCTCGCGCATCGAGCTGTTGTCTACGATGTCGGGCATGGTAATGGTGGGTGTGTTACCCGAGTTTACGATTACATAGACCACATGGCCCGTCTTAACGCAGTCGCCGGGCTGTGGCGATTGCTCCAAGATGCAATCCGCGGGCAGTGTCCGCACATATCCCGTATCGGTAACTTCGATAAGCAACCCCACGTTGGCCAGCATCTGTTTGGCATCGGCGAACGACTTATGTTTGATGTCGGGTATGGGTATGGCCTCGCCATGATGGGTGTACATGTCGATACCGAACTTAGCACCCACCACAAGTAGAACCACCACAGCCGCCATAGCCGCGAGATTTAACCAGATATATTTGCTTGTTAGTTTGCCGAAAAAATCTGATGACTTCATTTTTTATGCTATACTTAAAGGCAAAGGTAGTGCAAATAGCACAAAACACAAAGAAAAAGACAAAAAAAAGACGACTGCTACATCCTCATGCCACAGTCGCCCCACAAATTTAAGAGAGTTTTTTTATCAACGAGAGTCTGTTCTCGCTAATCATGAATAGATTGAAATATGATGTTCGCTGCCCTTTCGCAAGGGGCTTACACCGCCTCTTCCCTATCCTAATAAAATGAATTGATTTCACAGAAACGATGTGGAAGAGTTCGGCTACGCACTTCGTAACCGGCTGCAAAGTTAACCAAAAAATGTGAATTTTGCAAATAAAACCAGCCTTTTGCGCAGATTTTGAAGACACATAGGCCATTTAGCGCTTGACATGCGCGCGCCAAAATTCGCACGAAAGGGGCAAACGAAACGTGCACCAACACGTGTTTCGGCCATGTGTTGGTGAAGCTTGTACGCCCCTGTGCTACCAAGGGCACATCACAAGGGGCAGTGCGCAAAAGACGGTTGCGCCTTGCACGTACGAAGTTCCGCGTTTAAAGGGCAGCCCGCAACAGCCGCCATGCAGGTAAAGCCGCACACGCCAGCATCCG
>NZ_HE999451.1:30248-35463 GCF_000312305.1 Prevotella conceptionensis 9403948 | reverse complement strand
CTGTTTCCGTCGATTAGATTAATGGCTATTACTTAATGAAGCACAAATCCACCTACATCCGCGAAATAACATCTTGCATTCTCCGTGTCATCTCGTCTGGGTCGAAGGGCTCTTTAAAGGCAATAAAGATGGTGTCGTTTCCAGATATGGTGCCCAATATCTCTGCAATCCCGCCATTATCGATGTTGTAGGCGATAGAGCTGGCATAGCCCGGACGGGTTTTCATCACGCCCATGTTTCCCGAAAAGGCGATAGATTGAAAGCCCGAAACCTTCATCATCTCGCGTGCCATGCGCGGGGTGGGTATGCGCTTGTACATCGTTTCGTTAGGCAGCACATAGGTGTACCTGCCATTAATGCTGGCGGCTTTGGCCACTTTCAGCTGCTTTAAGTCACGGCTGAGCGTAGCTTGCGTGATGTTGAAACCCTCTTGGGAAAGTGCTTTCAATAGGTCTTCTTGACAGCCTATCTCCTGACTGGAGATGAGCAGTTTCAACGTTTCGAGTCGGTTGTTTTTCTCTTTCATTTCTGCATCTAATTCAAGTTAAAAAAAGCGGTTACAAAACCAAGCGCGCAACAGCAACGCCTAACACGCGCCGTGTTAATAAAAATACCTTGTTCTGCAAAGGTATGTAATAAAACGACAACTTGCAAGAAAAACGTATTATTTTGTTGAAAATTCCGTTCATTTGCCCTATGTCCCTTATGTTCTTATGTCAAAAAACACCTCTATTTGTGGCGAAACACGAAAAGAATTGAGGAGTTGAGGAGTTAAGGAGTTAGGGAGTTAAGCCAAATGTATAGGTGGCGTTAGGCTAATAGGACAAGTCGGACTTGTCGGACCTGTCCGAAAGCTAGACGAAACTAGAAATCTAGGAACCGACAGACAACTTTAAAGGGCGTCAGCCATTCTTTCACCTTTTCACCTTTTCACCTTTTCACCCTTTCACCATTAGGAGTTAAGCCAAATGCCTTGTTGCAGAAGAGCTAACTATCTCGTCAACCTGTTAACTCGTCAACTTGTTAACTTACCATCTCTCGTCATCCCTTCATCCATGTAATCTTTTCGGCATAAATTTTAACGTTATAGCTAACATTTTTTCCACCAACAGCCCACCCGACCGCAAATAATCGATTCTCGCGAAGGTTTGTTTGGGTGCAAAATGGGGTTAGGATGCGAATGCGGCAAAATGAATATTTATTATAAGCAACCGCCATTTGCACCTGTTTTGGGGCTATTTGCAGCAAAATATAGTGCAATATGCCGCTAAACGCAGTGCGTTTTGGTGCTAAACGCCATGCGTTTTGATACTAAATGCAGTGCGTTTTGATGCAAAACGCAGGGTGTTTTGGTGCTAAATGCAACGCAAAACACTGCTAAATGCGAGATGAAAAGCATAAAAATACATTGTAATGGTATAAACATAACCGCTTAGAACCATTAAAAACATGGCCTAAAAGGGCAAAACAGCCATTAAAAAGCGGCATTTTGGGGGTTAAAAACTGGTTTTTGGCAGCGGAAAAATCACGAGTCGAGAACCAAATAGAAAGGTAAAACGATACTAAATACCGACAAAATGCCCGAAAAGGGACTAAAAGCGAGATCTGCAAGTCGGCTTTTAGTGGCATTTTTACTGCCAAACAGCCATAATTTTCGCTAGAACGAGGCGACGGACAATACGTGTTTTGTAAAATATAAGCATACAAATTAACAATCGCGGGCATTTGGAAAAGAAATGCCGAAACGGGCTTTTGCAAGACCCACTAAGCCACAACCGGCATACCAGTTGGACAAAAAGGCGTGGGTGCATGGCACACGCCAACAGCGCATACCAGGCAAACCCTAATCCTCATTTGTGACTTATTGCTGCTGCCCCTCGCCCTCCACAAGGTCTTTACGCACCAAAACGTACTTGGCTTGCTCGTGCCTTAACGCTATGGCCGACCCACGAACAATGTAAGCGATGGGGTTGCCCATGGGACTAGGCATGTCAATGCTCACCACACTACCTTTTACGAAGCCTAAATCCAACAAACGACGGCGAAGTGCTCCGCGGCAAGCTGGCGACAAGCCCACAATACGTGCCTCTTCGCCCGCTTGAAGATGGATAAGCCTTTGTGCACGCACCTCGGGCAAGTTGTTTAGCTCGGCAGTTGTAACAGGTTGCATGTTAATGGCCTCGAGTGCCGTTATGGGTAACGAGAAATGTTCGCCCTCGTAGTCGAACATCATAGCTACGTTGTCTATCTGGGTGATGAAGATGAGCGAGTCTTTGGTCAGTCCCTTCTCGGCTATGAGCGTAAACAGCTGCTTGTCGTCGTCTTCCACATGCGTAATGCGCCACCACGACTGCGCCTCGATGGGTTCGCCGCATGTGCCTTTGTCGGCAACGGCCAACGAAGGTGTGGGTATGGGGTCGCCATGAGGGTCGAAAAGCGGGTTGCCCAACAGCGATGCAATGCGCTCTTGCTCGTCGGGCGTGATGCGGTGTTCCATGCGGTGTGCCCGTTCGTGCCACTCAGACGGCCCATAACCCGAGTGTTCGGCCAAATATTGCTCGTAGATGCGGTGGGCTCGAATGAGCCGAAGGGCGTGCATGCAACCCTTTTCGGTAAGTGCGAGCGTGTCGTTGGCAGTCAGTTCGCCGGCCAAAACCAGCGCACCCACGATGTTGGCCATGCCTTCGCGGTTGGTGCCAAGGTCTTTTGCGGCCTCATCCACCTGCTGACGGGGCATTTCCTTACCGTGTTCGTAGATATATTTAAGGAAGTCTTCTTGCAATTCCTTTCCGTCCACATGTTTGTTGCGGGCCAGCAAACCTTTCGTTGCCGCCCACCAATGTTCCTTGTTGTTTATGGTTGTTGCCATGATATGGTTCTCCTTTTATTATTAGTTTACGAGTTGACTAGTTGACAAGTTGACGAGGTAACAAGTTTACGAGTTAACAAGATGGCTAGTTGACGAGTTGACAAGATGACTAGTTGACGAGTTAACAAGATGGCTAGTTGACGAGATAGTTAGTCCCTATGCAACAAAGCATTTGGCTTAACTCCTTAACTCCTTAACTCCTTTAACTCCTCACTTCTTAACTCCTCTCCCTTACAACGGGTCCACATCGTAAAACACGTGCAGGGTGGCGTATTTTTTATCTTTCGCCATCTCGTTATGGGCGTATCGCAAGCATTGGCGAACTTGTTCGCCACTAAGCGACGGTTCTAGTTTTAACACCAACTTGCGGATGTGCAACGTTTTTACACGCGCCACGGCAGGCTTGTCGGGACCAAGAACGCGGTCGCCAAACAGCTGTCGAAGTCTGCTGCCAAGCTCTATCCCTGCTGTTTCGGCCACTTGCTCTTTGGCATGTTTCAAGTAGACATACACCAATCGAAAGAACGGCGGGTACCTGAACAAACGACGTTCTTCCAACAAGTCTGTATAGAATGCCTGATAATCATTGCGCACCACCTGACCAATTACGGGCAGTTCGGGCGACGTTGTTTGTAGCAACACCAAGCCGCGTTTACCCTTCCTCCCTGCCCTTCCGCTTACCTGCGCCATCATCATAAACGCCTGTTCGTAGGCCCTGAAGTCGGGATAGTTAAGCATGGCATCGGCGTTTAAGATGCCCACCACGCTCACTTTGTCGAAGTCTAGCCCCTTAGTAACCATCTGCGTACCGATAAGCACGTTGGTTTTGCCCTGCGAAAAATCGTGTATAATACGTTCGTATGCGTTTTTTGTGCGCGTAGTGTCAAGGTCCATGCGTGCTATTTTGGCCTCCGGAAACAGCTGCGCAAACTGGTCTTCAATCTTTTCCGTGCCATAACCGCGCCCCCGCAAGTCGGTTTCGCCGCAGTTGGGGCACGTCGTCGGCACGGCGTATGTAAAGCCGCAGTAGTGGCAGGTAAGCTGGTTCATGTTCTTGTGCAACGTCAGCGACACGTCGCAATTGTCGCATTTGGGCACCCATCCGCAGGTGTGGCATTCAACCATTGGGGCAAAGCCGCGCCGGTTCTGAAACAAAATAACTTGCTCGCCACGTTCCAACGCGCCACGAACGGCAGACAGTAAGGTCGGCGAAAAAGGCCCGTTCATCAGCTTTCGGCGGCGAAGGTCCTTCACATCCACCACCTTTATCTCGGGCAGGGCGATGTCTTTGTATCGCGTGGTGAGTTCAACAAGGCCGTACTTGCCCGTTTGCGCATTGTAATAGGTCTCGGTCGAGGGCGTTGCCGTGCCCAAAAGCGTTTGCGCACCATAGTAGTTGGCCAGCACGATGGCCGCCGAACGGGCATGATAACGCGGCGCAGGGTCTTGCTGTTTGAAACTTCCCTCGTGTTCTTCGTCGATGATGACCAGTCCAAGACGTTGAAAAGGCAAGAACACGGCACTCCTTGCACCCAGTATAACCTCGTAGGGTTCGGCAGAAAGTTGCTTTTTCCATATCTCCACACGTTCGGCATCGCTGTATCGCGAGTGGTAAATGCCCAGGCGTTTACCAAACACGCGTTTCAGGCGCGAGGTCATTTGCACGGTCAATGCTATTTCGGGCAGCAGGTAAAGCACTTGTTTCTTCTCTGCCAAGGCTTTGCTGATGAGATGGATATACACCTCGGTTTTACCGCTGGATGTTACGCCGTGCAACAGCACCACTCGCTTTTTGAGAAACTGGAACACGATGCTGTTATACGCCTCTTGCTGTGCCGCGCTCAGCGGCTTGGGCTTTTCGGCGGGTTCAGTGTCGTCGGTATTCAGTCGTCCCACCTCCTTATTATATATGCGGAGTAGGCCACGGTCCACCAAAGCCTTAATGGTAGCGTTGCTAGCACCGCTTTCGTTCATCAGTTCCACGCGTGTTATCTCGGCCACGGGCTGTTGCGTTTGGTTGTTTTCTAAGGTGTCCCAATGGCTGAGATGCAGGAAACAGGTGAACGCTTTAAGCTGTTGGCGCGCGCTACGCAGCATGTCGAGGGCGATGTTCAGCGTTTTATCGGTTTGGAAATTGTCGGCCAACGCCACATAAACTTCGGTTTTGGGCTGCCATCCCGCCTCGTCTTTAAGGCCCGCAGGCAAGGCAGCAGTGTACACATCGCCGATGGGTGCCATGTAATATTGGGCTATCCATTGCCAAAGGTCCAGCTGTTGGGGCAGCAACATCGGTGCCGTGTCTACCACTTGCAGCACGGCTTTGGTGTCGAAATCGGGCTTTTCATC
>NZ_HE999451.1:27285-29442 GCF_000312305.1 Prevotella conceptionensis 9403948 | reverse complement strand
TGCAAGTTTTTGACGAACCGAACGGCACAAGCACGCGAACGCCCAGTTTCACCCTTGTAGCCAGCTCGTCAGTGATGGCATAGGTGAAGTAACCCTCTAAGGGGCGGGGCAATATAACGTCTACATAGCGCATGTGCAAGGCCGTTTTTCTTTGTTCTTTTCGTTGTTCTATGCGGTTGGCTTTTGTGTTAGGCAGGGTCTGTTTCGCCGCTTTTCGCAGAGAGATGCCCCGCTTTCGGCAGAAGAATACCGAGGCCTTGGGGCAGAGATTTCCACCCCTTCGGGTTGATGTTTCCGCCCTTTTGGACTCAGAAATTCGTCCTTTTGGAAGGGCATTTCGCCCCTTTGGAAAGCAATTTCGCAAGCAAGCCCAAACCTAACGCAAAGTTACGATTATTTATTTAACGGACTAAACGGGCGGCAAAGTTTTTCACTTTTGTTGCGCACACAAGTTTTTTATCACCCAATTTTGCGGTATGCACATCGTTTGCAGGATGTGAATTTATCGGCAAAGAATGCCTGCCGTTGAACATCTATTAACAAAACAAAGCGCCATTTGTTTAAAAAAAGCAGTATTTTTGCAAAAAACCCACAAGCTACGCCGACCGAAAAGGGCGAGATTATCACTATTTTTTGAACATTCGCACCTGCCGTTCGGTCGCCCTATTGTCGTCAAACCCCTTTCTAATGAAGTGCTTTGTGGCAGAGGTATGCTTACTTATCCCATCGTTTATGGAGGACACTTCTACCCTTTTGCGGCCATCTGCACGCATGGCCTTGCACGCCCGAAAGGCGTTTTTAATTCTATCAGCCCTCTTACTTTTGGCTGCCTGCGCGGGCAGACATCGTTGCTTTACGCCCCAAGAGCGGCGCAAGGCAGACAGCATCGTGGCTCAAGCGCAAGGCATTGAGGCCTTAGCCAAGCTGCAAGCGCAACTGGAAAAGGCCGGAAACAAGCTGGGCAGCGTGGTGGCCTTGCGCGAATGGGGTAAGGCTTTGCGCGACGAAAGCCGCTTTGAAGAGTCGTTACGCGTGCATAGTAAGGGCTTGCAACAGGCCGAAGCCATGGGCGACACCATCGAATGGGTGCTCGCACTGAACTATATCGGCACCAACTATCGCCGGCTGGGCGTGCTGGATGCCGCCCAAACCTACCACTATCAGGCACTGCGACTGACGGAAGAGAGCGGCGACACGTGTTGGCTGGCCAGAAAAAACTATGTGAAATCGCTTAACGGACTGGGAAACATCTACATGACCTTGGGCAACTTCAAACGCGCCGACAGCGTTTTGCGCAAGGCTTTGGCAGGAGAACGCCAGCTGGGAAGCGACGTTGGGCAAGCCATCAACTGCGCCAACCTGGGTTCGGTGGCCAAACACCTGGGCAAAAAAGACAGCGCATGGGCCTACTTCCATCGGTCGATGGCGTTTAACCGGCGCGCCAACAACACGCTCGGCATTGCCCTTTGCCACACGGCTTTTGGTGAAATGTACCAAGAGGCCAAAGAATACGACAAGGCATACGCAGAATATCAAATGGCGTACGAGCAGTTACACGACTCGAAAGACGAATGGCACGCCCTGCAACCGCTGCTTGCCCTGGTGAGCATCGACTACATAACGGGCAACACAAGCACAGCTTTCGAAAACCTACAACGCGCCAAGGCCATCGCCGAAAAGATAAAATCGAAGGAGCATCTGGCCGAAGTGTATTCGCACCTGTACCGTCTTTACGAACGCCAAGGCGACTATCGCGCTGCATTGGCCAACCATGTGCTGGCCAGTGCCATGCAAGACAGCGTGATAGACATGGAGAAGGTGAACCGGATACAAAGCATCAGCCTCAACCTCGAACGCCAAATGCAGGGCGAAAAGGTGAACAAGGCGCGCCAAGAACTGGCATCCGAACGCACTGCCAAAACGAACATACTCTACGCAGGCACGCTGGTTATCGTTGTTTTGGGCCTGCTGATTGGCACTTTGATTTACATGGGCCGCATGCGAAAGCGCAATCACCTGCTGTTAAAGAAGATGAGCGCATTGCGCGAGAACTTCTTTACCAACATCACACACGAGTTCCGCACGCCATTGACGGTTATTCTCGGCCTAAGTCGGGCCATATCGCAAGACAAGAACGTGCCGGCCGACACGCGCGAG
>NZ_HE999451.1:10539-27200 GCF_000312305.1 Prevotella conceptionensis 9403948 | reverse complement strand
CTGCTGACACTCATCAATCAGTTGCTCGACATATCCAAGATGAAGTCGGCCGTGGGCGAACCTGCGTGGCGAAACGGCAACATCGTGGCGCAAATTGCCATGAACATTGAGAGCTACCGCGAATATGCACGCATGCGCGAAGTGAACTTTACGGCCGAACTTTGCGGCGAAGTGCAGATGGATTTCGTGCCCGACTATGTGAATAAGCTGATGAACAACCTGCTGTCTAACGCCTTTAAGTACACGCCGCCGCAAGGAACGGTGAGCGTTAAGGTGCGCACAGACGGACAAAGACTGCTGATGGACGTGAGCGATACAGGCAAAGGAATACCAGCCGAGAGCCTTCCGCACATCTTCGAGGCCTTCTACCAAGCCGAAAACGACGGCGCAAAGATTGGAACGGGCGTGGGATTGGCCTTGGTAAAGCAGATTGTAGACGCGATAGACGGCACCATCAGCGTTGAAAGCACCGTGGGGCAAGGCTGCGTTTTCCACGTGAGCCTACCCATCAGACAAACAAAATCGGCAACAGAGCCTGCCCAACCGCAGAGGGCCGACATGCGGAAACCCCTGCTGCCAACCGAAGGAGACGACCCCACCGACACCGAAATGGCCAACGACGACGTGCTACGCGTGCTGGTTATCGACGACAATGTGGACGTGGCCGCATTCATCGGCTCGCAGCTGTCGGACAAATACGCCATCATTTACGCACACAACGGACAAGACGGACTGAACAAAGCCGAACAAATGGTGCCCGACGTGATTGTTACCGACTTGATGATGCCGGGCGTAGACGGACTGGAAGTGTGCCGAAGGATTAGGGCTAACGAGGTAACAAGCCACATTCCCATCATCGTTGTTACGGCGAAAATAACCGAAACCGACCGCGTAAAGGGACTGGAAGCGGGCGCAGACGCCTATCTTGCCAAGCCTTTTAATCGCGACGAGCTGCGCATGCGCGTTGAAAAACTGCTTGAACAACGCCGATTGCTACGGGAAAAGTACGCCAAACTGGAAGAAACAGACAAGGAAGACGAGCAACCCCAAAGCGAAGCCGACCGCAAATTCATCAACAAAGTTACCGATACGGTGTACATGTTGCTTAATGCCGGCGGCGAAATAGACGTGACGGCAGTGGCCGAAAAGATGGGCATGACGTACAGCCAGTTCTATCGTAAGCTATCGGCACTTACGGGATGCACGCCTATGGGCTACATCCTGCGCATCAAGATACGCAAGGCACGGCTGCTGATAGACAAAAATCCCAGCATGCCTTTCCGCGATGTGGCCGAGCGTTGCGGCTTCAGCGACTACTCCAACTTTGTTCGCGCATTTAAAAACCTATGCGGCATAACGCCCACGCAATACGTTAGGCAAAAGGAATAACACCTAGCAAGCTGCTTTTTATCAATCAAATCTCCATCGTCGGGCTAATTCGGCTTGTTAAACAAGCTTGATTAGTCCGACATTTTCTTTTAAAACACCCCCCAAAAAGCAGTTTTTCGGCACAGCAGACAGGTGTTTTCATTGGCTAATTCTTATATTTTAACAACCTCTAAATATTGTAAACCTGTCACCAAAAAACGCCCATTTCATCGGTATCTGTCAGTGCCAAATTGCTAAATATTACAAGTTGGGGTTGTTTGATGGTGCACAAAAAAAACACTTATTTGCATGATTTTACTAGTAATGGTTGGCAAAAAACAGCCTAACTTTGCCATCGAATAAAACGAACAATTATGAAGGGTGCTCGAGACACGCCACTACCGAGACGTCAAAGCAACAACAGACGACAATGTGACGAACGGGTGGAACTTCTCGAAGTCATTAAAGAGATGGTGGAAGCAGAGGTAGACAAACGTTTGAGAGCACTTCTTGATGGTTTCAAAAAGAAAAAAGAAACGGGAGACGAGCCTAGCGGGACCGCTCCTAACAAATAAAGAAACGGCCTGACAGACGAACATCGAACAGGCTGGCATCTTGAGAATGAGAAATGTTGAACTGTAAATGTGACTCGCAAAACCTGGTGACACATGGGTCATTATGGGCAGAGTAACAAGAGACTTAACGGCAAAACGTTGTGAAACGATAAGGTTGATAAACTGGATTTGACTTTAAAGACGCAACAGGGTAAACGTTGTGAGACGTAAATCCCTTAGATAGGGAAAGTTCGCATCATAAGATGGGAGGGTCGCCAACGTGGTGGATTTGAATAGTATGTTTAGTTTTGTTTTTCTACCGGCGGCCTTCCTTTCCCTATTGAAACACAGTTGGCGGAGAGATGGGCGCAACCTGGTTTTTTAATATTTGATTAATTGGTTATTCGATCATCAATCTCTCAATAGTGCAAACCGAAATTAAATGGATGAATAGAGAGCACTGGCACTTGTCAATCCGCCAACTTACCTGTTTTGCAAAGCGCAACGAAGAAAAGCAAACCCGGCAAAATGTAGGTACAAAACCGTAAAAACAACCTTCGACTAAAACGACGATTAACGACTTTACAGTGAAATGACGATACAAACGGCAAAGCCCTCGGGTCCAAACCGTTGAGAAGAGCAAGTTCAGGTGCGGGAAAGGTGACGTAGACACAAAAAGAAACGACATTATCTTATCGGATAATCTACAAACTAGCTAACCCAGAATACGAACCGAACCTTATCTAACCAGGTCGCCTCCGCAACCTTGTTCTTTCTTAAATGTATGCAAATCGAGAACATAAACTTAAAATACATCAAACGGACGAACGAATGAAAAGGAGACGAAAGCTATGCGGGCGAAACGCTTGTTGGGGCCATACCGAAAGCCGCCAGTAAAGAATACGCCCGAGAAAAACAGCGAAACCCACAGCATGACCATAGCAGGCATGCCCTTCGTTGCACCCCGACAATAAAGGAGAGAGACTATATATACAAACATCAAGCCTAACAGCAAAGCCCAAAGGGCAACCGCCAGGCAACTGGAAAGCAAAGGCGCGGCGAGTGCGCCTGCAAAAAAGAAAAGAGAAAGAGAGTGGCAGTGACCCATAATAAAATGTTTTTTTTCATACTTGTATGGCGCAAGGCGCGAGCCTAGTCCACACATCGAACCAACAATTTGGTGTTTAGGATAACAAGGACGCAAATAAACATAGTTGTGGCTAAAAGGTTTTCTAGATTATAGAAGTTAGCTTTAGTCAAGGTATAAAGTTAAATTGTTGGTTGGAGCCGGGTTTCCAGTGATGGAAGTTCGGCTCCTTTTTTGTGTGTGACATGCACCTCAATAGCAGCAACAGCTCGCCGGTTATGCACAAAACGCAACGTCTTTTTGATACTTTTTGGGCTAACACCGCTGCAATAAGCCTATGACTTTGGGCAAACTCGTTTTCTTGTCAGCTTGTTAACTTGTAATCTCGCCCACTCGTTAACGCTTTAAGGCAGGTTCTAAAAACTACCTTTGCTATATTAATAGAACTCGCCTTGAAAGCATCTTCCCAGTGAGACATAATGAGGAAAAAGTGAAGACATCTTCCTTATGTTCCTTATGTCCTTATGTCAAAATGGATGTATTTATGCCCAAACACGATAAGACGAACGATTTACTCGTTCACTTGTCCACTTGCCAACCCACTAGCCGCTGTAAACTTTTCGGTAAGAAATTTAACACTAAAAGTAGCCTTTTTATCCACCAATCGCCAACCTTGCCGCAAAAATTCGATTCTCGCGAAGGTTTGTTTAGGTGCAAAAGTGGGATGGTTATAAATGCAAGTGAAATGAATACACATTGCATAAAACCGCAATTTGTTCCAGTTTTTGGGCTGTTTTCAGCAAAATCAGGTGTAATTTGCCGCTAAATGCACTGCGTTTTGGTGCAAAACGCAAGGTAAAATGCCGCAAAACGCACTGCGTTTTGGTGCTAAATGCAAGGTAAAATGGTGCTAAATGCAGTGCAAAATGAGGCTAAACGCAAGACGAAACGCATAAAAATTCACTGCCACAGCATAGACAAAACCTCTTAGAACCATGAAAGACATGGCCCAAAAGGGCAAAATGGCCATCAAAAAGTGGGTTTTTAGGCACTAAAAGGGCATATTTGGACGTAAAAAATAATGGGCTGGCAACCAAACTAGAAAGGCTAAATGGTGCAAAATGCAGGTTGTTTTCTCAAAAACAGACAAGACGAAAGACTTGAAAGGCCAAAAACAGTAGTCATTTACCTACTTTTTAACCAATTTTCTCGCTAGAACGGAGCTAAAAATAGAACGATATTGTAAAATAAAAATATCGGATTTAAGATTTTGAGTTGATGGGGTTGTGCGTTGATGAGGTTGTGAGTTGAAGAGTTGATGAGTTCGTAAGTTGAGGAGTTTTTGAGTATGTGAGTTGATGAGTTTGTCAACTTGTGAACTTGTGAACTCGTCAACAGGTTAACTGGTTAACTCGACAACTCCTCAACTCCTCAACGTGTCAACTCCTCAACGTGTTAACTGGTTAACTCGTCAACTTGTCAACTGGTTAACTCGTCAACTTGTGAACCTGGTCAACTCGTCAACTTGTTAGTTAGAAACCAGCGAATTGAATTACCCTACACTTGCTATGCGAGAGGAGCGTTTATCCTGTGTCGGCATCACAAAGACAACAGACTCCTCTCAATTTACAGAAAGTTTAGAAGTCAACACAACTTCGTTTAATATCGTCAATATACCGCAGCGTATGCCGCATAATTTTCTTTGCCCAGCGCATTCCCTCGCCATGTTCCGAGTAAGCGATGTAGTCTAGGCCTAGCGCAACAAGGCCTTCGAACTGCGCCAAAGCATCTTCATTTCGGCCACAATACATCAATGCCACAGCATAATTATATTTAACCAACGGGTCGTTGGGCTCTTGTGCAAAGGCGTTTGTGGCATATTTAAGGCAATCGGCCTTGTTCCCAACCTTCTTGCTGTATTCAGACAGTCGCACATGGAAATAATATTCCTTGGGATAACGCTTGCAAACACCTTTAAGATAACGCACCAGCTTATCCCATTGCTTGGCATCTTCCAGTGTTTCCATCCTCCATTCTATTCGATGGGCCTGTGCACTGGTGGCGTAACCTTCATCCGAATAATCCACACCCGAATTGAGATAGCTGTATTTCAGTTCTTTATAAAACAGCGTAGCCTCCTTCTTTGTGAAGTCGCTTTCTACACCCTTGCCCCGGTGTTTCAGGTGTTCTTCCATCAGGGCGAGCGCCTCTTTGTCCCTGTTAAGTTCGCCCAGAGAAAGGGCTCTGTAATATCGGGCATCGTTAATCACCGACTTTGCCCAACCCTTTCCAAAGCCTTTCTCCGCAACTTCCGCTTCCCCCATACTGATGAGTTCCTCCCATTCGGCAGCAGCCTCTTCGAATTTGTGCAACGAGCCAAGAACGCGGGCGCGGGTAAAAAGCGTTAGCGGATTGGTGGGAGAAATGCTTTTGGCCTTGTCGGCATAGCTCAATGCCTCCTCGTCTTTATTGAGGTTCCAAAGCGCATTTGCCAGTTGGGCGAGGAAATAGACGTTCTCGGGTTCCTGTTCCAGCTTTTTTCGCATCAGGTTTTCTACGGCTTTAAACCGTTTCTGCTCTATTAGTTGATATAATTTGTCCATATCCATATTGTTTAGTTAGGGTTTTTAGTTATTTATGTTTCTGCTTTCGCACAACAGGCGGGACTTTCGCCACCGCCTGTCGTATGCGGTTAAGGGCTGGTAGACGGGCTTTTGGAGTGCATGGTACGTTCTTGCTCGAAACCATTGGCGATGTCGGCCCAATCGTCTAACATGCTCCGCAGTTGCGTGTTCTCGGGATGAGCTTTCACTTGCTCTGCCAAAAACGCCCTTGCCCTTTCCATTCCGTCGCGCAGGTATATGCCTTCATACATCTTGCGTTTAATGCTTTTCTGCTGTTTCTTCCTTTTGTTTGATTTCCTCGATATACCGCTGCGAGTGCCGCATAATTTTCTTTGCCCAGCGCATTCCTTCGCCATGTTCCGAGTAAGCGATGTAGTCTAGGCCTAGTGCAACAAGGCCTTTGAACTGCACCAAGGCATCTTCGTTTCGGCCACAATACTTCAACGCCACGGCGTATGTGTACTTCACAAGTGGGTCGTTAGTTTCTTGTGCAAAGGCCTCTTCGGCATATTTAAGGCAATCGGCCTTGTTTTTTGCCTTGATGCAGTATTCAGACACCAAGGTTTTATAGTAATACTCCCTGTGATACCGCTTGCAAACACCTTTAAGATAACGCACCAGCTTATCCCATTGCTTGGCATCTTCCAGTTCGTTTAGCCTTTTAAAGACCTGCTTGTCTTGCTTGTTTGTGGAGAAACCCTCGGCTGTTTCGCTTACGTAAGGCCTGAAATCGCTGTATTTCAATCCTTTATAAAATAGTGTTGCCTCTTGCTTGGTGAAGTCGCTCGCGAGGCCTTTCGCCCTGTTCTTAAGGTGCTCTTCCATCAAAGGAAAAGCCTCTTTATCCCGAAAAAGCTTATGCAAACAGAGGGCATTGTAGTATCTAGCATCGTTGATAATGCTTTTTGCCCAATTCTTTCCATACCCTTTCTGTTCCACTTCCTGTTCACTCATGTTGAGAATTTGTTCCCATTCAGTTATGGATTGTTCGAATTTTTTCATTGACCAAAGGATCTTGGCGCGAATAGAAAGTGTAAGCGGTGCTGTTGGATCAACCGCTTTGGCCCTGTCTGCATAACGTAATGCTTCCTCGCCTTTGTCCCTGTACCAGGAAACAAGTGCCAGCTGACTAAGCACATAGTCATCAGTCGGGTCATCATTCAAGCATTCCAACAGCAAGCGTTCTGCTGCGGCATACTTCCTTTTGTCCATTAAAGTTAAGTATTCAGCCATATCCGTAGTGTTTAGTTAGCATTGTTAATACATTCTTTTTTTGAGCTTTTAGCTTCTTGATTGGCCGTTGTTTGTGGTCGATTGGCGAGCAACAATCTCCTTGTATGCCCACAGATGCAAATTTAGTGTTTTATTTTGTAAAAACATATTGCAGGCGTGAAGAATTTGGTGTTTAAATTGTTCGCAATGCCCAAACAATCTTTTGCTTAGCTATTTTTCATCTCGGGCACACAATATATCTGCCCATCACGCGTTATACACTACGTGTTGAAACGTTTAACCATCATTACGCTGTGGCTGGTTCTGGGCTTTTCGGAGGCCAGTGCCCAATACGATGCGACCTTTTCGCATTACTTCGACCTCGAACCCACGTTCAATCCTGCCGCCGTGGGCAAGCAGCCGAAGCTTAACATAACGGGGGCTTACGCCATGAGTATGGCGGGTTTTGAGAACAATCCGCGAACAATGGCGCTCGCGGCAGACATGCCTTTCGTCTTCGCAGGCATGAACCACGGCGCAGGCGTGCAGCTGATGAACGACCAAATAGGCGTTTTCAAACACCAACGCATTGCCCTACAATATGCCTATAAGCTGAAACTGGGCAGTGCGACATTGGGATTGGGACTGCAAGGGGCGTTGCTGTTGGAGAACATAGACGGCACACGACTCGATCCTGCCGACGCAAACGACCACGCCTTGCCCACAAGCGAGGAGACGGGAAACGCTGTTGACCTGGGCGTTGGCCTCTATTACATGGCCCGAACATGGTATGTGGGACTATCGGCACAACACCTTAATTCGCCAACCGTTGAACTAGGCGAACGCCACGAGCTGCACGTCGCCCCCACATATTATCTAACGAGCGGATGCAATATTTCGTTACGCAATCCGTTTGTTAAGATAAAGCCCTCGGCTTTGGTGCGAACAGACGGCACCGGCTATCGTGCCGACGTCTCCACACGCGTGGAATACACCAACGAGAAACGCTTGTTGTACGCAGGTGTGAGCTATGCGCCCACCATTTCGGTAACGGGCATGGTTGGCGGTCGCTTTCACGGCATCGTGTTGGGGTATAGTTACGAGATGTACACCTCGGCCATCAAGCCCGGAAACGGCAGTCACGAACTGTTCGTGGGCTACGAGCAGGAACTGAATTTCGTTAAAAAAGGAAAGAATAAACATAAAAGCGTAAGACTATTGTAGGGCGCACCCCAACGCAAAGGCCTTGGACAACGGGCGGTTTGCCGCTAGATGGCATACTGGGGAGTGCGGCTCGTGTTGATTGGATAAAACAGATGATGAAGAGAAAAAGGCAAATCGTGTTGGCGCTGTGCGCCTTTGGCCTGTCGCTGATGCTTTCAGGATGTTTCGGCGGCAAAGGTATTTCCGCCTCCGGACGTGGCGGTGAAGTGGTTGGCGTGGGTTCGAGCAGGAGCTTTGCAGAACCAACGCCCTACGGAATGACCCGTGTAGGGCGTGGATACCTCAAGATGGGCATCGAGAAAGGCGACAGTCTTTGGGGCAAGAACACGCCCGTTAAAGACATTTCGGTGGATGGATTCTGGATGGATGAAACCGAAGTGACCAACTCGAAGTACAAGCAGTTTGTGAATTGGGTGCGCGACAGCATCCTGCGCACACGCTTGGCCGACCCTGCTTACGGCGGCGACGAGACCTATATGATAACCGAAGACAAGGACGGAAACGCCATTCGCCCGCAGGTTAACTGGAAAAAGCCGCTGCCACGCAAGCCTAACGAAGACGAACAGCGCGCCATTGAGAGCCTGTACGTAACCAATCCCGTTACAGGCGAGAAGTTGCTCGACTACCGACAGCTGAATTATCGCTACGAGATTTACGACTACACAACGGCCGCCTTGCGTAAAAACCGCATCCTGCCACAAGAACGCAACCTCAATACCGACCTTACCGTCGACCCGAACGAAGAGGTGATGATATCGAAAGACACGGCGTACGTGGACGACAACGGGAATATCGTGAGCGAAACCATCAACAGGCAGCTTAGTGGGCCGTGGGATTTCCTCAACACGTATATAGTAAACGTATATCCCGACACAACTTGCTGGGTGAACGACTTCACCAACTCGGACAACGAAGTGTACTTGCGCAACTATTTCAGCAATCCTGCCTACAACGACTATCCCGTAGTTGGCGTAACGTGGGAGCAAGCCAACGCCTTCTGTGCATGGCGCACCGATTATCTGCTTAAAGGCCTGGGAGCTGTGGCTCGTTTCGTGCAACGCTACCGCTTACCCACAGAGGCCGAGTGGGAATATGCAGCCCGCGGCAAAAGCGGAGCCGAGTTTCCTTGGGAAAATCCCAACGTAAAGAACGGACAAGGCTGTTTCTACGCCAACTTTAAGCCCGACCGCGGCGACTATACGCAAGACGGAAACCTCATAACAAGTCGTGTTGGTGCCTATCCAAGCAACAGCAATGGCCTGTATGACATGGCCGGAAACGTGGCCGAATGGACCAGCACCATATACACCGAGGCCGGCGTTGACGCAATGAACGACCTCAACCCACAGCTTGATTACAAGGCGGCTAAGGAAGACCCCTACCGACTGAAGAAGAAAAGCGTGAGGGGTGGGTCGTGGAAAGACCCCGAATCGTACATCCGCAGTGCATGGCGCAGCTGGGAATACCAAAACCAACCGCGCGCATACATCGGCTTTCGCTGTGTTAGAAGCCTGGCAACAACGTCCACAGGCAAACCTCAAAAGCAAAAAAGCAAATGACATCGTACAGTAAATACAACCTCGTCTATCGTCTGCAAAAGTGGATGGATAGCGTTCCCGGACAAACTTTCCTCAACTACGCATACAGTTGGGGCGCATCTATCGTTATCCTCGGCACACTTTTCAAGCTTACCCACTTGCCTGGTGCCAACCTCATGCTCTTCTTCGGCATGGGAACAGAGGTAGTGGTGTTCTTTCTTTCGGCTTTCGACCGGCCTTTCGACAAGACGGCCGACGGCATGGACTTGCCCTCGCATGTAACAAAAGAGCACTTAGAAGGCACGGAAATAAATGCCGAACAGCCCACAAAAATACGTGTGGCCGCGGTTCAACAACCGCCCGTTGTGGGTGTTCAACAGCAACAAGCAGCAGCCGTTAGGCAGTCTGCCGCCGGCGTTCAACAGCCCACAGTGGCTCTTTCGGCCAACGCATCAACGCCCACAGGCGCGGTTTCTGCGGCTCATGCCCATGCCAACGCCCAAACGTCGCCTGCTGCAAGCACCGCTCAGGGTTCGCCATTGCTGGCCGACATCGAAGTGGTAGAGGCTACAAGCCGTTATATCGACGAGCTAAACAAGCTTACCGAGACGTTGGAAAAGGTTAGTCAGCAAAGCGCACGCCTCACACGAGACAGCGAAGAGATGGAAAACCTTAACCGAACACTCACAGGTATCACCAAGGTTTACGAGATGCAGCTCAAAGGAGCAAGTCAGCAAATCGGCACAATCGACCAGATTAATGACCAAAGCCGACGCATGGCCCAACAGATTGAGCAGCTAAACGCCATCTATGCCCGCATGATTGAGGCCATGACGGTGAACATGAAGATGCAAAACCCATAACAACGCGGCAGATGGCAATAAAGAAAAGGCCCATATCTCCACGCCAAAAGATGATTAACCTGCTTTATGTGGTACTCATGGCGATGCTGGCTCTCAATGTTTCTACCGAAGTGCTCGAAGGATTTTCGGTGGTTGAGGATAGCCTAAAACGCACCATATCTGGTTCCACCAAGCAGAACGAGGCACTATACGACGTGTTCGCCAGCCAATTAAAGTCGAACCCGGAGAAAGTAAAGGCGTGGTTCGACAAAGCCGAAGGCGTAAAGCGAGCCAGCGACTCGCTGTTCAATTTCGTTGAAAAGCTTAAGGTAGCAATCGTTAGCGAGGCCGATGGAAGCGATGCCGATGTACACGATATTGTGAACAAAGAGAACCTCGAAGCAGCAAGCCATGTGATGCTAGCTCCGATTGAAGGCAAGGGACGTAAGCTTTACGAGGGCATCAACGCCTACCGAAACTACATCTTAAAGATGGTTAACGACCCCACACAACGCGAAATAATCGCCCAAAACCTCTCTACCGAGATACCCAAAGGCAAGCGTTCGATGGGCAAGAACTGGCAAGAATACATGTTCGAGAGCATGCCCGTGTCGGCCGCAGTGACCCTTTTGTCGAAGTTACAGAGCGACATACGCTATGCCGAGGGCGAAGTGTTGCACACACTAGTGGCCAACATCGACATGAAAGATATTAGGGTGAACAAGCTAGATGCGTTTGTGATACCCGAAAAGACCACGCTCTACCCCGGCGAAACGTTCTCGGCGAGCATCGTTATGGCGGCGGTAGACACCACACAGCAGCCCGACATATATATAAACGGTGCGCGTGTGAACCTTCGGGGCGGCAAATACTCGTTCGCCGCAGGCGGTGTAGGCCAACATTCGTTTGGCGGATACATCACCATGCGTAACGGTTCGGGCGAAGTTCTGCGCCGAAACTTCCTGCAAAAGTACGAGGTTGTGGCCATGCCAACAGCCGCAACGGTGGCTGCCGACTTGATGAACGTACTCTATGCGGGCTATACCAACCCCATGAGCGTTAGCGTTTCGGGCATCCCGCAGAACGCCATCAGCATGACCATGACGGGTGGTAAGCTCACCAACAAGGGCAACGGCCATTATGTGGCCGTGCCTTCGGCCGTTGGACACGACGTAACCTTCAACATAACAGCCAACGATAAGGGTAAGGTTCGTTCCTTGGGACAAGCCGTTTTCCATGTTCGTAAGCTGCCCGACCCCACTGCATACATCGCCGTTGGCACCGACCGATTTAAAGGAGGCGGCCTAAGCAAGGGCGCATTGATGGGTGCCGAGGGCATAATTGCCGCCATCGACGACGGCATTCTCGACATCCGTTTCCGCGTTTTGAGTTTCGAGACGGTGTTCTTCGACAACATGGGCAACGCTGTCCCCATGTCTTCGGCAGGCAGCCAGTTCTCCGAACGCCAGCGCGATGCCTTCCGCAAGCTGTCGCGTAGCAAGCGTTTCTACATCAGCAACGTGTCGGCCGTAGGCCCCGACGGCATAACGCGCAAGCTACCGCAGGCAATGGAGGTAATCGTAAAGTAACAATGCGAGGTGCAAAGTCAACAAAGCCGCAACCCAATAAGCCACCAAGCATAGGCTTTTCGGCCACGATTGCACCCCAACATCCAACCCAATTCAACAACAGATGATAAGATTAGCATTCATACTTTTGATGTCGTGCGCCCTGCAAGTGGCTTTCGCACAACCTGCTGCACGCCGAAACAACCAACGCAACACCGCCACAGGCAACGCCGATAACGTGAGCCTGAGGGCGCGCATATCCTTTCCTACCCAAAGCAAGATGGACGAGGACGTTGTTTGGAGGCGCGACATATACCGCGAACTGAACCTGACCGAAGATGCCAACGCAGGACTTTACTACCCCGTTGAGCCCATCGACGGCCGCATGAACCTCTTTACCTACCTCTTTAAGCTGGTGATGCGCGGACAAGTAAAGGCATACGAGTATCGGTTAGACGGCAACGAGAGCTTTGAAGACTCGGCTCGCATAAAGCCATTGGCATTGCTAGACAACTATCACATCTTCTACGAGCGGGTTGACGGACGTGTGCGCATCGACAACAGCGACATCCCTTCGCGCGAGGTTACGTCCTACTACATCAAGGAAAGCGCCTATTACGACCAGTCTACGGCCACGTTCCACACCAAGGTTCTGGCCCTTTGTCCCATCATGAAACGACAAGACGACTTCGGCGACGCCACAACCTACCCCTTGTTTTGGGTGAAGTACGACGACCTTGCACCCTTCTTGGCCAAGCAAACGGTGATGACGAGCAACCTAAACAATGCCGCAACCATGAGCTTAGCCGACTATTTCACGATGAACAAATATCGCGGCAAGATATATAAAACCAACAACATGCTGGGTCTGACGTTGGCGCAATACTGCAAAAGCGACTCGGCCATGGCACAAGAACAAAAGCGTATCGAGGCGGAGATAGCCGCTTTCGAGAAAGGCATGTGGGGTGTGAAGGCACCACAACAAGCCGACAGCCTGGCACAAACCACGAAAAACAGTCGCGGAGTGAAAGCCCCGCGCGCCAACCGCCGTGCAACAGTGGCACCCGCACCCAAGAAAGAGAAGGCTGCACGCAGCAGTCAAGGCAGCGCATCGCCACGCATGTCGGTAAGAAGAGAAAGACACTAATCCTAATATTCACGCGTATTTGGCGCGCCCAGCGCGTTGCAAGTGCGCACTTTGTTTAATTTAAAACTATTATTGTATGAAAAAGATGATGAAGATGGCTGTGCTTGCCGCAGCATTGACCTTATCAGCAAATGCCAGTGCACAAACGAAGTTAGGCTTAAAAGGTGGTATCAACACCTCTGAAGTTTCGGTAAACGACGACGTTTGGAAAACCGACAACCGCTTAGGTTTCTTTATTGGCCCAACGGTTAAGTTCACGCTGCCCATCGTTGGCCTGGGCATGGACATCTCCGCGCTATACGAAAAGCGTGAATCTAAGATGAAGAGCGAGGATGGCAAGCTCGGTTCTGTTGTCTCTCGCGAGCAGTTGGCCATTCCCATCAATGCACGCTACTCTTTCGGCTTGGGCGAAACGGCCAACATTTTCCTCTTTGCCGGTCCGCAGGTAGCATTCAACTTGGGTAAGAAAGACAAGGAAATCGTCCCCGAAGTGGCCGATTGGACACTTAAATCGTCCAATTTCAGCATCAATTTAGGTATAGGTTGCACCTTGGCCAGTCACCTACAAGCCACCATCGGCTATAACATTGCCCTGGGAAAGACGGGAGAGGTGGAGCTTTCTACCAAAGGTGTTGAAACCTCTAAGAAGAAATACGACGGCCGAAGCAACGCGTGGCAATTGGGCGTGGCCTATTTCTTCTAAGTAGAAATTCCCCTTACTGGATGCTCTCTACTGCAGAAACGTATTTGTCTAACACTTAGAGAAAGGCGGTAGAAGAACAAATAAAACTTATCAACGCTGGTTTTCGGTCATCATCATGCGGCCGAAAGCTAGTGTTTTTTTTGCAAGTTAAGATGACGTCATCGCCTTGTTAACTGGTTATCAACAAACAGAATTGAAATTTACTGCTGTCTGGTAAAAGCAATAGAAGTCATCGTGACTTTTAATCTTTCTATAAATTAAGATGAGTTTGTTCTCTCTGTGATGTCAACACAAGATACCCCC
Organism: Prevotella conceptionensis 9403948; assembly: GCF_000312305.1. GTDB lineage: Bacteria > Bacteroidota > Bacteroidia > Bacteroidales > Bacteroidaceae > Prevotella > Prevotella conceptionensis. The sequence goes on along the minus strand of NZ_HE999451.1, from coordinate 13,030 downwards.
TTCTCATACATGAAGTGTAGGACAAATCAATACACTGGCTTATCAACTCCCGAATACATCAACTCACCAACCTCACAACCCCATCAACTCAAAAGTTTAAATCGTTATCTTTTATTTTACAATACTGCTCTGATTTTCGCCCCATTCTAGCGAAAATACAAGGCATAAAGTGGGTAAAAGAGGCCTTTTTCTGGTCTTTCACATCTTCCAACTTGTCAGTTTAAAAGAAAAGAGTCTGCATTTTGCACCATTTCGCCTTTCTAGTTTGGTTGCCAGCTCATAATTTTTCAAGTGCAATAACCCACTTTTAGACCTTAAAATTCCACTTTTAAACCACTATTTCACCCTTTCCAGTCATGTATTTCATGGTTCTAAGAGGTTATGTTTATACAATTGTAGCGGATATTTATGCCTTTCGTTTCGCATTTAGCACCATTTTGCACTGCATTTAGTACCATTTTGCCTTACATTTAGCATCAAAACGCACTGCATTTAGCGGCATATTGCACTTCATTTAGCTGCAAATAGCCCCAAAACGGGTGTTAGTGGCCGTCAGCTTAAATAAAAATTCATTTTGCCGGCATGTACAACCACCCCCTTTTCGCATCAAAAACAACCTTCGCGAGAATCGATTTTTTGCAGTCGTGCGGGCTGTTGGTGAAAAAAATGTTAGCTATAACGTTAAATTTTATGCCGAAAAGATTACACAAATGAAGGAATACTCTGCAATCAATACTTTTGGTTAGCCGTACTTTTGCCGCAACTCTCCATTGTGGTGGCGCAAATCCTCCCTCTTGGTGTAGGTCATGGCCTCGAACAATTCTATATCTCGGGTCAACCAACTTTCTCTTCTGCTCCTCTTTCGGCATGGTTTGTACTTTGCTTTGCGCCTGTGGCAGAAGAATTGGCATGGCACACGTATGGCACCGACGCCTTGCGCCAACGCCACACGCTCTTTACCACGTCGGCCATTTTCACCATCTACTGGGGCTTATGGCATCTACCCCTTTTCTTTATAAAGAACTATTATCAAAGCAACATACAAGCAGAGGGCTGGCAATACTCGCTCAATTTCTTTGTAAGTCTGTTTACCTTCACCTTTATCATCAACTGGCTTTACTTCAAGTCGGGGCGCAATGTAATGGTGGCCATCATCTTTCACTTGGTTGCCAATGTTTCCAACGAGATATTTGCAACCCATCCAGACAGCAAAGTGATACAAACAGGGCTGTTCTTTGTGCTACTATGGTACATCGTAAGAAAAGAAAAAGGGCTGTTCTTTAAGCCGTAGGACGGGGGAGACAAGCCAACCATAATCGCCATTGACCATCACCATTGCTAGGTATAGCAACAAAACTAGGGAGAAAAGCTGCGCGCTAATTGCCATAAAAATGGTAACTTTGCAGATGGCTACCACTAAGGCAATGTCTATAACAATAGATAACGCCAAGCCAAAACTGCAATAACGATTATGCCCAACAAACAAAATACATCTCCCTGTGACGCTTGCCCCAAGGCGGCGATGCACAGTTTGCAACGGCGCGGTGCGCAAGCGGGCGGCGAACGCTACGTTGTGGCATTGGCCGGAAACCCCAATACGGGTAAGAGTACGGTGTTTAACGCCCTTACAGGACTGAAACAACACACTGGAAACTGGCCTGGGAAAACCGTGGGAAAGGCCGAAGGCTACTTCGCTTATCAAGGCGAAGGCTACCGCATCGTTGACCTTCCAGGCACTTACTCGCTCTCGTCGACTTCGGAAGACGAGGAAATAGCACGCGACTTCATCCTCTTCGGACAGCCCGACGTTACGGTGATGGTGGCCGATGCCACCCGACTGGAACGCAACATGAACCTTATCTTGCAGGTGTTGCAGATTACCGACAAGGCCGTGCTGTGCGTTAACCTGCTGGATGAGGCCAAACGAAACAAGATAGACATCAATCTTAACGCCCTTTCGCGCCGCCTGGGCATCCCCGTTGTGGGGGCCTCGGCCCGTTCGGGGCAAGGTATCGACCTGCTTTTAGAGCGTATGCGCCAAGTGGCAGTGGGCGAATACAAGTGCACCCCCCACCGCTCTACCAACCTTCCGCCACATGCCGCACAGCATGTCAAGGAGTTGGCGCGCAAAATAGCCGAGACACACCCCGACATTTCCAACGCCGAGTGGATTGCTTTCAGGCTAATCGAGGGCGACACAAGCGTGAAAGAGCGTTTCGGAAACCCCGAACTGAACGCACTTGCCGAAAAATTGCTGCTCGAAATTGGCAGTAACTTCCACGACCTGTGGGTGGAAGACATCTACACACAAGCGGGACAGATTTGCAGCGAGGTGGTTACGCAGGGCAACCAACGCGGACGGCTGCCGCTAGACGTTAAACTCGACCGCATACTAACCCACCGCATCTGGGGGTTTCCCATCATGTTGGCCTTGCTGTGCGGCGTGTTTTGGCTCACCATCATCGGCTCCAACTATCCTTCCGACTGGCTC
>NZ_HE999451.1:0-10488 GCF_000312305.1 Prevotella conceptionensis 9403948 | reverse complement strand
CAGCCCCTTGGTGGCTCACGGGTTTGCTTGTAGATGGCGTTTACCTTGCCACAGCGTGGGTGGTATCGGTGATGTTGCCGCCTATGGCCATTTTCTTCCCCCTCTTCACCTTGCTCGAAGACTTCGGCTATCTGCCTCGTGTAGCTTTCAACCTCGACGAATTGTTTCGCCGTTCGGGGGCACACGGCAAGCAGGCCCTAACCATGAGCATGGGTTTTGGCTGCAATGCGGCCGGCGTAGTGTCTACACGCATCATCGACAGCCAACGCGAACGGCTCATTGCCATCATCACCAACAACTTTTCGCTATGCAATGGCCGCTGGCCCACACAGATATTGTTGGCCACGCTGTTTATCGGCGCAGCCGTTCCTGCACGATATAGCAGCATGGTTTCGCTGGTAGCGGTGATGACGGTGGTGCTTATGGGCGTTGGTTTCATGTTCGGCAGTTCGTGGCTGCTGTCGCGAACCATCCTTCGCGGCGAGGTTTCCACCTTCCATCTCGAACTTCCGCCCTATCGTCCGCCCCAGTTTTGGCAAACGCTTTACACCTCTATCATCGACCGCACACTGATTGTGCTGTGGCGTGCCCTTGTGTTTGCCGCCCCGGCAGGCGCATTGATATGGCTTTGCTGCAACATCCACGTGGCCGATGCCACCATTGCCCAGCACCTTATATCGCTACTCGACAAGCCCGGATGGCTGATGGGGCTGAACGGCGTGATACTTCTTGCCTACGTGTTGGCCATTCCCGCCAACGAGATTGTTATACCAACGGTAATGATGCTGACGATGCTTGTGTTGGGACAAAGCGACATGGGCGCAGCTGGCGTGCTGATGGAAGGCACCGAACAACAAACCAAACAAATACTGCTGTTGGGCGGATGGAACATGCTGACGGCCGTTTGCCTGATGGTTTTCTGCCTATTGCATCACCCTTGTTCCACCACTATCTACACCATTTATAAGGAAACGAAGAGTGCCAAATGGACCATCGTGGCCACTTTGCTGCCCTTAGCCCTCGGTATTGTAATGACTACGCTCATCGCAACCGTGTGGCGAATGGTATGTTCTTGAGTCTATGAGGTGGTAAGTTTTTGAGTTTATAAGTTGGTGAGTATTTGAGTTTATGAGATAGTAAGCCTTTGAGTTCTCAACTCCGCGTTAAGAAATATAACGCAAATAAGTCTAGATAAAAGGCTTGAAAACCAAGAAACTCGCACACTCAAATACTCACCACCTTATAAACTTACAAACTCACAAACTCAAACAACAACTCACAAACTCATCAACTCAAATACTCACCGCCTCAAATAGCAACTCAGAAACTTATAAACTCAAAAACTCACCACCTCAAAAACATGTCATCCAACTTCACAACAAAGGCTAAGACGTTTTTTGCCAAACCCTTCTTTCACGACCGCCGCACTATTATTTGGTTGTGGATTGCGTTATCGGTTATTGCCGCCGTGTTGAAATACAATCGCACCGACAACAATTTCCGCATCTTCCGCGGTGTGTTTTGGCATACGCTGCAAGGAACATCACTCTACGCAGAATATCCGCTAGAATACTACGATGTAAACCACTACGGTCCATTCTTTTCGCTCGTAATAGCACCTTTCGCGCTGATGCCCATACCCCTAGGGCTTGTGTTTTGGTGCATCGCCCTCTCGCTAACCCTCTATTTCGCCATAACGCGGAGCACGTTTAGCAGTTGGCAGCAGATGTTCGTGCTTTGGTTCTGTTCCGAAACACTGCTCACGTCGCTCTTCATGCAGCAGTTCAACATCGCCATTGCAGCCATCATCATCGCCAGTTACGCCTTAATAGAGAAAGAACGCGACTTTTGGGCGGCCTGCCTCATCGTGCTTGGCACCTTCGTTAAACTCTATGGCATCGTTGGTTTGGCGTTTTTCTTCTTCTCGCGACATAAGGGTAAGTTCGTGTTATCGTTGCTGTTCTGGGGTGTTGTGTTGTTCGTATCACCGATGATTATCAGTAGTCCAGCTTACGTAGTGAGCCAATGCCACGAGTGGTTTGTGAATTTGGTTGAGAAAAACGGCGAAAACCTGGCATCAGTGGCACAAAACATCTCGGCATTGGGTATGGTTAGGCGCATGTTGGGCACCCCCGAATACTCCGACCTTTGGCTGCTTGCCCCCGCCCTTGTGCTTTTCGCCCTACCTTATCTACGCATCAAGCAATGGCGAAACGAGGGTTTCCGCATGACTTTACTAGCCTCGGTGTTGCTTTTCACGGTGCTTTTCAGTACAGGGAGCGAGTCTAGTTCGTACATCATCGCCCTTAGCGGCGTGTGCGTATGGTATTTTGCAGCCCCTTGGCAACGTGGTAAGGCCGATGTTTGGCTACTAGTCTTCGTTTTCTTGCTATCAAGCATGGGGTCGTCCGACCTTTATCCGCGCGCCATCAAGCGCGAATACATCCAAGCCTACTCACTCAAAGCCCTGCCTTGCCTTATCGTTTGGTTGAAACTTTGCTGGGAAATGATGGTGAAGAATTATCAGCCTCACCCACAAACGCTCTCCAAAGGGCAAGATGCGTAAAGGTACTACAAACAAGAAAACGATTAGAATTTCTATATGTCGCATGATACTTAGAAATTCTTTTTTAAATGTCCAGGCCGTGAAAGGCAAAGAAACAAGAAAATGCCAACTCCCAACGCAAGACTTGTGCGCCAAGAAGTGGCATTTGTCGGTGTTGTACTTCTGCTTTACTGGAAAGAGGTTAGCCTGCTCCTGATGTTCTCTTATCTTTATTCATTTCCATATCGCCCACGACATAGACAGGACGCCTCTTGATTTCATTAAAGACTTTGCCTAAATAAACGCCGATAATACCAAGAGATAATAATTGGATGCCACCTAAAAAAAGGATAACAGTTATGAGCGTTGGGTATCCTTGCACAGGATCGCCATATAACCAGGTATGGATCAGCGTATAAATCATAAAGAAGAAGGCAATCAATGAGAAGAACATACCTAGATACATCGACCATTTGAGAGGAGACACGGTAAAGGAAGTAATACCCTCTACAGCTAGAGAAATCAATGCTCTAACACTCATGTGACTCGCGCCGGCCATACGATCCTGCGTTGTGAACGTAACACCTATTTTCTTGAAACCTATCCAAGCATACATTCCTTTGGTGTAACGCTCCGTTTCGCGCAGCTTACAGAGTTCGTCAATACACTTACGATCCAACAAACGAAAATCGCCAACATTCTGCAAGATGTCATATCGTGCAGATTTCTGAAGGACATTATAAAACATAAGGCTGAACTTTTTTCTCAACCAAGATTCCTTACCCCTTGCAAGGCGTTTGCCGTAGACATCCTCATAACCCTCTTCCCACTTCTCTAACATTTGCGGGATAACATGTGGAGGATGCTGCAAATCAGCATCCAAAATGACCACACAGTCACCTGTAACATGGTCGAACCCTGCAAGCATTGCATTCTCCTTACCGAAATTCCGTGACAAATCAATGTAACAAATGCGTTGGTCCTTTGCACGCAGTTCCTTGATAATACGAAGTGTATCATCCGTGCTACCATCATTTACCATAAGAACCTCCCACGTATATAGGTTGTGAGAATCCATCAACTCCTTTAATGCCTGATAAAGTGATGGTAGGCTAGCAGCCTCATTATAGCATGGTATGAGTAAACTTACTGTTTTCATTTTCTCTAAATGTAAAAAATCTCTGCCCCAAGAAATTAATAATTACAAACAAACCAGTACCCAACAACATTGCAATGTTCTCTAATGTTGGTTTATCAAATGACAACGATAGTCCTGCCAAGACATATCGTACCATAGGACGAGCCAATCCAAAGGCAATGAAATAACAAACAGCAATATTAATTATAAAGCGGACCAGCGACCATAATATTCCTCCTTTATATTGGAATGTGAAACGTTTATTGAGGATATAACTAACAATGCTTGCCAGCGAATAGTCAAGTGCTGATGACAACCAATACCCTAAGTGAAAAATATTGTAGCATACAAGCATAATGGTAGTTCCTATAATCGTATTAAGCACACCAATCAAAAGAAACTTAAGAAAGGGCTTGCCTAACTGATGTAAATGACTTGTGAGAGATTCCAACACTATAATTAGTCTTTCTATAAATTGAAATTGTAAGTGCAAATTTACGATAAGTTTCTGTAAAACCACACTTCACAACTTGAAAATATTATCTTACACTTACAGAAGATATTATAAAAAGCGACGTTATAGACATTTGGCAGACAGGTCATTGCGGCCCTCTTTTTGTATTTATGAATACATCTATAAACTTCTTTTGTTACCTCATTCAATTCCTGACCATCATGCAGTGTTCTTTTAAGCTGCAAGTTAATACTTTCCAACAGATTTGTTGTATTGGAAATTAGCAGTTTTGGAAGTTCTTCACTCGTATAGATCCGTACGCCATTTCGAGATAAAGATTGGCTTAGAATGGTTCTAATAGCCTACTCTTTTCAATCCGCAAGAGCAGAGCCTCGAGCTTATTCTCAAATATTGTTGCCCGGTAAAACTTAAATCGTACAACAAATCATTGCGCGATGGCCTTTAAATTATTGCTGTACGCTAAAAAAGTGATTGCGACAAACAGAAAGGGGGCTTACTTTTCATGAGGTGAAACTAATTTCCCTATTTATTGGCAATCTGGACACCATATTTGCGGTTTCTAAACTTTTACCAGACTACAATAATGTGATATAAGTTATATGGGGCACACCGAAAACGAGGTGCTGCCATCGTTTACAAACACGATCATGCTCTCGGCCGACACATCGCCCAAGCTAACTAGCGTGTCGAGCAGCTGTGTTAGGCGCGCCACCGAGGAATCTAGCACCGCCTCTTCGTTGTAACAAGGCGAAACAATAGCCAATCGCGTCATTTCTTCTCCCCCTTCTTTCGTTCAACAAACTCGGTATAGGTTATAAACTCTGCATTGCGCTGTTTCATCATCTTTACCAAACGGTCTAGTCGGTTAACCATATCCATTCCGCTATGGTTGCGTATGATGTAGGGCATCTTGTATTCGGGATGCTCTTTGAGGTCGTAAAACTCCCACGGATGGAAGTAGGTTACAAAGTAGCCATCGTGCCGCAACACGCGCCTAACCATGGCGTTGTACAGCCATTGGGGCAGATTGTGCAACGACAACCAAAACAAAGGAAAACGCAAAAGGGGTGTAACCGAGGCTGGAATTTGCATTACCTCGCCCTTCATAAACCAACGACGGGGCGTGGTGAGGTGCATATAACGGCCTGGAACAAAGGCAGGATTGAGCGAAGAGTTGTACAGATAGCCCGCCTCGGCCAGTGCATCGTCGCTCACGGGGAACATTCGGGGCTGCCGATAGCCGCGCATGGGCACGCCAGCTACGCGTTCTAATATGTTTTTAGACCGCCATACGTCTTCGGGAACAGGTTTCCAATGGTCCACTCCGTGGCAAGCCACCTCGTGCCCCTCGTCCATGATGCGGCGAATAAGGCGCGGTGCCTGCTCGGCGAAGTTGCCCGTGCAGAAGAAAGTGGCGCGAACGCCGTTAGATTTCAGACAATCGAGAATGCGCGTTGTGCCTTCTACCGACACGCGCATGCCTTCTTCCAAGCTGATGTCTACGCCATGCTCGCGCGGAACATCAAACTCTTCGGTGTCGAAACTTAGCAATATCAGCTCTTTTTCTTTTGTTTGCATGGTGCAAAGTTACGAAAATAATCGGCAACATACGTGATTTTGGAAAGGGCTTTGATGGGCTAAGATATTTCAAGAACCACGTTCAACTGTTTTTCGGAAGACTTCTAAAATAATGAATGTCTACCAAAAGCAGGCTCGTGGCAAAGAAACATGTGCTGCCAAGGCATCAAGTTGCAGATAAAACGCGGCGAACAAAATCACTATTTTTGGTGATTGTGCCGTTAAACAATTTGTCTTATCTTTGTAAAAAGGGTAATCGAGTAGACTCATATATTCGCGAGCCCATGAATTTGAGACTGGTGAACTCATCAACTGGTTAACTCGTCAACTCAAAACCTCCTAAACTCACCAACTCATAACATCATAAACTCACCAACTCATAACCTCATAAACTCAAAGCAATATGTTAGATTTATCATTCTTCACAACCCTCAAACTAGGCTGGCTTAACGCATGGATACCTGCGTTTGGCATGGTAGTGATACAGCTTGTTTATATGGCTATCTTCCGCGAAGTGGGAAAGCGCGCGGTAGACACGTCGTGGTATACGCCTCGCGACAAGTTTTGGGCGATGGTAAGCACATTTCTTCAAATAGTTCTGCTTGTGCTTTCAATCTTCGTTCCATTCAAATTGGGAACGGCATGGTTTCTTATAGGCAGCACAATCTTTGCGCTTTCGTTTGCCGCCTTCATCTGGTCCTTTCATAGTTATGGCATCGACCCAGCAGGGAAAACAATCAAGAGCGGCATCTATCGCTGGTCGCGCAACCCCATGTACTTCTTCTTTTTCACAGGGATGCTCGGCACCTGTATTGCTTCGGCCTCGCTTTGGCTGCTCATCGTCACAGTTCCCTTCGGTATTGCGATGCACTTCACCATCCTTGGAGAAGAGCGTTATTGCGCACAAACCTACGGGAAAGAGTATTTGGAGTACAAGGCTAAAACGCCAAGATACCTACTGATTAGATAAAAAGGGCGATTAAGCGTTGTAAAAGCTGCCCTAAACGCGTTTCAATCACGATGCAACAAGTGTGCCGTGCCTTGTTGTTGCGCCAGTAATGCTGGCTAATCGCCAAAGAGGAATTGCCATAACGTTGGAATTTCAACGCCATCGTTTGCGGCCACGCTGCGCGCATAGCTATAAGCCAAGATAAAAGATAGCACCATAACTAACAACCAAGCAGTTATGGCGAGGAAAATAAGCCAAGGGCGACTGAGCCGCGAAAGTTTTCTAAACATAAGTAGTGAGGTGGAAGGTGGAGTAAAGGGAAGGTTAAGACGGTGGCAAGCGGGCTGCATAATGATTGGGGAGCAATGGGCTAGGCAACTAAGTGAACCATTGTTACACGAAGGCTCCCCAGTTCTCTGTGCATTTACCAGGCCGTTTTAACTGCGTTGGGGCATCATAGTGCTAGTGCAAAGCTCTGTTACGCCATCCACTAAGCAAAGCAAAGGGGGATGTGTTGGGCTTTTACCCAAACACATCCCCCTTTTCAATATGATTAATATTCGTCTTCGTTGAAGAGAAAGTCCTCCTTTGTAGGATAGTCGGGCCAAATATCTTCGATACTCTCGTAGACATCGCCTTCGTCTTCTATCTCTTGCAAGTTCTCCAACACCTCCAAAGGTGCACCCGAACGCATAGCATAGTCTATGAGTTCTTCCTTGGTTGCAGGCCAAGGCGCATCTTCTAGTTTAGATGCCAATTCCAATGTCCAATACATATCTTAATAGTTTTTCTTGTTAATGTTTTCGGTTTAGGCTGCAAAAATAACACTTTTATTGTTATTTGCAAGTGTTTTGCCAAGTTTTTTCCGACAAATCGGCATTGTGGTTGATAAAACGTGTCAAAACGAATAGGTAATCGGAGAGCCGATTAAGGTATTGTAAGGCAGAGAAAGACACGTGTGCCTCGTGCGATAGGGCTACAACACGCCGTTCGGCACGCCTGCAAATGGTGCGACAGACGTGCGCCCAGGCTGCCGCAGCCGTTCCCCCTGGTAAGATAAAGTGGGTTTGGGGCGGCAATTTTGCTTGCATCTGGTCGATAGCCGTTTCTAGTTGCACAGCGCAAGATGGGTCGAGACAAGGCGCATCCGTTTCGTTGCCTGGCTCGATGTCGGTGGCGAGGTGGCAACCGATGTTGAAAAGCGCGTGCTGAACACTTTCGAGCAAGGCCACATGCGAACCTTCGGGCAACAGCGCAAGCAGATAGCCCAAGGCAGAATTAAGTTCATCAATGGTGCCGTACGCCTCAATTCGGGCGTGCGACTTGTCTATGCGCGCACCGCCCACAAGGCTTGTGGTGCCCTTGTCGCCTGTTTTAGTGTAAACTTTCATATTAGAGGGAGGGAGCGTTAGGTTAAAAGTTGATAACATAGTGCTGCTTGGGGCGTGCGGTATCGAAGAAAACCAGCCCACAATAATGCAGGTCGAAGGTTACGCTCGTGCGCGTGTAGCGGCGCAATTGTTTCCACAATTGCCTGGCCTGACGCGAACAGGCGATGCCGTCTATCATGAGTATGGCCTGCTCGTTGAGCAGCGGCAGCAGGCGTAGGCAGGCTTCTTCGGCATGCAAAGGGTCGAGCAGATGCACCACAATGGGCTGTTCTGTCGAGGCGATGGCGCGTAGGTCTGCATCTTCCAGCCCCACAACGGCCGCTCTTTTGCAGCCCGCCTGCACGTAAGGGCCCAGCCAATGCGGTATCGGGCCACAACAAAGCCACTGATTGGCCTGCGCGAAATTGGCCAGACGGAAATAAAACTCGCCCAACTTGCGCTCGCGTTTGCCCAATTGTGGAAAGCTATCGGCTAAGTCGGCGTAGGCATAATAGGGATAATGCTCGTTAACCACGTAACGCACGAACGAATAGGCCGACGGCGACTGAATGCCGAAACCGCGGCAACAGTTTAGTCGGGTAATCCAAATCCAAAGTCGTTCGAGATAATACATGTTTCGTGAGGCATTATATAATGTGTATTGCAAAGTTAAGCATTTTAAACCGAAAGAGACCCAACGAGAAAACCTAAAACTATTTAAAAATGTATGTCCGCGTGAAAAAACAAGGCGAAATTGTAACAACCTATCGTTCTTTTCGCTATTTTTGCAAAAAGAGCAATCAGTATAACCTTTCACGAATACACGCGGATTGGTAAACTAATGAGCTAATGAACGAATAAACTTAATATCGTATGGACAAGACAAAAATCATTATCACCTCCATTATCGGAGTAGTAATTGTTATCGGGGCTTGGCTAATAGCCGCAGGTTTCAAGAATTTCAGAGAGGGAGAACCCAACATCAACGTTACCGGTATGGCCGAAAAACAGATTACGAGCGACCTTATCGTTTGGAAAATCTCGGTTAATGCCGAGGGCTCTACACGTAGTTCGGCCTTTACCGAGTTTGAAAAGGCAGCTCGCGTGATGCGCCAATACCTACAAACGCACGGCATTCCCGAAAAGGAAATAACAATGAGCAGCGTGGACATCAGCAAACGTACGAAAGACTTTTGGGATGAAGACAGCCGCAAATACGTAACGCTTGAAAATGGTTTCGCCGTTTCGCAGACTTTCACGGTTAGTTCTAACGACCTCAAACGCGTAGAAAGCGTATACCAACGCATTTCCGAGCTGTACAATCGCGGAATGGATTTCAGTAGTGAGAAACCGCTCTACTATTACACAAAGCTAAACGACTTGAAGATGGAGATGCTTAACCAAGCATCGGCCAACGCATACGAACGCGCTCAAACCATCGCGAAGGGTAGCGATTCGAAGGTTGGCGCAATTGTGTCTTCATCAATGGGCGTGTTCCAAATTGTAGGTCTTAACAGCGAGGAGGAATACAGCTGGGGCGGAACGTTCAACACAAGCAGCAAAGAAAAGGTGGCTAGCATCACGGTGAGAACGACGTATAAGGTGAAATAAAAAGAGAAATAAGGAACTTAAAGACATCGCAACTTTGCGGTGTCTTTTGTTCTATGCCATTAAAAAGGTACGTACCTAAGTTTTGCCACTGAACGTGGAGACGTAGTGTATGCCGGCGTAAACTAAAACATTATGTGGTTCTTTCTAAGAAAAAACATCAATAAGAAAGATACATTTGTCACCTTAAATGGTTCATACGACAAATTATCAAGGTATTTCTTTTCAGATATTGAAGATGAGAAATATATTGTCAACGTTAAGTTCAGTGGAGTTGCCCAAAAGGGATTTACGCACCAATTGCTTGCTCAAGCAGACTATTTGGAAAACAGTCGGTTTGGCGGTATTCCGCTGTTCTCGCAAAGGTTTATGGAGAGAACGAAACAATATCTTTCCGGCAAAATTGATTTCCATCCATGCCAAATACTCCTTAATGATGTCACCTACGTCTTCTACCTGGGCAGAATAAAATGTATAAAGCCAATCATTGATTATGAAAAATCAGGCTATAGAATATTGACAGACGGGAGTAGAATCCTAAGTGAACCGAAAGTAATCAAAGACTCCATAGACGAGGAAATGCTGATTGTGCGAGATGCCACATACAAATCTACTTTTGTAGTGAGTGAGTTGTTTAAGCGAATGGTTGAGAAAGAAAAATTAAATGTTGGATTTGATAATACATCAAGTACATTTTGGTAATGGTGCAGATTCAATTATGATAGTAGATATCCCATCATCAAATTAGTATTATACGCAAGTTCTTGGAATATTACGTAGGAACATGAATCCTTTGGCATCCAATTTATAGTGTAAGCATCCAAT
>NZ_HE999450.1:174234-177704 GCF_000312305.1 Prevotella conceptionensis 9403948 | reverse complement strand
TACGAGAATTACTCCCGGGTCGTATTTCTGGTTCTTCGCCAGGTCCTTCCTAACATTTCTTGAAGCCCTCACAAGTACGGGCTTGTTATACATCTTTCTAAAAGGAATTACACGGAGCGTGTCTTGTGTGGAGACGTACCTTAACGTTGGTTTCCACGACATGTTTCTCCATTCCAAAGGAGCATCCGTCAGCATCTCGAAGGTCAGCTGCACCGAATCTTTCGCCAATACGTCGAACGCATCCTCAAACGTATCTTCAACAGAAGTGCCGGCTGGGAGTTTCTTCTCCATCAGGATGTGTTCGTCGTGTAAATCTTTCCTTCTCACGACAAGCGTAACATGACTCCCTGTCCGCCCCTTTCTGTAAGGCGCCTTTACCTCCACGCGCCCATCCTTGGGCAAGAACATTCCTGTGGTCATTCCTTCCAAGAAGTCGGATGCGGCATCATAGTGAGAGAGGTCTTGCCCAAGGTAGGTGGCATTGCCGCCAACAATCCGGCTATATTCCACCCGTTGAGACCACGCCACGCTGTCGGCCGCACCCGAGTAGCGCGACTGCAAGCGGAAGAACAGCCTTTCGCCGGCCTTGACGGATGTCGTGAGGCTGTCCGTTCTCGTCCCTGTGCTGAGAATGGAATCCCTTTTTAATACGTTTTCCTCCTTTTGGATGCTGTATGTGATGCCGTCGCCATAAGTTGTGGACTTGTTCACCACACTGGCAATGCGGATTGTTCCTGAGAACGGCGCACGCCATACGCGCACTACGTCGTGCAGGGGGTTCTCCTTTTCCAAGGAGTCCCTGATGGCTTTATAGTCGGGAATGAAAGTGGAATCTATCTCTGCACTTCGCCCGACAATGGGATTGGGCGTTTCTTTCGTCGAGGGTATGAACGTAGGAAGGCCGTCTGTGCCGATCCTGTTAAACCATACCATGCCGTTGTTGGCGATGTCCACCAGTCCGTCGTTGTTGAAGTCGGACAGGTAGATCTTCGTTTCCGTCTTATCCCAAGTTCGGCTGTAGCTGACGCCAGGGGAAACGAAAGGCAGCTCAACGGCAGCATCAGCATTGAGTGTCTTGCTTGAACTTGTTCCTCTGGAAAACTCCCCTATTCCCTTGATCATGCGACTTTTCGCAAATATGGGATTTCCTGTTTCACCAGAGAGGTTTTTCCTATAGCGAAGCCCATCCCGCGCTTGGAATAACTTATCCGGTAACCCGTCTCCGTCAATGTCTATTAGTGCTACCTTTCCAAAGTTCTCATTCTTCGAATGTATGTAAGAAGCTCCGACATTCACGGTGGCAACACTTACGCCAAATCCGACGAGCAGGCCACCACCCAAGGTCCTTCCTTTGGAGTATCCTCCACCAAGCATGCTCAACTCGTTGCTGAATCCGTTTATGGCTTTTTGCAATGGGGGTAAATGTTCGTGCTTACTGTCTGCCTCCGATGTCCACGACTCCGCTTTTCCGAACATCCCGCCCTTCACGTCGTCGTAGTAGTCAAACCCTTGTGCGGCCACCCTTGCCCCCTTAGCATCGAGTTGCACGATACTATCTAGCAGTGTCTTGGCAAACGGGCCTTCGCGATGATGCAGCGCATAGCTGCGTACGGACTCGTTGTTGAACGTAACGTTTACGCGTTGCAGGAGGCGGTCGTCGCGTTGCAGCACACCCAGGCGGCCGCTGCTCATGGCATCCCTGCGCGCCGCGGGGGCATAGTCGAAGTTCACGGCATAAGCTCCCGCTTCGTCGTCGTGTCCCGTATAGCGATAGCACTTGGGGTAGAGGGTGCTGTCATGGTGTTCGTACGTGTACGAAACGAAGTTGCCGTGGGTGTCCACCGTTCGATAAAGTGCCCAACGCACGATGTTCCCTGCGGCATCCTTGATTACGGCGTTGTCTACTATCTTACCACCAATGCCGCCAAAGTAGGATGTGGTGCCATCTTTGGAAGTTACTTCCCACGTGTAGTTTGTGGGTAAATCGCCCTTGCCGATGATGCGCGCAAAGCCGCCCTCAACCAGCGGTTTAAAACGCTTATCCTTTGCCCGGCCTGGCAGTTCGGCTGTACGATAAGTGCGGTCGCCCAGTTTCGTTCCCATCAGCAGGTAGCTCTCACTCTCATGCTCGATGTCGAAACGTGGTACACCCCAGCGCGTCTCAATGTCCACGCTCTGCACAGGCAGGCTCCAACCATAACCCACGTACGACGACCCGCCATCGCTGCCATACTGCAAACCCACGGCGGGTTGCATGCTGCCGCGCCCTTTGGGCAACTCGAAGGCGTAGCCCAGCGATGCCGTTCCGCTTTGGTTGGGCGTGGGCGCATTCACCGTGGTTATGCCTGCTGCGGGGTCGGCAGCTTTCAGTTCGGCAATACCCGTTGGCACATAGTTCTGCGTTTCGGGACTCTCCGGCACCTTGATGATGCCGTTTATCACGTCGGTGAAGTGCGAAGTCTCGGCCATCACCACTTCCCTTTCCCTATCCAAGGCCTTATGGCGAAGCATCGTCCACTTGCCTTGCAGCTCATCATAATAATAGGTGTGTATGTCGTCTGCCGTATAGCCCTTCGGGATGAGCGCGCTATCATAGGGCACGGTGATGGTTGCAGGCGCATGCACGAAATGCTCGCCGTGAGGCAACAGGCGGTAGCCTGCCACACCACCTTTCAACGATGCGGAAACGGGCACATCCCTATCGCCCGTAACATTCACCATGCCTGCTGGCAGGTGGGGCAGTTCGCCCTTACCCAGTGGCGTTACGCTCAACAACTTGGCCCGTTCCATACTACCACTCGGAACATGCAGCTGGGCACGCCCCAGATGCAGCGAGTCGGCCGCATCGCGTGCGAAGAGTTTGCTCACTGTACGACGTCGGAAACTGCGCAAGCGCGATAGGCCCTTGTTGGTTTCCCTACCCTGCACCTTACGCGTAACAAGCGTGCCGCCAATGCCATTCTTGGCATTCGGCACTACCGAACCTTTGTCGGCCTTTTGTTCGGCGTGGTGTATAATCTGCCGTTTTACTTCTCCTTGTGCGTCCATGCCGCGTGAAGTACGGCTACCATCGTTACAAGATGCGAGCGACAGTAGAGCTATGGCCGTTGCCAACGTGATGTGTATCAATCTTTTCATGTGCATTTCAGGTTTAGTCGTTCCTTGTATGGGCTATCTTCTTATAATCTTGACACTTCGCCTAGCCTCACCACTCCTCATCTCTAATATGTACACGCCCACAATAGGTAGGTATAGGCGCGTAGCGTGGTAGCTTTCAGGTTTGCGAACCTCGGTTTGCAACAGCGCACCATCGGGAGCATGGAGGAACAGCGCGAGCGGAGCAGCCTCCGTCAATTCAACGCGTACATCTACATTGCCGTCACGAGTAGGGGTTGGGCGACACCTCATAGCGTGCGAAACCATCACTCGTTGCAGTGGTCACGTTCAGCGTGCGCAGCGTAGAGCAACCA
>NZ_HE999450.1:172241-173706 GCF_000312305.1 Prevotella conceptionensis 9403948 | reverse complement strand
CATTGTGCAACGTTACCTCGCTGCATAGCGATTTGCCGCCATTATCGTATGCCACGATGACATACTTGCCTTGTGTTAGCGAGGGAACGGTTACGATGCTGTCCGCCGTAGCATGTACGCATACAGCCTTGCCGTCGACACTTGCCGTTAGGCGATATGGGGGTGTGCCGCCCGTGAGCAGTACGCGCAGTGCACCCTTCGCGCCAGTGGAGCAACGTGGCTGTTCCACGTCGATGGTAGAGAAGAAGTCCTTGGCCGCGCGAAACGTGAAGACGCTTTCGCCCACGCCGGCACTTATGCCCATGAACGTAACGCTGTCCGCCTGCCCCATGTGTGCCTTATAATATCTAAGTTGCCCGACGGGAAACTTACCCGTTCCGCTATTGTCTATGGCCAGATAATAACTTTCGCCCTCGCCGAGCGGTTCCAGTTGCCTGATGCTCCGCGTGTCGAGCGTCAAAGTCATGCCCGCCACAGGTGTCCCCGTAGTGGTTGCCGCCCATCGCCGTTGCATCCATTTGCCGTTTCCCCTATCTGCCGCGAAAGCAAGCCGTTTGGCATTGTCGCCCCAAAGGTAGCTCGCGCCCTCGCCGATGGCCTTGGCAGCCACGCGAACAGCCGCTTCGCCCTCAGCACTTTGGCCCGCCGACAGGTACAGGCACGACGTACTGTCGCCGATAATGCCAGCCACACGGTGGTTGTAGGCTTTAAGGCGGTAGTAGTTTCGTACAACCAAGCCCTTAGAGTTGAAGTACGAATGGTTCAGCGTAATGCCATGACGCAAGGCCATTGCACTTTCAACGCGCATGCGTTCCGTGGCCGAAAGTGCACGAGGATACACCGCATACTCCGCCATACCCTCTTTCATCGCTTTTATGGGCAATCGTTCCTTAGTGGTTCCGCCCACGGCTAGCGTGCCACGGATGCCGTTGGCGGCAGAACTGACGTAGGTGTAAAGGCGCAGAGGCGGCAGCGTGTCGCGCCCCACATAGTTCATAAACGTGCCACGGGCCAGGTCGGCCGTGCGCGCTGTGGTCTGCACCAGCTGTGTCTGTCCGCCCTGTGCGCCCACATGCCAAAGCAGTTGCTCGCCGCCCTGCCTCGCCTTACCCACGCCAACGAAGGTCATTCCGCTATTGGCGGCAAGCTGCATGGGCGCATTGTCATTTCCAAAGCCCCACTTTACATAGCCCATTACACCGCCGGGAGCATGCTGCGGTGTAGGCTTTTGTATCTGTGCCTGCACCCTACTTGCCGTAAGGAGCAGCGTGCACAATAGTGGAACGAACGTTGCCACATGGCCGTATCTGAACTGTATCATGGCTGTTTGTTTTTATTGAGAGGTATGGTATAGCCCACTGTCAGCAGGAACAGGTGACTGTTGTTCCTTGCTGTGGCATAGCCGTAGGGGTTATCTTTGGTTTGTATGAGGTCGGTTAGGCCATAAGCATATTGCAGATAGGCC
>NZ_HE999450.1:162552-172019 GCF_000312305.1 Prevotella conceptionensis 9403948 | reverse complement strand
TGGCCTGCACCCTTGCCCGAAGCGTTTCTCTCAGGTGTGCCTGCGTCAGCTCGTCGGCCGAGGCGAACATCGCAGGTCGGTCGCTCGTGAAGTCGATACCACCAGGATTAAGTGGAATGGCTAGCCCAACGCCCACACCCATGTAAAGGTTTCCAAGAAGATAGAGCCGCGCGGCAAGCTGCGGCATGAGGACATGATAGCAGAAGTTCGTTTCCTCGTTCACGTTGCCTGCCAGCTTATGTTCTTTCAGTGTCGATGCAAGCCAAGTGTAATCCGTTGCAAGCTCCATTCCCAATCGGTTACGGCGCAATAACGCAAAAACGCCTATCGTGGGTACTGTGGCCCCACACGCTTCCAACGTGTAACGCGGACGGATGTTACCCTCTTCAACCATTGCACCGAGATTGTTGATGACGGCATAGCCCGCACCTGCCCTGATGCCGATGCGCGATTGATTATGCCCCTTATATCGTACGGTTATCCGTTTCCTCGGTTCGCGTGCCGATTTAGGTTGTCGGGTCTTCTCCGCAGGGGTGTTCTCCTCTGCGGCCGGTTCGATTTGTTGCTCCGTCTTTGGCTCTGTTGGTTGGTCGGGTTGTTGTTGCGTTTGCTGTTCCACAGGTTGTTCGGTTGCTCCAACCCGCGTTTGTGGCGCATCCGTTACACCCTCGTCTTCTGCTGTGGCGTGCTTCTCCTCCTTCTTTGGGGTTGTTGGCTTAGTGTTAGTACGTCTCTTTATGCCCTTTGTCCCAGCATCTTTCCTTATACGTAAGCCACTTCCCTTGGGATGAGTTCCCCCAGAGGTATGTTGCGGAGCAACCTTTGTCGAGGTTGTTCCCTGTTCAGTTGGTGGGGGCGTGGGTTCTTCTGCTGTTTTGCGTTTGCAGAGTCGGAAACACAACAACAGGGCAAGCACAATGGCCAAAAGGGCTACGGCACGCCGCACATTGCGTTGGTTATTGGGGCTAGGGTTATTCATGTGTATGCAAAGATAGATAGTAATATTATAAGGAACGCGCGCGTACGCGCGAGAGAAACAAGCGAGTGAATAGGCAACAACGGTTTATCTTTTTACAGTGCAGCGGTTCAGCGCAGGCCTCACTTAATGTCTATCACATACGCAACCGTAAGCTCTGCCTGCCAGTTGTGGTTGGCGCATTCCACCCAGTTAAAGGTGTTGGTCTCGGTCTTGATGGTACTCCCCAAACTGTAATGAAAGCGCAAGTCGATGCAGATGCCCGAATGGAAGTCGTAGCCCACGCCTCCGCCAAGTGCAGCGTCGGGGCGTCCTTTTAGCTTACTTCGCATCACCCGTTCCGTCTCCTCGACGCTTGGGTACTTCCACTTCTTAAACTTTGCGTCCTCTTGGTTCCCTTTATAGCTTAGGTTTTCGGGCGAAAGGTTCGCTCCAAGGCGTCCACCCAGCGACACATGCCACGTGTTTCGCTCCTTGAAAGGATAGAGGTTGAAGTAGGCTGCCAAGCCCAGATGGTGGTAACGCGCGGAGAGCGTATAGTTTAGCTCGTCCCTATCATCGTACCTAACACGTGCCGTGCGGTTGTAATAAACGATGCCTGCCTCCACGCCCCACAGGCTTCCCTGCGGCTTATACAGAAAGAACAGCTCGGCGCATGGCACAAACAGCACGCGTTTCCGTAAAGAATAGTTGGAATAATAGTCCTCGCTCACCAATATCCGGTCGACGTTGGAATTGGAACTGATGCCTCCGCCAAGCCGCAGGCCTGCGTGGAAATTGCCGTCTTGTGCCGATAAAGGTTGACAGACGGAACAAAGCAAAAACGCAACAGATACAATTGCTTTCATGGCTCAATGTGTTTTCGTGTATTGTTTATGTTTATGAGACAGATGTCTCCACGGCTACAAATATAGTAAAAGTAAAATAAGCAGCAAAGACTTTTTGGTACTTTTTTACAAAAGTGTGGTATATTTGTTTATTGAAGTCATCTTGACTTTTCTCTCTTTCTTATCTTTTTCAGAATAATTGATATAAATACGATATAGATCCATGCCTTCCAACTAGAACGTGTTGTATCAAAACCCATTAAGTACACTTCTGTATTAGACCATCCACACATTGACCCCTCTCTATACACCCCCCTTTTGTACAGCAAATCACTTAGTAATTCTCCCGCCTTTCGTACATGAGTAGCGTTTTTATCGTGGCCTTATCGCATCACAAAGACAATAAACTCCTCACTATTTCTTGAAATATTAAAAGTCAAGACTACTTCAATGGGGTTTGGGGTCGGTAAGCCAACAACTTATTCATTACACGTCATATTCCACACATCCCTTCGGGTTCTTGATGAACATACTTAACGTTTTGAGAAATATGGAATTTCAACATAGGAATAAGATAATCGTTTTCTTTCAAGTCTTCTGCATCAATAACATACTCAAAACACAAATGCGTTATCACTTCTTTGGGATTTAAATTATACACACCCAAATCTCGTAGTTCTAGTTCCATTAATCGAACACAAATGCTAATACTGTCGCCACTATTTAGCATACTTTTATTCTGCCAATAGTAAGCACCTGCCATTACATTATGCTTCTTTGGTGATGAAACTTTAATAAAAGAATGATACTTATTTCCTCTTTCATCGCTTATAGGGATAAAAAGGTTTCTACAAGTTACATTCTTAATTTTAAATACGACATTTATTTTCCGTGAATATTCTATATGAGAACCATCAGGATTATAATTAGGGGGATAATTGTCCACCACTGCCACCAATTGGGCAGGTAACTCCACATTGGATCGACAACCCATTAATGTGAATGCGATGAAAACAAATAACGCACGGCACGCATTGTTAACAGTTACCATAATCTAACACTATATTATTAACGAAGTCGTCTTGTCTTTTTAAGCTCCCTATACATTGAGAAGAGCTTATTACCTTTTGGCACAACAACCAAAATAAACACGCCTCTCATGTACGAAGTATTGGACAAATTTACAATAAAATTTAAAACTCTCACCCATTTACCGCCCACAAAATGCGGTTGTGTTTTTAAAGGAGTGGTTTATGAACAACGATGAACAACGAAAGGATAAGATATGGGCATACGCTTGGGGGCGTTACAAGTCTTCATTAGGCATGTACTGCGTGCGCATGGCCAGCAACCACACCGCTGCACTTTGCCGTGGAGAGTTCGGCGGACATCATTAGCTTGTCAACTTGTCTGCTCGTTAACCTGTCTACTCGTCTACTTATCTACTCGTCTACTCGCCAACCTGTCCACTCCTTAACTTATCCACTCCTTAACTTATCCACTCCTTAACCTGTCTACTTGTTAACTCGTCAACTGGTCTACTTGTCTACTCGTCTACCCGTCTACTCGTCAACTACTGTAATCTTTTCAGTAAGAATTTTAACATTATGAGTGCCTTCGTAATCCACCAACCGCCCATCCGACCGCAAAAATTCGATTCTCGCGAAGGTTTGTTTTGATGCAAAAAGGGGGTGCATGTAAATGCAGGCAAGATGAATGTGCATTGCATAAAGCCGCAACTTGCACCAGATTTTGGGCCATTTGCAGCAAAATGAAGTGCGTTTTGGTGCTAAATGCAGTGCAATATGCCGCTAAACGCAGTGCGTTTTGATGCTAAATGCAGTGCGTTTTGGTACTAAACGCAAGGTAAAATGGTGCTAAACATAGTGCGTTTTGCCGCTAAATGCGAGGCGAAACGCATAAAAATTCACTGCAAAGAGGTGGGTAAAACCCCTTCAAACCATTAAAAACCTGGGTCAAAGTGGGCAAAAAGTGCTTAAAAAAGTGGGATTTTAGGGGCTAAATGTAGGCAGTTGGGGTTGAAATAATTACCCGATGGCAAGCAACTAGAAAGGCAAAATGGTGCAAAACACAGGTTGTTTTCTTAAAAACAGACAAGTAGAAGAGTGCGTAAGACAGAGAATAGTGGGTATTTTCCTATTTTTCAACCGCTATTTTCTCTAGAATGGAGAGTCAAGCAGAGGGTGTTTTGTAAAATATAAAGACGCAAATTAACACCACATTAAGTAGCCTTGCTGTTGCTTATACACTTCAATCCAAAAACAAAGTCCCTATTTCAGACACCCAAAATGCGAGTTATGCAAAAGAATTTTGGTAGGTTTTATAGTCAAACAGAATTGGATTTGGAAAGCCATAGATACACCGTAAGCAAACCAAAGTGTTGCTTTTTCCCTACGTAAGGGCTTGTTGATGCCATGCTATGTGCATCTTGCGATCTTCTACCAACAATTTCCCAAAAGCAATTCTGTTTGGCTATAAAATTCTGCACTTATGCCTTTTCACCCGTTTAAAATTCGCTCTTCACTGGATTTTTGCCTCTATCTGTGCAGCTTTCCCTTGCTCTTTCAGTTGCATTGTCCACCATGCTCCAACAAGATTTACAGGGAAATCTGCACAGATAAAATCTAAAAAATACAGTGGAGGTAACTTTTAGAACCTGTCTTTAATGATTTTGCACTTGCTGGTTGACTCTACACCCCACCCTCTTTATACTAAAAAAGAATAAACAAGGCAGTAAAGGGACGATAAGAACAATTATTTTTGTAACTTTGTAGATCGTGAAATGACAGTTGGCAAAAGGATGCCGATACCGCGTTGTTGCCCAAACAACGCCCTTGTGCTAATGGGGCGGAGCGGCAAACAGGCACCCACACAAACGCCAACACCTCAACAAAAGCACCTACCCCACAATGGACAGAACATTCCACCAACGCCTTTCACCCGCATCAGTCTGCGGCATACTTGCCTTTGCACTGCTTGCGCTATACATGTTTTGGACGAAAAGCCCCCTGGCTGGATGCTTGTTGGCCGCCGTGGTGGTGCTAATGATAGAACGAGTTGTGCACACCACGTACGTGTTTCGCCGCAACGACGACGAAGAGATGCTGTATATCGACAACGGACGTTTCTCAAAAACAAGGCGAATACGCGTTAACGACATCGTTTCATGCCGCAAGATGTCTACGGGATTCGGCCTTTCGCAATATGTGCTGCTGCAATGCGGACACAAACGGCTAGTGAGCGTGCAACCAGACAACGCCGACGCCTTTATCGACGAGATAAGGAAACGGCAAGCAACACCCAAATGATGAAATTAAAGAGCAAATACGCCCTCGTACTTCTGTTGGCTTGGCTGATGGCCTTGCCAATGATGGGGCAAGTGGAAAAAGACGTTACTGACGACGATGACGAAACCGTGGCAGCGGCAGACACGCTGTCTGCCGACTCGCTTTTGGCCGACACATTGGCCACTGACAGCCTGTTGCCGTGGCCCCAATCGGTGAAAGCACGCATAGACAGGCTGCTACAAGCCGACATGTTGCGCACTTCGCAACTGGGATTGATGGTTTACGACCTCGATGCCGACTCGGCCATATACCGCTTTAACGAACGCCAAACCATGCGCCCCGCATCTACCATGAAGGTGATAACGGCCATTACAGCCCTCGACAAGCTGGGCGGTTCGCACCAGTTTAAAACAGAGCTGTGCTATACAGGCACTATCGAAAACCGAACACTTACGGGCAACGTGTATTGCGTTGGCGGTATGGATCCGCGTTTCAACACCGACGACATGCACGCCTTTGTGGAAAGCCTGCAAAAGATGGGGGTAGACACCATTCGCGGCACACTCTACGCCGACAAGTCGATGAAAACAACCGACCTTTTGGGTAAGGGTTGGTGCTGGGACGACGACAATCCTGTGCTCTCGGCATTGGTCTATGCGCGCAAAGACGTGTTTATGGACCGCTTTATGCAAGAACTACGCAAGGCAGGCATCGTGCTAGACGCTTTTACCGCCACGGGTCAACGTCCGCAAGACGCCACTTGCATCTGCACGCGCTTTCACACAATGGACCAAGTGCTGATGCGTATGATGAAAGAGAGCGACAACCTTTACGCCGAAGCCATGTTCTTCCAAATTGCCGCAGCAACGGGAAACAAGCCCGCCACGGCCAAAAACGCGGCACAAGTGGTGAAAAGGCTCATCGCCAAGCTAGGCCTTAACGCCGCTGATTACAAGGTGGCAGATGGGTCGGGGCTATCGCTATACAACTATGTTTCGACCGAATTGGAGGTTGCCATGTTGCGCTATGCCGCTCGCAATGCCAACATTTACCTGCACCTTTCGCCCTCGTTGCCCATCGCCGGCATAGACGGCACGCTGAAATCGCGCATGAAAGGGGTGTTTACTCGTGGCAACGTGCGTGCCAAGACGGGCAGCGTTACGGGCGTGTTCTCGCTGGCAGGCTATTGCACAGCCGCCAACGGACATCGCCTTTGCTTTGCCATCATCAACCAAGGCGTGATGCGCGGCCGCAACGCACGTGCATTTCAAGACAAGGTTTGCACGGCTCTATGCCAACCCTAGCCCCAAACAACACTGATAACCATGTTTTAAAAACCAACATATCAATGGAAACAATAAAAGATTACGTAGAACAAATTATCCGCCTGACAGGCGTATCGGGCAACACCGTGCCCATTGTGCGCCACGTTTTGTTGGTGCTGGTCACCATATTACTGGCTTGGGCGGCAGGCGCGCTTTGCCGTAAGATACTTATTCCCGTGGTGCACCGCATCACCAGCAAGACGAAAAGCAATTGGGACGACATCCTTTTCAACGACAATGTGCTGAAGACGGCAAGCCGAATTGTGCCAGCCATCGTGGTTTCGTGGCTCTTACCCTTGGTGTTCTTCCAGTATGCCTGGGTGCATACCGCCTTAGAGAAACTCACGGCCATATACATTGTGGTGATGTCGGTAAGGCTTTTCATCGCCTTCATCAACTCACTCACACAGCTTAAACTATCTTCCAGTCCGGCCGTTCGCCAATATATCCGCACATTTTGCGGCGTATTGAAAGTTATCGTTATCTTTATCGCCGTGATTGTGGTGGTTGCTATCCTCTTCAACAAGAACCCGCTGTCGCTCATTGCTGGTCTTGGAGCAACCTCGGCCATACTGATGCTGGTGTTTAAAGACACCATCGAGGGGCTGGTTGCGGGCATTAGGCTAACGAGTAACGACATGGTGAGGAAGGGCGACTGGATAACGGTGCCGTCAACACCTGCCGATGGCGTGGTGGAAGACATCAGCCTGACCACCGTAAAGGTGCGAAACTTCGACAACACCACCGTTACCGTTCCGCCGTTGGCATTGGTTAGCGGTTCATTCCAAAACTGGCGTAGTATGCAAAAGGGTGCTGGGCGACGCGTTAAACGCTTGCTGTACGTAGATTTCAGAAGTGTTAAGCTGGTAGACGATGCCCTTAAAGACTCGCTGCTTTCGAGCAAGTTGCTCACCGAAGAGCAGATGCAAGGCCAACAAGTAAACATCTCGCTCTTCCGCTTGTTCATCGAACAATATCTTACCAAGCGTACAGAGGTGAACGAAGAGCAAACGTTGATGGTGAAACAGATAGAGGCCACGCAGTGCGGACTGCCCATAGAGTTCTATTTTTTCATTAAGAATGCACCCGACATCCATTACGAACACACGCTGGCCGACATCATGGAGCATATATATGCCTATACGCATGCCTTCGGCCTAACCATCTATCAGCAATATCCCGAACAATAAACGGGGTTGTGAGGGTATGAGGTTGTGAGTTCATTAGTTCGTGAGGTTGTGAGGTTATGGGTTCATGAGCTTGTGAGTTCGTGAGGTTATAAGCCGATGAAGTTATGGAGCTGCAAGTTTGAAAGGCGGCCCATTCACTGGCCAACCCCTACAAGTGACTTTAAATCCAACACGCAAAAGCTCGTCAATGCGTAATTAGAAACAGCATACAACAAAACTAAAAAAACAGAAGTATTCTACAACCAAGAAATTTAAATCAAGCAAAAACGGTGGTGAAGACAAGGCTTCGCCACCACCAAATATCAACATTAAAACTAATATCAACCATAACGCTTATGAAGAAAACACTACTCGCGGCACTGCTGTTGCTCGCCGCAAACGCTGCACAAGCACAGAAAACGGAGCAAGAAAAACAACTGCACGAGATGGACAGCACTGCTCGTATGCTCATTGCCGACGGCAAATTCGACAAGGCCATAGCGGCTTTCACAGACTACACCGCAAAGGTAAAGCACCTTCATGGTGAGGCCGACACCATCTATATTGACGGGTTGGTGTTCCTTGGTAAGGCCTATTTCAGGGCCAAACGCCTGAGTAAGTCCGTAGAAACGGCCCAGAATGTGGTAGACCTATACGGCAAACACTTCAACACCAAAGACAAACGGTATGCGTGGTACTTAGACAACCTCTCGCTATACCTATCGTCTAACGGACAACATAAGGAGGCTATGGCCAACAGCAAGAAAGCATTGAAAATATACGAGGGGCTTTATACCAACGATAAAGACATGGCTGTGATACTTATCCACGCTGCCGAGAACTCGTTTTACGCAGGCAATAAGGCCGATGCCATCAATTTTCAGTTGCGCGCATTGGCCATTTACAAAGATCTCTTTGGGCAACATGCCCAAGAATACACCGACGAAGCCGAGTATCTGGTTACCTATTACGAGGGGAATAACCAGGGAGACAAGGCCCAAAGCCTAAGCGAAGAGTTGGAAAAGCTAAAAGAAGAGGCCAAGAAAGGCTATGGCGACTTGCCTGAACTGCCGAAACTTGAAACAGCCGAAGACTGCCGAAAGCATACCAAAGATGTTGAAAGATGCTGCCAATACTACCTATCGCATAGGTTTACTGCCCGCGACATGGAAGATGCAGCTAGGTTTATCATGGCTTGGGCGGTGCCGTCAGACCAAGTTACGATACCAATGGGGAAGAACGAATCCCAACTTCTAGCCAAAAAGGAGTCGAACCCTTACTTGTTTAGCTATTATGCAGGCTACATTCTTTATGCCTTAGAGAACAAGGAAACCAAAGAAACAGAGGACGGATACGAGGCTGCGATGGTGGCAACACTGAACCATTACATCAACAACAAAGACCTTACGGGACCTGTACCCGCACTCGAAAAGTACGTAAAGCTGTATAAGAAAGATAAAGACAAGATGTTTGCACTGATACGAAAGAACTTCCCTAAGACCGAAAAGGAGGACAAAGAGAAGGAGAAGTAGCCTTCTTTGCGCCATGCCCTGCTCATTATCGTTTTTGCTTAAAGCCCACATCGTGACCACAACCCATCCCTTTTCCACCGCCCTACTCCATTGGTTTCAATGCCACGGCCGAAGTTTGCCGTGGCGCGAAACCAAAGATCCGTATGCCATTTGGCTTAGTGAGGTGATTTTACAGCAAACGAGAGTGAGCCAAGGCATGGCCTATTGGCAGCGATTTATGCGCAGTTACCCCACGGTAAACGCCTTGGCAGCTGCCACCGAAGACGAAGTGTTGCGCCTTTGGCAAGGTTTGGGCTACTACTCGCGCGCTCGCAACCTGCACCCAAGCGG
>NZ_HE999450.1:153779-162415 GCF_000312305.1 Prevotella conceptionensis 9403948 | reverse complement strand
GTTGGTCCGTACACGTCGGCAGCCATTTCGTCCATCGCTTTCAACCTTCCAGTGGCGGTAGTGGATGGCAATGTGTATCGTGTTTTGGCGCGTTTCTTCGGCATCGACACGCCCATAAACTCCACCGAAGGCAAAAAACAGTTCGCCACCTTAGCCCAATCGCTTTTGCCCCACCACGCTCCGGCACGCTACAACGAGGCCATCATGGACTTTGGTGCACTGCAATGCTTGCCCGTGAAGGGCGAAACTGGCAAGGTAAACGGCCACACAGTCGTGCCAAACGATACGCCAAGTTTCTGCAACAGCTGTCCGTTAAGTGGTCAATGTGTGGCTTTCGCACAAGGTTTGGTGCGTTCGCTACCCGTAAAAACCAAGTCGCAAGCCCCCAAACAACGGCGCATGGACTACATATATATAAGGTGTGGGGGCGAAATTGCCATCCGAAAGCGGCCGGCGGGCGACATTTGGCAGGGCCTTTGGGAACCTTTGCTATACGAAGATGTAGTACTTTCAGGTGTACAAACACCCAAAACCAACAAGCGCGAGGGCTGTAATAGCTTGGGAAACTTCCCTTCGCCACAGCTATTAGCGTGTATCGACCGGCTTTTTAGGGGCGAACAAGGCACCGAATCAACAGCCTTACCGCCCAACTCTCAGCAGCATTCCACCCTTACACCCACAATCAAGGGGCCATATTCCTTCCGCCACGTACTCACCCACCGTATCATCATGGCGCAATTTGCCGTTGTTGAAACAAGTGTTAGACCCAATCTGCCGTCCGACTACATTTGGGTGAGCGAACAAGAACTGAACAAATACGCCATATCGCGCCTGTTCGAGCTGTTCTTAGAAAGGCTGAACAATGAAACGGAAGATAAGTGAAAAGGCCTATTAAGGGGAAAAGGCGGCTGCGCCACTTAGCTTATTAACCCATTCACTTACCAACTCGTAAAGTCGTAAACTGGTCTACTCGCCAACTTATCCACTCGTTAACTGGTCAACTTGTTTACTCACCACCCTGCCAACTCGCTTTGTTAAAACGCAAGAGAGCGGATGTTTTCTCATTCTTTTTATGTAACTTTGCACGCGTTTCCAATCATAAGGGAACGCGTTTAATAACACCTTACCAATACCAAAAAGAGAATTATAGAGTGAAAACAAAAAACAAACAAAAAGAATTACAAAACAATGAACCAACACTACGCCACAAATAGGTGCAAGCCTACCCATGTTTCGCTGCGCGGACTTAACCACTACCGACAGGCATTTGCGCTATTCGCACTTGCGTTTGCAACCCTATTGCCCGTTCAAGCCAAACAGGTTACGGCCCGTCAAGCCCTCGATATCGCGCGAAAATACGTCATGCCCAATCGCCAATCCATCGCATCGGCACAAACCCGAGCAGGCAAACAACAGCCCATTGAGCCCTTCTATGTGTTCAACGACAAGCAAGGCAAGGGCTTTGTTGTAGTTTCGGGCGACGACGCTATGGGCGAAATACTTGCCTATGGGGATAACGGAACGCTCGATACGCTGAATGCCAACCCCGGCGTAAAGCTTCTTTTGCAAGCCTATCGCGAACGTTTCGCACAGCTACAACAAGCACCAATCTCAACGCAACCCGCCACAAGAGCGATGCCTACCTACAAAGCGGTTGCCCCATTGCTCACCTGCAAGTGGAATCAAGACAAACCTTACAACAAGAAAACGGGCTATAATTACACGGGTTGCGTGGCAACGGCCATCGCACAAGTAATGTATTACCACAAATGGCCCATACAAGGAAAGGGAGAAAACACCTATACCGTGAGATCTGATAATAAGGTGAAGCATGCCGATTTCAGCAAATCATACTACGACTGGGCCAACATGAAAGACGAATACAGATATTACGACCCAGGCACCCAAAGGGAACAAGACGCCGTTGCAAAGCTAATGAGCGACGTAGGAATTGCCACGTACATGCAATACACCCCCTATTTGAGCGGTGCGCAAAACGAATCGGCCGAAAAAGCCTTGCGAGAAAACTTTGATTACTCTACGGCCTTTGTGAGCCGAAGTGACGAAGGACTGCCTGCTTTCACAGACATCATACGCCAAGAGCTAACCAACGGTTTCCCCGTTTACCTTTCGGGCAGTCAACGAGGAGGCAGAGGAGGGCACGCTTGGGTAACAGACGGGGTTAACGAGCAAGGACTTTTCCACATGAACTTTGGCTGGGGCGGTCAGGGCGATGCGTATTTCTCGCTCTCAACGCTGTCTGTTGCACAATCAGGAAACGAGTTTGGCGGAAAGGCAATGGATTTCAGCTACGGCCTAATTGCGATATTGGCTCACCCCAACAAACGAAACACAAAACCAATAGACCCTGCATTGCTGGCAAGTACGCCCAAACTGAAGTTCAATATTGGGGGAAGTCTAAAGCTCCCCCGAGGAAGTGGCAAAACTTTTGCCGTTGGCTACATGCCAGCTGTTGAGATGAACGAATTTAATAACTACGGAAAGCCCTTCAAGGGCGACATTGGCGTGGGCATATTCGACATGAATGGCAAGCGGATAACTGTCTGTCCGTCGGACGATCACGCCACAGGTGGCTATACAAAACGCGTCTATGGGCAATATTCTAACGGGGAAATGGGGCGCGACTACACCAACCCGCAGACGGTGAAGATAAAGGTAGACCTCACGAAACTGGCCAATGGCTATTACCAACTGCTGCCCATGTGCGCCCCGCTAGAAAAAAACGGCCGCTGGGGAGAGTGGATACACATGCGACAAGCACCCCGAATGGTGATTGAGATAGGCAACGGCAAGGTGCGTATCGTGGAGGAAGACTCGATCAATGCAGGTTTCCAACTAACCGAACAGCCGTCTAAACTTTGGCTAAAACCAGGAAACGAAGAAACCATCCATGTCCCCATAAGGAACAAAGGCGGGCTGGGATTCGGCTATTATGCCAAGTTACAATTGCTCGACTCCAAGGGTAACGTGGCTTTTGAGACACAACGCACAAAGCCAATGGAGCTAGATGGTTTTCGTACTACATGGATGCCATTTACCATAAGCGTACCTAGCACCCTAAAAGAAGGCAAATATAGGATGAAGTTGGTGGTGATAAAGGAAACGAGCGCGGGCATCGACAACCCCGATGCCGAACGTTTCGATGTAGAAAAGCTATATGATAAGGAGGAAACTATCTTTACTGTGGCGTCGAATGTAACCCATATCGCTGGCACAACCACTGCCAACTACACCCTAACCAACAACGACGGCCACTCGTTAACGGTGCGTGGCACTGGTCTACAACGCGTAAGACTGTTCGACATCAATGGCCGTTTACTTGGTAGTGCCGTTTCAACAGATGGAACAGAAGTAAGTATCTCGCTCGCCAACCTTGTTCCGGGCGTGTACCTCGTGCAAGTAATGGCCGACGGCCAAGTACATACGCACCGCCTTTTAAAACGATAACACACAAGGTTTGCCCCAAAGCAAATCGCTTATAAGATAAGGGTGTGCACCTGTTATGTAGGTGCACACCCTTATCTATATGTGGAGTAGATGACGAGCTGACAAGTAAACGGGTAGACAAGTTGACGAGTAAACAAGTAGATGAGTTGACGAGTTAACAAGTTAACAAGTGGACGAATGGGCAAGCTGACGAGTGAACGAGTTAATTAGTTGACTAGTGGACAAGTTAACAAGTTGACGAGTTAACAAGTGGGACAAGCTGACGAGTGGACAAGTTAGCGAGGAAACGGGTGGATAAGTTGGCAGTTGACGAGTTGACGAGTAAACGAGAAGAGAAGTTTACGAGCCAACAAGTTAAAAGGCGCAGCCATTTTTTCACCCTTTCACCCTTTCACCTTTAAAAGGCGCAGCCATTTTTTCACCCTTTCACCCTTTCACCTTTAAAAGGCGCAGCCATTCTTTCACTCTTTCACCTTTTCACCTTTAAAAGGCGCAGCCATTCTTTCACTCTTTCACCTTTTCACCTTTAAAAGGCGCAGCCATTCTTTCACTCTTTCACCTTTTCACTTTTTCACCTTTAAACGCCTCTCCTACTCCAATCCCATCTCTTTTTTCATGTTCTGAAACTCGTTCACAAAGTCGTGTTCAAGCGAGAAGAAAGGCATCAGCAACGACCTAAAATACTCTTCAACGGCAGGCATTTCAGGCGTAATCACCGCATGGCGCCGAAAATGCAGGTGCATAACGTTCGCATCCGTGTCGATAGTGTAAACCACA
The DNA here is from genome assembly GCF_000312305.1 of Prevotella conceptionensis 9403948. Classification (GTDB taxonomy): domain Bacteria; phylum Bacteroidota; class Bacteroidia; order Bacteroidales; family Bacteroidaceae; genus Prevotella; species Prevotella conceptionensis. The sequence goes on along the minus strand of NZ_HE999450.1, from coordinate 158,170 downwards.
ACACATGCGGCATACATGTTCACCTCATTAATAGTTCGCTGCAAACAGGCCACTTGGTCAACATCATCGAGACTTGCCTCCGCCCAAGAAACGCGCATAATGTTAAAGTAACGTGTGCCGTGCAAAGCCTGAATCCTAAAATCTTCGCCTTGAAAAGTAAAGTCGGCGAAGTTTTCCTCGTCCCTTTCAAAGGGGCAACCCAACGCCTTGCATATCTCCTCAATCATTTCAAGGGTACTCATTCCTACGTATTTGTTTTCCATTGTTATGTTCTTTCTATTAATCCTTATCGTCACAGCGTGTTCGTTATGCCCCTCCGCATCGTTCTCATACTGTCTACCTTCTGCCTCTTTCCCCGTTTCTCGCCACTCAGTCAGTCGTCCAGCCATTTTAAAACAAGGCTCGGCCCTAGTGTACGAAAGCCACACCGCAGGAGGTTCGGTGGCAGATACTCCACGCTCCACCCCATGTTCGCCCTTATGTCTTAGCCGCCTGAGCCAAACATACGCGATAACAAGGATTATAATGTACAATAGTCTTTCCATCCGTTAGTGTGTTTACATGTTGCATGGCTTGTCAAAAGCATCTCCCAGTGGCAACGATTATTATACTGCAAATATACGAATTGTTTTTATTTACACCAATCAAAACCGCATTTATTATGGCCACACACAATAAAATAAACCGCTTTGCGTAGATACTTACATAGTTAGAACCAATACACTTAGAAAAGATGGCAGACAAAAACACGACCAATCCTGTAAGCTGGAAAAGGTTACTGATATTCTTTATCATAGCAACAGCAGTATCAAACCTATTTAGATTTGATGTTTTCAACATTCATCCAGCGATACTAAAGCTGCCAGCATGGCTCTCCATCTTCGTATTCGCACTGCTTCACCCTAGTGGCGTACTTTTAGGCACCTTCATTGTTATGCCCTTTTTGAGGAAAGAACGAAGGGTAGAAATGTCATTGTTCGGCACTTCCAAACAGAAATCGCTATTGATGTGCGCCATCCCAATCGTGCTACTTACCGCGATAGGCGTTAATAACGATTACAAACTTGAAAACCACATCTACGCGTTTGTCGCCATCATTGGCACCATAGTCTACTGTATCGAGGAAGAATATGGCTGGCGAGGGTATCTGCAAGAGGAACTGAAAGGCCTTAAACCCTGGGCGAAGTACTTAATAATTGGGTGCCTCTGGTACGTGTGGCATCTTTCATTCGTGCACGACAGGTCTATTGTACACAACCTTACCTTCTTATCTTTGCTTATTTTTGGCAGCTGGGGAATAGGCAAAATCGCCGAAACAACAAAGTCTGTATTAGCCTCCGCCTGTTTCCACCTTATCGTACAGATAATGATGCTCAATTCATTATTCAGACATAGCCCAGATAAGACCACCAAATTTGTTATCTTTGTGGTTTGTGTTGGTGCGTGGTTCATGATATTTTTCAAGTGGAACAAAACGCGCAGCACCAGCAACTAAACCGATATACGCTCATTTTACAAGCCATACGTTTATAGTACAATGCAATATTTGGGCAACGTACTTCAACAAGTTTAAAACATAGAAACTTATGCTATCAAAAAAAATCAAAACCTTTTGTAAGGAGAAAGGTTGGTGGAATGACGACTACACGCAAGAATATGCCGATGCGCTAAGGAAACTGAAAATAGACCTAACCAGTGATTTTGCAACATTCTTCTTGCACGTAGAAGACAGTCCCACCTTTTATGGCAGACATCAAGAACTTTATCAAATATGTTGGTTCGCAATAAATACAAACTACGAGCTTGCCATTACCTTTGCCCACGATGCACTTGAATTGCCCAACGAGTACATTCCGCTCGACAGCTTTGAGGGGGAAGGCGGCTTTTTCTACAATCGTTCAACAGGAGCGGTTTTAGAAATTGAACTTGGACAAAAGCTTATCGACTTTCAAAAGGGAGAATTACAACCCCAATGGCATGACTTTAACTCATTCGTAGAGTGGTTCTTTGAAATTCCCTAAATGCCTATCAGGGGATAAAATGCCAGCCATTAGAATTCTGCTAAGGCACAAATGGCTGGCTTTTAAACAGATAAACAGACCCAACAACTCACAAACACACGAACAGAACAACACATAAAACTAATAAACTTGCAAACCTAATAACTCAACAACCCATAAACTTACAACCAGAAAGACCCACAAATTCAACAGCCAAAAGCCGTACAAATATTTTACAAAACACATCCTCTTCACCAACACCTTCTAGCGAAAACAATGGTGTTTATTCGGGCAATTTGCCGCATTTTACAAGTTTCCAGACTTCTCCTTCTGTCTATTTTTGCGTAGATTACCCGCATTTAGTACCATTTTACCTTTCTAGTTTGGTCGTCAGCCCATTATTTTTTACGCCCAAATACCCACTTTTAGCCACGAAAATTCCACTTTTCAAGGTGCATTTTGCCCTTTTTGAGCCATGTTTTAATGGTTTGAAGAGGCTTTGTCTATACCATTTACAGTGAATATTTATGCTTTTCACCTCGCATTCAGCAGCATTTTGCACTGCGTTTAGCACCAAAACGCCTTGCATTTAGTACCAAAACACCTTGCGTTTAGCACCAAAATGCACAGCATTTAGCACCAAAACGCACTGCGTTTAGCGGCATATTGCACTACATTTAGCATCAAATAGCCCAAAACCAAGTGCAAACTGCGGTTTTATGCAATGTGTATTCATTTTGATTGCATCTACCACTAACCCTTTTTTGCATCAGAACAAACCTTCGCAAGAATCGATTTTTTGCGGTCGGGCGGACGATTGGTGGCCAAAAAGGGCACTCATAATGTTAAAATTCGTACTGAAAAGAAGACAAATTTCGATTAAGATTTCTACGTAACCAATCTACTTGATACCCTACCTTAATCGTTATTTAAATTAAATACTATGAGAAAAGTGCATAATTATTTTTGTATTTTCCTGTTTTTAAATTAACTTTGTGGCCAATATAACTAAAAATTACGTAGGTTTTGCATTTAGATAATAAAATATTTTCTAATAAAGCGCAAGCAAACACAAAACGACTAATAATCTCTTTTGTGTTGATTGCCCTATTTACAGCATATACTATGGCGCAGAATTCTAACTCCATCCAACGCTTGGTGGGCTTTCCCACAGAAGAGCAAGGTTTCGATAAAGGCGTATCGGCCTGCTATTGTGGCGTTATTAACGGCTACTTATACATTGCAGGAGGTTGTAACTTCCCCGACAAGCCTGTGGCAGAGGGTGGCAAAAAGCGGTTTTACAAGGCCATTTATGCCGCCAAACTAAATGCCGAGGGCAACCGCCTAGAATGGAAAACCGTTGGACAGATGCCCCAACCTGCAGCTTACGGCGTGAGCGTTACTTACGAAAACTCGCTGATTTTCGTAGGCGGCAACAACGAAACAGGCGGTCTTACCACCGCCATTCGCTTGCGCCCCACTGCCACGGGCATGCAACAAGAGGCTCTACCCAGCCTACCCCACGCCTTAGACAACATGGCTGGCGCGGTGGTTGGCCACATATTATATGTGGTGGGAGGCAATTGCGAGGGTGTTGCCACACAAAAAGTGTGGTCGTTAGACCTTAAAAACACAGCAAAAGAGGGCTGGAAAGAAGGGCCCTCCATACCAGGGATAGCCCGTGTTCAGCCTATTGCCGCCGCCTTAGCGGGCGACTTGCTGGGCGTTTGGGGTGGTTTCGCACCCAAAACAGACAGTAAGGCGGCGCAGTTGGCCATGAATGGTGCAAGCTACAACGCAGGTTGCGGCACATGGACTGCACTACCCGTACCCACAGATGCCCTTGGCGAAGAAGTGTTTACGGGTGGATCAACGGCCATCGCCACGCCACAGAAAGGCGTTGTGGTGGTTGGCGGCGTTAACAAAGACGTGTTTCTGGCAGCCATCAACAAGCTGCCCGAAGGCTATTTGCTGCACGAACCCGAATGGTATCGCTTTAACAACAGGGTGTTGTGCTATCGCGACGGGACTTGGACGCAGCTACTTCAACATCCTTCTGTGGCCCGTGCTGGTTGCGTCCTTGCCTATTGGGATGGTTGGGTGTACGTTGTTGGCGGCGAATTGAAACCAGGTATTCGCACACCAGAGATAGTTAGGTTTCGCGTAGACTAGCAAACAGCTCTTGCCGAATGGGCTATAATGCCCTAGGGTTGATGCCTTGTGCAGCGCGAAGTTGACCAACAAGCGGACTGCTAAGGACTAACAGCGAGCCTTGTCACGCCTAAACCTTCCTATATTTAAATAAGGAGTACGCACTACAAAGACGATTTACGCGTGCACGTAAAGGGTTAACTTACCCCAACGGCGCACAACAATTAATCAAAACAACAA
>NZ_HE999450.1:150327-153587 GCF_000312305.1 Prevotella conceptionensis 9403948 | reverse complement strand
CCCTGCTCAACTATATGGACCGCCAGATGCTCTCCACGATGCAAGGAGCGATAAAGGCCGACATCGAAGAATTGAAAACAGCCGAGGTTTTTGGCGCGTTAATGGCCGTTTTTATGTGGGTGTACGGCTGTTTCAGCCCCTTTGCAGGCGTTATAGCCGACAAGCTTAGCCGCAAGTGGCTTGTGGTGGGCAGTCTTTTCGTTTGGTCGGCCGTTACGCTTTCAATGGGTTTCGCCACCAATTTTGAAACGCTTTACGTTCTTCGCGCCCTTATGGGTGTTAGTGAAGCCCTTTACATACCCTCTGCCCTAGCACTTATCACCGATTGGCACACAGGCAAATCGCGTTCGTTTGCCATCGGCGTGCACATGACGGGCTTATACGTGGGACAAGGCTTAGGCGGCTTTGGCGCCAACTTAGCCCATCACTTTTCATGGCACCAAACCTTTTTCGCCCTCGGTTTGATTGGCGTTCTCTATTCGTTGTTGCTGATGTTCTTGCTCCACGAAAACCCCGAATGCAGTGTAAAAAGTCGCAACACGGTGGCACCAGGCGAAAAGCGCGAGAGCATTTGGCGCGGACTGAGCGTGGTGCTAAGCAACTGGGCTTTTTGGATTATCCTCTTCTATTTTGCTGTTCCTAGTCTTCCTGGCTGGGCAACGAAGAACTGGTTACCCACGCTTTTCTCTGAAAATCTGTCGCTAGACATGACGTCAGCTGGCCCAATGTCTACCATCACCATCTCTGTTTCGTCGTTCATCGGCGTTATTTTCGGCGGAATACTCTCCGACAGGTGGGCTCAACGCAACGTCCGTGGCCGCATTTACACCAGTGCCATCGGCCTAAGTCTCACCATTCCCGCGTTATTGCTGCTGGGTTTTGGCCACAGCGTGGTGGGCGTAGTGGGCGCAGGATTGCTCTTCGGAATTGGCTTTGGCATTTTCGATGCCAACAATATGCCCATCCTTTGCCAGTTTGTGTCGGCCAAATACCGCGCAACAGCCTATGGAATCATGAACATGACGGGCGTTTTTGCTGGTGCAGCCGTTACGCAAGTGTTGGGTTCGTGGAGCGATGGCGGCAATCTGGGCTTAGGTTTCGCCCTACTTGGCGGCATCGTGGCCTTGGCCCTTATCCTGCAACTCACGTTCTTGCGACCGCAAACAGATAATATGCCGTAAGGTGTTGGTTCTTGAGTTCATAAGTTTTTGAGTTTTCGGGTTCTATTATGTTTTACTTTCTTAGTCTTTTCGGCTACATTTACCCACTAGATGTTTACGAAGTTATAACTAGGAACACCCAACTCACAAACTCAATAACTCACAAACTCACCAACTTACAAGCTCAATAACTCACGAACTTAAATAAAACTCACAATATAATGGAAAAGATTATAGGACTGATTGATGCGCCGTTTACGCCATTTCATGCCAACGGCGAAGTAAATCTCGAACCCATCGAACGCTATGCACAGATGTTACAGCACAACGGCTTGAAGGGCGTATTCATCAACGGCTCGTCGGGCGAGGGCTATATGCTCACCACCGAAGAGCGCATGCAACTGACCGAACGCTGGGTTAGCGTTGCTCCCGCAGGCTTTAAAGTCATCGTACACGTTGGCAGCTGCTGCCTTAAAGAAAGCGTTGCCTTGGCACGCCACGTCGAAAAGATTGGCGCTTGGGGCGTAGGAGCAATGGCACCGCCATTCCCAAAGATTGGTCGCATAGAAGAATTGGTTGACTATTGCGCCGCCATTGCCGAGGCTGCGCCTTCGCTTCCTTTCTATTACTATCACATACCCGCCTTCAACGGTGCTTTCTTGCCCATGACCGACTTGCTGAAAGCCGTAGATGGGCGCATACCTAACTTTGCCGGCATTAAGTACACCTACGAAAGCTTGTACGAATACAACCAATGCCGACTGTATAAGGATGGAAAGTACGACATGCTGCACGGACAAGATGAAACCATCTTGCCTTCTTTGGCACAGGGCGGAGCAAAAGGCGGCATCGGCGGAACAACCAATTATAACGGTCGCGAGCTAGTGGGCATCATCGATGCATGGAACCGTGGCGACTTGGAAACGGCTCGCGAAAAGCAAAACTTCTCGCAAGCAGTTATCAATGTTATATGCCATTTCCGCGGAAACATCGTTGGCGGAAAGCGCATCATGAAGTTCCTTGGGTTCGACCTTGGGCCTAACCGCACGCCCTTCCGCAACATGACCGACGAAGAAGAGGCACAAATGCGTAGAGAATTAGAAGAGATTGGATTCTTTGAAAGGTGCAACGTGTGCAAATAAATAAAGAGAAAAAGCACTAACAAGCAAATGGATACAAAACAATATCTGCAACAATGGGCGCAACGTTATAAAGACGATTTGGTGAACAACGTGATGCCGTTCTGGATGAAATATGGATTGGACCGCCAAAATGGCGGCGTATATACCTGCGTAGACCGTGACGGAACGCTCATGGACACCACTAAAAGCGTGTGGTTTCAAGGTCGTTTCGGCTTTATTGCCGCTGCTGCGTACAACAATATCGAACAAAACCCAGAATGGCTTGCGGCCTCTAAGAGTTGCATCGACTTCATTATCGACCACTGCACCGCACCCGACGGGCGCATGTACTTCGAGGTGACGGCCGAGGGAACGCCACTTCGCATGCGGCGTTACCTCTTTTCGGAGTGTTTCGCCATCATTGCCATGGCCGAATACGCCATTGCATCTGGCGACAAAAGCTATGCTCAACGCGCACTAGACCTTTTCAAGCTGGTGCAACGCTATGCCTACACGCCCGGTTTACTGCCTGCCAAGTACCTGCCTAACGTGCAATGCCAGGGCCATTCGCTCACGATGATACTCATCAACACGGCATCGCGACTGCGTATGGCCATCGACGACCCCACTCTGACAGAACAAATCGACACTTCGTTGCATGCCATTAAGCACTATTTCATGCACCCCGAATACAAGGCATTGCTTGAAACGGTAGGCCCTAACGGCGAGTTTATCGACACCATCAATGGCCGAACCATCAACCCCGGCCATTGCATAGAGACGGCTTGGTTTGTTTTGGAAGAGTCGCGCCACCGCAATTGGGACGAAGACTTAAAGAAAATGGCCCTCGAAATATTGGATTGGTCGTGGGATTGGGGCTGGGACGAGCCCTATGGAGGTATCATCAACTTCCGCGACTGTAAGGGATTGCCCTCGCAAGACTATGCGCAAGACATGAAATTCTGGTGGCCGCAAACCG
>NZ_HE999450.1:113282-149872 GCF_000312305.1 Prevotella conceptionensis 9403948 | reverse complement strand
CTACGGGCGACGAAAAGTACTTGGAACGCCACAAACGAATTAACGATTGGATCTACAAACACTTGCCCGACCCAGAGTTTGGCGAGTGGTATGGCTACCTGCATCGCGATGGCACGGTGGCTCAACCCGCCAAAGGCAATCTGTTTAAAGGTCCGTTCCACATTCCGCGCATGCTCATCAACTCGTTCATGCTGTGCAACGAAATTCTCAAAACGAAATTCTAACGCCAACAAATGAATAAGCTTGTCGACCTCTCGGTGAGCAATTACGGCACCACGAGGCAGATTAACTACCAACTGGTGGTGCTGCCTTGGGGAGCAACCGAGCCGCATAACTACCACTTGCCGTACCTAACGGACTGCATCTTGTCGCACGACATCGCCGTTGATGCCGCCCAACGCCTGCTTACCAAGCACGGGTTGCACGCTATGGTGATGCCGCCCGTTGGCATGGGTTCGCAAAATCCAGGTCAAAGGGAGTTGCCTTTTTGCGTGCATGCGCGTTACGAAACGCAGAAAGCCATACTTACCGACATGGTAGACTCGCTCTATCATCAAGGCTTTCGCAAACTCGTTATCGTTAACGGACATGGCGGCAACAGCTTTAAGAGTATGATTCGCGATTTGCTTACCAGCTATCCCGACTTCCTTATCGCTGCCAGCGAATGGTTTAAGATGCGCAATGCCAAGGAGTTCTTCGACAATCCGGGCGACCATGCCGACGAGATTGAAACCTCGGTGATGATGTATTACCATCCCGAACTGGTGAATCTGGCGGATGCAGGCGAGGGTAAGAGCAACACTTTCGCCATCGACGCCTTGCAAGAGGGTCGTGTATGGATGCCGCGCAATTGGGGAAAAGTGTCGAAAGATACGGGCATCGGTTCGCCCAAACAGTCTACGGCCGAAAAGGGGAAACGCTTTGCCAACGCCGTATGCGATGCCTACGTTAACTTCTTTGCCGACTTTATTGCCGTTAAAGGCGAAGACGACCTCTATACAAAGGGCGCTTGGTGAGCAGTTAGCTAGCCACTTAGTTTGGTAACAGGCTTTTATGTCATGTGCAAAACGTGCACATCCCTCTGCACGTCGCTTTATTTTCAATTCCAAACCTGCCGACAACGCAAGGTTGCCCCATGCAAAATGGGCTTTCCTTGTGTTGCCGGCAGGTTCGGGATTGCTGTTTTTTATGTCACTAAAACAAGGTTGTCGGCGGTGTTATAGCGCAAGAAGGCGGACATGTAAAGAATGTTTACCAACAGGATTAAGGTAAGCTGGACAAGAATAAGGATAAAACGAACATAATCTTTTGGGTAAAAACAACTTTTTTTCAATTTATTTTTGTTACTTTGCAAACGAATATATTCATTACCCAAAAAGAACAAGACTATGATGCAAGCAAAGCTGAAATTAGCATTGGTTGCCTTGTGCTGCGCCCCTGCGGCCTTTGCACAAACACCCAAAGACGACAAACAGCAACAACCAACGACGGTAGACGAGTCGGCATTTACTTTTACCGAAGCACAGCTAGGAGAAAACGATAACATGTCGCAAAACGTAACTATCATCAATTCGGCATCCAACCTCTATGCCTCACAGGTGGGTTATCTTTTCTCGCCAGTAAGGTTCAGATACCGTGCTTTTAACCAAAAAGTACAACGAAGTTCATGTAAACGGTGTGCCAATTAACGATGTTGTGAGTGGACAATTCCGTTTCTCGAACGTGGGAGGACTGAACCAACAGACTCGTAACGCCGACTTTGCGCTGCCTTTCGAAACGAATTTGTTTGCCATGCCCGCTATGGGTGGCTCTAACAACTACGATTTTCGGCCTGCAAACCAGCCTGCGGGACACCGTTTAACCCTTGGAGGAGCTAACCGAAACTACACTTTGCGCGGCATGTACACCTATAATAGCGGGCTAAGCGAGCGTGGTTGGGCCTTTTCGGCCAACCTAACCTATCGCTGGGCCAACCGCGGATATGTAGAAGGCACCTTCTACAACGCCCTATCCTACTTCTTTGGCGTGCAAAAAGTGTTTGGAACGCGCACACAACACTCGCTTGCACTTAGCACTTGGGGCAATCCCACCGAGCGTGGAACGCAAGGAGCGGCCACCGACGAAAGCTATTGGATTGCAAACAACAACCAATATAACCCCTATTGGGGCTATCAAAACGGGAAAGTTAGAAACTCGCGCGTGGTAAACGACTTCTCTCCGTCGGCCGTAATGACGTGGGACTGGAAGATAGACGACGGCTTAAAACTATCCACTTCGCTGTTCGGGCGATACAGCATGTACAAAAGCACAAAGCTGAACTATAACAACAGCGACAATCCACAACCCGATTACTGGAAGATGTTGCCCAGTAGCTATTACGATGTGTGGGATGAGACCAATAAGGTGGCAAGAACCGACCAAGCGTTGGCCGATTGGAACACTGCGTACAACTATCTAACAGCAAGGAAAGAGAACCGCCAAGTAAACTGGGATAGACTTTATGCAGCCAACCGAGGCGTTGCTGCGCAAGGAGTGGATGCCATGTACTTCATCCAAGCTCGTCGCAACGACGCACTCAACCTTTCGCTGGCATCTACGCTGAACATGCAAGTTACCAAGACTTCAAATTGGAACTTGGGCTATATCGCCAGCACCAATAACGCCCGCCACTACCAAACGATGGAAGATCTGCTGGGCGCAACCACCTATCACAACGTTAACACCTACGCCATCGGTACGTATGCACCCAACTCTTCGCAGGTACAATACGACCTGAATAACCCCAACGCACTTGTTGGAAAGGGCGATGTGTTCGGCTACGACTACCATTTGCTGGTGAACAAAGCCATGGCTTGGACCAGCTACAACGTGCTGTTGGGTCGTGTTAACCTGATGTTGGCCGGTAAAGTTGGCGGCGTCAGCATGCAACGCGACGGCAAAATGCGCAACGGACTATTCTCCGAAAGCTCCTATGGCAAAAGCGGAACGGCACGTTTTCTTGAAGGTGGCGGCAAAGCAAGCCTAATTTGGAGCATGGGCGGCGGCAATACGTTACAGTTGGGCCAAGGTTATCAGTATAATGCACCCACACCTTACGTGTCGTTTGTTGCTCCCGAGCTGAACAACGACTTTGTGCGAGACCTTAAAAACGAGCGCGTTTACAGTGCCGAACTAGGATTTCAGCACCAATCTGGCCGTATTCACCTCAACCTAAACGGCTACTTCAGTCATCTGAGCAACGTTTCTGATTGGCAATGCTTTTATTTCGACGACATCAACTCGTTCTCATACGTGTCGATAACAGGCCAAAAGAAAGTATTTTATGGTGTCGAGGCGGCCTTCAAATATAAAATCAACTCTGCATTCGACGTGAAACTGCTCGGCACGATGAGCGAGGCCAAAACCATTAACGATGCTTACGTAAACTATGTGAACTCTACACAAGGCACTTACGAAACCGATATCTTGCTTAACAAGGACATGCGCGAGTCTGGAACGCCCCTTACGGCAGGCAGCTTGATACTTAGCTACCACAAGGGAGGCTGGTTTGTAGACTTGTGTGGCAACTACTACGACCGCATTTACCTGGGTTACTCTCTCTATCATCGCTATAAGAGCGTGGGCGAAAAGCGCGGAAACGTAGACGCCGAAGGCAATGTGATGCGCACTCCGCAAGATAAAGGGAATGGCGGCTTTATGCTTGATGGTTCTATTGGCAAGAGCCTCTACCTCAAACACGGACAGTTGTCTATCAACTTGATGTTCACCAACCTGCTGAACAACAGCCGTATCGTCACAGGTGGCTACGAACAAAGTCGCTCAGACTATACTGCATCGGGTAATGCACGTGCCTATAAGTTCTCGCGTAACCCCAAAAAGTTCTACGCTTGGGGCACCAATGCGATGCTCAACGTAACCTATCGTTTTTAATGCCACGAGACTTTAACGTCTCCAAGCATGTTATCTATCATTGATAAGTTCATAAATCAAATGCGCACTCCCCCGCAGTTCGGCTGGCGAAAGTCACGAACCGGGGTGCGTAAACAAAATATCAACAGCGACATGAAAATAAGATATTCGCTCATTGCCATAGCTTGTGCGGCCCTTGTTGGCTGTATGGACAAGGATTGGAACGACCCCAACAACAGTGAGGCGTACGGCAATCCGAGCATAAAAGAAACAAACGTGATTACCATTAGCGAGTTGAAGAACAACTACGCCAATGTCATCGCCTCGCAAACAGACCCTTATAAGCAGGTAGAAAATAACATACAGATAAAAGGTCGCATAACAGGCAACGACATTCAAGGCAACATTTACAACAGCGTATGCCTAGAAGACGCAACAGGCGGCATACTTATCAACATCGCACAAGGCGGTCTTTTCGGTTATTTGCCCGTTGGACAAGAAATCATCGTTAACCTCAAAGACCTCTTTGTGGGCAGTTACGGACAGCAAGCGGCCATCGGCACACCCTTTACCAATGGCAAGGGACAGACTTCGGTTAGCAGGATGAACCGCTATCTGTGGAACGAGCATTTCAATTATGCGGGTTCTGTTGATGTGTCGAAAGTGCAACCCGAAGTGTTCGACGTGTCGAAAATATCCGATGCAGAATATCTTCGCACCCACAGTGGCCGACTGATGACCATCAAAGGCGTCAAGTTTAAGGATGCTGATGGTAAAAAGGTGTTTGCAACGGCTGCCGAAAAAGATGCGGCCAACAGCGTAAACCGCGAGTTGGAAGGTTTTACCAACCGACAAATAGTGGTGCGCACCAGCACTTATGCCGACTTTGCCGCCCAGCCACTTCCACAAGGAGCGGTAGACATAACAGGCATCTTCACTCGCTTTCGTAACACGTGGCAAATATTGTTGCGTACAGAAAGCGATGTAAAGAAGTGAAACACGAAGAGTTTTCGGCCGCTCTCTCCATTCGCGTTTGTTGGTCTACACAGCCAGACTTATGCGGATGAAACAACGAAGAGCCGGGTAGAAACTTGATAAAAGAAACATTAACACATATAACAACCAGTCATTATGAAAAAAGTAATCTATGCAATATTGATAGCGGCCCTTGCTACCGCCATGCTTGGGGGATGTCAAGACGTCCCCGAACCATACACCAACCCGAACGAAAACAAGGGTGGAAACCAAGAAGTGCCTGAACCTGGCACGCCTACCGGCAAAGGAACAGAAGCCGAGCCTTATAACGTTACTGCCGCCTTGGCGAAGATTAAGACCCTGAAAGACGGAGAGAATACAGGCGAAATCTTTGTGAAAGGAAAGATTAGAAGTGTTAAGGAAGTGGATACAGATAAGTTCTACAACGCCACTTACTTTATTTCCGACGACATTACCAAAAAGATGGATAGCTTGCAGATATACCGTAGCAAGTATTTAGGCAAGGCCAAGTTCACTGCGAAAGATCAAATTAAAGCAGGCGACGAGGTTGTTATCCGTGGAACTTTCGTCAACTTCAAGGGCAATACGCCCGAAAGCGAACCCAACAATTCGTGGATTCACTCGCTTAATGGTAAGACCGTTGAGGCCGAAACGCTAGTTCCTGGCGAACCTAAGGGCGCAGGAACAGAGACCGAGCCTTACAACGTAACGGCGGCCTTGGCTAAGATTAGGGCGTTGGCTGCCGATGGTAAACTTGAAAATATTTATGTAAAGGGTAAAATAAGGTTTATCAAATCGGTTGATAAAGGCCAATATGGTAATGCCACTTACTATATTTCGGACGACAATACCAAGAAGATGGATAGCTTGCAGATCTTCCGTAGCATGTATTTAGGTAACGCCAAGTTCACCGCAGACAACCAAATTAAGGTGGGTGACGAGGTTGTTATCTATGGTACGTTCATTAATTTCAAAGGCAATACGCCCGAAACCGAGGCCAACAAGTCGTATATCTATATGCTTAACGGCCAGAAAGAGGCAGGCGGAACTACTCCAGAAAAGCCTGAAACGCCCCAAACGGGTAAAGAACTTTCTATTGACGGGACAGTTGTAACATTAGCTAATGCCAACGCAGAGGCAGGAACAGAATCGGTAGTCTATGAAATGAGCAAGTTGGAAGAACCAGATAAAAAACCAATTAAATCAATAGAGCTGGGCCAAGGGTTGAAGATGACCTTTGATGGAAATGGTGAACAGAATGTGCCAACTCATTTTAAACAGTATCATCAAGTGCGTGTGTATAAGAATAACAGCTTCACCATAACTGGGAACAAGAAGATTGCCAAGGTTGTCCTTAACTGCGACAAGTTCAAGGAAGACATATATGTAGGCAATACCACGGCTACTGTTTCTTTCTCAGGTAACTCGGTAACTTACAAGAACGTGTTCTCAGAGCCCAAGGGCGGTGGCGTACAAATGCGCATACTTAAAGTTACTGTTGTATACGCAAAGTAACGCGGCCTTGTTTTACCGACAACTGTCGAACAGTAACACACAAGGGTTTCGTTAGATAACGGCAGAATGAGAAACAGGCGATACATCTTAGCCAGCTTGTTAACTTGTCATCAGGCGAAAATTCTTGTCAACTCGTTAACTTGTTAACTGGCCTGCTGGCATCGTTCCTAGTTAACAGGTCTGCTGTTCTTTCACTAAAAAAACATCCAAAGCTTTGGCGGGCTGCGAATTTATTCGTAAATTTGCAGCCCGTATAGTGTACGTATAACATAACATTTATATTAAATAGTAAAATGAAAAAAGGTATTCACCCCGAAAACTATCGCCCCGTCGTATTCAAAGATATGTCCAACGGCGATATGTTCCTTTCACAGTCTACTTGCAAAACAAACGACACAGTAGAGTTTGAAGGCGAAACTTACCCCGTGGTAAAGATTGAAATCTCAAGCACCTCGCACCCCTTCTATACGGGTAAGAGCAAGCTTGTCGACACGGCAGGTCGCGTAGACCGTTTCATGAACCGCTACGGTAAGATCAAAAAATAATATATCTTTTTTACAAGCATATATTTAAAACTTCTGAAATGCGCCCTCAACGTAGTTGCATATACGTTAAGGGCGCATTTTGCAATTTGGCGTATGCCGTTTGCAGTATGAGCTTTCACCAGCGCATCAATTTGTTTCATAACCCGTAATCCTTTTTCTTGGCAAGATGATAAAGAAGTTAATGATGTTAGCCGTTGCGTTTGCCTTGGTGGCGTGCGAGGGCGAAGACCTCAGCAAAGTGAGCAAGCCAAGTGGCGGCAGCAACACCCCTGCTGGCGAGAACCGTAACGCCAACAATGCCAGTACACATAAAGAATATGCCCGCTTGGAGTTTCCACGACTTAAATCGGGTGCTAACAGGGTGTTGTTACACGAAACACCCAAAGACGGTTTGAACTTCGCCATAGAATGGAACGACACGAAAAAGGCGCAAAGATGGACGTGCTACCAGCTCTTTAAGAGCAACATGGTGAAGAAAACAGACCGCTATAAGTCTGACACCAACCAATATCCACGCGACCCATTGTTGCCCCCAAACCTCTGGTTTACCTCTGATCCGTATTGGAGAACGGGCTACGACCATGGCCACATCTGCCCTTCGGCCGACAGACTCAACTCAGCCGAAGCCAATTACCAAACCTTTTACCTCACCAATATGCAGCCACAGGCGCACGGTTTCAATGCAGGCGTTTGGCAGAACATGGAAACCAAGGTGCGCGACATTGCCAGCCGCTACAACTACACGTTCTGCGACACCCTCTATGTTTGCAAGGGCGGCACCATCGACAAGCCCGAACATGTGCTAGAAACCACAGGCAAAGGCCTACTTGTGCCCAAATATTTCTTTATGGCCGTGCTCCGAGTAAAGAACGGCGTGTACAATGCTATGGGCTTTTGGATAGAGCACAAGGCCAGCAGCGACAAAAAATTGGCCAAGTATGCCGTTTCCATCAAGGAGTTGGAGGCAAAAACGGGTATCGACTTCTTCTGCAACCTGCCCGACAACATTGAGTATGCCGTCGAAAATGCCGCGGTTAACAATACCTTTTGGGGTTTGGATTGAGGTAAAAAACTGGCTTAGCACGTTATCCGAAAGGCGTTAGCCCTTGATCATACAGTGCAATTTTACTTTTACCCCAAAGGCATTTTCAGTTCGTGCCCTCGCCTGTTTATGCCCCATTAACTTCCACGTTCTACGTTAGTTAGGCAGTTTCTAAAAGACACAACGGCCGTTTTTATCGTTGTGCATGCACAAAAGCATGTTGCCTTCCCGTGCACAACCCACGCCAAAAGCCCTTGTCCTTCTATTAAGCCAGCGTTATAAGCAACCCCAAACCCACCCAGAACTTGGGCGTTAATGCCTGCTTTGTATCTACTTACAAAGCCTTAATCACCAAACTGCCGTATTCCCATAGTTCCAATCACAAACAAAATTCATCATCACCTATAAGAGAGTTGTTCATTCTCCGTTGCAGACAGTGCCACTACAAACAGAAAAGCAGCGTGTATCAGCACCTTGAACCAAGCGTATATATACCTTGCTATAAGCATGACAGCATCTTAGGCAGAACCTACAAACGAGAAAACACATTGTGGCAAACAAGTAAACGCTGGGCTGCACGTTTACTTTTGTCCGATTTTCAGTAAAAATTTTAACATTATGAGTACCCTTTTCGTCAACCAACCGCTCACCTTGCCGCAAAAAATCGATTCTCGCGGAGGTTTGTTTTGATGCAAAAAGGGTCTAGTTTGTGCATGCAGCAAAATGAATATTTATTTCAAAAGACCACCATTTGCACCAGTTTTGGGGTGTTTTGGTGCTAAACTCAGTGCGATTTGCTGCTAAATGCAGTGCGTTTTGATGCTAAACGCAGTGCGTTTTGGTGCTAAACGCAGTGTGTTTTGGTGCTAAACGCAAGGCAAAATGGTGCTAAATGTAGGGCGAAAAGCATAAAAATACATTGCAATGGTATAAATACAACCCCTTCGAGCCACTAAGAATATGGCTGAAAAGGGCAAAATAGTCGTTAAAAAGTGGGTTTTTAGGGGCTAAAAGCGAGTAATTGGGCGCAAAAAATAATGAGTTGACGACCAAACTAGAAAGGCGAAATGGTACAAAATGCGGCTATTTTTCTCAAAAATGGACTAAAAACGAAGCCTGCAAGCTTGCAAAATATGGTAAAAAGCCCGATAAAACACCTATATTTTCGCTAGAAGGGTGTGGTGGATTAGGTATGTTTTGTAAAATATTTGTACATAAATAAGGTGTTGAGTTTATGAGCGTGTAACGCAATAAGTTTACGAGTTGTTGAGTTGGCGAGTTGTTCAGTTATTATATTGGCGAGTTGTTGAGGTTATTTGTTTGTGAGTTGTTGAGCAATTAAGGTTATAAGTTTTGGCGTTTTCGAGTTGTTGAGTTTGTGGGTTTGTGAGCTGCTAAAACTGTGAGTTGTTGAGTTTATGGGGTTACAAAGTTATATGTTGTTGAGTTTGCAAGTTGTTAAGCTCGTAAGTTTGTAAGCTGCAAAGGCTGTGAGTTGTTGAGTTTATGGGGCTACAAGGTTATACGTTGTTGCGTTTGCAAGTTGTTAAGCTCGTGAATTTGTAAGCTGCTAAAACTATGAGTTGTTGAGTTTATGGGGCTACAAGGTTATACGTTGTTGCGTTTGCAAGTTATTAAGCTCGTGAATTTGTAAGCTGCAAAGGCTGTGCGTTGTTGAGCTTATGGGGCTACAAGGTTATACGTTGTTGCGCTTTCTAGATGTTGAGTTCGTGAGTCAATAAGTTTATGAATTCCAAGCTTGTAAGTTCATAAGAAGGTGCGTTTATAAGTTGTTGAGTTTATGAGTTTGCAAGGTTATAAGGCACACAACAAAAACGGACGAGCTTATAAGCTCGTCCGCGCGCATTTTCACAACTTATTTACAAACTATATGGCATGAAACTTGTTTCTTGTTTGGGTCATTCGGCCGCGTAAGCCACTTTATGTGTTGGCTTGTTTTTGTTTTTACTGCTTTTGGTGGAGGGTTATTTTGTACTTGTGGTGTCGGTTAGCTCCGACAAATCTACTGAACCTTTTTTGGCTAGCGTGTACCTTCTGAAATCAAATTCGTCTGTTTCGTTGGCGCCGCGCATCACACCCTCAAAGGCATTATCGTTGAGACTTAGTTCGCTATAAGCGATGGTCATCGTATAACCAGTTCCGTCGTATGTGATGATGATCGCCCGTGTACGGGTGTCGATACGCCACGAAAAGCTGCGCCTAAATGGGTTTGGGTCATTTCGTCCTTCATAGTCAACCTGCCTTCCGCGTCCGTATATGGCATTCGAGTTGTATTGGTCGAACTCAATATCTGTGTAACAAACTTTTGTTCCTGCATAGCCAAGGGCATCCACTCCGCGAGCAACAAGCCGTCCGTCCCAGTGTCCGCGCAACGTTTGAGCCATTGCAAGCAAGTCGTTAGAAGGATATTCGTAGCTGTCGTCCCACCAACTATAACGTCGGTAAGAGTTATCATCATAGTAGTTGTCTATTTCACAACCCGTAACAAATATAGTGGCAATGGCAAGAGCGGCCATCATGCCGATGTTCTTTAAGCTCTTCATAATCCTATTCGTTTTTTGTTTCTGTTGCAAAGGTACACAATCATGTTGCGGCGTGCATGGGTGGTTCGTCTATTTTGGCGTAGGGCTTTGCCTATCGTTCGGGGGAATTTCCCCTAATAATGTTAATGTAGGTGTTTTCAAAGTGTCGTTTCAATAATAATTGTTATCTTTGTAGACGCGCTAAAAGGCGCTAAATTGAATAACATTAAACACATTATTTGGAAATGAAAACAGTATACGATTTCGCCGTTAAAGACAGGAAAGGTGGCGAAGTGTCTTTGAGAGAGTATGCCAACGAGGTTATCCTCATCGTTAACACGGCAACAAAGTGTGGCTTTACACCACAATACGAAGAATTGGAGGCTATCTACGAAAAATACCATGCCAAGGGTTTCACCATCCTAGACTTCCCTTGCAATCAGTTTGGACAGCAAGCTCCCGGCACAGACGAGAGCATTCACGAGTTCTGCAAGCTGACTTATGGCACCGAATTTCCACGTTTCAAGAAGATAAAGGTTAACGGCGACGATGCCGACCCGCTGTACAAGTACCTTAAAGAGCAAAAAGGCTTTGCCGGTTGGGACCCTAACCACAAGCTAACACCCGTACTCGAAGAGATGCTCTCTAAGGAGGACCCCAACTATAAGGAAAAGGCCGACATCAAATGGAACTTTACCAAGTTCCTCGTTAACAAGCAAGGACTTGTGGTGGCTCGTTTCGAACCCACCGAAAGCCTTGAAAACGTGAGCAAGAAGATTGAAGAACTGCTCTAGGCAGGTTCTAAAAATTGCCTTTGCTGTATTTTTAGCTTTTAGCTGAGCAGGTTTTGCTTACTTCTTGAAGGAGCATAGATACCTATGCGACTGAAAGAGTAAGCCAAAGATGCCAGATAAAAGCAAAAAGACAGTGAAGAGCAATACAAAGAACAACAAATGAACCTTTGCGGGGAATTTCTAGAACATGCCTTTAATGCGTAAGCACTGAGCACGAGGGGAGTTAAAGAGAGATACTTAAACATGCGGCCACACCACTTTTTTATATAGATAAAGGTAAGGGCCATGATGCAGGTTTTCAACAGCCGCGGTACAGCAAGTATAGTGGCACGTTGGGCGCGCTCTTTAACTCCTTTTTCGCATCTTAAACCATCGGCAAACCCCACGAAACACCCATTTGGCACATTGTTTGCACAATGTTTACATAATGGGTACACCCCAATTTAAAAACAAATCATTTATGGAAAAAAGAGAATATACGCGCTGCCTTATCGTGGGTAGCGGTCCTGCTGGCTACACAGCTGCCATCTATGCAGGAAGAGCCAACCTAAGCCCAGTGCAATATTGTGGAATGCAAACGGGCGGACAACTCACCCAAACAACCGAAATCGAGAACTTCCCTGGCTATCCCAAGGGAGTGGACGGCAACCAAATGATGGTGGAACTGCGCGAACAGGCTGCCCGCTTTGGTACAGACATTCGCGACGGAGAGATTGTTAAGGTTGATTTCAGCAACAAACCATACGTAGTTACCACCGATCGCGGTGTGGAGATAGAGGCCGAAACGGTGATTATCGCCACGGGTGCATCGGCCAAATACCTTGGTTTGCCCGACGAAGAGAAGTATTCTGGACAAGGCGTTAGCGCATGTGCCACTTGCGACGGTTTTTTCTATCGCAACAAAACGGTGGCTGTTGTGGGCGGTGGCGACACTGCTTGCGAAGAGGCCAGCTACCTTGCAGGGCTCTGCTCGAAGGTATATATGATTGTACGTAAGCCGTTCTTGCGCGCATCAGACGTGATGAAGAAACGCGTTGAGAGCAATCCCAAAATCGAAATCCTATACGAACACAACACGTTAGGCCTTTATGGCGAAGACGGCTTGCAGGGCGCACACCTCGTAAAGCGCAAGGGCGAAAGCGACGAACAACGCTACGACTTGCCTATTGACGGTTTTTTCCTGGCCATTGGGCACAAACCCAACACCGATGTGTTTAAAGATTGGCTCGACCTCGACGAGATAGGCTACATCAAAACCGTTGCAGGAACACCTAAAACCAATGTTGCAGGCGTGTTTGCGGCTGGCGATTGTGCCGACCCCGTTTATCGTCAGGCAGTTGTTGCTGCGGGTTCGGGCTGCATGGCCGCTTTGGAGGCCGAACGCTATTTGGGCGAATTGGAAACCCAAAAGTAAGGCTTGGATATGCTAAGCCGTAGACCAGCTTGGCAAAGAAAGCAGCCTAGTTTGGCATAGACATAGAAAAAAGGCTTCTTGCTATTTGCAGGAAGCCTTTTTGCTTTTTTAGGGTAGATGCCCTCATTTTAAGTCCGTTGTATGGCCTTAATTTATGGGCATGTCTATGTTTTTGTCTTTTTACACCAGTCCGTCTAGTTCTTTTTTTAGGGCGCGCAGGTCGTCCCTAACCGCGAGAAGTGTGCTAAGTACGTGCGTACTCTTGTTTGCCCCTTCACGATTTTCGTTTATCATCTTACGTGCGGCGGCAATTTTAAAACCTCTCACCTTAACCAACGTGTAGATGTTCCTTAATAGGTCGATGTCTCTTTCTGTGTATTGGCGCACCTTCGACCCCATAGCCGTGCGCGGTTTTAGCTGCGGAAGTTCGGTTTCCCAATACCGCAACGTACTCTCGTTAACGCCGATGATGTCGCTCACCTCCTTAATCGAGTAGTACAATTTTAGGTTTCTATCAGTCTTCAATACCATGATGGGTTAGCTTTTGGCCCTTTGTGGGGGGAATTTGGGAATAGTCCTTCGTTCGTTATACATCGTTTCGTGTCTGAACAACATGCCACAAGCTTAAACTTGTGCACGCTTAAAACCTGTAATGGTAACCAAGTTATCCTGGACGAAGTTACATTTAGCTCTCTCTCATGATGCAAAATTACGACAAATCTTTGGTTTTTCCAATCTTTGGAAAAAATAAAATGAAGGCGTAAACCAACATTAACAAACAGCATAATATAACTACTTGAACAACGTGCATTTGAAAAAAATGTTGTAATTTTGCAACTTAAACCAAAGAATGGCCCTTACAACCCTGTTGTAAGCCTTGTTTAGCGTTCTTATTCGGGTTTCATAAAATATGAGGTAAACAATAAAATTCAAGATAATAAACGATGATGACAGCGAACGAAATACGCGACTCCTTCAAACATTTTTTTGAAGGGAAAGGACACAAAATAGTGGCCTCGGCCCCCATGGTGATTAAAGACGACCCCACATTGATGTTCACAAACGCGGGCATGAACCAATGGAAGGACATCATTTTGGGTACACGCGACCCCGAACCACGCCGCAGGGCCGACTCGCAAAAGTGTCTTCGCGTAAGCGGAAAGCATAACGACTTGGAAGAAGTGGGCCACGACACCTACCACCACACTATGTTCGAGATGTTGGGTAATTGGAGCTTTGGCGACTATTTTAAGCGCGAGGCCATAGACTATGCGTGGGAATACCTGGTAGATGTGCTGCACCTTAATCCGCAAGACCTATACGTAACGGTGTTTGAAGGCAGCGAAGAAGAGGGCATTGCACGCGACGACGAGGCCGCAGAGTATTGGGCAAAGCACCTACCTGCCGACCATATCATCAACGGAAACAAGCACGACAACTTCTGGGAGATGGGCGAAACAGGTCCATGCGGCCCCTGTTCGGAGATACATCTCGATTCTCGTTCGGCCAAAGAAAAGGCCGAAGTGCCTGGCGCAAGCCTTGTAAACAAGGATAATCCGCAGGTTATCGAGATATGGAACATCGTGTTTATGCAGTTTAATCGCAAGTCCGACGGCTCGTTGCAGCCCCTGCCCATGCACGTTATTGATACGGGTATGGGATTCGAGCGCCTTGTTCGCTCGCTGCAAGGCAAGACATCCAACTACGATACCGATGTTTTCCAACCCGTTATACAAGAGATTTCACGCCTGTCGGGCCTGAAATACGGCGAAGACGAGAAGGTGGACGTGGCCATGCGTGTGATTGCCGACCATCTTAGAGCCGTGGCTTTCTCCATTGCCGACGGCCAATTGCCAGGCAATGCCAAGGCAGGATACGTTATTCGCCGCATCCTTCGCCGCGCTGTTCGCTGCGCCTACACGTTCTTGGGGCAACGTTCGGCCTTCATGTTTAAGCTATTGCCCACCTTCATCCACGAGATGGGCGAGGCCTACCCCGAACTAAAAGCGCAACGCGAACTCATTGGCCGCGTGATGAAAGAAGAAGAAGACGCTTTCCTCCGCACGCTAGAAAAGGGGATCTCGATGCTTAACGATGAAATGGACCGCTTGAAAGCCGAGGGGAAAACCACACTCGACGGCACGCAAGCCTTCCGCCTGTTCGACA
This sequence comes from Prevotella conceptionensis 9403948, assembly GCF_000312305.1. Classification (GTDB taxonomy): domain Bacteria; phylum Bacteroidota; class Bacteroidia; order Bacteroidales; family Bacteroidaceae; genus Prevotella; species Prevotella conceptionensis. The sequence continues at coordinate 134,948 of NZ_HE999450.1, read as the reverse complement.
CGTACGGCTTTCCGCTCGACCTTACAGAGCTTATTTGCCGCGAAAACGGGCTACAAGTAGATGCGGCCCAGTTTGATGTGGAGATGCAAAAGCAAAAGGAACGGGCACGAAACGCCGCTGCCGTGGAGAACTCCGATTGGGTTGTGCTGCGCGAAGGCGAACAAAACTTCGTGGGTTACGACTATACCGAGTACGAGTGTCGCATACTTCGCTATCGTCAAGTTACGCAAAAGAAAAACACTTACTTTGAGTTGGTGCTCGACAACACGCCATTTTATGGCGAGATGGGCGGACAAGTAGGCGACTGCGGCGTGCTGGTAAACGGCGAAGAAACGGTTGACATCATCGATACAAAGCGCGAAAACAACCAAAGCATACACATCGTGAAGGCCCTACCCAAAGACCCCAAGGCCGACTTTATGGCATGTGTGGATACGGATAAGCGCGAAGCAAGTGCTGCCAACCACACGGCAACCCACCTACTTGATTATGCCTTGAAGGCCGTGCTAGGCGAACTCGTTGAACAAAAGGGTTCGTTGGTAGCTCCCGACACGTTGCGTTTCGACTTTTCGCACTTCCAAAAGGTTACAGACGAAGAACTTCGCGAGGTGGAACGCCTTGTAAACGACCTTATTCGACAAGATCTGCCACTCGACGAGCACCGCAATACACCCTTAGAAGAGGCTAAGGCGATGGGTGCAGTAGCCTTGTTCGGCGAGAAATACGGCGATACGGTGCGCGTTGTGCGTTTCGGACCCAGCTGCGAGTTCTGCGGCGGCATCCACGCCCGTAGCACGGGCCGTATCGGTATGTTCAAAATCGTTAGCGAAAGCAGCGTGGCAGCCGGCATACGCCGTGTAGAGGCCCTCACAGGAAAGCGTTGTGAGGAGGCTATGTACGTGTTGGAAGACACTCTTCGCGGCATTCGCAACCTCTTTAACAATGCCAAAGACCTGCAAGGAGTTATCGCTAAGTACATGGAAGAACACGATGCCATGCGCAAAGAGATAGAAAAATTTTCGGCACAAGCCGTAGAAAGACTTAAAGATAGCCTTGTTGCAAATGCCAAAGATGTAAACGGACTGAAAGTGGTTAAGGCTGTTTTGCCCATCAATGCCGAGCAAGCCAAGAACCTGGTGTTTAAGGTTCGCGAGGCCATTCCTCAACACTTGGTGTGCGTTGTCGGCTCAACAGCCAACGACAAACCTTTGCTTAGCATCATGTTCAGCGACGATGTGGTGAGCGAACACGGACTGAACGCAGGCCAAATTATCCGCGAGGCCGCCAAGCTTATCCAAGGTGGCGGTGGCGGTCAGCCCCATTATGCGTCGGCAGGTGGCAAAAACCTCGACGGTATTTCTGTGGCCGTAGACAAGGCCGTTGAACTGGCTTGCCAATAAAATGGCCGCATTTCCCTACCCCACTTCAAGGGAAAGGGAAATGATTAGCTTTACTATACTATACAGATTTAAGGCTGGTTCTAAATATCCACCAAGGCATTACCTCGGTAAACACCATTGAAAAGTTAGTGTGGAACTTTTAGAACCAGCCTTATATCCTTACCAAAAACGCAACACCCCTCGCCCCACGGCAGCACATATCTGCCCCAAAGGGCCATCAAACAAAACGATAATGCAAAACCAAACCTTGCGCACAGCCTTGAAACGTGGCTTTCTTTTCTTTTCGGCCACGGTACTATTGCTAACCTTGCAGTTTCTCTTTGTGTTGTTTACCAGCAACACGCTCGACATCATGTCGCCCTTAGGATATCTCTTTTTCTTTGCGTCATGCCTATCGCATGCCGCTTGTTTGGCCCTTCCGCCATACCTTATATATGTGCTCATTGCCTGTACGGGCTGTGTGCGCATAGCCCGCGTGGTGCATTTTGTGCTAGTTGCCTTGCTGGTATTGCTCGTTTTTCTCGACGCACAGGTGTATGCCATCTATCGTTTCCACATCAACGGCTTTGTGCTGAACATGGTTTTCGGTCCTGGTGCGGGCGAAATATTCACCTTCGACACATGGCTCTACCTCAAAGAAGTGAGCCTATTCCTCTTACTCCTTGGTGTGGTGTATGGTGCCTATTGGCTTTCGGGTTGGGTTTGGCGCAAACGCGGCAAGGCCTACGTGGCGGCCATCGTGTGTACATTGGTAGGTAGCACCCTCTTTGCCCACCTCACACATATCTACGGCGCGTTCATGTCGCAGGCATCAGTGGTGCATAGCGCCAAACTCTTACCTTATTATTTCCCCACCACGGCCTATTCGTTCATGACGAACCTAGGCTTTAAAGCTCCCGTAGACACGCGTATGCTGCAAAAGGGCGGCAACGGAACCCTTGCTTACCCCATACATGCCCTACAAACCGAACGTCCCGACAGCCTGCCCAACATCGTATTGGTGTTGCTCGACTCGTGGAACAAACGTTCGCTAACGCCCCAATGTATGCCCAACACCTATCGATGGGCCCAACAACAGCAATGGTTCGACAATCATCTCAGTGCCAGCAACGGCACACGCAGTGCTGTTTTCGGTTTGTTCTTCGGTCTTACATGCTATTATTGGGAAGATTTCGAGGCCGCAAGGGTCAGTCCGGTGTTCATCGACCGCTTACAACAGCTGGGTTACGACATACGTGTCTATCCCTCAGCGCAATTTTACAATCCAAACTTTGCCAAGGTGGTGTTTGGCAAAGTGAAGGGTGTTAGAACCGAAACGGCAGGTAACACGGCGCTTGAACGCGACCAACGTATCTGTGCCGACTTCATTGGCGAGTTGCCAGAACGCCTTAAAAGCAAACGTCCGCTGTTCTCGTTTGTGTTTTTCGACCTGCCACACAGTTTCGAACTCGACGCCAAACACAATGTCCCCTTTGCACCTGCGTGGCCTTATGCCGATTACACCAAGCTAAATAACGATATGGACCCGACGCCCTTTTTTAACCTCTACCTTAACACTTGCCATCAAGACGATATTTTGTTGGGGAAGATTTTCCACACGTTAGAGCAACGCGGCATGCTTGATAATACCATCGTGATTCTCTCTGGCGACCACGGACAAGAGTTCAACGAAAACAAGAAGAACTATTGGGGACACAACGGCAACTTCTCGGTATGGCAGATTGGGGTGCCGCTAATTTGCCACTTCCCAGGTGCAAAACCGCAGAAATATAGCCACCGCACTACACATTACGACATTGTTCCTACGCTGATGCACAACTATTTGGGCGTTAAAAACCCTGTTTCCGATTATAGCATGGGGCATCTTCTCAGTGATAACAGTTCGCGTAAGTGGCACATCGTGGGCAGTAACCTCAACTATGCCTTTATCATTGGCGGCGACTCTATCTTAGAAAAGAATGCAGAAGGCGGTCTGGATGTTTACGATGCCCGCATGAATCCCGTATCTAACTACCGATTAGATACGCGGGCATTTAATAAGGCAATGGATAAACTCAACAAATTTTATAAGTAAAGGGAGCAACACATCGCTTTGTTGGTGGTTATAACCCCCATCAATCACAAGGAAAAGTTGGAAAGGTGGAAAGGTGAAAAAGTGAAAGGGTGAAAAGATGGCTGCGCCTATTAACGAGAGAACACGCTAATAGGTGCAGCCATCTTTTCAACATTATTAGCTGAGAAGTTTACGAGTTAACGAGAGAACAAGTTCATGCGCGCAGCCACCTTTTCAACATTATTAGCTAGCAAGTTTACGAGTTAACAAGAGAACAAGTTCATACGCGCAGCCATTTTTTCACCTTTTCACTCTTTCACCTTTTCACCTTTACAAAGTCTTCTCACTTTGTCTTCCGCTCGCTTTCTACCTCCCGTTTAAAGAAATCTTCCAACCTTTCTTCCCCATAAGTTGGTGCTTGCATATTCATAGCCATTGCCGTAAGGAAGAATTCTAGTGGGCCATACGTCTTGGCAGGAGTGAACAAACGAAGGAGAAAGAGCGTGGAACGGCGCACGAAGTCGGGCAAATGACGAACGCGAGGCTGATGCCCATAGGCGCGTAATGCCAATTCGGCAATCGCATTATGCGTCAACACGTCGGGTCCACCTATGTTAAGTTCGTGTTGCTGGCTATGCAAAGCATCTACAACAGCCCGCGCCAAATCGGCCCCATGAATGGGATTCATGCGCAACATGCCATCGCCAAAAAGCCAAACACTACCCCCTTTTGCCATTTTTAGAAAGTCGCGCATGTCAGAAAAGAACCCCGTTGGGCGAACAATACAATAATCTAGCGCAGAGTTTTTCAGGTAGTCGCCCAATCGTTCCTTAGCCTCGCAAATCTTCAAGTGCCGCATGTTTTCACCATTAAACACCGAAACGTAGATAAAACGTTTCACTCCGCTGTGTTTTGCCTCGTCAACGAGGTTGGCATTGGCCTGGAAATCAACATCCATATAGGTCATGCCGTCCTTCTGTCGAGTGATGCCTACCGTACTTATCACCACGTCTATGTCTTCGCAAACGCCCTTTAAAGTGTCGGGCTGCGTAACCTCGCCCACCCTTACATCAACATTCGGCGAAACCGATTGCATGCGCAACGGATTGCGCACAATCACGCGCGTTGAGTAGTTTCGCCGTTGCAATTCGCGCAAAACGAAACTTCCCAAATAGCCCGTTGCACCAGCCAACAGGATGCGACAGCCTTCCGCAGCCTGCAATGGTGTGTTGTCTGCTTGCTCAACCATCACTTAAAGAATTTCGACAGGACTTAAATTCCTGCGCCTAAGTTAGGATTATCCTGCTCTTCGGGCGTGTTGTTGGTGGGCGTTGTGGGCGTTGTGGACTGGTCAGACAAGTCAGACTGTTTAGACAAGCCAGACAAGTCTGATGACGTTTCCGTTTCATCTTGCGTGCCAACCTCCACCGCATCGGCCTCCATCGCCTCGCATTCGGCCTGCTGTTGCGCCTCAATTCGTGCCACTTGTCGGTGTATGTTCATTATCTTAAAGGCGTTGGCACATTCCACTACGCCATAAAACACCATAGCCCAACCTAGGAAAAGCAAGGGAGCTGAGGCTATCCACGAGGGTTTGAAGAGGGCTATGAGTCCAACAACAAACACAAACGAGGGCATGAGCCAAAAATAAAGACTCAGCTTAGAAAGCTTAACCACACTGGCCAAGGTTACATATTGCCCTACGGCACCTAAGATAAGAATGGCGCCGAAGATGTAAACCATCCAATTAACAACAATGGTGGGGAACGCAGCCAATACAACGCCCAACACAAGACTGCCAATACCAACCACGGGGAACGTGGGCTTGTTTAGCGAAATGGGTTTCCCCTCCACATCGACAACGGCAGCAGGCTTGGCATTTCGGTTCACTAAGTAGACGATACACGAAATCAAACCCGATATAAAGAATAACACGCCGATGATAATGGTTATCCACGTCACCGTGTCTTCGCGGTATTTAATTAACAATAGTCCCACCACAACGGCGATGATGGCACGGATGAAAGATGTTTGAACTGTCTTCATATCTCATTGATTATATTTACAACAGGATTACAGATGGCAGGTTCTGTCAACTCGGAGATTAAGTGTAAGCATGTATTGCTGTTGTTTTCTCGTTGCTCAAAAAGTCTTAGAACTCTCCATTACCCGACTACAAAAATACAAACTATCTTTTGTCGGTGCAATATTTTTGGTTACTTTTGTGCGGTGTTTATGGCAAAGGGCATCCAAAGGCCAGCACTTAGGCAGACCGAACACGTCCAACGAAAAGTGCTAAGCAACCCTTTTTTCGCCCGAACTCATAAACGGATAAAGCGCATATTGGGCATAAACTCCTAAACTCACGCCCCAAAACTTACATGCCCATAAACTCAAAACTTCACAAACAAAATAGATGACAACACTTTTATTGGTGCGCCACGGCGAGACTGTGGCCAACGCTAACCAAATACTTCAAGGTCAAACGCAAGGCGAACTGAACGAAACGGGCGTGGCACAAGCCGAAAAGTTGGCTCGCGAACTTAGCGATACGCCCATCGACGCCTTTGTAAGTAGCGACTTACAACGCGCCGAACACACCTGTAGTATCATTGCTGCGCCACACAATAAGCCTTTCTGCACCACTCCACTCTTGCGCGAACGCGATTGGGGCGGTTTCACTGGCGAGTTTATTCCTAGCTTAAAAGGCAAGGTTTGGCCCGAAGATGTGGAGTCGCTAACGGACATCAAGCATCGCGCCCGCCTCTTTCTCGACATGATTGTCCAACGCTACCCCAACCAAACGGTGCTAGCCGTGGGCCACGGCATCATCAATAAGGCTATACAAAGCGTGTTCTACAACAAGGAAATGCACGAAGTGGAGAAGATGGGGAATGCGGAAGTGAGGGTGTTAAAGGTGAAAGGGTGAAAGGGTGAAAAGGTGAAAAAATGGCTAACGCCATCAAGGCATTTGGCTTAACTCCTTAACTCCATAACTCCTTAACTCCATAACTCCTTAACTCCATAACTCCTAAAATGAACTCCTTAAATTATTAACCAGTCAGCATCAACTTGCGTCACTACCAACTCTGTTTGTGAGGCTACTAGCTACAAAGACTGACACTACAAGCAGCTTGTAGTGCGACTACAAGCAGCTTGTAGCGTGGCTACAAGTAGTTTGTAGTGTGACTACAAGCCACTTGTACTCGCTGTACAAGATAGCTTGTACTGCATTGGTTGCAAAAAAACGTATTGAACAAGCATAATTACAACAGCCAACACACTTGTCAAACATGGTCTCGAAACCCTCAAAACATCCTTTAAACTGTGCCTTACAACGCAATTGGGAAAGCACATCATTCCCCTTTCCCTTTGGAGAGAGGTTGGGTATAAAGCCTGTTATGAACTGCGTAGAGGCTCTTTATTCCACCTGATTCTTCGGCCAATTCACCAAAACAATTTGCTTTTGGCTCGCGTAAAAGCCGTGTACAGCCAATGTAAGTAATCAGAACGCGACGTGTCTTCTGGCACATAGCCTTGATCAAGAAACACATGTTCCCATTGTCCGCCCTGCGCCTTATGGCAAGTAACGGCGTAAGCGAACTTCACCTGCAAAGCATTGAAGAAGGCATCACCTTTTACCATCTTCATTCTATCGGCTTTCAAAGGAATATCAGCGTAATCGTTCAACACATTATTATATAGTGCCTCGTTTTGCTGAGCCGTGAGTGCAGGCGACTCAGAAAGCAAACTATCTAGCACAACCGTTACTTGCAATTCTTCGTTCTCGTAGTCGGTAAGCTGCAACCACACATCGGCAAAGCGCAAGCCGTGAGCCCTTTGTTCGTTTCTTACACGCATCACGCGCGCCCTGTCGCCATTGGCAAGAAAGCCAATAGAACTACGTTCTTTCTCCGTCCAATGGTAGTTATTCTTCACCACCATAAGCAAATCGCCCGTGGTAAGCAGTTCTTCGCGGCCAAGCACCGTGTTTCTGATGCCTTGGTTAAAAACGTTTGCCCGCTTGTTGCTGCGTGTCACCACGATGGTTTCGTCCATCCCCACCTCAGCATAGCTGGTGTTGAGCGTCTCGATAAGTTCGTCACCAGGGACAACTTGTAAGTCGGCGAACCCATCCAAGCGTATTCGTGGCAACAGCGTATCTTCGTCGCGCCCCATTAGTTGCCGCAAACAAGTGGCATTGAACAAGATGCCGCTAGCCGATTGCTGCCTTACCACCTCGTTTAAGTCGCATGCAAACACCTCCATGCCATAGCCTTGCATAAACTGTGTGTCGAGTGCAGGACTCTGTTCTTCGCCCACTGGCGGCAGCTGAGCTTGGTCGCCGATGAGCACAAGACGGCAATTGCGCCCAGCATATACATATCGCACAAGGTCGTCGAGCAGTCGTCCGCTGCCAAAAGCGGCCTCTGCCCCACCTCCGTTGGCCACCATCGAGGCCTCGTCCACCATAAACAGCGTGTCGGCATGCAGGTTATCGTTCAGGTTATACTCGCCCCCAACGCCAGCAAAGGCACGCAATCGGTAAATTTTACGATGGATAGTAAAGGCCGCATGCCCGCCACTGTTTAGCGAAAACACCTTGGCCGCACGCCCCGTAGGTGCCATCAGCACCGTTTTCTGTCCCAATAGTCCCAACGCTTGCACAAAGGCACCAGCCAAAGAACTCTTTCCGGTGCCCGCACTCCCTCGCATCAGCATCAGCGAATGGGGGTTGCGGCTCACCAAAAAATGGGCGAAAAGGCGTATGGCCGACGCCTGTTCGTCTGTTGGCGTATGGCCGAAACATTGCGTTAGGCGAAGGGTTATCTCATCGGTAATCATTGTTTTTTGATTTCTTAAACACCAAGTTTGCAAACATTTTTGTAATTTTGCAGGAGCGTTGTGCAAGGTTTGTCCTTGTTACGGCGTACCCAACACAACGGAATGCAAAGTTAGGAAAAGTATCCCGAACACCGAATGAAAGTAAACATTAATTACATCTTGGCGTTTTGCGCAGTAGTATTGCTGGCCCTATGCGTGCTAAGCATCGTCCGCGCCGCCGCTTAAACCCCACCCAAAGCCATGCAGGAGACTGCCCCCGACCTACATATACAGCAAACGCGACTGGTGATACGCGCCACACGCAACACGCTTTCCTTCGCCGCAGTTGACCCTACGGTGCAGACAAACTTGTTTTTCGAACCCTATACCGTTCGTAGCGGCATCTCTGTTGCGGCCAACTTACGCGAGGCTTTCAAGACATCTACCTTGCTACTTCGTGGTTACAAGCGCGCCAACCTGTTGGTAGACACGCCGGTTATGCTCGTTCCCATCGACGAATTCCAAGAGGAAGATGTGCGACAACTATACCATCGCACGATGGTTTTGGCCGATGCCGACACGATGATGCACCATGTGCTGCCCGATCTCAATGCAGTGGCAGCCTTCGCCGTGAACAAAGACCTTAAATTAGTGGTTGACGACCACTTTGCCGACGTGCGCATAACGCCGCTAATGAAAGGTGTGTGGACACATTTACACCGCCGTAGCTTTACGGGAAGTAGGCGCAAGCTATACGCTTACTTCCATGACAAGCGCCTAGAAGTGTTCTCGTTTGGCAAGAATAGATTTAAATTTAGCAACGCTTTCGACACCAACAGCTCGCGCGATGCCGTGTATTTCATCCTTTATGTGTGGAAACAGCTGGGGTTCGACAGCATGCAAGACGAGCTGCACCTTTCGGGCGACATACCCGACAAGGAGTGGACGAAGACCGCCTTGTTGGAATTTGTGAAGAAAACATACGTGGCCAACCCCGTAGCCGACTTCAATCGCGCGTCCATCACCGCCATTGAGGGGCTGCCTTACGACCTTATGACCATCTTCGTCAGGGGCGTTAAAGAGGGCGTAAGATAAGTTTGCCCCCAACAACCACACGCCCCAATCACCCTTACAACCCACTCATCATGCGCATCATTACCGGACTATATAAAGGTAGGCACTTCGACATTCCTCGCTCATTTAAGGCCCGACCCACCACCGATTTCGCCAAAGAGAACATCTTTAACGTGCTCAACGCATACGTAGATTTCGAGGATGCCACGGCATTAGACCTCTTTGCAGGCACGGGGAGCATTTCGCTAGAACTTCTTTCAAGGGGATGTGCCAACGTGGTGAGCGTAGAAACCGACCGCGAGCATGCCCATTTCATTCGCCAATGCACCACAAAATTGGGCACAGACAAGAGTTTGCTTATCCGTGGCGACGTGTTTCGCTTCATCAAAAGCTGCCGCCAACAGTTCGATTTTATCTTTGCCGACCCGCCATACGCCTTACCCGAATTGGAGAAAATACCCGATTTGATTTTCCAACACCAATTACTTAAACCCGACGGCGTGTTTGTTTTCGAGCACGGAAAAGGCAACGACTTCTCCCAACATGCCCATTTCGTGGAACATCGGGCATACGGCAGTGTCAATTTTAGCTTGTTTAAGGCGGGGGAAGAAAGCAAGTAACCCCCCACCTCACTCAGCTTTCATGATGGCACTTTCGGCCTCTTTGCGGACATTTCGCACAGATTTGGGTGTCTTTTTACCATAGTCCACACTCCAAATCATCTTCAATGTGGCGTATTGGTTATGCCAATCGCTTTGCCTTTCACCATGATAGGCATACACGCCTGCGAGCAAATCGGTTGTAGTTACATTGCGTTTGATGAAGAGGTTAGAGCAATTCATCTCTACACCTATATTATTATGGTTCCAAGACAAAACAATATCGTAGAGCCATCCCGTTTTTACCAGCTTATGATTATCTACCAATTGGCGTTCGGGCGTTTTGACTGATGCCGAAAAAGCGAAATCGTTTACGTAACAATTGGTTTCAAGTGCAGCACTCCACTTTGTGTGTTGCAATTGTGTTCCGCCCCTCAGCACATTCCTTTCCCAATTGGCATCCACCTTTACATTAAACATTTTTGAAGGCCGATAAGTAGTAGAAAACGAGCAAGAAGGGACATGATAGCGCGTGTCGCTTCTAAAAGTATTCACCATTTTATCGCCCTCGGCATGGTAATCGTTGGTTATAATATGATTGGCAAACAGATAGCTAGCCGATACATTCATGGCCAAACGCGAGAAAGTTAAGCCATAAGTTAGTCGGGGAGAATATAAAATGGAGTTGTGCATGTCGGGATTGCCGCGCCTAAGCATCACCCTATCCACTTGTTGAGTTACATAATTCACCGTGTTTAAAGTGGGATAAGTGTTTCCTAGTTTAAGTTCGGCGCGCAATAGTTGCACATCCGACAGGCGGTTAGCCACCGAAAAGCTCAGGCGAGGCGTAACATGCGTTATGCCATCATAACCCTTTAACCGATAGTTCTGGTACGAAAGGCCAGGCTTGAAGTCGAAAAACAATCGCCCCACACGCTGCGTATAGTCAACAAACAAGATTGTTTCAGACGAGCGCAAGCGTTGCCACGCGGGCAAAAGGCTGTGATAGTGCGACTTGCTAAGCCTTAAATATTCAGACAAACTGAACGACAAGCTGTTGCCATGCTTTAATTTAAGGTTGTAATACACGCCCAATCGCGAGTACAGATAGTTCTCCGTAACGTCCGACTTGTACGTATCTCCACCCTCCACGTTATTATTAAGATAATGGTTTCGCGAATAATAACCATCGTAAACCGTTTCTATTGATTGGTTTTCGCCTATTTTCCATGTTCCATAGAGAAACAATTCGGGGCGCAGACTACGCTCACCACCGCTTTGGAGCGTAGCCAACCGCCCTGTTATCGGCCCAGTATAATACCATTCGCCCGCCTTATTCTCAAATGTTCGCATATAGTTCAGCCCGCCCTTTATCATCCAAGTGGCCCGTTCTTTCATCCTGCTCACACTGCATTGGGCATACTTGTTAATGCTTAAAGTAGAGCGTTCGGGCAACACGCCCATTCTATCAACATCGCCACTAGCAAGCGAAAAGTGTTCACTCTCCGTGATGTGGTTTCGCGGTTGTTGTATGGAGTAACCCGCCCAAGCGTTGAAATTGGTGTTCTTCACCGAGTATTTAGACACGGCATTATAGTCGCCTTGCAAAAAGCCAAGGCCTTGCAGCGCATCAATCTGCGTGTATCCGCCATGCGTTAAGCGTTTGGTAACGAAGTTTAAGGCTGCAACATCCTTGGCATACTTACCCGTTGGCATGTCGATATACTCCACCTTAGCCACATCTCTCGGCCGTAAGGCTCGCACTTCGCGTACATCCACCTCGCGTCCATCTATATAAAGTGTAGCTCCACCTGCGGGTGTGTTCACCTTAAAGGTTTTCCGGTCTACGCTAACGCCAGGTATCATAAGGTTTCGCACAAGGTCGTAGCCCGTGTGTGCATGCTTACGTTGTTCGGTTGTGGGCATAGCCACGATGCGATCGGCCTCGCGTGTAAGGTGTTTTGCAATTACGTTCACCTCCGCCAAAGTCTTTTCGCTCGCCACACTGTCTGCGTTCTCTGTTGGTGTAGCCACTTGTGCGCGCACATTTACTGACGCCAAAAGGAGAGAAAGCAAAAATACACGCCGACATTTTCTCCCCAACAACAATCTGTGGACCATATTCTTCATCATGCCTTTCTAATTAATGAAAAAATGATAAGGCTATTGGGCAAAGCCATAGCCTTTGCAAATATAATCAAAATAGAAGAAAAAAGGAAACGCGACATTCACTAACAACACTAATTAACGATAGCAACCAGATTGGTTTTACCTGCCCATAGTAAGCATTTAGTTGGGTTTATCGGGCTAGCCCCACTAAAACGACTAGATAAACAAGAAGAACTAGCCAGACCAGCAGAACTACTCTCCTCCGCCAACAACCATCCCTCCTATAATCCCCCCTTCACCAACAAATAGGGCGTAAGCTGTTTGCTCATGATGGTTTTTATTGCTAACTTTGTGCAAAAATACAAACCCAAACAACTTATGAACAACAAAACGCTGATTGTGGGGGCTTGCCTGGCAGTAGTAGGCAGCCTTAACGCCCAAACCAAGGATGGTGGAATATCCTTGCAAATGCTGCAACAGATACAGCAAAACGGCAAACAAACCACGGCCGAAAGAGCCATCGCTAATGCCATTGCCACCAATTCTATCGACGAGTTGGCACGTACGCCACAAAGTCGCGCCGACGTTGACGCGTATTTTAGCGTGGAAACGCCCAAACAAAACATTCACAACCAAAAGAGTTCGGGTAGATGCTGGATGTTTACAGGCCTGAATGTGCTCAGGGCCGACTTTGCCTTACGCAGCGATTCGCTAACGGTTGAGTATTCGCACGCTTACCTCTTTTTCTACGACCAGCTAGAAAAAGCAAACCTCATGCTGCAAAGTGTGGTAGACTGTGCCAAGAAACCCATCAACGACCCCGAAGTGCAATTCTTCTTTAAGCATCCGCTTAACGATGGTGGAACGTTCTGCGGCGTGGCCGACTTGGCCGAAAAATATGGCCTTGTACCCAAAAGTGTGATGCCCGAAACCTATTCGAGCGAGAACTCTAGCCGCATGTCGAAGTTGATTTCGTCGAAGTTGCGCGAGTTTGGGCTTGAACTTCGCAAGATGGTTGCTGCCAAAGCGAAACCTACACAGATACAAGAACGCAAGACACAGATGCTTGCCACGGTGTATAAAATGCTTGCCTTGACCTTGGGCGAACCCGTTAAGTCGTTCCAATACGCCTTTAAGAACAAGGATGGTAAGGCCATTACGCCTGTTGAAACCTATACGCCGAAACAATTTTACGACAAAACGGTGGGCCGTTCGCTTAACGACAACATCATTATGGTGATGAACGACCCCCGCAACGCCTATTATAAGGTGTACGAAGTGAAGCACGACCGCCACACCTACGACGGACATAACTGGCGTTACCTAAACCTTCCTATGGAAGAGATACATAAGATGGCCATCGCATCGCTTAAAGCTGGGCATAAGATGTACAGCTCTTACGATGTGGGCAAGCAGCTAGACCGCAGCAAGGGCTATCTAGATGTCAACAACTTTGACTACGGACCACTCTTCGGAACAACGTTCCCCATGAACAAAGCAGACCGCATTGCCACCTTCGACAGCGGCTCTACGCATGCCATGACCTTAACGGCCGTCGACCTAGATAGCCAAGGCAAGGCTTTGAAATGGAAGGTTGAAAACAGCTGGGGAGACGACAACGGACACAAGGGCTACCTCATCATGTCGAACAATTGGTTCAACGACTTCTTCTTCCGTTTGGTGGTAGACAAGCAATATGTGTCGGCCGACATACTAAAGATGGCCACACAAACGCCAATCATGCTGTCGTACGACGACCCTGTGTTTGCGGATGATTTGTAATTGCTTGAAGGAGTTAAGGAGTTATGGAGTTAAGGAGTTAAGCCGATAGCTTTTTTAGCGCTAACCATTCCTTCACCCTTCTTACTCTTTCAATTTTAGGAGTTAAGGAGTTAAGCCAGATGTCTTATTGGTGTTAGGCCATTCTTCACCTTTCTTACCCTTTCAGGTTTAGGAGTTAAGGAGTTATGGAGTTAAGAAGTTAAGCCAAATGTCCTTTGGGCATTAGCCCATTCCTCACTCTTTTAACACATTCGAGTTAGGAGTTATGGTTAAGCCAAATGTCCTTTGGGCGTTAGCCATTCCATCCTTTTAACCCTTTCAATTTTGGAGTAAAGGAGTATGAAGTTAAGGAGTTAAGCCAATAGCTTTGCGATAAGGGAACAAGCTAACCAAGGGTATTTGTTCATGACAGCAAGGCATTTGGCTTAACTCCTTAACTTCTTAACTCCTTCAAGCAATTGGCTTAACTCCTTAACTCCTTAACTCCTTCAACAAATGGCTTGACTCCTTAACTCCATAAATCCTTAACTCCTTCAACAAATGGCTTAACTCCTTCAAGCATTTGGCTTAACTCCTTAACTCCATAACTCCTTAACTCCTTACAAAGAAGACTCCTTACAAAGGATACTCTTCAAAGGCGTACAGCACCGTTGACAGATAGCGTTCACCCGTGTCGGGCAACAAAGTAACGATGCGTTTGCCCGCGTTTTCGGGGCGTTTAGCCAGTTGTGCCGCGGCAAAGGCGGCTGCTCCCGACGAGATACCAGCCAACACACCCTCTTGTTGAGCCAATTGCCTACCCGTACGTATCGCGTCGTCGTTACTCACCTGCACCACTTCGTCTATCACTTCTGCATTGTAGGTCTTGGGAATGAAACCAGCACCGATGCCTTGTATCTTATGCGGACCTGGCTTACCGCCACTCAGCACGGGCGAATCAGTAGGTTCAACAGCCACGATACGCACGTTGGGGTTTTTCTCTTTCAAGTACTTTCCAACGCCCGACACCGTTCCACCTGTACCCACACCAGCCACAAATATGTCTACTAGTCCGCTCGTGTCGGCCCAAATTTCGCGTGCCGTAGTCTCGTAATGCCGTTCGGGGTTAGCCTGATTCTCAAATTGTTGCAGTATAACAGCCCCAGGGATGGCCGCCCTAAGTTGTTGTGCTATTTCTATGGCTCCCTTCATGCCGTCTTTTCCAGGCGTAAGTTTCACCTGCGCGCCGTATGCCTTCACCAAATTTCGTCGCTCAACGCTCATTGTTTCGGGCATGGTAAGTATGAGTTGATAGCCCTTAACGGCAGCCACAAGCGCCAAGCCCACACCCGTATTGCCGCTAGTAGGTTCGATAATGGTTGCTCCGGGTTTCAGCAGGCCGCTGCGTTCAGCATCCTCAATCATAGCCAACGCAATGCGATCTTTCACACTTCCGCCAGGGTTAAAACTCTCTATCTTTGCCACGATGGGCGTTTCAAGGTTGTTGGAAGCCGAAAACTTACCAAGTTCCAACAACGGGGTGCCTCCGATTAGCTCGGTCAGCCGTTTTGCAATACGTGCCATACGTTCTATTTTCTTTTGAGATTAATATTCTTTTCACGGTGCAAAGTTACGAAGAAACACAAAAGCACACAATCGCATAAGTGTGGTATATTTGCCTAATACAAGCGAACGAGGGTAACGGTTATGCGTGAAGGCAGTACATTCTCCCATCCCATGTAAAATTTTCAGCACGTTTTTTAACATTATGAGTGCCATTTTCAGTCACCAACCGCCCACTCGACCGCAAAAATCCGATTCTCATGAAGGTTTGTCTGGATGCAAAAGGGGGGTAGTTGTGGATGCCGACAAAATGAATACGCATTGCATAAAACCGCAGTTTGCACCATACTTTGTGCTATTTGCTGCTAAATGTAGTGCATTTTGGTGCTAAATGCAGTGTGTTTTGGTGCTAAACGCAGTGCGTTTTGGTGCTAAATGCAGTGTATTTTGGTGCTAAATGCAAGCTATTTTGGTGCTAAAAGTAGTGCAAAATGCTTCTAAATGCGAGTCGATAAGCATAAATATTCACCGCAATTGTATAGACAAAACCATTCCGAACCATAAAAAACATAGCTAAAAAGGGCAAAATACACATTAAAAAGTGGAGTTTTAGGGGCTAAAAGTGCGTTATTGGGGGAGTGAAAAACAACAATTAGGCAACCATCTAGAAAGGCAAAGTGGTGCTAAATGCACGTAATGTTCGCAAAAAAGGACAAAAAGAAGAGACGTAAAAGGCAGAAATAGCATTGATTTGCCTACTTTTAAGCCATTTTTTCGCTAGAATGGGGTGGCAAGCAGAGTGCAATTTGTAAAAGATGTGGTATTTTTTTAGTTTATGAGTTTGTGAGTTTGTCAGTTGATAAGCTTGTGAGTTTAATTGATATGATTGCTATATCTAAGTCATTTAAAGTGATGAAGAACTAACAAAGATAAGCATTTATTTGCGTGCAGAAACGTGATGCAGCTCGCAAATCACCTTAACTTTTCGTACATTTGCAGTGTTCTTTTGCACAAAGTCCGCACTCCGCATGATAATGCAAGTAGTAAGATTCAAACACCAAAAGCACGTGTCGGTGATGAAAAACAATTCGACACTAGTGACATTCATAGTTTATAAAATTCAAAAAGCATAATGATAAGTCATGGTTTTGAACAAGCCAACAATAATGAAACGCTTGTTGATAGAATAAAAGGAACCATCTATGGCCAAGCCATTGGCGACGCACTAGGCTTGGGTACAGAGGGAATGACAGACGAAGAAATGGCCTTGAAATATCCCAATGGCATTACCCATTATAGTGACATCTTTCAAGACCATCATCGTAAAAGGTGGAAAATGGGCGATTGGACCGACGACACCGACATGATGCTGTGCATTGCCAATGCCGTTATCAAGGATGAAGGAGTTAATCTGACAACTATTGCCCAAAACTTTAAGCATTGGGCGGATGGCTGTCCGATGGGCATTGGCGAAACCACACATAAGGTTTTACTCTTTGGAGACTACGTAGAAAAACCTTTTGAGGTGTCTAAGAAAATTTGGGAGATGAGCCATTGCAGAGCGGCAGCCAACGGAGGACTGATGCGAACATCGGTTGTTGGCTTGTTTCCCAAGGCAGTAGAAGTGTGTGCAGCAAATATTTGCAGGCTAACACACTACGACCCGCGCTGCGTTGGCTCGTGTGTTATCGTGTCTTTGCTGATACATAGCTTGGTTTACGAAGGCAAAGACCTGTCTTATCACCAAATAATAGACTTGGCCAGGAAATACGACAATAGGATTATCGAGTACGTAGACCTATCACTCGACATCGATATTCGAGTGTTAGAACTACAAGATAAAAACTCTGTTGGGTACACCTTACGCTGTTTAGCCGCTGGCCTATGGGCTTATTGGCATGCCAAATCGTTTGCAGATGGCCTTTTAGCCGTTGTAAGGGCAGGCGGCGATGCCGACACTAACGCCGCTGTTGCTTGTGCGATTCTGGGTGCTAAGTTTGGGTATAACACTATCCCAACGGAATATGTTGACGGACTAGTTTATAAAGACCAGCTTGACGACGTAGTTAAAGGAATAAGCTTGTTAGTGCTGCATTAAAGGCGGCAATATAATATACGGTCTATCTGCCCTCAATCCACCAGAGATACCACTCCCCTCCCCCTTAGAGGGAGGAGCGAGGGGCAAGGACATTATTTTCCTTGCTCCATGTCGCGCTTGCTCTTCGACTTAGTTACAAGCCAAACACCACCAAACACCAAGATGATGGCTAGGCCCTGCGCCCACTTCAACACGCCGATACCCATCAGCACACTAACCGTTACCGACACGATGGGCTGCACATAATTGTAGATGCTAACCACCGTGGGGCGAAGCGTTTTCTGCCCAACCATGATGAGGCAATAGCAAACAAAGGTGCAAATAACCACCACGTAGGCGGTTTCGAGCCACGTAATGCCCCCTATTTGTGCCCAAGGCAATGCGGCGATATGCGCCCCGGTAAAAGGCAAAAGCAACAACGTGGCCCAAAAGAACATCCACTTGCTGACCGTTATCACCGAATAGCGACGCACAAGGGGATGGAAAAGCGAGAGATAAAAGGAGTAAGAAAACTGCGCCCCAAGGCAAAGCAGGTCGCCACGGATGTCGCCTTGCACGCGGTTTGTGGCCGCCGCGCTAGTAAGGATAAGTATCAATGCACCACTACAACCCATCAACACGCCCGTGGCCTTCTTCCCCGTGATGGGTTCTTTTAGGATGATGGCCGAGAAGACCATCGCGAAGATGGGCATCGAGGTGGTTACGATGCTGGCATTGATGGGCGAAGTGAGGCTCAGTCCGATGGTAAAACAGCACTGGTTGCACACCAATCCGAAGACGGCCGCACCTGCAAAGCGCAACACATCTTTGCGTGGAACATGCTCTTTACGCATGAAAAGCGACGTTAGCCAAAACAATGCCGCGCCACCTGCCACCCTAAACGACACCATTGTGATGCCGTCGATGCCGTGGCTCATGGCATCTTTGCCCAAAGGAGCCATCAATCCCCAAAACAAACAGGCAAGAAACATGGCCGCATGAGCCTGCAAAGGCGCTGCGCCACGGTTGCAACTAGGGGTTTGGCAAGTGTCTTTTTGAGTGTTATCCTGCATCACGTTGTGCGTTTGTTCACAAGGCGAAGTGGACGAACTTTCGCCGATGTGCGCTTTATCCATATCTTCTTTTAGTTTTTATGGTGCAAAGTTACTCAAATTTAGAATAAAATGCGTACATTTGTAAGGCAGGTTCTTGCAAATGGTTTCGTTGCCTTTTCGGGCGATAGGGGCATTTAGCAAAACGCACAGTGATAGAGAAGCGTAAAAGTTCAACAGGCCACAAGTCTGCCACCGCACAAGCGATACGGACGAAGGCCATAACAACAAGCCCACATGGAGAAATATGCTGACTACATCAAAGAGATAGAGATAGACTCGCTATGGAGCGGAACGCGGCACATTGTGTGGCGACTGCACAAGCAAGTGAACGTGCTGAGCGGTGTGAACGGCATGGGTAAGAGTACCATTCTAAACCGAGTGGTGAAGTGTTTGCCCAAGGGAGGAGACGCCAACCAATGCCATGTAAAGGGCGTGCACATAACGATGGAGCCCGAAGACGCTACGTGCATACGCTACGACATCATCCGTTCGTTCGACCGCCCCCTGCTCAACGCCGAGATTATCGCCAAGTTGGGGTTGAGCATCACGACGGAATTGGATTTCCAACTTTATCAGTTGCAACGCCGATATTTGGATTACCAGGTAGACATCGGCAACCGCATTATACAAGCCTTGCAAAGTGGCGCTCCCGATGCGGCACGTGTGGCGCAAGCTCACAACGAACCCAAGCGCATGTTTCAAGACATGATTGACCGCTTGTTTGCCGAAACAGGAAAAACCATCATACGCACCGAGAACGAAGTGCGTTTCTCGCAGATAGGCGAAACGCTGCAACCTTACCAACTGTCGAGTGGCGAAAAGCAATTGCTGGTGGTGCTGCTTACGGTGTTGGTTGAAGACCGTCTGCCCTTTGTTCTGTTTATGGACGAGCCCGAAGTGAGTATGCACATCGAATGGCAAAAACAGCTTATCGACCTTATTTTGCAGCTTAACCCCAATGTGCAGATAATTCTTACTACGCATAGTCCAGCCGTTATAATGGACGGATGGATGGACAGGGTGACAGAAGTAAGCGATATTACGGTGGAATAGAAAGCTGGTGGATGGACGAGTTCACGAGTTCACGAGTTGACGGGTTAACAAGTTGACGAGTTGACAAGTTGGCAAGTTAACAAACTGACAAGTTCACGAGTTGACAAATTGACGAGTTGACAAGCTCACGAGTTGACAAGTTCACGAGTTGGCAAGTTCACGAGTTGGCAAGTTCACGAGTTAACAAGGTTGCGAGCTAACAAGCTAAGAGGCGCAGCCATCTTTTCACCTTTTCACCCTTTCACTTTTTCACCTTTAAAAGCTTTTTCACCTTTAAAAGCCCTTTCACCTTTAAACATACTTCTCCATGCCCAAAGGTCTAAAAGAACACTTATCGTCTTCGTACTTCGAGGCGGCCAACAGGATGACGCCCAAAAGGGCGCGCAGGCGCATCGTGGCATACGTTGAAAGCTACGACGACATATTCTTTTGGCGCACGGTGTTGAGCAGTTTTGAAAACGCTAACCGATATTTCGAAGTGATGTTGCCTTCGAAAGAAAACAAGTTGGAACGGGGAAAGAAAGCTGCATTGATGAGCTTGATTGGCGAAAAGGTGGGTAACGACATGATTGCCTGTGTGGATGCCGACTACGATTACTTGTTGCAAGGGGCATCGCCACTTTCGAAAGCCATACTGAACAATCCCTTCGTGTTCCACACCTATGCCTACTCCATCGAGAACCTGCAATGTTTCGCAGGCGGATTGCACGAAGTGTGTGTGGCCGCCACACTGAACGACCATTTTGTTTTCGACTTCCCCGACTTCTTTGCGCGCTATTCTCGTATTGTGTTTCCGCTCTTCGTTTGGAACATTTGGCACTATCGCATGGGGCGTTATGGCGAATTTACAATCACCGCCTTTAACAGAATGATTGACTTCGGCAGGTTTTCGTTTCATCGTACCGAAGAACAGCTGGGTAAACTGCAAAGCAGGGTTGACCACAAACTGCGACAACTGCGCCAACGTCATCCCAACGCCAAGGTAAGTTGGAACGAGGTGAAAGCCGACTTGCTTAGGTTGGGCGTTACACCCGACACTACCTATTTATATATACAAGGTCATCATCTGGCCGACACGCTCGTAATCCCTATGCTTATGCGCGTGTGCGAATATCTTGTGCGCGAACGCGAAATGGAAATCCGTCAGCAAAGCGTGCATTCCACACAAATGCGAAACGAATTAGCATCTTATGCCCATAGTGTGTCAGACATGGCTCCAATGTTGAAGAAGAGTAAGGTGTATGTGGATGCTGCTCCATTTCTACAAATAAAGAAAGACGTGGAGGAGTTTTTGGAAAAGAGTGAAAAACAGGTGACGAGCTAATGAGTGGACAAGTTGACGGGTTAACCAGTTGACAAGTTAACCAGTTGACAAGTTAATGAGTTGGTGAGTGGACAAGGGGACAAGTTAACAAGAAGTATAAAATGCTGCCGTTAACCGCAAAGCTATTGGCTTAACTCCTTAACTCCATAACTCCTTAACTCCCCAAAAAGAACTCCATAACTCCTTAACTCCTAAAAAGAACTCCTCACTACTCTACCCCTAAAACATACTGCAAATGCCTCATGGCATGTCCTCCCCATTGGTTATCATCCACATGTTGAAAGCCAACGCTAGTGTATAGCCTTTCGGCCTTGGGGTTCCCTTTGTCAACAAGCAGACCAACGGCAGGCAATTGCAGTTGTTTGGCCTTTTCTATGGTAGCCCTTAACAGAGCCTTGGCAATGCCCTTACCCCGATAACGCGCATCTACAGCCAAACTGTCTACATACAATTCGCCTGCTGCCGTCTCGTCGTCCATATCGCCGAAGTCGCGATTAAAGCGCGCTAAGCAGCCTTGCACAAAGGCCACACGCAGTTGATGCAGGCGAGCGCCATCGTAAGCAGTGCAAACGCCAACCACATCGCGTTGAGCGTTGAGAGCCACAAGCGTGTTGAGGTAGCTATATTGACTATCAGTGCGACACACCAAATCGGTCATCAGTTGATGAAAACCCGACAGCCCGTGCTCTTCGCCTGCAAAATACAGGCAACATT
>NZ_HE999450.1:107509-112840 GCF_000312305.1 Prevotella conceptionensis 9403948 | reverse complement strand
AGGCAACATTCGTGGTTCATCGCCTCCATGATAAGGCGTGCGATGTCTGAGGCTTGACTTATTTGCGCTTGTTCTATTGTTATCATCTGCGAGAGAAATTGTTATGTATCAAAGAAAAGTCCGACTAGTCGGATTAATATTCGGACTAGTCGGACCCCCTATCAGACCAATCAAACCAACCCGATTGGCCCGTTTATCACTTGGCTTTGCACCTATCAATCGAAGAACAACATGCGTTCTACCCAATAAGTTAGGATGCCGGCAAGGTATCCAACGAAGGCCACCCATGTAATACGTTTCATGTACCAGCCAAAGGTAATCTTCTCTAACCCCATCACCACAACGCCAGCCGCACTGCCAATGATGAGCATCGAGCCACCAACGCCAGCACAATAGGCCAACAACTGCCAGAAAATGCCGTCTACGGCCATGTCGCCGGTTGGTGCAATGGGGTACATACCCATACATCCTGCCACAAGCGGAACGTTATCTACAATGCTAGAAAGCACACCGATGATGCCCGTTACCAAGTAGTGGTTGCCACCGCTTACGCTGTCCAGTCCACGACCCATAGCCGTAAGCACGCCAATCTCTGCCAAGCAACCCACCGCCATTAAGATACCCAGGAAGAAAAGGATGGTGCCCATGTCTATCTTGCGCAGCAAGGCAATGACGCGAGCCGACATCGAGTCTTCGCCCAAATGCATTCTGCGGTGGAAAATCTCAGTGGCAGTCCACAAAACACCCAACACGAGCAATATACCCATGTAGGGAGGCAGGTCGGTAAGATAGCGGAAGATGGGCACGAACATTAGTCCGCCAACACCAAGGAAGAAAATAATGCGACGTTGCGTGCGCGTAAAGGCCAGCGCGCTGTCTTCTGCCGATGCGGCCATAGCAGGCAGTTTGCCTTTCAACATATACTGCATGATGAAAGCGGGAACCAGCATCGACACCAACGAAGGCACCAAAATCTCGGTTATTACGCCAACCGTGGTGATAGAACCAGCAATCCAAAGCATGATGGTGGTTACGTCGCCGATGGGCGAGAAAGCACCTCCCGAATTGGCAGCGATAATCACCAACGCGGCATACACCATGCGGTCTTGCTTATCGGCCACTAGCTTGCGCAACACCATAATCATCACGATGCTCGTTGTAAGGTTGTCGAGGATGGCCGACAGGAAGAAAGTCATAAAGGCAATGCGCCACAACAGTCCGCGCTTGCTGTGTGTCTGTATGGAATCGCGCACGAAGTTGAACCCGCCATTGGTGTCAACAACCTCCACGATGGTCATCGCCCCCATGAGGAAGAACAGCGTTTCGGCCGTTTCGCCCAAATGTTCTCTCAGGCTTTCGCCCACGTGTGCCAATATTCCGGCAGCATTACCTGTCAATTCGGGCATGCCGGGCAACACGAATTCGGATGGGTTAACCATGAAAAGCGTCCAGCAAGCCACACACATCAAGAGCGCCACGGGCGCCTTGTTCACCTTCGTCAAGCTTTCGAGGGCAATGCAAAGATAGCCCATAATGAAGACAACGACGATTGCCAATGTCAATGAAGTCATTTCCCTACTATTGTTTTAGATATAACGTACAGGCCCACCGCGCAAACTCCGTTCGATTGAAGGTGAGATTGTCGGGTTGGCCTTTAACGCTGCAAAGATAACAAATATATTGCAATTATTCAGTTTGTAAGTTCGCGAGTTTTCGAGTTTGTGTGTTTTCTGGCCGATAAGGAGAGAAGTTTGGAAGTTTAAGTGGGACAACAAACGATTAACTCACAACCTCCACGAACTTTAAACTCATCAACTAACAAGCCCGTCAACCCACAAGTCTAAACCAACTCAGACACTTATAAACCCAAAAGCTTATCAACTCACGAACTCAGAAACTCACGAACTCAGAAACTCACAACCTCCCCCTCCTATGCCAATTTGTCAGCGACATGACGGCCATCTGCTCTTGGCACAAGCTTTGCACATGAGGTTAGCGAGCGGCGGCCTACACAACCAGCGACACGCACTCATTATATATATGGTGCATGCCAAACTGCAAGGCCACAGCCGCTAGCATTTAAATAACGAACAAAAATATAAAATAAAATATTCTTATGGGAAAAATTATTGGAATAGACTTAGGAACAACTAACAGCTGCGTTGCCGTTTTCGAAGGCAACGAGCCAGTAGTAATCGCCAATAGCGAAGGCAAACGCACCACGCCTTCTGTGGTGGGTTTCGTTAAAGACGGCGAACGAAAGGTGGGCGACCCCGCCAAACGTCAGGCCATCACCAACCCCAAGAACACCGTTTACTCGATTAAACGATTTATGGGAGAGACCTACGAGCAAAGCCGCAAAGAGGCTGAGGCCATGCCTTACACCGTTGTAAACGAAAACGGATTGCCTCGTGTGGACATCGAAGGTCGCAAATACACACCGCAAGAAATATCGGCGATGATACTTCAAAAGATGAAGAAGACCGCCGAAGACTACCTCGGACAGGAAGTAACCGATGCCGTTATTACGGTTCCTGCATACTTCTCCGACTCACAACGTCAAGCAACCAAAGAAGCTGGACAAATCGCAGGCCTTAACGTACAACGTATCGTTAACGAGCCAACAGCTGCCGCCCTGGCATACGGTGTTGACAAGGGCAACAAGGACATGAAGATTGCCGTGTTCGACCTTGGTGGCGGTACTTTCGATATATCCATCCTCGAATTTGGTGGTGGCGTATTCGAAGTGCTTTCTACCAATGGCGACACCCACTTGGGCGGCGACGACTTCGACCAAGTGATAATCAAATGGCTGGCCGATGGCTTTAAGGCCGACGAGGGAATCGACCTAACGAAGGATCCCATGGCCATGCAACGCCTGAAAGAGGCTGCCGAAAAAGCTAAGATTGAGCTGTCGAGCACCACTTCAACCGAAATCAACCTGCCTTATATATCGGCAGAGGGTGGCGTGCCCAAGCACTTGGTGAAGACCTTGACGCGTGCTCAGTTCGAGCAATTGGCACACAACTTGATACAGGCTTGTCTCGTACCATGCCAAAACGCCATAAAGGATGCCAAGCTGTCAACCTCGGATATCGACGAAGTTATCCTCGTAGGAGGTTCGAGCCGCATCCCCGCCGTGCAGACATTGGTGAAGAACTACTTCGGCAAAGAGCCTTCGAAGGGCGTTAACCCCGACGAAGTGGTAGCCGTGGGTGCCGCCATTCAGGGTGCCATCCTCAACAAGGAGAGCGGTGTGGGCGACATCGTATTGCTCGACGTTACGCCTCTTACGCTGGGTATCGAGACAATGGGTGGCGTAATGACCAAGCTTATCGACGCCAACACCACCATCCCGCACAAGAAGAGCGAAACGTTCTCTACAGCAGTAGACAACCAAACGGCTGTTACCATCCACGTTTTGCAGGGCGAACGGCCTATGGCATCGCAGAACAAGAGCATCGGACAGTTCAACCTCGAAGGTATCGCACCCGCTCGTCGCGGTGTTCCACAGATTGAAGTAACGTTCGATATCGATGCCAACGGCATCCTTAACGTGTCTGCCAAGGATAAGGCCACGGGCAAGGAACAGAAAATACGCATCGAGGCTAGCAGCGGATTGAGCAAGGAAGAGATTGAGCGCATGAAGGCTGAGGCTGAACAAAACGCAGCTGCCGACAAGGCCGAACGTGAGAAGGTAGACAAGCTTAACCAGGCCGACTCGATGATTTTCACCACCGAGAACTTCTTGAAAGACAACGGTGACAAAATCCCTGCCGACCAAAAGCCAGGCATCGAAAGCGCACTGCAACAGCTTAAAGACGCCCACAAGGCTGCCGATGTTGCCGCAATAGACGCTGCCATCAACAACCTTAACAGCGTGATGCAAGCTGCTAGCGCACAGATGTACCAAGGCGCAGGTGGTGCTCAACCCGATCCCAACGCCGGTTTCCAAGGCGCAGGCGGAGAACAAGCACAAGGCGACAACACTGGCGACAATGTGCAAGACGCAGACTTTGAGGAAGTGAAGTAAAAAAGTCACAACAAATAACGTAAAGAGGAAGTACCTATTTCGGCACTTCCTCTTTTTCTTTGCACAAAACATTTCTTTCTTAACCTCTTACTCAAAAACATTTACTATAAAGCCGTCTTGACTTTTAATATCTCTATAAATTGAGAGGAGTGCAGGACAGGCCAGCTCACTGGCTTATAAACTCACAAAAGCCCAACAAATCCCGAAGTCATCAACTCACAAAGTCACAAACTCCCCAACTCACAAACTCCCCAACTCAAAAGCTCCACAACACAAAAGCTCCCCAACACAAAAGCTCCCCAACACAAAAGCTCATCAACACAAAAGCTCATCAACTCAAAAATCCTCCAACTCAAAAGCTCCCCAACACAAAAGCTCATCAACTCAAAAGCTCCCCAACCCAAAAACTTAAATCGTTATCTTTTATTTTACAATACCGCTCTAATTTTCGCTCCGTTCTAGCGAAAATATAGGCCATAAGGTAGGTAAATTGCTACTATTTCTAGTCTTTCGCACCTTTCAATATGTTCAATTTTAAGAAAAAGGCCTGCGTTTTGTACCATTTTGCCTTTCTAGATTGGTTGCCAACTCATTATTCTTTACCCCCAATTACCCACTTTTAGCCCCTAAAAACCCACTTTTTAACGACTATTTTACCCTTTTCGGCCATGTGTTTCATGGTTCTAAGAGGTTTTGTTTATACCATTGTAGTGCATATTTATGCTTTTCGTCTTACGTTTAGCTGCATTTTGCACTGCATTTAGCACCATTTTACCTTGCATTTTGCACCAAAACGCACTGCATTTTGCACCAAAACGCACTGCGTTTAGCGGCATATTGCACTGCGTTTTGCAGCAAATTGCAGTACATTTAGCCGCAAATAGCCCCAAATGTGGTACAAATGGCGGTTTCTTGAAATAAATATTCATTTTATCGTATTCACAGACTACCCCCTTTTTGCATCAAAACAAACCTTCGCGAGAATCGATTTTTTGCGGCAAGGTGCGCGATTGGTGGATAAAAAGGGCACTCATAATGTTAAATTTCTTGCTGAAAAGTTGACAAGCAATGGCAAGTTGACGAGTTGACAAGTTAATAAGAAGGCAAGTGGACAAGTGAACGAATTAATTGTTCTTTTCTCGTTCCTCGAAAAGTGCGTTTTCTCGCCACGACAATGTCTGAGCAAGCTCGACGTTGTTCATTTGGCTTAACGAAAACGTTCACCTTTCAAATTTTGACACAAACATGTCCATGTTGACATAGGAACATAAGAAACATGAAGGAGTGCTCTTTACGGC
>NZ_HE999450.1:57982-107027 GCF_000312305.1 Prevotella conceptionensis 9403948 | reverse complement strand
TCTTTACCTTTTCCTCATTATGTCCCACAGACAGCCCGTTTTCAACTTGTAGAGAATGCACAGAATGACCTCCAACAGGTCACTTTTTGTAACATAACCGCGTTTTGCCACCGACAAATGTGGCAAGATCTCAAATTTTATTGTATCTTTGTCCAGTACTTCGTACATGAGAGGAGTGTTTATCTTGGTTTTACAGCATAAAGATAATAAACTCCTCTCAATTTGTAGAGATTTTAAAAGTTTAGATGACTTCTATATGGATTTAAGATTATTTTTTTCTTGGCAATCGGATACTGACTCCAAGAAGTTACATCAGACAAAGTTTATTAAGGCATGCATTAAGTCAGCCATTGCAAATGTCAATAGCGAGCTGAAACATGTAAATATTGAATATCAAGAAGGAGTTAAGGGCGTTTCTGGAGCGCCCGATATCGTTCCCGAAATTGAAGATCGTATAAGTAAATGCCATATTTTCATTGGAGATTTGACGTTTATCAATCAAGATCCGATAATAAAGTTTCTAAGAAAAATATTCGGCATCAAATACAAGACTACCTCTAATCCAAATGTTATACGAGAATCTTCTCTATTTATGGCACGTCCTTTTATGAAATATCAAGGGTTTTATGTATTGAATAGTGTCTTTGGCAACCCCGTAGAGGATGAATCTCAGATGTTCTTTGACCAAAGAGGCAAAAGATTCCCATTATCTTTTGCGCTTAAACAATACAATGACAATGTTTCCGCGCTTGTTTATCAGAAAGAGCGAAAGGAGTTTATATCAGCATTAACTGGAGCTATAAAGGAATGTGCCGAACAAGCTATTTTTCATCTTGATGAAGATATTAAGCCATTCCTCACAAGGGAAAGTCATTATGAGATTTCTGGTTTTGAAGGTGGATATATTGTCAATGGGCTTGAGCAGTATTTGCAGCTGATCCGGGGAAATAAAGGTAATCTTCGCATCTGTGGTCTTTCTGGCTTGGGCAAAACAAGAATGGTATTAGAAGCATTTAAGGACACCTCAGTACGATACTTATATTCCTACATAGATTGTCAAGAACATGATGCAGAGGAGATTCTCAAAAAAACAAGCTTTATGTTTAAACACTACAAGGAGATGGTTCTCGTATTTGATAATTGTGACATGGAACTGCATAACAGAATTATCTGTGTAAAGCGTTCGAATCATGGCGCTAATCCGATAATCACTATATATAATGATCCTGATGAAAATAGTACATGTTATTCTACACCTTTGAAAATACAAAAGGATTTCAATGACGTGGTTGAGAAAATACTTGAAAGATTCAAGTCGTTTTACAAGCCAGAGGATAAGGAAAAACTTCTTACATTCGCAGGAGGTATCCCGATGATGGCACAACTGCTAGTTGAAGGCTTAAGAAACGGAGATCCTATTGGAGTAGTAAATGACGCAGCATTGATGAATAAAATACTTGATGCAAACGAAGATTCCGATGCTAGAAAAATAATGCGTACACTTTCTCTTTTTAATTTTATTGGATTTGAAGGAGAATTACACAACGAATTGGAGTTTGTAGCCACGACAAAATGTATCACATCCATTGATAAAGATAACAGGGTATTGGTACAAGACTTTGAACAAGTAATACTAAAATACATAAAAAGAAAGATAATTGAACGAAAAGGAAGACTTATCAGTATAAGACCAACACCGATAGCCTTGTATCTTATCAATGAATGGATAGAACAATGTTCGGATACAAGATTGTTAGCTGTAATCAAAGCTATACAAGAGTCTGACATCGCAAAACCTCTAACAGACTCGTTTGCTGATCAATTTAGATACATGGGGCATAATGAAAAGGCTCGTATAATGCTCGATAAGCTCCTTGATAAGAATGGCCCTTTTGGAAACGTGGAAGTGATTAACACAGACTTGGGTTCACGACTCTTCCGCGCGTTTGTGGAAGTGAATCCAGATGCTGTGGCTGATTGCTTATGGAGCGTAATTGGTAGTTCTAGTATTGATGGTTTAAGATTGATAGACAAAGGGCGTAGAAACTTGGTCTGGTCAATAGAGAAATTGTGTTTTGAACCACGCACTTTCGACAAAGGTGCAGAGATGATGCTGCTTTTGGCCATTGCCGAAAATGAGCATTTCAGCAATAATGCTACCGGACAGTTTATTTCATTGTTTCCATTGTATCTGCCAGCAACTGCAGCAACATTGGGCCAAAGACTTCGGTTCCTTCAAAAACAAGTGCAATATAAGGAAAGGCAGTTAATATTATTGAGTGCCTTAGGCCGTGCTTTAAGAACACGGGATTTTATTTTCTTGCGAGGTTCGGAGGAGAGGGGGACTGAAAAAATGTCAAATTATCAACCAAAAACAAGCGAAGAGATATCTGAGTATATTCATGGATGTTTGGATATGTTAATGGTGCTTGTTGAGGATAACCCTAATTTGTTAGATAGATGCAGTGAAATACTTGAGAGTAATTTGGGCTGCTTATGCGAAGCTGGCTATGGCAATAGCACAATGAATTGCATACATAAAATAGCAGAGCTGAAAAAGCACTCTTGGGATAAAATGCTTGATGCGATTCGTTTTGTTCTATGTCATAAGGCAATAAGACTAACAGACGAACTACGTGCGGATATGGAAGAAATGATATCCCAGCTTAGTAATAATGATTTCTTCTTTAGGTTCTCACAGGTTGAGAAGAAAAATAGATGGGTATCAGATAAGTTTAACTATGAGGAAATAATTGATAGAAACAATAAAGATTATGAAGAGTTGGCAAAAGAAATGGCGTCTGACCATAAACTGTATACTACTGATGTTCTCAAGAAAATATACTCGTTCGATGCTTACCATAGTAATATATTTGGTGGCGTAGTAGCAAACTCTATGGATAAGGATGCTCAGAACGTTTTTATTTGCAACTCTATAGAATCGTTCCAAATGCTGGATAAATACAACTTTTCGATATTTGTTGATTTTATCAGACAAGTTAATGAGGAGGTTTTTGAAACAGCATTTGGAGCAATGGTAGCTTTAGAAAGGAAATCAGTTCTGTTCGCATGTGTGGCGGTAAGAAACTATAATTTTAGCGATCCTTATCCTGAGGCCTTGTATCAGATGGTTAAAGACCAGAAAGCGGAGGTCAGTGAATATGAACACCTTTGGCGAAATATATCATTTGGTAAGTATACTGAGGAGGATATCCTATACCTATTTCAACGTATCGCAAGTCTGCCACAGTCTTTCAATACGCTTGTCCACATAGTAGCTATGATGCTATTATGGGGTGGAGTGAAGGATAATATAAAAAAGTTGCGCAAATTTATCGAGGAAGAAATAACCAAGCGATTGGATGATTTTAGTAAATTGGCAATAGATGATGACTATTGGCATGTCTTAAAGAAAATACTTGAAGATGATGCTAACCCTGCTTTTGCGAGGGAGATTATGCGCAGCATCTTACTTTTTATAGAGCAACCAAATGACATGCATTATAAAGATTATAACATAGAGGATTGTATGGGACTGTTAATAGGCAAGTATTTCAATGAGGTTTGGCATGATTTATCAGAAGCTCTCGTCTGTGACGGAGAAAGGTGTATCCTATATTACAAATTGAAATCAATCCTCGGTTCTATGACAGGTTACAATAATGAGCTTGGCATTTTGTTCCAAACTGATCATAGTGAAGCCTTATTGGCTTGGTGTGCAAAGCACCCTTTAATTGCTCCAGAACGCCTCATGTTGATGGCTCCTCTGTATGGAGAGAACGGATTCTCGGATATTGTGCGTAAGCTTATTGATTTGTACGGAGAACAAGATGCTGTTTTAACTGCATTGTCTTGCAATATGGGCTCATTCAGTTTCGTTGGCTCTATCGTACCACTTTATGAGAAACAACTTAGGTGTATAGAAGGACTATCAAATCATAATTCGGAGAAGGTTAGGACTTGGTCAGTAAAAATGTCAGCCTACTTGAAGAAACAAATAAACGTCGAAAAGAATCGAGATGCAGAAGGAGTTCTAAATCGTTGAGAGATTGAGTAATAATAGTGACAACATCCAAGATGTTTTCTAATCAATACTACTCTAATTGAGGAAACATTCTTGTACCATGCAAATATAATTTGCTGATAATCAGTATAGGATATATTTGAAGAAATGATGCAATAAACAAGCATATAACGCCTCAATAGCCCGCAAAAGCTATTGAGGCATTACATGTTTGCCTGACTTTTACACACCTCACCTACTACTGAAAAGCCCCTTTACATCCCCTAAAACCACGCTGCAAAATCAAAAACACAAACACTCCGCAGTAGCAACAACACCCACTTTTCTCCCCTCATTCTCAAAAAACATCCCATCTATGCACCATACTAGCGCAAACTTTCCTATATTTGCATATTGGTACGTACAATCATCATATACTAACGAATGATGGACGGGTGCGACACAACCATCAAACAATCAGGCTATGGCTACGGCAATCATCCTTTTGCAACTCGTAAGCGTGTTCACGTTCGTCCGCGTTGGCGCCCGAATGAAAGCATAAGCCCCATAAGCACATCAATTAACGAACCCCACAAGTTCACCAACTAACAAACCCAAACACTCATAAACTTTAAATACTCACTAACAAACATCATGAAAGTAAACAATCTACTTGCCGCCATGTCCCTGTTCCTATGCCTGCCCCTAACGGCTCGGGCGCAGGGAAACAACACGGGTATGGGCGGCGAAGACGACGACACACCCTCAATTGCCGAACGGGTGTTGAAGCTAGAAAAGAAAACAGATGCCTTTAACCTCTACCTCAACTTCGCCGCAGCAGCACGCGCCACCGAACATAACGGCACGTGGAAGGGGGCGTTTGTCAACCGACAGTTGCGCTTGGAGATTAAAGGACACGTCACGGATAAGCTCTTCTATCGCCTGAGACAGCACCTTAACAGCGGCTACGAACCACAAGGCGAAGACAATTTTGCCAAGGCCACCGACATGATGATGGTGGGTTACACCTTCAATCCCAAGTGGGAAGTGCAGGCAGGAAAGATAGGACAGATATGGGGAGGCTACGAATACGACGAGAACCCACTCTTTGTATACCAATATTGCGACTTCGTGGCGCACATGGAATGTTTTGTTGCGGGTGCGCAAGTAACATTCAAGCCCGTGCCAACCCAAGAGTTTGGCCTACAAATAACCGACTCGCACAACGGAACGTTCGAGCAAGAGTATGCCAAGGATGCCAAAATGGCTGGTCCCGACCTTGCCAACGACCGCCAACTGCTAACGCCCAGCAACATCCCCCTCACCTATATCGCCAACTGGAACGGCAACTTCTTCAATGACCGCCTACAAACCCGATGGGCATGGGGACTGCAAACGCAGGCCAAGGACAAATATTCGCGCATGCTTAGTCTTGGTCAAAGGCTCAACTTGCCTAAGCTGCAATGGTACATAGACTATTATGGGGCCATTGACGAACTAGACCGCTTGCGCATCGCATCGGGCGAGTTAAATAGCCTTGTAAACAACGAAGAAGGCGTGTTCTTCGGCAACGTGCACTACAACACCCTCGTCAGCGAAGCCAATTGGCAGTTTGCACCGCGATGCAACCTTAAACTTCGGGGCAGTTACGAAACCACGAGCATTCCCCAATACGAGGCGTTAAAAAACTATCGCAAGTATTACAGCTACGTGGCCAGCCTAGAATACTTCCCCGTCAAAGGGCAAAACCTACGCCTTTTCTTGGCTTACATGGGTCAGAAAGTAGACTACAACCACGCTTGCGGCCTGTCCGATTACCACACCAACAAGCTCGAACTGGGCCTGATGTATCGCATCAAATGCTATTAGAGGAGTTAATTTGAGGAGTTAAGGAGTTAAGCCAAATGCCTTGTTGCAGAGTGGTTGCTGTTTTTGAGGAACTATAGAGTTAAGGAGTTAAGCCAAATGCCATGTTGCAGAGTGGTTGCTGTTTTTGAGGAACTATGGAGTTGAGGAGTTAAGCCAAATGCTTTGTGATTAACGGCAGCCTTTCCTGCTCATTGTTAACTTCTCCACATTAAACTTGTTAGCTTGTCAACTTCTTAACTTGTTAACTTGTCAACTAACCGAATTAAGCCAAACATCAGTTAACGAGTTGCCAAGCACACGAGTGTACAAGGAGAACTGCAACTCTGCAACAAGGCATTTGGCTTAACTCCTTAACTCCATAACTCCTTAACTCCTGAAAACAACTCCTCAACTCCTGAAAAACAACTTCACCTCCTCAAACTAAAAATAATCGCCCCACCCTGCCTTTTTTACGCAAGTTCTTGTTATCTTTGCAACAATGGAACAAGCCGTAAAAAACAATTGGAGCGAAAACGTCATCGTAGTTGATGCCGACTACGTAGACAACGTGGCATTCAACCTCATCGTTAACTTCGAACGCATCATCGGCCGGCGCATTCCGCAAGCCGACTTGGCACGCTGGCTCGACTGCATCGCCCTCGATGGAGGCGTGCGCAACGGCGAAAACAGCCTGCAAGTGGTGATGGTTCATAGCAAGGCGAAAACCCAAATGGAGAACTTTGCGCCTGCCAACTTCGCTGATGAGCTAAACGGCAAGGCCTTCAAAGACGGCTTGGGCGAGTTCGCCATCGGCACATACCCCGTGGAAGACTTGGTAAACGCCACCGACTTTTTTCTCGATGTGGTGCAAACAGTCTGTGCCCAGTCCGAAGTTAAGCGCGTGATGGTTGTGCCAAACGCCGAAAACGCCGAACTATACGAGGGCATTCGCCATCAGATGCACCGCCTAGACGACGACAGCAAGCGCGTAACCGTCTTCGCCATGCAGCCCCTCCCAGGCGGAAACTTCCGCCAAGAGATATTGGGTTACTCGCTCATGAACGCCCTCGGCATAAGGAGCGACGAGATAAACGCCCAATAAGTACACGGCGTTAGCACCATACAGCACCCCCGCAACATCTTGCGGCAACACAAACATAGCAAACAGAAACAACAAAACGATATGGGAAAAGTTCTTATGATTGGCGCAGGTGGCGTTGCTACCGTGGCCGCATTTAAAATCGCACAAAACAAAACGCACTTCGGCGAGTTTATGATTGCAAGTCGCCGAAAGGAAAAGTGCGACGAAATAGTGGATGCCATACATGCCAAAGGCTATGATATGGACATCAAGACGGCACAAGTAGACGCCGACGACGTTGAACAACTGAAAACCCTGTTCAACGACTTTAAGCCCGAACTGGTTATCAACCTGGCCCTACCCTACCAAGACCTCACCATCATGGAGGCCTGTTTGGCCTGCGGTTGCAACTATCTAGACACCGCCAACTACGAACCCAAAGACGAGGCACACTTCGAATATTCGTGGCAATGGGCCTACAAGCAACGCTTTGAAGAGGCAGGACTCACCGCCATTCTGGGCTGTGGGTTCGACCCAGGCGTAAGCGGCATCTACACGGCATACGCTGCCAAGCACCATTTCGACGAAATTCACTATCTCGACATTGTCGACTGCAACGCCGGAAACCACCACAAGGCCTTCGCAACCAACTTCAATCCAGAGATTAACATACGCGAGATAACCCAAAAAGGCTTGTACTACAAAGACGGAGAGTGGCTCGAAACCGAACCGCTGGCTGTACATCAGCCCATCACTTACCCCAATATTGGCTCGCGCGAAAGTTACCTGATGCACCACGAAGAGCTTGAAAGTTTGGTAAAGAATTATCCCACCATTCGCCAAGCGCGCTTTTGGATGACCTTCGGACAACAATATCTCACCTATCTCGACGTGATACAAAACCTCGGTATGTCGCGTATCGACGAGATAGAATACGAGGCACCGCTAGCCGATGGTTCGGGTAAGCGTGTCAAAGTGAACATCGTTCCCTTGCAATTCCTTAAAGCCGTGCTGCCCAACCCACAAGACTTGGGCGCCAACTACGACGGCGAAACATCCATCGGCTGCCGTATTCGTGGCGTAAAAGATGGCAAGGAACTTACTTACTACGTATACAACAACTGCAAACACCAAGATGCCTACAAAGAAACGGGCATGCAAGGTGTTAGCTACACCACGGGCGTACCGGCCATGATTGGTGCAATGATGTTCTTCAAGGGCCTCTGGCGCAAGCCAGGCGTATGGAACGTAGAAGAGTTCGACCCCGATCCATTCATGGAACAGCTTAACATACAGGGACTGCCCTGGCACGAAGAGTTCGGTGGCGACCTTGAATTGTAACCCTTAAACCACCCCATCATACCTAAAACAACAACAAATGGCAAAAGAAGAAAGCAAACAACTTTCGCCCGATGAGGCCAAACTCAAAGCCCTGCAAGCGGCGATGAGCAAGATAGAAAAAGACTTTGGCAAAGGCTCGATAATGAAAATGGGCGACGAGCAGATAGAGAATGTAGAGGTAATACCCACGGGCAGCATCGGTCTAGACGTGGCCTTAGGCGTGGGAGGCTATCCCCGCGGCCGCATCATCGAGATTTATGGCCCCGAATCGTCGGGTAAAACCACACTCGCCATCCACGCCATTGCCGAGGCGCAAAAGGCTGGCGGCATTGCCGCCTTTATCGATGCCGAGCACGCCTTCGACCGTTTCTATGCCGAAAAACTTGGTGTAGACGTGGCAAACCTTTGGATTTCGCAACCCGACAACGGCGAACAGGCTCTCGAAATAGCCGACCAGCTTATCCGTTCGTCGGCCATCGACATCCTTGTTGTCGACTCTGTGGCGGCACTTACGCCCAAAAAGGAGATTGAAGGCGACATGGGCGACAACAATGTGGGCCTGCAAGCACGACTGATGAGCCAAGCCTTGCGCAAGCTAACGTCTACCATCAGCAAAACCAACACCACGTGTATCTTCATCAACCAGTTGCGCGAGAAAATCGGCGTGATGTTCGGCAACCCCGAAACAACCACTGGCGGCAACGCATTGAAGTTCTACGCCAGTGTTCGTTTAGACATTCGTAAAGTAACCAGCATTAAAGATGGCGACAACATCGTGGGCAACCAAGTGCGCGTAAAAGTGGTGAAGAACAAGGTTGCACCGCCTTTCCGCAAAACCGAATTCGAAATTACTTTCGGCGAAGGCATATCTAAGGTGGGCGAAATTCTCGACCTTGGCGTTGAATACGAAATCATTAAGAAGAGCGGTTCATGGTTCTCGTACAACGAGGCCAAGCTAGGTCAAGGCCGCGATGCCACCAAAAACCTGCTCAAAGACAACCCCGAACTGTGCGAAGAGCTGGAAGCAAAAATCATGCAAGCCATTAAAGATAAGCAAGACTAGGATTAACCCCCTATCCTTGCGCGCCCCGATGGCACAAAAAACATCAAAGCGGAACGGACATCAGCCCGTTCCGCTTTTTATTTTTCCCTTTGCCCACACCCTAGATGGATGCTGTCGCCACCAAACGCAAACATGCTTTTATCCCCAATTGGCCGTTGCCTTTACCTTAAATTGGCCGCTAAAACCTGTGCAGGCTTTGTGTCTTGCAGGGCATCTTGTCTGTCTCCTTCAAGGTATGGCGAACAACGTCAAGATAATAAAACAAGCAAGATGCCGACAACCAAACGAAAGGTGGACTGGAAACAAAGGAAACAACCTAAAATAATTGGTAAGCAGTATAACCACCAAATGGGGTTTAAACGTGTGCCAGGGCGCAGAACGGCTTTGCCCATACGGCACACAACACCCTTTATCCTTAAAACAGCAGGCCGACACGGCCACCAAAAACATTCCCCCTCGCTACGGCTGCTGCCATAGCCCGTCTGCGTACCCTTATCGCTTACCCCATGCAAGGTCCGAACAGGGCGCACATCTTCAATAAACAGCTAAAAGGCGAACCCCACACCATCGTGCGGTCCGCCTTTTGTCAATCTAGGCCGTGGCCCAACAACAGTCGTCTCACCTAACTTTATTAAAGTACAGTGTCATCAGCCCATTTTGGGTATTCACTCTGTAAATCAACGTTTGGTTGTTGTTTTCGAAATTCATGTCGAACGTAACGTGTTCTCCACTATCGCTAACGCCAGAATATCTCCCCCCTTCATTCTTCCAGGTAAAGTTCGTTGTTGTCTTAACGCACCTGCCGTTCTCTGGGTAATCCAAATATATGGTAAGCCCCAGCACACTGGCCACAACAGAGCCAGACAAACATTCATTAGGTTTCACAAACACCGTGGTGCTGCCCACGCTTGCCTTAGTTAACCGCCAATAGCCTACAAGCGGATCTAGGTAACCATAGTCAACTCCCTTTTTATGCAGCACTTGTATCTCGTCTCCGTATAAGCCGTTCTTCCAGCTAAATATTAGTTCCTTGCCTATCATGCGATAGTTAATGGAGGTTCTCTTGCCCCTATCGGTAGGCGAGTCTGCAGCAACTATCATATCAAACACGCCATTGTTGGCGGTATATTCGTAATATGTGGACTTAAGCTTGCAAGTACCATCCCTGCCATCATACCAATCGAAATGTATTCTGTTTCCGGATATGCGCCATACAGATTTTTGGGAACATTGGTTGGGGGGAAACCACCTATATCCCTTGTTACTGCTATTGTTATTTCCCACGTAAATATACCAGTCGCCGTCTAACGAGGTGCTACCCTCATTATCGTCTTTACTGCAAGACGAAGCAAGCAACGCCAAAACAGCAAATGCCAAATAAATAAACTTTTTCATAAGATTTCCATTTTTTGAAACATAATTAATCCTTTCAAAGATAGCTATTTGTTTGTTTCCCTCCAAAGTTACGCCGCGATTTTCTCTTATTTTAACTACTGTGGTTCAGTCGTAACCCCATCTAGCCAGAAGTCACCAAAACCCAAGACACCACACCTGTTGTACCCCAATACGGCAAAGTCCAAACCACGATAAGAGATACTGTCGCCCTACACTTCCCCCATTGTGTCAACACAAAACAAAACGTCTTCTAGCACAAAGCCAACGCTTAAGAAATCTAAACCACAGAGAAAACAGGCAAGTTTACGACATTGAAAGCCACCCACGCGTCGACGTGAACACACCATCATTCCCCGATGAGGTTCTGTGCGCCCCACTTGCTCTACACATCAGCTCCCCACCTAGGGAACATGGCAACAACACAATCCAACAACCCACGAACAAACTAAGCGTACCCGAACCTGCCAACTTGAGACACAACTTACATAACCCCAACTTACAACGATTTAAAGGAACACTTATCAAATTACGGCCTCAGAAAAACGTATTGTATCGTTTGTTGTCCTTGCGATGCAAGACCAAGACAAACATCCCGCTCATGTACGAATGTAGCGGAGAAAGATACGATTAAGTCCAAAATCCACTCCCATTTGCCTGAGGCAAAACGTGGTTACGGGTTGAAAAGGAATAAACCCCAAAAAGGGACAAAGAGGAATGCCGAGGTTAAAGAGTTAAGTGCAATGACTTGCATGGGGTGCCCAACAATCCTTATCAACTCACAAACTCGTAAATTCATCAACAAGAAAAATCGCCAACTCATCAAATCAAAAACGTACGAACCAACACGCCCATCGACTCGTCAGCTCGTCAACTTGCCAACCCGTCAACTTGAAGCCATGTCAATTTTTCAGCATGGTTTTTAACACCAAGACTACCCTTTTTGTCCACCAATCGCCAACCTTGCCGCAAAAAATCAATTCTCGCGAAAGTAGTTTTTGATGCAAAAAGGGGGTGGTTGTAAATGCCGGCAAAATGAATTTTTATTTAAGCAAGCCGCCGTTTGCACCACATTTGGGCCCATTTGTAGCTAAATGCACTGCGTTTTGCTACTAAACGCAATGCAATATGCCGCTAAACGCAGTGCGTTTTGGTGCTAAACGCAGGCCATTTTGGTACTAAACGCAAGCCATTTTGGTGCTAAATGCAGTGCAAAATGCTGCTAAATACGAGACAACAAGCATAAATATACACCACAATAGTATAAACAAAACCTTTTAGAGCCGTGAAACACATGCCTGAAAAGGGCAAAATAGTGGACAAAAAGTGGGATTTTAGGGGCTAAAAGCGGGAAATTGGGGTGATAAAATAATGAGCTGGAAACCAAACTAGAAAGGCTAAATGGTACAAAATGCAGGTCTTCTTCTTAAAAACAGACAAGATAGGAGAGGTGAAAGACTATAAGAAGTGCCCATTTATAGTCAAACAGAATTGCTGTTGGAAAATAGTTGTTAGAAGAATGCAAGGTGTGCGTAGCATGGCATCAATAAACCTTCACGCAAAAGAAAAGGAGCACATTTTGTTTGATTACGATGCACCTATGACTTTCCAAATCCATTTCTGTTTGACTATAAAAATCTAGAACACGGGTGCACCATGCGCAGAACAAAGCCAATGAAATGTAAAATATTTGCACCGTATTTTAACATCATGAGTGCCATCGGTGCGAAATTTCCAGACACAGGGCGAATTTACGCGCGTATTTCAGAAGTTTATAACACACTGATTTACTGGCATTTATCTATAAAAGCGCAAGAATATACTTTCTTTTAACGTTTTATCAGGGCTTTCAGCATATTTATACGCACGGCTAAAAGTCATCAAGTGGCTTTTAGCCGATAAAAGATAAATAACTTATTAGCAAGCAGTTATAATTTATTTGCATGTTGCTTGGGAGCTATTTGCTGCTAAATGTGCTGCATTTTGGTGCTAAATGCAATGCGTTTTGATGCTAAATGCAATGCGTTTTGGTGCTAAATGCAATGCGTTTTGGTGCAAAACACATTACAACCACAAATGTTTCAACCGAATTTTCATGTTGTTTCGAACCCAAATTTGGGACAATTTTTCTTCAAAGAGAAATGCAAAAGCATAGTAAATAGCAAGAATCGGGGTGAATAAGTGCGCTATGTCAGCTACACTTTTCTCCTCTTTAGCGCATTTTTATATGTTTTGGCAGGTTTGTTTGTCTAGAAGTGGCAGCCACAAAAATATGTTTTGTAAAACATATTTACCATTTTAACCCTAATCGGCCGTTAGAGCTTGTGCAGATTTTGTGTATTGTTGAGCATATTGTCTGACTTATTATTGAAGACGAAGCGGGCTACGTCAAGAGAATAAGACAGGCAAGATGCCGACAAGCAAACGAAAGATGAACAGGAAGCGATGGAAACAACATAAAAATAATAGGTAAGCGGTCTAACGACCGATTGGGTTTAACCATTCACCGATTGGCTTTAAGCCACAAAAAAGCCCACCCCATGCTACCCTCGAAAGGGGGCTGGGGTGGGACAATGATAAATTTCAAGACGGTATTTATAACGCTTATAGGCGATATTAATTACACTTCTAGACCATATTAATTACATTTCTAGGCGATATTAATTATGACTTCGAGACGATATTAATTACACTTCTAGGCGATATTAATTACGCTTACAGGCATTAATAATAACGTTTCAAGTCGCTATTTACGAATAACTTTCTCGGTTTTCTTGCTACCATCGGCATACGTAGTAACAACGATGTTCACGCCCTCGAAAGGTTGTGCCGACTGCAAACCAGCTGCATTGTAATAGCGGATGCTAACCACGCGCTTGCCTGCGGCGGGTTGTTCAATAGCTGTTGTGGGCTGTCGTTTCACCGTTAAGGAGCGTTTGGCAGGCGTAAGCGTTTGGTTATGCTCGGTGGGGATACTCAAAATGTAAACCTCCTTACCTGCACATACCAAGTTTCCTGCGGGATCGAAGGCCATTTGGTACACCTCTGTACCTATTCCCTCGTAGCTATACTTCTTGGTAAGCGTGGGCGTTGAGCCGTTCCATGCAACGTTGAAGAACTGCAATGCCAAGCTGCCATCGCATATAACGAGGGTCTTTCCATCGTCGCTAACGGCAAATCCCGACCTACGCGACCCATTGAGATTCTCTACCCAATCGGCATTGCCAGAGTTAAAGGTTACTTTTCCGTCCTTATCTACGTACATCAGCGAAGGCACACCCTTGGTGTTGTTGCCTGCTCCGCGATATTGCACCACCCAAAGTCCACCATCAGGACCAGCTGCCAGGTTGTCGTCGGCATTGATAAGCCCACTAACTTTAAGCGTCAGGCTAGGTGCCCTGTTCCACGATGTAAGTACAGAGCCATCTGGTTGCCCAATGTTGTACACGCCAATGGCCGCCTTCATGTCTTCTAAGCAAACGTATAGCTTGGCATTGCTGCCGCTACCCGTAGGCAAAACCATCGAGGCCGACGAGCCAACGCTTTGTCCATCGTTGGTGATTAGTCCGTCTTCATCAGGCTGACCAACGAAGAACTGCTCGAACTTGCCGTCCATCTGAGCAGGGTTAGCAATAAACACACCCGG
Source organism: Prevotella conceptionensis 9403948 (assembly GCF_000312305.1). Classification (GTDB taxonomy): domain Bacteria; phylum Bacteroidota; class Bacteroidia; order Bacteroidales; family Bacteroidaceae; genus Prevotella; species Prevotella conceptionensis. Next base: position 92,653 of record NZ_HE999450.1, on the reverse strand, counting down.
ATTTTCGTCGCTAAACTCGGCAATATAGAGTTTACCTGTTGCGTCAACACTCATTCTGTAATTCCCCATCAGCTTTTGTCCGCCCTTATACGGAGCTGCATTGGTGCGCGCGCCGTTGGCATCGCACACGTAAACGCCCGTCACGTCAAGTTGTTTCTTATTGGCTTCGCCCACATACATGCGGCCAAAGAAGTCGCTCTCGGTGCTCTTGTCGATGGCCACTGTTGCACGATTGTAGACTGTGGAAGCCACTTCGGGGTTGATGCGGTTGATGCTTGCGATACGATTTCCCGTTAGACTCACGGCCCAATTCAGTTCTTGTTGCAATTGGCCAGGCAATTGGTCGGTGGCAAAGTCAAAGCTATTGCGGCCTGCTTTCACGCCAGTGAGTGGCAGTTCGCCCACGGCAGCGTTTGTTTTGGCATCAGTAAACACCAGTTTAGCGGCTGTGGGTTCGTCGTTGGCATCAAACGAGAAGGTGTAACGTTCGCCGGCCTGTGCCAAACGCAGGTTGTAGGCATACACACCTTTCACTGCGGGCTGGGCAACACCCTTGGTGGTAAAGTTTGTCAGCACGCTGTCGGTAATGAGCGTAAGGGTGATGTCGGCATCCTTCACCGTGGCCGCAGCTGCCATAAAGCCCACCTTTTCTAGTGGCGTGGCAAGGTCTAGCGTGGTTGCCTTTATCAATTGGGCCTTTGCCAGGCCTTCGCTCACGTCGAACAAGCGCAGTCCGGCCACCTTTGCATCTTTGAGATAAGGCGTGGCCAAGAGGGTATGCTTGGCGTATTTAAAGAAAACGGCACCCGATGCAGCAGCCACTTCGCCCTCGTTGCCCAATATGTCGGCAGGCAAACGGCCAAGTATCTCGCTGTCTACATTAGATGTTGTTGCGGGCTTAAACTCCATCGGCGAGGTTACGCTGCCGTCTACCATCCACTGATCGTCGGCAAAGGGCGATGCGCACAGCTTGTAATCGTTGCCCAATTTCACCTCGGTGAAGTTGCTGCTGGCGTTGATGGTTTTCTCGGTAAAGAGCGAAGAGGTGATGGTGTTGTTCTCAACATAGAGCACTAAGTTTCTCACCCCCTTGGCAACACCATTGGCATTGGTTCCGCCAACAATCACTTTGCAGCTCTTGGCAGCACCGCTTACGGCCACCGTCTTGCCCATATCGGCGTTAAGGAAGTTGGCCGAGCTTTGCGTTGTGAGCCACTCAATGGGGTTGGCATCCATGTCTTGCCACTTAAAGATGCGCAACGTGCCACGCTTGTAACCTTTGTCCGTTTCCACTTCTCCATCGTTAAACTGGCATTCCACGCTGTTTACGCCCACCAATTGTCCGTCGGCAGTAAAGGCGATGTCGTTCAAACGGCTGTGGAAACCCTTGTTATCGGTTTCGGCAGGCGGCAGTCCGTTGGTGCTCAACTGCTTTTCTACCTTCCTCGTGGCGTTGTTCACCAAGTAAAGCTGTGGCGTTCCGTTGTCGTTGGTCAATATAACCGTCTTGCCTTCGCGCGTGATGGCACGCTTAACTTCGCCCTTAATGGCCAGTGTAACGGGCTCTTCCGCCTTCATGTTCATAGCCTCTGGCATGGTTAAGTAGGCCGGTTGCACGGGGTCGGGATAATTAACGTAAGTGTCGGCAGGCGGTTCGTAGCCCTCAACTTCAAGGTATAGCTTGGTGTAAGTCGTTTGATTTGCCTTTACTACCAGCTTTTCCATGCTCTGTGCCACGAGTTTTTGATACTCGGTAGAAGTGGCATCGGCAGTGAAATGGCCTTGTTCTTTATAGCCTTTAAGGGCGGCTCGCACGGTGTATTCGCCTGGTTCGAGGTCTTCGAACACAAAGATACCGTTGTAAAGCGTGTCTACCTGATAGGTTTTCACCGCCTTATCGCCCTTAAAGAGCGTTACGGTGGCTCCGTTCAGGGGCAGCCATTGGTCGTTGGTACGCGGCGCATAGTGGAAAACGGGGTTAACGATACGCTCGTGAAGGTCTTTCACCGTACCCATAATGTAGCCCGTTTTTTCGGCCGGGAGGTTAAAGATGTCGGCCAATCCGCGCGACATCCTGATGGCATCCTGCTTGCAATAGTCGGGGTTTAAGGCGCGATGCCGAGCAGGTTGGTAGGTATGGAAATAGCCTTCGATAAGAAAACCAGGCACACCATGTTTCAAAACGCCCAAATAACCTTCGTAATCGCCATGCGTTCCGTGACGAACGGACGAGCTATGATAAAACGAGATGTCGCCCCGAACGTTCATGTTCGTTCGGCTGTAATAGCTTTGCGGGTCCAGTTCGTCCATGTAATGGGGTTCCCACATCTTTATGGCCATGTCTCTGCTACCTGGTACTAGGTCGCCATCCTTATCGTCTTTGCCACGATAAAGAATAAGTGGATAGTTGGTGTTTCCCCCATCGGTGGCGGCATTAGAGTGTACCGAGATAAAGAAATCCATGTTGTTGGCATCCACCTCTTCGCAAATCTCCGACAATGGTCGGTCGTATTTATCGTTCTCTGGGTCACCAGTAACATAGGGATATGGTCCGTTGTCTGTTCGCGAAAGCATGATGTTATCGCGTTTAACGCCCATCTTCACCAGCTTGTCTACCATAGGGAGGGTTCGCATCAGCACGGTAGACGACTCGTAGAAGCCCTTCTTATCTGGCCTGCCTGTTTCTGGCAGGTTGGGATAAGGTATGGTAGGCATCGGACGGTCGTTAGGCCCGTAGCATCCATGCCCAGGATTGAGGTAGATACGCAGCTTACTTGCGTCTTTTGTCTGTGCTTGCGCAAGGGCAGTAAAGGCCATTGCTATAAAAAGTAATATCTTCTTCATGGCTGTTGGCTTTTAGTTACGTTGATGATATATGCCTTTCCCTCGGGCGTTGAGAATGCAATCTTGCCCGTCTGAGCCGAAACTTTGGGGTACATCGCTATGAGCGAGTCGGGCGTAAGCGTCTGTTTGTCGCCTTTGAGGTTGGTGGCCACGATACGCGATGCGTAAACAAACTCGCCATCGTCTTGGTCGTACATGCCTACCACCGTGGAATCGTCCCACCATTGGGGTGCGCGCATCATGCCAAGCGGCTTTACATGGCTGCCATCGAGGTTGCAAACAAATGCTCCTTCGGCCCCCACATAATACAAAATTTTGGTTCCGTCGGGCGAAAGCGATGGCCACAGATAGCTTTTATCCTTGCCATTGGGCGAGAGATTGCTGGTTTTGCCATTGCGCGAAATCATCAGTTGCCTGTTGTTGATGCTTAACACCACGGCATTCTTGGCCGAAACCTTGCCCTCGAACCCCTTGGCAGCCACCTGTCCACGCGTAACGGGCAGGGCAGCCTGATTGTTTAGGGCCACCCCTTGCAAACTTCTCGTGGGGGCAACCAGTTCTTTATGCTGTCCCGATTCTAGGTTAATGCTACGCAACGACACCATTCGGAGATGTCCAGACGTGAACGAATTTTCTCGATACACCACGCGTTTGCCGTCGGGCGACACACGTGCATCGTAGCCGGCACCTGCTGCCTGCGTAATGTTTTGGGCTTTCCCTGTGTTCAGGTCTAGCTTAGTAAGTCCGCTGTTGTTGTCGGTTGTGAGCAAAAGGAAATCTCCTTGCCCACTGATTGCCACCACCTTGCTCCCCACATCCGACGGAAGTTCCACAGGAACAAGGCTTGCGACGTTGAAAACTTGCGCCCAACAGCCAACAGTAAGTGCTGCGGCGAAGGCTAATGCTACTTTCCTCATACGAAAGTTGTTTTTAGGTTAAAATAATAATGTTAGGTTCTTAGATAGCAAGTTCGTGCGTTATTGAGTTGGCGAGTTAGCTAGTATGTGGGTTGAATGCGAGAAACCACAAAACTCAAAGTCGCCAATAAAACACGAACACGCATAATTTAGGCTTTCGTAGGCCGCACGCTTACGGCCGAAAGATGGTCTTTTACGATGGCGTGTGTAAGGCGATATGCCTTAGGTTTGCCAGGGTTGGCAAATTATCCTTAGATGTTTTCACTCGCTTTCACAACACTCCAACGCCACTAACTCGCCCATTTGCTCATGCGCTTGGGCGTGCTTGGCCAGTAAAAACAAATCAAAAAAACAAGTTTCTTACAGTTTTGTGTTGCGCTGTTCTTCTTTGTTTTTCGCCTAATGCGCAGTTTCTCTCTTCTCAAAATGTCCGATTTCCATATAAAATAGCCCAATGGCATACTTCCAGCGCTCTCATTTGCGAAGTTAGGAAATAAATAAATACCCTGCAATAAGCCTTAATTTATTTTCATGATATTTAAATATTGTAATGACATTGATGCAGAAAGATGAACAAACAATGTGCTGTTGAGCACGCAAATGGACCAGTTGGCTAGCCTAAAATCCAATTAACCGTGGTCATTCCTTAAAATATAAGTCATAGAAGTAGCCTTGATTTTTAATCTTTCTCTAACGCGAGGCCCTTGTTATCTTTGTGTTGCAAAACCAAGATAAGCACTCCGCTCATATACAAAGGGCAGGACAAATCAATCCACTGCTTATAAACTCACGAACCAACACGCACGTTAACCTGTCTACCCATTAACTTGTCAACTTGAATTCTTGTTAACTCGTCAACTTGTCAACTTGTTAACTCGTCAACTTGTTAACTTGTTAACTCATTAACTTAAAATCTTGTCAACTCGTTAACTCGTTAACTTGTCAACTTGAATTCTTGCCAACTAGATTCCTTGTCAACTTTTCAGTGTAAATTTTAACATTCTGACTGCCCTTTCTGTCCACCAATCGCCAACCTTGCCGCAAAAAATCGATTCTCGCGAAGGTTGGTTTTGGTGCAAAATGGGGATTGTTGTACATGTTGGCAAAATGAATTTTTATTTAAACTCCCAGCCATTTGCACCAGTTTTTGTGCTATTTGTTGCTAAACGCAGTGCAATATGCCGCTAAATGCGGTGCATTTTGGTGCTAAATGCAGTGCGTTTTGGTGCTAAATGCAGTGCGTTTTGGTGCAAAACGCAAGGTAAAATGGTGCTAAACGCAGCACAAAATGCGGCTAAATGCAAGACAAAAAGCATAAAAATACGCTGTAATTGTATAAACAAAACCTATCAGATCCATGAAACACATGACTGAAAAGGGCAAAATAGTCGTTAAAAAGTATGATTTTAGGGTCTAAAAGTGGGTTTTGGGGCGTAAACAATCATGAGTTGGCAACCAATCTAGAAAGGCAAAATGGTGCAAAATGCAGGTCTTTTTCTTAAAAAAGGACAAGTTAGAAGACGTGAGAGGTTAGAAATAGTGGCTATTTACCTACTTTTTAGCCTAAATTTTCGCTAGAATGGGATAAAAATTAGAGTGGTATTGTAAAATAAAAAATAACATTTTTAAGTTTTCGAGTTGGTGAGGTTGTAAGCTGATGGGTTGGTAAGCTGATGAGCTGATAAGTTGGCGAAGTTGTAAGGCTGACGAGGTTGTGGGTTGGTGAGGTTGCAAGTTGGTGAAGTTGTGGGTTGGTGAAGTTGTGGGTTGGTGAAGTTGTGGGTTGGTGAAGTTGTGAGTTGATACATTCAGGAATTTAGGGTTTTCGTGACTTGATAAGCCAATGAGTTAGTTTGCCCAGCCCTTTGTATTATGAGCGGAGTGTTTATCTTGTGTTCTGTGTCACAAAGACAACAAACTCCTCTCAATTTATAGAAACACAAAAAGCCAATAAGCCCTCATCATAAAGCGCATGTTACCATTGTCGTTATCAGCATTTTTCGTATATTTGCATCATAAAAAGCGCAACGTCATGAAAACAATCGCCCTTTGGATTATCGGCTGCCTTGCACTGACTGCGATAGGTTGCACCGAACGCACAGAAAAGCGCACAGAATTACCACTTAACCGCATTGACACGGCAAAGCTCAGACCCGAGCTGAAGGCCGTGGTGAGAGCCTATATCAAGGCGCATCGGCAATATAAAACATTCTTATTAGCACCGACAGAATTACCCGCAGATGATTGGTCGGTGTATCCCGAAACCTATTTTCTTATCGGTCCTGCATTTGATGGCCTATACAATGGTGGAGAATTCGGCTTTATGGAAAGCTATCCCACCAGTTACTTCGACCTAGACGGCCATATCGTATTCGTAAAAACCATACAAGAAGATTTGACAATACCAGATAAGGCCGCCATTGACACCTATAATAGGCTTGCCGAACCTCAAGACACGTTCGACAAAGGTACGCCAACACCATACGTACACCCAATAAAGAGCTACATATTTAAGGCATGGGTGGTGGAAACAGGTTTCAAAACAACAACAAAACTCCTATCTACACGAGCCGATACACTTGCTACTGTAAAAAGGGTACCCTGCAATCTGCCCAACATGGAATTGCTTTATTCCAATAGTAAAGCACGAAAACCAAGGCACGCAACAAAGAAAGACACCACGCTGAACGACACCGCAGTAGCAGACAGCATATAGGCCATGCGCTTAACCTCAATCCATTAAAAAGTTTCTAGTTCTCGTTGCATACCGTGAAAATGCTCTTTATTGCATTGAATAAGACGAAAACTTGGCTACTTTTTTGTTAAATAAATAACAATTCGTTATCTTTGTAGTGCAAAAAGAGTTGTTCGGTGCATCAAGTTACCATTGTCGTTATCAGCATTTTTCGTATATTTGCATCATAAAAAGCGCAACGTCATGAAAACAATCGCCCTTTGGATTATCGGCTGCCTTGCACTGACTGCGATAGGTTGCACCGAACGCACAGACAAACGCACAGAATTACCACTTAACCGTATTGACACGGCAAAGCTCAGACCCGAGCTGAAGGCCGTGGTGAGGGCCTATATCAAGGTGCATCCGCAATACAAAACGTTTCTGATGGCGCAAGGAAAAGTACAAGAAGAAGAATGGTTTGATTACAAAACACCCTATTATTTTTGCATCGGGCCAGCGTTAGAGCAACTTTTCGATGGTGGAGAATTTACCCTTGGCACAAGCTATCCCACCTCGTACTTTCTACTAAACGGCCGTACAATATTGGTAAAAACCTTACAGGAGGAGTTTGTTGTGCCAGATAAGGCAGTTATCGACACTTATAATCGACTTGCCGAACCCTTAGACACATTTGAAAAAGGCACGACATCGTCATACACCTCGCCCGCAACAAACTACATTACAAAATCGTGGGTGATAAGAATTGGAAGAGAAATACCAACGAAAGTGGTGTCTACGCGAGCAGATACCTTTCTAGGTCGCAAAAGAGTTGAATGGACGCCACCACTTACTTGTGTGAAAAGAACCAAGTGCAAGCCCACAAGGACTAACAAATAATGAGCATTTGTAAACCGCAAAAACAACCCTTAAACATCATTTTCATTCATCTCGACCCATGCAAACGATTTCACACGCCAACTATTAACAAAAACCAGTTATACTACTCATAAGTGGATGCACTGTTATTAGATACAGGAGCGAGATACAAAAGAATATGTCTTATTTGGGTATTGCAACGAAAACTTGGCCACTTTTTTGTTAAATAAGCAACAATTCGTTATCTTTGTAGTGCAAAAAGAGTTGTTCGGTGCATCAAAAAGCATTTGGAAGAAACAATGTTGAGAAATGAAAAGATGTGCAACTGCATTATGTTGGGTGGTCATAACATGGGCAAATACGGCCTTGGCACAAACCCGATGCGTGGTGGCCGACATGGAAACACACCGCCCCTTGAAGGGTGTGCGCGTGAAAACCAACACCAATACCACCATCGAAACCGACTTTATGGGAACGTGCATCTTGCCTGCCACGTTCAAATCTCTCACGTTTGTGTCCTATGGATATATGCGCCGAATGATGAATAAGGAGGAATTAACCGACACGGTGCTACTTCTTCCCACCATGCTTAACGAGGTGGTGGTATATGGTAAGGCGCCAAAGCCAGGGTTCGACGTGCAAGAGGCTGCTAGGCAAAGTGCGAGAATAGGGGCAAGGATGGCGCCAGGGGGATTTGGATTCGACTTTTTTAGGATGTTCGACAAACGCACAAGACGTCCTTCGAAGAAGGAACGAGAGATGAACGAGCGTATTCTTAAAACGTACTGACATTCTGCAACCCTACAACAAGCACCCTCACCACATCAAAAAAACGCATTCTACCCCACCCCCTCTTCCGCCACAACAACCATCGCACACACCCATAAAACGATAAACAAACCTGTTAATATAATAAGAAAAATGTACTTTAAACAATTTATCCTCGGCGCATTAGGTCTGCTTACCACAACCTTTGCCCAGGCGCAAACCCCAACAACAAAGGCCAACTTCCGCGTTGTGCCACTTCCACAAGAAATAACGAACACATCGGCTGGTGCCTTCTCGCTCAACGCCCAGACGCGTATCGCCTACCCCAAAGGCAACACAGCCCTGCAAAAAGATGCCGAATTGCTGGCGCAATATCTCTTTGCAGCCACCAAAGTGCGCCCCGCCCTAACCACAGCAGCACAAGGACGCAACCTCATTGTGCTTTCGGCCACATTGAAAAACAACAACAAGGAGGCCTATCGCCTAGAAGTAACCAAAGACCGCATTACCATCAACGGCGCATCGGCCGCAGGAACATTCTACGGCATACAGACTTTGCGCAAGGCCATACCGCAAACAGGTGCGCAAAGGGTTAGCTTTCCCAGCGTAACCATCGCCGACCAACCACGCTTTGGCTATCGTGGTGCGATGCTCGATGTGGCTCGTCATTTCTTCTCTTTCGAAGAAGTGAAGACGTTTATCGACATCTTAGCCTTACACAACATCAACCGCTTTCACATGCACCTTACCGACGACCAAGGTTGGCGCATCGAAATAAAGAAATATCCCAAGCTGACCGAGGTTTCGTCGATGCGTCCCGAAACGATGGTTGGCCACGATGCAAGCAAGTTCGATGGCAAACCGCATGGCGGTTTCTATACCCAAGAACAGGCAAGAGCCATTGTTAAGTACGCAGCCGACCGACATATCATGGTTATTCCCGAAATAGACATGCCCGGACACATGGTTGCTGCCCTGGCCGCTTACCCAGAATTGGGCTGTACGGGTGGCCCTTACAAGGTTCGTACCACGTGGGGCATTGCCGAAGAGGTGCTGTGCGCAGGCAACGACCGCACTTTACAGTTTGCCAAAGACGTACTTTCGGAGGTGATGGACATCTTCCCTGCCGAGTATGTGTACATCGGTGGCGACGAATGCCCGAAGGTTAGCTGGGCAAAATGTCCGCGTTGCCAGGCTCGCATCAAGGAGAAAGGCCTGACGGCCGACGGCAAACACACGGCCGAAGAACGCTTGCAAAGTTACTTTATGAGCGACATAGCCAACTTCATTACCGCTCGCGGACGTAAAGTTGGTGGTTGGGACGAGATTTTGGAAGGCGGAATAGCTCCCAATGCCACGGTGCTGTCGTGGCGCGGCATGGAAGGCGGCATCGAGGCTGCACGCTTGGGCCACGATGCCATCATGTGCCCCGTGTCGCATCTCTATCTAGACTATTACCAAACGAACGATCGCGAACACGAACCGCTGGCCTTCAACGGTTTCATACCCATCGAAAAGACCTACGACTTCAATCCCGTATCGCCCAAACTCACGGCCGAAGAGGCCAAACACATCATCGGCGTGCAGGCAAACCTCTGGACTGAGCACATGGATAACTTCCCCCACGTGGAGTACATGGCGTTGCCACGTTTGGCCGCAGCAAGCGAGGTGCAATGGACTATGCCCGAAAAGAAGAACTTCGACGACTTTGCCAACCGCATGCCGCAATTGCTCAACATCTATAACTTGAACAAATACCGCTACGGCCGACACCTTTTCAACGTTAACATCGCACTCTCGCCAGCCGAAAAGCCCGGTAGCCTGAACGTAACGCTCACGGCGCGCAAGGGCGCAACCATCTACTACACCCTCGACGGAACGGCACCCACCGCAAAATCTCTTCGCTATACGCAGCCCTTTCCTGTGAAAAAGTCGTGCAAGTTGCGCACAATCGCCGTTTATCCCACCTTCACCAGCAACGAAAACAGCGAAGATTTGCTCATCAGCAAGGCCACGATGGCCGAGGTAAAATACAACGTTGAGCCCGATGCCAAGTACCCTGGGCTGTCGCCTCGCGAACTTACTAATGGTCTACAAGGTAGTGTTATCTTCAATTCAGGTCGCTGGGTGGGCTACGTTGGCAAGGATTTAGACCTCACACTGGACCTTGGCGAGGTGAAACCCATTCGCCTTATCAGTGTTCGTACGTTGATTAGTGCCGCCCAATGGATTATGCCCCACCGCGGACTGTACGTTTGGGTGAGTACCGACGGCAAGAACTTTGAGGACATTTACGACCTGCCTGCCGACCCGATGCCTGCAAACAAGCCCGACTACATCGACACCGACAACGTGCTTTTGCCCATGCCGAAAGACGCTCGCTATGTGCGCATCAAGATGCTGTCAGAAAAGAGCATGCCTGCATGGCATCCTCACACGGGCAAACCAGGCTGGTTGTTCGTGGATGAGGTGACGATTGAATAGAAGAACTACGCTTTTACATAACTAGTTGACGAATTAATAGGGCTGCCTTTTGTTTATTTGCTGCCCTGTTAATTCGTCAATTGTTTTTTCATCTATTAGTTTACTTAATTCAAGTTGCTTACTTGTCAACCCGCAATTCCCAAAAGGCCACGGCCGATGCTGCTGCAACGTTGAGCGAATCTACGCCATGCGCCATAGGGATACGCACCACATAATCGGCTTGCGCAATCACTTGGTGTGGCAATCCGTCGCCCTCCGTACCCATAACAATGGCCAAACGCGGTTCGGTTTTCAACCGGTCATCGTTTAGTGGAATAGAATTGTGTGTCAGTGCCATTGCTGCCGTACGGAATCCCATAGCAGAAAGTTCGGCCAAAGGTTGCTCAGACCACGTCCACGGCACAAGAAACACCGAACCCATAGACACGCGCACGGCACGACGATTAAGCGGGTCGCACGCGTTTAGGGCCAAAACAACGGCATCAATACCCAATGCCGCAGCCGAACGGAATATGGCCCCGATGTTGGTTGTGTCGGTAACGCCGTCAATCACACAAACTCTCGTGGCATTGGCGCAAACCTCTGCCACGTTGCCCACAGGCTTTCGGCGCATGGCACACAACACGCCGCGCGTTAGCGTATAACCAGTTAGCTGGGCCAACAACGTGCGTTCGCCCGTGTACATAGGTATGTCGCCACAGCGCGAGATGATGTCTGCAGCATCGCCCACAATGTGGCGTTCCTCGCACAGCATCGACAGCGGTTCGTAACCTGCATCAAGTGCCACACGTATAACCTTAGGACTTTCGGCAATGAACACACCCTTATCAGGTTGAAGTCTATTGCGCAACTGCGTTTCGGTTAGTGCGCTAAACACTTCAACGCCTGGGTGAGTGAGTGATGTAAGTCGTTCTATCGACATGAAAAGGAGTATTTTAAAGGTGAAAAAGTGAAAGGGTGAAAGGGTGAAAAGGTGAAAAGGTGAAAGGGTGAAAAAATGGCTGCGCCACTCAACCAGCCAACAACTCTTCTCGTAAGCCCACCTACTAAAAGTTTATTCACTCGTTACTCGTCAACTTGTTAACCCGTCCTCTCGTCAACTCGTCAACTTGTTAACCCGTCCTCTCGTCAACTCGTCAGCTTGTTAACTTGTTAACTTGTCTACTTGTTTACTTGTTAACTTGTTTACTTGTTTACTTGTCAACCCGTTAATTTGTCAACTCGTCAACTTGTTAACTTATCAACTTGCCTACTCGTCAACTGAAAATACGCTATCTATACTGCTGATAGATATCACGCAAGCTGTCGCCTCCCCATCCATTTGCGGCACTAGCGAGCATTCTTTCTATCCGTTCGTAGAAATGAAGCAGCAAACCATTGCGGAAAATAAAGTCCATAGCCCTTGCAAAACTATTTGCCAAAGCCATTTCATACGCCCCTTCGCAATAGCCATACGTAAGTGCCCAGTTGTTTCCCTGCTCAGTTACAGTCAGCATAAGGTCGGCCACACAGTCGGGGGAAGCCTGCATCTTGGCGAAATCGGTAACAATCTTCTTGCATTTAGCAAACGAAGGATTCTCCGATAAGCCACGAACAGGAAAAAATTCGTGCATAATACGCATCCTAAGTTTCTCCAATTCGGCAGTGCAATCTGGCGCAAGATAAAACTCAAAATACGCTTTCGCCTCAGTACGTGCATCATACAAATCTAGCACAACGTTTATAATCTCCTCCTTGGACAATGCCAATAGATGCTTTTTCAGCTTTGCTTTCGACATGAATCACTTGTTGTTTTTGTTGCTGTTGGGTTTATTCTTCTCGTATGCTTACACATTTGTTTGCCTGTTACTGCCCGCCTACTACGAACCACTGCCCTACTCGTTGAGGTTCATTGTCTGCAAAAGCGTGCCGTCAGTCTGATAAACACTTATCACACCATCCTCGTAAGTGGCGAACGTTGGCGGGTTTCCGCCTTTGGGAAAGGTTATCGAACCTAGGTTGCACACCACGCCTTGAGGTGTGCGCGTTAGTTCCCAAAGGTGCGTATGTCCATAAAATAGGGCATCGCACTTGCCCAACGGCCGTTTCTCCTTATTATAAACATGTCCGTGGGTAAGCATTAATCGCTTGTTGCCATCAACAAGTAGCAGGTAATCTGCCATGATGGGGAAGTTTAGCAGCATTTGGTCTACCTCCGAATCGCAATTGCCGCGAATGGCCACAACATCGTCGGCCATAGCGTTAAGTTGCTCCACAATGCCCTTGGGGTTAAGTCCTTCTGGCAATTGGTTACGTGGACCATAGTTAATGATGTCGCCCAAGATGCAGAGCATGTCGCAGTGCTGCTCCTTATAAAAGTGCAATGCGCGTTCCAACGCAGGCAAACAGCCATGTATGTCTGAAATCAATAGATACTTCATTCTCTGTGTATTAAAGTTATTTGGCGGTTTCGGTTCGTAGCACCATCAGCCAACAAGCCGCAACCATGTTCGTTTCAAAAAGTCGATTAAAGGGTCCGTTTAAAGGGTTCACTGCCATCATATCAGGTAAACAAGCAACCCTTTCGCCTTGGTTTTAAAGCCACTCGGCGGCATTCCACACCCCGAGCATAGGCTACGGCAAGATGTAGGCAACCTTGGCGAGCTGCATACAAAGGTAACAAAAAATGCCCATACACGCCTTCTGCGGCCTTCTTTTTTACCAAATGTATTTTGTTCGGCCCAAAATAGGCGCATAAAAAAGCCCGGCCACATACACATGCAGCCGGGTTCTCTCTACTAACATAAAAAATTTCTTCGTTCAATATCCGTATCACGCGGTAATAGGCGGAAACTTGAAAGCTATTCCCAACTCTCCTTTTCTTAATTGTAAATGGCCTAACTCTAACCCTCTCTACGGTCTTGACGAAGTGACGTTGTGCGTCCGATACGTACTGAAAAGCTTGTATTCAATTATCGAACAACCGATATCCAACGTCTTACCATGTAACTAATCCTTGAATAAATCTTTTTATTGCCAATCTAATACCTATGGTATTGTGGATGCAAATGGGCTTTAAGCCCCATGCTATACTGTACCTTATCTAACTCTGTCTCTCTTTTACGGCTGCAAAGATACGTAAAGACTTTCAATACCATGCTATATAACATGCGGAAAGTGACAAAAATTTAAGGCAACCGATTGCACAAAAAGCCTTGCTACACAAGTGGGGAGGCGACTATCTTAACAGCTGTTTCCCACATATCCCGCCCTACTTTGTTAAAAGAAAGGGAACATTGAAAGGGCTGTTCGAGAACTCTAAAATACTGTTCGATTTACCCATAGGCAGTGCCGCTTGGGCAAAAAGCGCAAGACTACACCTCGAACTCGCATTAATAATAGGTTAAAGACTTGCGAAATCAGAAAAAACAACGTAAATTTGCAAGCATAATAAATTGATTGTATTATTGGTATGAATAAAATTCTTAGTTCAGTTGTCTTATTGACATTCGTTTTATTGTTAGGGAGTTGTGGTGGAAGTAAGGATGTTGTGTATTTCCAAAACATTGATAACACTAGTTTAGAGCCGTCGAAGGGCCTTTACGAAGCCAAGATTATGCCCAAAGACCAGCTATCCATCACGGTGGTTACGACAGACCCAGCAGCAGCTGCGCCGTTTAACTTAACGGTGGGCAACAGTGTTGGCACAAAGGGACAGTTGGCACAAGGGTCCAACCTTCAAACCTACTTGGTAGACAACAACGGCGACATCGATTTCCCCGTAATTGGTAAAGTGCACGTGGGCGGACTGAACAAGAACGAATGCCAAGACCTTATTAAGAGCAAGATATCGGGCTACCTAGCCGCCAGCGAAAACCCCATCGTTACGGTTCGCATGGCTAGTTACCAAGTAACGGTTCTGGGCGAAGTGAACAAACCCACCGTAATACCTGTTACGAGCGAAAAGATGAGCATCGTTGAAGCTTTGGCTCAGGCGGGCGACTTGTCTATCTACGGACGTCGCGACAACGTGATGCTGTTACGCGAAAACCCCGACGGCCGCAAAGAGGCTCACCGCATTGACTTGCGCGACGCCAACCTCATCAACTCGCCCTACTATTATCTGCAACAAAACGACGTTATATACGTAGAGCCGAACAAGGCGAAGGCTGCCAACTCTAAGACAAGCACCTCTACAACCATCTGGTTCTCGGTGATAAGCAGCGTGTTGTCGCTCAGCTCTTTGATAGTGAACCTTGTGAGATAACAACAATAAGCCGTTGAGGGATGTTTGCCAACATCCCTCAACTTGTTTAAACCTCAGGCAAAAAGAACAAGATTTGATGGAACCATTAAAACATGAATGCGGTGTGGCCATGATAAGGTTACTTAAACCGCTGCAATATTACCAGCAGAAATACGGCACGTGGATGTATGGGCTTAACAAGCTTTACCTGCTGATGGAGAAACAGCACAACCGCGGACAAGAGGCTGCGGGCATGTCGTGCGTTAAGCTGAAAACCACACCCGGACACGAGTACATGTTCCGCGAACGTGCCGAAGGCAGCAATGCCATCACCGAAATATTCTCGACGGTGCAAAAGGGGTTCGCCAAAGAAACGGCCGAACACCTTGCCGATGCACGCTACGCCGAACGCACATTGCCCTTTGCTGGCGAACTATACATGGGGCACCTGCGCTATTCCACCACGGGTAAGAGCGGCCTTTCGTACGTGCATCCTTTTCTTCGCCGCAACAACTGGCGCGCTAAAAACCTAAGCCTGTGCGGAAACTTCAACATGACCAACATCGACGAGATATTCGAACGCCTAACCCGCCAAGGGCAATGCCCACGCATTTACAGCGACAGCTACATCATGCTCGAGCTGATGGGGCACCGACTAGACCGCGAAGTGGAGCGTAACTTTGTGGCGGCACAAGCACTAGGACTTACCGACACCGACATTACCCAATACATCGAAGACAACGTAAACGTGGCCAACGTGCTGCGAACTACCATGCCCCACTTTGATGGAGGCTACGTGGTATGCGGCGTTACGGGCAGTGGCGAGATGTTTTCGATGCGCGACCCGTGGGGCATTAGGCCCGCTTTTTACTATAAGAACGACGAAGTTGCCGTTGTAGCTAGCGAAAGACCTGTGCTGCAAACCACCTTCGCCATTGAGTGCGACGACGTGAAAGAGCTGGAACCCGGCACTGCGCTTATCGTAAAACGCGACGGCGACTGTCGCATCGAGCGCATCATGGAGCAGAAAGCCGACAGTTCTTGCTCGTTCGAAAGGATTTATTTCAGTCGCGGATCGGACGCCAGCATATATAAGGAGCGCAAAAAACTGGGCGAACAACTAACAAATCCCATTCTTCGCGCCATCGACTACGACACGAAGAACACCGTCTTGTCGTACATCCCCAACACGGCCGAGGTGGCATTCTATGGCTTGGTAGCTGGATTTAAACGCTACATGCGCCAACAACATGTGGCTCAGATTCAGGCATTAGACCATGCACCCACGGCCGAAGAACTAGAAGAGATACTTAGCAACACCGTAAGGCTGGACAAGGTGGCGTGGAAAGACATCAAGCTACGCACCTTCATCGCCGAAGGAAACTCGCGCAACGACTTGGCCTCGCACGTGTACGACGTTACTTACGAGAGTATTCGCGCAGGAAAAGACAACTTGGTGATTATCGACGACAGCATCGTGCGCGGAACAACGCTACAAAAAAGCATCCTTCGCATTCTCGACAGGCTGCATCCCAAGAAGATAATCGTGGTAAGTAGCGCACCCCAGATACGCTATCCCGACTATTACGGCATCGACATGCCGCGCTTGGAAGAGTTCTGCGTTTTCCGAGCCGCCATCGAATTGCTCAAAGAGAAGAATATGCACGCGCTTATCAAGCAAACCTACGACAACTGCCGACGTGAGCTGAAAAAGCCCGTGGAAGAGATGGACAACTGCGTGCGACAAATATACAAGGCCGTTACGGTAGACGAGATTAACCGCAAGATTGTGCAGATGCTACGCCCCAAAGGCGTGAAGACGCCCATCGAGTTGGTGTTCCAATCTATCGAAGGACTGCACGAGGCCATACCCCAACACAAGGGCGATTGGTACTTTACGGGCAACTACCCCACCCCAGGAGGCATGCGACCATGCAATCAGGCCTTCGTTAATTACATCGAAAAGGTTTATCAAAACGAACAGAAATTCTAGGATATAATGAGAAATGTAACATTGGTTCTGCAAGACGGCACCAAATTCCACGGCAAGTCGTTTGGTTACGATGCGCCCGTGGCAGGCGAAGTGGTGTTTAACACAGCTATGATGGGCTATCCCGAAAGTCTTACCGACCCCTCTTACGCTGGTCAGTTGGTAACACTCACCTTTCCTTTGGTTGGCAACTACGGCGTTCCGCCCTTCACCTTCGGTCCAGAAGGTCTACCCACGTTCATGGAAAGCGACCACATACACGGCTCGGCCATCATTGTAAGCGATTATAGCGAGCAATACAGCCACTGGAACGCCAATGAAAGTCTGGCCGAATGGCTAAAACGCGAACAAGTTCCTGGCATTACGGGCATTGATACGCGCGAACTCACCAAGGTTCTGCGCGAACACGGCGTAATGATGGGACAAATAATCTTCGACGACGACCCCACAAACATTCCCCAAGCACAATACGAAGGCGTGAACTTTGTAGACCGCGTTAGCTGCAAAGAGATTATTCGCTACAACGAAGGAGCAGGAAAGCGAGTTGTGCTGGTAGACTGCGGCGTAAAGGCCAACATCATTCGCAACCTCATTGAACGTGGACTAGAAGTGGTGCGCGTGCCTTGGAATTACGACTATACAGGAATGGAATTCGACGGACTTTTCCTTGGAAACGGCCCTGGCGACCCCGACTTGTGCCAAGATGCGGTAAACATTCTGCGCCAACAGATGAGCAAAAGCCGAAAACCCATCTGCGGAATTTGCATGGGAAACCAGCTTATGGCCAAGGCAGGCGGTGCTAACATCTACAAATTAAAGTACGGACACCGCTCGCACAACCAGCCCGTGCGCATGGTAGGCACAGATAAATGCTACATCACAAGCCAGAACCACGGCTATGCTGTGGACGCCTCTACACTAGATAAGGATTGGAGTGAGCTGTTTGTGAACATGAACGACGGCAGCAACGAGGGCGTTCGCCATAACACCAACCCTTGGTTCACTTCCCAATTCCACCCTGAGGCCTGCTCAGGACCGGTCGACACGCTGTTTATGTTCGACCTATTCGTAGAAAAACTCACCCTTTAAAACCCCTTAGAGAAAATGAAAGACGAAAGCATAAAGAAAGTATTGCTGCTGGGTTCCGGCGCATTGAAGATTGGCGAAGCGGGTGAGTTCGACTACTCTGGCTCGCAAGCACTCAAAGCCCTGCGCGAAGAGGGCGTTAAAACAGTGCTTATCAACCCCAACATCGCCACGGTGCAAACCTCAGAAGGCGTAGCCGACCAAATATATTTCCTACCCGTTCAGCCGTATTTCGTTGAAAGGGTTATCGAAAAAGAGCGTCCCGACGGCATACTCTTGGCCTTTGGCGGACAAACGGCGCTTAACTGCGGCGTAGAGCTTTATCAAAGCGGCGTTCTCGAAAAGTATGGCGTTAAAGTACTGGGTACACCCGTGCAAGCCATCATGGACACCGAAGACCGAGAATTGTTTGTTGAGAAACTGAACGAGATTAATGTCAAGACCATCAAGAGCGAGGCCTGCGCCAACATCGAGCAAGCACGTAGAGCCGCTGCAAGCCTTGGCTATCCCGTTATCTTGCGAGCAGCTTATGCCCTTGGCGGACTAGGCAGTGGCTTTTGCGACAACGAGGAAGAGCTGAACAAGCTAGCCGAGAAAGCATTCTCCTTCTCACCACAAGTGCTGGTAGAGAAAAGCCTTAAAGGATGGAAAGAGATTGAATACGAAGTGGTGCGCGACCGCTACGACAACTGCATAACCGTCTGCAACATGGAGAACTTCGACCCGCTTGGCATACATACAGGCGAGAGCATCGTTGTTGCCCCTTCACAAACGCTTAGCAATAGCGAATACCACAAGCTGCGCGCACTCTCCATTAAGATTATCCGCCACATCGGAATCGTCGGCGAATGCAACGTGCAATATGCCTTCGACCCAAAGAGCGAAGATTATCGCGTTATCGAAGTAAACGCGCGCCTTAGCCGTTCGTCGGCCCTAGCATCAAAGGCCACTGGCTATCCGCTGGCTTTCGTTGCAGCCAAGTTGGGCATGGGTTACG
This sequence comes from Prevotella conceptionensis 9403948, assembly GCF_000312305.1. Taxonomy (GTDB): domain Bacteria; phylum Bacteroidota; class Bacteroidia; order Bacteroidales; family Bacteroidaceae; genus Prevotella; species Prevotella conceptionensis. The sequence continues at coordinate 73,789 of NZ_HE999450.1, read as the reverse complement.
GACTGTTCGAACTGAAAAACTCGGTAACAAAGACCACCAGCGCTTTCTTCGAACCCGCCCTCGACTACGTTGTCTGCAAGATACCACGTTGGGACTTGAGCAAGTTCCGCGGCGTAGACAAGGAACTTGGCTCGTCGATGAAGTCGGTTGGCGAGGTTTTGGCCATCGGCCGCACCTTCGAAGAGGCCATCCAAAAGGGCCTGCGCATGATTGGCCAAGGCATGCACGGCTTTGTTGAAAACAAGGAATTGAAGATCGACGACATCGATGCAGCACTGCGCGAACCCACAGACAAACGCGTGTTCATCATCTCGAAAGCCATGCACAAAGGCTATACCATCGACCAGATACACGAACTCACGAAGATAGACAAGTGGTTCTTGGAAAAGCTGAAACATATCATCGACATCGACGAGGCCTTGCAACGATGCACCAGCGTGAACGTATTGGATAAGGAATTGCTGCGAACGGCAAAGGTGTATGGCTTTACCGACTTCCAGATTGCTCGTGCCGTGGGACTTGAAAAGGAGATGGGCAACATGCACAAGGCCGCTTTGGTGGTACGAAACCTACGAAAGTCGTATGGCATTCTGCCCGTTGTAAAGCAAATAGACACGCTCGCAGCCGAATATCCTGCACAAACCAACTATCTTTACCTCACCTATTCGGGCGTGGCAAGCGACGTTCGGTTCGACAACTACCGCCGTTCTATAGTTGTTCTTGGTTCGGGTGCCTACCGTATCGGCTCTTCTGTAGAGTTCGACTGGTGCGGCGTGCAAGCCCTTAACACCATTAGGCGTGAGGGTTATCGGTCGGTTATGATTAACTATAACCCCGAAACGGTATCTACCGACTACGACATGTGCGACCGTCTGTACTTCGACGAGTTGACATTTGAACGCGTGATGGACGTTATCGACCTCGAAACGCCCAACGGCGTGATTGTGTCTACCGGCGGACAGATACCCAACAACCTGGCCATGAAACTCGATGAGCAACATGTACCCATACTAGGAACATCGGCAACAGACATCGACAACGCCGAAGACCGCGCCAAGTTCTCGTCCATGCTCACCCGAAACGGCATCAACCAACCCGAATGGAGCGCGCTAACATCGATGGATAAGATTAATGAATTTATCGACCGCGTAGGTTTCCCCGTGCTGGTTCGCCCCTCTTACGTACTGTCGGGTGCGGCCATGAACGTTTGTTCAAACCGCGAAGAGCTTGAACGTTTCTTGCAATTGGCCGCCAATGTCAGCGAAGACCACCCCGTAGTGGTGAGTCGTTTCATCGAACACGCCAAGGAAATAGAGATGGATGCCGTGGCCAAAGACGGAGAAATACTGGCCTACGCCATCAGCGAGCACATCGAGTTTGCCGGTGTTCACTCTGGCGATGCCACCATCCAATTCCCTCCACAGAAAGTTTACATAGAAACGGTACGCCGAATTAAACGCGTTAGCCGTCAGATAGCGAAAGAGTTGCACATATCGGGACCCTTCAACATCCAATTTATGGCACGCGATAACGACCTGCTGGTTATCGAATGTAACCTGCGCGCCTCGCGTTCGTTCCCCTTTGTGAGCAAGGTTCTTAAACTAAACCTCATTGATTTGGCCACACGCGTTATGCTTGGCCTACCTGTTGAGAAACCCAACAAGAACCTTTTCGACCTCGATTACGTGGGCATCAAGGCCTCGCAGTTCTCGTTTAACCGCCTACAAAAGGCCGACCCCGTGCTGGGAGTCGACATGGCATCTACTGGCGAAGTGGGTTGTTTGGGCGACGACACCAACGCTGCCCTGCTTACAAGCATGCTTTCGGTGGGTCATCGCATCCCGAAGAAAACCGTTCTGCTCTCAACAGGCGGCGGAAAACAAAAGGCCGAGATGCTGGATGCCGCCAAACGACTGGTAAACAACGGCTACGAATTGTATGCCACTAGCGGCACATCGCACTTCTTAACAGAGAACGGCATTGCCAACACCACCGTGTACTGGCCTACCGACGAGGGAATGGAACCCAAGGTGCTTGATGTGTTGCGCGATAAGAAGATAGATATGGTGGTGAATATCCCCAAAGACCTCACCCCACGCGAACTTACCAATGGTTACAGCATACGCCGCGCGGCCATCGACCTCAACATTCCGCTTATCACCAACACGCGTTTGGCCAGTGCATTCATCACGGCCTTTACCACTATGCGCGTTGAGGACATCGAGATTAAGGCATGGTCGGAGTATAAATAGCTTAAGCCGGTGCGCTTGTAAGTTATAGAGTTGATAGGCATATCTGCTCGTAAGCACTTTGTTTATGAACCAAATTCGATAAAGCCCACAAGCGCTAAAACCCTAAAAACGCAAGTCATGATACAATAAGGGGCTATGGAAGAAATATCCGTAGCCCCTTATTGTATTATATAATGTGTAGCGATAGTGCCGAACATTTTCGTTGCTCAAACGCCTTCGCCTATCAAAATAACGACTGCCTACCCCACCCTTTCCTTTATTTCACGCACAAAAGAAACGTTACGGTTGAGGAAAGGCAAGGTAAAAGCCTTTACTTTTTACTGCGAATTTCGGCCAATGCCTTCACCCAGTCGGTGTCTAATGAGAACTGCGTCATATAGTTGCCATTGTCATAATAGCTCAACACCAGTTCTTTATCCATGTCGTTAAAGCGACTGTTGTTGATGGAGGCGTTTTTAAAACGAGCCATAACCAACTCTTTCTGCGTTTTTTTCTTTGCCTCGGAAAGGCGTTTGAAGAACAAGTTGATGAACTCGTGCATGGCGTAAGCCTGCGTATCAAGCATACGAACGGTGCTGTCGGGCATCAGTTCTTTCGACTTCATCGCCATATAGTTCAGTTCGTCTACCTTAAACGTGGCCACCTTGCGCACGTCTATGCTCTTACTCTTATCGGATGCCGTTTGTTTCGACACCTTCAATATGCGCTTATACACCTCTTGTGCTTGCGCCGTAAACGCCGTGGTACATGCCATCAGCACCAAAATCAAAATCTTTTTCATTGCTGTTCCTTTCATTTTTTATACTTCTAATTTTATTGAGTTTGTGAGTTTTTGAGTATTGGGGTTGCGTATTTGTCACGAACTTAATCGCTTTAATCCTCAAGTTATTTGCCTGCCACGCGGTCTTGGTTGCGACTTACGAAGTCTTTCCAACCGCGATACTTGGTGTCTGTTTCGGGTCTGCCCATCTGTAAGAAGTGACAATAGGCTGCGCCAAGAGCATCGGTTGCATCCATAAACTTGGGCATATCGTCATCACTTAGTTTCAACATACGTTTCAACATACCAGCCACCTGCTCTTTCGAGGCCTGTCCTTGTCCCGTTATGGCCATCTTTATTTTCAATGGTGCATACTCGTGTATGGGAATGTCTCGCTGTATGGCAGCAGCGATAGCCACACCCTGCGCCCGCCCCAACTTCAACATCGATTGCACATTTTTACCAAAGAACGGTGCCTCGATAGCCAGTTCGTCGGGCAGATAGGCATCGATGATGCCCGAAACACGCTCGAAGATATGCCCCAAGCGCAAGTATGGGTCGGGCATCTTGCGCAAGTCGATAACGCCCATAGCCACCATCTGCGCCTTTTTGCCCACCACACGGATAACGCCGTAGCCCATCAACGTGGTACCAGGGTCGATACCCATTATTATCTTTTCTGCTTCTTCCTTATACATGAATCGATTTGTAAGTTGGAAACGAGTTAACGAGTTTATCTAGTTACCCTAGGCTTAACTAGCTTACTACTTACTACCTTTACTACTTACTACCTTTACTACTTACTACCTTTACTACTTACTACCTTTACTACTTACTACCTTTACTACTTACTACTTACTACCTTTACTACTTACTACCTTTACTCCTTATTACCTTTACTACTCCCCTTATCTATCCAAATACGGATTATGCGCAAGCTCGTAACCAATCGTTGTTTCTGGGCCATGCCCCGAAAACACGCGGGTTGTGTCGGGCAATTGCGACAGGTGGCGTATGCTTTGCATCATCTTAAACATACTTCCGCCAGGAAGGTCCACCCTGCCTATCGAGCCTTTGAAAAGCGTATCGCCCGTAAAGGCAACGTCTTCAGACTCGCAATAGAACACACAACTGCCCTCCGTATGGCCTGGCGTATGAATGATGGTGAACCGATGACTACCCCATTCGATGGTATCGGCCTCCGTAAGATATCGTTCCACGCGCGGTTGCTGTTCATCCAGTGGCATGTTCAGCAGATAAGCGGCCTGTTCGGGCAGATGTTCTAACAACTCGCCATCGTCTTCGTGCACCTCAGGACGCAAGCCGTACGTGGCAAACACAAAGGCATTTCCCAAGTTATGGTCCACATGCCCATGCGTAGCCAACAGTCGACGGGGCTTTAATTCGTTGTCGGCGATGTACTGCGTAAGCGCCGACTTATCTTTCTCGAAGAATGCGCCACAATCTATTATCACGCATTCCTTTGTTTCGTCTGATACAACATAGCAGTTTTCCTGCAACATGTTGCACATTATGTGATGTATATTCAGCATTGTGCTAAATCGTTTTGCATTTTATGTTATCGGTTCATCGTGGTCGCCCGCTATCTGCATTCAACCATTTCCCTAACCCCTTATTACTTGCGGCTACTACCCTTTACATAGGTACATACACCACGTTTTTCTCTTCAAACCACGCATCTTCGAACCAATTGCCCACAGGTGTAATGTCGACAACCTTCTTCACCGTGCGCGTTTCCGCATCAAGATTGCCCCCTTTGAGGCATATCAAGCCGTTGGGCAAGGCGTTGTGTTGTTCGCGCGAAATGTTCTTCTGCACTATTTTCATCAAATCGGGCAAGGGCATCACGGCTCGGCTCACCACAAAATCGTACTCGCCCCGCTCTTCTTCGCCTGCCTTTTGCTCGGCAGTAGCGTTGGTTAAGCCTATGGCTGCGGCAATTTCTTGCGTTACGCGTATCTTCTTCGCCGTGCGATCAATCAGCTTGAAACTGCATTCGGGAAACACGATTGCCAACGGAATGCCGGGGAAACCGCCCCCCGTACCAAAGTCTAGCACGCGTGTACCAGTCTTAAACTGCACATACTTGGCGATGGCCAGCGAGTGAAGTACGTGGTGCAGGTACAAGTTGTCGATGTCTTTTCGCGAAACCACGTTTATTCGTTCGTTCCATGTGCGGTATAGTTCGCCCAGTTGCGTTAGCTGTTCAAGCTGCGTGGCGGTCAGTTCGGTAAAATATTTACGTATCTCGTCCATTGTCTTTTCTGTTCCTTACGAGGTTTCATGCCTCGTTTCGTCTGTTGCGGACCCACATTTGTCGGGCAAATTCTGCCGCCGTGCGAGTCAATCCGCCATTCATTTCAATATTCTGCTCAACTCGCTACGACTCAAAGTAACGCTTATTTCGCCCACGGCGTGCGGTGCGATTTCGTCTTCACAATATATAAAGGTGAAACTATCATCGTCTATGGCGAAGTTGTCTGGCACATACACATGCCCATCGGCAAATATATCTTTCTTGTTCAACTCGTCCAATCCGTCGGCATTAAAGCGTTCGCCCACCTTTTTAAGCAACAATTCTTTCAGCGTAGGCTCGTAACCAGGCACGAAAACATCTTGCAGTTGCAGCACTTTTCCGGTGGTAACGTCGATGTTTCTCACCAACGTTTGGTTTATTCCATGTGCTCCACCGCCGAAAGTATATATCTTAGCCGTATAAACAACAATGTTCTCAGCTCCGTTTCGCGTGAAGGTTTTCACCTTATACTCGTAGTTATAGGATGAGGTGTGTTGCCTATCCTGCCTATACAGCGCGGCATAATCGGTTGCATAGTCGTTAAGCATACGTGTCACAAACGAGTCAACCGCCTGTTTCATGCTGAACTTTTGGTTGGTAAGTCCCAGATAATCGGGCATCAAGATGCCAGCATGCAGCAGCGCGTTGTTTATTTTGTCGGCGTTATTGCCTTTGGCGTACTGCAAATTAAGGCTGATTCGGCATTGCGGCGTTAGTTTCAAATCGGTCAACGCCACGGTGGTATCCACCACAATACTGTCGAAATCCAGCCCTTCAATCTTGGCCGAAGTAGCAGATTTGTTCGTGCAAGCAGCAAACGCCACAAGTGCAACGGCCCAAACGATGAGTATTCGTTTCATGTTATTCAATTACGTGATAATGTGCAAAGTTACGAATAAATTGCGCAAGATTGGGTTTCTTGGGTGTTAATCTGTGTTTTTTATGGGGAGTTGAGCGGTTTACAAGTTAACAAGTTGGCGAGTTGACAAGCTGGCGAATTAATGGGCGTAGCCATTTTTTCACCTTTTCACCTTTTCACCCTTTCACCCTTACTCCTCAACTCCTTCAAATCAATTTTTCTTCCTCTTCCTTGCTCATTATCAGAAAAATATGCGTACCTTTGCAGCCGCTGTCACGAGTTGACGGCATTAAATTCAAACCTAATTACATTTTAATTTGCACAATGGCAACAAAAATCAGATTACAACGCGGCGGCCGTAAGGGCTATGCTTTCTATGGCATCATTATCGCCGACGCAAGAGCACCACGTGATGGTAAATTTACTGAGAAGATTGGTACGTACAACCCCAACACCAATCCAGCAACCGTAGATTTGAATTTCGAACGCGCCCTGCATTGGGTAGAGTGTGGTGCACAACCCACCGACACCGTTCGCAACATCCTTAAAGGCGAAGGCGTTTACTTGATGAAACACCTACGTGGTGGCGTTAAGAAAGGCGCATTCGACGAGGCAACGGCACAAAAGAAGTTCGACGCTTGGAAAGAAGAGAAGAACAAGGGCAACGAAGCTATCCGTAACAACGAGGCTAAGGCCAAGAAAGACCTCGAAGCCAAAAAGCTAGAGGCTGAAAAGAGCGTCAACGCTGCTATCGCCAAGAAAGTAAACGAAAAGAAAGCTGCTGAGGCTGCCGCAAAAGCTGAGGCCGAGGCTGCTAACGCTGAAGTAGAAAACGCTGCCGAGGCAACAGCCGAAGCACCTGTTCAAGAGGCCAACGAGGCTCCTGCTGAAGCATAAAGCACAACGCTTTACAAACAACAAACGAGGGATATGCCACAAAACGGCATGTCCCTTTTTGCTTTCTTGTTTAATCAGCTAACAAGTTTACGAGTTGACAAGAAGACAAGTTTACGAGTTGACGAGCTGACAAGTTGACGAGTTAACAAGTGGATAAACTTATAAGTTGGCGGGGTTACGAGAGAATATGTTGGCAAGTTTAGTGGCGCAGCCATTTTTTCACCCTTTCACCTTTTCACCCTTTCACCTTTAAAAGGCGCAGCCATTTTTTCACCCTTTCACCCTTTCACTTTTTCACCTTTATAAGCCTTTTCACCTTTATAAGCCCTTTTCATTATGCTCATTCTATCCGACAATCAAGACATCACCCGAGCTGGTTTGCAATGGCTTTGCAGCGAAATGAAACATAACGACATCGCCATTGCCACGGACAAAACAACACTCGCTAGACTTCTCGAAGGACAAGAACACGCCACCGTGGTGTTGGACTATACTTTGTTCGACTTCACCAGTTTCGACGAATTGCTTATTTGGCAACAGCGATTTCACCGCGTGCAATGGCTTTTATTTAGCGAAACGCTTACCAGCGACTTCGTACGCGTGGTCGTTGCAAGCGGACCGCGCTTTGGCCTCATCCTCAAAGATGCACCCCTTCCGCAAATTCGCCAAGCCCTGCACGATGCCCTACGCGGAGAGCCATACCACTATGCGCCCCTTGTGCAAATGGCCAATGAACAATGGCAAGAAGTGGAACGGGTGAAACTTACAAAAACAGAAATGGAGGTATTACGCGACATCGCCCTAGGATTGACCACGAAAGAGATTGCCGAGAAACGTTTTTCTAGCTTTCATACCGTTAATACCCATCGCAAGAACATCTTCCGCAAGCTGAATGTGAACAATGTTCATGAAGCAACAAAATACGCCTTACGAGCAGGAATGGTAGATGCAGCAGAGTATTACATTTAAGAATGTGAGCAAATGAGCTGTTGGGCCTGCACCCTTGTAAACTTCTGGCGACGTGTTGACCCAAAAGGTTATTGGCCGTAATGGCTGTTAAACCTGCACTCTTGTAAACTTCTGGCGACGTGTTGACCAAAAAGGTTGTTGCCCGTAATGGCTGTTGAACCTGCGCCCTTACAAGTAGGTAACGACACCGTCCGACAAGCTAACGGGCGAAAGATTAACAAAAGCAGCACACGCCATGCCATCAAGCGTTCTTTTCTGGGCGCGGTTTAGGTTTGTTTTCTGCATCAACAAACTCTACCGCTATCGTTCGGCGCATGCCTTTACCTTCCTTCGTTGCGGCATCAACCCACCAGAGACGTGCCTTTATACCACAATCCACCCTACTCCTTATTATATAATAAGGAACGACAAATGTTAATCCGGCCTCATTCTTGGCCACATAGCGTTGTCTTTGTTCATCTGCCCGAACGATTTGCACGGTTTCCAAGTGCCAAATATCCTGACCATTGGCAGCCGACGGGCGCATGGCTACGATGTTTTTTCGTTTGCCTTCTACTGCTATCTTGGCCTCAACGCAAGCAAACTTCGCCAAGCTGTGTCCACTAGGCCATTGCTTACGATTAACAGAAAGGGTGTTTCCATTGGTGTCGGCCAAGGCCACCTTGTCTGTTTTTCGGCCCGTTTTGGGATTAATTTGCGTAAAGAAGTTCATCACCACCAGCAGGTTCCAATGCAAATCGGGGAACAAGAAGTCGTGGGCTGCATCTAAGTGGGCATTATAGAAAGCCGAAACATCGGCACAAGGGGCGATGCCTGGCGGCATGGCATTGGCTAAGGCCTGCATTTCGGGTGTTGGCGTCCAGCCGTTTCGCCGATAGGTTTCCACATACGCGTTAATCTGCGCTTGAGCCTCAGACAACAAGCCCTGCCCTTTAAGCAACAAGGCCAGCATAAAATGAACCTTACCCAAGAACTCGTCCTTGGGTTGCAGCAATATGGCCTTACACAGAGCCGATAGTTTAAGCTGTTCGTCTGGTGTAATGTCGGCCAGCTCCTTCCATAAGTAAAAACGCTGTTGCTTACGTATTAGGCAACGAAGTGTTTCAAGTGCCTCGTGGTCCTTACACGCAGCCAACTTAACTTTCACCCATAGCCGCATCAAGCTTTCGTTGTCGGCATAGGCATCAAGAGCCTTTTGCAGGATGGCGGGTGGCCGCTCGTTCAGCCTTCTCAGTTCGTGTTTCTCGCATGCCGACAGCAAAGCAACAAGTGTTTTCTCTACCAATGCAGGGTATCGGCGGTCGTCTTTGGTGGTGCGCTGCCAGTCTTCATCCCTGAAATTGTCCATTCCCCACCCCTTAACAAACCGCAATGCCTGTCGCTGATGGGCTTTGGGCAGATGCCGAAGGTAGAAATGGAGAATGGCCGAATGGTATTCGTTGCGCACAAACGTTCCGCTTATCGTCTGCGCATAATGTTCAGCCAGACCAATGGCGGCCGTTTCGTCTTGTTTTTGCAGCTTGATTATTGCGAAATATTTACTTCGGGCATAGAGTTCTTTCACCTTTTCGTCTGTAAAACGCACGTTAGGCAAGAATGTATTGAGCACTTCTTGCAAGCCATAACCTAAATCGAAACAATGCTCCACAACGCGCTCGGCCAGTGGACGGAACGTTTGCTCCTCGTGTTGCGAGGGCTGGAAGTCGGCCTCGGCAAAGGCATTCACGTCCCAGGCAGCGATAAAATTCAGCAGTTTAAAGTCGGCAAACCGCTCCTTTACCGCGATAGCCATCAGCAACATTTGCGAGTGAAGTAAAGAAGGGCGTTGGTTTTTCAGCATGATATAGTTCAGTAAAGCCCTTCGTGCCGTAGCAGATTGGCATTCGGATGGCAGGCGTTTCAAATAGCGAAACACCACCCAGCCCACTCTTTCGTGCAAGGCAGTTGGCAAGTTTTCGCCCAAAAACGGCAGCAAGGCATCGTATGCTACCCTTTCGCAGCCGTCTTTACTCATTTGTTCGATGTGTCGTATCTGCGGATAAAAGGGCAGAGCGTGTTCTTTCAGCCGTTCGATAGCCTTGCTGGCAATGCCCTCCGTGTCGTTCATCAGGGGTTGCAGCTGTTCCAAAAGGGCGATGCGCTGGTTGGCCTCGTCCAATCGTTGTTCTTTGATTAGCCAGTCGCAGATGTCTTTCTGTACCCAAAACATAGCCATGCATGCATGTGGGCTTTTCTCGTATTGCCAATCGGCGTTGGCTTGTTGCAAGGCCTCATTCAGTCGGCCCGCTTTTCTTAGTGTCATGGTAGCAATAAAACTCATGGTTTAGGTTTAGTGGTTTCTTTGTAGTTAATAACGTCGACTTTGTTGTTTTATTTTAGGCAGGTTCTAAAAATAAAATGAAAAGCGGGCTTAAAAGGAGAAAAGACACAAGCATGGAAACTTTTAGGGCACGCCCGACAATGTAATCTTTTGCGCATAAATTTTAACACTATGGCTGCGAAATTCATGGCCAATCGCCAACCTTGCCGCAAAAAATCGATTCTCGCGAAGGTTAGTTTTGATGCTAAAAGGGGTAGCCTGTGAATGCAGACAAAATGAATTTTTATTTAGAAAACTGCCATTTGGACCAGATTTTGGGGCTATTTGCCGCTAAATGGAGTGCGTTTTGATGCTAAACGCAGTGCAATATGCCGCTAAACGCAGTGCGTTTTGATGCTAAATGCAATGCGTTTTGATGCTAAATGCAAGATGAAATGCGGCAAAATGCGAGATGAAAAGCATAAAAATACGCTGAAAAGGTATAAATAAAACCTCTTGGAGGCATTAAAAACAGGACTAAAAAGGACAAAATAGCCATTAAAAAGTGGCGTTTTAGGAGCTAAAAGTGCGTAATTGGGCTTGAAAAATATCGAGACGGCAGCCAAACTAGAAAGGCAAAATGGTGCAAAATGCAGGTTTTGCTCCTAAAAACAGACAAGACAAAAGACGTGAAAGGCTAGAAATTGTGGCTATTTGCCTATTTTATAGCCGACATTTTCGCTAGAATGGAGTGAGAATTAGAACGATTTTGTAAAATTAATAATAACAATTTAATATTTCGAGTTGAGGAGTTTGTGAGGTGGTAAGTTTCCGAGTTGAGGAGTTTGTGAATTGATGAATTGGTGAGTTGGTGATGGGCCTTAACCATCGGCCACAACGCGGCGAGCCATTCGGCACACAACAAAACCGAGTAAGAAGTTTGTAACTATGAAAGAAATTTTGTAACTTCGCACATGCGGACAGGGCTGCCCCATTAACATGTATGTCACCGCGTATGCACCGCAGTGTTACCCACAAAAAGGCTTAGTGTTAGCACTAAGCCAACAAAAACTGATACAACCGCAAACAACAATGACAAGAACAATGACATTTAAAGAGTTTCAAGAAGCACTAAAAAAACTGGATACTTTCAAGTTGAGAAGGGGCAAAAAACTATTCGCACTGGTGAATGTAACACGCGAAACAGCCACCCTCACCGAAGTGGGCAGCACAAAGAACATGGATGTGCCCACAAAGATGCTATACGAAGCCTTCAAAGACTTGGAGGTACAAGGCGAATGCACCACCAAAGACTTGACGCCATACGTACAAAGCACGGCCGCACCGGCCTGCGCCGCACTGTTAAACAGCGTATTTGATGTGGAAATTGATGAAGAGCTGAACAGGGTGACTAACGAAATAGAAAACACGTACCAAGAGTTGCTAGACTTGTATGTGTCCGACGACTTTCTGTTCGAGCCCAGTGGTTTTGACCTTGAGCCAACTTCATACAAAAAGGCACTGGGCGAAATGAACCCAAACATGCTAGAACAGGAAGCCTTCCTCCTCGGCGCGCCAAGCACCATTAAGGCGACTAGGGCATCGTCGATGAAGAAAATGCAGCAAGACATCTACAAATTTGTTACCCAACACCCCGAGGAATGGCTGCTAGGACTTCCGATGCGCGACTTGTATTTACTACAAGAAATGGTAAACGGAAAGTTGGTGAGGGTTGATTACAGCCACACACCGCCCACCTTAAACTGGCTAAGAATCGTTATGGACACAGCGATAGACGGCAAGGAGGGCGAATATATAGCTATATACGACGACCTTAAAGAGGTTCTGCAACCACTAATCCGCCCCACCATCATCGCTAAGCTGACGTTAGCCGAGTTTACTTTGGAGACCTTGCTGGTGGGACTGATGAACACGGTGGGATGGATTAGCCGCAAAAAAGCCATCCAAATATTGTCGGAAAGAATGCGGAAAGAGATGGGAAAAGAAATGGGTATGTTCGTGAACATCTATTTTGAACACAGCATACTGACGAAAATCTTTACCTGTGCCGCCTCTTGGGACAAACAAGGCGGTACATTGTGTACGCCGCGACTGAAAGACATGCCCAACCTAGGCAAAAGCGATTGGGAGGACGACGACCGTCCCGAGCTTTCATTCGACGACTTAATGCTGCGCGGCCTCTACCCTTTCATTCGCCCCATAAACGCCGAAGAACAGGATTTCTTCGACTTACTAACGAGAAAGGGGTTCAGTGAGGATGAAGCCTTTGTGCATTTTACCCAAATTTTCCACCGCATTCAGGAAGAGCGCATGCCTAACGGAAAACTGTTAAGCGAAATTATTGAGGTATTTCCACAAAGTAAGTTACCCAGCGACAAAGACATAAGCATCATCACCACATTCGTAAACAACGTTCCTCGTCCGCATTTCAATGGGTATTCGCCAGAACAGATAGCGAGCAAACGACTGCGACCGAACGCCCACTTTGCCGCTGCAAACCCCATGTTCAACATAGACTCTCCCTTTGACAGCGGTTTTAAAAATCCCTTTGGCAATTTAAACTTGGAGCAACCTAAGGTTGGGCGCAACGAACCCTGCCCCTGCGGAAGCGGAAAGAAGTATAAAAAATGCTGCGGAAGAGAAAACTAAACCCGTAAGGGGCAAACACCGCCCCACCCCGTACCGCTAGGAAACAGCCTTTAAGGCGGGGCTGCGCTTTGCCCCGCCCTCTGTTTTTTGGGGCATTGGAGCTGGTCTTTGCGCGTTTCAAGGGGCTTGCTTTTAAGGGGATTTTGCCCCATGTGCCCATGCCGTTTCGTGGTAGGAACAAAGAGTCGCGGCGCAAAATTGTCGGCCGTTAGCCCATCCACTACAACCCCACAACGCAGGCACACCATCCCCTACCGCCAAGATGAAATATCCTTAAAAGACGAACATTTTTTATACAAACGCGCTTGCCTTTGCGGTTTTTTACTATCTTTGCAATACCATTAAAACAATTTGCATTATGAAAGCTACGGAACAAACCATCATGCAGGTGGAACGCGCCATCAACAAAATAGCGCAAAAGTTTCCAAACCTAGAAAACAACACCGCCCTCACCGACATCCACATTAGGGTTTCGCAAGACTCAGGCGAGCTGCTTGCCTTCGACGACGACGACAGGGAGATAACCCGCTGCGTGGTTGAGCAGTGGATTGAAAGCAAGGACGAACACTTTTACCACAGCGTTACACACATTTTGCAAGGCTGCTTACGAAGACTGAACAACGTGGTAGAAAGGATGGGCATTCTCAGACCATTCAGCTTTGTGCTCGAAGACGATGAGAAGAACCATGTGGCAGAGCTGCATCTCGTTGACGATGATACAAGTATCATCACGGGAGAGCTGCTCCAAAACCTTGATGAAGACCTTGATAGTTTCATGAAAGACTTGATGAAATAACGCCAAACGCCACGTCTACACAATGCCCACACGCCAGGCATCGTGCCTTTGTTCGGCCCTTAACCGTAGCGCTTAGTTATTCTTTACAGAACGTTAAACACGCCCAATTTTCCTGTTCGCGCTCCGAAATGAGCCTCAACCCCAAGTCGGCAGCCGCCTCAACAAGCATCGGTACGTCCGTTTGGTAAAATCCGCTGAACACAATTCTTCCCCCCTGCGCCATCATTTGCACCCAACGGGGCATGTCGGCCAAAAGAATATTGCGGTTGATGTTGGCCATAACCACGTCAAACAGTCCGTCGCCGGCGTTCAATGTCGTGGCGTCGCCCTTGCGCACAGCCATGTTTTGCACACCGTTCAGGTCGGCATTGTGCAGGCTGTTGTCCACACTCCACTCATCAACATCGTATCCCAACACCCTATCTGCCCCCAATTTAGAAGCCACAATGCCCAAGATGCCCGTTCCGCAGCCGCAGTCTAGTATGCGTTTGCCTTTCAAGGGCATACTCAGCAGTTGGGCAACAACCATCTGCGTGGTTTCGTGTGCGCCCGTTCCAAAGGCTTGTCGCGGTTCGATGGCCACTTGCAGGTCGAACCCCACAGGCAAGTCGGCCTGCGAATAATGTCGCGCATCGTATATCATGCAACGCCCATCAATGCAGATTGGCTCAAAACCGCTGGCCTCCCACGCCTCGTTCCAGTTGCGATTTTCTGCCTCAACCATTTCGTAAGCAATGCTTGTCGAGGCAATGGGGAAGTCGGCGATAGCCTCATCCAATGCCATTTTGTCCAGTAATTGCGGCTGAACATAACCCACCAACTTATTATCCGTTTCTTCAAAAGCCTCGAAACCAGCCGCCGCAGCAAGGTCGGCAAGCAGGTCTTTGGCTGCATCCATGTATTCTTCCGCCACGTTCAGCGTGAAGACCGTTTTGAGATATTCCATATATAGATGTGCTTTTATCTTTAAGTAATGTCAAACAAGCCGCCTAATCCGACTTGTCGGACCAGTCCGACTAGTCCGACCTGTCCGACCCGTCCGACTAGCCCGACTAGTCGGACGTGCCTCGCAAAAATACTAAAAAAATAGGGAAAATCCCCCTTTTAGTTAGGGAAAATCCTTATATTTGCATAACTATCATTAGTAAATTTGCAACGTAACAACTTGCCTTTGGCAGAAAGGAACATTGACATGAAAAGATTAGGATTATTGGCAATCGGCTTGACACTGGGGACATTCACGGCAATGGCCCAAACAGACGATGTGTATTTCGTACCTAAAAAATCAGACAGGATTAACAAAGAATATCAAGACAAGGGGGAACGCGATGCCGATGTGTATTATTCGGGGTCGAACAGGAATGTAGACGAGTACAATCGCCGCAATCGAAACGGCAGCAGTTACCAAAAGATTAGGCGTGACTCGCTAGGCAACGTCATCGTTGAAGAAGACGTTAGTGCCATGTCTTCGGACCGCAACCGTTCGCGACGAGACTGGCGCGACAGGCGCGACTATTACGATGACGACGACTATTATTATAGCCGCCGCGTTAGCCGTTTCTACGACCCGTGGTTCTTCGGCTACTATGCTTACTCGCCTTACTACGGCTACTCACGTTGGGATTGGGATTGGTACGACCCATTCTACTACGGTTATGGCCCACGTTGGCGTGGTTATTATTCTTATTGGTATAACGATTGGGCTTATCCCTATTACGGCTATGGTTGGCGTTCGCCCTACTATTATGGCGGCTACTACGGCCCATACTATGGATATTACAGCCCCTACTACAATTATGGCGGCTATTATTATTCGCCGGGCTACTACTCTTATGGCGGCGTAACAGGCACGCGCAATCATGGCAGCATGAGTTCGCGAGCAGCAAGAGACCGCACCGACTATCGTTACCAATACAACGACAACACTCGCTCGTCGGGCCGCAGCTATGGCAACAGCTACGAACGCAGCAGCAACGGCGACTTCTATA
>NZ_HE999450.1:43441-57528 GCF_000312305.1 Prevotella conceptionensis 9403948 | reverse complement strand
CGGTTCGCGTGGTGGTTCGTTCGGCGGTGGAGGTTCGTCGAGGGGCGGCGGTTCGTTTGGTGGCGGCAGCTCTGGCGGCGGTTCATCCTCAGGGGGAGTAACCTTCGGCGGCAGACGGTAAGTCCGTTTGCAGATAACATGCAGTGAAAGAGAACAGAACGTTTTTGTTAAGCCAAATGAACAATGTCGAACTTGTTCGAACATCGTCATGGCGAGAAAACACGCTTTTAGAGAAACGATAAAAGAAGTATTTATGAACACAAGATATTTAATGATATGCTCGGCCTTGCTAGCCCTGCCAGCAATGGCCCAAGAAACCTACGAGAACAGCCGCTTACTAGGCAACGACCTCAACGGAACAGCTCGATATGTAGGCATGGGTGGTGCAATGGAGGCATTAGGAGCCGACCTCTCTACCATCCGAACCAACCCCGCCGGCATCGGTTTGTACCGTAAATCGGGCGTAAACCTCTCGTTCGGTTTCATATCCCAAGGCGATGCCAACGCTCGCCTAGGGCATTCCGCCACAAAAATGAGTTTCGACCAGGTAGGGTTCTACCGTTCAATGCGCATGGGCGAACGTTCGTTCGTTAACTTCGCCTTCAATTTCAGCAAGGGAACCAACTTCAATTACTTCCTTAGTGCAGCCGGCAAGCTAAGCGATGCCTCATTGGGCAAACAGGCTTACCTTAAAGGCTTGCGCGGTTCGTTGTACAATGGAGGCTACAATATAAGGCAAGACCCAAAGCATAATGATGTGTATATCGGCTATGCAGAAAGTAATCCCAAAAACTTCGACGTATCTCGAAACTATGGCCAGCTAGACTATCTGTATTGGAACTCACGTTTAATACCCGCTAAACCAGGGGACGCTATGTACGATGCTGCCAACGGCTACGACTTTAATCGCTCGCAACATGGTTATATCGGCAACTACGACTTCAACATCAGCGGCAATGTCAACGAACGCGTGTACCTAGGACTTACACTTGGCCTGCGCACCGTTAATTATAAGGGCTATTCCGAATATGTTGAAAGCCTCGTAAACAAGTCTGATAAATATATAGGAACAGCAACCATAGCCGACGAACGAAAGGTTACAGGAACGGGGTTCGACCTTAGTGCAGGCGCAATCTTCCGTCCCATAGAAGGTTCGCCCTTCCGTATTGGTGTTTCCATTAACTCGCCTACATGGTACGACTTGAAGACAGAGAACTACACCACCATACTAAACGAAGGAGAAAACCAAGGCAGATACAGCAATGGGCGCTCCACCGAGAGCTACAACTTTAAGCTTTTCACACCTTGGACCTTCGGAGCTAGCTTAGGCCACACCGTTGGTAACTTCTTAGCATTGGGTGCATCGGTTAGCTATGCCGACTATGCAACGATGGATAACCGCTATATTGATGGTGAATACCAAGACTATTATGGCTATACGCACGAAACATCGGCCAGCGATAAGGTGATGAACAACCATGCCAAGCGCACGCTTAACGGCGTTGCTACGTTGAAGTTGGGTATGGAATATAAGGTGCTGCCACAGGTTGCTGTGCGTGCTGGCTACAACTACGTATCGCCCGCCTACAAAAAAGATGCCTTTAAAGATGGCACACTCAACTCGGAAGGTTCGTATTACAGCTCGGCTGCCGACTACACCAACTGGAAGAGTACCAACCGCATGACTCTCGGCGTGGGTTTCATCGGCAAACAATGGTCGGCCGACCTAGCTTATCAATACAGCACAACCGATGGAGAGTTCTATCCCTTCACCAACGGATTGACAACAGTAGACCCAACTACCAAGAAGCCCCTAACAAACGAAGCATCTGCCGTATCTGTTAGCAACAAACGCCACCAGATGTTGTTCACCGTGGGATATAGGTTTTAAGTCTAAGCTACTGGCTAGTTAATTGGCTTGCAAACACACAAATAGCAAACCAAGGCTTAACAACAAGGCTATAAGAAAATAAATAAAATGCCACATGTTTTCGAGCATGTGGCATTTTCAATTGCTTAAAATAAAGAGGTGTGCCCCTTAGAAACCCAGAGAAAGCAACCTTAGGCTACGCCTTTACGACGCCTTTCCCAATCAAGTAGACGTTATTTCTTTATCAAAAATTATATCCAACACCTACATACGGATAGAATACAGCCGCACGATTAACACCTTTATTTCTTAGCCCTGATTCATCATACGATTTCAAAGCTACGCCAGGACTAACCCCAACACGCACCATAATTCCCCTCTCCGATTGATAGCGATAGCCCAGATCTATAAAACCAAAAGAACCAGACGTATCATATTCAACTTCTCTTCCTGCTTTGTCGTGATACATACAGCTGTAAAGTCCATAGCTTATCCCAATGCCAATTTCTCCATGATGCCTACCATTGCCTATAAGATAATTTACTGCTATGGGGAAACTCCACCCGCGAGTTCTCTCTGGAGCAGACTCAAAGAAATCCTGTGAACGAGAATAGGTGTAAGCAATTCCTATTCTTCCTCCCCACCGAGTGTAATCACTGAAACGCGAATCATAATGAATCCCTAACGAGGTAGATGCTCCAAATAATTCTATAAAAAAGCTTTGTTCGCGCTCTGCAAATGCAGCATTACTTACAATTAACATTGCCAGGGTAGCTAAAAACTTATTCCATCCCATAAACTTTAAGTAATATATTAATGCAAATATACGCAGAAAGAAGTAATATTACCAATGTTCTTATCACCAATCTACTAAATAGCATTAGGAAAAAACAAAGCTAAGACCATTGCATAATTACGCAAACCACAATTAACAAAAGGGAGTAACCCTATTTTTCTGTCACTGGGTAAACCTAACTTGTTTAGTAGTACATGGCTTACGGCATATTCATCACCACCCAACCTCTACCCACATTCATTCTGTCGCCTTAACGGTTCTGCTTTTAAGTTACCCTGTTCGCAACGAAACAAGAAAGCACACACCCCTTTGTGTTAAATAAAACAAAACTAGTGTAGATTAAAAAAAATGCTATAAATTTGCACCCATCTAACATTCTACGGCACACAAAGCCATACTCTTAACACTACTACAAAATACTCTTAACAATAACAAAACCTTTAAAAGCGTGAAGACAATGAGAAAAACGAACCTTGGGAGGATGCTGTTACTAGCATTGCCTCTGTTGTGCTGCCCATTTGCCACACACAGAGCATACGCCAACAACACAGCAACTGTGCAGACAGAAACCTCCACAATCAAAGGAAAAGTAATTGATTCGCAAACGG
Organism: Prevotella conceptionensis 9403948; assembly: GCF_000312305.1. Classification (GTDB taxonomy): domain Bacteria; phylum Bacteroidota; class Bacteroidia; order Bacteroidales; family Bacteroidaceae; genus Prevotella; species Prevotella conceptionensis. Next base: position 54,254 of record NZ_HE999450.1, on the reverse strand, counting down.
GCGAGCCACTAACAGGAGCCTACATCACGGTTAACGGCACGAAAAAAGTAGCTGTAACAAACCTAGATGGCGAGTTTACCATTGATGCCAAGCCAGGCGATCAACTTGTAGTTACATCGCTGGGCTACGAGAAAATGCAAGTGCGAGCCACCAACAACCTTACCGTGAGCATGACCTCTACGGCCACCATGCTAAACGAAACGGTAGTGGTGGGCTACAACACCCAAAAGCGAAACAGCCTTACCGGCTCTATGCAGAGCATCGGCAGTAAGGAACTAACCAACGTAACCACCGCCAACGTAACCAACATGCTTACAGGAAAGGTGCCTGGACTGAATGTTATGCCTGGTTCGGGCAAGCCTGGTTCATTCGGTGCCATCATCGTTCGCGGTAAATCTACCATCAACGGCAGCACTGCTCCGTTATGGGTTATCGACGGTGTTATCGTAGGCAAAGACCCTGGAGACATCAACCCCAACGACATCGAGACGCTTACCGTACTGAAAGATGCCGCCTCAACAGCCATATATGGCTCGCAAGGAGCCAACGGCGTCATCGTTGTTACCACCAAAGGAGCCCAAGCCGGCAAAACAAGCATCAGCTTTTCGGCCAAGGCGGGCATATCCACCCTAAACAACGGAAACGTGAAGATGATGAACGGAGCCGAGTTGTACGACTATTACAAATCATTCAGCAACGCGGCTGAACTTAGTTTCGCACGTTGGAACGAGAAACTCCGCGAAAGCAACTTCGATTGGTGGAAACTAGCCACACACACCGGTAACATACAAAACTACGATCTCACCATCAACAGCGGCGGCGAAAAGCTCAGTGCCGTGTTCACAGGTGGCGTGTATAAGGAAAACGGAGCCGTACGCGGATACGACTACACACGTTACAACACGATGGTGAAACTGAACTTCCGTCCTTATTCTTGGATTGCCATTCGCCCTGCAATAAATGGCAGCAAGGGAGCAATCGACGACCGTCAACGCTCTGTCAACGCCATGTACTCCATGTTGCCTTGGGATAGCCCTTACGATGCCAACGGCAAAATCATAGGCAACTACTCTTCGTCGTGGGTGAACAGCAACTCGACAAACTATCTATACGAACTGCAATACAACTGGAGCAAATACGACTCTTACTCCTTTAATGGCAATTTCGACTTCGACCTGTACCTCACCGACTGGCTCACATTCTCGTCGGTCAACAGCTATCGTTGGGCCTCGCACCTCGACAAAAGCTACGTAGACCCACGCACTTCGGGCGCAAAGGATGAAGGGCGCGTAAGCGAAAGCACAAGCACGAACACCCGCCGCTATACCAACCAACTGCTTAAAGCCACTCGCAACTTCGGCAAATACCACGGTTTCTTAATGCTAGGCTACGAATTTAACGATGGCGAATATCGTTTCCACAGCGGCGACGGCCAAGGATTGGTGCCTGGTTACGCCCAATTAGACGTCACCTCCACCCCCAAATCGGTTAAGGGCAACAAGTACGAGTGGGCCGTTCAGTCGTTCTTCGCCAACCTCAACACCGACTATGCCGACAAATACCTGCTGCAGCTGTCGCTCAGAACCGATGGCGCAAGCAACTTTGGCGCGGATGCAGCCTACGGAACGTTCTTCTCTGTGAGCGGCGGATGGGTTGCCACGGCCGAAGAATGGTTCAAAGTGCCACACGTAGACTATTTAAAGGTACGCGCATCGTATGGCTCTGTGGGTAGCCGTCCTAACAGCCTCTATCCCCAATACGGACTATACAGCCTGCGTGCAAGCTACAACGGAGTGCCAGGGGCAGTGATTTCGCAGTTAGCAAACAAAAAACTAACATGGGAAAAGAGCTACACCACAGGCTTGGGACTAGACCTGAACATGTTCCATCGCTTGCGCATGACCTTCGACTTCTACCACAAGCGCACCAGCAACCTGCTCTTCACCGTACCCATTTCGGGCGTTATGGGCGTTACTAGCATCTGGCAGAACATTGGCGAACTAACCAACACGGGGTTCGAAACAACGCTTTCGGCCGACATCATCAAGAACAAAGACCTTACTTGGACCTTCGACGCCAACCTATCTACCAATTCTAACAAGATAAAGAAACTGTATAGCGGCAGAGACCAAATAATAGAAGACGACGGCATTGCAGGCTCCACCAACACGTTGCTGCGCCCCGGACTGAGTGCCGACACCTATTACCTACGCGAATGGGCAGGTGTCGACCCAGAAACAGGTGCACCACAATGGTTCACTACCGATGCCAACGGCAACCGCATTGTTACAAAAAACTATGCCGAGGCCGACCAAGTGGCGCTCGACAAGCGTCCTACGCCCAGTGTTTTCGGCAGTTTCTCTACAACACTTACTTACAAAGGTTTCGACCTCAACGCCGTGTTCGGCTACTCCTTAGGCGCATACATCTATAACTACTCGCGCCAAGAGTACGACTCGGACGGTGCCTATACCGACCGAAACCAATTCCGCTTGCAAAAGGGATGGAACAGATGGCAAAGAAAAGGCGACATAGCCACACACCCACGGGCAAGCTATAACAATCCGACCAACTCCAACAAAGCCTCTACACGCTATCTGGAAAGTGCCGATTTCTTAAAGCTACGCTCCATAACCTTGGGCTACAACTTCTACCTTAAAAGCCAAATCGTAAAGGCTTTGCGCGTTTACGTCAGCGGCGAAAACCTGTTCTGCATCACAGACTACTCGGGCGTAGACCCCGAATTGCCCGCTGCCGACAATGGCAGAGACGCCTCTGGCGAACGCTCCACCGCACTCGCCATCTCTACGGGCGCAGGTGTTTATCCTTCTGTACGCAAGTTTATGCTCGGCGTTAACGTAACATTCTAAAAAATATACAGCCCTATGAAAAAGATATATATACTGCTATTGGCAGCTATCGCATTGGTTTCGTGCAGCGTAGAGCGCCGTCCCGAATACATGATGGACGAAGAAACGATAAACAAGAACATAGAAGAGAGTTTCCCTTACCTGCTTAACGGCTGCTACGGATACCTCAAAACGTGGTCAGACCCCATGTATCGTTGTGGCGAGTATGCTGGCGACAACATGATGATTCGCGGAACCTCTACCGATGCCTTCTACGAGTTTATCTCATATTCGCGCACACCCAACAACTACCGACTGCAAAACTTCTGGGACTATAGCTATAAGGTGATTGCCCAAGCATCGAACATCATCAAGGCAATACCCGAGGGAAAGAATGCCGTTACCGACACGCAGTTGGGCGAATGCTATTATCTGCGCGGCATGATTTACTTCTATCTCTGTCGCGCCTATGGCAGACCATACGCTCAAAGCCCCGAAACCAACTTGGGACTGCCCATCGTAAACGGTACGCCTGCCGACCCAGCCAACGCCATTCTGCCCAAACGCTCTACCGTAAAAGAAACCTACGAGCAGGCCATTAACGACTTGGAGAAGGCTGCAACGTTGATGACACAAGAGTTACACGAAGGCGAGAAGTGTATCTTCGCCTCGAAAGAGGCTGCTTGGGCCATGCTTAGCAGAATTTACCTCTATATGAGCGGCACTTACGAAACGCCCAACACCACTTACGCACAGAAGAGTGTTGAATATGCAACAAAGGTTATCGACTCTGGCAAGTTTAAGTTGCTAAGTCGCGACGACTATGGAAAGAGCAACACGCTAGAACCAGAAAACAACACCGAAAACATATTCGTGGTGAAGCGGGTAGACTCTGAATTCCCCGACGACCTTTACTATTACACCATCGGAGGCATGTACTCTAACATCGGTGGCATGGGTTGGGGTGAGATGTATGCCTCTGCCAAGTATCTCGATTTGCTCAACGAAACAGGACAGAACGATTGGTTCAACAAGAAATACACCGACATTCGTGCCCAGTTTATCGAGCCGCAATATGTTAAGAACGATACAACTAAGTTCACGCCAATGTTCCGTTTCATCAAAAACGTGTACGATGCAAGTGGCACTCAGGTAAACTTCAACTATGTGCAGCTGCCTTATTTGCGCCAACCTGATGGAAAATTGGTATGCGATTCGTCTGGGATGAAGAGGAAAAATCTCATCCCCCTGACACCCATAGACGCCACGCAACGCCTCTACTCCATCAATTACGACGGGCAAACCTATCGTGGCGTGCTCGACTATGAAATGAAACTCAATCGCGTTTACCCCATGTTCTATGTGGTTAAGTGTTCTCGGCAGGGTGGTAAAGAAAACCAATTGTACTCACCCATCGTGTCGCGCCTTGACGAAATGTATCTCAATCGTGCAGAGGCGAACGTTAAGTTGGGCAACATCGCCAAGGCAATGGCCGATGTTAACACCATTCGCGAACGTGCCATCGTTGGCGGAAGCTACACGGCCGCCCAATTTAACGCTACCACGGCCAAAGCCTTAGTAGACAAGGAACGACAGTTGGAACTGGCTTTCCAAGCCGAACGCAGCTACGATGTGTTCCGCAACGGCGATGCCCTTACACGCCGTTTCCCTGGGCCGCATCAACCCATGCAAAATGTTTCTGCCACCGACTACCGAGTAATTTACTTCATTCCACAGTCGGCCATCAACGCTTATAACGGCGTATTGGAACAAAACCCAAAATCTAACTAAAATATACGTAGAACACAACAAGGCAAACAAAAAACGTATGCGGGCCATACAAACTCCCTGCAATGGCATAATGCCAGTAACGGGGAGGGTGTATGGCCCGCTTGTTTTCTTAACGCAAAGCAGGTAACTAGGATTTCTCTGTACCACTTCGGGGTGAAAAGGAGAAAGGGTGAAAAGGTGAAAAGGTGAAAAGGTGAAAAAATGGATTCACCTCTCAATATTCTAACTCGTCCTCCCATCAATTCGCCCCGTCAACTCGTCCTCTCATCTACTTGTTCTCTCATCAACTTGTTCTCCCGTCAACTCATTCCCCCGTCAACTTGTTCTCCCGTCAACTCGTCCTCTCATCAACTCATCCTCTCGTTAACTCATCCTCTCGTTAACTCATCCTCTCTTCAACTCATCCTCTCTTCAACTCGTTCCCTTGTCAACTTCTATTCTCGTCCTCTCGTCAATTAGATTTTGTCTTCTTTTCAGCAAGAATTTTAACATTATGAGTGCCCTCGTTATCCACCAAACGCCCACCCGACCGCAAAAAATCGATTCTCGCGAAGGTTGGTTCTGATACAAAAAGGGGTTAGTGATAAATGCAATCAAAATGAATACACATTGCATAAAACCGCACTTGGCATCAGATTTTGGGCTATTTGTTGCTAAACATAGTGCATTTTGGTGCTAAATGGAGTGTGTTTTGGTGCTAAACGCAAGGCATTTTGGTGCTAAATGGAGTGCGTTTTGGTGCTAAATGCAAGGTATTTTGGTGCTAAACGCAGTGCAAAATGCTGCTAAATGCAAGACGATAAGCATAAATATACGCTGAAATGGTATATACAAAACCGTTTCTAACCACTAAAACATGGCTCAAAAGGGGCAAAATATCCATTAAAAAGTGGAGTTTTAGGGGCTAAAAGCAGGTAATTGGGGATTGAAAAACTACGAGTTGGCAACCAACTAGAAAGGCTAAATGGTGCAAAATGCAGGTCTTTTTCTTAAAAACGAACATGTTGGATGGAGTAAAAGGCTAGAAATAGTGGCGATTTACCTACTTTATGGCCTATATTTTCGCTAGAACGGAGTAAAATTTGGAGCGATATTGTAAAATAAATTATAATGATTTAAGATTTTGAGATGATGTTTTTTCAGTTTGCGAGTTTGTGAGCTGATGCCTTCGGGAGTTGTTGGGCTTTCGTGAGTTTATAAGCCAATGGGTTGACTTGTGCTGCACTCCTCTCAAATTATAGAAACATTAAAAGTCAAGACGACTTCTACAAGTATATACAAATAAGCCAGCCTTTATTTTTTTATTTCAACAAAAGATGTAAAGGACGTTTATATGTATATTACTATGACGGAGAGTATCGTTCGCAAGATAATCGTTACAGAACTTTCTCAAGTCTTCTTGGAAGGAATGCGCCAAAAGTTTTTAGAAGACTTATGCGTAAACAACCGAAGTTATCTATTGTATTGTCCTGAATTGGAGGGCATGAACACCATTTTATATGTAACCAACAATGACGTGTACGTTTACAGAATTGCTGAAATGCAGAAACATAAATTAAGGCACTATATGAAGAATAGAACGGCTATTGTGGATTCCTGATGTCCAATTACAATATGCCCATAGGCAAAACGGCACTAACGCTAAAAGCATGTCCCACACTTTCGGCCATGCGCCGTTCTTTTCTCATTTCTCTAAAAGTGCATTTTCTCGCCACGAAAACGTTCATCTTTCATGTTTTTGCATAAATACATCCATTTTGACATGAGAACATAAGAAACATAAAGAAGTTCTTTTTCTTTTTCCTCATTTTGTGCCACAGGAAAGATGCTTTCAACTTGTAAAGAATGTATTGAAAGAACTCCCGCCAGGTTACCTTTTTACTTAAGGCATGGCCATGTTTTGCCACAGACGAATGGGCAGAATTTTAGATTTCATCATATCTTTGTCCAGTACAATCTATTTATTGCGCATCCCTGTTTCTTGGTATTTTTTATTGTTCTGCATTAATCTCTATATTTTTTTGCTTAAAATGTTTGAATGGAACAAGAATAATCGCTATATTTGCATTTGTAATATTAACCAGCTTACTCAAACAATTTATCAACACTAAACATTTTTTGTATGCCGAGACTTATACTGATTACCGCATTTGCTTTGTCGGCCGTTTCTATGCGGGCGCAACAGGTTTCTTATGCATACGATGCCAACGGCAACCGTACCAACCGCACTGTGGTGCTGCAAACGCATGCAGCAAAAAGCATGGTGCAACAAAAAGACACTGCCTTTCTCTATGAACATTTGGCACAACAACAGTTGCGCATCTATCCCAATCCCGTTAAGGAGGAACTTACCATCGCGCTAGACGCTTATTCAACGGAACATCAAGGCGAGTTTTCGCTTTATGGACCGAATGGCGCGCTGCTCGTTAGGCGTGGCATTGCAGGCACCGTTACCAAGGTGAACATGGCGAGTTATGCCAAGGGCGTGTATGTGCTGCACATCCGATTAGACGGCAAAAACACCTCGTGGAAAGTGATTAAGGAATAACTTAAAAACTAGCATTATGAAAACGAATTTACATAAAATACTTTTAACGGGGTTGTTTGGGATGTTGTTCTCTGCTGGAGCAAGCGCAGAAACAAGAACAAACAAGATAATGGACAAACAGTCTGTGATTGACTCCATCGTAAAACCCGAGAAGCACTTGGTGATTGAACGTGAAGTGACGCCCAAAGGCGATACTATTTACCGTTACAAGTACCAAGCAGTGGACTTAGGCCCGATTGAAGACAAGGCTCCTACCATATTATATAAGGAAGAGCCGAAACGTGCATTACGAAGCGCGATGCCAGCCTTGCAATCCGTTGCAGAGAAAGGCAACCATTATGTGGGTAAGATTCCATTTACCGAGGGTGTTACGCCGACGGGCGGAAAGACCTACGCCATACCCATTCTTACCGCACCCTGCAAGGGACAAGCGCCGCAAGTGGCCATTGCCTACAACAGCCAAGGGGGTAACGGGACGGCTGGTTATGGATGGAACGTTACTGGGGCTTCGGCCATCAATGTTGTGGGGAAAACAATACATTATGACGGGCAAACGGCAGCCGTAGACTTGTCGAAACCTGCTGAGTGCGCGTTTGCGCTCGACGGGGTGAGGTTGGTGCGCAATACTGGTACGCTGACGCAATACGATTACGAAACTTCGCAAGGCTTCATCTTGGTGAAGAAGCACCTTGCGAACGGGGAAATAGCCTATTTCACCGTGGCCTATCCTAATGGGAACACGGCCACCTTCGGATTTAAGAACAACACCAAAACGCAACCCGCTTATCCGATAACCGAGATGGTGGACAGAAACGGGTATAAGATAAACTTCGAATACACCGTGTCGGGTAACTGTCATTTCCTCTCTCGCATTGCCTATGGCGGGAGAAGCGAGGCGGAGCATACGGCCGAAATGCTGTTCAACTACGAGACGCGCAAAGATTTCGCCACCGTTTACCTTAGCGGTGTGGCACTTGCTGCCGACAAGTTGCTCAAAAGTGTCGTGTCGCGCAACAAGGTGGGCAACACCTTTGAGGAACTTTGCACCTATCGGCTGTCGCACGAACTGAAAGACGTTAGCCAGCTTGTGCAAATAGGATGCTCATCTGGAGGAGTGGAGATGGCACCGCTGAAGTTTGGGTATGCATATCGGAATACAATTGATTCAGGAACGCTGCAATGTGAGGCCAAACTTGTTTTATCAAAATACTTTAAGAATACCTATAATGACAACCCTTTATACATCCGAGGTAAATTTGTAAAAGACCATTATAGTGACGGATTGGTTACCATGCCGAATAAATACAGCCCTTACACTGTTCTTAGTCAAATCAAGATAGCAGGTGCGAACATTGCCATACTCTGTGGGAGTGGATACCCCGCAGACCAAGATATATTGATAGCACCAGGACTGTCTTTCCACAATACAATGAGAAAGATAAAAACAGAGTCTGGTTTTCAAACCATACAGGCGGCAGATGTGGATGGTGACGGTGTAGACGAGATTGTGAAAGTAAACTTTGGAGACAACTCAAAGGACAACACACAACTTAGAATATCAACATATACATGCAATGACTTAGGAATGAAGCCAACCGTTTTTAACATTGCATTAAACGGTGTGTTTAGACTTTCTGAAATATTTTATAGCCCCATGTCTCGCGAATATTTCTTTGGCGATTTTCTGGGTACGGGCAAAGCCCAACTATTGGCCATCTCACATGACAAAACACTTATGGGGCATGATGTTACATCTTGGTTTTCGCTGATAGATATAAATGGGAAGGCAAAGATTAGCGAAACAACGCTTTTCTCTTTCGGCCCCCGTTCAACCGTATTTCCCTTAGACGTGAATGGCGACGGAAGGATGGAACTTTGCCACTATGTTGATGCAGGATGGGACGTGTACACCTATTCAACTGCACAAAATCGCTTTACAAAACTTTATGAACTAAGAGGGAAGAACGCACCTCCTGAATATTCTAACGTTTTTGGCGACATCAATGGTGATGGGAAGATGGACATTCTCAACCCTCCTGTATGGTCTTATCACTCATATTCAGATAGGGATCTACCTGTTTGGGCACCACCTTTTTGTCCTAAATGTGGGAAACCCGACCCTATTCTAGATTATCGTTTTACAGATTGCGACCACTGCTCTGAGGATTTAGAAAAATATTACAACGATTCTCCCTATCAAGCACGTTGCATTAAATGCAATTCGAAGTTAGGAAGCACAGATTGGTCTGTCCCTCCCCTCTCTTGTCGCACTCATGGCGATATCGTCACCGTCAGAATATATAATGGATACGTAGACAACGGCAACAAATGGAAGGTTTACTTGTCTACTGGCAAAAGTTTTGAGCCTATTGAAATGCCCATAATCAACAGTGAACAGTCAGACCATTACCTTCTGGCGGATGTAAACCAAGATGGTCTTGCCGACTTAGTTTGTGCAAGGGATTCAACCATCCTGCTCTACATAAACCATAATGGTAAGATAAGCAGTATAGCAGAAAGCTCCCTATCGGTTGCGCATAAGCTGTCTTTACTCCCTTTAAATGTATGTAATCCAAACGGAATGAGCCACTTGGTTTCCATAGAAAAAGGCGAAGTGTCTTGTTACCGCTTTACGTACAACTGCGTTAAGTTCAATCTGCTGACAGATTTTACTGACAGCTATGGCCTGAAACATACAAATGGGTATAGAAACATTATTGAGGACAATGCTATTTATCAGCCTTCGAGAATTAAACGCACTTATCCTTATTGCAATTTGAATGCACCATTATTTTTACTTTCGGTTAACAATGTGTATGATGGTAATGAGCCTATACGAGGAAACGCCTATCTCTATGAAGGGGCGGTGATTCATCGTACTGGTTTAGGTTTTGTCGGTTTTGAAACAACGAACGTAGAAGATGTGGTGAAACACGTCTTTACTCGTGAGCGTCACGATGTTGAACGCTTGGGAATTACCACACGTACAGAAACACGCGACAGAGATGTGGATTTGTATTATGCAAATACCGACTTCACTGCTGCCAAGACCTGCAACCCCGTGTTGACGCGTTCTGTTGAGACCAACAAACTCACAGGTGTGAAAAAAGAAACGCAATTGTTTTACGATGCGTTTAACAACCCGACACGACAACGCATATCCTTTGGGAATGGAAATATTTATACTGAATCTGTACAGACCTATCGTAACGTCACTACGTCTGATCGTTATCTCGTCGGGTTGCCATTGGCAAAAGCTACGACATCAGGGCGTGACGGCAACACTTGGACAACGCGCGAGGAATACGCCTATAACGCCCAGTGGATGCCCGAGCGGCAAGTAACTTACACCAACGGTAACAAGACAGGTGAAACGCGCTGGACGTATGATGCCCACGGAAACGTGACCAGCGAGAAGTCGGCACCGTATAACGTTACCGAACTGTTAGGTAATACCTATACCTACGATGCCATAGGGCGTAACCTCTTGACAAAAACAAATGCCTTGGGGCAGACTACAACCTATGCCGAATACGACAAGTGGGGGCAGGCACACCGCATAACCGACCATAAGGGCAGGACAACCACCATTGTTACAGATGCGTGGGGCAAACCCGTCTCCACC
>NZ_HE999450.1:19993-43022 GCF_000312305.1 Prevotella conceptionensis 9403948 | reverse complement strand
CATAACCGACCATAAGGGCAGGACAACCACCATTGTTACAGATGCGTGGGGCAAACCCGTCTCCACCACTTCGCCCGATGGAATAACGACGACCACAACCACCGCATGGGGCGGAAAGGGTCTGTACACCATCGCCAAAACCATTACGGGCAAACCCAAGACCATTGTGCATTACGATGCATTGGAGCGCGAAGTGCGTAAGGGCAACATGCGGTTCGACGGCAAGTGGCAATTCGTGGATAATGCCTACGACTATAAGGGCAGGCTTGCAAAGACATCCTTGCCGTTTAAGGGCGATGCGCCCACGCTGTGGACCACCTACGAATATGACAACTACGACCGCCCCATAAAGCAAACGGAAGCTTCGGGAAAGACTGCTACGTGGAGTTATGCCGGCCTGAGCGTTACCGAAACGAAGGAAGGCATCGCCTCGACCAAGACAACGGATGCCATTGGCGAACTGATAAAGGTGGAGGACCCTGGCGGAACCATTACCTACACGTTGCGCCCCGACGGACAACCCAGTGCGATAACCGCGCCAGGCAACGTGGTAACCACTTTCGAATACGATGGATTCGGTCGCCGAACGGCTATTGCTGACCCGAGCGCAGGCAAACAAACCTTTACGGAAAAGTATGATAACTCAGGTATTTGCACTTCTACCGCAACAGATGCGCGAGGCAAAACTGTAACTACCATAAAAGATAAGTACGGCAGAACCATTCAAATCAACCGCCCCGAGTTCAACGTATCATATACGTATAATAAGGATGGGCAGTTAGAGCGTGAAGAATATTCTGACAGGAGAGCTAAATCTTATAGCTATGATGCTTTAGGGCGAGTTGCCCATTCCTTAGACGACGCGTCTGGTATTGACGTTGGTTTCACATACAAGGATGGAAATGTTGCAAGCATAAAGTACAATTCGCTAAATAACCCTAGTGGTGTGGAAATGAAGGAAACTTATCTCTACACAAACGGGCATAAAACAGAAGTAAAGTTTAATGACCGCCGAAGCGTTTGGAAACTTATTGAAGAAAACGACTTAGGCCAGCCCACACAAATTGCCACAGGCTCGCTGGTACGCACTTATAGCTATAGCAACATAGGCTTACCCACAAGGCAAACCGCGGGTAAGGTGCAAGACGTTTCTTATAATTTTGATGTGCAAACGGGCAATTTGCTAAGCCGAACGGACAACAGACGTAATATTACCGAAACATTTGGGTATGATAAACTAAACCGCCTGTGCCAAATCGGAACGCAACAAGTGAAATATGCTGACAATGGCAATGTATTGGAAATGCCAGGAATGGGCGTGATGGGTTATGATAATGCAGCAAAGCCCTATCAGGTTACCGCTTTCACGCCCATTGGGAATAATGTGCCTACCCGTGAACAGCAGATCACCTATAATTCTTTCCAATGTCCTGACAAGATAACGGAGAACGGCTATTCGGCCTCGTTCAGTTATGATGCAGAGGGCGACAGGGCTGAGATGACGATACGTAAGGGTAATGATGAGGTATTAACAAGACAATACATCGATGCAAGATACGAGATAGATAACAGCTTTACGGAACGTTTCTATTTGGGTGGCGATGCCTACGACGCCTTGGCCGTATGCGTCAACGATTTTGGAGTCGACTCAACATACTACATCTTGCGCGACTATTTGGGTAACATCACTCATATAATCAATGAAGACGGCACATTAAGACAAGAACTGAGCTATGACGCGTGGGGACGTTTACGCAATCCTGACACGCATCAGTTATACGCTGTGGGTAAAGAACCTAAACTGCTTTTAGACAGAGGATATACAGGGCATGAATATCTGCCATGGTTCGGCCTTATAAACATGAACGCCCGACTTTACGATCCCGTATTAGGTCGTTTCTTAAGTCCCGACCCATACGTGCAAATGCCAGACTTCACGCAAAACTTCAACAGGTATAGTTATTGTTTGAATAATCCTTTGAAGTATGTGGATAAGGATGGGGAGTTTTGGTTCTTACCTGCAATTATAGCCTTTGTTGTAAACTATGCTACAACGGGAATAACGAAAGGAGATTGGGGACTAAAGAACATAGGAAGCAGCTTGGTCATGTCTGCCGTTGCACTTGTAAGCTATGGTGTAGGTATGGGCATTACAGGAGCTCTAGCCAAAACTGCTATTTTGTCGCAAAGTGTTATTGGAGGAATCTCTGCCGGAGTAGCGGGAAGTGTAACGGGAGCGATGTCCTCGCTCATGGCAGGTGGCAATATTGGTAGGGGCGCGTTAATTGGTTTCGTCTCTGGCTTAGTAGGAAATGCGCTATCTGGAATTAACATGAAGAGTATTTGGCTTGAAGGTGTTTCTAACGTTGCTGCTGGTGGTTTGATAGGTGGTGCAACATCCCTTGTCTCTGGTGGTGACTTCTGGAGTGGTTTTGGGACAGGTGCAATAAGTGCAACTCTTGGTTGGGCACTAGGTAAAGGAGCTGATTATGTGAAGGATGCTGTAAGACGCAATGAAATACAAAGAGAAGTGGAAAAATATCTTGGCCTATCTAAAGATGTTAAGGAGCAGCAGATGTCATCTCCATTTGCAAAGGCTGAACAACTAGAGATACCCGACATGACTGCAGAAAAATGGAATGCAATTAAAAACATTTACAAAAGAGCTAACGCGAAGTATAGTGTTAATTTCGAGAAAAGCCAAAATTTTGATCTTTTACAAGAAACCTATAAATTCAATAGGCTACATTTGCGATACAATAATACAACAAAACCAAATCAAGCATCTTACACTTATCATTATGATGGTACGGATATAATAATGAATCCGTTAAGACACATCATTTTTGATTCTTTGTATCAGTGGATTGTATATAAAAACAAGTAACTTATATGAGACGAAGATTCTATTTTACGCATTCAGTACTCATTTGTCTATGTCTTACCTCGTGTGCGGGCATATACCGTACTACGTATTACATAACGGAGACGCAAGGATGGAAGAAGGCAGATTATAATGGTGTGAACGACATAGCTTACACCAGCGATACCGCACCAGATTCGATTATGCTTAATGTAAGAGGACCAGGTGCAGCAATTTCAACAGGGCCATTATTCTTTCCCTTTGCCTTTCCCACATGCCTACTGTTTTGGATAAAACACTCCCCAGAGTTGGAGGTTGAAGCCAAATTCTACGTGTGTCAGCCATACACGATTTATCCACAAAGCATTCGCTTTACGGATAATGAGGGGAACATGATGACTCCCACGATGATAGAAAGTCTAGATATAGTTCACGAACAAGACATAACAAAGCTAGACTCTACTGCTATCGTACAGGGTATAAAGACGAGCGGAGCGATAAGGTTGCGTTGGTATTTTAAGGGGAAACAAGCAAGAAAGAAGGGTTTTAGCGTATGGATGGATGCCCCAGCAGTTAATGCGAAAGACGGCAAACCACTGCGTATCTGGTTCAGACGTAAAACGGTGTATGAATATGTTCCGTTGTTTACCCATTGATGCTTGATAACACTTGTGGCTTTTTCTTTTAAGAGGATTAAAGTAAATATGAAAAGGGTATATTTAATTTTCATCATGGGCAGTCTGTTTTTCTACATTTCAAATGCTCAGACATTAATTGAACAGGTTGAGCGTGCTTACAGCGCGCTCGACTCTGCTTCTTACATCAACAAAATCGTCTTGTCTTATGCAAAGTCGTTAGAAAAGAATGAAGAAGAAACGTACAAATTATTGTATAGCCCCGATAGTGACAGCATGAAGGTCGCTCAGTGGTTCAATAGAGCTGATAGCATGTATCTGAAATATCTTCAAAAAAATAAAATTCTGAATGGGCCAGCCATTAGACGTTTTGAAAATGAAGTAAAATCAGGAATGCCACTCTACGTTCTGAATTTAAAACTGAAAGATAAGCAGATATTGCAAGTTGATACTGGCAGGCTGGCCTTTAATCTTTTTTATTTCGACAAAAGATGTAAAGGACGGTTATACGTATATTGCTATGACGGAAAGTATGGTTGGCATGAGGATGGTTATAGGACTTTTTCAAGACGTCTTGGAAGGAATGCACCAAAAGTTTTTAGGAAAATAATGCGTAAACATCCGAAGTATCTATTGTTCTGCCCTGAATTAGAAGGCATGAATACCATTTTATATGTCATCAACAATGAAGTGTTTATTTACAGGATTGTTGAAATGGAGAAGTATAAATTAGACGACTATATGAAGAATAGGACGGCTATTAGGAATTCATGATGCCCAATTACAATATGCCCATAGGCAAAACGGCACTATCGCTAAAAGCATGTCCCACGCTTTCGGTCATGCGCCGTTCTTTTCTCGTTCCTCGAAAAGTGCGTTTTCTCGCCATGACAATGTCCGAGCAAGCTCGACATTGTTCATTGGGCTTAACGAAGACGTTCATCTTTCGTGTTTTGACATAATACACACGGCCATGTAGACAAAAGAACAAAAGACATAAGAACAAAACATGAAGAAGTGCTCTTTACTTTTTCTTCATTATGTGCCACTGGAAAGACGCTTTCAACTTGTAAAGATACACCAGCCTTACCAAGCGAACATTTCTTACGTATTACGTCAATATTTGGCTGTATTCCGTAATGTTTAGCAATCATCGCTAAACAAGACGGTCCACAGCAACTTCCTGTTTAACAAAATCCATGATCGTGCGATTAAATACCCGTACATTCTACAAGCGAAGAAGTTGGTCGCTGCTCTTTATCTTCTGGTTTCTTTGTTTGTTGTTGAAACGATAGGAGACAGTCAACCCTACAATCTGTCTATCTTGGTCTTCCGTCTGTCTGAATAATAACCCTTGATAGTATACTTCATAACGTGAGATGTCTTGTCTGAACACATCATTCCAATACAGGGAGACTGACAGGGCTTCGTGTAACAATCTTTTCTGTACGGACAGGTTTAGAAGATGTCTTTCCTCGGTCAGGAATACTCTAAAATAGCCTTTCCCTGTATATTCGTAATTGACATTAACGTCAAGCCAAGGGAGAACCAAGGTGTTTTGCATTTGAAGATATGGCACAGGCCGACTGAGTGTCTCTGTATGCTCATGCTTTGTTGCAAGATAGTTGATATGATGAATATAAGCTAAAGTAAGAGATGGCTTGTACCAATCGAATGACTTGCTGTAATTCATCATAACAGTGATGTTATGTTGTTTCTCCAGATTATACCACGAACTTTTGACCATATCATAATCGGAAGACGACACCAATGTAGAAAGTGCCATTATTGGCGACTTCACGTATTGATATTTGGCGGAGAAATAAAAGTTATTACAAGACAGAGCGTAATCAAGTGTGCTGTTCCTCTGTGGTCTTAGCATCGGATTACCTTCTTGAAACTTATAACGATTGAGATAATAGCTATATCCACCGATAAATCCGAGGGGTGGCCGTTGCATATCATACTTGAAACTTATTTGGTGAGCGGTGTTGCCTAATGAAAATGACAAGGACGCATACGGCAAAATCTGGCTGCTGTTTTGCTCCGTTTTTTGTGTATTCTGCTGAAAGGTGTTACGAGTGTTCTCGTATCTCATACCGATTTGTGCCTGATAGTGATTGCCTTGATAAGTAAGTCCCATATAAGCTGCAGAAATAAGCTCTTTAGTTTCAGAGTTTCGTTTCTGCCTGCTGCGACTATATTCTAATATATTCTCATTTGTGATGTAATCGAATTGTCCGCCTAATTGGGCAGACAATCTCTGATGGAGAGGATAGATAAAATGTGGGTTGATTGAAAACAAATTGTTCGTTACACGGTTCGCTACGTTTGTCGCTTCGTTGGAGTTAGAGAATACTTCTTCGGTATTTTGTGTTCTCTTGCTATGCGTTGCTGCATAGTCGGCAGCCAAAGAAAAAGCCAATCCTTGCTTGTCGGTATAGTTGTAGTTGAGGGCAACATGTTTGTAGTCCAACTTATCATTGAGTTTAGAAAGACTATGAAACGACACTTTGCTTTCTGAACGATTGATTACATCATTTGTAGCGTTGCCGGTATCGTTTATTCTTGAAACAAATCCGTCGAACATAAGCGACAGTTTGTGAGATGATGTCAATTGCCAATCTACGCCAAAGTTATAATTTAACTTCCGTATATCACTCGGATATGATAACAGATTAGTATGGCTAAGGAATAAAGGCACAGATGTATTGTCTATGGACGAAAAGGCAATGTCTTGAAAACTCTTTTTCTTGTAGCTTGCATATTGCAATGTTCCATAAAGTGTAACATCTTTGAAGGCATAGATAGCATTCAGGTACTCATTATGTGACCAAGCCCTGCTCTTTCTTACTGTTGCCTGTGTGTTGAGAGTTAATCTATCAAGGGGAGCTGATGTCGTAATCATGATAACGGCTTTCACGTTGCCCCCATATTCAACCCCAGGGTTATTGTTTACAGCAATGTTCCTTATGTCCTTTACGCTCAGTGTCGCTATCTCGGCATAAGACTGTACTTTTCTGCCATTGACAACATACAATGGTGCCGCTCCACTTATTGTTATGATATTACCGTCCCTCTCTACAACACCAGGCACAGAAAGCAATAGTTCTTTGATGTTGTTTCGGTTAGCAAGATGTGTTCCGGCCACATTTACCTCAAGATTACCCGAACGGTTCATCTTCACAATGCGTCGCGATGCTCTTTTAACAACCTCCTTGAGCTGATACGTTTCTTTTTCGATAAAAAAAGTCGTACGAAGAGAGTCTAAACTAAAAGTGGACGGCTTATATCCAAGCGCAATTATTTTTAACAAGCAATCTGTACATCCTTTAGTGTCAAGTGTGAACTTGCCATCCTCCGTGGCTACAGTAGCATTTATATAAGTGCTATCTCTTGTTATTAAACTGACCGTTGCGTACCCAACGGCATCCTTGTTATCCTTGGCCAGCACAACTCCAGATATACTTTGAGCTAATGTTGGGAAGGAGAACAGCACAAATAGAAACAACACTCCCAAAAATTTATTCATCATGCGAATTTGTATTTAGATGACAAAATGAAACGGGGTCATAAAAACCACGACCTTCATACATAGGTCTCAATCTGCAATGCTTTAACATACATCTTGTGGAAAAACTACATCCTTAATTCCGCAACATTTCAACCTAAGTATTAATATAAGTGCCTGAACAACAAAAGTTGCTCAGTGTTTTGTCTTGTTGCAAAATTCACTTCACTTAGTGCTGAAATCAAAAGTGTTAAACCAAGCAACAGACAATGGCAAAAGTACAAATAAAATCTGATAATTTCACTGCTTTTGGAGGAGTATTAACGACAGAAGTGTGTATATGGCAGCCTTGGCCTTTGGAGGGAAAATATACTTACCGCTGCATCACGACCAACGATTACGAGATGAGCCTCTTAGACGTTGTGCACTTCTACAACCAAAGGGGGAGCAGTGAACGCTTCTTCGATGAACTCAACAACGGCTTTGGCTGGCGGCATCTACCCAAATCCTTCATGGCAGAGAATACCGTTTTCTTAATTATGACGGTGCTCATAAGAAACCTCTACAAGTTACTTATGAGTGATGCCTACATCAAGTGTTTCGGCCTGAAGAAAAAAGCAGAATCAAAAACTTCATCTTCAAACTGGTCTCAGTTCCTGCCAAATGGAAAAGGGCGGCACGTCGGCAAGTCCTAAACGTCTACACCACCTAGCCAGTCTATGCAACCATTTTCAACAACGGTTTCGGATAAGCACACCTCTTTTCAGGTTATGTTTGCGTAGCCCTCCAACACGCCACATGGGGTAAGGGAAAACTGTGTGTCTTAGCTCCAAAAACAAGCTAAGTAGAATAGAATATGTTACAAAAAAAGAAGGAGATGGGTTCAGGCCGACATAAGTTAACGTTTAAGCAACTTTGCGGATTTTAGAAACATAAAAAGCCAAAACAGTCTTTATGTAGGATTTAAGAGATTATGGTTGGGGTTGGGTAGGCGGAAAGGGGATGGCGTTAGGCCGTGAGCGGGAGGAAACCTTGCCCATTGGTTTACCGCAAGACATTGCGGCGTGTGAAATCGGGTATCATTACGGGCATCGACCCATGCTCGATAGATAGTTTTGAGAGTTCGACAATGCAACACCACTCCGCTAAGTCGTACACGTCCATGTCTAGTGGCAAGCCTTGTTGCAGGCATTGGGCCAGGCGTAAGTCCATAAAATAAGACATGCCGCCGCGCGAGTCGAGCTGCTTGGCCATACTAATAGTTTGAGCCGAAAAGGGTGGGGTATAGCGATTGAGCAACGTTTCTATTTGCAAAGTGCTCAAAGGCGTGTTGTCTTCGGCAATATCAAAACCCATTTTAGCGGCTGCATTGGGGCTAAGTAGTACTTCGGGGGTGGGATATTTGGCAACATATCCCTGTGTGCCAACCACTTGAAACATGCGGCTATATGGCCGCGGTGTCATCACGTTATGCTGAATAAGGATTGTTTTGCCCTTCATGGTGCGTATCATGGTAGAGGTTTGGTCGCCGTTGGCAAAGCTGTCGCAGGCTTTCCCCATCACCTCTTTATATACTTCCTTGCCCAAAATGGGGTCGGTGTGCATGGCGGTGAGGTAGTGTAGGTGGTCGGTGCGGTGGATGTCTAGCAGCTGACAGGCAGGCCCGATGCTGTGTGTGGGATAGACGTCGCCACAGGTAAGGCGGTTATATTCCATGCGCCAGGGTGTCCAACGATGCCCAATGGGATGTGCATAACCGCCTTCAACATGCACCACCTCGCCGAACAGACCCTCACGAGCCATTTCGCGCACGGCCATTTCAAAATGGTCGTACACAGCGTTTTCAAGCATCATGCAGTGTTGTTGTGTGCGTTCGGCTGTGTCTACCAATTGCCAAATGTCGTCGAGAGTTAAGGCGGCAGGCACTTCCACGGCCACACATTTGCCGCAGTGCATGGCATGGAGGGCTATCGGCACGTGCGAAAGCCAGTCGGTACACACATAAACGAGGTTCAGGCCCTGTTGTTGGCATAGCTGTTGATAAGCGTTTTCGCCCCAATATGCGGTGGGACGTGGCTGGCCTAGCTGTTCAACGTGTTGCGCAGCCTCTTCTGCGGCTTGCCTAGACACGTCGCACACGGCTACAATCTGCACGTTTGGGATGTGGCACCATCGCGTAACGGCCATTTGTCCACGTGCACCCACTCCCACAAATGCCACTTGCAAAAGGGGCATGGGCGCGAGGGCTAACGACAAAACGTTGCGCTGACCAGCAGCGCGAGTGGGTACAGAGGTTTCTAACGGACGTGCCGCAGGCATGGTTTCCATTGACATAACGTTTTAAAATCACTGCAAATATACAAAAAAATGGGATAGAACGTGAGGTTTTAAGTTTGTGAGCTGATTAGTTTTTGAGTTTGTAAGTTGGTGAGTTTATGAGTTTGTAAGTTTATAAGTTTGTAAGTTGGTGAGTTTATGAGTTTGTAAGTTTATGAGTTTGTAAGTTGGTGAGTTTATGAGGCTGTAAGTTGGTGAGGGTTTGAGTTTATGAGGTTGTGAGGGTGTAAGTTTTTGAGTTTCGGTATTAGTTAATTCGTGAGTTAATAAGTTTGTTAGTTTACGATTAGGTTAGTTCATGAACTTACTAACACCGAAACTCATAAACTCAAAAACTTATAAACTCGCCAACTTACAACCTCATAAACTCAAACCCTCACCAACTTACAGCCTCATAAACTCAAAACTTATAAACTCGCCAACTTACAGCCTCATAAACTCAAAACTAATAAACTCACCAACTTACACCCTCACAAGCTTAAAATCTTATAATAAATTTTACAAAATAGGTGCCGTTCGCCACACCATTCTAGCGAGAAAAAGGTTCAAAAGCAAGCAAAAAAGTGTTGTTTTCAGCCTTAATCGTTTCTTTTTCTGTCCGTTTTTTGGGCATATTATCTGCATTTTGCACCACTTTGCCTTTCTAGTTTGGTTGCCGGCTTGTGTTTTTTCAACCCCAAAAAGCTGTATTTAGCCCCTAAAACCCCACTTTTTAATGGTTGTTTTTCCCTTTTTTGCCATGTTTTTCATGGTTCAAAAAGGGTTTGTTTATACAATTGTTGTGGATGTTTATGCTTTTCGTCTTGCATTTAGCAGCACTTTGCACTGCGTTTAGCACCATTTTACCTTGCGTTTAGCACCAAAATGCCTTGCGTTTAGCAGCAAAACGCACTGCGTTTAGCGGCATATTGCACTACATTTAGCGGCAAAACGCACTACATTTAGCGGCAAATAGCCCCGAAATGGGTGCAAAGGATGGTGTTTTGAAATAAATATTCATTTTGCCTGCATTCACATGCTGCCCCTTTTTGCACCAAAACCAACCCTCGCGAGAATCGATTTTTTGCGGTAGGGTGAGCGGCTGGTGGATAAAAATGGCACTCATAGTGTTAAAATTTATGCTGAAAAACGGACAAAGCATGAGGTGGTGAGTAGGTAAGTTTACGAGTTTACAAGTTTACAAGTTAACGAATTTACAAGTTAACGAGTAGACAAGTAAACAGGTTAACGAGTAAACAAGGTGACAAGTTAACAAGCCCTCTGTAATGCGCCAGCAGTAAGTGTCCAATCTGCCTTTAGGCATGTTCTAAAAATTCCCCGCAAAGGTTCAATCGTTGTTCCTTGTATTGCTCTTCACTGTCTTTTTGCTTTTATCTGGCATCTTTTGCTTTCTCTTTCAGTCGCATAATGCATTATGCTCCTTCAAGAAGTAAGCAAAACCTGCTCAGCTAAAAGCTAAAAATACAGCAAAGGCAATTTTTAGAACCTGCTTTTACTTTATCTCCCCTGTTTTATAAAAGTTAAGCAGGTGGATATTAAGAATGGCCATGTACTTACTTTGCAGTTCGTTTTGCTGAGCGGTAACAAGATTGTTTTTACCTGTCATCAGTTCGATAATGTTTTTTAGTCCGAGGTTGAACTGCTCGTTCAGCAAGTCGTAGCTTTGTTGTGCGCTTTCCACACTCACCTTTGCCGCCTTGTATTTGTTCTGGTTGTTGGTGGCTTGCAACCAACATTCCTCGATATTAGAATAAAGGGCCGTTTGCTTATCTTGCAATTCGAGCATCGAACTCTGCTTTTGGAACTGCGCTCTGTTAACGGCCGTGCGTTTGGCGCGGTTGTCAAGGAGCGGAATGCTTAGGGTAAGGCCCGCACCCATGTCGAAATTGGTTTTTATTTGCGTGCCCCAGGCATTGTTGCTCATCGAGGTGGTGTTCGTTCCCATGCTTGCCCCAAGGCTTAGCGTGGGCAGATTTTGTGCCTTGGCCACCTTTATGCTTGTTTCGGCACCGTTGATGGCTAGCTGTGCAGCCTTTAATTCGGGTCGCCAACTGATGGCTTGGGTATACACCTCGCTAACCGAAGGAATGGGTTGTAGTGCCATGTCGTCGGTGGTAGCAGGCACTGCCACTTCGAAAGGTGCACTGTCGGTGATTTGTAAAAGCTGTTTAAGCTGGCGTTTAAAGTCGGCCAATGTGCTCTGTGCCGAAAGAACGTTGTATTCTTCTTGCGCTCGCTGTGCGGTGAGTTGTGCTAAGTCGGCTTTGCTCATCTTCCCCACGTTCAGCATCTCTTTTCCTCGTTCCTCGTTTCGCGCACTCGTTTCTAAGGCCTGCTTGCTTACATTGATGGCCTCTGCCGAATATAAAATCTGTACGTAGAGTTGCGCAATGCGTTCTTGTATGGTGGCAGCCGATACCATAGCCTCGGCCTCGGCTTTGTTCATTTGCAGCTGGTTAAGTGCAATGGTGTTGCGGTTGCGGTTTCCGTTCCACAACGTCCATTGGGCATTGATAACGTATGTGCCGTTATAGAACACCTTGTCGACACTCGATTGTACCGAGCCGTTGGCTACTCGCGCCGCTCCTGTTTCGGGCCACGGCCGATAGTTTACGTTTTGCGATGTGGAGGCCGATACCGAAGGCAACAGCTCGGCCTTGCTGTGCAGCATCTCTTCTTCGGCCGACTTAACGGCAATGCGTTGCTTTTGCAGACTGATGTTGTGCTGCATGGCGTGGCTTATGCAGTCTTTCAATGTCCATTGGTGGGTTTGGGCAAAGAGCATGGTGGGCAAGGCAAAGAGTATGCCTAGGCTTAGGGTCCATTTCTTCATTGTATGAATAGTTGATGGGTTTACGAGTTGACGAATTGACAAGTTCACGAGTTTACGAATTTATGTGTTGGCAAGTTGACGAATTGAGCGGGTGGTGTGCCTGTTTCGCCATAGGCCTACTGTTTAACAAAGCGTTTTATCGTTGCTCGAAAAGTGCGTTTTGTTGCCAATTAGACACCAAAAGAGCCGAAAAAGTTTACAAAGACGATGGTCTTTAACAATAATTTGTGGTGTTGTGGCTGCGCATTGAAAGTTTGAAAGCATACCAAAGTGTTGGCAAAACGCAGTGGCATTCGTGTCTACACCTCGCTGAAAGGCAAGCGGAATGTGCAACCTGCCTTCCAATTGCTGCATCCGTAAGCCCCTTTGCCCTTGATGATAACTCCTTGCTTGCATTGCGGACAGGGCTTACCCACAATGCTGTCGTTGGCTTGGAGGGTTTGCGGTGCGGTTGGTTCGGGCGTGGCCGAGGCCTTTGTTGCGTTCTGCGCCTTGGCCTTTGGGTTGGCTTGCGTTTTGGCTTTTGGTGCGGATGCCTTCTTCTTGGCGATGGTTTTCTTGAGGTCGTCTTCGGTGGTGATGGTGATGTGGCGGTTGGAGTTGTCGGCCAACACCTCGTTAACGATTTGGGTTATCTGCGCTTTCAGTTCGTTAACAAACTGCTGTGCATCGTAGTTGCGGTGCTCGATGTCGCGCAGTTTCTTTTCCCAAATGCCTGTTAGTTCGCAACTTTTCAGCAGTTCTTCGCGAATAATGCCAATCAACTCGATACCCGTTGGCGTGGGCAAAAGGTTTTTTCGCTCGCGACGGATGTAGTGGCGCTTAAACAAAGTCTCGATGATGCCAGCGCGCGAAGAGGGGCGGCCGATGCCGTTTTCTTTCAGTGCACTGCGCAATTCTTCGTCGTCAACGAATTTACCAGCCGTTTCCATAGCGCGCAAAAGCGTTGCCTCGGTGTAGAACTTAGGCGGAACGGTCCACTTTTCGCTCAACGTGGGCGTGTGCGGACCCTTTTCGCCCTTGGTAAAGGTGGGTAATGTGCGTTCTTCGGCCGTTTGTTTGGCCGAATCGTCATCGTTGTTGTTGTTTGTTTCTTTGGCGTAAAGCACGCGCCAGCCCTGTTCCAATATCTCTTTGCCCGTGGCTTTCAGCTCAATGTCGTCTACTTCGCCCGTCACGGTGGTGGTAGAAAATTTGCAATCGGGATAGAACACGGAGATGAAACGCCGCGTAACGAGGTCGTACACGTTGTTTTCCATATCCGAAAGTGCGCCTGCCGGAACGCCCGTAGGGATGATGGCATGGTGGTCGGTAACCTTCGACGAGTCGAAAACCTTCTTGCTTTTGTTCAAAGCCTTGCCTAATAGCGGCTGAGTGAAGGTTTCGTAGCCGCGCACACCTTTTAATATAAGGGGACATTTGGGGTAGATGTCGTCGCTAAGATATTGCGTATCTACACGCGGATAGGTGGTAAGTTTCTTTTCGTAGAGGCTTTGTATGAGGTTTAGCGTGGTTTCGGCCGAGTAGCCGAACTTGCGGTTGCACTCCACTTGCAGCGAAGTGAGGTCGAAGAGGTGGGGCGGAGCCTCCGTTCCTTTCTTCTTCACAACGCCCGTTATCTCAAAATCTTTGTCGGCGATGGTGGCAAAGGCGCGTTCGCCCTCTTCCTTGTTGGTGAACTTGCCCTTGGTGGCCGTAAACAGCGTGTCGCGATAGATGGTTGAAAGCACCCAATAGGCTTCGGGTTTAAAGTTGTCTATCTCTTTTTGCCTGTTAACAATGAGGGCGAGAGTGGGGGTTTGTACGCGCCCGATGCTTAGCACCTGACGGTTTTGCCCATACTTCAAGGTGTACAGGCGCGTGGCGTTCATTCCTAAAATCCAATCGCCAATGGCACGGCTAAGTCCTGCTAGGTATAGCGGTTGGTATTCGCTTTGGTCTTTAAGGTTAGCAAAGCCCTGGCGTATGGCCTCCTCTGTGAGCGACGAAATCCACAATCGCTTAACAGGGCATTTGGCTTGCGCCTTCTGCATCACCCACCTTTGTATCAGCTCGCCTTCTTGCCCGGCATCGCCGCAGTTCACAATCTCGTCGGCGTTTTGCATGAGCCGTTCAATCACTTGGAACTGTTTTTCGATTCCGCGGTCTTCAATTAGCTTTATGCCGAAACGTTGGGGTATCATGGGAAGTGCGCCCAAACTCCACCTTTTCCAATTGTCGGTGTAGTCATTGGGTTCTTTTAGGGTGCAGAGGTGGCCAAAGGTCCACGTCACTTGATACCCGTTGCCCTCCATGTACCCGTCGCGCTGGGTTGTTGCGCCTATTACAGAGGCAATGTCGCGCGCAACGCTGGGTTTCTCGGCTATGCAAACTATCATCTTCTATTATCTAATTAAGACAACAAAGTTAGGAATTTTATTTTTAAAATGGCGCGCGTGGTGAGGCTAACTGGTTTAAGGCAGGTTGTAAATGTTCTCTGCAAAGGCGCAAACCTTGGCTCTAAGTGTTGCTTTACGTGGTGTTTTTCGGCAGGAGATTGGAAAACCATAAGTTGCTGATGGGAGAGTAAGGCGAGGAAGAAGAGCGGAAATCGTGCTGATATTTCGGCAGACCGGCTAAAAACTTGCCTTGGAAAAGGCGTTGTTTGCACACTTTCTGTGCATGAAAAACATAAAAAACGGTGGTAAAATCGCCCTTCGTCTCGCAAAAGAATGCTAACTTTGTCGCACTACAACATGTTGAACCCTTAAAAAAATAAAGCGAATGGACTTTCTGAATTTGGCAAAAGAACGATTTTCTGCACGTGCTTTCAGTGCACAAGTAGTGGAAGAAGACAAGGTGAACTATCTTTTGGCGTGCGCCCAACGTGCACCCTCGGCCTGCAACAAGCAGCCGTGGCACTTCGTGGTGGCGCAAACGGATGAGGCAAGGCAGAAGGTGCAACAGTGCTACAACCGCGATTGGCTGAAAACGGCACCCCTATACATTATTATATATGCAGCCGATGACAGGGCTTGGGTGCGCGAAGAGGACGGCAAGAACCATGCAGACATTGACGCAGCCATAGCCATTGAGCACCTTTGCTTGGCTGCAACGGCTGTGGGTTTGGGCAGTTGCTGGGTGTGTAACTTCGATGTTGCGGCGTTGCAAGCGGCCTTCCCGCTAGGCAAGGAGTGGCATCCCGTGGCCATTCTGCCCATCGGTTATCCTGCAAACACGCCTTCCAAGCCGTCGCCTCGCAAGGATATTGGCGAAATCGTGTCGCGTTTCTAGTGCTTGAACACATGCAAAACACAACCTTAAAAGTGAGAAAAAGCGCGGTGAAGAGCCACACAAAGGCTTCACGTCGCGCTTTTTTACAAATTTAAACAGAGTGTCAAAAAGACAATTGACATACGCAAACAACAAATTGCCGTTATTGGATAATCGTTCTTTCCGTTACTTTTTGCAACATATTTTACAGCTAAGGTTTATTTCATTACAAATCATTCGCAACGAAGGCGCATGGCAAACGAAAAATATCCACTAAAAAATTTGGCAGGAATAGCAAAAAAAACTATCTTCGCACCATCAACTACCAATTAACGATAAAGGCGGGTTCTAAAAGCCACCTACAACGGGTTGCTGGATTTTAGCTGAACAAGCTTGGCTCATTTCCCCAACGAGGCGTAGCAAGCTATGCAACGTGAAGGAAAAGCAGAAGGCACTAAGCGAAAAACGAAAAGCCATGAAGGGATGCACAACGCCACTAACCCGTGCAGGCCTTAGGACACGCACAAGGATGTCTATATTACTAAAAACATAAACGAATATGAAGAAGTACAATTTTAATGCCGGCCCCTCAATCCTACCTAGAGAAGTTATCGAGAACACGGCGAAGCAGATTTTAGACTTTAATGGTTCTGGACTTTCTCTCATGGAGATTAGCCACAGGGCAAAGGATTTCCAGCCCGTTGTTGACGAGGCCGTTGCCTTAATTAAAGAATTGCTCAGCGTTCCCGAAGGATATTCGGTTATATTCCTCGGTGGCGGTGCTTCGTTACAGTTTACCCAAGTGCCCTGCAACTTCCTTATTAAGAAGGCTGCCTATCTTAATACGGGCGTATGGGCAAAGAAATCTATGAAAGAGGCTAAACTTTACGGCGAAGTTGTGGAAGTTGCCACATCGGCCGATGCCAATTTCACTTATATCCCAAAGAACTTTGACATCCCCGCGGATGCCGACTACCTGCACGTTACCACCAACAACACCATCTACGGAACGGAAATCCGCAAGGAAATAGACTCGCCAATACCACTTATCGGCGACATGTCGTCGGACATCTTCAGCCGTCCCGTCGACGTTTCCAAGTACGACTGCATCTACGCCGGTGCCCAAAAGAACTTGGCAATGGCCGGTGTTACCGTTATCATCGTGAAGAACGACAAACTGGGACGCGCCCCACGCCAAATTCCAACCATGCTCGACTATCGTACGCATGTTGATAAGGGTTCGATGTTTAACACGCCACCTGTTGTTCCCATCTATTGTGCACTCGAAACGCTACGCTGGATTAAGAAGAGCGGCGGCGTTGAGGCGATGGACAAGAAGGCCATTGAAAGAGCCAAGATAATTTATGATGAAATAGACCGCAACCGCCTTTTCCGTGGAACGGTGAAAGAAGAAGACCGCTCGCTGATGAACATCTGTTTCGTGATGAACGAAGACTTTGCCGAGTTGGAGAAACCTTTCATGGAGTTTGCAACGCAAAAGGGTATGGTAGGCATCAAGGGCCACCGCGACGTTGGCGGTTTCCGAGCAAGCTGTTACAATGCCATGAGCATCGAAGGCGCAGAGGCTTTGGTGGCTTGCATGAAGGAATTCGAGGCTAAACTTTAGTTTGCAGATAGATTTTTCGTATTCAAGTGGTGGGCCGTGTGCCTCGTTTTAGGCCTCGACCCACCTTTATTTATTCACCTTAAGTATATACAGTTTTCCTTATGAAGGTACTTGTTGCTACTGAGAAACCTTTTGCCGCCAATGCGGTGAAAGCCATTAAAGAAGAGATAGAAAAGGCAGGACACGAACTTGTTTTGCTAGAAAAATATACCGAGAAGGCACAATTGCTCGATGCCGTGAAAGATGTTGAGGCCATGATTGTGCGTTCCGACAAAATTACGCCCGACGTAATGGATGCCGCTCCCAAACTTAAAATCATCGTTAGGGCTGGTGCCGGCTACGATTCCATCGATACGGCGTACGCCAAAGAGAAGGGTATCATTGTGGAGAACACGCCTGGACAAAACGCCAATGCCGTGGCCGAATTGGTGCTTGGCTTGCTCGTTTATGCCGTTAGAGCGTTCTTCAATGGCAAGTCGGGTTCAGAACTTATCGGCAAAAAGCTGGGATTGTTGGCTTTCGGAAACGTAGGTCGCAACGTGGCTCGCATTGCTAAGGGTTTCGGTATGGACGTTTATGCCTACGACGCTTTCTGTCCTGCCAACGTTATCGAAGAGGCTGGCGTACACGCTGTGGCCAATCAAGAGGCTTTGTTCGACCAATGCGACATCGTTAGCTTGCACATCCCTGCTACACCCGAAACAAAACAGAGCATCAACTATGCGCTCGTTAACCGCTTGCCCAAGGGTGGCATATTGGTTAACACTGCCCGCAAGGAAGTGATTAACGAGGCCGAACTGCTCAAACTCATGGCCGAACGCGAAGACTTGAAGTTCGTTACCGACATCAAACCCGATGCCGATGCCGACTTCGCTAAGCTGGAAGGCAGATATTTTAGCACGCCTAAGAAGATGGGCGCACAGACAGCAGAGGCCAACTTCAATGCTGGATTGGCCGCAGCTAAGCAAATTAACGCATACTTCGCTGATGGATGCACCAAGTTCCAAGTAAATAAGTAGTAACACAGACTATGGCAACGATAAGACCATTTAAAGGCATCCGCCCACCCAAAGAACTGGTTGAGAAGGTGGAATCGCGTCCCTACGACGTGCTAAGCTCCGAAGAGGCTCGTGCAGAGGCCGGAGATAACGAGATGAGCTTGTACCATATCATCAAGCCTGAGATTGATTTCTCGCCCGACACATCGGAGTACGACCCCAAAGTTTATGAGCAAGCTGCACGTAACTTCAAGAAATTCCAAGACAAGGGATGGCTTGTACAAGACGAAAAGCCGGCTTATTACATCTATGCGCAAACCATGAACGGCAAAACGCAGTATGGTTTAGTGGTGGGTGCTTTCGTTGAGGACTACCTAAACGGAACCATCAAGAAACACGAACTGACGCGCAAGGACAAGGAAGAGGACCGTATGAAACACGTCCGCGTGAACGATGCCAACATCGAACCGGTGTTCTTTGCCTATCCAGACAACAAGGTGCTTGACGAACTGATTAACAAGTACGTTAAGAACAACGCACCTGAGTACGACTTCATTGCGCCTATCGACGGTTTCGGACACCAATTTTGGGTTATTTCCGATGCTAACGACATCGACGTTATCACAAAGGAGTTTGCTAAAATGCCTGCTCTTTACATCGCCGATGGTCACCATCGCTCGGCCGCTGCCGCATTGGTTGGTGCCGAAAAGGCCAAAAACAACCCCAACCACAAGGGCGACGAGGAGTATAATTACTTCATGGCCGTTTGTTTTCAAGCATCGCAACTCACCATCCTAGACTATAACCGCGTGGTGAAAGACCTCAACGGACTTACTTCTGCCCAGTTCTTGGAGAAACTGGAAAAGAATTTCGACGTGCAAAAGAAGGGCAAAGAAATGTATCATCCCACTGGGTTGCACAATTTCTCGCTCTATCTCGATGGCGAATGGTATAGCCTTACGGCCAAGCAGGGCACTTACAACGATGCCGACCCCATCGGTGTGCTTGATGTCGACATATCTAGTAGACTGATTCTCGATGAGATTTTGGGTATTAAAGACCTTCGCACCGATAAGCGTATCGACTTCGTGGGTGGCATTCGTGGCCTAAACGAACTGAAAGAACGCGTAGATAGCGGTGAAATGAAGATGGCTTTGGCCCTCTATCCCGTGTCGATGCAACAGATTATGGACATCGCCGACAGCGGAAAGATTATGCCACCGAAGGCCACTTGGTTCGAACCAAAACTGCGTTCGGGGCTTGTAATACACAAGTTGAGCGATTAACATACCCTCATATCAAGGCCGTCGGGCATGCTTTTGGAGTGCGCTATTGTGCGTAGAAAGCTGCCCGCGGCTTTTTTTATTGCTATTTTTGGAGCTTGGTTTTAGGTCAGCCAAGCCTCGTTCGTCTATAAGGCATGCCGAACCGAGAGTTGAAAATAGCTTGTATTGGCTTGCTTATTGGTGAAATTTAAGTTTTTGAGTTTGTAAGTCTCTGAGTTTATAAGTTTGTAAGTTTTTGAGTTATAAGTTTCTAAGTTTGTAAGTGAAATCGTCTTGACCTTTTATATTTCTATAAATTGAGAGAATTTTGTTGTCTTTGTGATGTCAACACAAAACAAACACTCCTCTCATATACGAAGTGCAGAACAAATCAAATCACTGGCTTATAAACTCCTGAAAACCCAGCTACTCCCGAAAACATCAGCTCATCAATGTACAATCTCAAAAACTCACAAACTTATAAACGAACAAACTTAGATACTTACAAGCTCAAAAACTGATAAACTCAAAAGTTTAAATTATTATCTTTTATTTTACAATGCCTCTCTAATTTTCACTCCGTTCTAGCGAAAATATAGGTTAAAAAGTAGGTAAATTACTACTATTTCCAACCTTCCGCACCTTTTATCATGTCCACCTTTAAGGACAAAACCTGCATTTTGCACCATTTTAGCTTTCTAGTTTGGTTGCTGGCTCGCAATTTTTCAAGTCCCAACCCCAGCATTTTACCCCCTAAAAACCCACTTTTTAACGACCATTTTGCCCTTTTTTGCCATGTGTTTCATGGTTCGAGGAGGTTTTTTCTGTGCCATGACACTGAATTTTTATGCACATCTTCTTGCATTTTGCGCCATTTTGCACTGCATTTTGCAGCATTTTACCTTGCGTTTTGCACCAAAACACACTGCATTTTGCACCGAAACGCACTGCATTTAGCGGCATATTGCACTACATTTTGCCACAAATAGCCCAAAAAACGGTGAAAATTGCTGTTTTATAAAATAAATATTCATTTTACGCCATTCACAAGCTACCCCCTTTTTGCATCAAAACAAACCTCCGCGAGAATCGATTTTTTGCGGCATGGTTGGCGATTGGTGAACGAGAAGGGCACTCATAATGTTAAAATTTATACTGAAAAGTTGACGATTTCCAAGTTTTCAAGTTGACGATTTCCAAGTACCAAGTTTCAAGTTGACGAGTAACCATTCAGCAATGAAGCGTATAAGCCATTATTGATTATCAACAAGTTACACAGGCAGGCACATGCAAGACCTGGTAAAGTAATGTCATTTCGAGTCTTTTTATCACAACATTACGTTTATAAGTTCTTGATAACCAACGTTCATTATTGCTGAATAGTTACTGTTGACGCGTTGAAGGGTTAACGAGTAGTCGAGCGTATTGGTTCGTGAGTTTATGAGTTGGCGTGGGGAGTTTACGAGTTTGCGAGTTGACAAAGATTGTCGTCCACTCCGTATAAGTCATTTGGCTTAACCCTTTAACCCCGTCACTCCTTTTAGGTGAGTTTATGAGTTCATTCCTTTTTCAAGGCATAACCACATTTTGCCACTGATAAAGGGGGCAGAATTTCAAAGATTACAGTGCCTTTGTAAAGTACTTCGCACGTGAGAGAAAAGTTTATCTTGGTTTATTATCGCATCACAAAGGTCATAAACTCCTCTCAATTTATAGAAATATTATAGCCAAGCAAAATTAGATATGGAAAGCCATAGGTGCATCGTAAGCAAACCTATAACAACAATTTTCCAAAAGCAATTATGTTTGACTATAAAAGTAAAGGCTACTTCAGTTTCCGAATTCTGGGACGTGTAACTTTTTCTTTCGGCTTTTCCCAATTGATAAGCCTATAAGCTTTTGTGTGAACGAACATACGTGCCTTGCATAGCCCCACACCCCCGATAGTTGATAAGCTTGCTGCATACTTACCCATGTTAATTTACCCGTTGCCCCATAACCGCCTAAACAAAATTAACGTTTTCGTTAAGCCAAATGAACAACGTCGAGCTTGCTCGAACATTGTCATGGCGAGAAAACGCACTTTTCGAGGAACGAGAAAAGAACGTTTTCGTTAAGCCAAATGAACAACGTCTAGCTTGCTCGAACATTGTCATGGCGAGAAAACGCACTTTTCGAGGAATGAAAAAGAACAATTTCTTTCGCCTTATCGTTCTTTTTGTGTTAACTTTGCAAGACACCCCCATCCTTCGGCATGGGGCACACCTATTTATATATAGAAGGATGAACGACGAATACAAAACCATTGACGACATAGGGCAAGGCGTTTACACTGAGAAACGGAGTAAGTTCTTGGCTTATGCCCACCCTGTTGACTCGGTTGAGCAAATAAAAGATCTGCTAGCCGCCTATCGCAAGCAACATTACGATGCTCGACACGTCTGTTACGCCTATATGTTAGGCCCTGAACGGCAAGAATTTAGGGCTAACGATGATGGCGAACCCAGCAGCACGGCAGGGAAACCCATCCTTGGGCAGATAAACAGCCACGAACTAACCAACATCCTCGTGGTGGTGGTTCGCTATTATGGCGGTGTAAACCTGGGTACGGGCGGGCTAATCGTGGCTTATCGCACCGCGGCCGCCTTGGCTATCGATAACGCCCCAATGGTAAGCAGGCTGGTAGAAGAAACGGTTTCGTTTGCCTTTCCTTATGTAATGATGAATGGCGTGATGCGTGTGGTAAAAGAGTCGGAGGCAAGAATTCTTGCCACCAACTTCGAAAACACCTGCGAGATAAAGCTAAGCATTGTACGCTCGAAAGCCGAAGAACTGCGAAACAAACTCAACAAGCTTTCATTTGGATAGGCGCGTTTCGGCCACTACCTCGCAGACTTTCGCCACTGTTTCGTAATTGTTGGCTACTTCTTCCACTCTCGAACACTTCCAAATTTATAAGTTTGTAAACGTTTGTTGGTAGCATGAAATAAAGTTCCAACGACTCACCAACCGAGCAACTCACCAACCTCTCTTGTGTTTGGGGTAGCGATGCAATAGGACTCCAAAACTTGCGAACCGAGTAACTCGCCAACCTCTCTTGTTTTGGAAATAGCGATGCAATAAAATTCCAAAACTCGCGAACTTGTAAACTCACCAACTCAATAACTCACCAACTTAAATAATATTATATTTCAAACGGCGGTTATTACATGTGTTTTGACTAATTTTGCACGAAAACAATAACAGGAAATGAAAAGACTAATGATGATAGCCACACTTTTGGCTACCATGTTGTTTGCAGGCGCACCCCAACTTAGTGCTGCCTCGCTCCACAGCAAACGAGAATTCAGGGGAGCATGGATACAAACGGTAAACGGACAGTTCACAGGGATGAGCACCGCAGCCATGCAACAAACGCTTAGACAGCAACTCGATGAACTGCAACGCGATGGTGTTAACGCCATCATCTTTCAGGTTCGGCCAGAGTGCGACGCGCTCTACGAAAGCAAAATCGAGCCGTGGAGTCGTTTCCTAACGGGCGTTCAAGGGAGAGCTCCCATGCCTTACAGGGACCCGCTCAGATGGATGATTACCCAATGCCATCGGCGCGGCATGGAACTTCACGCTTGGATTAACCCTTATCGTGCAAAGACGGCTGGCACAACAGCCTTAGCGCGCAACCACGTTGCATCGCTATATCCCAATAGG
>NZ_HE999450.1:0-19651 GCF_000312305.1 Prevotella conceptionensis 9403948 | reverse complement strand
TAGGGTGTTCCCCTACAACGGTCAGTTGATACTTAACCCAGGTTTGCCTGAAAACCGCGAGTACATCTGTCGTGTGGTAGACGACATCGTTACGCGCTATGATGTAGACGGAATACACATCGACGACTACTTTTACCCTTACCCTGCTGCTGGCCAAACCATAGCCGACGACAAGGAATTTATGCGCTATAACGGCGGAATAACCAACAAGAACGATTGGCGCAGAAACAATGTGAACGCCTTTGTACAACGCTTGGGCCAAACCATTAAAGACCGCAAGCCGTGGGTGAAGTTCGGTGTGTCGCCCTTCGGCATCTATCGCAACAGGAAATCAGACCCTGTTAACGGCAGTGCAACATCCGGGTTGCAAAACTACGACGACCTTTACGCAGACGTTCTGCTATGGGTGAACAACGGATGGGTGGACTATTGTGTGCCCCAGTTGTATTGGAAAATAGGTCATCCCACTGCCGATTACCAAACACTTGCCATCTGGTGGAACAAGTATGCAGGCAACAGACCGCTTTATATCGGTGAAAGCGTGGAGCGAACGGTGAAGGAACCCGACCTAAACAACCCCAAAACCAACCAGATGGAGGCCAAGTTTAAGCTGCGTCGAAACTTACCCAACGTGCAAGGGGCTGTGCTATGGTATGCCAAAGCCGTGGCCGATAACATGGGTAACTACGGTTCGGCATTGCGAACATATTATTGGAAAACTCCTGCCCTGCAACCGCTCATGCCCTTTATCGACCATAAACGCCCCAAAAAGCCCAAACATCTTAAAGCGGTTTGGACTAGCGACGGCCTTGTACTTTTCTGGGAAGAGCCCAAAGGAAAACGATGGGGCGACTTTGCACAAAAGTATGTGGTGTACAGATTTGCCCACGGAGAAGACATTGACATTGATAATCCTGCCAAAATTGTGGCTATCACGCACGATAAGTGGATTAAGCTGCCTTATGATAAGGGGCAAGTAAAATACAGATATGTGGTTACGGCACTCGACAGAATGAGTAACGAGAGCCGAAAGGCTAAGAAAAAAGTGTGGCTGTAAGACGTGAGGGGGCTTGCAAAGGCCAATCGCCTAGCCCAATACTTTTATGGGGATCAGTCTAATTAAGCTAGGGATGGTTCTAAAATTAAGTAGGCAAAGCCTAGAAATTAATTGGGAATGGCTCCCAAAATAATATGGGAAAAGACCAAGAATTAAGTTGGGAGTAGCCCGATTAGTTTGACTAGTCTGCCCTTTCCCGTTTTAGTTTGTGATTTAACCCAAATCGGTTCATTAGAGGAAATATTGAAAGATGTCCTTTGACGAACCGATTTGGGTTGTTTTTTGTAATGCTCTTAGCTTTTCTTTGTTTAACGTTATTTAATGAAGGAATAATAAAAATATTGGCAAAATTGCTCGTAGAGTTTAAAAAAATAGTTACTTTTGTGTCGCAATTCTCTACTGGATGATATAGGATGTTGCTTACAACTAAATCTAAAAGGAACAGCTATTAAAATCAGCAAACCATTTAAAAGTTACAATCTTTAAACTAAAAACCCAATTATGCAATTACAAACAACGTTAACAAGAAAGTTGTGTTGTACTGTGTCGGGCGTGGCTTTACTTATGTTCGCCCCTGCGTTGCAGACCCAAGTCCATGCTAGCGGTTGGTCGCTTGGCATGCCTTGGCTCAGTGTTGCAGCGACTCCCAACGGCTTAAAGGCAACCCTTGCGCCTGCACAAAACAGTACGGCACCAAAAATCGTGGGTGTAGTAACCGACTCTAACACGGGCGAACCGCTAGTGGGTGCCACTGTGAAGGTGGTTGGTACAACCGAGGGAACAGCCACCGACGTAGACGGACGTTTTGAAATCCGTGCTACGAAGGGTTCAACCCTCGAAGTGTCGTACCTTGGTTACACCACCAAGAAAATCAAAGTGACCGACGTGAAGGTGCTCTCCATCACTCTTTCAGACCAAGCTCAGATGCTCGAAGGTGCCGTTATCACTGCTTTCGGAACTGCCCAAAAGAAGGAAACGGTTACGGGTTCTATCCAAACCGTTAGGCCCAACGACCTGAAAGTGCCTGCAACAAGCCTTTCCACCGCCTTTGCTGGTAGGTTGTCGGGTGTTATCGCCTATCAGCGCAGCGGCGAACCAGGAAACAATGGTGCCGACTTCTTTGTGCGTGGCGTGTCTACCATGAATGGTGCAACCTCTCCACTCATCGTGATGGACGGCGTGGAAATAACTAAGGACGACCTTAACGCCATCGACCCTGAAATTATTGAGAGTTTCTCTGTTCTCAAAGACGCCACAGCAACGGCCATGTATGGTACGCGTGGCGCCAACGGAGTGCTCATTATCAAGACCAAATCGGGTGCCGACCTCGACCGTCCTGTTATCGGCATGCGTGTGGAAAGCTGGATAAACACACCCATCAACGTACCCAAAACCGTAGACGGCGTTACCTTTATGCGCATGTATAACGAGGCGGTGACAAACCAAGGGTCGGGCGATTTGCTTTATTCGGAAGACAAAATTAACGGCACAATGCGTGGACTTAACCCCTACGTGTATCCTAACGTAGATTGGTATAAGGAAATTTTCAAGGATGCAACGTGGAACCAACGTGCCAATTTCAATGTGCGTGGCGGTACATCGAAGATTACTTACTTCATGAACATCAACGCCAGCCACGAAACCAGCATGCTTAAAGATGTTTCCAGCAAGTATTTTTCGTACGACAACGGCACCAGCTACATGAAGTATGCCTTTCAAAACAACGTAGACTTCAATATTTCCAAGGCATCTAAACTGTCACTTCACCTCAATGTGCAACTGACCGACATGCACGGTATGCTCACAGACAAGAAGGGTGGAGGAACGAAAGAGGTGTTTGGTTCTATTATGGGCGCCAATCCAGTAGACTTCCCCATCATGTATCCCAAGGGCGAAGACGATTGGTATCGTTGGGGAGGCTTGTTGGCAGGAAACTACAATCCCCTTAACCCCGTGGCCGAAGCAACAAAAGGATATCGCGACGACTTTGAAAGTACAGTGGTGGCCAATCTTAACTTTGAGCAAAAGCTAGATTTCATCACCAAGGGCTTATCGCTCAAAGCGCTGTTCTCTTTCAAAAACTACACCATCAACTACAAATACAGGGTGCAGGACTACAACCGTTACCAGCTTACCGACTATGCTGCCAACCCCGCTACCGATGGTGGGTACGACATGACGGTAAAACCTATTGCAGACCCGCAGAAGTATATATTGAACAATTACTTCTACACAAACGGCAACCGCAGGTACTATTTCCAAACATACCTGGACTATAACCGCAGCTTTGGCGATCATACAGTTAGTGGTATGGCCTTGTTTAACATTGACGAGTACAACTCCAATGTAAATAGTAATGACAACTTCTTGGCGTCGCTGCCCAAACGTCGTATGGGTTTGGCCGCAAGACTTTCTTACGACTATAAGTATCGCTATATGGTGGAACTTAATGCAGGTTATAACGGATCTGAAAGTTTTGCCAAAGGTCATCGTTGGGGTTTCTTCCCCTCGGTTTCGTTGGGTTGGAACGTTAGCGAAGAGCCTTTCTTCGAATCATTGAAGAAAACGGTACAGCAACTTAAATTGCGAGCCTCTTACGGTTTGGTGGGTAACGACCAAGTGGGGCAAGAACGTTTTGCATACCAAGCTATCGTAGACTTAGAAAAGAGTCCAGAGTTTTCCACAGGTTATGGCAGCCAGAGCAGAAATCTTAAAGGTCCTGTTTTTAAACGTTTCGAAAACACGAACCTTACCTGGGAAGTGGGGCGCAAACTCAACGTGGGTTTCGACCTAACAGTGAAAGACGTTAAGCTTACCGTCGATGTTTTCCGCGAAATTCGTAGCAACATCTTCCAAAAGAAAGGCTCAATACCTAATTACTTTGGTACGGCAAAAACAGACATCTATGGCAACCTGGCCAAGGTTAAGAACTGGGGCGTGGACTTGGCTGTGGATTATGGCAAGAACATAACCAAAGACCTCGCTGTGGAATTCCGTGGAACGTTTACCTTTGCTCGCAACAAAGTGCTTGAATACGATGAGGCCGCCGACACCAGGCCTGCCCTTAGAATGGTGGGTAAGAGGCTGAAATCCTATTGGGGGTATGTTGCAAACGGCTTGTATATTGACGAGGCCGACATCGCAAATAGCCCGAAGTCTACTTTGGGCAATATTGCCATTGCTCCTGGCGACGTGAAATACGCCGACCAACCTGACCAAAACGGCGAATACGACGGCAAGATAGACGCTAACGACCGCGTGCAACTAGGCTACCCATATATTCCCGAAATCGTTTACGGCTTTGGCCCATCTATCTCTTATAAGAAGTGGGACCTCTCTTTCTTCTTCCAAGGGCAGGCAAACGTAAGTTTGATGATGAATGATTTTGAGCCATTTGGCACGCAAAGCAAACGAAATGTGTTGCAATGGATTGCCGACGACTATTGGAGCAAGGACAACCAAAACCCCAATGCGCGCTATCCACGCCTAACCAAGTATAATAACCACAACAACATGCAATCATCTAGCTATTGGTTGCGCAACGCGGCATTCCTTCGTCTGAAGAATTTCGAGGTGGGCTACAAGTTTAAGTATGGCCGCATCTACGCCAGTGCCAGCAACCTTGTTACCTTCTCGGCATTTAAGCTGTGGGACCCCGAAATGGGTGGAGGCGCAGGCATGAGCTATCCCCTGCAAAGAACATTTAACATTGGCTTGCAGTTAACATTCAAATAACTATAACCGAACATCAAGATGAAATCAATATATAGAATTTTCATGGCCGTGGCAGTGACGTTCGCGTTCGTTTCGTGTAACTTCTTGGACATCGTTCCAGACGAGAACGCCACGAAAGAGGACACATATTCGGACCACAACAAGACCGAGAAGTACCTCTATTCGTGTTACGCATATCTTCCACAGTCGAATTTGGCGCAGGGTTCGCTCGACTTCTTTACAGGAGACGAGGTTACAACAGCCTTCGAACACGAAACGTTCGCAGCTTTTCCAAAGGGAAATTACACGGCCTCTTCTCCTGTAATATCCTATTGGAACGACTTCTTTCAAGGAATTAGGCAGTGCTACATGTTCTTGGAGGGTGTAGACAAAACATCCGACATGGACGATGAGAAGAAGGCCGACTATAAGGCGCAGGGTCAATTCCTTATTGCCTATTACCATTATATGCTGGCTCGATGCTATGGCCCGATTATTTTGGTGAAAGAAACACCCAATATCGAAACCAAGGTAGAAGACTTTGCTCATCGCACGCCTTACGACGAGTGTGTACAATGGATATGCGATAAGTTGGATGCTGCCGCTGCTGGTCTGCCTGTAAGGCGCGATCAAATACAGTATGGCCTTGCCACAAGTGTGGCTGCCAAGGCTGTGAAAGCCAAAATGCTGCTTTATGCAGCCTCGCCATTGTTTAACGAACGCGCTCCCGAACTGTTTAAGAATATGCGCGACCCAGACAATGGCACACAACTGATGCCTACCGCCTACGATGCCAACAAGTGGGTGAAGGCGCGCGACGCCATGAAAGAGGCCATCGACTTTGCCGAACAGAATGGTTATCATCTCTACACCAAACAAGACCGTTTTATTGGCGATGCCAGCAAAAACCAATGGCCTGCTGCCGGCCCCGTGCGCTGTCTGCGTTTGCTTTCGCTCGACTACCAAGAAGTTAACCCAGAGGTGCTATTGGCCGAAACAAGAGGCGAGGGATGGTATGGCGTGTTGAGCAAGTCGTTGCCTTTCAGTGCCTCAGGCTGGGCGTGGAACGGTGTTTGCCCCACATGGGCAATGCTTAATCGCTTTTATACCAAGAACGGATTGCCTTGGGATGAAGACCCAGATTTTAAGGACACAGAAAAGCTGCAAGTGGTGGCCATCGACTCGGCTCACCAAGACGAGGGCCAGCCTGGAAAGAAAACCATTGTCTTTAACCTCGACCGCGAGCCCCGCTATTATGCTTGGGTGGCTTTCCAAGGTGGTTATTATGAAGTGCAGAACGACCCCTCTAACCCAGCTTACACCATGAGCAATGGGCAAAAGAACACTACCGACTCGCGTTTGGTGTGCGATTTTGTTCTAGGAGGTAATTGCAGTTTAGGTACGGCGGCATTAAAGCGCACTGGTAACTATTCGCCTGGCGGCTATCTCAATAAGAAATTTGTTAGTCCTAATACGGCTGTATCTGCAAGCGGAGGTGGTTCGCGCGAATGGATGCCGTTCCCTGTTATCCGTTTGGCCGACCTTTACTTGGGTTATGCAGAGGCTTGCGTGGAAACGGGCGACCTTGAAACGGCCAAGACTTACCTCAACAAGGTGCGCCAAAGGGCAGGTATTCCCGATGTTGAAACGTCGTGGGCACGCGCTGGCGTAACACTCGACCAAGCTAAGCTGCGCCAGATTGTGCGACAAGAGCGTATGGCTGAGTTTTATTTGGAGTGCCAAAACTTCTGGGATATGCGCAGGTGGATGTTGGCTGGTGAATGCTTTAACAAAAAGGCACAAGGCTTAAACATCAATGCCACCACCATAGAGGAGTTTGCTGGGTTGAAAGAAATTCAGTACGAGCGTAAGTTTGAGTCGCCTACGCAATACCTATTGCCCATCCCCATTGACGACATTAACAAGAATCCACACCTTGTGAACAATCCTGGATATACGGGTGACCACAGGTAACACGAACATTTAACATTCAACGAAATGAAAAATATCATATTATCCATAGTCTGCCTATGTGCGGTGGGTGCTTTCTGCTCGTGCAGCAAAGACGACAATGGGCCTGCGCCTACATCGTTAGATGCCCAAACGCTTAGGTACGACAAGGCACCAGGGGCTGTAATCATCTGGTGGACGATACCCCAAAATCCCACTTATAAGTACATTAAGGTGACATATCAGGTGCCTGGCGAAGAACAAGTGCGCATGCGTTTGGCAAGTGTTTATAGCGATTCTATCAAGATAGACAACCTGCTGGCCCGCTATGGCGAAATAGAATATAGCTTGCAGCCTCTCAGCGAGGCCGGGGCAGGAGGCGATGTGGCCAAGATTACGGCGCAAGCAGGGGCGGCAACAAAAACCGTTTACGAAACATTTAAAGACCCCTTGACGTTTGAAGCGAGCCAAGTGTGGAGCGACGACCCTGAATCTAGCGAAGGGCCACTGTCTGCTTTGATAGACGGAAATGAGAATACTTACTTCCACATGAGTTGGAGTGCGCCCCGACCCTTCCCTCATTATATTGTGTTCGACTTGGGACAAGAGCGCACGGCCTTGCAATTCCGCTATGTGTGTCGTAACAACAACAATAAAGACAACCCCAAGGAAATGGATGTGCTTGTTAGCGACGCCTTTGAAAACACTCCTGAATATTATGCCAACGAAACGGGAACACGCAAGCTGGCCTCGTTTGCCAACCTGCCTGGCGACAAGAAGGCTGTGTACGAGTCGGCACGAAGTATTAAGAGCGATAAGCCTTTCCGTTACGTCTGGTTTAAAATTAAGTCGGCAACTTCTGGTAAAAACTGGGTAGCTATGGCCGAATGGCAGGTGTTTAAGATTAGGGAAAAGGTTTACGACCCTGAAACAAAAGAGACAACAGTTGTGGAATATTGAGTGAACTGACAAGTTGATGAGTTGACAAATTGACGGGTTTACAAGTTGATAAGTTAACGAGTTAACGGTTAAACAAGTTAGCGAGATAGACAGTTTACACGGCTTAACAAGTTGGCTAGTTAGCAGATTTACAAGTAAGTAAGTTAATAGTTCAACGGCTTGTCCCGTCATTTTTTATTTTCATCAACGTATAACAACAGAAAATGCCGCGTGTTCTTGAATTGAACACGCGGTTTTTTATTTTCCATGTATTGAGGAGAGTATAAAATAAAAGGTTCGTATAACAATTGCAGAAAAGGCAATTGGCTACTCGTAGTTTTCCAATTCTTTGTGTATGTCGGCGATAAGCCTTGTCAATGGAACGTTCAGTCCAAATCCATTGGGTACGGGAAACACTAAAGCAGAGGCAATGTTATTCGTCAACAGCTTGTTTACGATAGTAGAGAGAAACTCGTCCAAAGTAAAACACTTACACAAATCATTCTGCAAGCTTACTGTTCTTGTGGCATAGAAAGAGGCAAAAGACTCGAAAGGGAAAAGAAGTGCAAACAAAACACCATGTTTGTCTTCGTTCAGCACAATGCAATCGCCCTTATACAACGTCCATATCTCTTCCCAATCGCATATTCGTTTTACAAAATAAGCATAGCGTTGCTGGGGCGTTAACTTTATTATCGCCTCAAATTCTTGATCAGTTGTCTTGTATTTTTCTGTTTTCATTGCCCTGTCTTGTTTAAAGGCATTTTTTATAACCTGCCTAAGATGTCTTCGGCAAGGTTCTTTTCATAATCCACAACATCATCTTGACAAGGCGTTTCTATCACTTGTGTCAAATATCTCCTAGCCTCGTTGTACTTACCAGTCGCAAACAGCAACTCGCCTAGCACACAACTCGCCCTTATAAAGAAAAGGTTGTTCTGCATTTTGGCTGCCTCGGCAACTACGTTTTCTAGTATTTTTGAGGCCTGTTCTGTTTTACCGAGGTCTAAAAGGCGTAGTGCCTTATAAAACTGAACTTCAAAATCATTGATTATATCCATACCCAGCTTTGCCGTTTTTAATGGTTTTCATTGCCTATCTTACCTCATTTTATCGCGCATTGCCCTAACGAAGAAATACAATTCTTCTTGTATTCTAAACGCCAACCACGAAAAGCGGAGGGGCATATACCCAAACTTGCGCGTATCTTTGCCGCTAAGCAAAGAGTGGTCGATGTCTTGCCAAGCCGCTTTCAAACGCTTTTTCACCGTTTGTTGCTCTGTTCGCGACAATTGCCGTCGCGTTTTGTAGTACTCAAAATATAGGTCTACAACCGTTAGCCACCGCATGTTTTCAAATCGTGCGCACAGGAAACGGGTGTCGGCATGGCTCCGCAAAAATTGTTTCAGACTTTTGTAAGCGTCCAAACGATAATACTTATTCAGGTTAGGCGCATGCGTGGCCGACTCTGCATGCTGGCGATAGAAATACTTTCCCGCGCATTGCGCCACCTCTCGCGATGCCCAATAATGCACGCGCGTGGTGTTTTCGTCGCTATACACAGGACTACTCTCATCGTAAGGATATTGTAGATGTATCGCACGCCTTATCATATAAAGCCCATGAATGCGCCAATCAAGACTCAATTCGCAAGCGCGAAGGCCGCTAATGCGACTAAACGGCATCGAATTATACCGCCGTTGGCGCGTATATGTGCCCTGAACGTCGTCGCGTTCGGCAATGATAAAGTCGAAAAGCACACAATCCACCCCTTGTTCTGTGTCGAGCACCTCGGCAGCAAGCTGCAAAGCATCGGCCGAGAGCCAATCGTCCGAATCGACCATGCACACGTATTCGCCAGTAGACATGCCCAAAGCCACGTTGCGTGTGTGCGAAATGCCTGAGTTTTTAGCCAGCGTCGCCACCTTCAATCGGCTGTCCTTCGCCGCATATTCGTGCAGCAACGCCAATGAATTATCGGTCGAGGCGTCGTCTACACATACAATCTCAATGTCTTTCAAACTCTGATTTAACAGCGATTCGAGACACGTTCGCAGATATTTTTCAGCATTATACACGGCAACCAGTACAGAAACTTTGGGCATTATCTTTGTATTTCTAAGTTTTAATGTTTTGTTTTCTTTCGCAATGCGCCAACCGACAAGTACGAACTGATGCCAACCAACGCAAGACCAACGAGGCAATAAACCGACATGTTGTGTACAAATGTGGTGGC
Source organism: Prevotella conceptionensis 9403948 (assembly GCF_000312305.1). Taxonomy (GTDB): domain Bacteria; phylum Bacteroidota; class Bacteroidia; order Bacteroidales; family Bacteroidaceae; genus Prevotella; species Prevotella conceptionensis. Next base: position 9,755 of record NZ_HE999450.1, on the reverse strand, counting down.
ATAGGCCAAGACAAGCCAAGGCAATTGCAGCCCGATGTTGCGGAAAACGCTGCGGCGCATGCGACAACCAAACTTCTTTTGCACCACACACGCCACCAAAGCGAGGTTAAGCAGGCTCATTACCGATAGGCACAAGCCCACGCCCCACAATCCGCCTAAGTGCATTCCGCCGATAACGGCCGCCACAAAAGCCAAGTCGTAGGCCACTTCGAGCAGCAGGTAGGTTCGCGAATCGCCCTTTGCCAGCGCGATATATTCTAACGGAAGACTTATCGCCCCAAAGAAAATGTTGAAACTAAGCACCTGAACCATGACCACAACCCCAGCAAAGGCACTGCTATACAACAGCGGAACAAGAACGGGCAACGCCAAAACGAACACCACCAACAACGGCCCAACAATGAGCAAGCCCACCTCTATTTGGCGGTTTACAAGCACGTTCATGGTATATTGAAATCGGTTTACGGCCGAAATGCGCGGAAAGAAGTCGGCCTCTAACGCCGAAAACAGCGTGGAGGCATACACCACAGAAAGCATATAGCCGGCATTATACAGGCCAACGGTTTCGATAGAGGCCGTTTTGTTAAGAAAGCTACGAATAAAAAGGTCGGCCCCGTTGCCCAATATGCCTGCTAGCGTAAAAGCCAAACCCAGCTTTATCACCGCGCTACCCGAACGAAAATGCTCGCTGTTCCAATTCAGTCGCAGCGGAAATGCCCTGAACGAGCAAGCCAGTGTTGCGCCCATCTGCACCAAAGCGGCCACAACAAGCGACGGAACAATGGCTGCCTCGCGATAGATGTAGTACAAGGGGATGGTTATCAAGATGGTAAGTGCCAGACTGGCAATGGAAAGTTGGGCCAGACTACGCAGCATTCGCGCGCCTTTCAATAGGGCCGTCTCGCCCACGGTGATGCACGAAAGGGCCACAATGGGCGAAAGCAGCAAGAAATCTACAGTGTGAACGTTATCCGAAAACGTGATTTGGCTGAGCCATACACTAAGCGCAAGGCACAGCGACATACCCAAGAAACCCGTTAAGAAAGCCCAAAAGCGAAGTGTGGAGACAGCCAAGTCGAGGCGTTGGCCATCGTTTGTCTCGTAAGCCTCCGACACATTGCGCACCCCACTAACGCCCAACCCCATGTTTGCCGTGTTGGTAAGCAGGGTAATGGCCGAGTTAAATAGGGATATAATGCCCACGCCGGCAGGCCCAATAAGCACGGCCACCAACTTGTTTCGGATAATACCCAAGCCGATTGTCACACCCTGAACACTGCCGAACACACCCATATATTTCAGTATGTGTGCATAGCCGTTTGTTTTTTCCTGTTGTCTCATTCTTAATTATAGAGTAAAAAAGAATTGGCTTTAAATGTTCTTTTCTCCTTTCTCGAAAAGTGCGTTTTCTCGCCATGACAATGTCCGAGCAAGCTCGACGTTGTTCATTTGGCTTAACGAAAACGTTCTTTTCTCGTTCCTCGAAAAGTGCGTTTTCTCGCCATGACAGTGTCCGAGCAAGCTCGACGTTGTTCATTTGGCTTGACGAAAACGTTCGTCTGCCAACAGCTTTCTCTGCAACGCACCAGTACAAACCCCTTTGTAGTGCCTGTACAAGCCACTTGTTGTGCCACTACAAGGAACTTGTATTAGCACATGCCTAGGCCTGGTGCAGCTTTGTAGCTTAAAGGCGATTATTTACAAAACCTAATCTTTTTTACTATAACAACGAAAAATTTTGGTCATTATTACTTTTTAATGTAACTTTGTAAATAAAACATCATGCAAATAAGTGTTGTCATACCTGTATATAACATGCTGCACACACTCGACCGCTGTGTAGAGAGCGTGCTCAAACAGACGTTTGACAATATGGAAGTGCTGCTTGTTGATGATGGTTCTACCGATGGTAGCGCGCAAAAATGCGACTCGTGGGCCGAAAAAGACAGCCGAATAACGGTGCTGCACCAACCCAATGGCGGACTGAGCAAGGCCCGCAACACGGGTATCGCCCATGCTAAGGGCGACTTCTTGGCCTTTGTAGATGCCGACGACGCTATCGCGCCCAACACGTTTCAGGCCGCCGTCGATGCCTTTGCGCAACATCCGCAATGCAACATCGTGGAGTTTCCCGTGTTGAAGGGCTGGCTTTCGCAACACGAACAGCTGCTCACCTTTGCCGAACAAGAGCACCATAAGCCAGCCCTTTATTGGTACGAAGAGCAAGGCTACCTGCATGCTTATGCTTGGAACAAGCTGTGGCGCGCCAATCTCTTTGCCAATGTGCGGTTTCCCGAAGGTAAAGTGTTCGAAGACCTTATCACCACGGCGCGCCTTTTGGCCAAAGCAGGCAACATACTTACCATTAACCAAGGTGCATACCACTACTGGCTAAATCCCGAAGGCATTACCCAAAAGGCCAGTGCCTACGAATTGGCACAACTGTTGGTGTGGAACTTGCGTGTGCGAAAAAGCATCATCCCGCCCAACGGCTGTACAAGCGAGACCCAAGCACGCTTTCATCTGCATTTGCTTAACATGCAAATAGACCTTTACCGCAAAGGCGACACTACCATTAGGCTGGCTCGTCATCCGCTAAGTTGGCACTTCGTGCTAAAAGCCCCGATGCCCTTTGCCACGCGCGCCAAAGCCTTTTGGGTTAAGGTTTTCGGCATAAAGAGTCTATGCCAAATACATCTATTGTTACACCGTTTCATGAAAACAAAATGATTAGCTTTATCATTCCCTATCACAACGAACCCTTAAACATGCTCAGGCAATGTCTGGACAGCATATTGTCGCTGTCGCTGAGCAATGACGAGCGCGAGATTGTTGTCGTTGATGATGGTTCGGACTATTCGCCCATCAACGACTTGCGCGACATTCAAGACCGCATTATTTATGTTAGACAAAAGAACGGCGGACTAAGCCACGCTAGAAACACTGGCCTAAGACTCGCCACTGGCGAGTATGTGCAATTTATCGATGCCGACGATTACTTGTTGCGCGCACCTTACGAGCACTGTCTAGACATCATGCGCTATCAAGAACCCGACGTGGTGATGTTTAATCAAACACAAAACACCCCCAAAAACGTTCCCACACACTACGAAGGCCCCATTGACGGAGCACGCTATATGCGCCACAACAATCTGCATGCAGCTGCTTGGGGCTACCTTTTTAAACGGCAACTTGCCGGTTCGTTGCGCTTTCGGAAAGGCATATACCACGAAGACGAAGAGTTTACGCCACAGCTATTACTACGTGCCGAACGCGTATTTGTTACCAATGCCCACGCCTATTTCTACCGAAAACGCGAGGGTTCTATCACTCAGCGACACGACATCAAGAGCGTTGCCAAACGGCTAAGCGACTTGGAAGACGTTATCATGCAACTTAAAAAGATGGCGGCAACGGGACCAACGGCCAATAGAGACGCCTTACAAAGACGTGTGGCACAACTAACGATGGACTATCTGTACAAAATCATCGTCGACACGCGTTCGCCTAGACATCTGGAAAAATGTGTAGCGCGCCTGCACCGCAATGGTTTGTTCCCACTTCCCGACAAGCCTTACAGCCAAAAGTACCAATGGTTCAGACGTTTTACCAACTTCAAAGCTGGCAGGCGCATACTTTGTAGGGTGTTACCAAAGGTTGTTTCATGAAGATTTTACTGCTAGGCGAATATAGCAACGTGCACAATGCCTTGGCCCAAGGGCTGCGACAGCTGGGACATCGAGTTACGGTGGCCTCTAACGGCGACTTTTGGAAAGACTATCCGCGCGACATCGACCTCAAACGCACTGCGGGGCTGTGGGGCAAAATAAGCTTTTCACTTCGCCTTTTGTGGGCATTGCCCAAGTTGCGAGGCTATGATGTGGTGCAGCTTATCAACCCCATATTCGTTGAAATGAAGGCCGAAAGGCTGTTTTCGCTGTATCGCTACCTGCGCAAACACAACAAGCGCGTGTTTCTCTGCGCCTTTGGCATGGACTACTATTGGGTGAACGAATGCCGAACACGCAAGCCTTTACGATATAGCGACTTTAACCTTGGCAACGAACTAAGGCAAAACGAAGATGCCTTAAAGGAAATAGCCGACTGGATTGGCACGAGCAAAGAACGGCTAAACAAGTATATCGCGCACGATTGCGACGGCATTATCACGGGGCTTTACGAGTATTGGGTATGCTATCAGCCGCTTTTCCCCCATAAAACCGTTTTCATCCCCTACCCCATTAAGATGCCATGTCCGCCTGCAACCATCGCACCTATCGGGCAAAAGGTTAAGATTTTCATCGGCATCAACAAGTCGCGACATGCCTATAAGGGCACCGACATAATGCTGGCTGCCGCCCTTCGGTTGGTAGAAAAGCAAACAAACGAAGTGGAATTGGTGAAGGTAGAGTCGGTTCCTTTTGCCGAATACCAACGACTGATGGAAAACAGCGACCTTATTTTAGACCAACTTTATAGCTATACCCCATCAATGAACCCCCTTTTGGCCATGAGCAAGGGCATTGTTTGCGTTGGCGGAGGCGAACCAGAGGGCTACGAACTGCTAGGCGAAACGCATTTGCGGCCTATAATAAACGTACTGCCAAACGAAGAAGACGTGTATATGAAGCTAGAACAGGCCATTGCCGACAAGGAAAAACTGATGCAACACAAACGCCAAAGTGTGGAATACGTAGCCAAGCACCACGATTACGTAAAGGTGGCACAACAATATGTGCAACTATACACGGCAGAACTAGCCGACAATGTGCCATCAGAAGAGTAAGTTTATGACTTGATAAGTTTATTAGTTGATGAGTTTAAGTCTTATCGCTTTATGGCTCATACTACGAAATTCCGAGCTTACCACAGAGAAAAAGGCAGAAGACATAAGAACTCACCACCCTTCAAACTCAAAAACTCATCAACACATAAACAAACTTATAAACTCGTAAACTCAAAAAATAACAAACACATGAAGTCAAAAAACTAATAAACTCAAAAACTAAACTCATGAATTCACAAACTCATCAACTTATAAACAAGCTACTTCTGCTTTCACTTCTCATTGTCGGCACAACGGCAAAGGCGCAAAACATTATCGAAACTTTCGATTATGCCAATCACACCAATACCGACAAGGAAAGTAAGCATTGCCAACTCATTTTTCCGAAAGGCGAAGGCAAAGGTAACCCAACGGTAAACCCAAAAACACATACGCTATTGCTCAACCCTGGCAACAGATTGCTAGGGAAGTCGCTTTCCAACAAATGTATCACAAAGGTTGTACTGCACGTTGCCAAAGGCGCAATCCCTCTTCGTTCAGAGCAGTTTACCACCCCTTCGGGTTATTTCCAACAAGAAGGGCAGGCTTGGGTGGGGCAATCGCGCCAAATGGAAATAACGAACAATAGTCAAGAAGTGCTGAGGCTCGAACGTATCGAGGTGCATTTGGCCGACGTTTCGCCTAAACAACCAACAACGATAAGCTTTGTTCAACCAGCCTACGACTTCTTTAAAGGCGACAAACTACCTGTTCCACATCTCGAAGGGGCCGAAAATAACGATTTGATGTACCTTTCGGGCAATAACAAAATACTGGAACTCAATGCCGACGGCACCAATGCCACACCCATTGCAACTGGTACAACCACACTCACGGCCGTTTATTTGGGCGATGAGAGGCATGCACCCTGCATGACAACATGTGTGATGAGATGTTGGAGTGGAATTAAAGGGGCCGCAAACATTCGTGAGTTTAACAAGAAACACGACACAGAAAGTCTGTACAACCTTTCTTTAAATGCGGCCGAAGTGGTATTCGTTCGCAATAAGTGGGCATTCGTTCGTGATAAAACGGGTTGTTTGGCTTTAAAGTTCAACAACACCATGCCTTTTCAAACAGGCGACGTACTGTCGGGATTTGTACTTGGCAAGTTCGTACGCAACTATTTTCCCGTATTGATGGTTGAAAACGATGGTACAGGCCACGTACAAGTAGAACATAAAGAGCCACCGACACCGACAGAATTAGATTGCACGAAACTAAACCTAGACGATTGTGTCTTTGGTTATCAACCCAATGTCGCGGTAAAGGTAAAAGGTAGGACGGGTAAAGCAGAACTGATGGTGAACGGACATAGCTTAGAGTTGCTCCGTGCGTTTAACTTAACGTTTACCTTACCAACGAAACAAACCTATCACACGCTCACGGGCTTGTTCTATACCTTTAAAGAAGGGGAAATTTACTTTATCCCACTACAACGCGATGGAATAAGGAAAGAACTTGTTTTGGACGAAGGAAAACCACAAAACAACATTATCACGACTACAAACACAGCTGTTGTAGTTAAACGGAAACTGAAAGCAGAACGATGGAACACCATTTGTCTTCCGTTCAACATGAGTGCGACAGAGCTAAAAGAGGCATTCGGAGTTCATACCTTGATGGCGTTCTCGACTGTTTCAAACAACAAACTGCAATTCAAACCTGTAACACAACTACAAGCAGGCGTGCCTTATCTACTAAGAACCGCTAACAACATTAAGTCGTGGACAATGCCAAACACCGACATCATCGCCCCTTACGCAAGCATGGCTACGCACGATGGGGTGTCGTTTTGTGGAACATACAACGCAAAAGAACTCGCAGCCGACGATACCGAGCAGTTTTTACAGGGCAATAAACTATTCTTACCTGCCAACAACGCTCGCACAATGCCTGGGCTAAGGGCTTATTTTAAGTTTTCTTCTGCCGCTGCTGCTAAACAATACCAATTCGTAGCCAACGAGACAACCGTTGTTGAACTCCCGCATAAAGAACAGCGCGATGAAGAAAACGAAACATGGTACACGCTAGACGGAAGGTGCATAAAGAAAGAGCAGCGACAAGCAGGGCTGGTATATGTGCGACGAAATAAGAAAATACTAATTCGGTAGATTACAGATGTAGTCTATATCTTAAACATTCTCATCCCATAACAAACAGCAAATAATCATCCTATGAAAAAGAACATCTACAAAAAACCAACCATTGGTTTGCTATGTATTAAGGTTATGTTCCTATGCGGCTCGAAAGGCACTAGCCTAAGCCCTGGAACTGAACGTGGAGATGCATCGCAAGCAGATGCAAAGCGCGCCGTCGACTTCGACAACTACGAAAATAACGACATGTAAGCGAGTGCGCAAGTTGCAGTTAATACAGTCCTAGTACCTTTGGGTTGCTATCGTTGGAACGACCAACAAATGGCTGCTAACTCATGTAACAGTCAAATAATCAAATGGTAGTTGCACAGAATAAACTTGGCAATATTCACACATACCAATACTATTGTGTAGCGCACCCAGGTATTTAACCCCTTGATGCAACTCGGCAAATTAACATTCATAATCCGTTACATATATCTAAAAAAGTGCGGTAGTATTAAAGTAAATTTGTAACTTTGCAGCCGTAATACCAAAAAACGAATGCCTATGATATAATAACATGTTACAGACACAAAGGTAATGACGTGTAAGCATCATTCTTGTTACATCCCTATTGTACGTTTAGGTGACGCTAGTTGTCCGCACTTTATTACCTGTCTCACTCCAACACCTTGGACAAACCTCACTTCAATAAACTATATTAATCAAAGAACATGAAAACATTAGGATTTGTCGGAATAGTTATAATCGCCATCGTTTTGTGCGTAAAATTGACTTTAAACTCAAACGAAGACAAAGAACTGGAAGGCATAATCTGGAATAAACAATACATGGAAGACGAAGCAAGGAAAAAAGCCGAGCTTTTCCTAAATGTAAGAGTTACGTTTAATGCAGACGGAACCGTTACTTATAGCAACAGCCCTGAATGGAGCGATGCACACAGTAACCTAGTCGACAAGACATCAAAGATGGAATACACCAAGGGCGACAATACTCGTAGCAAAGAGGGAACTTCATTTAATAACGAAAACCCAGAGAACTGGGATTGTTACGATGTCGACCTTAACAATGGCGTGTTCTGGGCCGACTAGCTTACCCACTCGGCATAATGCACCTTCAATACAACAAACCGCTTGAAATTGCATTATAAGCAACCATCAGGAATCCATAAAACGAACAAGCCCTGAGTGCGACGTTTGCACTCAGGGCTTTCGTATAAGAAAAGTCGGCCACAACTTTTCCACACCATTATACCAACAAATCCTCTGAAATCAAACATATAGGTGAAAACGCATCAACAACAACCAAATATTGTAACTCATATCAATCATTAGAAAGCATCTCAAAGTCATTAACCTGCTACCGGTTAGTGAAAAGACCACCTTTTCACAGACTTTCAACGCAATAAATACCCGAACAGGGCGTTAATCGTTATAAACTATTGGCCGCCTTGCAAGGGCATATTACGGCCACCTTGACTATTTTAACGGAAAAGATGCTTATTCACTTACGATAGTGGTATGGTAAAAGCACATTCACACCTTCACCAAGGAAACTATGCGTATAAATCAATTCGAGTATTTCACTTTCACATGCCTAGATTGTCCATTAGAACAAATAAAGGGTTACATTCAGAAAAGATGGGGAAACAGTGAAAAGTACAAAATAACACGCACGCCATTTAAGTTCGACCTATACGAAACAAGTCCGCTTAAGGGAGGTGCGCATTTTGAAAAGCTATATTTCTTCACTCCAAGGACATGTGAGAACAAGTGTATAATGTTCTCAAACTATTCAGATGGATTAAGTTCGTTAGCCTATCAAATCTCCGAGGCTTTAAGAATAAAAGCCTATTGCTTTCAAATCAGCACAAACGACACACATGATGCAATGAATGCGTTTAGTTACATAGAAAAGGGGAAAAAAGTACGTACTGTCTATGCAATGAAAGACCCCAAATGGAAATTTCTCTGCCAAGGGGAAATCCAACCATTTGAAGACAAAGAGCTGTATCAACAAAAAATGATAAAACGAAGATTAGATAAAGATGCACTTATTTCCTACTGCATTAAGCTAGGTATTGACATACGTGATGACGCTTTTTGGGAAAGCCAACAATCCATCTTGGTAGAGCGGCTGTCATGGTAGTGTAACAGAGAAGGGACACATCTTCATCAGTAAAATAAAGAAGAGACATTTGAAAAAGAATAATTTAGTATATCAGACAGGACGATTTACCTTATTTATTCCCTTGTCGGAATGGCTAAGTGAGAGATTAATTCTGCCAACGTATAACACTAATAACATTACTTATGTTTAGACTGGAATTTAAAGCAAAAGCTATTACTGCAAGTAGAAATAAAAAAGACAACTATTATATGGTTGGATTAGCCGATGATAAATTTGATTATAAGAACTATATCCTTTTCCAAAGGCCTATAACATTGGGGGAGGACGATGACCCAGAATCTGAACTAAATGGGATATATGCAGAATGTAATGGTGATGTTACTTATAACACTTGCAAATCGGTAAGTTTGACCTACGAGTCTGTTGTCTTTGAAGTACAAGATAGCATCATTGTGGTAGATTTAAGTGATGTAAAACTAAACAAGCGTTTCGTTGAGTATAGTAAAGAAATATTCAAAGAGCTATTAACAACTAAGCTGTAATACTTACGATAATGTAAGACATGTTAGTTGCCTTGGGGAATTGTATAAACCGAGGACAAACTCACTAATTCATAAACTCACAAACTTAAAAACTCAACAACTCACCAACTCCCAAAAACGAACAAGCCCTGAGTGCAGTCTTCGCACTCAGGGCTT
>NZ_HE999449.1:296292-325628 GCF_000312305.1 Prevotella conceptionensis 9403948 | reverse complement strand
AATAATATTTTGGATTTATGCCCCATTTGTGGGTAGCAAAACGTGGTTGGGTATCGAAAAAATGGTACATGTTGTAGAGGAGTAGGTAGTAGGGTAGTAAGTAGTAAGAAGTAGGGCGGCAAGGGGAAAGTTGTAGGGTGTTTTTTGAATAGCCTAAGAGGGGTAAATATATTTTACAAAACGCTCTTTCCCGCCGCTCCATTCTAGCGCAAATCGGGACCTAAAACCATCCGTTTAGGGCCATTTTGTGCTTTCGTGGTCGTTTCGTTCTGTCCAAATTTGCGCATCTTGTGTGCGTTTTGTATCACTTTGCATTTCTCTTTGCTCCGTGGCTCGCCAATTTTATCACCTCCAAAATGGGCGTTTTGCATCGAATTTACCATGTTTTGGTGCTGCTAGTTTGCATTTGTAGCCTGAATATTTATGCCGTATAAACATAACATCACCTTTGTGGGAACTGCTATTTTTCACCTTTGGCTTGCAATTTGCGGCATTTCGCTCTGCATTTTGTAGCATTTTACCTTGCGTTTTGCAGCGTTTTGCACTGCGTTTTGCTGCATTTTGCACTGCGTTTTGCTGCATTTTGCCTTACTTTTTACTGCAAAAGCGCAATTGTTTTGCATCGTTTGTGTATTTATGCAGTATTCAACAGGCCAGCACACTGTTGTGTGCAGTACCCATTTTTACCTTAATAACCCCTTGCAATACTCCATTTTTTGCGGCCGAGTGGCAGGCTGGATGATTTTAATGCCACTTTTCGTGTTGAACTTTGTGCTGAAAAGATGACAAAAAGGGATGATAAGTTGATTGGATAACCAGTTGATGAGTTGACAAATTAACAAGTTGGCAAGTTAACCAGTAGGTGAATTGACGAGTTAACCAGTAGTCAAGCAGACAAGTTAACCTTGTTGATGAGTTGAAAAGATAACCAGTTGACGAGTAGGCAAGCTGATATGTAAGGCGGCAGAAAGGGACAGGCCAATTGCGGTTTTGCCGCGCCGAACATCCTTTAAGCATGTTCTACGCGCAGGCAATACCGCTATTTCTTCTTTTCGGCCTTGGGTTTCTTCTTCTTTCGGCTTGTTATTCCAAAGAGGTCCTTCCATCCGTTGAAGTCTTTCTTCAATATCAAACCGATGCCTTGCGTATTCAAGCTGTTGCGTGTAAAGTAGCGGTCGTTGGTTTGGTTGTACATCTTGATGGCCATGTTGCCGCTTGGGAATAGCAGATAGCGGATGTCGAAGTCGCCGATGAAACTCTTGGTGGTGTTCACGTTGTCGCGATAACCAAACTGGCCGTTTATCAGCAGGCGGTTGTTAAGCAGCCTGCCGCTGAGCAATCCCTCGTATTCGGCATTGCCCCAACCATCATCGCCGGTGGCAATGTTTGCCCCAAAGTTCCAGTTGGTGTTGTTTACAACTGTTCCAAGCACGTTGTTAAGCTGCTGACTAAGTGTGCTGCTAAGCAAACTTTGCATGGCCAACGATGTTGTGCTTTGTGCGCGGGTGTTGCCCAAGTCGGCATTGTTGCGCCCCTGCGTATAGAAACGGCCCACGGCTAGCAGGTAAAGCACCTGCTGGTTCATTTCCTCTTCGCCGTTGATGAGGCTGTATATCATTTGTTTGGCGTTAGAATTGACCGTGGGCAAGTCTAAATCGAACGACACTTTGGGTGCGGCTGGCGTGCCTGTGATGTTCATCAGGCAGTTAACGCGGATGGTGTTGTTAGAGAAACTCTTGCCTACATTGAGGTCGGAAAGGCTCACACTGTTGGCCGTATAGATGGCTTTCATGTTGAGTCGGGCTGCATAGGGGTCGCCATTAAAGGCGATGGTGCTGCCTTGCTCGAAGGTGAAGTCTTTCTTAATCACGTTTTGTATGGTGAGTTTATACACGCCGTGGTCGATGGCGAAGTTGCCAAACATGTCGAATGCGCCTTTATTATAATAGGTGGCCCTTAGTACGCCATAGCCGTTTAGCGAGATGTAGTCGCCGCTTTGCTTGTCCATGATGAGCCGTATCGTGGCATCGGGCGTGCAGTTCACCAAGAAGTTGAGGTGCAGGTCGGTTGGTATGTCGGCCGTTTGGTTGTCGTTATGCGCTTGGTCTTCGGTTTCGGGCTCCTGCGCTTTCTGCTCTTCGGCGGTGAGCAGCGCATCAGCCCCCCAATGAATGAACGAGTTGTTGTTTACGGTTTGCGGGCTGGCCGCATTGTAAACCAGTACGGAATTGCGGTTGGGTGTGGCGTCGATGTCGATGTTTACTTCTCCACTCCGCCCTCTAATGTTGCAAGTTCCCGTAGCGTACACCGTTCCATAGAAGGTGTTTTCGCCAAAGGTCTTGGTGTCGTATGCCAGCAAATTGTTGGCCTTTACGCTGAGGTTGTAGCTTAGGTCGGTAAGGTGGTCGTGCCTAATCTCACCACTTAGCGTGCCGCCATTTCCATTTCGGTCGGTAAAGCGGCAGGCGTTGAGGTCTATCCTGTTGGGTACAAAGTGCACCGTGTCGTTTGTCAGCGTGTAAACGGTGTTCAACGGGGTCATGGTAAAGCTGCCGTTGGCCACCAACTGCCCTGTAAGATTGATGTAGCTTAACGGCCCCGAGAGGCGCACCTCGCCGTTGGCGTAGGCCTTAACGCCGTGCATGAAACTCTTGCAAAAGGTTTCCATAAAGGCGATGTTGGTGTTGTTGGCCTTGATGGCCAGGTCGATGTTGTTGTGTTTGGGCGAAACATAACCGTTGATAAAGGTTCTGGCGTTCAGTCCGTCGCTGGCAATGGCGTCTATTTCCACGTTTCCTTTCTCGTTGTTGTACTTTACCCCGGCAACCAGCGTACCCATGTCGCCCTCTTCGAAGGTGAAATCGTTCACCCGCAAGTTGGCGTAGGCGTTGGGATTGTTGAAAGGAGTCTTTACAATGGCTGTGCCAGTGGCACGTCCGCCAAACTCTACGGCATGGAAATTAACCAGGTTGAGCATGTAGCTAACGTCTACATCTTTGAGTTCGACCATGAGCGAGTCGTGCGCATTGTTGGTTGCGGCTCCGTCTATGGCGATGAGTTGCTTGCCGCGCGCAATGGCGAACTTGTCGAACAGCACGCGATTTTTGCTGTATGTTACCTGCGAAGGCTTCACTTGCCAAATAGCATTGCCCACGGTTATGTCCGATTGTTGGAACGTTGCTTGGGCAGTGGCCTCGCCTTCGTCGTTCTTAAAGAATGTGGTTTGCCATTTCAGTTCGCCTTTTAGTAAGGGTTTGCGCAGGTTGTCGAACGAAATGGTAGACGAAATCTTGTTGTCGGCCGCCGAGGCTTGCACGTTGCACCATGTTTTTTTGCCGTTTTCGGCCACGTTTATGGCCTGTGCAGCCAGTTTGAGCGTGTCGTTCAGCGTGCTGACCCTCATTTCGCCGCCCTCAATGCGGTGCCCGTCGTAGCTGAAACTGGGCGCTTTGAGGGTGATGTTGAGCGTTTTTTGTGCATCATTCATGCTGGCGGCAAAGTTGATGGGACGCTCGATGTTCAGCGGAACGTTGAAAATGTGTTGCAACCAGTCGGTATTGTCTACATTGGCACTGATGGTGAAGTTGTTGGTTTGGGCATTAGTTACCTTCGGGAGGCCGGGCATGGTGGGCACTTTGCTGCCGATAAGGTTGGTTAGGCTTTGTGCCAGCGTGTTGTAATTGTACTTGCCCGTCAGCAGGATTTGGCCAAAATCGCTGTTCACCGCCAGCGAATGCTGTTGGTTGTTGTTGCTTACGTCTACAGAAATGGCGTTGAGCTTGTAGCTTTTTGTGTCGGACAGCATTGCAAAGCGGTCTAGCTGCACCCTTCCGTTGGCCGTATTGAGCGAGTTACCCTTGATGTCGGCCATTACGGCAAAGCTAAATTGCGTGTTGGGCCATAGCTTTGTGAGGCTTAGGGCAGCGGGATTGAAGTTTGTTACTTCGGCTTTTAGCTTGGCAAAGGGCTGTTTCGATGTAAGGTTGAACTGACCTTGCAGGTCGAAATTAACGTTGGGGTCTTTGACATTTAGCTTTCCGTCGAAGGTTCCGTTGTTCCATTCGCCGTCTACGGCGATGTTCTTGTAGCTGTATGCGTTGTAGAAAAACTCCTTAACATCGCCTTTTGCCTTTACATACACCGAGCCGCGAGTGGGCAGTTTGCCGTCGACGTCTATTTGGGTAGATATGTTTCCAAATCGTTTGTCGGCCAAAATCTTGCCGAGATCTAGGGCGTTGGTTTCCACTCTGCCCGAAAAATTGTCGTTATGCCGGCCAAAAGCCACGGTTGCGGTGCCTGCATCGGTGCGTATGATGCCCTTGGTAGCCACGTCTTGTCCATAGCCGCCAGCCTCGCCAATATAGTCGATGTTGCCCAAACGGCCGATAACGGCAGGCACTTTAAAGTGGTTGGCGAAGTTGTCGGAAAGAAATTGCACGCCCTCGGCACTCACGCGAAGTCGCCTGATGTTGGTGGCCCAGCGCAATTTGGATGTCCAATTGCTGATTGAGCCGTCGGCTTGGAGCGAAAAATTGTTCGCGCGCGACGATATTTCGAGCGTTTTCACACGTAGGGAAGTGCTTGTGCCCGACACGTTGGCTTGCAGAAAGAAGGGCTTAGTAGAGGTTTTCAGTTCGGGTAAGAAACAAGCAAGGTCGGCCAGGGTGAGCTTTGACCTTTGCAAACTGCCGCTGAACTGGAAAGAAGGCGACTGAAATTCGGTGCCGTTGAAGGCGTATGTGGCTGTGATTTGCCCGAAACTGATGCTGGTGGAGGGCAAAACGCAGGTTAAATGCAGCAGACTTGCCCGTTGCTTGTTGGCCGTAAGCTCGCCTGTAAGGGCTTTAACGTGCAGACCCGACTGCTCTTTGAACGACAAGTCCTTGATATTGAGGTTCACACTGTCGTTGGTAAGGGCGTTGAGCGCAATGTGTGCGCTGATGTCGGTTGCTGAAATGTGGTTGGGAGAGAACGTGTTGGTCTTGGGTTTGTCGAGCTGATTGTAGCTAACACTGCCCCTTCGGATGATAAGCGTGTTGATACGGAGGTCGAGGGGCGTGTTAGAAGTGGTGTCTTTGGATGCCAATGAATCGAGCGCGAATTGGAAATTGGGTTGGCTTTGCGCCGACTTCTTATAAAGGTTGGCCTTTAATCCGAACAGCTGAACAGACGAAATGTGGATTTTTCCCGCTGCAAGCGCGGCATAATCTAGCTTTGCCGAGAGCCGTGTGGCTTCGAGCATGCGCTGGTTTTGCTGGTCGTTGATAACGAGATCGTCGATGATAATGCGGTTAAGAAAGCCTAAATCCACCTTACCCACCGACACGTGGGTACCCAATTTCTCCGAAAGGGCATCGCCGATAGTGTTCCCAACAAAAGCCTGAATAAAGGGAACATGCAGCAAAACCACAAAAACGAAGTACAGGCCAACCACAGCCCATAAAATAATATTTATTATGTGTCTTAACTTTCTCAATTGCTTTCTTTGGTTGGCAAAATTACATCAAAAAAACCTTAATGCGAAATATACCCACCGTTTTTCTTTTTATTATGTTTTATTTTGATTATATTTGCAACGATAAAGCGGTGGGTGGTGTTCCTATCCATCGCTTTCGGTGTTTGTTTTGACGGCGAGCACCATTTAAGCAAGCGTTCGTTGCTCTCTGCATGGGCGCAAAGTGATGCTGCCAAGGCAAAAAGATCGGACAAGAGATTAATCATTAAAATCAGATATATTATAGTTTATCATGGCAAATGTCATTAAGTTACGTAAAGGCTTAAACATTCACCTGAAAGGAACAGCAGCCCAAACGAAACGCGTTGTAGGCGCATGCGCAGAGTATGTGGTGCGTCCCGACACCTTCGAAGGCGTTGTTCCCAAACTCGTTGTACACGAAGGAGACCGTGTAGACGTGGGTGATGCCTTGTTTGTAGATAAGAACTTTCCTGAGGTGAGGTTCGCATCGCCCGTGAGTGGAACGGTTAAGGCCGTTGAAAGAGGCGAAAGGCGAAAGATACTTGGCATCAGGTTGCAGGCCGACGAGGTGCAGAAGTATCACGATTTCGGCCGTCGCGATGTGTCGTCGCTCTCTGCTGACGGTGTGAAGAACGCCTTGTTGGAGGCTGGTTTGTTTGGCTATATATACCAATTGCCTTACGCCGTGTCTACCAATCCGCAGACAATGCCAAAGGCCATCTTTGTTTCCGCACTGCGCGACATGCCCCTAGCCAACGACTTTGAATACGAGTTGCAGGGCAACGAGCGCGATTTCCAAACGGGATTGACTGCCCTTTCGAAGATGGCAACCACCTATTTGGGAATAGGGAAGAACCAAAAGGCCGATGCGTTGGTGAACGCCAAGGACGTGGAAGTGACGGTTTACGATGGTCCATGCCCCGCAGGAAATGTAGGCGTGCAGGTAAACCACATCTCGCCGGTGAATAAGGGCGAAGTGGTTTGGACGGTCGACCCCACCTTTGTGATTTTCTTCGGAAGACTGTTCAATACAGGTAAGGTTAATCTTCTGCGCACAATAGCCCTCGGGGGCAGTGCTATGGCATCGCCGATGTACGTAGATGCGCTGATAGGAACGCCTTTCTCGGTGATTTTGAAAGACGCTTTGACGCGCCAAGAAGACCTTCGCCTTATCAACGGCAACCCCTTAACGGGTACGAAATCGTGCTTGGAAGATAGCGTTGGCGTAAAAACATCCGAGATAACCGCTATCCCCGAAGGTGCCGACGCTAACGAAATGTTCGGTTGGATAATGCCGCGCACCAACCATTTTTCCACATCGCGCAGTTATTTCTCTTGGCTCATGGCCAAGAAAGCGTACGATTTGGATGCACGTGTGAAGGGTGGCGAACGCCATATTATCATGAGTGGCGAATACGATAGTGTGTTGCCGATGGACATTTATGGCGAGTTCCTTATCAAAGCCATCATCGTTGGCGACATCGACAAGATGGAACAGCTGGGCATCTATGAGGTTTCGCCCGAAGATTTCGCACTGGCAGAGTTCGTTGACAGTTCTAAACTCGAATTGCAACGCATCGTTCGCCAAGGGCTGAACATGTTACGTAAAGAAAATGCATAAAGCAGTATGAAAGCATTAAGACAATATTTAGATAAAATAAAGCCGAAATTCGAGCCAGGAGGCAAGCTCCACGCCTTCCAAAGCATTTTTGACGGCTTGGAAACGTTCCTCTATGTGCCGAACACTACTTCGAAAGTGGGAACGCACATCCACGACTCCATCGACTCGAAACGCATCATGAGCATGGTGGTTATTGCCGCCTTGCCGGCTCTGCTTTTCGGAATGTACAACGTAGGCTACCAAAACTACGCGGCAGCAGGTCATTTGGCCGATGCCAGTTTCTTTGATTTGTTCTTCTTCGGCTTTCTAGCCGTGTTGCCAAAGGTGGTTGTTAGCTACGCCGTAGGACTTGGAATAGAGTTCGCTTGGGCACAATGGAAACACGAAGAGATACAAGAAGGTTTCTTGGTAACGGGTATTCTCATCCCATTGATTATTCCTGTGAACTGTCCGCTTTGGATATTGATGCTCGCCGTGGCCTTCTCGGTGGTCATTTGCAAAGAGATTTTCGGTGGAACAGGTATGAATATCTTCAACGTTGCGCTCTGCGCGCGCGCGTTCCTCTTCTTCTCTTACCCCTCGAAGATGACGGGCGACACCGTTTGGGTGGCTTCCAACTCTATTCTTGGCTTTGGTTACGACCTGCCCGACGGCTTTACGGCTGCCACTCCTTTGGGAGAGATTGGCGTTGGAGCCAACGTTCCGTACAGCCTTAGCGACATGATAACGGGCTTTATCCCCGGCAGTATAGGCGAAACAAGCGTGATTGCCATTGGTATTGGTGCCATTATTCTGCTTTGGACAGGCATTGCCAGCTGGCGTACCATGGGAAGCGTGTTTGGTGGAGGCATCTTGATGGCCTTGTTGTTTAAGCATTTGGGCATGACCAGCATCGACTGGTACGAACATATCGTGCTGGGCGGTTTCTGTTTCGGTGCCGTATTCATGGCAACCGACCCTGTTACGTCGGCCCGAACCCACACCGGACAATGGATTTACGGATTCCTTATCGGCGCAATGGCCCTTATCATACGTGTGATGAATCCCGGTTATCCCGAAGGAATGATGCTGGCCATACTGTTTGCCAATATGTTTGCGCCCCTCATCGACTATTATGTGGTGCAGGCAAACATAAGCAAACGCATGAAACGTTTAACCAAAAACAACAAATGACATCATGGCAGAAGTGAAGAAAAAAGGATTAGACACCAACACTAACGGCTATACGCTGATATATTCTACCATCCTCGTCGTTGTCGTTGCTTTCTTGTTGGCTTTCGTCTTTAAGGCGTTGAAACCTCTGCAAGACATCAACGTGGCCCTGGATAAGAAGAAACAATTGCTCTATGCGCTTAACATTCGCGACATAAGCGATGAAGAGGCTGCACAGAAGTATAAGGAAGTGGTATTGGCCGATGAGATAATAGACACCAAAGGAAACGTTACCACCAAAGGCGAACAAGGCGGCGAGAAGGCCGGTTTCTTGCTCAACAGCGCCGATTACAAGGCTGGCCGCTTGGCTTTGTTCGTTTGTAAGGTAGACGGGCAAACCAAGTACATCGTACCCGTTTACGGTATGGGACTTTGGGGACCTATTAATGGCTTTATCGCACTAGATGCAGACAAGAACACTGTTTACGGAGCGTACTTCAATCACGAAGGAGAAACGGCCGGATTGGGTGCGGAGATAAAAGACAACGTGAAGTGGCAGAACCTGTTTAAAGGAAAGAAGGTGTTCGCAGAGGGCACCCGGAAAGTGGCACTCTCGGTTGTTAAGAAGGTAGACGACCCCTCTACGCAAGTGGATGCGGTAACAGGCGCCACGTTAACAAGTAATGGCGTGAGCGACATGCTTATCGAGGGTTTGTCGAAGTATCTCGTGTTTTTAACCAGTAAATAATCGAATGCAGCAGTTATGAGTAAGTTATTTTCAAAGGAAAACAAAGAAGTCTTTGTCAATCCGCTAAATCTCGATAACCCCATCATGGTTCAGGTGCTTGGCATCTGTTCGGCGTTGGCCGTTACCTCGCAGCTAAAACCGGCTATCGTGATGGGACTTGCCGTTACCATCATTACGGCTTTCTCTAACGTTATCATCTCCTTGATACGCAACACCATACCTTCGCGCATCCGAATCATCGTTCAATTGGTGGTGGTGGCAGCCTTGGTTACCATCGTTAGCCAAGTTCTCAAAGCCTTTGTGTATGATGTCAGCGTAGAACTGTCGGTATATGTGGGTCTGATTATCACCAATTGCATCCTCATGGGCCGCCTCGAAGCCTTCGCCATGATGAATAAGCCTTGGCCAAGTTTCCTCGACGGCATCGGCAATGGCTTGGGTTATGCCTTCATCTTGGTGCTTGTTGGTTGCATTCGCGAACTTTTCGGCCGTGGGTCGCTACTTGGTTTCCAGCTAATTCCTGAGAGTGCGTACCATGCAGGCTATCTGAACAACGGCATGATGACTATGCCCGCAATGGCATTGATACTGTTGGGCTGTGTTATCTGGCTGCATAGGGCATATTTCTACAAGGAGAAAAAATAAGAAAACGCTATGGAACATTTAATCAGTTTATTCTTTAGGTCCATCTTTGTGGACAACATGATATTCGCCTTCTTCTTGGGAATGTGCTCTTATCTGGCCGTTTCTAAGAACGTAAAAACATCTTTGGGGCTGGGCTTAGCGGTAACCTTCGTGTTGCTTGTTACTGTCCCCGTCGACTATTTGCTGCAAACCAAGGTGCTAGGTCCCGATTGTTTGATAGCGGGTGTCGACCTTTCTTACCTCAGTTTCATCCTTTTCATCGCCGTTATTGCAGGTATTGTGCAGCTGGTAGAAATGGCAGTCGAGAAATATAGCCCCTCGCTTTATTCTGCTTTGGGCATATTCTTACCCCTTATTGCCGTTAACTGTGCCATCATGGGTGCCTCGCTCTTCATGCAACAGCGCATAAACATGGACCCATCCAGCACGCAGTACATCGGTTCCGTGTGGGATTCCATCTCTTATGCCGTTGGTAGCGGCTTCGGTTGGACCCTGGCCATCGTGTCGATGGGAGCCATTAGAGAGAAAATGCAATATAGCGACGTGCCCAAACCCCTGCAAGGACTGGGCATAACATTCATCACCGTAGGACTGATGGCTATGGCCATGATGTGTTTTTCGGGCTTAAATCTATAAGACAAGGATATATGTTACAGTTTATATTAATAAGTATAGCCGCTTTTCTGCTCATCATCTTGCTGCTGGTGATAATGTTGCTGGTGGCCAAGAAATACCTTTCGCCCAGTGGTAAGGTGGTTATCACCGTTAACGGAGATAAGGAACTTACCGTAGAGCAGGGCAACAACGTGATGGCCACCCTCAACGAGAACGGCATTTTCTTGCCTTCGGCTTGTGGCGGAAAGGCTAGCTGCGGACAATGCAAGCTGCAAGTGCTGGAAGGAGGCGGCGAAATTCTCGACTCCGAACGCTCGCACTTCTCGCGAAAAGAGGTGAAAGACCATTGGCGACTTGGTTGCCAGTGTAAGGTTAAAGGCGATTTGAAGGTTAAAGTGCCCGAAAGTGTGCTGGGTGTGAAAGAGTGGGAGTGCACGGTTATCAGCAACAAGAACGTGTCGAGCTTTATCAAGGAGTTCATCGTTGAGTTGCCACCAGGCGAACACATGGACTTCGTACCAGGGAGTTACGCTCAAATAAAGATACCTGCATACGAAACCATCGACTATAACAAGGATTTCGACAAGAAAGACATTGGCGAAGAGTACCTGCCTGTATGGGAAAAGTTCGGCATTTTCGACCTCAAAGCTCACAATCCCGAAGAAACCATCCGTGCTTACTCAATGGCCAACTACCCCGCAGAGGGCGACCGCATCACCCTAACCGTGCGTATTGCCACAACACCGTTTAAGCCTCGCCCGGAGGTGGGCTTTCAAGACGTGCCCACGGGTATTGCATCCAGCTACATCTTCTCGCGCAAGCCAGGCGATAAGGTGGTGATGAGTGGTCCGTTTGGTGATTTCCACCCGATATTCGACTCGAAGAAAGAGATGATTTGGGTTGGTGGCGGTGCAGGTATGGCTCCTCTTCGCAGTCAGATTATGCACATGCTCAAAACACTTCACACTCGCGATCGCGAGATGCATTACTTCTATGGTGCGCGAAGTCTGAGCGAAGCGTTCTTCTTGGAAGACTTCCACGAGTTGGAAAAGGAATATCCAAACTTCCATTTCCACCTTGCACTCGACCGCCCCGACCCCAAAGCGGATGAGGCTGGGGTGCCATACGTGGCCGGTTTTGTACACGAAGTGATGTACAACACTTACCTTAAAGACCATGACGCGCCCGAAGACATCGAGTTCTACATGTGCGGCCCTGGTCCTATGAGTAAAGCTGTGCAAGTAATGCTCGACAGTATAGGCGTAGATCGCGAGAACATTATGTTTGACGATTTCGGTTAAACGCTTGTTGCAATACTGCTCGCAGGAGCTTTTAATTTTCAGTTAATCACGACACCGCATGGCGAATGCAAAACATTCGCCGTGCGGTGTTTTCGTATTCCAATATAAAAGGCTACCTTTGCACTAAATTTTTTCAGGATATGATAAAAGCATTGTTTTTCGACATCGATGGTACACTTGTTAGCATGAAGACGCATACCATCCCCACTTCGGCTGTTAAGTCTATTGCACAGGCCAAGCACCAAGGGGTGAAAGTTTTTATCGCCACGGGCAGACCATACGCCATCATCAACAACATCGACTCCATTCTCCCCTACATAGACGGTTATCTCACCACCAATGGTGCATATTGCACCGTTGGCAACGAAGTGGTTTATCATCACCCCATCCCCAAGCGCGATGTTGAATTGATACTTAACGATGCCACCGAGCAAGACTATTCGTGTGTGGTGGTGGGCGAAAAAGACATCACCACCTATAATTATAAGGACAATATCGACCGAATTTTTAGGCGTACGCTTGACATCCACGGCATTGATTATCACTTACCAATCGAGAAGGTGATGCAATACGACATCTTGCAGTTAACTCCATTCGCCACTGTTGAACAAGAACAGCAGCTAATGCCACGCATCCCCGACTGCGTTTCTGGGCGTTGGCATCCTGAATTTATGGACATTACCTCGCGAATGGCCGACAAGGGTAGGGGGCTTGCCGCCATTGCCCAATACCTCGGCATACCCATTGATGCCTGCGCCGCCTTTGGTGATGGTGGAAACGACATCAGTATGATACGTGCAGCAGGCGTTGGTGTGGCAATGGGCAACGCCGGCAACGACGTAAAGCAAGCTGCCAACTTTGTTACAACGCATATAGACGAAGATGGTATCATGTACGCCATGCTACATTTGGGGATTGTATGATGCTTTAACCCCCATCGGTCGTTATAGCCTCTATGCAGGTTTTGTAGTGTCAGTACAAGTGTCTTGTACTGACATTATAGTCAAACAAAACTGGATTTGGAAAGGCATTGTTGCATCGTAAGCAAACAAAAGCCCTCCTTTTCCTCTGCGTAAGATCTTCTTGATACCATGCCGCGAAAGTCTTGCATCCTTTTAACAACGATTTTCCAAAAACTATTCTGACTGGCCACAAGACATCCCATTCTAGCAAGACTAGGCCATTTAGAATGGGTAACCAATGGCCAAGTGTAGGCTTTGACTATTCTTAAAGCGCCCCATATTGTAGAAACCACTCTTGTAAGGCACATGAATGCCAATACCCCAATCTATACGAATAACAAAAAAATCGAGGTCGTAACGAAGGCCTATACCTGTGCCTAGGGCCATTTCCTTAGCTAAGTTCTTTACATTGAACGTGGCGTTTGGCCGCATGCTCGATGAGTGCATGGCCCAAACGTTTCCAGCATCGATGAAAACCGCGCCATAAAGACTACCGATGAGTCGTGGACGATATTCGAGATTGAACAATAGCTTGATGTCGCCCGTTTGGTCGAGGTACGAGTTTGTGCTTGCCGTAGGATAATAGGCCCCTGGTCCGATGCTACGAGCCGTAAATGCCCTAATGCTATTGGCACCGCCTACATAGAACTGTTCGCTATACGGAGCCTCTGTAGCGTTGCCGTAACTCCATATCGCACCTGCCGAGGCATGAGCCACAAGTTGCGAATGAGCGTTGAGTTTCCACGTTTTACGCCAATCGGTTTCAATCTTAAAGAAGTGTGCAAAGGGGTTCTTAAACAGCGTTTTGTCTTTCTCGCCCCACTTCTTACCTGCCGCCATATAAGCCAATGACAAGAGGTTGGAGGCTTCACTAAAAGTGGTTTGCCACCAAATGGGATGACGATAGCGCGACGGACTGTTGAAGATGTAGCTGTAACGCATCTTGGGAATGAACACATCTTTCATTGTCACCTTCAAATATGGGTTGGCGTTGAGGATGGAATCAAACACGGCCGTGTGGCTCGTCATGTAGTTATATTGCAATGAGATGGGCGAAAACTGGTGCATCGACCGCTCGGAGGTCTGCACATTGTAAGTGAGTTCGCCCGAAACGATGTGCCTTTTGAAGTAGCTGCCCCTGCTGATAACACTAGACGCCACCTTGATAAGCGAAGAAGGCGTGTTATAAAAGCGGCGCGACTGCCAAAAAGGAGTGAAAAGACGCGGGAACTCTAACGAGGCCGACGCTCCGTATTCGTACGACTGCATCTGCGCAGCAGCTCCATTAGCACTGTGACCTGTTTGCCATTCGTACGAACCAAACACATTAATGTCTAGCTTTTCGGCGCCACGGAAGGCATTACGTCTGGTGAAACCCATAATGACAGCAGGCCCCATGCGCCCGTTGGTCTTGCCTGTGTAGTTGGTTTCAACGTAAAAGTCGTAGGGTTTATCGAGCAAGCCCGTTATGGAAAGGTCGAGCGTGTCGGCTAACGAAGTAGTATCGCGCGGAGTAAACTTAAAATCGGTCATGCTGAAAAGTCCCATGTCCATCAGTTTGGTCGAAGTAAGGTTCTCGTCGCGATAGCGATACATGTGTTCTGGCCGTAACATGATGTTACGCATCAAGATACGCGAACGTATGGGCGAACGTTTGCCGTTGTAATATACGGTAAGTCTTTTGCGCTTTACGGAGTCGGTAAGTGTTTCGCCCATTTGCTTGCGGAGGTAGAAGTCTATTTTACCAACATACCATCTACGTTTAGCCGTTTCGGGCATAGTGGCCGTGGGCAACATCTTCAATTGTACCTTTAGCGGAACCTGTATGGTGTCGGCAAGGAACGAGGAGTAGCCCGGCTGGTAATAGTAATAACCGTTATCACGCAACAAATTGCTTATTCGGTTGCGTTCTGTATCGAGCGACGACACGGAGAAAGGACTGCCTTTTTGCAACTTCGAGATAGAGGCGCGCGAGGCAATGAGCTGCGTTATTTCGGGGGGGAAGTTGAGATAGGCCACCGAGTCGAGCGTGTAAAGTGGGCCAACGCTCACCGAATAGCCAATCTTGGCTTTCTTAGGGTTCTTTTGTGTCAGCACTTCGTACTTCACACGCCCTTGAAAGTAGCCATGATTTTTCAATGTGTTTTGCGCAACCGATGCGCGCAAGGCTGGGTTTACCCAGCTCATCAACACAGGGGGCTTGCCAAAGGTTTTGCTTATCCATTTGCCTGCGCCCGATGTAGACTCGGAAAAGGCGTTCCATACCCAAAGGCTTATGGGGAAAGGGGTGCGATAATAGCTGCTACCCATGAATGCACCATTGGGTGCGCAATCCAAAGCAGCCTCCATTTCTTCTTGTGTTGAGGAGAAATGCGAGTTGTCTTCGTAGTTCGTGTACTTTATTTTCTTAAGGCCAACATACAGCTGGTCGCCTTCGGGAACGCCTTTCGTGGTGGAGCAAGAAGTAGCGACAAGCGTTGCGACACAAGCTAACAATGCCGAGAAAACGTGTTTGGGGTTATTCGCCATCTTTCTTTTCTTTATTTAGTGAGTCGGGCGTTGCTGGCAGCACCACCTCTTCGGGAACTTTAAGTCGGAATATATCGCGGAAGTGGCGCAGCTTTCTTCGCCAAATAAAACCGACGCCATACTTTCCGATGTCGCCTTCCAGCCAATCGTAGCTGTCGCGATTGTAGAACATTTGCATGTAACGTGTAGAACCTTGGTTTAGGCGGTACTCCAACGATACGTTATTAAAGAAAGTGTTGTCGTTTCGCCCGACATCGGAACCAGACGAGACTTTACCACCAACGATAATACGAAGTCTGTTGCTCCACAATCGTTTGGCAAACTTAAACGAATAGTCGGTGTGCATGTTGCCACTGGCATCCGTTACGTTGTCGAGACCAATACTTAGGTCGAGTGTTCGCAGGGCGTTGCCCGTGATGTTGTTTATCTGACTTTGCAAGAATGCACTTAAAGCATTGTTCATAGAGAAACTGCTGGTGTTGCCGTCTGCCAAATACATGCCTGTGGTGAGCATCGTAACGGCTAGTTTTCCGCGTTCATCGCTACCCATCGTTTTAAGTTGGTTGCTGACAGTCATGTCTTGTGGTGCGTCGATGGTAAATTCCAATCCCATATTCTTCAAGGTCTTGGTTACCACCACACCACATTCGAACTCAACGATACGCCCGTCCCTGCCGTTTGTGGTTACAGAGGCCTTTGTTATCTCAGTTGCGGTGATGTTTAGGCGCGGGTTCATTGCATCTCCCGTAAATTCAATGTAACTTCCGTTCTTTATGGTAAAGGTCTTAAGCGGAATAACGGGGAGCGAGTACTTCATCTCGCCGTTGTTAAGGGTGTAACGTCCTGTAAGCCTTAGTCCGTTAACCGGAGTGTATTGCATGCGCAAGTTGCCACCACCCATCAAGTCGATATAGTTAGACTTATCGGCATTGAGCGCACAAAGAATGTGCGCATTGGGGTCGATGTTCATGCTCAGGTCCATGTTAAAACCCGTCAATGCGGGGCGATTGATAATTTCGGCTTTGTTTTCTGCAAAGTTGGTAAACGACACTAAGTCATCCATCTGATTGTCGGTAGAAAGCGGTGAGTCGCGCAGAACGTAAGTCATGTCGGTGGCATCAAGCACATCCAGCTTACCGCGCAGGTTCAAGTTGCTCACTTCGCCCGACATTCGGCCAGAGAAGTTAACGAATACTTTGCCAAACACTTCGGAACGATAGTTCTCCTTGGAGTTGATGATCTCGTATTTGTTGGCACGCATGCGCATGTCCATCCGCATACGGTCGGGATTGGAGAAGTCGAATTCGCCCGAAATGTTCAGTGGACTGTCGTTGTGGGCAAACACTTCGAAGTTTTCGAACAGCAGATGGCTGTTCACAATGCGCACGGGGTCGTTGGCAAAACGTAGCGTTACGCCATACGGGTCGCTGAACAGGTGGGCCGAGTCAAGGAAAACTTCGCCGTTAATCATAGGCTTAGACAATGCGCCCTTGATGGCCAACTCGCCTTCGGCGTAGCCATTAAGTCCGAACATGCGCTGGGGTATAAATCCGTTTACGATGGTAAGGGGCAGCCGTTCGAGTTTTAAGGTGGCATCAAGCTGCCCACCACGAGCCGAATTGTACGTACCCGACAGCTGACCAACCTGTATGTCGTTCTGACTTAGCGTGCCATCAATGTAGTGTCCGCCGTCGGATTTCGGCATGTAAACAAACTCGGAGCTGAGATTACCCATCGGACTATGCTGATAAGCCAAGTCGGTAACCGACACGGCCGACGAGATTGACAACGCATCTTTGGTTTGTATCGCGTGGAAATCGCCGTTAAGCGTACCCGACACTTCGGGCATGTAGGGCAAAACAGAGAATAGTTTCTCAAGATTTAGGCGGTTTAGCGAGAGCGTAATGTCTTGCAAAGCCTCTTCGTTCTCGTTGTTGGTGGCCAGTTGGATACCGGTTCCGTCTGTCGACCTTAAACGTAAGTCGGCGCGAACGCGGCGATCGTCGCCCATAAACACGTAGTTGCTATCGTTAACCGTGAACTGTTTATAGCCCAAAACGGCCTCACGGTCCATCAAACTAAGCTGTATGCCATTATCTTCCATCGTGGCACGCACGCCCATGCCGATGCCCAGCTTGTTGTTTTCGTCGTAAATCTGCGCTTTGATGTATGTTCCGCGCTCTTCCAATGCACCATTTAGGAGGGCATTAAACACGTATTGAGGATTTTTCTTGTTGTTGCGCACCTGCACCGAGTAGGCTATTTGGTCGGCATCAGACTTCAATGCCAAACGCACCGTGTCGATAAGTATGCTGTCGGCCACCAGCTGGTTGACGTTGAGATAACCATTTAGCCCGGCAACGGGCGACGAATGGAGGTCGGCAGACATTTCGCCCACCGAGTAGCCATACTTACGCAACACGCGCATAAAGATATTCTGACGTCCGCTTTGCAAGTTGATGTTGGCTAAGGGCAAGCGTTCGCGTAGTCGTGCCTCGTTTAGGTGTTTTGTGGCAAGTTGGTGTTGCAGTTCTTTCCAAAAGCCCATGCCGCGATTTAAGATATAGGCATAGCCGCCCTTGCTATTCATTTGCAATGCAAGGTCGCCGCAAACAAGATTGGCATGGGTGGTGTCGCGATTGGTAAAGAGGTTTACAGACATGGCTCCAAGGCGATAATCTTTGGCTGTATCGTTAACCATGATGTCGGCAACATTGCCTTCAAGCTTGTAGTAATCCTTGCCGTTGGTTTCCAAGTTAAGGTCGCTACGGAAAGAGGCCACCACTTTTTGGTCTAGCAAGTGCAGGTTATAAAGGTCTAGCTTGGCCAGGTCGGTATTGATGTGTGCCTTTATCAGCTTATCACTATTTCGTCCGTTGACGTTTATCGAACCCTTCAACAAGGGGTTATTGCTTTGTAACGAGGCAGTGATAAGGCCGTTGCTCATCTGCGCTTTGCCTGCAATTTTGTCTAAGTCATAACCACCATAGTGGAAACGGTCTATGCGCACATTGGCAAACAGTTGGGTTTTGGTCGACATAAAGTCGGTTCCCACACCTCGTGTCTCCACTTCGCCCGTAAAGGGATGCAAGCCTTGGTTGGGCAAGAAATGCTGTAAAGCCAAACTTTTCAGCTTAATGTTAGCATTGTAAGCCATCTTGTGCGCATTAAAACTGCCCTTTAATTGTACGCTGCCGCCGCCTTCGTGCATCGTGGCGTCTGCTTGATACGCCTCACCCTGCATCTTGGCGCGAGCGTTAAGCGAGATACCCGACGGAATATTCACTTGCCGTTGCAGTTTTTTGTCAAGCAACACCTTAGCGAAGTTCAAGTTATAGGTATTGGCTTTCAAGAAAATCTCTCCTTTGCACCTACGCGTATCCATAGGTTTCTCTACGTAACCCGTGGTTTGCAGCTTAAAGGCGGTGGGCAAAACCACATTAAGTCCTGAAAAGGCAATACGTTCCTTGTTGCCCTTAGCCACGCCATCTATGCGCAAAGGATAATTGGGAAACGCCTTTCTAAACCCTTCGGGCATGCCGCCCATAGCGCGCAGCAAGTCGGCCTTACCCAACGAGGCGTGCAAGGCAACATATAATTTACCTGGATTAACCTCATCGAAGGCGTTCATATCCATGTTGAACTTGGCCGTGAGCGACGATTCGGGCGTGCGCAGTTCAAGATTGGGCAACGCAATACGCGTAGAATCGAGCGCAACATGTCCGCTAATATGATTTACACGAACACCGCTTTTCTCCTTAAAGGCGCACACACGGAGATTCATTTTCAACTCTGGCTGACAGAAATAAAATGAGTCGATACCCAAATGCAGTTCTGTAAGATGTATGTGATTAGGGTCTAAGCCGTCTGTTCGGGGCTTGTAGGTTTGGTCGTAGTTCAGACTTCCGTTCTGCCAATTGAGCGTTTCAAGCCGATAGAGATTTTTATACAGGTCGAAATAGCCGTTTTTAGCATCCAGTTTGGGCAGATCTACCAATACGGTCATGCTGTCTCGTGGTGTTCGCAGCAAAGCTTTAGAGTGCTCTATCTGCAATTTGTCCACCTTTATTTTCCAATAAATGGGAGTTTTAGTGGTGTCGGGCGGAACGGTGTCGCTCAACTCCACGCTGATGTTGGCATCTTTCAGTTGGGCTTGGTTCACCCTGATGGTCTTCGAGTTGAGGTCGACACCCCTGCTTTGCACAAGCAATAAGCCCACTTTTCCTTTTATGCGTGCCTCATGCACAAGGTTGGCTGTATTCATCTGCACGTCGTGTAACGACAGTTCGTCTACTTCCACCTTATTGCTTAGTAAAGGAATCAATTGCACATTGGCCACAATTCTTCCCACATTGGCGATGGTGTCGGTTTGTCCCGCTATCGAATCATTAGCTTGCAGAACCCTTACGCCCTCAACACCGAGGTCAAGTGGAAACACAAGTCTCACCCTATCCACTGTTATCTCCATGCCCATCTTTTGCGATGCATAGCTCGCAACCCGCTTAACAGCCCAGTTTTGTACAGGTGGGCAGTAAAGCAGAACCACTAAGATAAGAAAAAGCACAATCGGGATGGCAACAGCTATGACAACCCATCGAATATATTTCTTCATACAAAAATGTTCGCTCGTCTATCTATTTTGCCTCAAGGCTCCTAATTTTAACCTGCAAAGTAAGCATTTTTTTTGAAAATAAGCCATCTATCCGCCAAAGAAATGGTAACGAACAACAATTTATTCAAAATCAAGACACAAAGGTTACAAATGTAACCCAAATGTGCAGTTACGATTAAAGCCCAATCGGTCTATCAGACCGCTTATCAATTATTTTGGGGGTGTTTCCATCGTTTCCTGTTCATTTTTCGTTTGCTTGTCGGCATATTTCCTGCCTTATTCTCTTAACGTGGCACGCTATGCCTTCAAGGATAAGATAGTCGATGTACTTAACAAACAGGCAAAATCTGCACCTACTCAACGACCGAGTCCGGGTTAAAACCCTTAGATGCTCATGAACTGAGCGGCTTACACAACGAGGTTGTTTTGACTTATAATATTTCTGTAAATTGAGAGGAGTTTGGTGTCTTTGTGCAGTAAAACCAAGAAAAACACCGCACTTATGTACGAAGTACGGGGCAAATAAGCTCACTGTTTATAGATTCACGAAAAACCAACAGTTCCCGTAAGCATCGGCTCCCCCAAACGCCAAGTTGCCAACCCCTCAACTCAGAAACTTAAATTGTTTTATTTGTTTTTACAATTTGGCTCTAATTTTCACTCCATTCCAGCAAAAATATAGGTCATAAAGTAGGTAAAAAGCCACTATTTCTAACCTTCCACGTCTTCCAACTTGGCTGTTTTTAAGGACAAAACCTGCGTTTTGTACCATTTTGCCTTTCTAGTTTGGTTGCCGGCACGTAATTTTTCAAGCCCAATAACCCACTTTTAACCCCTAAAAATCGGCTTTTTAATGGCTGTTTTGCCCTTTTTCGTCCTGTTTCTGATGGTTCACAAAGGTTATATTTATACCATTGCAGTGCATCCTTATGCTTTTTGCCCTGAATTTAGCAGCATTTTACCCTGCATTTAGCACCGTTTTACCTTGCGTTTAGCACCAAAACGCACTGCGTTTTGCACCATATTGCACTGCGTTTTGCACCATATTGCACCCCATTTTGCTGCAAATAGCCCTCAAATTGGTGTAAATGGCTGTCTTTATAAATAAAAATACATTTTACCGCATTCACAGACACCCCCCTTTTTGCATTAAAACAAACCTCCGCGAGAATCGATTATTTGCGGCAAGGTGGACGATTGGTTGATAGAAAGGGCAGTTATAATGTTAAATTTGTTGCTGAAAACTAGACAAAAGCGATTGTGCTGTATGCACGCGCATGGGCAACGGCACGAAAACCAGGAACGCTTACCACCGCCAGTGCGCGCGGTTGCAGGGCATGTTGCTCGCGGCCAATGGAAACAACATCGTGGAAACGCGGAATTAATTTGCCTTCGATAGGCAGTTTGCAACTTGAAGAGCATCTTTGGAATACCTTCCAACAGGTCGCTTTTTGAAACATAACCACGTTTTGTTACAGGCAAAAGGGAGATAACCTCATGTTTTATTGTGTCTTTGTCTGGTACTTCGTACATGAGCAGGGCGTTTATCTTGTTTTAGTAGCACAAAGAAAATAAGTTCCTCTCAAATTGTAGAGATTTTAAAAGTCTAGATGACTTCAATATTAAAAAGGCATGACGACTTCATTGGAATGAGTGTGGTAAGAGGTATGGATAAGGGATGAAGTGTGCTTTTAAGTTGTCCATCTATTTTTCATACTCAAATCATGTAGGGGCCATTACACCATTTGTTTAGGTCGTCATTTGTGTTGTATTACCATCCCGTTATTATCAAATATAATGGCTTTTCCATTTAGTGTGTTATGTTTATAACGGCACAAAGCTATTAAGTAATGGCTGTGTGGGTCAAAGAAATAACCTTCTCCACCTCTGAACAACTTATTGTTGCATTTATAACAGTGCGTAAAGATTGCTTCCAGAGTACCCTCTTTCTTAACGACAAAACATAAAGGACCTATAAGCAAGATACATTTATCCCGAATTTTGTGATACTCTATAGAATTATTCTTGTATAAATCTCCATACCCTCGTCTTGGGAATAGCGTATTGAAGAGGCTGTCCGAAAATACTTCTTGGTGGACTTTACTAATAGAATTGGTATTAGTCAATTGTGGATGCCCACTTTCTCCCTCATTGAAGTACTCGTATCTTTCAACTTTTCTCGCATCATTATAGAATACGGCAAAACCATGATGGTTATTATTCCTTAGCGAATAGAAATGCGATAGTTTGTGCGTATCGTCGTCGAAGTGATAATCTCTTCCAATAATGGCTCCTTTTTCACCTGCATATCTGATATGAATGGTAATCAGTTCAGATGCCTTTTTATTAAAGGTAATGTAATTTTCACCAATGGTTATAAAGTCCATTACATAGTATTCGCCTTTCGTATGGTATTGCAATTTAAGTTCACCGTCAATTACGATGGTGCTTTTTCTCTTCTGCACATCCTTTATTATGTCTTTTTGTGGGGTGTTTGGTGATAAAGCGCATGCCGAGAGACATACAGCAAGCAATAAGTTGAAGATAAGTTTCATTTGATGTTCTTATTGTGGAGATAACTTCTGATAGGTTCAGATATAATCAATTTGGTATGACAATCTCAGGTGCTGGATATTTACCATAGATCCATTGCTTAACTCTATTTATACTTTGCTTATGCACTTTGTGGTCTGTGTAGTGTGCAAGAAAGATGGTGTCTTTCTTATTTTCCCTCTCAACTATAAGCATTTCGGGGGTTATTTCTTTTATTTCAAAGGCTTCTGCACAAGATGCAGATGTGACAGTAAGGATGCTGTCGTTTATCAATTCATTTTCAGTCTTTATCTTATAGAGGGTGTCATTACTCACATATAGCACAAAGAAGGCTTTATGATACAAATCGGTATCATCTTCAAATCCACCTTTCAAGGTGTCCCATTGTATTTGTTTGGGAACGAAAAGTCTACTCTGCTTAATTTTCTGGTTGCAGCCAACCAAAATAGAACCTATTATCACTGCAATTATTGCTGTAAGATGTTTCATCTGTTATTTTATATAAGAGAGGAGGATTGTGATGTTATCTTTTCATTGTTGGCTGTGAAAAGTGTCCTTCTTTTAGTTGATACTCAACCAAGATAGGCTCGTATATCGTTTCGAAACTCTTCCATCCTTTTGTTTCAGCATCGTAGTACAATTGGTTGTCTGTGGATAGAAAGTCAAAATTCTTAATTTTGTCTGAGGGTTTCATCAGTGGTTCAAGGGTTTCTTGCAATTCAGTGATAATGTGGATATTGGTTAGCACAATCAAATCACGATGGTTTTGGCTGATATATCCCACTATGCGCCTGCCTTTATACGCAATGTATTTATCTCGTAAGCGGTGCTTATTTTGAAATGAAAAGACAAATTTAGTTATCGAGTCCTCTTGTACAATGTCAAGTACAGCGACCTTATCTTCCGTATTTTCCGTGAAAAACTGTTGCGTCATGGTATTAACAATGGCTTTTAACTGTCTGTTGGTTACTTCAAAGCATTCAAGACTTCTGCCATTATGAGAAGAACAGGCTGCCATGAGGGTAAGACAAATTACTAGTATGAACAATGATTTACTACGTGCTTTTGATGTCATCTGTACTTCGTTTTTTAAAAGATTATTGGTTATTTTGCCATGTTTGTATAAGAAATCTCCTTTAAAATATATCAAAGCTACCTTAATCTCCCGATTTTTTCAATTTCTTCAGCTTGCGTTTGGCCTCGGGTAAGTCGGGCCATAGCTCCAAAGCCTTTTCATAATTCCTGATGGCAGCTTGGGGCATGCCCTCCTTTTCAGACTCCTTGCCAAGCAATGTGTATTCGGCTGCTAGGCGTTTCAGTTGTTCTGCACGTTGCTTTTCCATAGCGCGTGCCTCTTCCAGCTGCTGTTTTAGCAGGTTGATTATGTTCAGCTTTTTGCGGATAAGCCTTTTGGCGGCGGGTTTCTCAATGTCGTATCGGCTGTGGATGGCCAGAAAGAAGTTGTCGATGGCCGCTTGCATGTCGCCCTTGTCGAAGGCGGTTATGGCGTCGTTATACTGCTTGTCGGCCTTGCTTTCTTGCAAAGCCGAGTTGATGATGTTGAGGTTGTTGTAATTGCGCGCAAAGTTGGTGACCTCCGTTCGTACGAAAATGTTTTCTCGGCGGATGGGTTCTTGCAGACTAATGCCTTGCAAAGAGGTGCAACGCGATAGGGCCACGTAAGTTTGTCCGCCAGCGAATACGCCGCCAGTGAAGTCTATCTTTACGTTGTTAAAGGTTAGGCCTTGGCTCTTGTGTACGGTGATGGCCCATGCCAAGCGAATAGGGAACTGCCGATAGCTACCTATTTCCTCTTCTTCAATCTTTTGTTCTTTCTCGTTAAAGGTATATCGCACGTTCGACCAAATCTCCCTTTCCACGTCAAAGTCGCGGCCGTCTTCGGTTCGCACGTATATAATGCCGTCTTGTTCGTCGCCAAACCCAATGATTGTCCCTAGCGTGCCGTTCACCCACCTACGTTCTTTGTCGTTCTTGATGAACAGAACCTGTGCACCAGTTTTCACTTCCAATTCTATTGGTGTGGGCAAACTGCTCTCTGGGAACTCGCCCTCGATGTGTCCATAGAATATTGTTGGTTCGTCGGGTAGGGTGTTGAGCTGTTTCTCGTTGATGTAGTCGACGGTATCTCTACGCCCCGATAACGTGATGGATAAGCGTCCCTCTTCTGTTCCTATCTCGGCGTTAACTTGTGCATTAAGTAGTCGCAGATCGCTATCAGAAACGTGCGAGGTGCGTATGTGGTCGAGTAGGGAAATGAATTGTGCATCCCTTTGCCTGTAAACTTTCCTCAGTTCTACTGCAATGAGTTGCATTTCTCTGAACACATGTGCATCGAAGAAAAAACAAGAGGGGTAGAACGGACGAAGTAATTGGCGTTCGTCTTCTTTTATTACGGGTTCGAGCTGATAGATGTCGCCTACCAAGAGTAACTGTTTCCCACCGAAAGGCTCGCGCATGTTGCGGTTGTAGATGCGCAGTACTTTGTCGATAAAGTCGATGATGTCTGCCCTAACCATCGATATTTCGTCGATAATGATGAGTTCTACCTCGCGTAAGAGTTTTGTTTTTTCGCCATTATATTTAAGCGTGTTGCGGATGTTGCGTGCCGTATAGCGTTTGTCGGTGGGCAGCAAGGGGTGGAAAGGCAGTTTGAAAAAGCTGTGCAAGGTACTTCCGCCTGCGTTGATGGCAGCGATACCCGTTGGTGCTAGGATGATGTGTTTTTTCTTGATGGTGGCCGCGATGTGGCGCATAAACGTTGATTTACCCGTGCCCGCCTTTCCCGTTAGGAAGAGCGAGCGACGGGTAAACTGTATGATTTGGAGAGCCTTTTGCATCTCCCCGTTCTCTAAGTCTATTTGGTTGGGCGTATCGTTGTTCACGTTGTTTTGTCAAATCTGTCTTAGGATGGCTTAATCAAAGTCGGTCTGTGTAGACTTGTCTTTCACCGTATATGTGTACTAATTTGGTACTAAACGCGTTTGACACGGCAATCAGAATAGAAAATTGTGATGTGGCGGATGCCTGTTGGCGAAATCCGCCGCGCGTTGACTTACTGGATGAGGTGTGCAATGGCGTGCAATATATCGTGGCGTGTTATAGCTCATCGAGATTTAGCGGTTGCTCGGTGGGGCGAGAACGCTTTTTCTCTTGACCTTGCTCGGAGGGGAGAAGGTCGCCTGGTGAAATTTCCCTGATGGGATTTCCATTGCCGTCGAGAATGATGATACCTTCTCCCCCCGTGCTATCGGTTTCTGTTGTGTCTTTTTTCGCTCGCGGATAATAACTGTCGCACAGGTACATGTCGCGCGTTATGTCTGCATCTCGCGGTTTTCCAAACTTGCCATGATATTGTTTAAATGCAGGGTCGCGGAACACCGACTGTAAGAAATATCCACAGATGGGCAGAGCCGTTCGGCTCCCTTGTCCTAGGGCACCAGTGCGGAAGTGTATACTTCGGTATTCGCCACCAACCCAAGCGCCAACCACCAGTTTAGGACTAACGCCCATGAACCATGCGTCGGAGTGGTTGTTGGATGTACCTGTCTTTCCTCCAAAGTCGGTGTCGCGATAGTCGCCCACATATCCCCAAAGGCTTTGAGAGGTTCCGCCAGACTCGCGCATGCCGCCCATCAGCAGCTGTTGTACAAGGAAGGCCGTTTTATAAGGCACAGCTTGTTCGGATGTGGCTGGGCCAAGGAACACTTCTCTTCCGTCTTTGTCTTCTATTCGGGTAACAAGTACGGGTTCGTGGTGCATACCGTCGTTAGCAATGGTGCAGTAGGCGTTGGTTAGTTCGAGCAGGTTGACGTCGCTCGAGCCAAGTGCTAGCGAGGGCGCATCTTCTAACGGACTCTTAATGCCCATCTTCTCGGCAGTCTCGATAATGCGCTTGATGCCCATTTCTTGGCCAAGACGCACAGCCACCGAGTTGATACTCTTGGCAAAAGCCGACTTTAACGGCATTGAGTCGCCAGAGAACGAACCATTGGCGTTAGAGGGAGTCCAGGTAACCACCTCGTGTTTCTTCTTGTCGTACACCTGCATCGTGATGTATTCGTCGCGGCGTTTGTCGCAAGGGGTAAGGCCTTGGTTCATGGCCTCGGTATAAACAAAGAGTTTAAAGGTGGAACCAGGCTGGCGCATGGCCTTTACCTTGTCGTACTTCCACGAGTCGAAGTTGATGTCGCCCACCCATGCTTTCACAGCTCCCGTTTGTGGTTCCATTGCAACAAAGGCGCAGTGCATGAACCGAACCATATAGCGGATGGAGTCCATCGTAGAGATATTCATCTCGATAGAGCCCTTGGCATAGTCGAAAAGTTTAACCTTATGGGGCTTATTGAGGTAATACGTGATGGAGTCGGGTTGGTTGGGGAATTTCTCCAACAGCCAATTATACACAGGTTGTTTGCGTGCGATGCCCTCGATGAAGTCGGGTATCACCCTTCCGCGCTCGTCAATCCACGGGTCGTTCTTTCCCCAATGGTTCTTGAAGTTTTGCTGAACCTGCCGCATTTGTTTGGTGGCGGCATCCTCTGCGTATTTTTGCATACGCGTGTCGAGGGTGGTATAAATCTTCAAGCCACTGGTGTAGAGGTCGTAACCATTGGCTTCGCACCAGTCTTTGAGGTAGTCGGCCACTGCCTCCCTAAAATAATTGGCCTGTCCGTCGTAATTGGTTTCAACGTTGTATTTAAGGCTAAGAGGCGTTTGCGAGAGCGAATCGTACACAGCTTGGCTTAGATGGCCTCGCCTAACCATGTTGGCTAACACGGTGTTGCGCCTTTTCAGGCTGTTTTCGGGATGCGTTATGGGGTTGTACGTGGTTGTGGCTTTGAGCATGCCCACAAGTGTAGCCGACTGCGCGGCCGTCAAGTCTTTGGGCGTGATGTTGAAATAGGTTTTGCAGGCCGTCTTAATGCCATACGCCGAGGATCCAAAGTCTACCGTGTTGGCATACATACTGAGGATAGTATTCTTGTCGTAGCTCAGCTCCAACTTGGTGGCGATAATCCATTCTTTGGTTTTCATGATGAGCATACGTATGCCAGGAATCTTACCAAGCAAGCCCGTAGAATATTCGGTGCGCACCCTAAATAGGTTTTTGGCCAGCTGCTGGGTGATGGTAGATGCACCGCGGCCGTCGCCTTTGGTAACGGCATCCTTGGCGGCAGCGAACATTCCGATGGGGTCTACCCCCCAATGGCTGTAAAAACGCTCGTCTTCGGTGTCGATAAGCGTATTCCAAAACACGGGGTTAACGTCGCCGTAGGTTACAGGCGTGCGGTTTTCGTTGAAATATTTACCGATGAGTTTTCCGTCGGCACTGTATATTTCAGAGGCTTGCGCAGTTATGGGGTTGTTGATGGTGGACCATCCCGGCGACTTGCCAAAGAGCCAAAGGAAGTTGATGTCTACCATACCCAGATAGACAAAGAAGGCAACAAACGCCGATGCAACGACCACACCCGTCTTGAAATACCATTTGCGGCCTTTGTATAGGCCTTTGTACCATTTCCAAAATGCCTTTAACTTAGTGGCGCACCATTGCGCGCCTTGTACGATTTTCTTTCGCATAATCAGTTGTTGGTTGGTTGAGAAGACAACGCCTTTGTCCTGTCGATTGTTTTCGGAGGCGCATCGGGCCTGTGTTCTTCTTATTGTTTGGCATAAGCCGCGCTGCTGTTCACATGCTCATGATGCAGGTGCAACGCGTGGTTTACCTGTTGCAAATTTACGTATTTAATCTGTTATCCCGACAAAACTGTCGATATAATTTGTAATTTCTTCTGTGTTGTCGGGATAAAACCACTTTATTTCAGGGTCTTTCTTAAACCATGTTAGTTGCTTGCGCATGTATCTGCGCGTGTTGGATTGTATTTGTCTTACAGCCTCTTCCAAGGGAATGGTGCCGTCGAAGTAGGCGAACAGCTCCTTATATCCCACGGTATTGAGCGAATTTAGCCCCCGCAGGGGATAAACGCGGCGCGCCTCTTCTTCTAATCCATTGGCCATCATCTGCAACACGCGTTGGTTAATGCGATTGTACATCTCTTCGCGCGGACGGTTCAGGCCAATCTTAATGATGTTGAACGGACGTTGTTTGCGCTCTTTTTTTCGGTACGAGGTGTATGTGTTGCCCGTCATCAGGCATATTTCAAGGGCGTGGCACACCCTTCTGGGGTTTTGTTTGTCAACGAAATCGTAATGTTCGGGGTCTAATTGTTTAAGCATCTCAACAAGGGCTGGTAGTCCTTGCTGTTCCAGAAGTTGCTTTACGTGTTGCCGTGTGTTGTCGTCTACGGTTGGAATGTCGTCTATTCCATAGCAAACAGCATCAATGTACATCATGCTGCCGCCCGTCATCAAGGCCACGTCGCCGTTGGCGAAAAGCTGGTCGAGCAAGGCAAGGGTGTCGGTTTCAAAGCACGATGCACTATAATACTCGTCGAGTTTAAGATTGCCAACGAAGTGGTGGGTGGCTTGTTGTTGCTCTTCGGGAGTGGCGGCAGCAGTTCCGATGGGCAGTTGGGCAAACATCTGCCGCGAGTCGGCACTGATGATGTGCGCTGCATAACGCTTGGCAAGATGCAGGCAAAGTGCTGTTTTGCCAACACCCGTAGGTCCAAGAACAACGATGAGTGTTTTCATATTACACCTTATTATATATACAGGAGGATGACGAGATACTTGCTTGCAACAATTATCTCACCGTGACATGGAAGCAACCTTGTTTCACTTCGTATTTAATATAGCAGCGTTCGTTTCGTCGCAAGTCGTTCAAAACCTCGCTCATTACCCATTTCAACGTGTCGTTTCTTACCTTTCGGCGAGCAGGCCCGTCGGGCGTTTCCACTGTTTTGTATCGGTTATAGGCAATGTCGAATGTTGTTCCAAACCTGTGGCAGCTGTTTTCTGAGGCATTGCCGTTGTGTCCGCGTAGCTTTTTCACATCGGCCTCACTGCGAAGAACACTCGTGACGATGAACTTATGCAGTG
The DNA here is from genome assembly GCF_000312305.1 of Prevotella conceptionensis 9403948. Lineage (GTDB taxonomy): Bacteria > Bacteroidota > Bacteroidia > Bacteroidales > Bacteroidaceae > Prevotella > Prevotella conceptionensis. Next base: position 296,391 of record NZ_HE999449.1, on the reverse strand, counting down.
GAATACCCTTAATTTGCAGGCTATCAAAGAAGTTTCGGCCAATGTCGTTGAGCAGTACGGCTGCTCTCGGCACAAGGTAAGGCACGCTATTGTTCAGCT
>NZ_HE999449.1:291616-296197 GCF_000312305.1 Prevotella conceptionensis 9403948 | reverse complement strand
GTAAGGCACGCTATTGTTCAGCTTGTCTACATGGTAATAAGGACTGCTAGCCATATACACCAACTCAGCCTTTCGGTTTTCCGCCTCCTTTCGGTCGGCCACGGGCTTAACGCCATACTTCTGTGCCATCTCCAACTGCACGTCGTTAAGGTCGGGGAAGGCTTTGGAAAAGTTGGGAACACTCATAATGCGGTTCTTCACGGGTGTGCCGTCGGCCTTGAAAAATTTCAGTTTGGTTAGCTTTCCATCCACGGGTTGTGCTGCGGCATGCGCGTTTCTTTCGGCATCTTCGCTGATGTCTTCCCCCTTGGTTTCTGTCTTCTTCTTTGCATCGGCAGGTTTGGCGATGGAAGGGAAAACCACCCGCACCACGGCCAACAAAACAACCACCGCGGCGAAAGCCTTTAAAAACTGGTTCTTTGTCAATCTCATTGAAAAACGTTTAATTGCGCCACAAAGATAGAAAAAAGTGTTGGGTTATGGAAAGCTTTTTGTAATTTTGCACTAATATTATATTTAGGAATTACGACATTGGTAGAGAAGCATATTGTACTTGAAGATATTGACCCCGTAATGTTTTATGGGGTGAACAACGGGTATCTGCAAATGATAAAGTCGCTGTTCCCCAAATTGCGCATCGTTGCTCGCGACAATGTCATCCGCGTGCTGGGTGATGAGGAAGAGATGGCAATCTTCGAAGAGAAGACCGAAGGCATAAGGAAACATATCCTTAAATACAATGCCATCAACGAAGAAGACATTCTCGACATTATTAAGGGTAAACGCACCAAGGCCGATGCCATTAAAGATGTTATTGTGTACAACATCACGGGCAAGCCCATAAAGAGCAGGAGCGAAAACCAACAGCGATTGGTAGACGCATACGAACGTCACGACTTGGTATTTGCCGTTGGACCAGCAGGAACGGGTAAGACCTACCTGAGCATCGCCTTGGCAGTGAAAGCCTTGAAGGAGAAAACAGCCAAGAAAATAATCCTTAGTAGACCAGCAGTGGAGGCTGGCGAGAAACTGGGATTTCTACCTGGTGATATGAAAGAGAAGATAGACCCCTATCTGCAACCGCTGTACGATGCGTTGGAAGACATGATTCCTGCCGTAAAGCTGCAAGACATGATGGAGAAACATGTGATACAGATAGCTCCGTTGGCCTTCATGCGCGGTAGAACACTTACAGATGCCATCGTTATTTTAGACGAGGCACAGAACACCACTATGGCTCAAATAAAGATGTTTCTGACGCGTATGGGTACAAACACCAAGATGATTGTGACAGGCGACTTAACCCAAATAGACCTACCAAGGGAACAAAAGAGCGGTTTGCGGGTGGCATTAGACATCTTGCGCAATGTAAAGGGCATTGCAACTGTGCAGTTCGACCAAAAGGATATTGTGCGACACAAGCTCGTTACACGTATCGTAAATGCTTATGAGGCATATTACGAAACAGAAAGAAATAAAGAGAAAGAATAGGATACATCATAAAAACAAGGATAGAGATGAAAGCATTGACACAAACCGATTTCCACTTCGCTGGACAAAAGAGTGTGTATCACGGTAAAGTTAGAGATGTGTACGACATCGACGGCGATAAAATCGTGATGGTTGCAACCGACAGAATATCGGCTTTCGACGTGATCTTGCCCAAAGGCATTCCCTTTAAAGGGCAGGTTCTGAACCAAATAGCGGCCAAGTTTCTTGACCTTACGGCCGACATCTGCCCCAATTGGAAGTTGGCCACGCCCGACCCGATGGTGACCGTCGGCCTTAAATGCGAGGGTTTCCGTGTGGAGATGATCATTCGTTCGATACTTACAGGCTCCGCTTGGCGTGAATATAAGAAAGGATGTAGGGAGCTGTGCGGTGTGAAATTGCCCGACGGCATGAAAGAAAACGAGCGTTTCCCCGAACCCATCGTAACGCCAACAACGAAGGCCGACGAAGGTCACGACCTCAATATCTCGAAAGAAGAAATCATCGCACAGGGTCTTGTTAGTGCCGAAGACTATGCCGTGATGGAAGACTACACTAAAAAACTCTTCCGTCGTGGTCAGGAAATCGCTGCCAAACACGGCCTTATTCTCGTTGATACGAAGTACGAATTTGGCAAGCGCGACGGTAAAGTATATCTCATCGACGAAATACATACGCCCGATTCGAGCCGCTATTTCTACGCCGAAGGCTACGAAGAGAAATTGGCTAAGGGCGAACCGCAACGCCAATTGTCGAAAGAATTTTTGCGCCAATGGCTCATCGAACACAATTTCATGAACGAGCCTGGCCAAACCATGCCCGAAATAACCGACGAATACGCAGAAGAGGTGAGCAATCGCTATATCGAACTATACGAGCATATCACCGGCGAGACGTTCAATAAGGCCGCAGATGAGGCTAATTTGGCTGCTCGTATCGAGAAGAACGTAACGGAATATTTGGCGCAAGGCAAATAGAACGGCAAACGTTAACTGGTTTTCATGTCAGCCCCAGTTGTCTTTATGGCGAGGAAAAGGGTGGCATGAAAGCGCAGTTTCGCTTTTCTCGTTCATGCCTTTGGCCTGAATATACGTTAAAAAACAGGATGACTGCAAGGTCGACAGTGTGGGCGAAGGCCCAACAAAGTTGCCTTTCGCGTTATCTATAACCCCTATTTAATGGCACATATCCTCCATGTATAAGCAAGAAGAGATAAAACCCTACGGCGAACAAGGCGATAAGGGCGAGTTGGTTGAAAAGATGTTCGACAACATTGCCCCAACATACGATGTGTTGAACCACCGCCTTTCGTGGGACATAGATAAGCGTTGGCGACGTAAGGCCATCGGGCAACTAGTGCCGTTCAAGCCAAAACAGATGCTCGACATAGCCACAGGCACGGGCGATTTCGCTATTTTGGCCGCAAAGATGCTCAAGCCTAGCAGTCTTATTGGGGCCGACATCTCGGAAGGAATGATGGAGATTGGGCGCAAGAAGGTGGAGAAGGCACAGCTGGGAGGCGTGGTGTCGTTTATGAAAGAAGACTGCATGAACCTCTCGTTCCCTGCGGAACGGTTTGATGCAGTGACCGCCGCGTTCGGCATCCGCAACTTTAAAGACCTTGACAAGTGCCTGGGCGAACTGCATCGCGTGTTGCGTAAGGGCGGACATTTAAGCATCGTGGAGCTTTCGGCTCCCAAACGTTTCCCCATGTCGTGGCTCTTTAAGATATATTCGCACACCGTACTACCACTTTATGCGCGCCTCGTATCCAAGGATAAGGGTGCCTATCGCTATCTCATCAGCACCGTCGAGGCCTTTCCGCAAGGCGAAACGATGGTCGGAATTCTCAAGAAAGCAGGTTTCGAAGAAGTTAAGTTTAAGCGGCTAACGTTCGGAATCTGCACCATGTACCTGGCAACCAAGTAACGAAGAGAGCTTTTTAGAAAAGGCCTAATAGTTACAAACAAAATGGTTTTTGGAATGGTAGTAAAATAGATCGTTCTGTAAAAAACAGTTTAAGAGCAAAGAATTGCACCACTACAAGATGCTTGTACTAACGCTACAAAGGTGCTTGTACTGACGCTACAAGATGCTTGTACTGACGCTACAAGATGCTTGTACTGACGCTACAAGATGCTTGTACTGACGCTACAAGATGCTTGTACTGGCGCTACAAGGTGCTTGTACTGATGCTACAAGGTGCTTGTACTGGCACTACAAGGTGCTTGTACTGACACTACAAGGTGCTTGTACTGACACTACAAAGGTGCTTGTAGGCATACAACATGCTGCATTGGGCTGATACGTTGTAAGCAAACTGCCGTTAAATGCGTTTATAGAACCATATCTTTTCCACTATACTTTCCTGTTTCTCAGGTATAAGGTAATAATTAGTAAAGGCAAGTTGAATACGAATATTCAGGAACATTATGGACAAATACGGACTGATAGGGTTTCCACTTGGGCATAGCTTCTCGATAAGCTACTTCAATGAGAAATTCCACAACGAGGGTATTGACGCCGAATACGAGAATTATGAAATTGCAAGCATAGACAGCTTGGCCGAAATACTCGACACAACGCCCAACTTGCGTGGGCTGAATGTCACCATACCCTATAAGGAAGAGGTGATAAAATACCTTGACGACTTATCGCCAGAGGCACGTTCCATCGGTGCGGTAAATGTTATTAGGGTGAGTCATAAGGGCTCTAAACCTTACCTAAAAGGCTTTAACAGCGACGTTATCGGCTTTACGCGCAGCATAGAGTCGATGCTCGAACCTGGCCATCAAAAGGCACTCATCCTCGGAACAGGCGGTGCGGCCAAGGCCATCGACTACGGATTGAAAAGCCTTGGCTTGGAAACGCGTTTCGTTAGCCGCACGGCACGCAAGGGCAACACCATCACTTATGACGATGTAACGCCCCAAGTGATTGCCGAGTACAATGTTATCGTTAACTGTACGCCGCTGGGCATGTATCCGCGAACAGACGAATGCCCCAAACTGCCATACGAAGCGATGGACCAACACACGCTGCTATACGACTTAATATATAATCCCGACGAAACCCTGTTTATGAAAAAGG
>NZ_HE999449.1:282996-291290 GCF_000312305.1 Prevotella conceptionensis 9403948 | reverse complement strand
ATGAAAAAGGGTATGGAACGGGGCGCAATTACCAAGAACGGACTTGAAATGCTGTTGCTCCAAGCCTTTGCCAGCTGGGAGTTTTGGCACGGAAGAGAATAGCGCAAAAGGCTCTTGCCGTGGTGTTACTACACGCGAACACAGGGCCGAACAGCAAGCCATCTCACTTTATTTAACAACACTTTTCACCCAAATAAACTCAAACAGATGAACAACCGTTACATGATGCGTGGCGTTAGTGCCGCAAAAGAAGACGTGCATAACGCCATTAAGAATATCGATAAGGGCGTTTTTCCGCAAGCTTTCTGCAAAATCATTCCCGACATATTAGGTGGCGACGATGCGTATTGTAACATCATGCACGCCGACGGGGCCGGTACGAAGTCGTCGTTGGCCTACGCTTACTGGAAAGAGACGGGCGACTTGAACGTTTGGCGAGGCATTGCCCAAGATGCGGTGGTGATGAACACCGACGACTTGCTATGCGTGGGAGCGGTTGACAACATCTTGGTGTCGAGCACCATCGGGCGTAACAAGATGCTTGTTCCTGGCGAAGTGATTTCGGCCATCATCAACGGCACCGACGAATTGTTGGCCGAACTGAGAGAAATGGGTGTGGGTATTTATGCAACGGGTGGCGAAACGGCCGACGTGGGCGACCTTGTGCGCACCATCATTGTTGACTCTACCGTTACCTGCCGAATGAAACGGAGCGACGTTATCGACAATGCTAACATTCGTCCAGGCGATGTAATCGTGGGATTATCTTCGTGCGGACAGGCCACATACGAGAAAACGTACAATGGCGGAATGGGAAGTAACGGGCTGACAAGCGCACGCCACGACGTGTTTGCCAAGTATCTGGCCGAGAAATATCCCGAAACCTTCGACCATGCCGTACCCAAAGAGCTTGTTTATAGTGGCACAAAGCGATTGACGGATGCCATCGAAGGCTTGGGCGTTGATGCTGGTCAGCTGGTGTTGTCGCCCACACGAACCTATGCTCCTGTAATTCGCAAGGTGCTAGATGAAATGCGCAACCATGTTCATGGCATGGTACATTGCACGGGTGGCGCACAAACAAAGGTGCTGCACTTCGTTAGCGACGATTGCCGAGTGATAAAAGACAACATGTTTGACGTGCCGCCGCTGTTCAAACTCATTCAGTCGGAAAGCGGAACAGATTGGAAAGAAATGTATAAGGTGTTCAATATGGGACACCGAATGGAGATATATGTGCGCCCCGAACATGCCGAACGCATTATTGCCATTAGCAAGGGTTTCAATATAGAGGCACAAGTTGTGGGACGTGTCGAAGAAGGGAAGAAGTCGCTTACCATCCGTTCGGAGTATGGCAAATACCTCTACGACTAACATTCCTATATATAATGAACAAAGTTTTTTAGTTTGCGGCTTATTCGGTTTGTGTGTTTCCTGTCTTAGAACTTTCTGCAATTAGGATGTTCGTTCGCTTTTGTTTGAGGCAACATGCGATAAAAACAAATAAACTCAATAACTCAAGAACTTAAAAGGCTTAACTATAATGAGATTATGTCAGAACAAAACAGCATATTAACAAAGTTAGACGGACTGGAAAGTCGTTACGAGGAGGTGTCAACGCTGATTACCGACCCTGCCGTTATCGCCGACCAAGAACGTTATGTCAAGTTGACAAGGGAGTATAAGGACCTTGGCGACATTATGAATGCACGCAAGCGCTATGTGGCTTGCCTTAATTCCATTGCCGAGGCCAAAGACATTTTGGCCAACGAAAGCGATGCCGAGATGAAAGATATGGCGCGCGAAGAACTGTCTGCCAACGAAACGGAGCGTCCGAAGTTGGAAGAGGAGATAAAACTGCTGCTTGTGCCCAAAGACCCAGAAGATGCCAAGAACGTTCAAATGGAGATAAGGGCTGGCACAGGCGGCGATGAGGCCGCGCTTTTCGCTGGCGACCTCTTTGGCATGTACAAACGTTTTTGCGACTCCAAAGGTTGGAACCTCTCCGTTACCGCATCAAGCGAAGGAGCCGTTGGCGGATTTAAGGAGATAGACTTTGCCGTGAGCGGCGACAATGTGTACGGCACCTTGAAATACGAATCTGGAGTACATCGCGTGCAACGTGTACCTGCCACCGAAACACAAGGCCGTATGCACACATCGGCCGCAACGGTAGCCGTGTTGCCCGAAGCCGATAAGTTCGAGGTGAACATCAACGAAGGCGACATCAAGTGGGATACGTTCAGAAGTTCGGGTGCAGGTGGACAGAACGTTAACAAGGTGGAGTCGGGCGTGCGCTTGCGCTATCCCTGGAAGAACCCCAATACGGGCGAGACCGAAGAAATACTCATCGAGTGTACCGAAACACGCGACCAGCCCAAGAATAAGGAACGTGCCCTGTCGCGACTACGTACCTTTATATACGACCGCGAACACCAAAAGTATGTCGACGATATTGCTAATCGCCGCAAGAGCTTGGTGTCTACGGGCGACCGTTCGGCAAAAATCAGAACCTATAATTATCCCCAAGGCCGCGTAACCGACCACCGTATTGGCTACACCACGCACGACCTTCAAGGTTTTATTGCCGGAGATATTCAGGCTATGATAGATGCCCTGTCGGTTGCCGAGAACACGGAGCGAATGAAAGAGGCCGAATTGTAACCCCCCATTCACATCATTTTCTTATGACAAGAGAAGAATTAATTAAGCAGATACACGCCAAGCAGTCGTTCCTTTGTGTAGGTCTAGACACGGACATCAAGAAGATACCGCAACACTTGTTGCAGGCAGACGACCCCATCTTCGAGTTTAACAAGGCCATTATCGATGCCACTGCGCCCTATTGCGTGGCCTATAAGCCCAACCTTGCCTTTTACGAATCGTTAGGCGTAAAGGGGGTGCTGGCTTTCGAGCGTACCGTGGCTTATCTCAACGAGAACTATCCCGAGCAGTTTGTCATTGCCGATGCCAAGCGCGGCGACATTGGCAACACCTCGCAGATGTATGCCCGCACCTTCTTCGAAACCTACAATCTCGATGCACTTACTGTTGCCCCATACATGGGCGAAGACAGCGTGACGCCTTTCTTGGCCTACGAAGGCAAGTGGGTGATATTGTTGGCACTTACCAGCAACAAGGGTTCGCACGACTTCCAACTCATGGAAGATACTCAAGGCGTTCGCCTTTTCGAACACGTTCTTACCAAATCGCAAACATGGGGCAATGCAGATAATATGATGTACGTGGTAGGTGCCACACAAGGCGAGGCCTTTAAGGACATTCGTCGCCATGCACCAAACCATTTCTTGCTCGTTCCCGGCATTGGTGCACAAGGTGGAAGTCTTCACGATGTGTGTCAATATGGTATGAACAAGGATTGCGGTTTGTTGGTAAACAGTTCGCGCGGCATTATCTATGCAAGCAACGGAGCCGACTTTGCACAAGTGGCTGCCGAGAAAGCATGCGAGGTTCAAGAAGAGATGGCTCGCGAATTGAAGGCCATCTTGCCCACGTTCTAAACCGCAACGCCCACCGAACAGTAGTAAATGAGTGAAATAAAGATCATCAACGACCCCGTTTTTGGGTTCATCAAGATACCGCGCGGATTAATCCTCGACGTTATTTGCCATCCCATGATGCAGCGCCTTACGCGCATTCGTCAGCTAGGTATGGCCTCTGTGGTTTATCCAGGTGCGCAACACACGCGTTTTTTGCATTCCATTGGGGCATTCCATTTAGTTAGCGAGGCCGTTTTGTCGCTCCAACAAAAGGGCGTATTCATCTTCGATAGCGAGGTAGAGGCCGTGCAGATAGCCATTCTTCTTCACGACATTGGGCATGGCCCATTCTCGCATGTGCTCGAAAACTCGCTCATATCGGGCATTTCGCACGAAGACATCTCGTTACAGATGATGGAGAAGATGAATCGTGAGATGGGTGGAGCCCTTACGTTGGCCATCAAAATCTTCAAAAACGAATACTCCAAGCGGTTCCTTCACCAGCTCATCAGCAGTCAGCTAGACATGGATAGGCTCGACTATCTTCGTCGCGACAGTTTTTTTACGGGTGTAACAGAAGGCAATATCGGTTCGGCACGCATCATCAAGATGCTCGATGTGGAGAACGATGCACTGGTGGTAGACCAAAAAGGCATCTATTCCATCGAGAACTATCTTATTTCGCGTAGGCTGATGTATTGGCAGGTATACCTGCATAAAACCGCAGTAGGCTGTGAGGCCATTTTGGTTAACCTCCTTAAACGCGCCAAATATCTAGTTCGTAATGGCCATTCGCTGTTTGCTACGCCTGCCTTGGCCTACTTCTTGGCCAACGATGTTGACCGCGACTTTTTCACAACGCATGCCGAGGCCTTGCAAAACTATTGCTCGCTAGACGACAATGACATTTGGAGCAGCGTAAAGGTGTGGATGAACGATGCCGACCCCGTGTTGTCCATCTTGGCAAACGACCTCGTAAACAGAAAACTCTTCAAGGTAGAGGTGTTCGACGAACCCATTCCCGAAGGCGTTATTGAAGAACGATTGGCTGCCATCTGTACGCACACAGGGCTTTCGACAAGCGATGCAACCTACCTGATGAGCGCGAACACCGTGAACAAAAACATGTATAACATGGAAGACGACCACATCACCATCAAGTGTAAAGACGGCACGTGTAAAGACATCTCGCAGGCCTCAGAACTCTTTGATGTGACACGCCTTTCCATGAAAAACAGCAAATATTACCTTTGTTATCAAAGATTTTGAATAATAATTGCTATATTTGCAGAATTATTCAACAGTACTGAAACCAATGGAATTTACAGCAAAGCAAATTGCACAAGTAGTCGATGGTGAAATCGTTGGAGATGAGAACGCTGCCGTTCACTCCTTTGCAAAGATTGAGGAGGGACGGCCAGGAGCTATTTCGTTTCTTTCAAACCCGAAATATACACATTATATATATGAGACAGAGGCTAGCGTGGTGCTTGTAAACAAAGACACCAAGCTGGAGAAACCTGTCAAAACCACGCTCATCAAGGTGGATAACGCCTACGAGTGTGTGGCCAAGCTATTACAGATGTACGAGGCAGCAAAGCCAAAGAAAACGGGTATCGACCCCTTGGCCTTCGTTTCGCCCGACGCCACGGTTGGCGAAAACTGTTATGTAGGCCCCTTTGCCTATGTTGGCAGTGGCGTTGTAGTAGGCAACGGCACACAAGTATATCCCCATGCCACACTCTGCGACAACGTACGAGTGGGCAGCGATTGCATTATTTACCCCCCAAGTGTGCCTTTACCACGATGTAGTGGTGGGCAATAGGGTAATCCTGCATTCGGGTTGTGTTATCGGTGCCGATGGGTTTGGTTTCGCCCCATCTGCCAATGGGTACGACAAGATACCCCAAATTGGTACAGTAACAATTGAAGACGACGTGGAAATAGGTGCCAACACCTGCGTAGACCGCTCTACAATGGGCAGCACTTACATACGTAAAGGTGTGAAACTAGACAACCTTGTGCAAATTGCACACAACACCGATATCGGCGAAAACACCGTTATGTCTGCCCAAGTGGGCGTGGCTGGCTCCACCAAGGTGGGCCAATGGTGCATGTTTGGCGGGCAGGTTGGCGTTTCCGGACACATCAATATCGGCAACAAAGTGTTCTTAGGGGCGCAATCGGGCGTGCCAGGAAACCTCAAAGATGGCCAGCAACTCATTGGAACACCGCCTATGGAGCTCAAGCCTTACTTCAAGTCGCACGCCATTTTCAGGCGTTTGCCCGACATGTATAAACAGCTGAATGAGCTACAAAAGGAGATTGACGAATTAAAAAAGCAAATAAAACCATAACGCAATGTTAAAACAGACAACATTGAAAGGCAGCTTTTCCTTGTATGGCAAAGGCTTGCATACTGGATTGAGCCTCACGGTAACCTTCAATCCTGCACCCGAAAACACAGGCTATAAGATACAACGAATTGATTTGGAAGGTCAGCCCATCATCGATGCGTTGGCCGAACGGGTGGTAGACACGCAACGCGGCACTGTACTTGCCAATGGCGATGTACGCGTTTCCACCGTAGAGCATGGCCTTTCGGCACTCTACGCTATGGGTATCGACAACTGTCTCATACAGGTTAACGGTCCCGAATTCCCCATTCTCGATGGTTCGGCCATCATGTATGTGGAACAAATTAAGCGTGTGGGCATCGAAGAACAAAGCGTTCCCAAAGATTACTACATCATTCGACATAAGATTGAGGTGAAAGACGAGGCTACGGGTTCGTGCATCACCATCCTTCCCGACGACCAATTTAGCATAACGGCGATGTGTTCTTTCGATTCGAAGTTCATCAATAGCCAGTTCGCTACCCTCGATTCGCTCGACAATTTTGAAACCGAGATAGCACCTGCACGCACATTTGTGTTTGTGCGCGACATCGAACCGCTGCTTAAAGCCAACCTCATCAAGGGTGGCGACATGGACAATGCCATCGTTATTTACGAAAAAATAATCGACCAAGAGCAACTAGACCAGCCTGCCGACTTGCTGAAAGTTCCTCGTTTGGATGCCAGCAAGCAGGGATATATACAACATAAGCCCTTGGTTTGGGAGAACGAGTGCACGCGCCACAAGCTGCTCGACATCATTGGTGACATGGCTCTACTGGGTAAACCCATCAAGGGCCGCATCATTGCTACCCGTCCAGGCCACACCATCAATAACATGTTTGCACGCCATCTGCGTAAAGACATTCGCAAGCACGAGGTGCAAGCACCCATTTACGACCCCAACGAAGAGCCTGTGATGGACAATAAGCGCATACGCGAATTGCTACCTCACCGCTATCCCATGCAGTTGATAGACAAAATCATATCGCTAGGCCCAACAAGTATCGTTGGCGTGAAGAACGTAACGAGCAACGAGCCTTTCTTTGTGGGCCATTTCCCCCAAGAACCTGTAATGCCTGGCGTGTTGCAAGTTGAGGCTATGGCGCAGTGTGGCGGCCTTTTGGTACTTAACCAACTAGAAGAACCTGAACGCTGGTCTACCTATTTCATGAAAATCGACGAGGTGAAGTTCCGCCAAAAGGTTGTTCCCGGAGACACATTGTTGTTCCGTGTAGAGTTACTTCATCCTGTAAGACATGGTGTTAGTTCGATGAAAGGCTACATGTTTGTGGGCGATCAGGTGGTTTCGGAGGCTACCTTCACCGCACAAATCGTTAAAAACAAGTAAAAGATACGCACTGAGCTATGAACCAAATAAGTCCTTTGGCCTTTGTGCATCCCGAAGCAAAGCTTGGGAACGACAACATTATCGGCCCATTTTGTTATATAGACCGTAACACGGTTATTGGCGACGGAAACAACTTTCAGAACAGTGTGACCATCAATTACGGTGCTCGCATTGGCAATGGAAACGAAATATTGGCTGGCGCAAGCATCTCTACCAAGCCGCAAGATTTGAAGTTTGTTGGCGAAGACACGCTATGCGAGATTGGCGACAACAATAGTATTCGTGAAAACGTTACCATTTCGCGCGGTACGGCCTCTACGGGCGTAACGATAGTTGGTAGCAATAACTTGCTGATGGAGAACATGCACATCGCCCACGACTGTGTTATTGGTTCAAATGTCATTATTGGCAACTCCACTAAGTTTGCTGGCGAGGTGATTGTCGACGATTTTGCCATTGTTAGTGCAGCAGTGTTATGCCATCAGTTCTGCCGTATTGGTGGTTATGTGATGGTACAGGGCGGCAGTCGTTTCAGTCAAGACATTCCCCCTTACGTCATTGTAGGAAAAGACCCCGTGCGCTTTGCAGGTATCAACCTAGTGGGCTTGCGTAGGCGCGGTTTCTCTAACGAACTGATTGACCTTATCCATAATGCCTACCGTCTGCTTTATTCGAAAGGCTTGATGGCCGAAGGCATACAAGAAATACGTAACAACCTGCAAGTAACAAAGGAGATACAATACATCATCGACTTTGTTGAAAGTTCAAAACGCGGCATTGTTCGTTAAGCAGCAAATGCAATAACAGATAGTATAACTCGCAAGTGCCTTGGCACTTGCGAGTTTTTTCTTTGCATCTTTTCTAGTTTAAGCCAGAATAGTACGGCATGTTCTGCAATTTGCATCAAAGGCACTTCAAAGCGATGGCTGATAAACAACAAAAGAAACACCAAATCCAGAAGTGAAAGCGAAAAAACACTTGTACAACCTTGTATAATATAATAAAAAGCTCTATATTTGCGGAAAGAAGTAACAACTAAGCATTTAC
>NZ_HE999449.1:184801-282462 GCF_000312305.1 Prevotella conceptionensis 9403948 | reverse complement strand
ATTCCATGGTGTGGAAGGTCTTTACCAAAGTGCTCTACGGCAAAGTGTTTGCCGACAAGGGGTACATCAAGCAAGAATTCTTTGAGAACCTCTTCAACCAAGGTATCTATCTTGTTCACGGGCTCAAGTCGAACATGAAAAACAAGCTTATGCCCTTGTGGAACAAGATGATGCTGCGCAAGCGATATATAATAGAATGCATCAACGAATTGCTCAAGAACAAGGCCGACCTTGTCCATTCACGCTATCGCTCTGTACATAACTTCCTTATGAATCTCTGTGCGGCACTGGCAGCATACTGTTTCTTCGAGAATAAGCCCGAGGCACTGCCTGTGCGTATTGAAAAGAGTAGGCAATTGGAGCTATTCTAAGCAAATCCTTATCCCGAACTGGCGTAAAGATACGTTTTTCTTAATATTTCCAAATCTATTTACTTTCGACTAAAAAAACAATAGTTTCAGAAAAAGAAGAACTAAAATTTGGCCAGGATAAATTTATTTTCTAAATTTGCGGTTGAGATGTACACCCCATTCTGTTACATTCATCAGTAATACTGCAACAGGGTTTACATTTTGAGACCTCACTCACCAAAGGCGGTACCGAACAACCTAATTATAAACAACTAACAATTTAAAATTGAGAAAGATTATTGCTACTGCGTTATTCGCAACAGTTTGTTTGGCATCTAATGCCAAAAGAGTAGACATTACCGTGTACACTTCTTGTGGTGACGTTTTAAAGATCGAAGAAATAGGCGATACCGTTACTGCTGAACAAATTGAGAAAGAAGTTGAACGTCTCGATTGGGTATATTGCGGTGATTAAATCAATGTGACACGTTTAGTTTAGTTGCCGTTCTGTGTGGTACACAGAACGGCAACCACATTGCACAACAAATGAAAAGAACATCATTTTTATTTCTGCATCTCACGCTTTGTTTAAGTTCTACTCATGCGCAAAGCTCCTCACCTGCAACAACAGAGGTTAGTTACCTTGTTACATGTATTAAAGATACCATAGAAGGAAAGGTATTGACAGACACTTTCCGACTTCGCTTTAACGACAACACAGCTATGTTTTACAGCAAAGAAACGTTTAGAGACGACTCGCTAAGATATAACGACAAAGAAAGCTGGCTGAAAGAAGGAAGTTTGACATTGAAAAAGAAACAGCGTGCAAACAAGGCTGGCATGTCCTATTACGTCTTGACCGACCTGAAACTAAGAACTTATACCTATAAGGACAAGATTGGACTAAACGCTTTCCGCTACACAGACAGTTTGCCAACCTTCAACTGGCAAATTCTGCCCGAACACAAAAACATTGCTGGCCACAAATGCACAAAAGCCGTGGGCAAATACATGGGGCGAACCTACGAGGCGTGGTTTGCCACAGACATCACCGCGTGCTTAGGGCCATGGAAATTCTATGGCTTGCCTGGCCTTGTAATGTCTGTTTACGACACACATCGCCAATACACCTTCACCTTTATCGATATGCAGCCCTGCAACGGAGACGTTGCGCTCTTTCCTAGCCGCACTTTCAAAACCACTAAGGAGAAGTTTCTTAAAGAATATGCCACATATCAGAGTGACCCCATAGCATATTATGCCACTCGTTCTCTTACAAGAATTAGTTTTGGTGCACCTGACAGTCAATTGGTACAAGAAATTAAAAACAACAATAGGCACCAGCCTATGGAAATATTAGAATAAGGAAACTTATGAAAACAATAGTCAGTATAATGTTGTTTCTTACCTGTGCCCTACATGGGAATGCAGCCGACAACAAAGCCACATTGGAATGTATATATCGGTTGATTTATCAAGTAGACACCGTCACAAAGCGTAGCAGCAACGCCATGATGGTACTCCGGCGGAATGAAACCAAATCGCTATTCTATTCGCAGTCAAACTTTGAAAAAGACTCTATGCTGCTTGAAGCAAGCGGCCCCGAAGAAAGGAAAGCCATTAACGACAGCATTAAGGCTAGATACGGCAAGGTTTCGGTATACTACTATGTTTTAGAAGACTTTGGTAAAAAAGAACTTGAATTTGTTGAATCACTTCCAACTAACAGCAGATACACAGAAAGCTTACCACATTTCAGTTGGAACATCACGGAAGAGCAGAAAACAATTGATAACTATGCTTGCCAAAAAGCGGTATGTACATTTGGTGGGCGTACTTATGAGGCATGGTTTGCACCAGACATCCCCATTAGCGATGGTCCGTGGAAGTTTTATGGATTGCCAGGACTGATACTTGAAGTGTACGACACCAAACACCATTACGAATTTCAGTTCTTAGGCATGCGACCCTGCTCAGGAAAAATAGAAATACCCAATCGAGACGTCACAAAAACCACTAAAAAGGAATATCTACGTTTAAAGCAGTTGGCCATTGATGATCCAAGTGCCTATTTAGACGTACTGAATGCTAAACTGGGAATAAAGGTTGTAAGCACGACAAAACCTCCAAAACGTCGCTCGTATGCAACAATGGAACGCGTGGAATCGCTCCCCAAATAAGAGAAATGATCTATGCGCAAACCAACATTACAAAAGCGTAAAATTCCACAAACCACAGTTCAATTTCATCATGAAACCTTGGCCTTTCCTGATGTTTCTTGTACTCCTCTTTACCTTGCCAGCCCTTGGACAGGAAAGCGTTGTGCGCGGATTGGTAGTGGAAACGGGTAGCGAAACGCCCGTTAGGGGAGCCGTCGTAACCATTCGCAACGCCAATAACATCATCCTTTATAACACGCAGACTTCTGCCAAAGGCGAGTTTAGCCTTATGGTAAGGCGCGAAAAGGCGGCCAGCGCAACGCTGGTGGTAAGCAGCATGACCCACAAATCGGCACAATGCCCCCTTACCAACCAAGCATTCTATCGCGTGGAGATGCAACCCAAGGCCTTCGAGATAAAAGATGTGTATGTGAAACCCAACAGAATAACACACCGCAACGACACGACAAGCTATTTGGTTTCGGCCTTCGCCACACAAAAAGACCGCACCATCGGCGACGTGCTGCGCAACTTGCCGGGCATAAGCGTAAGTAAGGAGGGAACGGTTTCGTATAACGGAAAAGCGATAGACCAATTTCTCATCGAGGGTGTCGACTTGTTTGACGGCCAATATAACATCGCCACGCGCAACATTTCTCACGATGTTATTTCGCGTGTAGATGTTGTGGAGAACTTTCAGTCGAAGAAAACCATGCGAAAGAGCAAGGCCGAGGGGCTCACCGCACTTAACCTTGCCTTAAAAGATAAGGCTAAGGGTAGATGGAGCGGAAACGTAAGGGCGGCGTCAGGTGTTCCAAAACTGTGGGAGGTGGAGGGCTTTGGCGCGCGCCTGTCGGCCGTTAACCAAACATCGCTAACGGCCAAAAGCAACAATACTGGCAAGGACATCATGAGCGAAAATAAGGTTCTCACGATAGACGAGTTGTTGAAACAAATGTCGACGAGCAGCCCCAACTCCTTTATGAACACAGAGCTGGGCAGACCTAGCGCATTAGACAAGAGCCGAACACGCTTTGGGCGCACCCACATCGCCAACGTTGGGAATGTACAAAAGGTTTCGGAGAGTGCCATCGTGCGAACAAAACTTTATTATTCTGACGAACGAAACACGTCGAAAAGGCAACACGGCCTATCGTATTTCCTCGCCGATACCACGCTAACGCGTGCCACTGCTGAATGCGGCATACTGAACAGCAGAGAACTGTCGGCCGCTGTAATGTTTAAGAGCGACAGGGAGCGGAGTTTCTTTTCCAACGAGATTAAGTACAGTTCTGCATGGCAACGCAATCGCACCATTACGCAAGGCGACGACAACAACCAGTCGGAAACGCGGTCGGACCTGCACGCCATCGAAAACCAGTTGCAGTGGATAAGGGCTGTTGGCAAGCATCACATCAAGTTTACATCGGTGAACTTATACCGTTATGTGCCCGAACAGCTCATCGTTGTTGCTGATAGCACGCGCCAACAAGATGTTACACGGCACCAATTCCTTTCGTCCACTAAGCTAAACTTCACTTTCAACACCCGCCGTTGGGCATTAGAAATGGACGCGGAGGGGCGCATACAAGCCATGAATATGGAAAGCAACTATCGCACAGTGCCCTACGACACGGCTTTCTACGAAAATGCCAATATCCATTTCATGGCCTTCATTGCTACGCCAACCATCACTTACAAGCACCGAGGACTGCGCGGAACGCTGAAAATACCCCTCAGCGCATGCCGTTATTTTGGCACGGCAGTGGCCAATAAGCTGTTTTTTTCGCCCATCCTTAGCCTTAGTTGGGAGCTGAACTCGCGTTGGAAACTAGGGGCTAGCGTGTCGATGAACAGCAAAGAACCATCAGTTAACGATAGTCACGCCATGCCGATGCTGGTAGATTATCGCACGTTTCAGATGTCGCCCATCAACTTTTACGGGTCGCACAGTTGGCAAGAGATGGCCTTTGTATCGTACGCCAACTACATGCACATGCTTTTCGTGCGCGCCAGTGTAGCCTTTAACACGCACCACAACAACATATCGCGCACTAAGCAGGTGGACAGGCGCGGCATGGTGTATTATTCTACGGTGGAAAACGATAACCACTCGCACGGAATAATGGCGATAGCCACAGTGAGCAAACGCCTGGAATGGCTTAAAGGAACGTTCAACACGCAGTGCGTATTATCCCAAAACGCCAACAGTATGTACCAAAACGGCATCAATACCGAGTTTAAGTCGGGCTCGCTGCAAACGTCGGTTAGCCTCAATAGCAACGTTTGGGCGTGGCTAGACGTGGCTTATAGGGCGCAATATAACGTTAATTCGCTTGAAATTAGTGCCATGAAGACTCGTACGAAGTTGTTTACGCAAGAGTTGGAGCTGACGTTGATGCCGACGGATGCCTTGAATTTCTCGTTTTCGACGGAATACTACGCCAATTATTTCAACGATGGCACAAGGAAACACACGGTGTTTGCCGACTTTAATTGTTTGTATAAGTATCGCAAAACCGACTTTACGCTGCACATAAACAACATGCTGAACCAACGATATTATAACAACACCACATATAACAACCTAAGTAGCACCTTCAACCAGTATGCGCTGCGCGGCCGAACTTTGCTTGTTGGGGTAAAGGTTTATTTTTAGTTGATGGGCTTGTGAGCCCTTTCCTAGTTCGGCAAAACAGAAGTTGTGAACTTATTTTTTGTTCGCTTTTGTATTCTTTTCAACAGACATTTTAGCATGAAGAGCACCCTCCTAATCCCCCAATCTCCTACTAACCACAAAAAATAATTATCGTTGTGGTTGGCTTTGATACAAAACGCAATTTTGTACCTAACCGATGACTGCCCCATTTGATGCTGTGTTAAAGCGCAACTCACGCAAAATGGTGTGCAATTTGCTGCAAGGCTCACTGCTATTCATCGCCCAAAGCTATGCTGTTCGCTGCAAATTGTGTAGGTGAATGTCGCAAGATGGAAGACTACTTTTAGGAAAAGAATTGAAGTCCACTTGGCTTTTGATGTTTCAACAACTTGAGCGGAGCTGTTTTTTTGTGAAGTCAGCGCAAAATATACTCTCCTCTCATAAATGGCGCGTGGGATGGAATTAGCTCGCTGGCTTGTAGACTTACGAAAGACAATCAATTTCAGAATACACCAACGCATCAGCAAACAAACTCGTCAACCCACCAGATCGTAAGCACATCAACTTACAAATTCATCAACCTACTAACTCAAGAACCTACCAACTCACTAACTCGTCAACTCAAAAAATCACTAACTCCAAACTTTAAAATGATTGCTTTTATTTTTACAAGCTCGTGCTAATTTTCACTCCGTTCTAGCGAAAAATCAGGTTATAAAATGGGTAAAAAGCCACTGTTTCTAGCTTTTTACGCCTTTTGTTTTGTCCGTTTTCAAGCAATAAACCTGCATTTAGCACCATTTTGCCTTTCTAGTTTGGCTGACGGCTCGTAATTTCTCGAGCCCAATTACTCACTTTTAACCCCCAAAAACCTGCTTTTTAACAGCTATTTTACCCTTTTCAGCCATGTTTTTAACGTTTCTGAAAGATTTTGTTTATACAATAGCAGTGGATATTTATGCTTTTCGACTCACATTTAGCAGCATTTTGCACTGCATTTTGCACCAAAATACCTTGCATTTAGCATCAAAACGCATTGCATTTAGCACCAAAACGCACTGCGTTTAGCGGCAAATTGCACCGCGTTTTGCACCAAAATGCACTTCATTTTGCGGCAAATAGCCCGAAATTAGGTGCTAATGGCGGTGTTTTTAAATAAAAATTCATTTTGCCTGCATTTACAACTCCCCCCCTTTTGCATCAAAGCAAACCTTCGCGAGAATCGATTTTTTGCGGCAAGGTGAGCGATTGGTGGACAGAAAGGGCACTCATAATGTTAAAATTTCTACTGAAAACTAGACAAAGATGGTTATGTCGCATACGTGCGCATGGGCATTGGCATGGTAAGCGTGTACGTTTTGCTACTGCTAGGCGCGAAGGGTTGCAGGCATGCAACTTGCGGACAACGGGAGTGTATCATGGAAATGCAGAAGTAATTTGCCATTGGCAACCAGTTTCTGCTTGTGGAAAATACATTGAATAACTTTTGCCAAGTCACCTTTATTATATATTTTGCTGGGCCAATGTGGCACAGGATGGTGCGGCGGAAGGGATATAAAAAAACGTTCCTTTCAGTATTTGAAAGGAACGTTGTGTTTGTTGAGGGGTGGCTAGTCGGATTCGAACCGACGACATTCAGAACCACAATCTGACGCTCTAACCTGCTGAACTATAGCCACCATGTTTGACCTCATTTCTGAAATCGATTGCAAAGGTATAGATTTTATTTGGATATACCAAATGTTAACGGCGTTTTTTCTTGTTGTCTGCTTAATTTTGGCTTTTTCAATGGTTTATTTTGCTTTCTCTTACGTGTAGCATGGAAACCAACTTGACAACCGACTAAGCTTTTGAACCGAAGTACAGGCAAAGCATGCCTAAGAGAACAAGGAACAAATCGAATGCTTTGCGTTTGAGATTTTTCTCTTGAAAGACAAGTGCGCCAAACATAAACGATACCAAAACGCTGCCTCTTCTTACCATCGATACGATGGAAATCATGGCTTGTGGCTGGCTTAGGGCATAGTAGTAGGCAAAGTCGGCTGCGCAGAGAAATAGGCTTATCAGCATGATGGCCCACCTCCACTGAAAGGGTTGGGTTGTTTTGCGCTTGGGATACCATAGAACGAGCAACACAATGCCCATCATACCGCATTGGTATAGGTTGTACCAGCTTTGCACAACCATCTTGTCTAGCCCCAATCCGCCCTGTGCAGTTGGGGTCATCAAGTATTTATCGTATAGTCCGCTGCATGCACCTAGTATGGCGGCAAGTGCGATGGCGTATATCCACTTGTTGTGTTTGAAGTCGATACCTTCTCTTTTTCCACTCCTGCTTAAAAGGAAAAAGGAACAAATGGCCAGTGCAACGCCCAACCATTGCAGCAGGTTGAGTTGTTCGCCATAAACAAGCATCGCCCCAACGAGTACCAGTATGGGACGTGTGGCATTTATCGGGCCAACGATTGTTAGCGGAAGATGTTTCATACCCACGTATCCAAATATCCACGAAGACAGCACTAGCATGCTTTTGAAGAAAATGTAACCATGTGTAGACAAGTTGGTGGCCGACACGTAGAACATGCTGGCTGGTGAAAGCCAACCGAAACGACTGCCGAGGATGAATGGAATGAAGATGAGCGACGAAAAAAAGGTGTTGAGAAACAACACGGGGATAATGGCGTTACCTTTCAACGACAGTTTCTTAAAGACATCGTAGAAACCTAGAAGACTGGCAGAAAGAAAGGCTAAGAGTAACCAAAGCATGTGGATTTGTTATGTTGTGAAGGAATTATTGGGTTTCTGAGCTCGTGGTTTTTAAAGTTATTGGGGTTGTTGAACTTATGAACTCGTGGTGCCATGAACTTGTAAACTCACGAACAAACAATCCGTGAATTGAATAACTTATGGACTGATAAACTAACGAACAAATAAGCTGTGCATACAATAACTTAAAGCCATATAAACTCACGAACTCAAAAACTCAAATTAATATTGCACGTCTTCGAGAAACAAGGCATGGCCGGGAACCGACTCGCCTGCTTGTTGTCGCGACTTAGAATGTAGTATATCAACGAACTGTTCGAGTGTGATTTTGTGCCAACCCACGTCTAAAAGTGTTCCAACAATGGCGCGAACCATGTTGCGGAGAAATCTGTTTGCTGATATACGTAAATGCCATTTGGTGTCGGAAAGCTTTATCCAACGAGCCTCGTAGACCTCGCAGAAGGTGGTTTTTGCATCTGAATGGCTTTTGCAAAAAGCCCCAAAATCTTTATGCGACAATAGTATTTCAGCGGCCTCGTTCATCAATTGGAAGTCGGGTGCTTGGTATAAGGCATACGAGTAGGCGCGACAAAAGGGGTCGCGGTCTAGATGTATGTAATAATGATAGGTGCGTTTGGTGGCACTGAACCGTGCGTGCATGTCGGCATCTACGGCTTTTATTGCGTTAATGGTGATGTCGAAGGGCAGTACACGGTTGAGTTTGTAGGTGAGTTGCACTGTGTCTAATGGGTTGTCTACATCGAAATGCGCAACCATCGTGCGTGCATGAACACCTGTATCGGTACGTCCTGCACCGACCAGTTCAACGGGATGTCTGAGCAGAAGGGACATGGCACGTTGCATTTCCGCTTGAACCGAATTGGCGTTAGGCTGAATTTGCCAGCCATGATAGGCTGTTCCGTCGTACGAAAAGTATATGAAGTATCTTTGTTTCATCCTTACAAAGGTACAAAATATAATGGTTATAGCTGTTGTATCTGTCGCCTAATTCGGAACCATTTGCGCGCAAAAAGGCCTAAGGCGTAGAGAGATGCGATGAAAATGTAGGCCAAATAGGTTTGGATGAGGTTGAATTGAAGTCCGTCGAGCGTGGAGTGGGGCAGCGCGGATATGCCATTGACCAAGGTTTTCACGGCTGTGGCTAGCCATTGCATGGCATCTAACACAAAATTATGGAGTAATGGCGCGCCTTGAACGATGAAAGAGGCGAGCGTGACGTAAAGCAAGAGGGTTATGAGTGGAAGTATAAGCAGGTTGGAGAGTAGGAAATAGCATGAGAAACGCCCAAAATAATAGGCTATAATGGGCATTGTGCCCACTTGTGCTGCCACGGAAACGCAGACGATAGCCCAGATGGGACGGAGCAAATTGGCCCAACGCGTTGTGGGTTGGTAGAGTGAGAAAAACGGGGGATAAAGAAGAATGATGGATAATACGGCTATGAATGAGAGCTGGAAACTGACATCCCAAAGCGTGGAAGGGTTGGCAATGAGCATCACGATGCAGGCAAAAGCCAGCGAATTGGCCGAAAAGCGGTCGCGATGGAGCAACGAAACGAAGGCGTAGAGGGTGAGCATGAGGGCAGAACGGACGGCTCCGGGTGGCAATCCCACTAGGAAAACATAGCTCCAAAGGGTGATGGTGATGATGGTTTGGGCAATGAACTCGGCCCAATCGCGGCGCACTACGCGATAGAGAATGGTGGTGAAGAACGCCGAAAGCACGTTGTAAATGATGCCGAGATGCAGGCCAGACAGTGCCAGTATATGCGAAACGCCTGCCTTGTTGTATGATTCGCGTTGTGTGGGGGTGAGGTTCGACTTGTCGCCGAGGGCTATGGAGGCAACCAAAGCTTGGTTGTCGGAGCTTAACCTTTGTTGCCATGCGCTGTCGAGCAGGCTTTGGCGCACTTTTAATAGGCGCAAACGTATTTTATCTACGGTGGAAATTTTGTGTATTTCGTCGTTGGTTAGTTGCGTGTTCTGCCAATCGGCAAAGTAAACAAAGGTTGTTGCGTAGATTTGGTGGGCTTGCATCCAGCGCGCAAAGTTGAACTTTGAGGATGAAAAGAGGGCAGATTCGTTGTTGAAAACTGATTGAACGGCGATTGTTGAACCTGTGGTAAGGCTCTGCCAACGATTGGTAAGCGTGTCTTTTAGGATGGATGCACGAACGAGAAAGGGCGTATGACTGTCGTTTCTTTCTGATAGGTTTATCACCAAGAGGTTGCATTTTAACACCTTTCCGTGGGCTGTGGGGGTGTCGGTAACGATGGCTTTGTATGTAATGGCTTGGTTGATGGGTATTGATTGCCTATCGTTTATTTGCAAAGACATGAGCCATGCGCCAAGAAAAACAATGGAAACGAGGATGGCCATGCTGGAAATGTGCGCATGACGGATGGCCAGAACGGCAATGGCTGCTGTGCCAAGCAATAGCGAAACGCTGGTTGTGGGGTTGGAGAAAAAGGGAATGGCGTCGGCCAACACTATCCCTACGATGAGCATCAGTGCGATGCGCACCAGCGGATAGAGTTGGATGACGCCATTGGGACGTGTCATACAGGCCTCTGTGTTAGAACGAATAGGAGAAACCTATTGATACGAACTCGCGCAATTGCAGGTATCCGTGTTTCTCGTCGCGTGTTCCTCCATCGTCGAAACGTGGATAAACGAATAGTTTGGAGCTAATGAATTTGTTGAATTGGAACGTGAAAGTGTTTTCCCATTCCACTTCTGCCCTGCTGTATGTGGTATATCCGTAGAGGCGTGTTTGCCAGCTAATGGGTTCGGCTATCTTCCACATTAGGTCTACGGTAAATTCAGAACCAAAGTCGTGAAGGGTGTGGCTATCTGGTTTCAGACCATAGCGAGGACCCAACGAAAGCCTGTCTACATAGCGGAAGTTATAGGCTAGGGGAGCGAGATGTATCGAACCTTTAAGTCTTCCCTTAAACCAATCAACGTTGTAGTCCATACCAAGCGATATGTTTGTGTTGAAAGGCGACATGAAATCGGATGCTGGTTCACCGCTGTTGTTTTTATATCCGCGTAAGAATTGGGTGTAGGCCACAAGTTGTAGGGTGTAATACCACCGCTTAGAGGCTTGAAGTCCCAGCTTGCTGGTGTACCTGATGAGGTCTTCTGAGGTTTTCAGGCTGTGTAATGTGTCGCTAGGCGAAGTGATGAAACCTAGTTTTAGTTCGAGTTTATTGTCGAATTTAACCTTTTGTTTGTTGTTGTAGTTGCATTGTAAGGTAACGGCACCTACCATTGAATAGTTGCTTTCGCCACCCTTATGCCAGTTGCCCGACACATAATTTTGCAGGAATTGCAGGTAATAGTCGCCCTTGACGGTCCAGAAGTTGGGCTTGGTAACAACAACGTTGATTGGTACAGCACCAGGGTCGGTGGGTACTTGTGGTTGTTTTTCGGCCAGTCCAGCATCCGACTTGATGACAACAGGTGTTGTTTTAGCTTCGGGAGCCACATTGTGCAGCACCGTTTCGCGGTTTAACACCAAGTCGGGCCTTTTAAGGTAGATACCTAACAATGCAGAGTCGGTAAACCTAGGCCCTAGGTAATCTGCCCTTTGGTTTGGTGCCTTAGTGGTCGTGCCTTCGTCGGAGAGGTCGAAGAAGTCTTTGGCTATTCCTTCGTAGAAGGTGAGTGGCGAGAAGAGCTTGAAACTTTGGTATGGAACAACGCTCTCAACAAAATCGTTTGGAAGTGCGCTTTTGTCGTTTTGCCGATACACCTTATTATATAGGAGGGCCAGCGAGTCCTCATAACTTTTTAGCAGTGCTGTGGCATAGTCGGCTCTGTCGGTGCGGCGTGTGGGGCGCGTTTGTTGTGCTTGGAGCGTAACAACGGCAAGGATAGATAATATAAGTGTACTTAAAACGTGTTTCATTACAATTGTTTTTACTTGCAAAGATAGCTATTTTTTTCTACGTTTTGCGTTTTGTTTTACTTCTTTTTTTTATTGTTTTTGTTGGTGGCTGGCCTAGAAAAGACAGGCCACTGGCTGTGTTTTCTTCTGGGAGAACGCTCTTATTCGCCCTTCTGTTCTAGTAAGTCGGGGCGCAGTTGCCTTGTTCTTTCCAGGGCTTGTTCCATCTCCCATGTCTTTATTTTGGCCTCGTTGCCGCTGAGAAGTATGGGTGGAACTTCCCAACCTTTGTAGTTTGCAGGGCGTGTATAGATGGGCGCAGAGAGCAAATCGTCTTGAAAACAATCGGAGAAAGCACTCTGTTCGTCGCTGATAACGCCAGGGATGAGTCGCACAATGGCGTCGGCCATCACGGCGGCAGCAAGTTCGCCCCCTGTGAGTACATAGTCGCCGATGGATATTTCGCGTGTGATGAGGTGGTCGCGTACGCGTTGGTCAACGCCCTTATAGTGTCCGCAAAGTATGATGATGTTGCCTTTTAGTGACAATTCGTTGGCCACATGCTGGTCGAACTGTTGTCCATCGGGCGACGTAAATATCACTTCGTCGTATTCTCGTTGGGCTTTAAGGGCAGAAATACAGCGGTCTATGGGTTCGCATTGCATCACCATCCCTGCAAATCCACCGTATGGATAGTCGTCCACACGTCTCCATTTATCGGTAGAATAGTCGCGAAGGTTATGCAGATGTATTTCTGCTAGCTCTTTTTTTTGTGCGCGTGCCAAGATAGATTCGTGCACGAATCCCTCAATCATCTCGGGCAACACGGTGATAATGTCAATTCTCACTGTTCGATTTCCTTTCGTTATGTCGTCTATGTTAATCGCCTTTGTCAGAGGTTGTGCCTTCTGTTATGGTCGATGCGTTTGCCTTACGCTTTTTTCTTTTACGCATTTGCCACCAGATTACGCTAATGATAGCCACCACACCAAGTGCAATAATGACAACGAGTTGTATCTGGCTGTTGTACTCTTCAATCTTGTTGTTAAGGTCTTCTTTCGGTACGAACGAATGTAGATACCATCCAAGGGTGGCCAAAACGGTGTTCCAAAGGCCTGCGCCGATGGTGGTATAGAGGATGAACTTCCAAAATTTCATCTTGGAAAGACCTGCTGGGATGGATATTATCTGGCGTATGCCTGGCAGAAGTCGGCCTGTAAGCGTGGCAATGACTCCGTGGTCGTAAAAATATTTTTCGCCTTTCTCAATCTTTTCTTGGTTCAACAGGCAGAGATGTCCCAGCTTGCTGTTGGCAAAGCGGTAAATAACGGGGCGGCCGAGGTAATAGGCCGCAGCGTAGTTGGCCGAAGAACCGAGTACTGCACCTATGGTTGCGACAACCACAACGAGTACGATATTTAGTTCGCCAGCTGCTGCGCGGTAGGCGGCAGGTGGCACAATGAGTTCTGAGGGGGCGGGAATGACGGAGCCTTCGATAAACATTAGAAGCAGCACCGTCCAATAATTGAGGTTGTTTAGCAGGGGTAATAACCAGCTCATTTCTTCTTTTTACTTTTTTTGTATTGTGATATAATTGTAGTAACTCTCTGGGTCGAGGTCTTTGGGAAAGTACTCGCCAAGGATTGTTTTAGCCTCCATGGGGTTTAGTTCGCAGGCTTTGCGCAGGAAATGCAGGTACTCCGACTCCTTATTTAGACATTTGCAGCAGAGCGACATGTGCGAATATCCGTCTTTCCAATCGGCAGGAACCGATTGAAAGAGCGTGTGAAACATCCTGTAAGCCAATTGCATATAGCCGTTGTCGTATACTGATATGGCGATACGGAAATACACATTGGGAGCCGACTTTGAGTGCCTGACGGCCTCTAAGAAAAAGTTTTGGGCTGCCAATGGGTTTCCGTTTTCCAGTTGGATGTGGCCTTTGAACACTGTTAACTCGTCTTCGTCGCCGTTACCTGTGGCTATGGCCTTGTCTACGTATGCCAAAGCGTCGTCCACTCTGCCAAGTCTGGACAGGGCAAAAGCCGTTTCTTGATAAATCTCTACCAAGTTAACCGACTTAGGCACAGCCATTTTTTCGGCCTTTTGCAGATGTTGCAGGGCCTCCGCTGGCCGATCGAGGTTGATGAGGGTGATGCCAATGAATATTTCTCCCGTTTCATCATCCTTATGGAGGTTGTTAAATCGGGTGTAATAAGTAAGTGCCTCTTCGTACTCGCCTAGACTGAACATGCCGTTGGCTTTGTTAAGTAGTGCCTCTTCATCGTTAGGATTGATGGCGATAGAGTATTCGCTGCTCTCGATGGAGTCTTTAATGCGATTGCTAAGAAACTGCGATGAGGCCAGCTGATTCCAGTAGGGTGAGGCAAAGGGGTTTTCTTCTACAAGTTTCTTAAAGATTTCTTCGCCCTGTCGGTACTCGCCTTTACCCAATGCTATGCGTCCTTGCACTTCTTGATAGTCGGCCGTTTGCGTGTTTTCGGCCATCGCAAGCCATGCTTGTGCATGGTCTATGAGGTCGTAATCCAAGTAAATGTCTGCCACATCAAGAATAAAGTCGTCCCTTTCCTCGTCGTCTTGCCATTCTAATTGCTGGCGTAAAAACTCGTCGGCCTCGTCGTTTTTGTTTTCAACGAGCATGATTTCGACACGCAAGTACACGCATTCGAGTTCCGATTGGTCGTCAACTTGCTCTAAATACCATTTTGCTTTTTTGGGATTTTGCATTAACAGCTCGTATCTGCCCATGAACACCAATGGCGGCATTGCCCCCGGGAACATGTCTACACCTTTTAGGGCAGCTTTCACAGCATCGTTCGTTCGCCCATCTGTGTAGTAATATTCGGCAATATCGGCCAGCGCGTCCGAGTCGAAGTAGGCAGTGCGCCCCTCTTGTTCGGCTTCCTCGTAGCTATGGAGTGTTTGCCGAAACTCTTCGCTGTTGAAATAGCTGTCGTTTGTCATTGTTTTTAAACAATCAAGAGGGGCGAACGGTGTTCGTCCCTCATGTTAGTGGTATGTGGCAAGGGCTATACTGCATTTAGTTCTGATAGCCTTTGCCGGATGTTAGGATGTGTCTGCGTGTACGTATCGCTACTTTGTGTGCTTATTTATTTTGTTTTGCCCACGTGTCTTTCAAACCTACGGTCTTGTTGAACACGGGATGTTCGGCAGAAGAGTCGATATCGGCCATGAAATAGCCAATGCGTTGGAATTGCAGATACTCGCCTGGTTTCTTGTTTGCTGCATAGTTCTCCACATAGCAGTTGGTGTACACCTTCTTCGAGTCCTTATTAAGCAGTTCCCTAAAATCCCTTTCGTCGGTCGATGGATTCTCTACATCGAACAATCTGTCGTAAACGCGCACCTCGGCTTGGGTGCAGTGGTCGGCCGAAAGCCAGTGAAGTGTGCCCTTAACCTTGCGGTTTGCACCCTCCATGCCGCTTTTGCTCTGTGGATCGTATTCGGCTTGCACCTCCACAATGTTGCCATCGGCATCTTTGGTGCATCCCGTACACTTGACGATGTAGGCACTTTTCAAGCGCACTTCTTGGCCAGGCGTCATTCTAAAGAACTTCTTGGGTGCATCTTCCATAAAGTCTTCGCGTTCCATCCACAGATTTCTTGAGAAGGTGATGGTGTGTGTGCCGTCGGCTGCGTTTTCGGGATTGTTCACCGTTTCCATTTCTTCGGTCTGCCCTTCGGGATAGTTTGTAATCACCAACTTAACGGGATTAACCACCGCCGTTACGCGGCAAGCACGCTTGTTGAGGTCTTCGCGTACCGAGGCTTCAAGCAAGGCCATGTCGTTAAGTGCGTCGAACTTGGTGTAGCCAATGGAATCTATGAACATGCGAACGCTTTCAGGAGAATATCCTCTGCGGCGCATACCGCATAGTGTAGGCATGCGTGGGTCGTCCCAACCACTCACCAAACCCTCGTCTACAAGCGTGTGCAACTTGCGTTTGCTCATTACCGTGTAGGTGAGGTTCAGTCGGTTGAACTCTATCTGGCGTGGTCTGAAATCGTTGATATTATCCATTTCGCCGTTCATCTCTTTAAGGAAGTCGATGAACTTGTCGTACAGTGGGCGGTGAGGAACGAACTCTAAGGTGCAGATGGAGTGCGTTACGCCCTCAAAGTAGTCGCTTTGTCCGTGTGCAAAGTCGTACATGGGGTAGGCATTCCATTGTGTTCCCGTGCGATGGTGCGGCGTATGGATGATGCGATACATGATTGGGTCGCGGAAGTGCATGTTGGGATTGGCCATATCTAGCTTTGCGCGCAGCACCATAGAGCCCTCTGGCGTGTCTGGTAGGTTCATTTTCTCGAACAAAGTGAGGCTTTCTTCAACCGGTCTGTCCCTATATGGCGATGCTGTACCAGCCTTTGTGGGTGTACCCTTCTGCTCGGCAATCTGTTCGCTTGTTTGTTCGTCGATGTAAGCGTGGCCTTTTTTAATCATCCATACGGCGAAATCCCATAGCTTTTGGAAATATTCGGAGGCGTAATAAATGTTTTCCCATTTAAATCCTAGCCACTTTATGTCGTTTAATATGTTTTCAACATACTCGTCTTTTTCCTTGCTGGGGTTGGTATCGTCGAAACGCAGGTTGCATATTCCGTTAAATTTCTCTGCTGCTCCGAAGTCCATGCAGATAGCTTTGGCATGGCCGATGTGCAGATAACCGTTTGGTTCTGGGGGAAAGCGCGTTTGTAGGCGCCCGCCATTCTTTCCCTCGGCCAGGTCTTGTTCAATGATTTGTTCTACAAAACTCAGGTTCTTTTTCTCTTCGTTTGAGTTTTCTATTCTTTCTGTCATTGTATACATTATTATATTATAGTGCAAAGGTACGATAAAGGAGCAAAATATCAAAATTCGCATTAGCTTAAATCTTGCTTTTTTAACAGGATGTGTCAAAATATGTTTTCTAACATAATAAAAAGTTTGCGTAAATAAATTTCAGGTCGTAACTTTGCACTCGTTATCCTGAATACAATCTTTTTGCCTTAAAAAAGCTAATACCTATTGAGATTAGATGCGCTGCACTGTGAAGTGTGGCGCATTTGTATTTTAGTAAGGTACGTTATGTTTTACTGCTGTCATCAATATTGTCAGTGCTATCATGTATCTGCGAACGCACTTAATTTATAGCAAATATTATCATAATAGAACGATAATTTCGCTTTCTTAAATCATTTTTGACTTGCACGAACTGGTGTATATCAGTTTTTTTCCAGTTGCTCTTTGTGCTCTCAATGCGATGAACATCTGTTTGTTGGGTTATCCATGAGCGTGACGATTGCTGTCTCTAGCTTGAAGTGTCACTTTAGTATAGAAGTTGTCTTGACTTTAAATGTTTCTATAAATTGAGAGTAGTTTATTATCCTTGTGCTGTAAAACCAAGATAAACTCGCCCCCCTCCTGTACAAACTCGCCCCCTCCTGTACAAAGTAGTGGACAAAGATACGATAAAATCTGAAATTCTGCACCATTTGTCTGTGGCAAAACATAGTTTATGACCCCAAAAGCGACTTGGCGGAAGTCCTTCAACGCCTTCTCTACAAGTTGAAAACTGGCTGTAAATAACAGATTACTTCGGCGTTTGCCTGGTGCTGTCTCCATTTGTCGTGGGTAGTATGGCGTGCAACCGCTCGTGCTGGTGGCAGCAAGTTTAGGTGCTTTCCGTGTGTTGCTTGTGGGCATGAATGCTGCATAATCGTTTTTTATTTGTCTAGTTTTCAGTACTAAATTTAACATTATGACTACCCTTTTCGTCCACCAATCGCAAACCTTGCCGCAAAAAATCGATTCTCGCGAAGGTTTGTTTTGATGCTAAATGGGGCTAGTATGTGAAAGCGGCAAAATGAATATTTATTACAAACAATCGTTATTAGCACCATTTTGGGGGCTATTTGGTGCTAAATGCAGTGCGTTTTGGTGCTAAACGTAGTGCGTTTTGGTGCTAAATGCAGTGCGTTTTGGTGCTAAATGCAGTGCGTTTTGGTGCTAAACGCAAGGTAAAATGGTGCAAAACGCAGTGCAAAATGGTGCAAAACGCAGGATGATAAGCATAAATATCCACGGCAATGGTATAAATAAAACCTTTTCGAACCATGAAACATATAGCTCAAAGGGGCAGAATAGCCATTAAAAAGTGGGTGTTTTCCGCCTAAAAGTGGATAATTGGGCTTGAAAAATTACGAGTCGGTAACCAAACTAGAAAGGCAAAATGGTGCAAAATGCAGGTTCTGTTCTTAGAAATGGACAAAACAAAAGGCCCGAAAGACCCCCAAAAGTAGTTATTTACCTACTTTTTAACCTATATTTTCGCTAGAAGGGAATGAAAATAATAATGCAATTGTAAAACAAAAATAACAATTTTAAGTTTTGCTTGTTAATGAGTAAGTGTGTTGATGAGCTTGTGTTTTTTTGTAGGTTAGTAGGTTAGTTTATGAGTTGATAAGTTGATGTGTTGATGAGTTGATGGCGCTTATCCAGGCTAATGGTGAACCAGCGACTTGCAATAAAATGTGTTGAAGACCTGATTAACGCATCTTGTGTTTGCTTTAGCACAGGTTAGTATCTTGTGTGCACGTCGAAATACCTTCAATGTTAGCCACTTTATTTGAAACCGCTAAATGGCCCGCAATCATATGTTTAATACGTTGCTTTCATGTTCTAATTGCAATGTATTAGGCAAGTGATTGCAAGACATTTAGCGGCCATTTAGTTTTCAAAACATTTGGTTATGCCTTTTCTTTTATAATGCTTTGAAGAACATTTCCAACCAATACGGTCGTGATTATTACTTAATGCCCCTTTGGTTTAAGGCCTTAGTGTATTTAGCCGCGTTGGCCAAATGTTCTGCATAAGTTTTAGCAAAGTTATGCGTACCGCTAAAATCTTCTTTCGCACACATGTACAAGTAATCGTGTTTTTTAAGATTGAGTACGGCCTCGATACCTTCTATGCTAGGAATGCGTATTGGACCAGGGGGCAAACCTGCGTTGCGATAGGTGTTATAGGGGCTGTCGATGTTGAGTAGCTTATTGTAAATGCGTTTCAGTCCAAACTGTTTCCACGCATATTTAATGGTTGGGTCGGCTTGTAGGGGCATGCCGTTGGGGTATTTGGCATTGCGCAACATCAGTCGGTTGTAGTACATGCCTGCCACCATAGGCTTTTCTGCATTGTTGGCTGTTTCTTCGTCGACGATGCTCGCCAGTGTAATCACCTGAACGGGTGTTAGTTTTAGCTCGTTAGCCTTTACTGTTCGGTCAACATTCCAAAAGTTCTTGCTTTCTTTCTGCATGCGGTCGAGCAGTTTTTCGGTTGATATGTTCCAATAAACGTCATAGGTGTTAGGGATGAACATACATTGGATAGTGGCCGTATCATAACCATAGTGTGCGCAAATTTTGGGGTCGCGCAATGCATTCAGCAGCTGAGTGCTGTCCATCATGAGGCGTTTGCACACTTCTGCCGATAGTTTGTCAAGCGTTCTTACGCTAGGGACGGTGAGGCTTACGGGTTCTTGCATGCCGTTTTTCAGGTGCCTGAACACCACAAAAGCCCCTTGTCCTGCCTTTATGGCATAGCGTCCCGGCTTGATATGCTCGCCGTAAGAGCTGTGTCGCGTTAGCGTTCTGAACCCACTTAGTGCATGTGGCGAGCAGTTGGGGGTGAGTTTGGCATACACCGAGTCGATATTATCGTCGTTGTCTATGTATACGAACTTGGTGGCACTGCCCGATGGGAGCATGGCCGAAAAGAAATAGTAATACAATATACCCAATATTACGAGCAAGCAAATGCCCGCAGGGATGAGGTAATTTCTTACACAGCTGTGTTTCATTGTTGATTATGCTTTATTTTCAATGCAAAGTTAGTAATTTTAAACAACATCTGTGGAGAGGTGAGCATATTTTTATAACTTTGCACTTGCTGTTCTTGGTTATGTGTTTGGTTATACGAACCCATATCGCGTTTGCGCTTGCATTTTCAGAACATATTTTTATGGATAATAAAACGGAAGGGAAATAAAATGATAAAAGATTACGATACCTATATATTTGATTTAGACGGTACGCTATTAAATACTTTAACCGATTTGGCCGCTAGCTGCAACTATGCCCTGCAACAGCACGGCATGCGCCAACGTACTATCGACGAGGTACGGCAATTTGTGGGGAACGGCGTAAAGAAATTGATGGAAAGAGCCATACCTGATGGTTTGGCTAATGCCCAATTTGAGGAAGTTTACCAATGTTTTCGCCAACATTATCTTGAACATGGGCTAGACCATACATCGCCTTATCCTGGGGTGTTGCAGATGTTGGCTGAATTGAAACGGCGTAAGAAGAACGTTGCCGTAGTGAGTAATAAGTTTTATAAGGCTACGCAAGAGTTGTGCAAGCATTTTTTTGACCAGTATGTGGAGGTGGCTATTGGCGAACGCGAAGGCATTAGCAAGAAACCAGCTCCCGATACGGTATTGGAGGCACTTGTGCAGTTGGGAGTAACGGCCGACAATGCCGTGTATATTGGTGATAGTGATGTGGACATAGCCACAGCCAGAAACTGCAATTTGCCTTGTATCAGTGTGCTTTGGGGCTTTCGCGATAAGGATTTCTTGCTCCGTTCTGGTGCTACTACACTTATCACAGCACCCGAAGAGTTGTTGGTGTAGTGGCGTAGCGGTTTTTACAAGCTGAGAGAGTGAAATAAGGTTACTCCTACTAAACGTAATGAAGGGGATGCGTTATCAATATGAAATAGTCAAGCCATGCCTACTATGAAGATAGAAGAAGGCATGGCTTGACTATGTTAGTGCGTCAGTATATTGAGAAAAAGTAGTGAGTGGAGTGGGGGAACGTGAGTCGTGTCAGCTTGTCAGAACTGCCACCAGTGTTTCTTTTTCTTGTAGCTTTCGGGATTGTTATGTGCCCTAATTGCGTTTCTAACGATTTGTTTGTAGGTAACGTTCTCCGTTACCATACGATAAATCTCGCCCCAATCGGGCAGTCCACCAACGTTACGGTCGTCGATAAAGAGGTCGGCTTTGAGTTTTCTAGAGAAATGGTTATTCTTCTCTTTCTCCTCTTCTGGATAGTCTCGGTTCACAGCATAGAACTCCACACCGCGTTGTCTGCACCATTCCACGGCCTCGTCCAGCAATTCGCCTTCCCTTACACTCCATAAGATAAGCCTGTGCCTGTCTTTGATGAGCATTTTCAACGTTTCGGTGGCGAAGGGTATTTCTTCTCCAATTTCGGGGTAACGGTGTTCTACGATAGTTCCGTCGAAATCAACTGCAATTGTCATTCCTTATAGTGTTTAGCGGGTTTCATCGGCTTGGCTGCTGATGAAACCCGCGTTATGAAGTGGCTTTATTGTTTCACCGAAGTATCGTTCTCGTTGCTGTAATGGCTGTTACTGTAATTGCCATAGTTGCCATAGTTGTTATAGCGACCATACTTTCCATGTTTGCCATAATAGCCATACTTGGCGTATCTGCCGTATTTGCCATAGCCGTAGTAGTAGCCGTACTTCTTCTTCGAGAGGTCGATGCCGTTAACCACAACGCAGATGTTGGGCAACTTGTTTTCTACGTGAAGTGTATTGATGAGTTCGAAATTTTCTTTCGGTGTGTAGTCGGCGCGACAAACATACACCGTGAGGTTCGAAACCCTGCCCACTTGCAGCGTATCTGTAACAAGACCAACTGGCGCGGTGTCGATAATCACGTAGTCGTATGTGCGTTTGAGCAAGTCCATGATGTCGTCTAGCGAAGTTCTTGTAAGCAACTCGTCAGGGTTTGGCGGTATCGGACCGGCCATCAGCAATTCCAAGTTGTCGTTGACACCTGATGGCAATGTTTGCGCTTGTATGTCGGCAGCGGTTACAACGGTCTTTGTTAGCAAATTGGTGATGCCATGTCGGTGGTCGTCAATCTCGAACAACTCGGCCAATCGCGGCTTACGGATGTCAAGACCAACCAGGATAACCTTCTTGCCAAGTAGTGCGAACGACACGGCGAGGTTTGCGGCAATGAACGTTTTGCCTTCGCCCGATATGCTAGATGTGAACGAAATGACTTTTTCGTTTTCTTTAAGCATGAATTGCACGTTGGTACGCATCGAACGGAAAATTTCTTCCATCTGGTTGTTCTGGTTCTCGTGAACAACGATGTCGGCTTTCGTCTTAGCTGTTTCGCTAGCCACGGCCACGTCTGCGATGATGGGAAGGCGCGTGAGGCGTGCCACATCGTCGTGTCCTTCAATCTTGTATCTGAAGAAACTGAGAAGGAAAAATACCACACTTGGTATGGCCAGGCCAGCGGCAAGTGCGCCCGCATAGATGGTTGATGACCTCGGCGCCACCTTGCCGACAACGGTGGGGTCGTCAATTAACTTTCCCTTGTCGGCAGTTGCGGCAAGTGATATGGAGTTTTCTTCACGTTTTTGCAGCAGCATGAGGTACAGTCCTGCTTTCACCTCAAGCTGTCGGCCAATTTGTTTCATGGTTTTCTCCTGCTCGGGTGTTTGTTGTATCATGCTGTTGTATTTGCCATACTGCGATGCCACAGCATTTCTTTGGATGTCCATGCTGCGCTTGGCTTGCGCCATTGCTCGGCGAATACTGCTCGAGAGGTCGTCTAGTTGCGATGTTAGGGGGGTAACAGTGGGGCTGTTTTCCGATGCACTTCTGAGCAGCCTGTTGCGTTCAAGTACTATTTCGTTGTATTTGTTGATAAGCGAAACGGCCGATTGATCGCTGATGCCGATGTTGGCAGGCAACGTCTCGTATTTATTGGAAGGCTGGTTCATGTAGTCGTTGATGCTGTTGAGCAACGCAATCTGTGTGTTAGCCTCGGCAAGTTTCTGGTCGTATTGGTCGCTGTTAGACAAGGCTTGGTTTGCGCTCATCTGCAGTTCCACCATCTTGTTTGCTTTCTTGTAGCTTTCCAATTGGCTTTCGGTACTTCCAAGCTCGGTGTTAATCTTCTCCAATCGCCCGTTAATGAACTCTTCGGTTCTCACGGCCACTTCGTTCTTGTCTTCGTTCGCTTGCCTATTATAGCAAATAGCAAGTTGTTTAAGGTAGTCGATGGCGCGTTCTGGACTTTGGTCGTTGATGGTAAGCACAGCGATAGAGGTGCTTTTCGACGACTGGGCAATGCTTAGGCCCGCAGCATAACCAATGGCCACGGCCTTAGGAGGGCTAATGCGCACCAGCACCTTCTCGCCATCTTTCATGGGAGTGGTGGAGTTGGGTATGAAGGTGAGGATGCCCGCTTGCGTTCCAATGGCGGCAGGTAGAGCCGTAAAGCTCTTGTCGATGGCGTAGGCCTTTCCTGGTGCATCGGGATTGGTGGAGTAATAGGTACCCTCGACATGGTATTTCTTTCCCTCACGCGTGATGGTTAGGGAGATTGGGTGGGTCAATATGTCGAGGTGTATGGGGTCGATGTCTACTGATATAGGTTGTGTTTTGTACATCAACCTGTTGGTTACTTTGCCCGCACTCATATAAGTGGTATATAGTTTCAGGTCTTTAACCGCCTGGATGGCAATGGAACTCGACTTGAGAATTTCCATTTCGTTGTCGATACCAGTAGAGTTCGACACAATGCCGAGGTTCGTCGTGTATTGCAAACTGTTTCGCCCCCTGCTGTTATTCTCTTCCTTAATGAGCAGTTTTGCGTATGTCTGATAAATGGGAATGGTGTATCGCAGATAGATGCTGGCCAGTCCCAGGCAGATAATTAATGACAATACAAACCATTTCCAGTTCAGGATGAGGGTCATGTAAACGGTTTGGAAATTGAATAGCGATTTGCCCGCTGGGGCTTGTTCGTTATCCAAGGTGTTGTTTTTTATATTCTCTTCCATACAATCTGTTGTTTCTTTTCTCTATCTCTCTTCACTTATGATGTTTCACTGTTGTTTGAGAAGTTTCAACGCTTTAGCTTTATTTCGCCATTTGGGCAATGCGCATGAGATATTGGCCGTACTCGTTTTTAATCATGGGTTGGGCCAAAGCCTTCACTTGTTCCTTGTCAATCCACTTGTTGTCCATCGCAATTTCTTCGAGGCAAGCCACCTTTTGGCCTTGTCTTTTCTCAATTACTTCGATGAACGTACTTGCTTCGCTAAGGCTGTCGTGTGTGCCCGTGTCTAGCCATGCAAAACCCCTTTGCAGCGTTTGCACTTTTAGGGCTCCTCTTGAAAGGAACTCTTGGTTAACGGTTGTTATCTCCAATTCTCCCCTTGCGCTGGGCTTGATGTTCTTGGCTACTTCAACCACGGCGTTGGGATAAAAGTATAAGCCCACCACGGCATAGTTGCTCTTTGGGTGTTTGGGCTTTTCTTCTATGCTGAGGCAGTTGCCCTTGTCGTCGAATTCTGCCACCCCATAGCGTTCTGGGTCGTTAACGTAATAGCCGAAAACCGTTGCCTTACCATTGTTCGCAGCCTCTACACTCTGCCTAAGCATACCCGTAAATCCAGCTCCATAGAAGATGTTGTCGCCAAGTACGAGGCAAACCGTGTCGTTACCAATGAACTTCTCGCCGATGATGAACGCTTGCGCCAGACCATCAGGGCTGGGTTGCTCGGCGTATTCAAACTTTACGCCCAAGTCTTTCCCGTCGCCCAATAGGCGTTCGAAACCTGGAAGGTCGTGTGGAGTGGATATAATCAATATCTCTCTGATGCCTGCTAGCATCAAAGCCGATATGGGATAGTAAATCATGGGCTTGTCAAAAATGGGTATCAACTGCTTACTAACACCTTTTGTAATGGGGTAGAGCCTTGTACCTGAACCTCCGGCAAGTACGATTCCTTTCATACGCTTTTGTTTTAACGATTTATGGGACAATAATTTATTAGCTATGCCTTGCTTGTGAACAATGCAAACACAATGGCAGGGCGTTTAGCTCACCATCCGCAAAGTGTCAAGATGAGAAAGACAGTCTGGGCGCATCCCAAAACGTTCACCTCTGTCTGCATCTATGATGGTGTAGTTCCTTCCCACCTGCATCGTGTCACCTTATTATATGTTGCAAAGATAATAATAAAAACTGAAATTTATATTTTTCGGCTAGTTTTTGTTTGCTTTATTGTACTTTCTCCGGATTTACTTTGTCCTTTTCGGCTTTGCATTACCGTTTTTGTTCTCCATTTCTGCGTTGTTTATGTATTTTTACTCTTAATTTTTACTAAACCATTTTGCGGTTCGGATTAAAATACTTAATTTTGAAATTCGAACAATCAATAAAACTTGAAAAGTGAAAAATATCATACTAACGCTGTTAATATTTCTCTTACCGCTAGGCACTTCTGCACAAAAGATAACCATAGGCTCGTGTAACACGATGGACGGAGGCCTTTATAAGGGCGAAATGGCTGGCGGAAAGCCTCATGGCAAGGGCAATACGCTGTATAGCAATGGTGAAACATACGAGGGCGAATACTTTAAAGGGCGTCGTCAGGGCTATGGCGTTCGAACATTTGCTGATGGAAAACGTTACGAAGGGCAATGGTTTCAGGACCAACAACACGGCAACGGCACTTGTTATTTCGCCAACAACAATAAATATGTGGGTCTTTGGTTTCGTGGGCATCAACAAGGTCATGGCGTGATGTATTATTATAATGGTGATAAGTACGAAGGCAATTGGGCTCACGACAAGCGCCAAGGCAAAGGCAGATACACCTTCTCTACGGGTGCATTTTACGATGGGAACTGGAACGACGACAAAAAATCGGGCCTGGGTTTCTTCGATTGGGGCGACGGGTCCAACTACAACGGCATGTGGGTAGACAACCAACGCTCTGGAAAAGGCACTAACCGTTATGCCGATGGCGACGTGTATGTAGGGAATTGGACCAATGACATTCAGAACGGAAAAGGTATTTACAAGTTCCAAAACGGAGATGTCTACGAAGGCGACTACGTTCAGGGCGACCGTACAGGCCAAGGTATCTTTAAATATGCCAACGGCGATCGCTACACAGGACGTTTCCTCGAAGGAGATAAGGACGGTAAGGGAACCTTCGTATGGGCAAATGGAGACTCGTATGTTGGCGACTGGAAGAAAGACCGACAGAACGGGCACGGAAAGTTGACGAAGAAGAACGGCGACGTGTTTGAAGGCAACTTCATAAACGGCCGCGTTGAAGGCGAGGTGATAATACACTATGCCGACGGGTCTCGTTTCAAAGGCACTTATAAAGATGGTAAACGGAACGGAAAAGCAATAGAGGAAGATAAGAGCGGAAACAGGTTTGAAGGAACATACGTCAGAGGTATTCGCGACGGCCGATTTGTTGAGAAAGACAGAAACGGGCAGATTAAAGCCAAAGGCCATTACGAAAACGGAAAACGTTTCAACGACTGATTACCCCAAACGCGCTCCTCATCGCTTGGCATTAAGAACTAGAAACAGAGAACGATGGTATTAGACGTGTTAGACAATTTTGGAAAATACGCGGCGTTGAACCCGTATTTCTCTTTGGTGGACGCCTTTATGCGTACCCATCAACTTGAAGAACTTGCGCTCGGCACATATAATATAAAAGGTGAAGACGTGGTGTTGAAAATAGAACAGGCCATGGGAAAAAGTCGAACCGAGGCCATTTTGGAGAGCCATCGCCAAATGATAGACATCCAAATACCACTTCAACAAGAAGAAACATTCGGCTTGGCAGCCACTGTTTCATTGCCCGCTGCTGACTATTCTGCCGAAAAAGACATCTCGTTCTATCCCAACTCTCCCGTGCAGAACTACGTAACATGTCCTCGTGGAGGGTTTGTGATATTCTTCCCACAAGACGCACACGCACCTTGTATCTCCGAAGATGCAAGCTTTACAAAGGCTATTTTCAAAGTGCGATGTGTGTAACGGCGGTCAAAACAGCCTGTTTTTCCGGTGGCTCCAACATTAATTGTACCAGTCTTGCTTGCTCCTGAGCTAAGCAAAGTGGGCAAAACATTTCTAAGGAATAGCCGAACCTGTTTTCTCATACCACAAGGACCAAGAGTTAAACCAACATCATAAGGCCGTGCCGTCAACAACACATTGCGCAAACATGCACAAACAAGAACATGTTGACCTCTCGGCACTCGTACATATAAATTGAAATAACTATGTCAGCAAAAGACGCTAACCCCACAAAGAAAGTGAAAAAGCCTTCGAAGACGACAACAGTGCCCACCCCAAACGCCTCACGCATGGGCCTAGTTAAGAACGATGCCTATCTCGAACCCTACGAGGATGCAATACGAGGCAGGCACGAACATTACCTGTGGAAATTAAATCAGTTGACAGGCAATGGGCGAAAAACGCTAAACGACTTTGCCAACGGCCACCAATATTACGGCCTACATAAGTTGTCGAAAGGGTGGGTGTTCAGAGAATGGGCACCAAACGCCACCGAGATATATCTCGTGGGCGATTTCAACGATTGGAAAGAGACTGAACGTTACCGCGCCAAGCGCATCGAAGGTACAGGTAACTGGGAGTTGCACCTATCTGAAAAGGCCATTTCTCATGGCGACCTCTACAAGATGCACGTGTATTGGAACGGCGGAGACGGAGAACGCATACCGGCTTGGGCGCGTCGTGTGGTTCAAGACGAACAGACGCACATCTTCTCGGCGCAGGTTTGGCAACCCGAACAAGCTTACGAGTGGTCGAAGAAGAAGTTCAAACCCACCACTTCGCCCTTGCTCATCTACGAGTGCCACATTGGTATGGGGCAAGATGCCGAAAAGGTTGGGTCGTATACCGAATTTAAAGAACTTGTTTTGCCGCGCATTATCGAAGACGGATACAATTGCATACAGATAATGGCCATACAAGAACATCCCTATTATGGCAGTTTCGGCTATCATGTCAGCTCGTTCTTTGCAGCCTCTTCACGTTTTGGAACACCCGAAGAACTGAAATCGCTCATCGACGAGGCTCACAAGCATGGCGTTGCCGTTATTATGGACATTGTCCACTCGCATGCTGTGAAGAACGAAGTGGAGGGCTTGGGCAACCTTGCAGGCGACCCCAACCAATTCTTCTACCCCGGCGAGCGACATGAACACCCGGCTTGGGATTCGCTTTGTTTCGATTATGGCAAAGACGAAGTCATTCATTTCCTACTTTCCAATTGTAAATATTGGCTCGAAGAGTTTCATTTCGATGGTTTCCGTTTCGATGGCGTAACTTCAATGCTCTATTACAGTCATGGATTGGGCGAGGCTTTCTGCAACTATGGCGATTACTTTAACGGGCATCAAGACGACAACGCCATTTGCTATCTCACGCTGGCCAACAAGCTGATACACGAAGTCAACCCCAAAGCCATTACTATTGCCGAAGAGGTTAGTGGCATGCCGGGCCTTGCTGCACGCATCGATGACGGCGGATATGGGTTTGATTATCGTATGGCGATGAACATTCCCGACTTTTGGATAAAGACCATTAAGGAGCTTTCAGACGAGAATTGGAAACCCAGTTCCATCTTCTGGGAAGTGAAGAACCGCCGCTCCGACGAACTGACCATCTCGTATTGCGAAAGTCACGACCAAGCTTTGGTAGGCGATAAAACCATCATTTTCCGTCTTATTGATGCCGACATGTATTGGCATTTCAAGAAAGGAGACGAGAACGACGTTGCCCACCGTGGCATTGCCCTGCATAAGATGATAAGGCTTGTTACTGCTGCTGCTATTAATGGTGGCTATCTCAACTTCATGGGCAACGAGTTTGGGCATCCCGAATGGATTGACTTCCCACGCGAAGGCAACGGATGGAGTTACAAATACGCACGCCGCCAGTGGAATTTGGTAGACAACAAGGAACTTGACTACCATTATTTAGGCGACTTCGACAGAGAAATGCTGAAAGTCATCAAGAGCGAAAAAGACTTTATCAAAACACCCGTGCAAGAGATTTGGCATAACGATGGCGACCAAATCCTCGCTTTCATGCGTGGCGACTTGATATTCGTCTTTAATTTCAACCCAACCACTTCGTTCACCGATTACGGTTTCCTTGTTCCCACGGGGGCATATAATGTGGTTTTGAATACTGATGCCAGCGCGTTTGGCGGCAACAATCTGGCCGACGACACTGTTACGCACATCACCAACTACGACCCTCTGTATGTTGCTGAGCGTAAGGAGTGGCTAAAACTGTACATACCTGCTCGTTCGGCGGTTGTTTTAAGAAAAAATTAGATGAACATTTCATTTCAAAAGAATGGAGCTGTGCTGTCGCAGGCACTGTGCTCCATTCTCTTTTGTCTTTATAGCTTTGTTTTCACTTGTTTCTATCAAGCGAACGAATTGGCTTTGATGATACGCCGCCTTACTGATGGCATACAGCTCTACCTTAACCGTTGGGTTGTAGGCTTGTTGCTCACGGGGTTATTGTTGTTGTTGCAACGGGGCTTGTTACGCCTTATGGGTGGTAGTGGGCACAGGTTGTATGTTCTGTCTTTTGTACCATCTTTTTTGGTACTCATGTTCCTCTCTTCCTTTACAGGCATTGCACCTTTCGCTGCGTTCTTGCCAAAACTAGGCACATCGTTGGTGCTTGTAGTGTTGGCGGCTGGCTTGTTTGTTTGGCGCCAAAGGCGAAATGTAGACATGGAAACAGAATACAATCCGATGTTTTTCCTTCCCCTGTCGGTGTGGTTCGTAGCCTTACTGATGTTTGCCGCTGCATACGGCGGTGCTGTTCCTGCTAAGCTGCATCAACAGCTTGTAATGGAAATGCTGATTAAAAGTGGAAATAGCGAAAAGGCTTTGGAAGTAGGTAAGCGTGATACGGATGCCGATTCGGCACTAACTTCGTTGCGTGTACTGGCCTTGGCCAACGAAGGACTTCTTGGTGAGCAACTTTTTGATTTCCCCTTACGGGGCAAATCGGCGGCGATGATGCCAAACGGAAAGTCGGTAAGGTGGTTTACACTAAATGCGAAAACCCTCGATACACTCTTCGTCGTGCCCACTCCACACGATGAATACATCACCCTAAACGGACTTGAAAAGTGGGCGGAAGAGCACAAGCTTACCAAGCCGGCTTACGATTATCTGCTCTGTGGCTATCTTTTAGACCGCCGCATTGATCTCTTTGCCATCAATGTGTTTCGCTATTACCCCAACAACAACGAATTGCCCAAGCATTATCGCGAGGCACTTACCTTATATATGCACCAGCGTACCAACCCTGTTGTTGTTTACAGCAACAACTTGATGGAAACCGATTATCAGGATTTTCAAGATTTGGAGAACAAATACAAGAATCGTTCCGAACGCATTAATGCCCTTCGCAGTGTTTACGGCAACACCTATTGGTTCTATTA
This sequence comes from Prevotella conceptionensis 9403948, assembly GCF_000312305.1. Taxonomy (GTDB): domain Bacteria; phylum Bacteroidota; class Bacteroidia; order Bacteroidales; family Bacteroidaceae; genus Prevotella; species Prevotella conceptionensis. The sequence goes on along the minus strand of NZ_HE999449.1, from coordinate 252,223 downwards.
CAATTATGGCGAGTAATAGGGTAAAAGGGTAGGTTAGCAAGGACGGGGCGGGGTTACTAGTAGACAAGTGAACGAGTTGACGAACTGACCGGTTAAAGAGTTAACAGGTTGACGAGTTGATAGGTTAACAAGTTGACGAGTAGACAAGTGAACGAATAGAAAAGTGAACGTGTTGGTAAGGTTCAAGTCCACACAAACCCCAAACTAAAAAACTCATAAGCTCAACAATTCATGAATTTACAAGTCCACCAACACACCAACCAACTCATCAACCAACCAACTCACTAACTTGCCAACCAACCAACTCACCAACTTACCAACTCACCAACTTGCCAACTTACCAACTTACCAACTTACCAACTCACCAACTCACCAACTCACCAACTTGCAAACTCACCAACTTGCAAACTCATTAACTCACAATCTCCCCAACTCACAGTCTTAAATTGTTATCTTTTATTTTTACAATACCGTTCTAGTTTTCACTCTGTTCTAGCGAAAATATAGGTTAAAAAGTAGGTAAACTACTACTATTTCTTGCTTTTCACGTCTTCTAACGTGTCCGTTTTTGAGAACATAACCAGTATTTTGCACCATTTAGCCTTTCTAGTTTGGTCGTAGGCTCGTAATTTTTCATGCCCAATTACACACATTTAGACCCTAAAATCCTACTTTTTAACGGCTATTTTGCCCTTTTTAGTCTTGTTTTTAATGGTTTTAAAAGGTTTTGTTTATACCATAGCAGCGTATTTTTATGCTTTTTGCCTTCCATTTAGCAGCATTTTACACTGCGTTTTGCACCATTTTACCTTGCGTTTTGCACCAAAACGCATTGCATTTAGCAGCAAAACGCACTGCGTTTAGCATCAAAACATCTTGCAATTAGCACCATATTGCACTACATTTAGCCGCAAATGACCAAAAATGGGTGCAAATGATGGCCTTTTTAAATAAAAATACATTTTGTTGCATTCGCAGGTTAGTTCCATTTTACATTAAAACCAACCTTCGCGAGAATCGATTTTTTGCGGCAAGGTGGGCGATTGGTGAGCGGAACGGGCACTCATAATGTTAAAATCCTAACTGAAAAATGGACAAAGTTCGGGTTGGCGAGTTTATAACGCGGTCTAGTTGGACGGGTTAGCAAGCCTCTCGGCCAAGCCAAGCGTTGCTAATCACAATAAATTACCACCTTGTTTTGCCGAATAACAAACTAAAATCGTAACTTTGTGGGGTATATGAAGAAGGTACTTTTATTATTGTTTGCCGCGCTACTTATTGTTGCTTGCGGTGGTAAACAAGCCAAGGGACAGAGGAGCGAGGGCGACACGCTCCACTTTAAGTATGCCCAAAACATTGTGATTGTTAAGCAAGAGCGTGCTGTTGTTGTTGAAATTAAAAACCCGTGGAAAAAAGATGCTTTGCTGCACCGCTATGTTCTGCCCAACGATACAAGCTTTTTGCCGAGCAAGGTGGCCGATGGTGTGCCCACAACTGTTATCCCCAAGGTAAAACATAGGGCAATTGTGTGCCCGTCTACACATGTCGCCCTGCTCGAAATGCTTGGTGCCGAACAGCAACTTGCAGGTGTATGCGACTTGAAATACATGATTTCGCCTCGCGTACAGTTCTTGGCTAAGACGAAGAAAATAGCCGATTGTGGCGAAAGCATGAACCCCGACATCGAGAAAATGATGGAAACACGGGCCGACCTCGTGTTGGTTTCGCCCTTCGAAAACAGTGGGGGGTATGGCAAGTTAGACAAAACGGGCATCGCCATCATAGAGTGTGCCGACTACATGGAAACCTCGCCACTCGGCAGGGCAGAGTGGATGCGGTTTTATGGCTTGCTGTTTGGTTGCGAACAAAAGGCGGATTCGCTGTTTGCCTTGGTTGAAAAGAATTATATGGAGCTTTCTAAAACGGCGAAAAAACAACGCGAACGGCCTACGATATTAACCGAAAAGCTCACGGGTAGCGTGTGGTATGTACCTGGGGGGCATAGCACTATGGCAAAGATGATTGCCGATGCAGGAGCTATTTACCCCTTTGCAGACAATGAACTGAGTGGAAGTGTGCCCTTACCGTTGGAAAAGGTGCTTGAAAAGGCGCGCACAGCAGATATTTGGTTGATAACCTATAACGCGCCCCAACCACTGACCTACGTGCAATTACAAGCCGAAAACAAGGGCTATGCCATGATAAGGGCCTTTACCAAGCGGAACATCTACGGATGCAATGCCGCTATTAAACCTCTATTTGATGAGGCACCTTTCCGTCCCGACGGTCTTTTACGAGAGCTAATTCACATTGCCCACCCTTCGGCCTTGTCGTCCGAATGGCGTTATTATGCACCTCTAAACTGAATTTTCCATGCGCCTTACATCGTTAAAAATCTTTGTTTTGGTGCTTTTCATCCTGATGTTGTTCGGGTTGAACCTCTTGATTGGCTCTGTTAACGTGCCTTTCAGGTATGTAATCGGTATTATCGTGGGGAACAAAGTCGAGAACGAACTTTGGAATTACATCGTTATCGAGAACCGACTGCCGCAAGCGCTTACCGCATTATGTTGCGGTGGGGCGTTGTCGGCTAGTGGGCTAATGCTCCAAACAGCTTTTCGCAATCCCCTAGCTGGGCCAGGCATCTTTGGTATTAACAGCGGTGCGGCTTTGGCTGTGGCCATTGTGATGCTGTTTCTTGGGGGTAGTGTGTCGATAGAAACTGTGAATTTAAGCGGTTTTACGGCCATTTTATTTGCGTCGTTTGCTGGTGCAATGGCTGTAACCTTCATTATTTTGGCCTTCTCAACGCGTGTTCGCAACAATGTATCGCTGCTTATTATCGGTATCATGATTGGCTATTTGGCATCTTCGGTCATTTCGTTACTCAATTTCTTTGCTACCGATCAAGGTGTAAAATCTTATCTTATATGGGGTTTGGGCAGCTTTGGTGGTGTGTCGTTAGGTAACATTCCCTTTTTCTGTACAATGGTTTTGGTGGGCTTGGTTTGTTCTCTTGTTTTGGTAAAGCCACTTAATGCCCTTACTTTGGGAGAGCAATATGCCCAAAGTCTTGGTGTAAACGTGGCTCGAACGCGCTTTTTGCTACTGGCCATTACGGGTTTGTTAACGGCCGTTACAACAGCATTCTGCGGTCCTATTGCCTTCATCGGCTTGGCAGTTCCGCATCTAGCCCGACTTTTAACAGGCACCGAAGACCATCGCACGCTGTTGCCTGCAACTATTCTTTTAGGTTGTGGTGTGGCTCTGCTTTGCTCGTTGCTGTGTTATCTGCCGCCCAATGGTAGCATTATCCCCATTAATGCCATTACACCATTGATTGGTGCACCCGTTATCGTGTATATCATGATGAAACGGAGGGGGTGAAAAGGTGGGTTAAAGGTGAAAGGGTGAAAAAGTGAAAAGGTGAAAAAATGGCTGCGCCTACTGATGGATAAGTTGTGGTACAAGTTGGGTTAGTATCTAGAAACCCTAGTGAACCTAGAAATCCTAGTGAACCTAGGAAAACTAGAAACCCTAGAAGAACTAGAAACCCTAGAAGAACTAGAAATCCTAGAAGTGCTAGAATGCCTATGAAACCTAGCAAGAACTAGATAATATAATAAGGCTTGCCCGCCAACTTACTAATCCAAATGCTTGCCCATTCGTAAGCTCGCCAACCAATCATTTGTTCTCCTTATAATACTCAGCCATCACAAATTGGATGTCTTCGTAGGTTATATTCGGGCTCACTTCTTCTTTTATCTCGGTTAAGCTCTTCTTCTCTTCGTGATGTTTTATTAAGAAACGGGTAATCTCTTGCCGTTTCTTATCGTCCACAAACTCGGATGCCGACAACAATCCCTCCCTAACATAATGCACCAAATGCAAATGAATGGTTCTGGTTGTCAGTTCTCGTCGTTTGGCTATGTCGTCAATGCTCATGCCTAAACGATAAAGGTTAAATGTAGCCAACTTTGTGTCTACTTTCGGCTTTACCTCTTTTATCTTCTTTGCATTAGGCTTATCGCCATCCATTGCACCCAACAACAGCTTGGCCTTGACCGAAAGATAATCGCCCACGCTGAACGAAACATCCTCTCTACTTTCGTATTTCAGCAGGTTCCACTTAAAGTCTAAGGCCTCCTGCACATCGCCATATCGCTCTTTTAGCGTTTTCTTTAAAGCCTTGTTGTCGGTTTCTATCTTGTTTTTTCGGTGCATCTCCACGAGCAAAGCCAAACGTTTATGAAAGTATTCGGCACCCGAACGGATGCGTTGCAACACTTCATCGCTTAATTCTTGGCCTTGTTGAGTGGCCAACATCTGTGTATATTGCAATCTGAACCTAGCGGCCACAGCTACAACCTCGTCTAAAATGGGTCTTGCTTGCCGATATTCTTGCAGCAGACGTGGGTATTTGCGAGCGAAATGTTCGTCGATAAAGCGTGTAATGCGTTCGAATGCAATGCCAATGGGGCGGAAATCGAACAGCTCGTCAATCAAATTCACCTCGTATGCACGCTGCATCTGCGAAAGCATCTCGCTGTTGGGTTGGCGCGCAGAGGCGTCGATGTTGAACTGGTGCACCTTCTCGTCGCAGATAACGGCACTTGTAGAGAGCGGCGAACTCAACACAAGGCCCTCCAATGTCTTGCAACGGCTCAGGGCAACGTATGTTTGTCCGTGGGCAAACGAGTGTTGCGCGTCGATGATGGCATGCTCGAAGGTTAGTCCTTGGCTTTTATGTATGGTTACTGCCCATGCCAATCGCAGGGGAAACTGCTTGAAAGTACCCTCTATCTCTTCTTCAATCTCGTGCGTTGTCTTGTTTAAAACGTACTTGGCGTTCGTCCATTCTTCGGGCAATAGGTCTATCAGCTCCCCTGTTTCGTTGCCTTTCACGGTTACGCCTTGGGCTGTTGTCGACACCACTTTACCCAGCATGCCGTTGTAATAACGTCCTTTGCCCGTGCTGTCGTTCTTAACAAACATCACTTGGGCATCCTCTTTCAGCTCCAACACAAACTCGGTGGGGAACGATTGTTCAGGAAATTCGCCCGTGATGCTAGCCTTATAATGCCTGCTTGTGCCTGGTAGTTCGGCCAACTTGCTTTCATTGATGCTCTGCGCTTGGTAATTGTGCGTTACAAGGCGAATGTAATCAGTGCCAGCAGGTGGAACAAAGTTGGGTATGTATCTGCTATTTAGTTGGTTAAACGTGTCTTGGTCGGCCTTGTTGTCGCGTATCTTATTCAGCAGAGAAAGAAAATCCAGGTCGTTTTGTCGGTAGACATGTTTCAACTCAATGGTTATGTAGCCCATTTGTTTGAGGGCAAGACTCGAAAAGAAGTAAGGCGAGTCGTAATATTTGCTCAGCATGGTCCACTCTTCGTCTCTAACCACGGGCGGAAGTTGTTGCAAGTCGCCAATTAACAAGAGTTGCACGCCGCCAAAAGGCTTGCTCCTGTCGCGATACCTGCGCAAAACCATGTCTACCGAGTCTAGCAAATCGGCTCTCACCATACTTATTTCGTCAATCACCAGCAAATCGAGCGTTCGCAATATGCGTTGTTTCTCCTTGCTAACCCTGAAAATTCCCTCTGCCTTAAAGGTGGAATTGGGAACGTATGGCGCAAAGGGAAGTTGGAAAAACGAGTGAATGGTTACGCCATTGGCATTGATGGCGGCGATGCCCGTAGGCGCAACCACCACCATTCGCTTAGGGAGTTTGTCTTTAAGTGTACGCAGGAAGGTTGTTTTCCCTGTTCCTGCCTTGCCTGTTAAGAATATGCTCGCGCCGGTGTTCTTCACAAACTGCCAGGCCAAGTTCATCTCGTCATTCTTCATTGTTTATTAATCTTTGTTGTGTTTAGATGCGTTGGAAAGCATCAGCAGCATAGGTTAAGATTTTTGTTCTCAATTGCTTGTTTGCCAAATACTTATTGCGTGTGCCTTAATGTGTTAGTGATAGCATGTTTGCACACGTTCTCAATAGGGCTGTCACAGGTATAATGTCGCTTAATTTGGTTATAATTCGCCGCCTTTGGCTAACCTATCTGCTAGCGTGTTGGTGGCATCTTCGATGAGGTCGAGCGCATAATCGAAGTCTTTTTCATCGCCATAATATGGGTCGGGTATCAGTTTCGCCTTGGGATGACTGGCTGCATAGTCCACCAACATTTTCACTTTGGCTAGTTCGCGCTCGTTGTTTGTCTTTTGCGACAGCATCTTTTTGTTGTCGTTATCCATCACGAAGATGTAATCGAACCTTTTGAAATCGTCGGTATCGAATTGTCTTGCCCTGCTGTTAAAGTTGTAGCCGCGAGCCGCACCGCACTTACGCATCCTGCTATCGGGCAGTTCGCCCACGTGCCAACCGCCAATCCCGGCCGAATCTACTTCGAACAAGTCGCTCATTCCCTTGTTTAGCAACACCTGTTTCATCACGCCTTCGGCAGCAGGCGACCTACAAATGTTACCCAAACACACGAACAACAATTTGGTTCTCTTTCTATCTTCCATGTCCTTATATATAATAATGTGTAGTGCAAACTTACTAAAAAATGCCTTATTGGGCAAGAGTAGCGCCGAAAAACAATTGTAGGGTGTTGCATACACCCCCATTAACTTGTGCTTTTGTCTGCGCATTCGCCCTTACATTGGGCATTCAACAATTGCACACCGCTGGCTATATAGCCTTTTTCGTACCTATACTTGGCTATAATAACTTTTTTTCTTACCTTTGCGCTTTGTATAAACAAAGACGTATAAAATAAGGTATAGAATATGGCCAACAAATTTGCCGAGTACAAAGGACTTAATCTTACGCAGACCAACAAAGACGTGTTGGCTGAGTGGGAGAAGAACGACATTTTCCATAAGACGATAGACGAAAAAGAAGGATGCCCACAATTTGTCTTTTACGAAGGGCCTCCGTCGGCCAACGGACATCCGGGCATTCACCATGTACTCGCTAGAAGCATTAAAGATACATTCAACCGATATAAAACGATGAAGGGTTTCCAAGTGAAACGAAAGGCTGGATGGGACACGCATGGCTTGCCTGTGGAACTTGGAGTGGAGAAAGAATTGGGCATTACCAAGGCAGACATCGACAACAAAGAGTCTGCTAAGTACATCTCCGTTGCCGACTACAACAAGAAATGTCGTGAGAATGTGATGATGTACACGGCCGAATGGCGCGAACTTACCGAGAAAATGGGGTACTTTGTCGACCTCGACAACCCATACATCACCTACGATAACAAGTATATCGAAACCCTTTGGTGGCTATTGAAACAGTTATACACCAAGGATATGCTCTATAAGGGCTATACCATACAGCCCTATTCGCCGGCAGCAGGCACAGGACTTAGTTCGCACGAGCTGAACCTTCCAGGCTGTTATCGCGACGTTAAAGACACTACCGTTACCGCTCAGTTTGAGATAAAGAACCCCAAACCCGAATGGGAACAATGGGGAAAGGCTTATTTCATGGCGTGGACAACCACTCCTTGGACCCTAGCTGCCAACTCTGCACTGTGTGTTGGCCCGAAGATTGACTATGCTGCTGTGCAAAGCTTTAATCCTTACACGGGCGAACCCATCACTGTTGTGTTGGCAGAGGCGCGCCTTAACGCTTATTTCAACGAGGCCGGTAAAGACGTGGAGCTTTCTACTTATAAGAAAGGCGATAAGGTTATACCTTGGAAAGTGATAGCCAACTACAAGGGAACTGAACTTGTTGACATTGCTTATCATCAGCTGCTGCCATTTATTTCGCCAATGGAAGATGGCGCGTTCCGCGTTATATTGGGCGATTATGTTACCACCGAAGATGGTACGGGCATTGTGCACATCGCACCGAACTTCGGTGCCGACGATGCGCTTGTGGCTCGTAAGGCGGGCGTTCCGCCCATTGTGTTGGTGGATAAGAAAGGAGCAGAAAGGCCCGTTGTTGACCTAGAAGGCAAGTATTTTAAGGTGGAAGACCTCGATGCCGACTTCGTTAGCAAGTACGTTAACCTGCCCGAATGGAACAAATACGCAGGAAGGTATGTGAAAAACGCATACGATGACACACTGACAGATGCCGACGAGACGCTCGACGTATCTATCTGCATGGACTTAAAGGCCGAGAATAAGGCCTTCAAGATAGAGAAACATGTGCACAGCTACCCCCATTGCTGGCGCACAGACAAGCCCGTTCTGTATTATCCGCTTGATAGTTGGTTTATCCGTTCAACCGCAAAGAAAGAGCGGATGTTCGAGTTGAACAAGACTATTAATTGGAAACCCGAATCAACTGGTACGGGTCGATTTGGTAATTGGCTAGAAAACCTCAACGATTGGAACCTCTCGCGTTCGCGTTTCTGGGGTACGCCGCTACCCATTTGGCGCGATGAAGACGGTCGCGAAATATGTATTGGCTCGCTCGAAGAACTATATTCGGAGATTGAAAAGAGTGTGGCAGCAGGCCATATGCCTTCTAATCCGCTTAAAGAACAAGGGTTTGTGCCTGGCGATTATGCGCAAGACAACTACGAACGCATAGACTTGCACCGTCCTTATGTTGACGATATTGTGCTAGTAAGTGAGGCAGGAAAGCCCATGACACGCGAAATAGACCTCATAGACGTGTGGTTCGACTCTGGAGCAATGCCTTATGCACAGGTGCATTACCCTTTCGAGAATGCCGAACTCATCGACAAACGCATCGCATTCCCTGCCGACTTCATCAACGAAGGTGTTGACCAAACACGTGGATGGTTCTTTACGCTGCACGCCATTGCAACAATGGTGTTCGATAGTGTGGCTTTCAAGAACGTTATCTCTACGGGATTGGTGCTCGATGCCAAAGGAAATAAGATGAGCAAGCACGTGGGCAATGTGGTGAACCCCTTCGAAATGATGGAGAAATACGGTGCCGACCCCGTTCGCATGTACATGCTTACCAACTCGGAGCCTTGGGACAACCTCAAATTCGATGCCGAAAGTGTGGACGAAATACGCCGTAAACTCTTCGGAACGCTCTATAACACCTATTCGTTCTTTGCTCTCTACGCCAATGTAGATGGTTTTGATTACAGTCAAGCCGATGTTCCCCTGAACGAACGGCCTGAGATTGACCGTTGGATTCTGTCGGAATTGCACTCATTGGTTAAGGGTGTGGAACGCGAAATGGACGACTACGACCCCACAAGGGCTGGCAGATTGATTGATACTTTTGTGAACGACGACCTCAGTAACTGGTATGTTCGCCTCAATCGCAAACGTTTCTGGGGTAAGGAGATGAGTCAAGACAAACTCAGTGCCTACCAAACGCTGTATACTTGCCTTGAAACAGTGGCTAAATTGTTGGCTCCGTTCGCCCCTTTCTATGCCGACCAGCTGTATCTCGACCTCACAAGGGCTACCAATCGTGGGCATTTGCAATCGGTTCATTTGGCCGACTTCCCCGTTGCAGACGATAAGTGCATCGACCGCGAATTGGAAGAGCGCATGGAAATGGCCCAGAAGATAACCTCGATGGTATTGGCTTTGCGCCGTAAGGTGAACATCAAGGTGCGTCAGCCCCTGCTGCAAATCATGATTCCTGCCGTAGACCAACGTCAAAGAGCGCACATCGAGGCCGTGAAAGACCTCATTATGAGTGAGGTGAACATTAAGGAACTGAATTTCGTTGAAGACGGAAAGGGCATGCTTGTTAAGAAAGTGAAGTGCAATTTCCGTACAATGGGTAAGAAGTTTGGTAAGCTGATGAAAGGTATCGCCGCCCAAATGGAAACCTTGGAGCAAGAGGCCATAGCCGACTTGGAACGCAATGGAAACATCAACTTGATGGTTGAAGGTAACGAAGTGACGGTTGAGGCGGCCGATGTAGAGATTATCAGCGAGGATATTCCAGGCTGGTTGGTGTCTAACGAAGGCAATCTGACCGTAGCTCTCGAAGTGGAACTCACAGACGAACTGGTAAAAGAAGGTATGGCGCGCGAGATTATCAACCGCGTTCAGAACCTACGCAAGGAAAGTGGACTGGAAATTACCGACCGAATAAAGGTTACCTTGGCGCCCAACGCCCAAACGGATGCAGCTGTGGCGGCCTTTGGAGATTACATCAAGAGCCAAGTTCTGGCCGACGACCTCCTTGTACAGCCCAACGAAGGAAAAGAAATTGCCTTCGAGGACTTTAACTTGAACATTCAAATAGATAAAATAATTCACTAAAAACCCTATCTAACTTATGGCTAACAAAACACGTTACAATGACGAGGAACTGGAAGAGTTCCGCGTTATTATCAACGAGAAACTAAGGCTTGCACGCCGAGATTACGAGGCCATGATGCGTACCTTGATGAACGCTGACGGCAACGATGTAGACGATACTTCACCAACCTACAAGGTTTTGGAGGAAGGAAGTGCAACGCAAAGTAAGGAAGAACTGATACAATTGGCTAATCGGCAACAGAAGTTCATTACGGGGCTAGAAGCAGCCCTTGTGCGAATTGCCAACAAAACCTATGGCATCGACCGCATAACAGGCGAGCTTATACCCAAGCAAAGACTTATGGCCGTTCCTCATGCCACACTAAGCGTGGAGTCGAAGAACGCGCGCAAACGTTAAAGTACGCGCCTTAACACAGCAGATGTCTTGCCCCTGCAACAGGTTTGTGGGGCGCAAGGCATTGTGCTGACCAACAGAAAACCATTCATGGCAAAAGGAAAAGAGTTATTAACAGATGGCCGTTTGGCCATATTATTGGTGGTTGTAATCCTCATCATCGACCAGGTTATCAAGATTGAGGTGAAGACAAGCATGTCGTTAGGTGAGGCCATTCACGTTACGGATTGGTTTTACATCGACTTCGTGGAGAACAATGGCATGGCCTATGGCATGACTTTCATCAACAAGTTGGTTCTTAGCATTCTGCGATTGGTGGCTATTGTCGTTATCGCCCGCTACATTTGGAAGGTGGTAAAGCAAGGCATGCGTACGCGATACGTCGTTTTCCTTTCCATGATACTAGCCGGCGCAATGGGAAACATGGTCGATTCCATGTTCTATGGGCTGATATTCAACGCCTCCACACCCTTTACGGTGGCCTCGTTTGTTCCCTTTGGCAGTGGCTATGCCGACTTCTTAACGGGCAAAGTGGTAGACATGTTCTACTTCCCACTCATCGTAACCACCTATCCCGATTGGTTCCCGTTCAAAGGCGGAGAGCAATTTGTGTTCTTCAGTCCCGTGTTCAACTTCGCCGATGCAAGCATCAGCGTTGGTGTTGTGTGTCTTTTCTTGTTTTGTAGAAAGGAATGGGAAACCATTTCGTTTAGCTTTTCGAGAAAGAAGAACGTTAACGAAGAAGAATAACATGGTGAATGTGGTGAAAACGATTGTTGGCGTATTCATGTTCGCTTTGCTCTTGCTTACGGCCCAAGGTTGTAAGCCAGGCGTGCCTAGCCAGTACATCCAGCCCGGCGAGATGGAAGACATTCTCTACGATTACCACCTTGCAGGGGCAATGGCGCGTAACAGCATGGGCGACGGAAAGGACGAATACGCCTATCGTTTGGCCGCATTAAAGAAACATGGCGTAGACCAAGCGAAGTTCGATTCGTCGATGGTTTACTACATGCAAAACACCAACATGCTCCACGATATATACCAACGACTTTCGAAAAGACTTGAATCAGAAGAAATGGCATTAGGCGGAGCCGCTGCCAATTACGACCGCCTTTCGTCTAAGGGCGATACGGCCAACGTATGGAATGGCGACCGTTCTGTGGTGTTAACAAGTCAGATTCCTTATAATATGTACTCGTTCGCCATAAAAGCCGATACGAGTTTCCATAAGGGCGACCGCTACTTGTTAGAGTTCGATGTTCAATTTATCTTCCAAGAAGGCGTGCGCGATGCCGTGGCGGTACTAGCTATGACCCTTGCCAACGACAGCGTTGTGGCGCAGACCATACATATATCATCGCCCTCGCACTTCACCTTACAGCTTAACGACAGCGAGCGACAGGGTATTAAACGGATAAACGGATACTTCTTGCTGAACAACGAGAAAGCTTTTGGGGGCATGCAAACCACACTTCGACTGCTGCCCATCTACAATATTAGGCTAATCAAGATGCGTGCAAACGCTCCCGAACAGCCAAGTAATCAGCCCGAGCCCAACAAGATAGACTCGGCTGTGACCATAGACGACCCGAAACAATGGATGAACGAAAGCTCTACGCTGCCAACACGATAGTTCACGGCGACGTGATACTGAGGAATGGAGTGGTGAACATAGCCAAAGGCGCAGTGCAAAGCTATTCAGCTCTCGACGGCGAACAGGCCAATACCATTTGGCTTGGTGGCGAAATTGTTCTGAAAGAGCATGAGAAAGGGGAACTTCGGGCATTTCACAAGGGCGTGTTACTAGAATAAGTGCAAGCCAATAGCTGCTCTTTCAGTTGTATTTGCCCTCCACAGGCACGCCCCTATAACTTAAACATTGCCTTTCTACCTTTTAATTAATAAGTAACAAACATGGCATGACGAACATCATACTATCTATAATGCTGGCGGCCAATGTGCTTTTTGGCTCTCCTGTAAACTATCCCATCTCTTTGGCTGGTAACTTTGGCGAGCCTCGCCCCAACCATTTTCATGGCGGAGTGGACGTAAAGACCGATGGAGTGGAGGGAAAAGCCATCTTTTCCATTGGCGATGGCTACGTGTCGCACGTCTCTGTGGGCTACGATGGCTTTGGAAATGCCGTCTACGTACACCATCCCGAAGGCTATACCAGCGTATATTGCCACCTGAAAACATTTACGCCTGCTATCAAAGCTATGGTTAGGAAGTGGCAGTATGTCAATAAACAGTCTACGGGCGACATCTGGTTTAAACCCACCGACCTACCTGTTGTAAAGGGACAACTCATTGCCATTAGCGGAAATTCGGGCGCATCGGAGGCACCGCACCTGCATCTTGAATTGCATGAAACACGTTCGGGCGACATGCTCGATCCTCTCGACTTCATCGGACACCATGTTAAAGACGCCCTGGCACCCATGGCGCACGGCTTTATGGCCTATCCCGTTAGTGGCGAAGGTGTCTTTAACAACAATCCCGGCAAGTCTTCGCATTCGTTCTCCTCACACAATTTGCCCAATAAGTTCATCGCTTGGGGTAAGGTGGGCTTTGGAATATGGGCCAACGACTACATGGAAATAACCTATAATAGATATGGTGTTAAGAAGACAGAGTTGTTGGTTGATGGCAAAACCGTTTTCAAAAGCAACGTCAATCGTATTCCTTACGAAAAGACTGTTCAGGTAAACGCATGGGGCGACCATGAACATTTCTTGCGATATAATGTGTGGTACATGCATTCGTTTCTCTATCCGGGCATGGGATTGCAAATGTTATCTGCCGACAAAAACAAGGGAATTGTGAACTTTAATCAAGAACGTGATTACCATATAGAATATGTGCTGACCGACTTTAAAGGCAACACAAGCCGATATACGTTCACCGTGGCGGGACAAAAACGCGCTTTCGTTCCGCAACGGCAAGCAAGTACGCTACGGAGTGTGTACTGGAACAGGCCATACGCCATGCAAACAGATGGTGTGCAGTTGTTGATAAGGCCCAATTCGGTTGCCAATGCCATTACCTTGACACCGACTATAAGTTGTAAAGACGACGCTCTCTCCAATTCTTGCACGTTCACCAACAGTGCCCAACGGCTTTTCCGTCCTGCACGAATAAGCTTGAAATTGACGAAGAAGGTAAAAGACACTTCTAAACTATACATCAGTGGGCGCGGTTATGTTACGCGCTATCTGGGTGGAACATACGAAAAAGGCTGGGTTACGGCCAACATGCGCGACCTTCATTTGCAATATTCCATCGAATACGATGACGAACCGCCTATTGTTTCGCCTGTGGGACAAGGCAATTGGAACGCTACGAAAACCATCAAGCTAGGACTTACCGATGCGAAAAGCGGCGTAGACACCTACCAAGGCTACATAGATGGGCAGTTCGTCTTGTTCGAAGACGTGCCTTTAAGTCCGTGGGTGGCGTGCAAGCTGGCCGAAACACCAATCAAGCGCACAGGTAAACAACGCCGTTTAACGTTCTTCGCCACGGACAATCAAGGCAACAAAAGACGTTTTGAAACAGATATTCTTTATTAATCAAACTAATTATACAGTTATGAAGAAGCTATTGCTAATTGCCGCCTTCTCCCTAGTTGGGCTGGGCAGCTATGCTTGCACCAACTTTATTGTGGGTAAAAAGGCAAGCAAAGACGGGTCGGTCTTCTGCACATATAATGCTGACGACTACGGTATGTTCATCGGATTGTGTCATTTCCCCGCAGGAAAGCACGCCAAAGGAGAAATGCGTAAGGTGTTCGATTGGGACAGCCACAAGTATCTGGGCGAAATTCCAGAGGCACCTATTACCTATAACGTTATCGGAAACATCAACGAACACCAAGTCTGCATTGGTGAAACCACATACGGAGGACGAGAAGAAATGACCGACTCAACGGGCTTGATAGACTATGGTTCGCTTATATACATCGCCTTGCAGCGTAGCAAAACGGCACGCGAGGCTATCAACGTGATGACCACTTTGGTAAACACCTATGGCTATTACTCTGGTGGCGAAACTTTCACCATCTGCGATCCCAACGAGGCTTGGATTATGGAGATGATGGGAAAGGGCGCAGGAAGTAAAGGTGCAGTGTGGGTTGCGGTGCGCATTCCCGACAACGCCATTTGCGCTCATGCCAACCAAAGTCGCATAACAAAGTTTATGCAATACCCCAAAAGCGACGTAATGTACTCGAAAGACGTTATCAGCTTTGCACGTTCAAAGGGTTGGTACACGGGTAAGGATAAGGATTTCTCTTGGCGCGATGTCTATGGCGAACCCACTTTCGGAGGAAGAAGGTTCTGCGATGCACGTGTTTACAGTTTCTTTAACCGCTTTGCCGACAACTTCGACCGCTATTTGCCTTGGGTTCTTGGCAAGGACCCCAATGCCGAAGACATGCCTTTGTGGATAATTCCCAACAAGAAAGTAAGTTTCGAAGACGTTGCTGCTGCCATGCGCGACCATTACGAAGGAACGCCTTTGGCACTGGACAGCACCAATGTTGGTGGAGGCATCTGGCAAATGCCTTATCGTCCCACACCGCTTTACTATACGGTAGACGGTAAAAAATACTTCAACGAACGTCCTGTATCCACCCAACAAACCGCTTTCAGCTTTATTGCTCAACTGCGTTCTTGGTTACCTAGGCAGATTGGTGGCATCCTTTGGTTTGGCAACGACGATGGAAACATGGTTCCCTATACGCCCATCTATTGCGGAAATACCGTTCAACCCGAATGCTATAACACGCCTGGTGCCGATGCTTTGAACTTCTCGGACAAGAATGCGTATTGGGTTTGCAACTGGGTTAGCAACATGGTTTACCCACGTTACAGCCTTCTTTTCCCGCCGCTTAAAGCAATGCGCGACAGTCTTGAAAACAGTTATTTGGCTCAACAGCCACAAGTAGAGAAACGTGCAGCCGAACTTTACAACACAGACGTATCGAAAACCATTAAATATCTGAACGATTATAGCAACGAGCAGGCACAATCTATGTTGAAGAACTGGAAAGAATTGGCCACCTTCCTTATCGTAAAGTATAACGACATGGCTGTTAAACCCACCGAAGGACGCAGTTTCAAACGCAACAAGGAAGGTCTTGGCGCAAAGGTTCAACGCCCTGGCTATCCTGAGGCTTTTGCTCGCAAGCTGGTAAAGGAAACGGGCGACTGGTATCTTGTACCCGAAGAAAAGAAAAAGTAAGATGCTAAATATTGGGTATTAAAGGCACAAGGTGCGTTGTGAAAGCTGTGTCGCTACAAGTCAAGTCTTAACCACTGATTTGCCTTTAACCATACACGAAAGCTCCACTGCATGGCCATATCCTTTGGTCGGCAGTGGGGCTTTTCTTTGTTTCCACTCACGTTGATATAAGCAGGACCAATAGAACTTAGCTTATAGACGAAAGGAGTTTCTTTTGGAACGTTGGTTGTACACCGCCGTTTCGTTGTCAATCTGTTAGTGAAAACTATCTGTATAGCGGCTACAAACACGCTTGTACTCACACTACAAGCGGCTCGTAGTGCGAGTACAAGCGTCTTGTAGTGTCAATACAAGCCCCTTTGTAGTGTCAGTACAAGGGGCTTACAAATTGGTGTTCCAAAGTTTATTCTTGGCGTATTTGGCCTATTTGGTATAGAAATCAATAAACCTTGTTAGGGCTTGCTTACACACAGGGCAGAACTCTGGAAACTCGTTTGTGCGCATCCTGCAATCTTGATAGCCACGATAAACACCTTTTAGGCTATATCCGGCACCTTCGTAAGCACCAACTGTTTTCTTATTCTTCTCGGTTGCAGGTGTTGGTATCGGGGTATTCTTCTTAACGAGGTTTTCCCATTTCCCCTTGAAGTCCACTAATGTAGTGAGGTTCTCCTCCCAAGGTTCGATGTCGCGTGGGTACATTGAAATGCTTTCGGCCTCATAGGCATATTCATCACCTAACCCTGCAAAGCTATGTCCAAACTCATGTACGACCACTGGTTTGAACTTCTCGTGGTGGGTCATCGACAGGTTATAAGAGTTAAGTATGCCACCGCCGCCATACTTTTCAGTGTTCACCAGTACGATAATATGTTCGTATGGCGTGCCGGCCAACCAGTCGTGCAGTTCAAATAGGTTCAGTGTGGTAAGGTAACGGTCGCTATAAAACGTGTCGAAGTGCGAGTGCAACGCCGTATTTTTCCATATTCCCTTAGAGGGTTCGCTTGTGCCGCTCTCCTTTGAGGACGATTTCACTGCCACAATGTTAAATCGGTTGCGTGTAGACTTAAATGGTTCGTGGGCGAACAGGGCCTCGGTTGCCGCTTTGGCATCTTTTAAGAACACGTCCATTTCCGCATCTGTGTAGCCTTCTGCAACGTAGGCGATGTGGATGCAATGGTTCGGATCGGCTGCCTTCTGGATCGTTTCGTAAGGCGTAACGGATGTTTCGCCTATTTTTCTAATCAAGATGTCCTTTGGAGCCACCGTGTGCGTTAGGCTAGCCACAACCTGTCGGCGGTTGTTTCGCAGGTCGATGGTAATCTCCACCGTGTCTTTTGGCATTGGAACGAGGAACACATTTTCGAAAGACTTGGACGACGACTTGGCCTCGTCGTAGGTAAGCCATTCTTGAAACAGCGTTGAGAAAGAGTTGCGGTAAATCACTTGCTTGTCTTTCTTCCGCCTAACAGTAATCTGTCCGTTGCCTTCAACAGGTATTTCTGCAAGTCTTTGCCGTTTGCCGTACCATCCAGGCATGACGTTTAGCTTGGCCACAGAAATCTCTTGTTTGTTTACATTCCCGGCAAATGTGTAGTCAATGCGCAGGGTTCGGTTGTCAAACTCGTCGTCGAATCGTTGCGACCACGCAGTCAAAGTACTCGCCAAGGCGAGAATTGATAGTAGTAGTGTCTTCATTTTATAGTATGATGTTAAACGATAATAATTGTCTAGAATTGTTAGATGTAGGCAGATTGCCGCATGGTGTGGCTGCTTGTTGGCGTTTGCGGTTCGGGCCAAATGCGCACCCGTGCACTACGTCACCGCTAGTTGTGGCAAACAATGCGCTCACGCCCGCACTATGGGGCGTAAGCTGTTGGCGTTTGGTTGTCCATTGTGCAGGCGGTTTTTAATAAACCCTCAACACGGCACCAACCTTTATCTGGTAATCTTCGGGCAAGTCGTTCATCTTGTACAGGCTCTTCACGCGGATGCCGTACTTTTGTGCGATGTCGTACATGCTCTCGCCAGGTTTAACCACGTGTGGCCTGTCCTTGAATTGTTTCTCTGCATGCTTACGCTTCTTTTTGAGATAGATGATGTCGCCTTCGGCCAGCACGTCATTCTTAGAACGTTCGTTGGCTTTGGCAAGCGACCTAGCCGAAAGTTCCAGTTCTTCGGCCAACGATTTAAAGGTATCTCCTCGTCTTGCTCGGAGATAGTAGTTGTCGTTGTACTTGTATATCGGGTGCAGGCGCATGTTGCTGCTACCCGGCAGATAGTTGCCTGCATGTTTGGCAAAAAACTTGTCGTAGTCTTTTGCCGAGTCGTACAAGTATAGCTTATACAGCTCAATTACATTAATCAGTTTCGTGGCATAACCAGGGTCTGTGGCATATCCGCATGCCTTTAATCCCTTGGCCCATCCACGATAGTCGTTAGGCGCGAGTGCAAAAAGCGACTTGTAACGGTCGCGCTTTAAAAACTGGCTATGGTCTTCGTAGCTTTCTTTCGCACTTTTGTACGACCTAAAACATTCGTTTTTGGCATCGTCGTCGTGGTAAGTCTTACGTCCTGTCCAGTCGTGACACTTAATGCCAAAGTGGTTGTTGCCCTTTTTTACCAGTGCGCCCTGTCCTGCGCCGCTCTCCAATAGCCCTTGCGCCAACGTGATACTGGCGGGAATGCGATGTTTGAGCATCTCTTCGATGGCCAGATCCTTATATTGACTGATGTAGGTTTGGTACACCGAATTCCACCGCAGCTGTGCCGAAACGGGGAGTACAAGTGCTATTGTGGTAAGCAGAACAACTATTTTCTTCATATAAAACTGATTTTAAGCACAAAAGTAATGATTATTATTGTAACTTCGCACAGTCGGACAAGCATATTATAAGTATTTCAACCATTCTTCACCTTGTTGCGCCGTTTTTATAAACAATTAGCTATTGCACGAAAAGTTTTTGCCTACACTGGCTTATAAATCGCGTTAATTATGTAAATTTGTATGCCTAACATTTTTATCCAATGAACCAACAAACGCATTACATCTTATTGGCCTTGGGGAGCAACATCGCAGCCGAACAGAATATAGACCATGCCAAAGCACGGTTGTTGACTGTTTTCCCGCAATTGCAATTTTCGCGTTCGCTTATCACTCCCGCAATAGGCATCGTTTCGCCACCATTTACAAACTGTTTGGCCGAAGGGTATTGCAGTATGCAGTTAGAAGAGTTGCTCGTTGCGCTCAAAAACATTGAGGCGGAGATGGGAAGTGTGTCCGAAGAGCGGAAGAAAGGCATTGTGAAGATAGACATTGACTTGTTGCAGTTCGACGGCACGAAACGTAAAGCAGACGATTGGAGTAGGGATTATATCCAATTATTACTTAAAGAGTTAAGCGGTAAATAAGAAATCAACGCTTAAACAGCAAAACAACCAACTGCATTTGGCAAACAACAAAAATGTAGTTGTAGCTAAGCTAATCCTAAAACAAACGTCCATACTTTCAAACAAAATGATTAACTTTGTGCGAGTAAATAGCAAATAAATGATTTCAGTTGAAGGTTTAACGGTTGAGTTTAGTGTAAAGCCGTTGTTTAAGGACGTTAGTTTTGTGGTGAACAATCGCGACCGCATTGCTTTGGTTGGCAAAAACGGTGCAGGCAAGTCTACCATGCTCAAAATATTATGTGGAAAACAAAAGCCCACGGCTGGCAATGTGTCTGTTCCTTCGGGAACAACTGTGGGATATTTACCACAAGTAATGGTTCTTGAAGATGATACAACGGTGAAAGAAGAGGCCAGGAAGGCCTTTGCCGACAATACGGAATTGAAGGCACGCGTTGAGCAGTTGAACAACGAACTGAGCGAAAGAACCGACTACGAAAGTGAGGATTACATGGCTCTCGTTGAACAATTTACCCACGAACACGAACGTTATCTAATGCTGGGTGGCAACAATTATGAGGCCGAATTGGAGCGAACGCTCATCGGGTTGGGGTTTGATAGAAACGACTTAGACCGCCCCACGAGTGAATTTAGCGGTGGTTGGCGTATGCGTATCGAGCTGGCAAAGATTCTTTTACGCAAACCCGACGTGCTGTTGCTCGACGAACCCACCAACCATTTGGACATCGACAGCATTCAATGGCTCGAACAATTCTTGGCACAGAGCTCTGGCTCGGTGGTACTTGTCAGTCACGACCGTGCCTTTATCAACAACGTAACTAACCGCACGCTAGAAATATCGTGTGGAAAGGTGATTGATTATCGGGTGAAGTACGACGAATATGTTACGCTAAGGGCCGAACGAAGGGAACAGCAACTGCGCGCTTACGAGAACCAACAAAAGGAAATAGCGGACATGAAAGACTTTATCGAGAAGTTTCGCTATAAACCTACGAAGGCTGTTCAGGTGCAGAGCCGCATCAAACAGTTGGCTAAGATAGTGCCGATAGAAGTAGACGAGGTGGACACTTCGGCTTTGCGATTAAAGTTTCCGCCCTGTTTGCGCAGTGGCGACTATCCCGTTATATGCGACGATGTGCGTAAGGATTATGGTGAGCACACTGTTTTCGACCATGTTACGTTTACCATTAAACGAGGTGAGAAGGTTGCCTTTGTGGGTCGGAACGGCGAAGGTAAGTCTACCCTAGTGAAGTGCATCCTCAATGAGATACCTTACACGGGCGAATTGAAGATTGGTCACAATGTGCAGATAGGCTATTTTGCACAAAACCAAGCCCAATTGTTAGACGAAAGCCTAACCGTTTTCGAAACGATTGATAATGTGGCGAAAGGCGATATACGCTTAAAGATACGCGACATACTGGGCGCATTTATGTTTGGGGGCGAGGCTTCGGACAAGAAAGTGAAGGTGTTGAGTGGCGGCGAACGGAGTAGGTTGGCTATGATTAAGCTGCTGTTAGAGCCTGTTAACTTGCTTATACTCGACGAACCCACCAATCATCTCGACATGCAGTCGAAGGATGTGCTGAAAGAGGCCATCAAAGCGTTCGACGGAACGGCCATCGTGGTTTCTCACGACCGTGAGTTCCTCGACGGATTGGTATCGAAAGTGTACGAGTTTGGCGAGGGTAGGGTGAAAGAACACCTTGGTGGCATATACGATTTTATACGCACTGCGGCCGCAAATCAGCCCGATAACGCCACATCTGCCAACATCGATAGCCTTTTGCATACGGCTGCGCCCGCTCCAACCAAAACGGACGAAACGCCAAAAGCCGATAACGAAAGTTATGCACAGCGTAAAGATCGGATGAAGAAGGTGAACAAAGCCGAAAAAGCCGTTAAGGAATGCGAGGCACGTATTGCATCGATGGAAAAGCGCATTGCCGAACTTAACGAACTGCTAAGCGACGTGAGCAACGCCTCGGACATGACGCTCGTGAGCGAATATACCTCCGTGCAACGTGCTTTGGATAGCGAAAACGAAAAGTGGATGGAGCTGAGCCAAACCCTTGAAGAGCTGTCGAGGCAGGTGTCGTAGAGGTAGATAGTAGCCCTTTGTCTCGGTGAACATATAACTAGTACTAAATATTTAATCATCATTATCCAATAACAAAAAAAGAATCATGAACATGAAACAAATCTTTCCTGCGCTCTTGATGATGGCCTCGCCCACGTTGGGCATGGCTCAGGGGCAGTCGGGGCTAGTGATGTCAGACCTTGACAAGTCGGTTCGTGCGGCCGACGATTTCTATCAGTTTGCTACGGGCGGTTGGCAAAAGAACAATCCGTTGCCGGCAGCCTATTCGCGCTATGGAAGTTTCGACCGATTGCAAGAAGACAACAACAAGCGCATTAACAACATTTTGGGCGAACTACTGAAAAAAAAGTTTAAACCAGGTAGCACGGAGCAGAAATTGTCCGACTATTACAAGCTGGCTATGGACTCTACTCGCCGCGAAAAGGAAGGACTTGCACCTGTTGCAGCCTTGATTGCAGAGGCGGAAGGGGCTAAAACCAAGGCCGACCTTGAACAATTTCAACTTAAATATGCCGTTTATGGTTACGGCGTTGGTTTCGGTTCGTATTTCGCTGCCGACGAAAAAAACGTAACGATGAACATCTTGACTATCGGTCAGGGTGGTTTAACGCTTGGTCAGAAAGACTATTATGTGAACAACGACCCCGCCACGGTAGCCATTCGTGAGGCTTTTCGCAAGCACATCGCACGCATGTTCCGTCTTTATGGCTTTAACGAGGCACAAGCCGATGCCCGTCGCGACGCTATTTTCCGCATGGAAACGGCATTGGCGTTGGTGTCGAAGAGCGTAACCGAACTGCGCGACCCACAAGCCAACTACAATAA
This sequence comes from Prevotella conceptionensis 9403948, assembly GCF_000312305.1. Lineage (GTDB taxonomy): Bacteria > Bacteroidota > Bacteroidia > Bacteroidales > Bacteroidaceae > Prevotella > Prevotella conceptionensis. Next base: position 230,015 of record NZ_HE999449.1, on the reverse strand, counting down.
GATGACCTTGAAGGAATTTAAGGAAAACTATCCCAACATAAATCTTGAAGCAATGGCTAATGCCGAGGGCGTGAAATCGGCCTATATTCAGGAAATGATTGTGGGGCAACCTGGGTTTATGGAGGGCTACGACAAGCTTTATGCAGCCGCAACGGCCGATGACTTGCGCGCACTTATCGAGTGGGACATCATTCAAAGTTCAGCCTCGTACCTCACGAACGAAATTCGTTTGGCCAACTTCGACTTCTTTGGCAAGACCATGAGCGGCCGAAAGGAAGAATATCCGTTGTGGAAACGTGCCACAAACCAAGTGGAAGAGCAGATGGGTGAGGCATTAGGTAAGATGTATGTTGCCCGTTATTTCCCCGAAACGTCGAAGAAGATGATGGAACAGCTGGTGCGCAACTTGCAAATTTCGCTTGGACAACGTATTGATGCACAAACATGGATGAGCGACACCACAAAAGCAGCTGCGCATAACAAGCTAAACAAGTTCTATGTTAAGATTGGTTACCCCAACAAATGGATAGATTATAGCAAACTAACCATCGACCCAACGAAGTCGTATTATGAGAATGTGCTTGCTTGCCGAAAGTTCTCGCACGATAGGCACATTCTAACAAGAGCGGGTAAGCCCGTCGACCGCGATGAATGGTTGATGACCCCGCAAACGGTTAACGCTTACTACAATCCTACAACCAACGAAATTTGTTTCCCCGCTGGTATCTTGCAGCGTCCCTTCTTCGATCCTAAGGCCGACGAGGCTTATAACTACGGCGCTATCGGCGTGGTTATTGGTCATGAGATGACACACGGCTTTGACGACCAGGGCAGGCAATACGATGCCAACGGATATATGAATGATTGGTGGACTGCATCTGATGCGAAAGGATTTGAAGAGCGCGCTAAACTTTATGCCGACTTCTTCTCGAACATCAAAGTTCTTCCCGACCTCAACGCCAATGGTCAGTTTACGCTCGGCGAAAACCTTGCAGACCACGGCGGATTGCAAGTAAGTTTCAATGCTTTCAAAAATGTTGAGGCAAAAAAACACCTTAAAAACATCGACGGCTTTACGCCCGAACAACGTTTCTTCTTGGCTTATGCTGCTGTTTGGGGACAAAACATCACCGAACAAGAAATTCGTAACCGCACAAAAGCCGACCCGCATGCCCTGGGTAAATGGCGTGTAAATGGCGCTTTGCCCCATATTGATGCCTGGTACGAGGCTTTCGCTGTGAAAGAAGGCGACAAGTTGTTTATCCCTAAGAGCCAACGTTTGTCGCTTTGGTAAAGTGATAAGACCGTAAACACTTAATTTACCGTTGCTCGGTGGGGTGCAGTTAAGGCCAAGTTGGCCTTGCACCTATCGGGCAACGGATTCTTTTTGCAGCCATCTGGCATTGTTTGTCCTCCTGTCTTTACTTTGCGCAATGTTTCTAGTGCAAATTTTAATATTAAAACTGTCTTGACTTTTAATCTTTCAATACATTGATAGGTGTTTGTTATCTTTGTGGTGCCAATACAAGATAGATATTTCTTCATATACAAAGTGTAGGATAAATCAACTCACTGGCTTATACATTCATGAAAAACCAACAACTTCCAAATACATCAACTCAACGACTTAGAAACACAACAACTTATCAACTTGCAAACTCAAGAACTCATAAACTTATCAACTCATCAACTCATCAGCTCACAAGCTCACAATCTCATTAATTCAGTTTGTTGTTTTTATTTTACAATGTCCCTTTATTTTTCACTTCGTTCTAGCGAAAATATAGGTTAAAAAGTAGGTAAATTGGCACTATTTTTAGCTTTTTACGTCTCTTGTTTTGTCTATTTTTAGGTACAGAACCTGCATTTTGCACCATTTTACCTTTCTAGTTTGGTTGCAAGCTTGTATTTTTTCATGCCCAATTACATGCTTTTAGCCGCTAAAATCCCACTTTTTAACGTCCATTTCGCCCTTTTCAGCCATGTTTTTAATGGATTATAAAAGTTATATTTATACGATTGCAGTGTATTTTCATGCTTTTCATCTTGCATTTAGCAGCATTTTGCACCGCATTTAGCACCATTTTACCTTGCGTTTAGCACCAAAACGCACTGCATTTAGCATCAAAACGCACTGCGTTTAGCACCAAAACGCACTGCATTTAGCGGCATATTGCACTTTTTTTAGCAGCAGATAGCCCAAAATCAGGTTTAAACTGTGGTTTCATCAAATAAATATTCATTTTGTCTGCAATTACAACTAGTCCCTTTTTGCATCAAAACAGACCTTCGCGAGAATCGATTTTTTGCGACGGGGTGGGCGATTGGTTGACGGAAAGGCCACTTATTATGTTAAATTTTATACTGAAAAATAGACAAAATGCATGCGCTACTAACATGTACATGCGGTGGGAGTTAATGCGCAAAGAACGGACATAGGCTAAAAAAAAGTTGAATAGTTTCTTTTGTTCTTGTTTGTTTCATAAACAATTGTTACCTTTGCGTTTAAATAGTCTAAGATAATGTCTCTGATTATCCTTTTAATCATAGTCGTTGGTTTTATTCTCATTAGCACAGAGAATGTTACAAATGTGAATAGGGCCGCTGTAGCAATATTCCTTGGTACAGTGGGGTGGGTGTTGTATGTTTCTTATGGAACGGATTTCGTGCAGCTGATGCACAAGCAGGCCTACGCCGACTATCTTAACGGCATGGCGCACACCAGTCAGGCTGTGAAACAGTTTATCGCTCAGACCATCTTTTTGCGTTATGTGGGTAAGGCTTGCGAGATAGTTCTCTTCTTGCTGGCCACGATGACCATCGTAGAGATATTGAACAATAACGGCTGTTTCGACTTCTTGGGTATATGGGCACGAACTCGTGACAGCAAAAAGCTGCTTTGGATGATGATGCTCATCGTCTTTGTGGTGTCTGCAAACTTAGACAACCTTACCACAACGGTGATGGCCTTGACGCTCATTCATCAGGTGATACCCAACAGGCGTTACCGAATGATTTATGGTAGTGTGGCTGTAATTGCTGCAAACATGGGCGGAGCATTAACCGTTATTGGCTCGCCCGAAGGCTTGGTGCTATGGAACATGGGGGCGATAACTGCCACAAACTATTCGTTAAGCATGGCAGTACCTTGCATTGTTACTTGTGTTGTGCCAACCTGGTTGTTGTCTAGGGCATTGCCCGACCGTATCGACATTGAATTTTTACGGCTCCCTTATCGCGGCGACGATACCAACTTGAATGTTTGGCAGCGTCTTGTGATGTTCGTTGTGGGCATTGGCGGTCTGTGGTTTATCCCTACATTCCATAATATCACCAAGTTAAGCCCTTTCCTCGGCGCACTTTGCGTGCTGTCTGTGCTATGGGTGGTTAACGAAATATTCAACCGAAAGCTGCTTAACACGGGCGAAACGATACATCGCCGCATACCACGCGTGTTGCAATATGGCTCTATGCAGATGATATTGTTTGTTTTAGGCATCATGTTTGCGGTGGGCGTAGTTAATGAAACGGGCTTTTTCAGCGAGGTAACGGCCTATATCGACAAACAGACACCCAACATTTGGTTCTTTGGCGTGGCAAGTGCGGCCATCAGTAGTGTGCTCGACAGTTTCGTTACGGCTATGTCTGCCCTGTCGCTACATCCCGTTTTGTCGGGCGAGAACGCTGAACTCACTTCATATTCGGCCAACTTCGCCCAAAACGGGGCTTATTGGAAGATGATTGCTTTTGCAACAGCAGTGGGTGGTAACATTCTGCCCATAGGCTCGATAAGCGGTTTGGCGCTGATAAGAACGGAGCGTATGCGCGTTGGGTGGTATTTCGCCAATGTGGGATGGAAAGTTCTTTTGGGTGGCGTATTGGGTATGGCTTTGCTTTGGCTCATTACGTAAGCAAACGGATGGAGGGTGTGCAATGGCGTGCTAAGATTTGTACAATGGATAGGGATACCAACTTGTTGACTTGTCAACTTGTTAATTTGTCAACCAAAATAAAGGACGATTACGCTACACCTTATTATATATATGGGGCGTAGAAACTAGATAAAGTTATCAAAACAATGACAAAAGTAAAGACGATAGGCATACTCACGTCGGGTGGGGATGCACCAGGAATGAATGCTGCCATACGCGCCGTGACACGCGCTGGCATTTGTAATGGGTTTAACATAAAAGGCATATACCGTGGTTTCGACGGACTTATAAATGGTGACATAAAGCCTTTCACCACCGAGAACGTTAGTGGTATCATCATGCAGGGCGGCACCATATTGAAGACCGCGCGCAGCAGTGAATTCACAACAGAAGAGGGAAGGAAGAAAGCTTACGACAACATCGTTAAAGAAGGGATAGATGCTTTGGTTGTGATTGGGGGTAATGGTTCGCTCACGGGTGCAATGGTGTTTGCAAGAGAATACGACTTGTGTTGTATTGGACTGCCAGGAACTATCGATAACGACCTTTACGGTACCGACTCGACCATTGGTTACGATACCACGATGAATACTATCGTGGAATGTGTAGACCGCATACGCGACACGGCGCAAAGCCACGAACGTATTTTCTTTGTCGAAGTAATGGGGCGCGATGCAGGTTTTTTGGCTCAGAACAGTGCCATTGCTGCTGGCGCAGAGGCCGCCATCATACCCGAAGACTCGACGGACGTTGACCAATTGGCGCGGTTTATGGAACGGGGCATACGCAAATCGAAGAAGAGTTGCATCGTCATCGTATCGGAAAGTCCCAAGTGTGGCGCCCTGTATTATGCCGACCGTGTGAGGAAAGAGTTCCCCGACTATGATGTGCGCGTGTCTATCCTTGGGCATTTGCAGCGTGGCGGTAGGCCAACAGCCCACGACCGCATCTTGGCTAGCCGCACAGGAGTGGGCGCGATAGATGCCATCATGCAAGGACAACGCAACGTTATGATTGGTGTACGCAACAACGAAATTGTATATGTGCCACTTTCCGAAGCCATTAGGAGCGATAAACCCTTTGATAAAAAGCTGATAACCGTTTTAGACGAACTAAGCATATAAAAGGAACAACATTTGGAAAAGTTTAATGTTTGCATACATTAAATTGCCTGAACATTTTGGCAATTCCGTTTTTTATCGTTACTTTTGCGCAATCATTAATAAAGAAATATAATAAACTAGATATCTGAATATGTCAAACATAGAAGGACACATTTCGCAAATTATTGGTCCGGTAATTGACGTCTACTTCGACACCAAGGGCCAAGAGGAGGAGAAAGTGCTGCCGAAAATTCACGATGCCTTGCGTATCGTTAGGCCCGACGGCCGCGAATTGATAGTGGAGGTTCAACAGCATATCGGTGAAGACACTGTGCGCTGCGTGGCAATGGATAACACCGACGGTCTGCAACGCCACCTTAAAGCAACGCCTTTGGGCAGTCCTATCACCATGCCGGCCGGCGAACAGATTAAAGGCCGCATGCTGAACGTTATCGGCAAGCCCATCGACGGCATGTCGGAACTGAACATGGAAGGGGCTTATCCCATCCATAGGGAGCCACCTAAGTTCGACGAACTTTCTACCCACAAGGAAATGTTGGCCACGGGCATCAAGGTTATCGACCTGTTGGAACCCTATATGAAGGGTGGTAAGATTGGTTTGTTTGGTGGTGCGGGCGTTGGTAAGACCGTACTTATCATGGAACTGATTAATAACATCGCCAAGGGACATAACGGTTACTCGGTGTTCGCAGGTGTTGGAGAACGTACACGTGAAGGAAACGACCTTATCCGCGACATGATCGAGTCGGGGGTTATCCGCTATGGCGACAAGTTTAGGAAGGCAATGGAGGAGGGCAAATGGGACCTTTCGCTAGTTGATCCCGAAGAACTACGCCAATCGCAAGCCACCCTTGTGTATGGGCAGATGAACGAGCCGCCTGGCGCACGTGCCTCTGTGGCATTGTCGGGACTAACCGTTGCCGAGGAATTCCGCGATCATGGAGGGAAGGATGGCGAGCCGGCAGACATCATGTTCTTTATCGACAACATCTTCCGCTTTACACAAGCAGGCTCGGAAGTATCGGCTTTGTTGGGCCGTATGCCTTCGGCTGTGGGCTATCAACCTACGTTGGCCAGTGAGATGGGTGCGATGCAAGAGCGCATTACGTCTACTAGGCGTGGTTCCATCACGTCTGTCCAGGCCGTATATGTGCCTGCCGACGACTTGACCGACCCCGCTCCTGCTACCACTTTCACGCACTTGGATGCTACAACGGAGCTTAGCCGTAAGATTACTGAGCTGGGTATTTATCCTGCCGTGGACCCATTGGGATCTACTTCGCGTATTCTCGACCCGCTGATTGTGGGTAAAGAGCATTACGAATGTGCGCAACGTGTGAAACAGATACTGCAACGCTATAAGGAATTGCAAGACATCATCGCCATTCTTGGTATGGATGAGTTGAGCGACGAAGACAAACAGACGGTGAACCGCGCACGTAGGGTGCAGCGTTTCCTTTCTCAGCCGTTTACCGTTGCCGAGCAGTTTACGGGCGTTAAGGGCGCGATGGTAAGCATCGAAGACACCATCAAGGGCTTTAACATGATACTTGACGGTGAGGTAGACGACCTTCCAGAGCAGGCTTTCTTGAACGTTGGCACGATAGAAGACGCTATCGAGAAAGGTAAGAAATTGCTTGAAGCAGCAGGTTCGAACTAGTTGGTGTAAAAGCACGTGTCTATGCTCAAATTGATTATTGTTTCTCCGGAAAAGCAACTCTATCAAGGCGATGCCCAGAGCGTAAAGGTTCCAGGCAGTCTTGGTGAGTTCGAGATTCTCGACAACCATGCACCCATCATCTCTTCGCTAGATGTGGGCCAAGTGGTTTACGTCACGGATGAGGGCGAAACGCATGAGTGTGCCATCACAGGTGGTTTTGTCGAGGTGCAAAAGAACGTTGTCTCCTTGTGTGTGGAGGTATAACGGCTCTCTATGGAAAGTGCTATGGACGAAAGGCGAGTAGGCAAACAAAAGTGGCGTTTCATCTGCCAAAGCCTCATTACGCTGGCCTTGTTGGCGATAGGCGTGTATGGTGTTGCCGAACTTTTCCTGGGTTATGCGGTTGCGTTGCCGTTGCTGGTTAGTTCGGTGGTCTTTTTAATCATCGAGACGGCAGACATCCTGGTATGGTCGCGCGTGGCGATAAAGTCGCCAGATAGCCTCCCCACCTTTTTCTTAGGTGTGTCAGGGTTTCGCATGCTGTTGTGTGTGTTGGTGTTTTTCGTGTACTACTTCGTGGTAGAAAGACAAGCGATGTTGCTCTTTCTATGCGTTTTCGCCTTGTACTATGTGGCGATGTTGGTGCACCACGCCACGTTCTTCTCAAACGATAAGCGTAAGTCGGGTACATAACGGCTATATAATAATAATGTATTATAATGAAAAAAGTAAGATATATATCGTTTCTGCTGCTGTTGCTTTTCACTTCGTTGTCGCTCCACGCGGCTAGCAACGGAGGGGAAGACAAGAAGGAACTCGATATTCCAGAGATCGTGCTCGAACACTTGTCGGATGCTTACGAATGGCACATCGCCACGTACGAAGGCAAGCATCTGAGCATACCCTTACCCATCATCGTTAGAAGTAGCGACACGGGCGAATGGTATGTGGGTACGGCTCATCATCTTCCGAACAACTTTTTCTTCGATGCCCAGCATCATGGAAAGATATATGAACGGCGTGCAGACGGTTCTACGACGCGTCCTTTGGACCTAAGCATAACCAAAGCCGTTGCTCAGATATGGATTGTTGTGGCGATTTTGCTCACGGTCTTCCTGTCGTGCGCACGCTGGTATAAGAAGGTGGATGAGAAAAGTGCTGCTCCCAAAGGTCTCGTTGGCTTGATGGAAATGTTCGTGATGTACATCCACGACGACCTGATAAAGCCTGCCGTGGGCGAACGGCAATACAAACGCTATGCTCCTTTCTTGTTGACGGTGTTCTTTTTCATCTTCACTTGTAACATGATTGGGCTTGTTCCCGTGTTCCCAGGCGGAGCAAACGTAACGGGTAACATCAACATAACCATGTTCTTGGCCATTACCGCGATGTTGGTTATCAACATCTTTGGCAATAAGGAGTATTGGAAAGACGTATTTTGGCCAGAAGTTCCTGTTGCCTTGAAGTTTCCCGTTCCCCTTATGCCGGTGATAGAGGTGTTCAGTATCTTCACAAAGCCTTTTGCGTTGATGATACGTCTCTTCGCCAACATGATGGCTGGTCATGCCATTATATTGAGTTTCACTTGCGTGATATTCCTTGGATGGAACATGGGCGTAGGCTATGGCCTGGGATTGAACACGTTTGGGATAATCATGTTGCTTTTCATGAACTGTCTCGAATTGCTTGTCGCATTCGTGCAGGCGTATGTGTTCACCATGCTTAGTGCCGTCTTTATCGGCATGGCTCATCGTGAGCACCACGTTGCCGAGTAGTTTCCAAAAGCTTATCAGCCTTGTGCAGAACACACTTTAACGGGCAGAGTTCTTCGTGTGAATGCGCTATTGTGTGATAAGTTTAACATAGGTGTGCATGCCACAAGAGGCTCGGATGCCACTGTAAGAAACGTCTTAACGAACAAAACAACTAAAATAGAATATAAACAATTAATAAAAGAATAAGAACTATGATGATTACAACATTATTGGCTGCCGAGGGTCTGGCTCAGCTAGGCTGCGGTATTGGTGCAGGTATTGCTACAATTGGTGCAGGTTTAGGTATCGGTCGCATTGGCGGTAGCGCAATGGATGCCATTGCCCGTCAGCCCGAAGCTACGAACAAAATACAGACAAACATGATTGTTACCGCTTCTTTCGTTGAGGGTTGTGCCCTCTTCGCCATTGCAGCGTGTGCATTCTTGATTAAATAAGTAACCGAATGGAGAATTTACCATCAATACTAACGCCCGACTTGGGCTTGCTCTTTTGGATGCTCTTGGCGTTCTTGGTGGTTTTTGTTGTTCTAGTTAAATACGGTTTTCCTGTTATCATCAGGATGGTTGAAGACCGTAAGACATACATAGACGAAAGTCTGCGCAAGGCTCATGAGGCATCAGAACGGCTAGAAAACATCAAGCAAGAAAGCGAACAAATTCTTCAAGACGCACGAGAGAAACAATCACTCATCTTAAAGGAGGCTGCCCAAACACGCGACGCCATAGTTGAGAAAGCTCGACAGACGGCTCACGAGGAGGGTGTGCGACTGCTCGAAGAAACCAAAAGGCAGATAGAGGTAGAGAAACAGAATGCCATCCGCGACATTCGTACACAGGTGGCGGAGCTAAGCGTGCAGATTGCCGAGAAGGTTGTGCGTGAAAACTTGGCCTCCAACGCTCAACAGATGTCGTTGGTTAACCGTTTCTTAGACGATGCTTTCTCTGTAAACCCCAACTAAACGAGTTATGGATATAGGGTTAATAGCTGTTCGATACGCTCGCGCATTGCTCAAAGCTGCCATTGATGACCGCTGTTACGAGGATGTGTATAACAACATGACGAACCTGTTGGAATGCTACCTGCATGTTCCAGAGCTCCGTCCTGCGGTGTGCAACCCCATGTATTCACGGTCGAAGAAAAGCTCAGTGGTGATGGCGGCATGCGGGACGCCCGCTGTCGAACTCACGAAACGCTTCATCGCTTTGGTGTTGCGCGAGGGTAGGGAAGACTTGTTGCAGTTCATTGCCTCGTCTTTCATTAACCTGTACAGGCAACATTTCCACATTACAAGCGGCAAAATCACCACGGCCGTGCAACTCACTGCCGAGGTTGAGCAACGTATGCGCCACTTAGTGGAAGAGCGAACGCAGGGAACTGTCGAGTTCACCACGGAGGTAGACCCTGCCATTCTTGGCGGATTTGTGTTGGACTACGACACCTACCGCATGGATGCCAGCGTGAAGAGCAAACTTAATCGAATTCTAATAGAATTAAAAAACAAGTAACATGTCTGATAAAATAAGGCCCAACGAGGTCTCAGAGATATTGTTCCAACAACTTCAACAAATCAGCGACGGGCAGGACTTTGACGAAATTGGCACGGTCCTTACCGTTAGCGATGGCGTTGCGCGTGTCTACGGATTGCGTAATGCCGAAGCCAACGAGTTGCTTGAATTTGAAAATGGAACCATGGCCATCGTCATGAACCTGGAAGAAGACAATGTTGGCTGTGTGCTTTTAGGACCTACCTCTGAAATCAAAGAGGGGCAGGTGGTAAAGCGCACGCACCGCATTGCCAGCATTCGGGTGAACGACAACATGCTTGGGCGTGTAATCAACCCCTTGGGCGAGGCTATCGACGGGCTTGGCGAAATTGATTTGTCTAACGCTTTCGAGATGCCGCTCGACCGAAAGGCACCTGGTGTTATCTTCCGTCAGCCCGTTAAGGAACCACTTCAAACAGGACTTAAAGGTGTAGACTCGATGATTCCCATTGGTAGAGGACAACGCGAGCTTATCATTGGCGACCGCCAGACGGGTAAAACGGCCATTGCTCTCGACACCATCATCAATCAAAAGAGTTTCTACGATGCCGGCAAGCCTGTGTATTGTATTTACGTTGCCATTGGCCAGAAGGCCTCTACGGTGGCTACTTTAGTACAGACACTGAAAGAACGGGGTGCGTTAGACTACACCATCATCGTCTCGGCAACAGCTGCCGATCCCGCTGCCATGCAATATTACGCGCCATTCGCAGGTGCTGCCATCGGCGAATACTTCCGCGATCGTGGCGAACACGCGCTAGTTGTTTACGACGACCTTTCCAAGCAAGCCGTTGCCTATCGTGAAGTGTCGCTCATCCTTCGCCGTCCTTCGGGTCGCGAGGCTTATCCTGGTGACGTTTTCTATCTGCATAGCCGTCTGTTGGAACGTGCCGCACGCATCAACGACCAGCAAGAAGTGGCCGAACAGATGAACGACCTGCCCGAATGTCTTAAAGGTCACGTAAAGGGAGGTGGTTCGCTAACGGCGCTTCCCATCATCGAAACGCAGGCCGGCGACGTTTCCGCCTACATTCCAACCAACGTAATCTCTATTACGGATGGGCAGATATATTTGGAAACCGACCTTTTCAACCAAGGTTTCCGTCCTGCCATCAACGTAGGTATATCGGTTAGCCGTGTGGGTGGCTCTGCTCAAATCAAGAGTATGAAGAAGGTTGCGGGTACACTTAAAATAGATATGGCACAGTATCGCGAGCTGGAGGCTTTCTCTAAGTTCTCAAGCGACATGGATGCCGTTACCGCAATGACCTTGGATAGGGGCCGAAAGAACACGCAATTGCTCATTCAACCCCAATACACGCCAATGCCTGTGGGCGAGCAAATTGCCATATTGTATTGCGGAACGCGCGGTTTGATGCACGATGTACCCGTAGAACAGGTACGCGAATGTCAGACGCTGTTCCTCGACAAGTTGCGTTCAACCCACCAATCCACCATTGATTTCTTGGCAAGTGGCGGACTGAACGACGAGGCTTGCGGCGTACTCGAATCCGTAATGGCTGACATTGCGGGTCAATTCCAAAAAGTTTGATCATTTAAGGCTGGCCTTGTTCCGCCTCACAACAGTGTGTGAGGCGGACGACGTCACCCTTCAACACATAGCGTATGCCTTCATTAAAAGAGATAAAGACACGAATTGCTTCCGTTAACAGCACCCGTAAGATAACGAGTGCCATGAAGATGGTGGCATCGTCTAAGCTGCACCATGCACAGCAATTGATTGAGAACATGCTGCCTTACGAGAGTATGTTGGAGCATATCCTCAAAGCTTTTCTCGCGTCAATGCCAGAGGCTCGCACGCCATTAAACGTGGAGCGCAAGCAGCTTAAACGCGTTGCGCTTGTGCCTTTTTCAAGCAACAGCAGCTTGTGTGGCGGTTTCAATGCCAACGTCACCAAGTTGTTGCAGCAGGCGGTGGCACACTATCGAGAGCAAGGCGTTACCGACATCGTGGTTTACCCTATCGGCAGGAAAATCACCGAGCAGGCAACCAAGATGGGATTGCAGATAGGTGGCAATTTCAACCTTCTTGCCGAGAAACCCAATGCACACCAATGTGCAGACATCGCCACAGAGTTGTCGGAACAATATGCAGCAGGCGAGCTAGACAGAGTTGAGCTTATTTACCATCATTTCAAGAGCGCAGGCTCGCAGATTTTGACTAGAAGAACTTTCTTGCCCATCGACCTCTCCACAGAATTGGGACGTTTTAGCGACCGCGACCTAAGTTCTGATGTGGTTACGGCCAAGGCACAAGAGTATCTTAAGAAAAAAGCAGCGAAGGAAGAAAAGACCAAGGACGAGGCAAAACCCCTTAACGACAACTTCCTTGTTGAGCCAGACATGGAGACAATCCTAACAACGCTCATCCCCAAAGAGTTGAACTTGATGATGTATACGGCCTTGCTCGACAGCAATGCTAGTGAGCATGCGGCGCGTATGGTGGCCATGCAAACAGCTACCGACAATGCCGACGAACTGCTCAGAGGCTTGAACTTACAGTATAACAAGAGTAGACAGCAGGCAATTACCAACGAGTTGCTCGACATTATGGGCGGCAGCGTAAACAATTAATTGCCCTGTTGTGTTTCTTTTGTCTTCGTTTGCGTTTGGCAACTTTGCGTATTAACGTCCTTGTAACTTTGTTGTAATGGCCGTTAAAGCGTAAAGTTGTCAATCTTTGTTTTTAGGATAACCCCATGGGGCACACATTTCTTACGCGCCCTTACACCCTTTCTCACCCACACATTTCCCCCATTTTACACCAATGACATACGAATATCAATTGCGTTTGTTGCCCCAGCAGGCATACACCGAAGACAGCATCCGCGACTATGTTGCACATGATAAAGCACTTGATGTGCGAACCATCACACACGTTCAGGTGCTAAAACGCAGCATCGACGCGCGCCAACGCACCATATTCGTTAATCTCTCAGTGCGGGTTTTCGTTAACGAAATGCCCGAAAAACTAGAATACCAGGTTGTAAATTACCCTGATGTGTCGCATTGTCCCCAAGCCATTGTTGTGGGGGCAGGTCCTGGCGGATTGTTTGCAGCACTTCGTTTGATTGAACAAGGCATTCGTCCCATTGTCGTTGAACGAGGAAAAAGCGTTAACGAACGCCACCGCGACCTTTCGCTAATTACCAAGGAGCAAAAGATAAACCCCGAAAGCAACTATTGTTTTGGTGAAGGCGGTGCAGGTGCTTATTCAGACGGCAAGCTGTATACGCGGAGTAAGAAACGCGGCAATGTAGAGAAAATATTAAACGTGTTCTGCCAGCATGGTGCATCAACGTCCATCTTGTCAGACGCTCACCCCCATATCGGCACCGACAAGTTGCCAAAGGTAATCGAGGCAATCCGCAATACCATCATCAATAGTGGCGGAGAAGTGTACTTCCAAACCAAGATGACTGCCTTCTTAATGGAAAGTAATAAGGTGATTGGCGTGCAAACACTTAATAGTTTAACGTGCGAAGAGCGGAATTTCAAAGGCGCTGTAATCTTGGCCACAGGCCATAGCGCACGCGATGTGTACCAATATCTAGCCACGGCAGGCATCCCCATCCAACCCAAAGGGCTGGCCATAGGCGTAAGACTCGAACATCCGTCAGCCTTAATCGATCAAATTCAGTATCACAGCAAGAACGGACGAGGCAAGTATTTGCCTGCTGCCGAATATGGTTTCGTTGCCCAATCGGCCGAAAGGGGTGTTTATTCGTTCTGTATGTGTCCTGGTGGTTTCGTCATTCCTGCAGCAACCGAGCCCGAACAAATCGTGGTTAATGGCATGAGTCCTGCCAATCGAGGTTCCAAATGGTCCAATAGTGGCATGGTGGTAGAGGTAAGACCCGAAGATGTTGAAGGCGACGACGTGTTGAAAATGATGCACTATCAGCAGTCTATTGAACACGATTGTTGGGTGAACGGCAACTGCAAGCAGACCGCACCCGCACAGCGAATGGTCGATTTTGTTAATCGTAAGTTAAGTTACGACCTGCCCCAAAGTAGTTATTCGCCTGGATTAATATCCAGTCCCCTGCATTTTTGGATGCCCAAACACATTGTTTCGCGTTTGCAAGAGGGCTTTCAGAAGTTTGGCCGAAACAGTCATGGTTTCTTAACCAACGAGGCAGTGCTCATTGCTACCGAGAGCCGAACCTCTTCGCCCGTTCGCATCGTGCGCGATAGAGAGAACTTTCAGCACGTTAGTATTGCAGGCTTGTTCCCTTGCGGCGAAGGCGCAGGCTATGCTGGCGGCATTGTTTCGGCTGCAATGGACGGCGAACGCTGTGCAGAAATGTGCGCAGCTTACGTCAATGCGATAGGCTAGCTGTTAATAAGCTAGCATAACTTGCACATATAGATATCGTAAGTGGGTCTTTGATGTAGTAAGTATGGCCTTTTACATGTCTAACAAAACTTCCGCTGTTTTTGGCGCATGCGACGAATAGATGTAGTAAGGATGCCATTACAGGCCTAACAAAAGACACAGTATCGTGTTCGTTTTGAAAGAAACAGCACGGCTGCTTGTCGGTAAAGACCTACAAGCCCATGTACCAATGGCCAGTTACTATCGCCCAGCCTTTGAGCGTTTCTTCCTTTCTTCTTTCGACCTTTCTTCTTCCTGTCTTACCAATTCGTCCATTCTTTGGGACTGTGCTCTCAGAAATTCTGCTGAATAGCGCATCCCTTTCGATTGCATCAAAGCCCGATGTTCTTTGTCGTCTTTGATACATTTTTCGTTCCACGCTCTGTGAAAGTCGTTGAGATAACCATCTTCCCTAAACATTGTTGTATCTTTCTGCATGGCTTTTGGGTTTGTTCCTTTGTTTTTTAATCAATGTAAAGGTACTCATTTTCAGTGAGCTATACAAATTCAAAGTTCTCTTTATTCCCAACTTACGTTAATCTATGTTTGTGACTCATCATTTGCGAAGTTTTAGTTTTTTATAAAATGTACCTGTTCGACACTCTTCTCTAGAAATAATAAAGTACTATAAGCAGAAATTTAGATGTTGGACCCGTCTGTACTTTTACTATGGCAATAAGTGGATAGGGGGTTGTTGTCTTTGTGATGTCAACACAAGATAAACACCCATCTCATATACGAAGTGCCCGAAAGACCAACTCGCTGGTGTATGAACTCACGAAAACCCAACGACTACCGAATACATCAACTCATCAACTGACGAACTCAAGAACTCATCAACACTTAAACCTACTAACTCTTAAACTTACAAACTTATAAATCCAGAAAACTTAAATCCTTGCTTTTTGTTTTACAAGGTCCGTCCAATTCTCCCTCCGTTCTAGCGAAAATAAAAGTTAAAAAGTAGGTAAATTACTACCATTTCTAGTCTTTCAAGTCTTTTGTTCAGTCTGTTTTTAAGAGTAGAACCTGCATTTTGCACCATTTTGCCTTTCTAGTTTGGTCGTTGACTCGTAATTTTTCACGCCCAATTTTAGCCTTTTATACCCTAAAACCCCACTTTTTAACGGCTATTTTGGCCTTTTTAGCCTTGTTTTTAATGGTCCTAAAAGGTTTTGTTTATACCATTGCAGTGGATATTTATACTTTTCGACTTGCATTCAGCAACATTTTTCACTGCGTTTAGCACCAAAATGCACTGCGTTTAGCACCAAAATACACTGCGTTTAGCACCAAATTGCACTGTGTTTAGCAGCAAAATGCAATGCGTTTTGCACCAAAATGCACTACGTTTAGCAGCAAATGGTCCAAAATCTGGTGCAAATGACGATGATTTTAAATAAAAATTCATTTTGCAGCATTCACATGCTAACCCCTTTTTGCATCAAAACCAACCTTCGCGAGAATCGATTTTTTGCGACTAGGTGAGCGATTGGTGAACGAAAAGGGTACTCATAATGTTAAAATTCTTGCTGAAAAGTGGACAGAAACAGACAAGTTGGGGCGTTGACAAGTTAGCGAGTTGGCAGGTTGACGTGTTGACCAGTTAACGAGTAGCCCAGTTAACGGGTTGACAAACCAACGAGAGTGGACAAGCTAACTAGTGGACAGTTTACGAGTTAACCAGTTGACAAGCCAACGAATAGACCAGTTAACGAGAAGATGGGTTTAAAAGCCTGTTTCACCATTAAACAGCTACTACAAGTGCGTTGCCAACTAGAAAGTTGGTAATAATGAGCAGGTAATTTGTGGAAACCAGCTATAATTAGTACTTTTGCAGGATAAACCGAATTATATTGATGGATAATCAGAAAGCAACATTAGAGTTAGGTACAAAGCCAGTGGGGCAGCTGCTTGTGCGCTATGCCGTCCCTGCAATCATTGCCATGACGGCATCCTCGCTCTACAACATGGTTGACAGTATCTTTATTGGGCAGGGCGTTGGCGCTTTGGCTATCTCTGGACTTGCCATTACCTTTCCGCTGATGAACCTTTCTACGGCTTTTGGCGCGGGTGTAGGAGTGGGAGCATCTAGTTTACTTTCCGTAAAGCTAGGGCAGAAGGATTATGGAGCCGCCCAAAACATACTCGGCAACACTGTGATGTTAAACATCATAACGGGCGTTTGTTTCTCCATCATCAGCCTTTTGTTTCTTGAACCCATCCTGATGTTCTTTGGGGCGAGTGCCCAAACACTGCCCTACGCCAAAGACTACATGGAGATTATTCTCCTTGGTAACGTTGTTACACACCTGTATTTTGGTCTTAACGCCCTGCAACGGGCGGCGGGCAAGCCCCAATTGTCTATGTATATGACCATCTTCACGGTGATAATCAATGCCATACTCGACCCAATCTTCATCTGGCCACTAGGACTAGGCATACGCGGAGCAGCCTACGCTACGGTGCTTTCCCAGCTACTTGCCCTGGTATGGCAGTTGATGATGTTCAGCAAAAAGTCTGAATTTATACACTTCAAGCGCGGAATATATCGTTTGCGCAGTCGTTTGGTGAAGAATATCCTTGCCATTGGCATGTCTCCCTTTTCCATGAACGTGTGCGCTTGCTTTGTGGTTATCATCATCAACAACAGTTTGGTGTCGCATGGGGGCGACATGGCTGTTGGTGCCTACGGCATCATCAACCGCATTGCCTTTATCTTCGTGATGGTAACCATCGGTGTTAACCAAGGTATGCAGCCCATTGCAGGCTACAATTATGGAGCGATGAAGTTCGACCGCATGATGCGTGTGTTGAAATATGCCGTAATTTGCGGCACATGCGTAACCACAACAGGCTTCGTGGTAGGCGAGTTTTTCCCCGAACAGTGCGTTAGGCTCTTCACATCCGACCAGACGCTCATCACCCTTTCGGTGCATGCCATGCGCATAACGATGGTGTCTTTCCCCATCATCGGCTATCAAATGGTTATCGCCAACTTCTTCCAAAGCATCGGCAAGGCCAAGATAAGCGTTTTCCTTTCGCTTTCAAGGCAGTTGGTGTTCTTAATTCCGCTGCTCTTGGTGCTGCCTACACTTTATGGTGTAGACGGTGTTTGGTGGTCTATGCCCGTTGCCGATACCACATCGGCCTTAGTAACAGCCGTTATCATGGTCTTGTTTATGCGTAAAATCAACAGACAAAAGACATTATAGCAATGGAAACTTCGAATATTATCATAACAGTGGGCAGACAGCTTGGCAGTGGCGGCAAGGAAATTGCCTCATTGCTGGCACAACACTTGGGTTATAAGATGTATGATGGCGAGTTGTTGAACCTTGCTGCAAAAGAAAGTGGACTGTGTGAACGGCTTTTCGAACGCAACGATGAGCAGAAGGCGTTTAGCAAAAGTTTCTTCCGCTACAATCTCCCACTTATCGGCGGAGAACACGGCTTGTTCCAGAACGAGCTGTCGCAAGATATGTTGTTCAAGTTTCAAAGCGAGGCCATCATCAAGGCTGCCGAGGCTGACAATTGCGTGTTCGTGGGTAGGTGCGCCGACTATATTCTGCGTGATGCTCCACGTATTATTAGTTTTTTCGTAACGGCAAACCTCGAAGAGCGCATTCAACGCGTGATGCAACGCCAGCAATGCGACGAGAAAAAGGCTGCCGCCATCATTCACGAAGGCGACGAACGCCGAGCTGCCTATTACGATTTCTATACGGGTAAGACGTGGGGGCATGGGTTCTCGTACGACCTTTGCATCAATTCTTCCATCTTGGGCATAAGGGGTACGGCCGATTTCCTTGGTCAATTGTTGAAACAAAGTTTTCTAAGCAATGCGGCGAATAGGTATTTTGAGCGACACCCACGGCTATTGGGACGACAGGTACTTGACCTATTTTGCCGAATGCGACGAGATTTGGCATGCAGGCGACATCGGCTCGTTGGAAGTTTCCATGCGTTTGGCCGCCTTTAAGCCGCTAAGGGCTGTGCATGGCAACATTGATGGTGGCGACCTGCGCCGCCTATACCCAGAGCGATTACGCTTTAAAGTAGAGGATGTAGACGTTTTGATGACTCATATCGGCGGTTATCCAGGGCATTACGACCCGCGCATACAGGCCACACTCTATGCTAGTCCGCCTAAACTATTCGTTGCGGGGCATTCGCACATCTTGAAAATACAATACGATAAGACGTTGAACATGCTACACATCAACCCCGGAGCAGCAGGCATATCGGGATTCCACAAGGAACGAACACTCGTTAGGCTTACTATTGAGGGCGAAAAATTCACCGATTGTGAAGTAATAACATTAGCAGACAATAATAAAAACAGATAAATATATTTTTTATATGAAAACCTATCTCGTAACAGGAGCGGCTGGTTTTATCGGCGCCAACTACATTAAGTACCTCTTGGAAAAGAAGTACCAGGACGAAGACATCAAAGTTATTGTACTGGACCTGCTTACTTATGCTGGCAATTTGGGTACGATAAAAAACGACATCGACAACAAACGCTGCGTGTTTGTTCGTGGCGACATACGCGATCACGACTTGGTTAACGGTCTTTTTGCCGACAACGACATCGACTATGTGGTTAACTTTGCCGCAGAAAGTCATGTTGACCGCAGCATCGAAGACCCACAGCTGTTTCTTTCGGTAAACATTCTTGGCACCCAAAACCTGCTGGATGCGGCGCGTAAGGCGTGGGTTACGGGTAAAGACGAAACGGGTTATCCCACATGGAAGGCCGGCAAACGCTACCATCAAGTATCTACCGACGAGGTTTATGGCTCGCTAGGAGACACGGGTTACTTCATGGAAACTACGCCTTTGTGCCCCCATAGCCCATATAGTGCATCGAAAGCTAGTGCCGACATGTTTGTCATGGCTTACCACGATACCTACCACATGCCCGTAAGCATCACACGTTGCTCTAACAATTACGGTCCATATCATTTTCCCGAGAAACTTATTCCGCTAATTATCAACAATATTTTAGAAGGAAAAAAGCTGCCTGTTTACGGCAAAGGCGAGAACGTTAGAGATTGGCTTTACGTTGAAGACCATTGTAAGGCCATCGACCTTGTTGTACGTGAAGGGCGCGTTGGCGAGGTGTATAACGTTGGCGGACACAACGAAATGAAGAACATCGACATTGTGAAACTGATTATTAAGACCATTCGCCAGCTGATGGACAATGATAAAGACCTTCGCCACGTGCTTAAAAAACAAGAATTGGATGCTAATGGAGAGATACGCACCGACTGGATAAACGAAGATCTGATTACGTATGTTGCCGACCGATTGGGACATGACCAACGTTATGGCATCGACCCAACGAAGATTAAAAACGAACTGGGCTGGTATCCCGAAACAAAGTTTGCCGATGGCATCGTTAAGACCATCGAGTGGAACTTGGCCAATCAGGAGTGGATTGCCGAAGTAACCAGCGGCGATTATCAGAAGTATTACGAAGAGATGTACGGCAACCGCTAATGGATAACATTAGTACAGAGTTGCACAGCTTTCTCATCAGCTTTGGCCAAAATCCCAAGTTGGTGAGTCATCAGGTGGGGCATTATGTTGAACATTTGCTCCACCTGTTGCCCACCTTGAACGAACAACGGCTAATTTCTTTCTATGGCCTGTTTGGTAAAACAAGGCTTACGTTACGCCAATTGGCACAGGCAAAGAACGAAACAGACACCAAAACGGCCGAAAACATAGCCACCGACTTGCGTAGGTTGGCTGTAACCCCCGAATGGCAGATGCTTAAAGGTTTGATAAACAAGAAATGAAACACTTGAACACAGCTCTTATCGACTTTCCCAAGATAACCGATCCGCGTGGTAATCTCACTGTGGCGCAGGCTCATACCGATGTTCCTTTTTCCATCAAACGCGCTTATTGGGTTTACGATGTGCCTGCCGGTGAATGCCGCGGAGGGCATGCGCACAAGTTGTGTAAGGAGGTTCTCATCGCCCTTAGTGGTAGTTTCCATGTAACGGTAGACAACGGCGAAGAGCAAAAAACAGTGTTGCTTAACCATCCTTATCAAGGTTTGCTTATTGATACAGACGTGTGGCGAACGCTCGACGACTTCTCTTCAGGGGCGGTTTGTTTGGTTTTAGCATCCGAACCGTTCGATGAAGACGACTACATTCGCGAGTACGACGACTTTCTTCGGTATCTCGCAGATAAAAAATAGCGGTGCATTGCATCGTGTTTTATATTGGCTTTAATACCCATCCCGCAATTTTTGAATGTACGAAATAGTTAGATATACGCCTGAACTGAAAGCCCAATGGGACAGTTTCGTTCGCAAAAGTCGTAACGGAACTTTCCTTTTCTTGCGCGATTATATGGACTACCATCGCCAAAGGTTCACCGATTTCTCACTTCTTATATTCCATAAGCAATCTTTGGTGGCTCTTTTGCCGCTCAATAAGGAAAGGGATGGGAGCGTGACTTCGCATAGTGGGTTGACCTACGGCGGACTGATAACCGACAAGAAGGGTAGGGCGGTTAAGGTGATGCAGGTGTTCGAATGCCTTAATACGTGGTTACGCAATGCGGGAATAACACGCGTTGTGTATCGCCCCGTGCCGTGGATATACCATGAATTGCCTGCCGAAGAAGACCTTTATGCGCTTTTCAATGTCTGCAATGCACGTCTAACGGCTCGCGAAATATCCTCTACTATCTCGCAAGAGAAGAAGTTGGCTTTCAGTCAGTCGCGAAAAGATTGTCTGCGAAAGGCTAAAAGAGCAGGTGTAGAAGTTATGCCCTGCAACGATTTTGCCGCTTTTTGGGACATACTATCTGCCAACTTGCAACAGCGATACGCCGTTAATCCTGTGCATTCGCTTACCGAAATATCGATGTTGGCAAACCTTTTCTCTCGCCACATCCGCCTTTATGCAGCCTATTTAGACAACGAAATGGTTGCAGGAACTGTGGTCTACGTTATGCCACGCGTACTGCATGTGCAATATATATCTGCATCGGCCAAGGGAAAAGCCGTTGGTGCGCTCGACCTTCTGTTTCGTTATCTCATCGACGAAGTGTTTATTGACAAGCCGTTTTTCGACTTTGGCAAGTCTACCGAAGACCGCGGACGGCGGTTAAACGAACCACTTATCTTCCAAAAGGAAGGCTTTGGGGGGCGTGGCGTGTGTTACGACACCTACGAATGGGTGCCATAGGCTTCGCACTAACGTTATCTTCAAGTGTCTGCACGCCTTTGTTCGATGTTATATATAATAATGTATAAGTTTCCTTTCATGTCATGTTAAAGTATTTCGACCTTCAACGATACACCGCCCAGCACCGCGAGCAACTGCAAGAAGTGGTTCGCCGCGTGGTGGATAGTGGTTGGTATCTGTTGGGTAACGAGGTAAAGGCTTTCGAAAAGGCCTATGCCCAATACATCGGTACGTCGCATTGTGTGGCCTGCGGAAACGGATTGGACGCCCTTTCGCTCATCTTCAAGGCCTACATTGAGAAAGGTTTGTTACGCCCTGGCGACGAGATACTAGTGCCTGCCAACACCTATATCGCCTCAATCATTTCGATAACGTCTAACGGTTTGCTGCCAGTTTTGGTCGAACCACATGCAGATACGTTCCAGATAGACGCGCAACAAATGGCAAAACACATCGGCAAGCGAACCAAAGCACTGCTTGTTGTGCATCTATATGGCAAGTGTGCCTTTACCGAAGAGTTGCTTTCCATTTGCGAAGAACATCAACTTTTGATGATAGAAGACAACGCGCAAGCTCATGGATGCCTATGGAAAGGACGGCGAACAGGTAGTGTGGGCCATGCGGCTGCCCACAGTTTCTACCCAGGAAAGAACCTCGGTGCACTGGGAGATGCCGGTGGTGTAACCACTAACGATGAAGAGTTGGCGAACATTGTGCGAGCATTAGGCAACTATGGTTCGAGCAAGAAGTATGTGTTCGACTACGTGGGGCAGAACAGTAGAATGGACGAAATGCAGGCTGCAGTGCTTTGCGAGAAACTTAAATGGCTCGATCTGGACAACGAACGACGCGTGGCCATCGCCACAAAGTATGTTGACGGCATCCAAAACACAGCCATAAACTTACCAACTAAAGATTATTTGGCCAACAATGTGTTCCACATATTCCCCGTGCTATGTGCCAAACGCGACTTATTGCAGCGCGAATTACACCAACGCGGCATCGAAACCATCATTCATTATCCCATACCGCCCCACAAGCAGAAATGCTACTCCGAGTGGAATGCCCTTGCTTTGCCCATCACCGAACGCATACATCGCGAAGAGTTAAGCTTGCCGTTAAACCCCACCATGACCAATGAAGAGGTGGAAATGGTTATCTCGCAAGTGTCAGACATCAGGCTGTGACATCAGAAAATGACCAACGCCATGCACATTCCAACTTGTTTGCGTACCGCGTCTTTAACTAACACAATTTGCAGATATGGATAATAATGCTTAACTTTGCCCTAAATTTACAACAATATATGGCAAAATGGAGTTGGGGCAAGGCTCGAACTCCATTAATTGAAAATGAAAGAACGTAATGGCAGGCTATTTAAATACTGACATAAAAAAGGTAACAGCAAACAAGTTTGTGGCAATGAAACGTCAAGGTGAGAAGATTTCTATGCTCACGGCATACGATTTCACCACAGCAACGATTATTGACGGAGCAGGTATTGACGGCATCTTGGTGGGCGACTCGGCCTCTAACGTGATGGCTGGAAACGCTGACACCTTGCCCATTACGCTCGACGAAATGATATATCACGCCCGAAGTGTTGCCCGTGCCGTACGTCGCGCCCTCGTTGTATGCGACATGCCATTTGGTACTTATCAAGTTTCAAAAGACTTGGCCGTGGCCAATGCCGTGCGAATGATGAAAGAAACGGGTGTGGATGCCTTGAAACTGGAAGGCGGAAAGGAAATTGCCGACACGATTAAACATTTGGTAGATATCGGCATACCCGTTATTGGACACCTCGGACTGACGCCACAAAGCGTGCATAAGTTTGGCGGATATGGCGTTAGGGCAAAAGAAACGGCCGAGGCCGAAAAGCTAATTGCGGATGCCGTTGCGCTGGACAAGGCCGGCTGTTTTGCCATAACCTTGGAGAAAGTGCCTGCCGATTTAGCCGCCGAGGTAACCAAACGCGTATCGTGCGCCACGATTGGGATTGGTGCAGGCCATGCAACCGATGGCCAAATTCTTGTATATGCCGACATGCTTGGCCTTACGCAGGGTTTCAAACCTAAGTTTTTAAGGCAGTACGCCCATCTTGCACAGCAGATGAACGATGCTGTGCAGGCCTACATCACCGACGTTAAGGCAGCGACGTTCCCCTCTGTTGACGAGTCGTATTGACCTTGTTGCTCGTAAAGGGCATTCAATGCGCCAACTATTAACGTTCGTGTTCTTCACCTCCACTTCATGATTATCAATTAACAACGAAGCAATGGACACCCAAAACACCCCAGTACACATCAGTCTTTGGCACGCCGACTTTTGGATTTTGGCCATTACCAACTTGCTTATAACCATGTCGGTTTATATGCTCATACCCATTTTGCCTGTTTGGATGTTGGGGTCGGCTGGTTTTTCCCAACAAGCCGTTGGAATTGTAATGGGCGTTTACGGCATCGGATTGTTTCTTTTGGGCGGCTTTTGCAACTGGCTTGTTCAGCGTTATCGCCGCAACAGGGTTTGTCTTTGGGCCATTGCCTTGGTGTTTTTGGCCTTGCTAGGCTGTTGGCTTGTTGAGCGCGAACTGCATCAGTCGTGGTTGCAATACCGCGTGTTGTTGTTCCTTCGCCTTGTACTAGGTGCCGGTTTCGGTTTAGTACAGATGATATTGTCTAGCACGTTGATAATAGATAAGAGCGAATCCTTTCAGCGTACCGAGGCCAACCACGCCTCTGCATGGTTCGGACGCTTTGCCTTGTCGTTAGGTCCGATGCTTGGTATTGTCTTTGCCCGCACCACTTTCAGTCCTATTTTGGCTAGTGCTGCTTTGGCTTTGGCTGCTTATATACTGCTTGCCACGGTGAAATTTCCCTTTCGCACGCCCGACGACGGTGTTAAAAAGATTAGTGGCGACCGTTTTTTCTTACCCGTGGCAAAGTGGCTTTTCCTCAATCTCTTCCTCATTTGTTTGTCGGTTGGCATACTTATGTCCACGCAATTCACCGCCATGTTCTACGCTATGGTGATGGTAGGCTTTGCGATAGCCTTGCTAGCCGAACGTTTTGCCTTTGTAGATGCCGACCTAAAAAGTCAGGTAGTGGCGGGTTCGATACTTATTGCTGCGGCTTTGGTGATGATTCTAACGCGCAAACAGATGATAGTTAACTACATATCACCCGTGTTTGTAGGGCTTGGCATTGGGCTTATTGGTTCGCGTTTCTTGCTCTTTTTCATTAAGTTGAGCAAGCATTGTCAGCGTGGAACGGCTGTAAGCACCTACATGTTGGGGTGGGAAAGCGGCCTAGCGGCAGGCCTTTTCGTTGGCTACTTCTTCTTTGCCGAAGACCTTCACCTAGCATTGTCGGCCTCGTTAGTATGCCTTATTTTGGCTTTCGGCTTGTATGTGGCCTTTACGCACCAGTGGTATATTAGGAAAAAGAATAGGTAACAGGTTTGTTTGCGTGCTTATTCTCATAGGCTGGTTACGCACTCTTTTTCCCGTTTCGTCGGCAATATATTTGTTTGAAACACGTTATTATCAGTATGAAAGTAAAGTACGCCTGTTTTATAATCTCGATATTCTGCTTGTTATTCTCGTGTTCCGACGACGATTTCACCACATCTTCTTCGGTTTCGCCCCTCCATTTCTCAACAGATACGGTTGACATGGACACCGTGTTTGCCAATGTGCCCACGTCTACACGTACTTTTTGGGTGTACAATCGTTCGGGTGCCAACGTGCGACTGTCTAGCGTGCGCTTGGCTGGCGGCAATCAGCAAGGTTATCGGGTGAATGTGGATGGTACATATCTAAGTGCCGAATCGGGATTTCAAACGAGTAATTTGGAAGTGCGCAAGAACGATAGCATCCGAGTCTTTGTTGAGCTGACATCTCCAAAGGCAACGTCGGAAGGATTGGAACTGATAGAAGACAAATTAGTTTTTAGTCAGCTTGGCGGCATGGAACAACGCGTGCTACTTCGTGCGCGTAGCTGGAAAGCGCGTTCGGTGAAGAACCTTCACATACGGCGCGACACTACATTAACAGGCGAAACACCCATCATTGTTTATGGAAAGATACAGGTTGACAGTGCGGCAACACTAACCTTAGCCCCAGGAACTATGCTGTTTTTTCACGATAAGGCTGGAATTGACGTGTATGGACGGCTACTGGTTAAGGGAACAGCCGAGGTCAACGTGGTGTTGCGCGGCGACAGGTTGGACAAGATGTTTAGCTATTTGCCTTACGACCGCGTGAGTGGACAGTGGGCTGGCGTGCGTATCTACGAGCATTCGTATGGCAACGAGTTTGAAAACATGGACCTTCATAGCTCTTTCGATGGTTTGCGAGTAGACTCGTCGGATGTTTCCAAAACAAAATTAACCATGAAAGCGGTAACAGTACACAACTGCCAAGGCTTTGGAGTGCTGGCGGACAACAGTCAGATAGAGATGCAAAACTGCCAAATATCCAACACGCAGAACGATTGCGTGCGCATAAACGGCGGAAAAGTATCGCTAACGCATTGCACCTTGGCTCAGTTTTACCCTTTCGGTGCTAACCGGGGCGCAGCTTTGTGGGTAACGTTTAACAAATATCCGCTGACAAACTTGGTGGTACAGAACAGCCTGTTAACAGGTTATGCCAACGATATATTGATGCTGGGGAAGGAAGAAAAGGATAAGGGGCTGTTGATGACGTTTAGAGACTGTCGTATTAGAATGCCCAAATTGGAAGACCCCTACATTAATGCGAAGTTTGAGAACGTTATTTACGAGAACGCTTCGGACACAACCCTATCGCCCCGTAACACGTTTGCAGTGTTTGATGAGAAAAACCTTTATTACGATTTCAGATTAAAGAAGGGTAGTGGGGCGATAGACGTGGGTAACGCATTGTGGGCATTGCCCATCGACAGAAGGGGAGTGGCACGCGACGCTAAACCCGACTTGGGGGCGTACGAATATAAAGAGTAAAAAGCAAAAAAGACATTATACATTATGAGAACAATAGACCTTAACATTCGCGTTCGCGAATTTGCATTCGATGAAATGAACGAGGCCGACCGCCATTTGCTGGAACAAGCCAAGCTGGCCACTAACAATGCTTACGCCAATTATTCAAAGTTTTATGTGGGTGCTGCCCTTTTGTTAGCCGATGGAAGTGTGGTTATAGGTGCCAATCAAGAGAATGCTGCCTTTCCATCGGGCTTATGTGCCGAACGTTCGGCCATCTTTGCAGCCCAATCGCGATGTCCAGAGCAGGCCATCGTTGCTATGGCAGTGGCCGCACGCAACGAGAAGGGCTTTCTTTCCGAACCAATCACCCCTTGTGGCGCGTGTAGGCAGGTAGTGTTGGAAATGGAAGACCGTTATAAGCAGCCTGTCCGCATTCTTCTTTATGGCGAAAACCGCATTTTTGAGCTTTCGTCAATCAAAGACTTGCTCCCGCTGTCGTTTGTGGACGCACACATGCACGGCTAGACACTTATTTAAAAACGGTGAAATGCCTAGTTTATGAGTAAAATTGCTTAAATTGGACGTGTTGGGCTGATTTTTAACTATTCTGTAATGAGTTGATATACAGTAATATATAGAAAAGTTACAGAATTAGTTGAAAAATAATGCTAAAAAACGATACGTCGTATTGGAAAAATGTTTACCTTTGCAATGTTTTAATAAACAAATGATTGTTTTACAGATTTAAAAAGCAAAGAAAATGAAAAAATTAGTTTTGGCTTTCGTAGCTATCGCTGCTGTATCTTTCGCATCTTGCAATGATAAGAAGAACGCTCCTGCTGCTAACGCAGACAGCACGGTTAATGACACCGCTAACGTTCAAGACAGCACTGCTGCTAACGACAGCACCGCTGCTAACGATTCAACAGCTCACATGTAATTTCTACGTAAAGTGAAATGAGAGAACGGGCGCACCTTTGGTGCGCCTTTTTTTATGCGTTTTAAGCTGCAAAGGTCTAAATCACTGACCCCTTACAACCTGCCACAAAGGGGTCAACAGAAGATTAATGGTTATTTTTTCAGGCTACCTGCTGATAAATAAGTATTGTAAACCCTTAAACATAAGCTCTTTGTAGTATGGAATCCCATGTAAGCTAAGTATAGATTTTGTAGTCTTTATTTTAGCATTTTATATTCTTTAATATTCAGTAAATAAAGTGATGTGAAAGAATAGAGCTCACAAAAAGGTATTGATAATTAGATGTTAAACGATATCACACCAAATTCAGGAAGAACCTTTTTTGTGCGTTTTAAGTTGCATGGGCTTATTGCGGGCCTTATTCTAGGAGGCATGACGGGTTACGTCTAGAGGCTAAGACAGGAAATAGGGTCAACAAGCAAATGAAAGATGAATAGAAACAATGGAAACAATGGAAACAACTTCAGATATTTGATAAGCGGTCTAAAAACCGACTCGGGTTTAATCTCTGCATAAAAATATCCCCACTCTGGCGCAGGGATGGTAACCCTAACCAAAGGTGGGGATATTATATGAAAGGCAGTTAACCGATATCGTTTAACGATAAACACAGGTCAAGGCACGGCAGATAAAGCGAGTTGTGGTTGCGTATTTACTTTATCACCTTAACCATGTTCAGTTCTGTAATCTTTCCATCGGGGTTCACTTTCGCCTTAATTCGATAGTTTGCCTCGGTTTCTTGGTCTTCGTCTTCGCGTTCAATCTTTTGTTTCGCCGAGAAGTCAACGCTATATTCATATTCATCTATGCCAATCTCACGTTTTGTAATCTTCATGTCGTTGTTGGCGCGCCATTCCATAGCCGTGATGTCGTCTTTATAAATTTTGTTGAGGAAAGCAATGACGTCGCTTTTCGAGGCGTTGCTCTTTCCAAGGAACGAACTTAGGAAATCGCTGAAGTTAGAAGTGAGCCCTTCGTCGTCACGGTCGTTAATGCTACGGAACACACTACGGAACACCAAAGCCAGCATTTCTTTTTCTTTCGGCGTAATGTTCTTAGTTTTGGCCACATTCAAGCTGTTGTTAGCCTCGTCGATATATACGCCGTTGGGATGTTCGGTAACATATAGGTTGTAGGCCTCTGCCGTATTGGCTTTTTTAGCCACCAACCAGTCAAGCGAATCTATCTTGCGTTCCGCCTCTGCCTTGTGTGTGCTGTTAGGGTATTTGCTTAGAAAATCAGCCAAAGCCGTCTTCGACCCACTCACCATCGTGTTAGTCCAGTCTAGCTCGCTTTGTTTAAGTTGGGCTAGCTGTTGGCTAATCTTGTCGCGGTGCATCGGGTCTGCATCTCTATAATTGTTTAGATACGATTCAAGCACCGCTGGGTCGTTGCTGTTAAGGGCGTATTCGTAGGCCTGTTGCTCCTTGTTACCAGATGAA
Source organism: Prevotella conceptionensis 9403948 (assembly GCF_000312305.1). Classification (GTDB taxonomy): domain Bacteria; phylum Bacteroidota; class Bacteroidia; order Bacteroidales; family Bacteroidaceae; genus Prevotella; species Prevotella conceptionensis. The sequence continues at coordinate 200,975 of NZ_HE999449.1, read as the reverse complement.
CCAAAGAAGAAGTATGCGCCAAGACCAATGAAGAGCAACGCAACAACCGAGATGAGAGCAATGGTTAAGATGTTCTTATTTTGCGGTTGTTGAGTGCCGGGAGGGGGCGTTTGTGGTGGAACCTGTCCGTATTGAGACTGTTGGGGGTTGCCAAACTGCGGCTGTGCTCCATTAATGGGCTGAGCCGGTTGAGCCTGATAACCGCCTTGTTGCTGTGTGGGCTGGGGCGGTTGTGTCTGGTATCCGCCTTGTTGTTGCGTTGACTGTACAGGTTGACCTTGATAGGCGTTGTTTACAGGTTGGCTGGCTTGCGATTGCATGCCTTGGCCGTTGCCATATACGTTTTGTTGCTGTTGAGCAGCAACAGGGGTAACCGTTGGTTGTACATACGCATTGTTAGACGGCTGTTGCGGAACGTTGGTATCTGCTACGCCTGTCGAAGGAGACTGTGGCGCAGGGTGAACAACGTTGTTGGGGTGTTCATTTTCCATGGTCGAAGCATTTGCCGTGCGGTGGTGGCAGTGGGGGCATTCGGCTTGCTCCTTAAAGTAAGCCTCTCCACAAACGGGGCATTTAACAACTTCGTTTTCGATTTTCGCGCCGCATGAAGGGCACGAGGGTGCTCTGTCGCTAATAACATGACCGCACTCCGGACATTTAATCATTGCCATATTGTTTTCCTTTTATGTATTGTTTGATGATAATTGGTTAGTGGTGGAAACGTATTTCGCGCAAGCCGTGGTTCTTAAGAAACCTGCTTTTGTCTACAAATCCGTTGATACCGTTAATCCGTCCCTTGCCTGTATATTGCCACATGGTGATGTCGCGTCCGTCTTTAAGTTCGGGTTCGATGGCGTTGTATTGGGCAATCATTAGTGGATAGCCGTCTATCGCACCTTGCATGTGGGCGTTATAGAAGTTGGTGAAGGTGTAGATGAGCGGTTTTTGCTTATACGCCTCTTCCACAAGCGTGATGAATTTGGTAAGCGAATCGCGGAATTCGGGTGTGGACAATCCGCTCTTCGTTTCTACGTCAATCATCGGTATAAGGTCTTGGTCGCCTGGCCTGCATTGTGTCATGAAGTTCTCCAACTGCTTAGCGAGGTTGGTTTTGGGCCTGAAAAAGTGGTACGAACCCACTTTCAGCCCATATTGATGAGCCAGTTGTATGTTGCGTTCGTACCTAGGGTCGATGCGGTCGCCACCTTCGGAGGCTTTGATGTACACGTATGCCATCTTCGAGTTTTCGCCGATGACTTCCCAAAACACTTGCCCCTGATAATGGCTGATGTCTATGCCGTGTATGTGGTTGCAAGTGTCTTCGCATTGTATGTAGTATCCTTCTTGGGCATTAGCCCCAAACGGACATAATGCGCATGCCAAAACGATAAGTAATTTCTTCATAGATGCAAAGTTACAAAAAGTAGTTAGAGTGGCGGTATCATAAACGCATTATTCTTCCAATTCCGAAAGATTTTTAGCAAATTTATAGGTAAGGTTGCTGATTGTCTCTATCGGTGCATACAAAAGGTAGTGAAAGCTGCGTCTCATGCTTTGTTTAATGGCCCCCGAATTGGCGTGCAGCCACAGCGATTTGTCTTGTTTAAAGTCCCACTTTTCGCTTGTGTCTTTTGCAGTACGTTCAACCGATTTGAGCGTGGCCTTCTCGGCATCGCCCATTATGCGCTTGGTGAATGGCACTTCGTCTTCTTCGAAACCTAAGAGCTGTATAAGTATGCTGCCTTGAAATTGTGCCAAGCTTTCGATGTGCAACCTGTTGAGCCAACTCTCCAATTTGACGAAGTCTACCTTATGGCCCATTGTTCGAAGATACATGCCCAAATCAACGATACCCCTTAGCACAACACCCTTGTTAAGCGTATCTTCCACATTATGTACGATGATATTGAGCACATGCAATGTTTCGATAGAAGTGTCCATCGCATGTGGCTCGCCTTCCCTGATGGCTTTCAACCGATTATTCAAGAACTTGTTCGACAGTCGGGAACTAGCGTAGGTCTCGTCCAAAGAGAGTTGCGGATGCGATTTCAAGTCGTGCAGGATGGGTTGGGGAATATGGCGCACGTTTTGGTATTGCTGCTTAGTGTAACCAGCCAAAGCAAACTGCAACACATCGTGAACACCCATCATGGCAAACAACTTGCGCCATTTGTAAGCCGACATGGGTTCAACATGTTGCATCTTGCCGAATGCCCCCGTTTGCAGCAAGGCGAAAAAGTTTCTCTTTATGACATCCATCGCTAGTTGTTGTTAGCTATACTTTTGGGGGTATCTGAAAACAATGGCCAAGATGGTGGCTAGGCCAATGGCAAAGGGATAATAGAGGTAAGGCACGATGTGCGCAGGGTTTATTTTAGCCAAGCCTGCTGCCATAAGTAGCTGCGCGCCATAGGGGATGATGCCCTGAATGCAGCACGACATGGTGTCGAGTATGCTGGCACTTTTGCGACTGTCTACGCCATAACGCTGCGAAACATCTTTGGCTATGCCGCCCACAGTGAGGATAGACACGGTGTTGTTGGCCGTGCACACGTCTACCAATGCAACGAGCAGGGCGATAGTTCCCTCTGCTCCGCGCTTGCCGTTGATGCGTGCCGTAAGCTTGTTGATAACATAATCTACACCGCCATTCATGCGGATAATCTCTAAAAGGCCACCTGCCAGCATGGTGATGATGATGAGTTCGCCCATGCCCACGATGCCTTCGCCCATCGAATGAAACCACCCGAAGAGGTCGTAGGCACCGTTCCAAATGCCGATAATGCCCGTCATGCCGATGCCAAGCGTAAGTACGGCCATCACGTTCATTCCAAAAATGGCCGTAACGATAACCAACACATAGGGCAAGATGTTGAGATATTGTATGCTTGAAGGGGCATGTGTGCTTGCAACGCCAAAGCCCAAGAACGTGTAAATGGCCACAATGGCAAGGGCAGCAGGCAAAACGATGTAGATGTTCACAAGGAACTTGTCTTTCATCCGACAGCCTTGCGTGTTGGTAGCGGCCACGGTGGTGTCGGAAATAAATGATAGGTTGTCGCCGAAAAACGAACCGCCCACAACTATTCCGGCCATAAGTGGAAGACTAACGTCCGTGCTTTGGGCAATGCCCACGGCAATAGGGATGAGTGCCACAATGGTTCCGACACTTGTTCCGATAGAAAGCGAGATAAGGCAGGCCGCAAGGAAGATGCCAGGAAGTAACAGATTGCTTGGAAGGGCATTGAGCGTGAAGTTTACCATAGCATCAATGCTGCCCATCTCTTTGGCTGAATTGGCAAAGGCACCAGCCAAAACAAATATCCACAACATCAGCATCATGTTGTTGGTGCTGGCACCTTTGCTGAACACGTTTATCCGTTCGGCCAAAGGTTTGCCCCTCGAAGTGGCAATGGCATACATGCTCGAAATCATGAAAGCCACCGTAATGGGTATCTTATAGAAGTCGCCCGCTACAATAGACGTGACGAGATACATCACGATAAACACGAATAGCGGACTTAAAGCCAATAATCCTTTCTTATTTGAAATATGGTGCATGTCTGTTGTTTGGTTTGATGCGAGTCAAAGGCACGCTTATTTTGGTACTCTTGTTATCCTGTTGCTCGCTTGTGGCCGTTAATTAAATGTTATATTTCGTTCCTCGAAAAGTGAGTTTTCTCGCCATGACAATGTCCGAGCAAGCTCGACATTGTTCACTTGGCTTAACGAAAACGTTGGTTTGCAACGGCTTGGTGCATAGGGGGCGTTTCGCTGGGGTGGGGAAGAGGGGCTTTTCTTGTCCTCCACCTTCTTTGTTTGCCCCGTGTTGTTATCAGTGTTGTGCTCGTTTGCAACGCCGTGTTGCTTGGGTTTGCAGGCAATGTCGTTGCTTGTTGCGCCTTTCTCTGTTTTAGCGCATCTTCCTTTCGATGTGCTTTCGTGCTGTGGCATGGCCAAGCTTTTATGGTTGTGGCCCAATTCGAATGCGTTTGTCGGTCTACAGCTTTAGAGTTGCGTTCGGCGATAAAAGTCTACGTTCTCTTTTGTGAGCAGTTCAATGGGCATGTAGTTAATGGGGTCTACCTCCATTTTAAGTACGATGGCCTGGAACAGTGTTTCAACGCAGGCATAACCCTGCATGTAGGCGTGTTGGGCAATGAGAAACGAGATGCTGCCTTGCCTAAGGCACTCCGCATTCTTGCCCACCATGTCGTAACCCATTATCTGTACGTTGCGCCTATTGGTCTGAAGTAGGAACTTTCCTACGATGTGTGCCTTCGAATTGAAGGTGATGCAATGGTGCACTTGTGGGTTTTGGGCGAAGAAATCTTCCAATATGTCGGCATATTCGTGCTTACCCGTTTCCATCGGCAAGTTCACGTCGGTGATTTTAACTTTTGGGAAATGGTCGTTCATGTACGTTCTGAACCCAGTTTCGCGGTTTTCTTGCTGCTTACTCACCACTTTACCGTCTTTGGTTTGCTTCACAATGGCTATTTCGCTTTCATGGTAAGCAATCATCATGAGCATTTTGGCGGCGAAATATCCGCTTGCCAGGGAATCTTGACCATAGAAAGAGAGCGGTTGAAGGTCGGGCATGTACGAGTCGAGCATCACAAAGGGGATGTTTCGCTCATGCAGCTTGTCGGTAAATGTGCGTGTAATTTCTAGCTGCGCAGGCACAACAATTACGCCGTCGGGATTGAGTGAGAGGCAATGGTTTACTTGGTTTACGAAGGTTTCGGCATTGAAACGGTCGTAGTATATCACCTCAACGTTGATGTGGAAGTCGCGTCTTACCTCGGCAGCCTTCATTGCTCCCTCTTCAATCTCTTCCCAATAGGCCTCCGATTCGTGCTGAGGAACGAGAAGATAAAACGTGTACGACTTGTTATAGGCTAAGGCGCTGGCATACATGTTGGGTTGGTAGTTAATCTGTGCCAACACCTTCTCAACCTTTTCTCTTGCTATTTTCGAAATGTTTGGACGGCCGTGAAGTACCCTGTCTACTGTTCCAACCGACACGCCGGCCATCTTTGCTATATCCTTAATCCTTATTTTGCTGCTCATGTGTTATGCTGTAATCCAAGGCAAAAATACAAAATATCCTGCTAATAGTCAACTGCGTAAGCGATTTTTCGCTGTCAATGCCTAGAAGAGTGCGCGTAATGGATAATTATTTGGAAAATATGAACGATTTTAACGCAGATTGTTCTTTGTATGGCATCTCTCAATCTTTCTGAGCAGGCTCCAAAAACAGCATCCCCTGTATTTTTTAGGTGCTGTTTATGCAGATTTATCTTATTCTTTGGTGGTGCATAGACTGCAAGTTGAAAACAGACTGTCAATGGCTGATTACTTCTGCGTTACATGATGTGGTCTCTGTTGGCCGTGAGCAGCATGTACTGCAACCGTTCGCGCTGGCGGCCGTAAGCGTACGTGCTTTCCGTACCGTTGCCCATGTGCGTGTACATAGCAAGATTGTTTTTTGTATGGTTTTCGGTAATGATTTTAACACTATGAGTGCCCTATTGGGTCACAATCGCTCAGCTTGTCGCAAAAATTCGATTCTCGTGAAGGTTTGTTTTCATGCAAAACGGGGTTTGTTGTAGATGTTGTTAAAATGAATTTTTATTTAAAATAGCCGTCATTTACCCCATTTTTGGGGCTAATTGTTGCTAATTGCAGTACAATATGCCGCAAAATGCAGTGCGTTTTGGTGCTAAATGCAGTGCAATATGGTGCAAAACACAGTGCGATTTGATGCTAAATACAGTGCAAAATGGTGCTAAATGCAGTGCGAAATGCTGCTAAATGCGAGCCGAAAAGCATAAATATCCACTGAAATGGTATAAACAAAAACCTTTCGAGGCATTAGAAACATGGCCAAAATGGGCAAAACAACTGTTAAAAAGTGGGGTTTTGATGCCCAAAAGCGAGTAATTGGGCTTGAAAAATTACGGGCTGGCAACCAAACTAGAAGGGCTAAATGGTGCAAAATGCAGGTTTTTTCGTAAAAACAGACAGGTTAGGAGGCAGGAAAAGCAGGAAAAGGTAGTAGTCTACCTGCTTTTTAACCTTTATTCTCGCTAGAATGGAGTGAAAATTCGAGCAGTATTGTAAATAAAAAATAATAAATTAAGTTTTGTGTTGGTGATTTTTTGAGTTGCTGGGTTAATGAGTTTACAAGTGGGCGAGTTGACAAATTGGCAAGTAGGGAGTTTACAAGTTTATGAGTTTCCGAGTTAACAGGTTGGAGTTAACAGGTTGGAGTTAACAGGTTGGGGAGTTAACAGGTTGGGGAGTTAACAGGTAGGGGAGTTAACAGGTAGGGAGTTAACAGGTTGGGGAGTTAACAGGTAGGGAAGTTGACAAGTTTACAAGTTGATAAATTGATGGGGTGATAGGTTGATAGGTTGAAGAGTTGACGAGTTGGGAGTTGACGAGTTGGGAGTTGACGAGTTGGGAGTTGACAGGTTAACGAGTTGACAATAAGACAAGTTTTTGAGAGAGACAGGGCAACAAGTTAATGGGCGCAATTATTTTCACCCTTTCACCCCTTCACCCTTTCACCTTTAAACCATCTTTTCACCCTTTCACTCTTTCACCTTTGAAAGCCATCTTTTCACCTTTTCACCCTTTCACCCTTTCACCTTTACACCATCCTTTCACCCCCTCACCCTTTCACCTTTAAACCATCTTTTCACCCTTTCACTCTTTCACCTTTGAAAGCCATCTTTTCACCTTTTCACTCTTTCACCCTTTCACCTTTACACCATCTTTTCACCCTTTGCAACAAAAAAGAGGACACATATAAATGCGTCCTCTTTCTTATGGTTGTGAATTTGTTTTATTTCACCTTGTCTACAATAGCCTTGAAAGCTTGGGGATTGTTAACAGCGAGGTCGGCAAGCACCTTACGGTTAATCTCGATACCGGCCTTATGCAATGCTCCCATAAGGGTAGAATAGGTCATGTTCTCCAAGCGAGCGGCAGCGTTGATACGCTGAATCCACAAAGCACGGAACGTACGTTTCTTGTTGCGACGGTCGCGATAAGCGTAGGTAAGACCCTTTTCCCAAGTGTTTTTGGCTACAGTCCAAACATTTTTTCTGGCACCATAGTAACCCTTTGTAAGCTTTAAAATTCTAGTTCTTCTTGCTTTAGAAGCAACATGATTGACTGATCTTGGCATACTTTCTTCTTAACTTAAAAATGTTTGACTAATGTTTAACGCAAGCAAAGCAAGTCGCGAACCTGCTTCATGTCTGCACGATCAACGAGAGTTGAGTGAACCAAGTTTCTCTTTTGCTTCTTTGTCTTCTTAGTCAAGATGTGACTGTGGTAAGCATGTTTCCTTTTAACCTTACCCGTACCGGTGAAACGAAATCTCTTCTTTGCGCCGGAATTTGTCTTTACTTTTGGCATTTTTTTGTTGTTTATTTGTTATTTATATATGGTGGCAACGCATATACCCGGCGTTACGCACCTCTTTTCTTGTCTTTGTTTGGGCTTTATAGGCACTGAATTTTTATTCTGCTTGGAGCTTTTTAAGCACGTCTTCACCGTTTTTGGCATTGGCAAATAGGCCATTGTCAGTGTTGCCATCTTCTGTTTCGGCGTTCTTTGTTTCGTTCTCGCGCTTTTCTCTGTCTAGCTTTTGTTGGCTCTTTTTCACCGCACCAGTCTTCTTAGGAGCGATGTAAAGGAACATCTTCTTGCCTTCAAGTGCGGGCATCTGCTCTACCTTGCCGTATTCTTCCAAGTCGTTCGCAAAACGTAGAAGCAAAACTTCGCCTTGCTCTTTGAAGAGGATGGAGCGTCCACGGAAGAAAACGTAAGCCCTAACCTTGTTGCCGGCATCCAAGAATTCCTTGGCGTGTTTGAGCTTGAAGTTGTAGTCGTGTTCGTCGGTTTGCGGTCCAAACCTGATTTCTTTCACTTCCACCTTCACTTGCTTGGCTTTCATTTCCTTTGCGTGCTTCTTTTGCTGATAAAGGAATTTGGAATAGTCGATGATGCGACAAACGGGAGGTTGTGCGTTGGGTGATATTTCCACCAAGTCCACTCCTTGGCTGCGTGCCATATCGAGTGCTTGACGGGTGGGCATAACAGTGGAACCGCCTTCGTTTACGATGCGTACTTCCTTCGCGCGTATCTGCTCGTTTACGCGATACTGGTTCTTTATTCTTTCATTCTTCATTCAACAATATTATGATAAGCGGCTGCAAAAGTACGATTTTTCGCGCAACAAGCAAAATAATTCATTGATTATTTTACAGATACGTGTCCTTTTTCCTTCCTTGTTAAAGTACTTTCACACTATGGATGTGGTGAGAGGGGGAAGTGTTTGAATATAAAAGCCGACTTATGGACGTAACATTCGCAGGTGTGTTGCGAAGTGTAGACCATAAGTCGGCTGTTTAATTAACGCGTTTACAAGTTGACTTGTTGACTAGTTAGCAAGTTGTTGTGCACGCCTTTAATCGTTAGGATGGATGTCGGTAGCAGCCAATTGGGCGGCCACTTCGTCGTTGATGCGCTTAGCAAACTCTTCCATCGACATTGTGGCTTGCTCTCCACCGCCTTGCTTTCTCATCGAAACAAGTCCTTCGGCAGCCTCTTTTTCGCCAACAACAACCATGTAAGGAACACGTTTAATTTCGTTATCGCGTATCTTACGGCCGATTTTCTCGTTGCGAACGTCGAGCGTTGCACGAACGCCAACGCTGTCTAAGTACTTGGCCACGCGCTGTGCATAGTCGTTGTACTTCTCTGATATAGGCAGAATGGCCACTTGGTCGGGGATGAGCCACAAGGGGAAGTGCCCTGCGGTGTGTTCAATAAGAACTGCCGTGAAACGTTCCATCGAACCGAAAGGTGCGCGGTGAACCATCACGGGCGTTTTCTTCGTGTTGTCTTCGGCGGTGTATTCCAACTTAAAGCGTTCGGGCAGGTTGTAGTCTACTTGTATTGTACCCAGTTGCCAGCGACGTCCGATAGCGTCCTTTATCATGAAGTCGAGTTTAGGGCCATAGAAAGCCGCTTCGCCATAAGCAATCTTTGCGTCGAGCCCTTTTTCTTTGCAAGCGTCGATAATGGCCTGTTCGCTTTCTTCCCAAACTTCGTCAGAACCAATATACTTCGTGGTGTTCTTCGGGTCGCGCAAACTTATTTGCGCCTCAAAGTCGTCGAAATGGAAGATTTTGAATACGGCTTGGATGATGTCCATCACGCGCAGGAACTCGTTCTTAACTTGTTCGGGGCGGCAGAAGATGTGGGCATCGTCTTGTGTAAACGAGCGAACGCGGGTAAGTCCGTGCAACTCGCCACTCTTTTCGTAACGGTAAACCGTGCCGAACTCTGCGATACGCAGGGGCAGGTCTTTATACGAGCGGGGTTTCCATGCAAATACCTCACAGTGGTGTGGGCAGTTCATGGGTTTGAGCATGTACTCTTCGTCTTCTTCGGGCGTATGTATGGGCTGGAACGAGTCTTTGCCATAGTGCGCATAGTGCCCCGAAGTTACATAGAGGTTCTTACTGCCGATATGTGGGGTAATTACTTCCTGATAACCAAAGCGTTTCTGTATTTTACGCAACATGTTCTGTAAGCGCAGGCGGAGTTCTGTTCCTTTCGGCAACCAGATGGGTAAGCCTTTACCAACGCGTTCGGAGAACATGAATAGTTCCATTTCTTTCCCAATCTTGCGGTGGTCGCGTTTCTTGGCCTCTTCAAGCATAACAAGATACTCGTCAAGCATCTTTTTCTTGGGGAACGTGATGCCGTAGATACGCGTTAGCTGATCCTTCTGAGCGTCGCCACGCCAAAATGCGCCGGCCACACTCGTGAGCTTGATGGCCTTAATGGGGCCAGTGGACATGAGGTGTGGGCCACGACAGAGGTCGGTAAACGCTCCTTGTGAGTAAGTAGAGATAGTTCCGTCTTCCAAATCGAGGTCAATATGTTCGCACTTATATTCCTGTCCGTCTTCCTTAAACTCTTTCAGGGCATCGGCTTTAGACACTTCGCGACGCACGATAGGCTCGTCTCTCTTGGCAAATTCGCGCATCTTCTCTTCTATTTTAGGGAAGTCGTTCTCGCTGATGGGCGTTCCGTCTTTGGTCATTACGTCATAGAAGAAGCCGTTCTCTACGGCAGGACCAAAGCCGAACTGAATGCCGGGGTAGAGCGCTTGCAAAGCTTCGGCCAACAAGTGAGCCGACGAATGCCAGAAGGTGTGTTTGCCTTCCTCGTCTTCCCATTTGTAAAGCGCGATCGTTGCGTCTTCGTTTATGGGACGGTTAAGCTCGGTAGTCTTGCCGTTTACGCCAATCGACAGCACGTCGCGCGCTAAGGCTGGCGAGATGCTCTTTGCTATTTCCAAGCCGGTAATGCCTTTTTCGTACTCGCGGATGGAGCCATCCGGAAATGTTATCTTTATCATATACCTTTTAATTTATTGTCGTTTTGATTGCAAAAATACGATTTTCTTTTTACATCAAGCACAGATTTTTTCAAAATATACCATGCTTTGGGCATGGTAAGGAGTTACTGATAGTGTGTAAGCACCTAAAATTCACTTGTGAAATGGAACTTGATGTGTTCGAAATCTTGCTGCGCCATGCTCAATACGTAGCCCGAATCGGCCAAGAATACGTCGCGCCCTTCGCGGTCTTTGGCCATATATTGGTACTTGCGTTTTTTGAAATTCTCCAGTTCTTTGGGGTCGTCAGACTCTATCCAACAGGCTTTGTGCAGGTGAACGGGTTCCCAACGGCATTTGGCATTGTACTCATTTTGAAGTCGATACTGGATGACTTCGAACTGAAGTTGACCAACTGTGCCGATGATTTTGCGCCCATTGAATTGGTTGATGAAGAGTTGTGCCACGCCTTCGTCCATCAATTGTTCGATACCCTTGTTCAATTGCTTGGCCTTCATGGGGTCGTCGTTCTCGATATACTTGAACATCTCCGGCGAGAACGATGGCAAGCCGCGGAAGTGTAGCAACTCTCCTTCGGTTAATGTGTCGCCAATCTTAAATATTCCGTTATCGGGTAAGCCGATAATGTCGCCAGGATAGGCCTCGTCGATGGTGCTTTTGCGTTGCGCCATGAACTGTGTTGGACTGCTGAAACGCAGCGTTTTGTCGAGCCGAACGTGCCGATAGGGCTGGTTTCGCACAAATTTACCGCTGCATATCTTGCAGAATGCGATGCACGAGCGGTGGTTGGGGTCGATATTTGCCGTTATTTTGAAGATGAAACCCGTAAATTTCGGCTCTGTGGGCTGCACTTCGCGCTCTTCGGCCATAGTGGGTTTGGGGCTTGGAGCAATCTGCACAAAGCAATTGAGCAGCTCTTGAACACCAAAGTTGTTGAGTGCGCTGCCAAAGAACACAGGGGCGACATGCCCAGCACGATAAGTTTCCACATCGAATTCAGGGTAAACGCCGTCTACCAGCTCCAAGTCGTCACGAAGTTTCTGTGCGTCTTGTTCGCCAATATGTTCGCTTAGTTCGTCGCTATTTACGTCTACCTCCACCTTTTCGGTAACGCGTTGTTTGTCGGGAGTGAACAATTGCAGCTGGTTTTCGTAGATATTGAACACCCCTTTGAAACGTTCGCCTTGGTTAATGGGCCACGAAAGGGGCCTAACCTTTATTTGCAGTTCCTCTTCTAACTCGTCAAGCAGGTCGAATGGGTCACGTCCTTCGCGGTCCATCTTATTGACAAAGATAATCACAGGGGTGTTCCGCATTCGGCAAACCTCCATTAGCTTGCGTGTTTGTGTTTCAACACCTTTGGCCGAATCCACAACAATGATGGCCGAATCTACCGCTGTAAGTGTGCGATAAGTGTCTTCGGCGAAGTCTTGGTGTCCGGGTGTGTCCAGGATATTCACCTTATAGCCTTCGTAATCGAACTCCATCACCGAGGTAGAAACCGATATACCACGCTGTTTCTCGATGTCCATCCAGTCGGATGTGGCCGTTTTTCTTATCTTGTTGCTCTTTACTGCTCCTGCCACCTGTATCTGTCCGCCGAACAACAAGAATTTTTCAGTGAGTGTTGTCTTACCTGCGTCGGGGTGAGAGATGATGGCAAAGGTTCGTCTTCTTTCTATTTCAGTCATTATTTTCTATGTTCTTATTCAAAGTTGACAAGTTAACGGGTTAACGAGTTGACAAGTCAGTTGTTCAGTTGACAAGTTAACGGGTTAACGAGTTGACAAGTCAGTTGTTCAGTTGACAAGTTAACGGATTAACGAGTTGACAAGTCTGTTATTCTGTTGATAAATTAACGGGTTAACAAGTTGACAGAGGCGTTATTCAGTTGACAGGTCCGTTATTTTGTAAACCGTGTTAATTTCGTGATTAAAGTTTGGCAATACACTTGGCCAACGACTCCTCCCAATGGGGTATTTCGATGCCGTAAGCGTCCTTAATCTTCGTTTTGTCGAGCACGCTATATGCGGGGCGACAGGCTGGGGTAGGGTATTCTGCGGTGTGCAAGGGAGATACTTGGCAAGTATTTATCCCTGCTAGGCGATGTATGCTCTTGGTAAAGTCGTACCAACTTGTTACGCCCTCGTTAGAAAAGTGGTAAACGCCAGGCTTGATGCCCTTGTCTATGGCCGTCATTATCGCCGTAGCAAGGTCGTGAGCGTAGGTTGGCGTACCCACCTGGTCGAAGATAACGCCTAGTTGTTCGCGTTCTCTTCCTAGGCGAATCATTGTTTTCACAAAGTTGTTTCCAAACTCGCTGTACAGCCAAGCCGTTCTTATAATCATGGCGTTTGTACAGAGTTTACTTACGGCCTGTTCGCCTTCCAACTTCGTTTGTCCATAAATGCTATTAGGGCAAGGCTCGTCTGTTTCCACGTATGGTGTGTGTTTAGTGCCGTTGAAAACGTAGTCGGTAGACACCTGTACCATCCATCCGTCGCGTTTGGCTACAGCCTCTGCTAAGAAAGCAGGGGCGTCGGCGTTCAGTTTTCGCGCCAGCTGCGGGTCGCTTTCGGCCTTGTCTACGGCCGTATAGGCAGCGCAGTTCACCATGCCGTCAATCTCGTTCGCCTCAACAAAGCGTTCGATGGCGGCTTTGTCGGTAATGTCTAATTCGTTAACGTCGGTGTTAAGCCACGTGTGTTGTGCGTACTGCGCTTGCAGCAGCTGTATTTCGTTTCCTAGTTGGCCGTTGCAGCCAGTAATCAAAATGTTCATTTATGCAGTGGGTTATGTTTATTCGTCTTCAAAAACCAGTCCTTCTCGCTTGTCTTTCTGATAATAATCAGCGAGCATCCCCACAAAGGTGGAAATTTCTTTGATGGCTGTCATGGTGTCGGGGGTAATCTCCTTTTGTCTCAATCTCAGCAACATCACGCCGTAAAGCGCATCAAGGCATGTTTCAATCTCGTTCACCTCCTTGTCACCCTTGTTGCGTAGTTCAACGATGAAGGGCAGCACCTTATAGTATGCCGTATTGTAGAAAGGAAACTTGGTGCTTTGCATCAACAGGTTGTGCAGGTCCATCAAATCCTTTACGATGATGGCATTTATTTGCAGATGTCCCCGTTCGCGTTTCCCTTCTTGGTTCATCATGCGCACAAGATTGCCGTACCAATCGAGCATTTCTTCTTTTTGTTCGGCAGTATAGTCGAACTTGTCTATGTATTCGTGCCTGATACGTTGCAACGAACAGCCGTAAGCGCGTATCAGGTCTTCTATTTGCCACATATATAATATGTATTCGGCAATGCTTTTTTCTCTTAGTTGTTTGGCGATGTACATTTGTTGATGCTTGCTAGGGATGAAAATGAGCCACTCCTTATTATATAGAATAGGAGTACAAGGGCGACGTGCGGCAGGGCGCGTCAGTATTCGAATGTGTAGAGATTGAATATCGTGCCTATGAGAAATATCACCGAAAAGATGATGACCACGCTGCCGATAATCTTGTTGATGAGTATAATTCCACCTTTATCGAACTTTCCGCGCACCTTATCGATAAGCCAAGTAAGCCCGAACCACCATATTAAAGCGCCCAACACAATGCCTGTATATCCGCCAACCATCAGCCAAGGCCTGTTCGGGACAACGAAAGCGAACTGGGCAAAGGTGGCCATGAAGAGGAAAATGATGAGTGGATTGGAGAAAGTTACAAGAAAAGCGGTTATGCCGTTGTGTATCAATGTGCCCTTACCCTTACCGCTGTAATGCACTTTTTTGGTGGGGTTAGACTTGAAACAGTAAATCCCAAAAAACATCAGCAGTACACTTCCCGATATTTTAAGGGCGAAAAGTGTGCGTGGGGCGGTGATGAGATCCATGATGAAACTCATTCCATAGCCAGTAACCAAGGCGTAAATCATATCGCTTACCGCCGCACCAATGCCTGTGATAAAACCATACCATCTGCCTTTGTTCAGTGTTCGCTGAACACAAAGCACTCCCACAGGCCCCATCGGAGCAGAGGCAATAAGACCAATAAGTATTCCCTTGAATACAATGTCTACAATATCTATATGAAAAGGTAAGGGCATAACGGATGCAAAATTGCAAAAAATATGCGGATTGAGCAAATTTTCAACTTATAAGTTTGTGTTATTCCATATTTTTCATAACTTTGTCAACGCTTAATTTAAGGCTAAATACAAAAGGATGGCGCAATGCTGCCACCATTTAGGACCGGTGTACAAGGCCTATATCCACGAAAGCAAACAATTATTACTAAACTAAAAATAAAGACACATCATGAGTGTAATAGAAGATTTGAAACCATACGTCATTGGTTTAGACCTGGGTGGAACGAACTCTGTATTTGGTATCGTTGATAGCCGAGGCGAAATTAAGGCCACTACGGCCATTAAGACACAAGCCTATGCAAGCGTAGAAGACTATGTTAAGGCTTCGCTCGACGCGCTTCACATCATCATTGAGCAGGTTGGCGGTATCGGAACCATTAAGGCAATGGGTATCGGTGCGCCCAACGGCAACTACTATAAAGGAACGATAGAGTTTGCTCCCAACTTGACTTGGGGACACAATGGGGTTGTTCCTTTGGCCGAAATGTTCTCCGAGGGTTTAGGCGGCATCCCCGTTGCTCTTACCAACGATGCCAATGCGGCCGCCATCGGCGAAATGACGTATGGCGTTGCACGTGGAATGAAAAACTTTATCGTCATCACGCTAGGTACGGGTGTTGGCTCCGGCATCGTTATTAATGGGCAAGTGGTGTATGGAAGCGACGGTTTTGCCGGCGAGTTAGGGCACGTCATCGCCCAGAGAGAAGGTGGACGCAGCTGTGGGTGTGGCCGCTTTGGTTGTTTGGAAACCTATTGCTCGGCAACGGGTGTGGCACGTTCGGCACGCGAGTTCTTGGAGAAAACCACAACTCCCTCTGTCCTTCGCGACTTGAAACCGGAAGAAATCACATCGCTTGATGTATCACTTGCGGCTGCTAAGGGCGACAAGTTGGCTGTAGATGTTTACGAGTTTACGGGCAAGATGCTTGGTCAGGCATGTGCAGACTTCGCTGCTTTCTCTTCGCCAGAGGCGTTTATCTTCTTCGGCGGACTGACCAAGGCCGGCGATTTGCTGATGAAACCGCTTAAAAAGGCATACGATGAGAGCGTGTTGAAGATTTTCAAAGACAAGGCAAAGTTCCTCATTAGCGGTCTTGAAGGCTCTTCGGCTGCCGTCCTTGGCGCAAGTGCCGTGGGATGGGACTTGTAAACAATGCTTTTTGTTAAGCTATATTGCCTTTTAGGCCTCTAAGTTAGGTGAGCTTTTGGTTTATGAGTTTTCGGTTTTCGGGCTCTAACGAACGATAAGTTTGTTGGTTCTTAGCTTGAAAGAAACGCAATTCAGCTCATAAACCAAAAGCTCACCAACTTAGAAACACCTCCACTTAGAAAAACATCTACCTAGAAAACCAGCAACTTATAACCGTCCCAATGAATGTTGAGCGTAAACACCATTCCTGTATTTTCGTTGTGATAGGGTAGCTTACCAACTTGTCACTGGTTAACTTGTCAACTCGCTAACCAGTTAACTTTTTTCCTACTTGTTAACTCGTCAACCTGTCAACTGGTTAACTTGTCAACTCGCTAACTGGTTAACTTGTTAACTCGTCAACTGGTTAACCTGTTAACGTAAGCATCCATT
>NZ_HE999449.1:171449-183066 GCF_000312305.1 Prevotella conceptionensis 9403948 | reverse complement strand
GGATGCTTACCTGTTAACTCGCCCACTGGTTAACCTGCCAACTCATCGGCTTAAAAGCTTAAAATATTTTTTTGTTTTTACAATGTCGCTCTAATTTTCGCTCCGTTCTAGCGAAAATATGGCTTTAAAAGTAGGTAAATAGCACAAATTTTGGCCTTTCGCACATCTTGTATTGTATGTTTTTGAGAATAAAACCTTCATTTTGCACCAAATAGCCTTTCTAGTTTGGTTGCCGTCTCGTTATTTTTCAGACCCAATTACTCGCTTTTATCCCCTAAAAACCCACTTTTTAACGACCATTTTGCCCTTTTCAGCCATGTGTTTCAAGGTTTAAAAAGGTTATGTTTATACCGTTGTAGTGAATTTTTATGCTTTTTACCTTGCATTCAACAGCATTTTACACTGCGTTTAGCACCTTTTTAACTTGCATTTAGCACCAAAATGCACTGCATTTAGCACCAAAACGCATTGCATTTAGCACCAAAACGCACTGCGTTTTGCACCATATTGCACTACATTTAGCACCAAATAGCCCAAAAATGAGTGCAAATGGCGGTTCTTTGAAATAAATATTCATTTTGTCGTATTCACGGACTAACCCATTTTTGCACCAAAACAAACCTGCGCGAGAATCGATTTTTTGCGGCTGGGTTGGCGGTTGGTGGACAAAAAGGGCACTCATAGTGTTAAATTTCTTACTGAAAAGATTACAACGGTGGGCGAGTTGACGGGTGGACAGGTTTGCAAGAAGACAAGGGGATAAGTTAACGAGTTAATCATTTTTTTCTCGTTTCTCTAAAAGTGCGTTTTGCTTCAATGTCTATTTGTCGGTTCATATAAGGAATGAGTAATAATTACTAGGCGTTAGAATGGCTGAATATTTCAATTAGTAATCACAACGGCATTAATAGGCGTTAATATGATATTCGTGTATGTTAAATAGGGATAAAGAAAGGTGGCGATGTTGCTGTATTTAAATATTTGCGCCTATATTTGCAGGCGGAAAGCTAAGACAAGACAAAAATAGTAATTTAAAAAATAAAGAAAGAAACAATGAAAAAGTATTCACAGTACCTCATTGGCGGATTATGCGTGCTTTCTATTGCATTCTCTGCCGGTTCATTTATGAAGGTAAATGCTGCTGCATCTCCAGCGATGCCGGCACAACCCGTAGACCTTACCTTTGCCGCTGAAAAAGCACTGCCCGCCGTTGTGCATATTCGGTATGTTCAGAACTCAAAGGTGCAAACCGTTGAAGTGCAGAGCGACCCTTTTAGCGACTTCTTTGATGACTTCTTTGGAAGTCCAGGAAGAGGCAATGGCGGAACACAAAAACGACAAGTGCAAACCCCGAAGCGTGAAGCAACTGGTTCGGGTGTTATCATATCGGCAGACGGCTATATCGTAACTAACAACCACGTGGTTGAAGGTGCCGACCAACTTACGGTAACCCTAAACGATAACAGGGAGTTTTCTGCTCGCATTATTGGCACGGACAAAAGCACAGACCTTGCGCTGATTAAGATAGACGGAAAGAACTTGCCCACCTTACCTATTGGAGATTCCGACAAGTTGAAAGTGGGCGAATGGGTGTTGGCCGTTGGAAACCCCTTTAACCTCAACTCAACAGTTACTGCCGGTATCGTTAGTGCCAAGGCTCGTACGTTGGGCGGCAATCCCATTGAGTCGTTTATCCAGACCGATGCTGCCATCAATCAGGGCAATTCGGGTGGCGCACTGGTAAACACCCAAGGCGAATTGGTAGGCATCAATGCCATGCTCTATTCGCAAACGGGTTCGTATAGCGGCTATGGATTTGCCATTCCCACAACCATCATGAATAAGGTGGTGGCCGACATCAAGCAATATGGTAGCGTGCAACGTGCTGTTATGGGCATTAAAGGTGGCGACGTCCGCGTTTATCTTGACATGGAAAAGGAGAAAGGCAAAGAACACGACCTTGGAACAAACGATGGTATATATGTTGATTCTGTTGAAGATGGTGGTGCTGGCTCGGCTGTTGGCTTAAAGTCTGGCGACGTTATCGTTGCTGCCGATGGAAGAAAGCTTACCAAGATGGCCGAACTTCAAGAATTGCTTTCGGGCAAAAAGCCTGGCGACAAGATTACCATTACTTACTTGCGTAATAAGAAGAAAACCACTGCTACGGCCACTTTGAAGAATGCTCAGGGCAACACGAAGGTGATGAAGAGCGCCGATCTAGACATTCTTGGCGGTAACTTCAAGGAAATTAACGACGAACAAAAGCGTCAACTCAATATAAGCTCGGGCTTGGAAGTTATAAGGGTGAACAATGGTGCACTTAAAGATGCTGGCGTTGCCAAAGGATTTATCATTCAGAAGGTGAACGAACAGATTATCAAGTCGACTGACGACTTGCAGAAAGCCGTTAAGGAGGCATCGACAAGCAAAGACCCTGTGCTTTACATACAAGGCATTTACCCAACAGGCAAGAAGGCCTATTTTGCTGTGGTGGTGGGCAACTAACAAATAAATGTTGCAACAGCTGTTGTGCAAACTGTGCCATTAGTCCTTTGTATATAGGGAAAGCTGATAAGCACATGCAGGCCAAACGGAGGTGTCTATGGACAATCTGTTGAACCCACATCGGGTGTAGGCCAATAGCTGAGCGTGACAAGAACAAAACCTTAAGGGCCACATCCACTCTGTGTAAAGAGTGTGATGTGGCCCTTTTCATGTGTATATGCAAGGGTGTTGGTTGAGAATAAAAAGGCAATAGCCTAACAATATAGACAGGTAAAAGAGGTGTTGGTTTACCTTTAAAAGGTCTTTCTCAAAGCTTTGTTGGCAGGTGCGGCCAGTTCTTTTAGCTTTTCTACAAGGTCTTCGCTAGGTTGCAGGCCAAGTTTCTTCCTCACATTTCCGCGCACAGTGCTGATGTTGGTCGTTGTCTTTCCCATAATTAACGCAATTTCGCCAAGCGTTTTCCCTTCAACCACAAGTCTGCTCACTTCCAATTCGGTATGTGTAAGGCTAGGAAAGCATTTACTTAATTCAAGTTGTTGGGCATCGTGCTTTTTCTTCAAAACCATCGCCGCATGGACAAGGTTGTGTTTCGATTGCTCGTTAAGTTGACTTAAAAGCATGTCGACGTGTTTGCTGTTGGGTTCTTTGGCACGGCATATTTGCAAATAGGCTATCAGTTCGCTTTGGCTCATGTTGAAAGCGGTGAGTATCGAGTTGTGCGTGTCTTGATAATCTTTGTTTTCTTGCTGTATTTTGTGGAGGCCTCGTCGGCTAATGACAGCCAGAGCACAAGTGAAAATGCAGAGTAATGCGAAGAGTAGCGCGATTTGCTGGTCGATGGCGTGTCCGTCGTACAGCGTTACGCAGAGCAATGTTGCGATGTTTAAAGCCGTTACTAGGAGTGGAGTCTGGGGTATGAAACCCAAAGCTAGGTAAAGTAAGATGGTGTAAGAACCTACTTGGTAATATATAACCATCGCTTCGTAGCCTGGAGGGGTCAGGAAGAGAAGAAATGCAATGCGCGTCATTTCAAGTAGTTGGGCTGTAATGGCAAATGTGGCGAAGGCAGAAACAAGCGACAGCGTACGGCGAAGGTATAGCGTAACCATCGCTACACATAACGCAAGGAGTGCGAAAGAAACCGTTTGCAAGAAGGGATGGTAGATGCCAATTGTACCCACAATATTCAGCAAGGTGAAGACAATGAGCTGAATGGCACCTGCAAAGAAGACGAAGAAACGCACTCGTTCTTCCTTGTCTTTTGTGTACAAGGCAACGAAATTTTCGAATTGGGCGGTTAAAGTAGTTGTTTTCATTTGTGATTAATGTTGTTGATTTTACGTATCTTTGTCGGCTTAGCATTGTGCCGAATGCAGTATAAGTTCTCAGAGTCGCGACAGTTTGTTGAAGGTCGCGTATTGTTGTTCGTCAGTTCAATGGTTAGTCTTTGGCGCTATCCTGTTAATTAGGAACCGTTTGCGTTCTTTTCAACTGCTTGTTCGTGGGATATGTTCAAACGCTTACCTTCGCAGGCAAATGCGAGGGGCGTAAACAGCTGTACTTTGTGGCAAAGATATGAAAATATTTTGGGATAGCCTAGCTGGCTCAATCAAAACTTTGCATTCTGATAACGAAAAACGCACTTCTTGCCTGCATGTTTCAAACAATTTGCGTTGGTTTGCGTATTATTTGTTTGTCTTTGCGCCATTTTGCGCCCTCAATTATTTCCTGAAATGAAGTATTAAGCCTACTTTTGCGCTTGAAACATTCTGACAAACAAAATCAGAAGGCGATAAAATGGCATGGATAACAAATTGAGAATGCCATTATTATTCTCCGTTTCAAAAAGGATAAGCACCGCTGTAAGGGTGTAGGTACTCAGAGATAACGAAACGAATAAACAGTGAGATGCTGACCTAATGATAGGACCAGAAGTGTTAACGACAACAGTGAAAACTTTGTTACCGAGGGTTTAAGCTCTATCAAACGATGCAGTTTATGAGTAGATGCAGCTTTCGCATTATCTGTTATTAACGGAAAAGAGGCCTTGCCTTAGATAGCAGCCATTCTTAATTAATTGCACATCTCCCAATAATAGGGAGTAGTATGTTGCGAAACAATTGAGTTGTGTATGTGTTTTAATAAAATGAACGTTTTCGTTAAGCCAAATGAACAACGTCGAGCTTGCTCGGACATTGTCATGGCGAGAAAACGCACTTTTCGAGGAACGAGAAAAGAAGTATATCTATCAACAATTATTAATTTAAAAAACGAGTGTTATGAGAAGAATGTTTTTACACGCAAAGGCATGTGGCAGACTGTTCGCCATGCTCTTGCTCAGTAGTATGTTTTGCGGAATATCAAGCAGGGCGCAAAACGTTATAGTGAGCGAAAACACAGGTAGTATGATTTGTTCGCAGACCACTTATTCTGGTGGAGCTACCGAAACCGGCTTTGCATCGGGCGGTTTTGCCACATGGAAACACCACCAACTGCCACTGACAATGACCGCATCTGACCTAAAAACGCTTTCGCCGAACGGACAATTGGCCGTACATGGCAACAACCTTTATAACACAGGAGCCGATACGGGCATACAAGTGTTTGGCGGACAGCGAGAAGATGGCTTTATTACCTTCGCTTTGCCACATGGATACAGATTTACAAGCTATAAGATTATTGTGCAAAACAACGTTGACGTGTTTGGAAACGGAAAAGCCAAGCTGCGCGTAACGCACGATCGCGCTTTCTATTTCGGTGAAACCAATTCGAGGTTTGATTTCATGTCGGCCTATTATAAGAACCTGAAAAAGGGTATGAGCAATGAAGAATTCACCATCGAACGCACCAGTATGGTGGAGAGCGACATGGGCAACATACTTTATTTTAAGATTGCCAATGGTGTTAGCAGCCACGTTTCGGGCAGATACGTGGGCGTTACATTAAAATATGTTGAGCTAACTTTCACTCCCGAAGCTCCATTTAAGGTTAACATTGCTCCGCAACAAGCTAGCGCGGAGGGGGTAAGTGTTGTTCAATGTCCATTCCCCACGGGGAAAGTGGACCTTGGACAAATCTCCCAAAACACCTATACGGGCGTAAAAAGACAAAGCTATGTTTACAGAAACGTGAAAGACTTGATGGCTCAGTCGCTGTTTTACGAAGGGGCTAGCGTTGACGAAACCTTGGATTTGAATAGCCGTACAGCAGGTTCTGCCGTTGGTAACAAAACAATCAAAGCGGTAACCATCGACCAAATGGGTTATTTCGAGATACAACCTGGGCAAACTTACTTTGCCGAAACGCCTGTTTGCACCAAAGACCAAAAAGGAAATGATGTGCCTTTACACTATCGTATCACTTCTGCAAAGGTGAATTATACAATAAGTGCAGAGCAAAAGTTCTACATTAAATATGTAGAAGGTGGAGACGTTTGGTACTTACAGAGAGATGCGACCTTTGGCACCACACAACAAAAATGGGAGATTGACGCTCAAGGACGCATCAATGTTGTTGGCACTTCAAACTACTTGGTAGTTGACCCAAACAATACCCTAACGATAGGCAATGGAACAGGTAGTCGGTTTAGCCTTGTCGGAGAAGGAATAGTATGTAACAACTTGTACATGTTTGGAACCAAACCAGGTAGTCCCGTTTACTTTGCAGAATACGACAATGTGGGAACTGCACAATGGGAACGTTCTAACGCATCGGGCACTTATACATTGAAAGTCTACGACAAAACGGGCAAGGCCGCCAAAGAAATTAACGTCACTCAGCCTGGAAACTTTGTAATGGACGACTTGAACAACGATGCTGTAAAGTTGGAAGTAGTAGGAGGGAACGGCCTTGTGAACCTCGAGCTGACAGTGGAGGCACTCGACCCCTACATCAATCACATGGAACTGATGTGCACCCACGGCGACATGAAGATTTCGCGCGAGTTCGTTTCTAACGATTTCAGCGTGGGCGGGGGTGTGTTCTACTTCTATATACCGCGCGATTGGCTCAACACTGCTTGCCATTTTACCTTCGAAAACTTGAAGAGCAAGTGTGCCGACAATACATATTACGATGGTTCCTCTAATGGCAATGCACGTTTCGGTTTTGTAAAGTCCGAATATTTCAACCTCTTTGGCGAGTCGAACAACAACATCTACCGTCATCCCGACTTTGCGGCCAACTACGATTATACGAAGAAAGTGTTTGTGGCCACGGCAGGAACAAAGGCGTTTAAGTTTAACAATGCCGATGAAGTGAGCAAGACTGGCACTGCAACTTCGTTGATTGAATATCCCTTTACGCTAGAAAAGTATGCCGCTGCGGGCGGTCAGTTCAACAATGTGGTGATGACCCCAACGGAAGAAAACAAGGATTACATGACCAACGCTTACGTCTTCACCACAGACGAGACGCGTTATAACATCGCTCCTACCACTGCTACCCAGCATCGCTATTACGCCTACTACGACATGGAGATACACCTCGTGGCCCGAACCTATACGCCGAGTGTTGCCTTCGAGAAACTATACGACAAGTCGTTCTATGGCGAAGCAGAAAGCGGAGAGTTCTATGGCGCTGTTGTTACATCCAAAGATAATGAAGGTAACTTAGGATATAGCTCCGTAGAAGCGGTGAAAGAGCAGTTGGAAACTGCTATTGCAGCTGGCGGGAGCAACGTACCCGCCGCAATGGACAAGCTGCTTTATGTAGACATGGGGAGCCAAATGCAAGGCGCTTACTCGTCTAACGGCAGCTCGTGGACCACATTGAAGAATGCACTGGCTAAGAATGCACTGGTATTCTTGCCCAAGAACACCACTCATGCTGCCGACAACTTTGCTTATGCAGAGGAAGGTGGAACCTATAAGGCCGCAAGAAACATCATTCTTACCGACAAACAACCTTTCTATTCTCCTTACAAGATACGCGTTGATGCTGCAAACTACGCTCTCTATACGCGCGAAGTAACTGGAGCCAACGGCCAAGCAAAGAAAGCAACGTTGATGTTGCCGTTCACTTTGGCCTTGACAGACGGCAAGCACGTGAACAAGGGAGACGGTTGCTCGTTTGAGGTATATGTGATGCAAGCAACCAATTGCCTTAATGTTAGTCCCGAACAGAAACCTGGTTACGACTATATGAAGTTCGATGGCGATGCTCATTTCGTTAAGGCTGAAGGAATGACAACCGAGGCCAACAAGCCCTACATGATATTGGTGAACGATGCTTATACGCCAAAAGACGGTCAATCGTTCGTGGCCATGCAGCATGGAGCAGACATTATGCCCACCATCGCCCACAAAAACAAGACTTACTTGATGGGCGAAAAGGCCACGGGAAGTGGAAACGGAACGAACTATGCCTTTGAAAATAGGGGTACCTATTGTGGAGATAAGGTTGAAAAGGTGTTCTATTTCGCCAACAACAAGTACTATTCATCATTGAACTTGCCTTCCGACCCGAAACTAGTGAAAGTAAGACCATTCCGTTCGTACTATTCTTTCAGCAGCACAAGCGGTGCTAAGATGGCCTCCTTCGATGTGGTGTTTGGTGAGAACGGCGAAACAACGGGCATCAACAACGTAAAAGCTAACGCCGACCTAGCAGTAACGGCCGCAAACGGAATGATTACATTCTTTGCAAAGAAGGCACAACGCGTTGAAGTGTTTGGTGTAAACGGCATGAGTGTGGCTAAGCTGAACTTGAAGGCCAACGAGACACGGTCTGTTCCTGTTGCCGCTGGTGTGTATGTTATTAATGGAGTAAAGGTATCTGTACAATAATGAAAGGGATGAGCTATGAAGACGAATTATATAAAACCAATATCCGAGATTGTTACCAATAAGTATGAACCGATACTGATGTTGCAGAACTCTGGTAACCAATCAGACGATGCCGATGCAAAGTCATTTGTATTCGACGAGGAGGAAGAAGATGAGGAAATTCTGCCTTGGGGCGTTGTCTATTAGCGTGAGAGGTAAATGAACTGCTGACTGACAATTTGCAAAGGCTAATTGTTGAACCATTATACTTTAAGAAGGCGGAGCGGCCATTATAGGCACGCTTCGCTTTCCGCTTTTATAGGTGAAAGGGTGAAAAGGTGAAAGGGTGAAAAGGTGAAAGGGTGAAAAGGTGAAAAGGTGAAAGGGTGAAAAGGTGAAAGGGTGAAAAGGTGAAAAGGTGAAAAGATGGCTGTGCCAGCCAACTTGTTAGCTAAACTACCTACCATGACAATTCGTTAACTCGCCTAATCATTGACCAAACTTCTCACCTTTACTCATCTACTTGTTTACCAGACTGCTCTTCTTGTCTGCTCGTTAACTGGTTGCCTCATCAACTGCTTAGCTTGCCGACACTTCAACTAATTCACCCACTTTTCAGTGCGAATAAGCATAATCGCCATCCACCTAAATCCAAATCTAGACTTAGGCTTTAAGGCAGATATTGCACGTTTGAAAGGTTGTTTTGATTATTGCTCAGCGCAACTGCCTGTGGCTTTTAACGCGTAAGCTTTCGTTGGATAACCTTTCCCAGCAGCGGTAGCTTTTGACTTCGTTTGTTGAAAACCCGGCGCATGTCGTTGAGTTCATTGAAAAGCGAGGCGGCAATAGATTGGAAGGCGTTGGGTTCTCGTAACGACTTGTCGGCATCGGGGTTTACAATCACATTAATACCTTTTTCTTTTAGAGACACAACAATGTCTTTGCCAGCCTCAACAGGGTCGCCGTCAAAATGTATTACACCCTCGTTCTTTCGGTGTATTTTTAGTTCTTTGCATCTGAAAGTCTTTATCTTCGAATTCTTGTCGAGGGTCTTGTTAAACATGTCGAGACTAATTTGCGGCGCGTCAAGCAAATCGAAAGGCTCCATGATGATAACGTCTAGCAATCCGTCGCTCATTGATGCCCTTGGCGCAATGTAGGCATTGTTGCCATATTGCGAGGCATTGGCACACGAAATAAGGAAGGCCTTGTAGCGATGTACGCCCGTTTCGTCTTCTATTTCATAGGTTTCTGGCTGATATTTCAACCCCTCACGCAGAATGTTTTCGGCGTATGTGATGGGGCCGCGCTTACCAGCTTGCGCAAACTTCTGGCTGACAAAGGCATCGAAACCCATGCCGCAGGTGCAAAAAAAGTAGTGTTCGTTAATTTTCCCATAGTCTAGCCTGTGTATTTCGCACGTGTTTATCAGCTGCAAACATTTCTTTACGTTCATGGGCAACATCAGATGGCGTGCCAATCCGTTGCCCGACCCGCAGGGAATGATGCCCAAGGCCGTGTCAGACTCCACAATGGCCCGCCCAACCTCGTTAACGGTACCATCGCCGCCAACGGCCACCGCCACGTCTACACCTTGCTCTTTGGCCTCGGTGGCAATGTGGCAAGCATGTCCGGCATACTCGGTGGTTCGTATTTCGTAGTCGAAAAGTTCCTTGTCGATGTATCTGTCAATAGCTTCGGGAATGCCTTTCTTACTTCCCGTCCCTGATATGGGGTTCATGATGAATACAATTTTCTTTTTCATTCCGTTTCGTTTTATGGTTTCCAGACGGGGTTTAACTTCGTTTAAAGGGCGTTAATCAAGCCTTATTGCAAAGATAATAAAAAACATTTGATAACAGCACGTAACAGACGAAAAACGCTTTAAAGGCCGATTTCTTTGAAAAGATAGGCGTTTTGCTGTATTTTTTCGTACCTTTGCACTCTGATAAACAAAAAATAGTTCTTTTACCTATTTAAAAATGGGACAATTACAAGAAAGATACAAGGCTTATCGTGAACCGCAAAAATATATTAAAGCGGGTGTCTATCCCTATTTTCGCGAGATAACCAGCAAACAGGGAACCGAAGTAGAGATGGATGGACATCATGTTTTGATGTTTGGTTCGAACGCCTATACCGGACTGACGGGAGACGAAAGGGTGGTGAAGGCCGCCAAAGACGCGCTAGACAAGTATGGCTCTGGCTGTGCCGGAAGTCGGTTTCTTAACGGAACGCTAGACTTACACGTACAATTGGAGAAAGAGTTGGCCACATTCGTACAGAAAGACGATACGTTATGTTTCTCTACGGGTTTCTCGGTTAACCAGGGTGTGCTGGCAATGGTGGTTGGAAGAGGCGACTATATTATTTGCGACGACCGCGACCATGCCAGCATTGTAGACGGAAGGCGCTTGTCGTTTGCCAAACAGCTGCACTACAAACACAACGACATGGAAGACTTGGAGAACATTCTCAAGTCGCTACCTCACGAGGCCGTTAAGCTGATTGTTGTGGATGGCGTGTTCTCTATGGAGGGCGACCTGGCCAAACTTCCTGAGATTGTGGCCTTGAAACATAAGTACAACTGCTCGGTTATGGTGGACGAGGCACACAGCCTTGGCGTTTTTGGCAAACATGGCCGTGGTGTTTGCGAGCATTTCGGCCTTACCGACGAGGTGGATCTTATCATGGGAACATTCTCAAAGAGCCTTGCATCCATCGGCGGCTTTATTGCATCGGATGCCGATACCATCAATTACCTTCGCCACACATGCCGTTCGTACATCTTCAGCGCATCCAACACGCCTGCTGCAACGGCAGCGGCACTTGAGGCATTGCACATCATTCAGCAAGAACCCGAACGCATTGAAAGGCTCTGGGAGGTTACCCGTTATGCGCTGCGCCGTTTTAGGGAGGAGGGTTTTGAAATTGGAGACACCGAAAGTCCCATTATCCCACTCTATGTTCACGATGTGGAGAAAACTTTCCTTGTAACAAAGCTGGCCTTCGAAGCGGGCGTTTTCATCAATCCCGTTATTCCGCCGGCATGTGCGCCGCAAGATACGCTTGTGCGTATGGCATTGATGGCAACGCATACGGAAGAGCAAGTGGAACGTGGCGTACAAATACTTAAAAAGATATTTGTAGACTTGGATATAATAAAAAGTTAAACAAATATTTGCAGTACCCAACAAATAGTAGTACCTTTGCAACCGCAAAACAACAATGGGTTTTGCGATTCGGGGTGTAGCGCAGCCCGGTAGCGCTCCTGGTTTGGGACCAGGCGGTCGCAGGCTCGAATCCTGTCGCCCCGACAAAAACGGCCAATCACGCAATGTGTG
>NZ_HE999449.1:133104-171170 GCF_000312305.1 Prevotella conceptionensis 9403948 | reverse complement strand
GTTTTTGTGTGCATTGTGCCTGTTTAGGCATTGATGTAGCTGTCTTTAAAGCCAAGGAAGTAGAGCACACCGTCTAGTCCGATGGTGTTGATAGACTGCTGGGCATTGGCCACAACGCGCGGTTTGGCATGGAAGGCTATGCCAAGTCCCGCCTCTGAAATCATGGGCAAGTCGTTTGCACCGTCGCCAACGGCGATGGTCTGTGCTAAATTTACCTTTTCCACTTGCGCAATAAGTTTCAACAGTTCGGCCTTGCGATGCCCGTCTACTATTTCTCCCACGTAGTTTCCAGTCAGTTTTCCGTTGTCGCCGACCTCCAACTCGTTGGCATATACGTAGTCTATACCATATTTGTGTTGCAGGAACTCACCAAAATAGGTAAATCCGCCGCTTAATATGGCGATTTTGTAGCCATATCGTTTCAGTACCGCCATCAACCTGTCAACGCCTTCGGTAATAGGCATGTGTTCGGCAATGTCTTTCATCACCCCGACATCAAGGCCTTTGAGCAGGGCAACGCGTTTCCTGAAACTTTCTTTAAAGTCTATCTCGCCTCGCATGGCACTCTCGGTAATGGCCTTTACCTTATCTCCAACGCCAGCACGCATGGCTAATTCGTCAATACATTCTGTTTGGATGAGGGTTGAATCCATGTCAAAGCATATCAGGCGACGCATGCGACGGTACATGTCGTCTTTCTGAAACGAGAAGTCGATACCCATTTCGGCTGAGAGGGCCATTAGTTGTTTCTGCATGGCCGAGCGGTCTTGTGGCGTTCCTCGCAACGAGAACTCAATGCAAGCGCGCACGTTCTTGTCGGGGTTCATAATGCTGATACGGCCCGTTAACCTAAGGATGGAGTCGATGTTGAACCCTTGCGACGATATTACTTTTGTGGCCGCCTCAATCTGTTTGGCCGAAAGGCTACGGCCAATAAGGGTAAGTATATAGCGATTTTTGCCTTGTCCGTGAACCCAATCTTCATATTGCTGGTCGCCAATGGGTTCAAAGCCAATGTGTACGTTCAATTCAGTGGCCTTAAAGAGAAGTTCTTTCATTACTTGACCAGAGTGTTTGTCGTCGATACGGATAAGCACTCCCAACGACAGCGAACTATGAATGTCGGCTTGTCCGATGTCTAATATCTGTGCATCGTAACGCGCTAGGATTTTCATTACAGAGGCGGTTAACCCTGGTCGGTCTTGTCCGGTAATGCGGATAAGTATCTGCTCTTCCTTATTCTTTTTCGTGTTCATAAGCCCTAGTCTCTTAGATAGTCTTTCGAAATCATGTCGTAATACAGCGCTTCAAGTTCGCCGAGGGTGAGCTCTTGCAGTGCATGTTCTATTTTGCGTACCAATTCATCACGACGAAACTCGTCGGACGAATGGCCGAATGTGGTGAATGTTTTTGCCATGTGTAACTTTTTACAAAGGCAAAGATACGCATAAATACCGAAATGCACACAATGCAGACAGAAGTTTTGCAGATACGTGTATATAAAGAAGTGGGTTAGGGCCTAGCCCCAACCCACTTCTTACATTGAAACAGTCTCGACTTTTGTTATTTCTATAATTGTGAGGAGTTTGTTGTCTTTTCGATGCCAACATAAGATGAGCCCGCTTCCCATATACGAAGTGCCCCACAAATCAACTCGCTGGCTTATGGCTCACGAAAACCCAACAACAGCCAAACATATCAATTCACCAACGTACAAATTCAAGAATTTATCAACTCACAGGTTCACAAGCTCATCGACACACGATTGCGTCCACTCACGATTACATCCACTCTCAAGCACATCAACTCACGAACTCATCCACTCACAAGCTCATCCACTCACGAGTTCATCAATTCACAAGCTCATCAACCCACAAGATCAGCAATCCCCAAAAACTTAAATTTTTGTCTTTATCTTTACAAAGTCACTCTAATTTCCGCTCCATTCTAGCGAAAATATAGGCTGTAAAGTGGGTAAATTGCCACAATTTCTAGCCTTTCAC
The DNA here is from genome assembly GCF_000312305.1 of Prevotella conceptionensis 9403948. Classification (GTDB taxonomy): domain Bacteria; phylum Bacteroidota; class Bacteroidia; order Bacteroidales; family Bacteroidaceae; genus Prevotella; species Prevotella conceptionensis. The sequence continues at coordinate 169,167 of NZ_HE999449.1, read as the reverse complement.
GTCTTTGGTCTTGTCCGTTTTTAAGAACAGAACTTGCATTTTGCACCATTTTACCTTTCTAGTTTGGTCGCCACCTCGTATTTTTTCAAGCCCAATTACCTGCTTTTAGCCCCCCAAATGCCACTTTTTAACGACTATTTCGCCTTTTTCAGCCATATTTTTCATGGCTCTAAGAGGTTTTATTTATACCATTTCTGCAGATATTTATGCTTATCAACTTACATTTAGCTGCAATACACACTGCATTTTGCACCATTTTACCTTGCGTTTTGCACCTAAACGCATTGCATTTAGCACCAAAACGCACTGTGTTTTGCGGCATTTATGGGGCTACGCATTAATCTTTGAAAGTCTAAACATGAAGAACTTTACCCCTGTCACTCCTCTCTGAGTACCCTCGAAAGCCTTTGTCTTTGAATTGAAAGATTTGGCGAATGTGTTTGTTGCCCTGTTGACGAAGAAGTTGAACACACAGCTATAATGCTCGTATGAGGTAGCTGCAATTGCGTTGAAACTCTTGAATCCCAAGTTGCAGATCTTCTGTGCCTGCGGGTCAAGGATAGCCTTTCCGGGTACTTGGTGGTGCTCTTTGTGAGAGCCATGCGCAGGGAGCGTGCAGCAATGGCATTGTGCGTGGAACGCTTTCGCCACTCCATAGCCTTAATTGTGTGCCTCGAATCAGGCATATTTACCCAACTGGCTACTCTTGCACCGCATCTCACGACATAGTGCAGATTGGCAGATGCCCACAATGTGCGAACTCTCTTCTCTTGCGGTTTTCTTAGGAGCAAAGTTAATGTTTGCGGCCTTTGCATCGAGGTTAATTGTTTATACATAAAGAAGTCATCTAGACCTTTCCCTCTTTCTTATCTTTTTCAGAAAAATCAGTATGAATGCGATGTAGTTCCATCCCTCCCAACTGGTTTGTGTGGTATCGAACCTGTTGAGCACGCTCCTGTATGAGTCCATCCACGCATTAGTCCTTTCAATGCTGTATCTCTCCTTGTAAAGCAGCTCATCAAGTAACTCGTCATCTCTTGGCATACCTCTCCGCTTGTTGAAGGCGACGTTTGGGAACACCTCCTGCTGATGGCAACCTCGCCTGAATAGTGCAGAGTCAAAGCCGGCATCTGCATTGAGAAAGAGTCCCGATACGGACAAGCCAGAGTTCTTAATACCTGCGAACAAATCCTGAAGAACCTGGGAGATGTTGTGAAGGTCGTTGTGAGAACCCGAAACAGGTGTGGACATGGCAAGCGGTATGCCTTGCCGGTCTGTGACATAGATGGCGTTGGTGGTCGTCCTTTTCTTGCGTCCTTGGTATCCACAGCACTCCCCACCGCGAAGCGTGGTGGTGTGGCTGCCGTCCAAATCCACACTGGACATGTCCAAGAAACACCTGTGACGGCTCAATATCATGCCCCAAACCTTTTTCCATTCGCCGTTCCTCGACCACTTGCGGAAATGGGCATACACGCTCTTGTAGCTCAAAACCCTCCCCGTGAAGATGGCTGAAACGGGAAACATGTGCCACTGACAGCCCGTTTTCAGCTTGTAGAGAATGCACTGAATGACCTCCACCAGGTCACTTTTTGTCACATAACCGCGTTTTGCCACCGACAAATATGGCAAGATCTCAGATTTTATTGTATCTTTGTCCAGTACTTCGTACATGAGAGGAGTGTTTATCTTGGTTTTACAGTACAAAGATAATAAACTCCTCTCAATTTGTAGAGATTTTAAAAGTCTAGATGACTTCAAACAATAGAAAGATAATTAAGCTTAGGGAATACTCAAAAAGAACAATTTTTTCCTGTATTGCTGCTGTCTCTCTTCGGTGTTATTCATCTCGGTCGCAAGCCAAACCTGAGCCCCCTTTCATTTTATTTCCTTGCAAAAACAATCGATGTTTCTTGCACCCCGATTTGGTATGAGCAGCTTATCCTTATTGTTTAGGCAAAACAATAGCCGTTGTTCTTATCTACGAAAGCACCTATTAACGTTTTGTTAAAACAATAAATATATTTTACAAACCGTGCTTGTTGTCCGAACCATTCTAGCAAAAAACACCTGCTAAAAGCTATATAAAATGCGCCCAAGGGATAAAATTCCAGCTATTTTTGAGGGCTTATCCCCACCATTTTTGGCCATTTACTATGCTTTTGCATTTCTCTTTGAAGGAAATTTCTCCCAAATTTGCATCCACAACTACTAGAAAATGGAGTCTATGCGCCTGATGTTGCAACGCATTTTGCACCAAAACGCATTGCAATATGCACCAAAACGCACTGCATTTTGCACCAAAACGCACTGCAATATGCACCAAAACGCATTGCATTTTGCACCAAAACGCGAGGCCAAATGCAGCAAAACCCACCCAAAATCCATGTAAAGCAGTATTTTAGGTGCTATTTATGGGTATTTTAACCATTTTGGATGATGAAGGCTTGTTGGCTCTTGCCGGTGCATTTATTGACGTTCTATAGCCATAAAGTGTGCTAAACAACATGTTTTTGTGTATTATTTGTCGTAAATTACAATATACCAAACAGTTACAAACTTGAAAAATACGCGCGAAAATCCAACCACTGCTCGGAAATTTTGCGGCGAAGCCACTCACAATGTTAAAAGTTGGTACAAATATTTTACAGCCTTACGGCTCTTGTTCAGTATCTTTGCGCGACTGTGTTCTGGTTTGTTATAGTCAATCAGAATTGCTTTTGGAAAATAGCTGATAGAAGAATGCAACGTGTGTACAGCATGGCATTAACAAGGCCTTACGCGGTGTAAAAGTTGGTGTGTTGTTTGCCTACGCTTCATTTGTGGCTTTCTAAATCCAATTCTGTTTGACTATTGAAAGATTATCCCATAAAGATTTATATCGCCAACAATCGGCTGTTTAATGTTGATAGAGGGAGTTCAGGCTGTGTAGGGTGTGTAATTGCAGGTAAGAGAAAAGGCATTTGCGACAGTTGTTGGGGCGGATGGGGTGGAAACGTTCCCTTATTTCACTTGTTTCGGGTTAATGTAATCGAAACATTCGATATTAACAAGGCCTAGTTTTTTCAGTTCTTCAATGCTGTATTCGATGTTTTCTGGCGTGTTGTGGTTAGGTATGCTAGGAACGCGCACAAAGATATCCTCCTTCGCCACGTGTGCTGTAAGCCATTGCAGGTTTTCTTTTAGTAAGCCGATGTCTTTGCTGGTATATTCTAGGTAGATGTCTGGATTAAGGTCTTTAATGTCCACAATGTATGTGTTTACTACGTTTAGCAAACGCCGCAAGTGGTTTTGTGGAACGTATAGGCTTGTTTCCACCGTGATGTTCCATGCAGGTCCGCAGATGTTTCTGAATGCTTTGATGAAACGACTTTGCAAACATGGTTCGCCACCGCCAAAGGTTACGCCGCCACCTGTGGCAAGAAAATACAATTCGTCTTGTTTTAACTCGTCGTATAACGCTTGTGGCGACAGCCGTCGCCAACGTCTGCGCGTGTCGTGACACTGGTCGTTTAGGCAGAACTTGCAGTGTAACGGACAACCGAAGAAACCGACGAGCGTGGTAACTCCATGCCCGTCGGTTGCTATGCGATGCCTGTCAATCCCTATGAGGGGAACTTTGGCGTCGTTGGTTCTGTTTGCCATCCAGTGGTTTATTTTTGTGGAACTTCTTCCAAAATCTTCTTCAACAAGTTCCAGAAAGGCACAACGGTTTCGTGTAGGCAGCGTTCGCTGGTACTGTGGGGCGAACGGATGGTTGGCCCAAAGGAAACAACATCCATGTGCGGATACTTATTAAGAATGATGGAACACTCCAAACCTGCATGGTCTACCTTAACGATGGCGTCCTCGTTAAATAGTTGCTTGTGCAAGCGTTGCATCAGGTTAAGTATCTCGCTGTCGGTGTTCGGGTCCCAACCAGGATAGTCTGCGCTGAGTTTCACATCAAAGCCGCCTAATGTGAGCGTGCCTTTAAGCGTGTCGCAGATGTACGCCTTCATTGTTTCGCTTGAGCTCCTAGCTAACATTAGGAACCTGGCTTTCCCGTCTTCGATGTCGATGATGGCCAAGTTAGACGAGGTTTCAACAACCGTTGGTATGGCAGGTATCATGCGTAAAACGCCGTTGTGGCATCCGAAAATGGCTCTTATCACGATGTCTCTGTCGGTGGCATCCATTTGTTTCTCAGGTAGGGGAGCTTTTTCAGCAAATAGTTCCACTTGATTTTCAACGAAACGATATTCTGTTTCGAACATCGTCTTCATCTCGTTGATAAGTGCGCAGGCCTTATCCTCATTGTTTGCGGGGAGCGTAACTAAGGTTTCAGCCTTATAAGGAATGGCGTTGCGCATGTTTCCGCCATGCCAAGTGGCAAGTTCGGCACCGCATTCGGCAACCAACTTGGCCACAACGCGTGCCATTAGCTTGTTGGCATTGGCTCTGCCTTCGTGTATTTCCAATCCTGAGTGTCCCCCTTTCAAACCCTTGATGGTAACTTTTAAGGCCACCCTGTCTTTGTTTACGGGCACTTCTTTGTAGTTGCGCGTAGCGGTAACGTCCACACCGCCGGCACTGCCCACTACAAAACAACCCCATGTTTCGGAGTCGAGATTAAGTAGGATGTCGCCTTGCAGCTCGTTGGCGGGCAGGTCGTTGGCACCATACATGCCTGTTTCCTCATCGGCCGTGATAAGTCCTTCAACTGGTCCATGTTTCAAACTCTTGTCTTCCATAACGGCCATGATGGCAGCAACGCCAATTCCGTTATCAGCACCCAGCGTTGTATTCTTTGCCCTAACCCACTCGTTGTCAATCCATGTTTCAATAGGGTCGGTCTCGAAATTATGTGTACTGTCGGCCGATTTCTGCGGAACCATGTCCATGTGCGCTTGTAGGGTTATGGTTTTTCGATTTTCCATGCCAGGCGATGCCGGCTTTCTCATCACCACATTGTTGGCAGAATCAACGAATGCTTCTACGCCCACTTCCTTAGCGAAGTTCAGAAGAAAGGTCTTAACTTTCTCTAAATGTCCTGACGGACGTGGTACTTGCGTAAGATTGTAGAAGTTACGCCAAATGCTTTCAGGCTTTAAATTTTTAATTTCACTCATAAAACGGTTGTTTAAAAGTTAGTAAAATATATGTATGATTTGGTTATTCGACTGTTGGTGCACGCTTTGAGTGCGAGAAAGCCAATGCCATCCATCCGTAAACGCCAAGGAGAATAACCAAGAGCGTTTGAACCGAATGCACGATAAGCACAAAATTGAGTGCGGCTGTGCTATCTACGGCATATAAGATGAGCATGGTTTTCACGGCGAAGTGCCAAGGGCCAGCCCCATTGGGCGTTGGAACCACTACCGCCATGCTGCCAACCACAAACGTAACCATTGCACAAGCCATGCCTAAACCTGCTGTTGACTCGAAACAATAGAAGGTTAGATAGTAGTGCAGAAAATAACTGCCCCATATAGCCAAGGTGAAAAAGGCGAAGAGCCACTTGTTGCGCACCTTCCTTATCGAGTTGATGCCTTGCCAAATGCCCTTTACCGTTTCTTTCACCTTATTATATATGGCCATCCTTTTCAGCAAGAAGTGCAGCAATACGCCGACTGCGATGGCGCAAATGCCCGTAACGATGTAGCCTGTGGTTGAGAATTGGCCGACAATGGCATGTAGGCTCGTCCCTGTTTTGGTGAAAAAGCTGTCGAAGATGCTCACTTGTGCCAGCAGGGTAATGGCTGCAATGGCCAATACCAGTAGCGAATCGATGGCACGTTCGGTAACAACGGTTCCCAATGCCTTAGCAAAGTCTATCTTATCATATCGCCTAAGCACTGCGCAACGGGCAAACTCGCCTATTCGGGGGATAACTAAGCTTACGGCATACGAAACGAATATGGCATGTATGGCTGTCGATGCCCTGGGCTTTTCGCCCATAGGTTCGAGTGTCTGTCGCCATCTCCATCCCCTGAACACTTGCGCCATGATGCCAAAGGGGAATGAAAGCAGCATCCAAGTCCAGTTCATTTCGTGGAGCATAACGCGCTCAACCTGCTTTAAATCAAAGCCACGATACATCCAATACAATATCGCTCCGCCGAGGAAGAGCGATAGGGCAACCTTGAATGTGTCGTTTATAATTCGTTTGATTTTCAATTTTTCTTGTATTAATACCCTGCAAAAATAATGCAAATCGTTGAAAGTGCAAAACGAAACAGGGCGTTTTTGTGGCCTTTATGCTGATAAAATACTTCTTATTGTGTTTCTGTCGCCATGAGATAAGCCGTGTTTGACTTACAATTAGTTGCGAGAACGCGCTTAAAAAAGGCAACAGAAGAAAGCGGTTTAGGGTGCGCCGAGGACGAAAAGTGGCGTTTTACCATTGTCAATCCACTCTGCAAACTTAAACCCTTCGTATTCGAAAGCGAGCAAATCGTCGGTATTGGTTATCTTGTTTGTGATGATGTAGTTGGCCATTGCCCCGCGACACATCTTTGTGTACACCACAATTGTTTTTCTGCCACGGGCATTCTCGACCATGAATTGGGGCTCGAAGATTTTTACTTTCTTCTTTACCTCATTCCAATCGAAGAGCGATTTCATCTCTTCGCTTGCAAGATAGGCAAGCATGCCATTGTCGTTGCTGATTGATTGGATGAAAAGTTGGGTAAGGCGAGGTTTCCAATAGTCGAATAGTCGTATGTCGTCGTGGTTTTGTAAGCGCACATAACCTTCCAAACGATGTGGCTTTATGGCATCGAGTGGCCGTAAAAGTCCGTATAGAAAGGAGGTTATCCAAAGGTGTTGGTTGGCAAAGCAAATGTCTTCTTGGTTGAAACTGCTCGCTTTCAGGTGCTTGTAGGCCATGCCTGTGAATGCAAGAGCAGCGTGCGAAGTGTCGCCTGCTTGTAGAAAATGCTGATACCTGAGCCAATTTTGGTTGGCTAGCTTGCTGTTAATTTTGAGCATTTCTTCCAATTCTTCCGTTGAAAAGTTCATCATCTCGGTCGCAATTTCCTTGGCTGCTGCGATGAAATGCGGTTCGTTGGCACGTTCGTTAGGGAATGTTATGGGCTTTGTGGCCATGTCTTTGGCGCACGATAGAAGTATTTGCATGCTTTAAAGTGGGTTGTGTATATCGCTTTTTAAATGTGTTGATAAAGCCAATGGCAGAGCAATATTACCGTGGCTTATCTTCGTTTACCTTTCGACTTGTTCGGCTTACCGTTGCAAAAATTTGGGTTGAACGATTTTCTTTCAGCCGTTTTAGGCGAAGGTTTGGGCTCGTAAGCCTTTTCCGTGCGGCTGTTTTTATGCTCACGATGGTTCTTATCATCTTTCTTGCCTTTGCCCGAACTTTGCTGTCTGCCCCAATCGTTTGAGGAATAAAGTTCGTTAATCAGTTCGGGGCGACCAATTTTCCTAAGTTCGCGCTCGATGTTTTGCCTTTCTTCCTTCTTATACCAAAAGAAAAATAGCCTTTGGTTGTTCTTGTCTTTGGGCGTTTTGGCACTGAAAACGGGTTCAAGCGTGTAAGGATCGTAACCTGTGTACCATGCCTCGGTGCTCACGGTCATGGGCGTTGGGGTGAAGTCTTGTATCTGTTCGAGATGGAAGTCAAGCCTTTTGGTACGCACGGCCAAGTCGGCCATGTCTGCCTCCTTACACGCAGGATGGCTGCTCATGAAGTAAGGAATGATTTGTTGCCTAAGATTTTCCTCCTCATTTATCTTGTCGAAGATGCGCTTAAACTCCTCAAACTGTGTGAAACTTGGCTTTCTCATGCTACGCAACACCTCATCGCTGGTGTGTTCGGGAGCCACTTTAAGACGTCCACTTACATGATGTCGTATCAACTCCTTAGTATATTCCATCGCGGCATCGTTCACTTTCTTGTCTTTGCTCTTGTGGAGCAGCAAGTCGTAGCGTACGCCACTTCCGATAAAGCTTTTCTTTATCTCTGGTAAAGCATCTACGGCACGATATATTTCGATGAGTTTCGAGTGGTCGGTATTGAGGTTTGGGCATATTTCGGGATTGATACACGACGGCCGTTTGCACACTTCGCACGCTTTTTTGTTGCGCCCAGCCATGCCATACATGTTGGCCGATGGTCCGCCTAGGTCCGAAAGATAGCCCTTGAAGTCGGGCATTTGTGCCACTTTCTTCACCTCTTTCAGTATACTTTCTTTCGAACGGCACACCACGAACTTGCCTTGGTGGGCTGAAATGGTGCAGAACGAGCATCCCCCGAAACATCCTTGGTGCATGTTTACCGAGAATTTAATCATCTCGTAGGCTGGAATGCGCTTGTTTTTGTACTTGGGGTGGGGCAAGCGAGTATAAGGCAGGTCGAAAGTGGCGTCTAATTCTTGGGTCGTGAGTGTGGGGTAGGGTGGGTTAACCACGGCATACATGCCGTCTACTTCTTGCAAAAGGCGTTGTGCATGCACCTTATTGGCCTCTTCTTCAATGTGTTTGAAGTTTTCGGCTTGCTTGCGTTTGTCTTTCAGGCAGGCCTCGTGGCTGTTCAAAATGATGTCTTTATCGGTTATTCCGCCAGGAACGCTGTTCTTGTCGACCATGAAAACGGTTTGCGGAATATGGTGAATGGTGCTAATGTGCTGCCCGTTTTCGAGACTAGCACACAGCTCTAAAATCGACTTTTCGCCCATACCATAGAGTATGATGTCGGCTTTCGAGTCGCATAGAATGCACTTTCTCACCTTGTCTTGCCAATAGTCGTAGTGTGTAAGTCGGCGCATAGAGGCCTCAATGCCTCCTAAAACCACAGGCACGTCGGGGTAAAGCTCTTTGAGTATTTGCGTATATACCACCGTAGGATAGTCTGGACGGCAGTTGTGTCGGCCGTCTGGACTATACGCATCTTCTGAACGGAGTCGCTTATTGGCCGTGTATTTATTTACCATCGAGTCCATGCAGCCTGGCGAAATGCCGAAGAACAGGCGCGGAACGCCTAATTTTTTGAAGTCGCGATAGTCGCCATGCCAGTCGGGTTGCGGCACAATGGCCACCTTATAGCCCGCCGCTTCAAGGCAACGGCCAATAACGGCCACGCCAAAAGAGGGGTGATCGACGTACGCATCACCCGAAAAGAGGATGACGTCTAGCTGTTCCCATCCCCTTAGTTCGCATTCTTTCTTTGTGGTGGGTAAGAAGTCTGTTAACCTGTAATTGTTCAATGCAGTTCTTAATCTGTTGACAAGTTAGCGGGTTTACGAGTTAACGAGCCGTAATTCTTGTCTTTACATTAGAATTTATTTTAACGAAAAAACGTACTTTATTCTGTTACCGAAGACTTGTTTGCGTTGGTCTTCCACTCGATATAGAGCAACACTAGCTGGTGTAAGCCAAAGGCTTTCATGTTGTTGTTATAGATAACGTCGAGACAGAGGTCTAACAGCGCTTTGTCTTTACCTGTTTCCGACTCTAACAACGACCTTACGTTATACTTCAACTTGTCTAAAACCTCCTCATCAATGATACCATTGCTGTCTACAAGGTTTTTGAGTAAGGCGTACTTGTCAATCGTTTCCAAGTGCAGGTCGCTTACGTCGATGGTTCGCGTTCCCGAATTATTGGCTTGAATTTTATACATATCTGTATTGGTTTAATTATTACTTCATTATCGTGTCGATGGTTTCGGCCATTATCCGCCTGCGGTCCTCGCGGTCTTTGATGCACTCTAACGGAAAACCGAAAAGATGACTTCGCCGACTGCCTGCCACGTAAGCCACTGATGCAGGCCACCATCCAGCGTAGCGATAGCCCGTTGTGGCATCGTCTAATGGGGTTAACACGTCTACCATTTGGGGCGCATAGTGCACGGCGTTGGGCGATTTGTAGAGCAAGGCCACAACGCTGTCACGCGGAATAGAATCTGTATCGCTCGCCAAAGGCCTGATGGCTGCGAGCAGTGTGTCTGTTCGCACCGTACCTTCGAACGATGCCTTGAATACATCGGCCAAGAAAACTTGCTCTAACGAGTCCCTCATGTCGGTGCCAACGTATGCTCCGCTTACAATCAACCGACCGTTATTGCAACTGTATTCGCGTATAATCTTTTGAACGGTGGGCGTGAATGTCTTGTATTTCACGAGCGAATGGCCGTCGTTGCGCTGTAAGCCCAATGCAATGTCTATACATTGATAGCGCGAAAGGTTGCATAATCCTTTCTCAACGGCCTTCATAGATGCCGATACCACATTATATTTCTTTATTGCCGCAATGTCTTCAACGTGTGTTCGGGCGGTGTTTTGGTCATTGCCTGCAACCAATTGCCCTTGCAAACTTGTGTCGCTGTATCCCAATCCCTGCCATCCGTCAACGCCAGCAGCCCTTTTGTTGAAGTTCTGTTGGTAGCCAACCCATGCCGCTTGTGTGCCCAAGCTCACTCCGAGGTCTTCGTTTAGGTCGAAACCCTGTTGTAGTGGCGTGCTGATTACAGCAGGCGAGGAAAGCCTGTCGAACCCATCGACCACTAAAATGGTGCTGGAGGCCTCTGGTTGGTAATAGGCCGAGAGGGTTTCGGATGTGAAACTCTCGCCCCCTTGGTTAACTGCCGCCACCTTAAAGCTATATGTTGAGTGGGGACGCAGGGCGAGTTCAATCTCGTTTTGCTTAATCATTCGGCCGTTGTCAAAGCCAGCCGAGTCGATAGCCGTATATAATATGTAGCCCGTTGGCTTAGCCGTGGGTTCCAATTCGTCTTCCGTTTCGCTCCATCCCAGCTTTATTCGGCCGTTGTAGAGGTAGTTTATGTGGAAGTTTGAGGGTGCAAGTGGACTGACAATGGCCGTTGTTGCATGTTGGTTGCAGATAAAACGGAGGATGCTTTTGTACACGGCGCGCGCCAAAGTGAACTTGAAGTTGGGGTCGTGACCTAGCCGCATGTCGGGGAAATTCTGGTGCGACAGTGTCTCTAAGATAGCCGAAGGAATGTCGGGCATTCGTGTTTCCGAATAGTTCTTGTCGATAAGCTCACGAATTTCCCATCTTCCAAACTTTTGCACTAAGTCGTTGTGGATTGTCTCGAGCATGCTTTCGGCGAAGTTCAACGATAGGTTTCGCGTTACACCAGTGGACAATCGCCCATCGTTAAAGTACGAAGTGCAGATGGCCAGCGAGCCAACGAGATTCCTGCTTTGCCTATCTGCCCCTGCATCGCTGTGTATTCCCAAGCATAACTCAATGGGAATGCCCAGCCCAGGCTTTGTTGGTAAGAACACGGAACCACCTGCCCACCAATTGCTTATTAGGCCGCGAGCGTTTACATCGTCACCATAATCATCGCGACCTTCTTTCGAACTGTACACTTCTTGCGGCGCGCCATACCATTGTGCGGCGTACCTAGCCCCTTCCAAAGCTCTTGGCACACCGCTAATGTTTCCTCCGCGATGGATGTTTCCCATGCCTCCACCGAAACGAACGGCATCGGCCGTTACCATTCCATCCCTTGTACAGACATTGTTTAGCACCACACAATTGTTTTCAGAACACCCCTTGCCAAAGTCGAATGTGCCTAGATACACCCACGTTCCGCCTCCCATGCGTTGGTTTACGCTGATAGTAGTGGCCTGGCCTTTGTGATATACGGTGTATTGTGCATTGTCTGTACTTTCGGGCAGTGTTTGGTAACAAACATAAACGGCTTTTTCCCCATCGTTCTTAATTTGGGGGATGAAGGCGATTTCACTTCGTTTGTCTTCTCGTTGAACGGTTCGTGCCATTCGTGCCGTTCCCATTAAAAACGGATTCTCGCCGTCGGCATAGGTTGTTCTTGGGTTGGCAAAGCCGCTTGCAGTTGTGTTTCGCCAATGGTGCAGTCCGTTCTTCTCCTTATATATATGGTTATATATATGATTGTTGTTGGCATCGTTGTCCACAATCACCTCTTCTGTTTGTAGGTCGCGCTCTCTTGGCGACAACACTATTGCCCCTGCCTTTTCTAGCATGGGAATGAGATAGGGCAACACGATGGTGGGTGTGAAGAGGTCTTCGTTAGTTCCGAAGAGCGGCGGACGTTGCCATTGCCACGAGTTACGTTTGGTTTCGTAGTACAATCCATGACTGGCCCAGACGGATAAATGCCTGCCCCCCAGCCCTGCCGTTATGTTAAATGGCTTAGATAGGTTGGTGGTTAAGGGGCGTCCTTGATAGTCTAAATCTACCAAGAGGGCATTGGGTTGTGCCAAAGCTACGTTAGTAAAGCATGCGCTTACGAGCAGGTTGCACCACAAAAGAAACTTATTCATCTCTGTGTGTTACACGTCACCAATGGTGAACAGTTCAGGATTTTTGCCTTTGAAGTTTTTGAAATACAGTTTAATCTCTTTCATGTCGGCCTCTACATCGCCCGTTGGTTCTATCATCCGTGTACATTCAATCAGCTTGCGTTCGTAGTCAACGCCATATAGCAAGATAGGTATGCCGGCCTTTTGTGCGATGAAGTAAAAGCCTTTTTTCCAATCGGGGTTTAGCGAACGCGTCCCTTCGGGTGTGATGCAAATGCTGAAAGTTTCTGCCTTTCTTGCCAATTCTGCAAGGTTGTCCGTCATGCTCGATTTCTTATCGCGCCATACAGGAATGCCGCCTAGCTTTCTCCATATCGGCCCGAGTGGCCAAAAGAACCATTCTCTTTTCATGAGAAAACCGCTGGACATGTTTTCTGCCCTAGAGAAAAGCAGACCAATAAGGAAGTCCATGTTGCTTGTGTGGGGTGCCAAACAGATGATATACTTCTTCGGATGTGCCACCGTGATGTTGGTTTTCCATCCCATACGTCGGTATAGTAACCACGCACAGATATTCTTTAACATTATTTGTTGTTTGCTAGCTGTAATTTCTTACTTTGTTTTTCAGCATATCGAACTGCCGCCACGGCAATCGTTAGCCATTGCAGCGAGGCCTTGTTCTCTCGAACGCTTGTCCTTCGCAGCTTATACTGTTATCTTCATTTCTTCTTTTCGGCTCTTAATCTTTCACCTTCGGCCTGATGTCGGGCTATTGCAGGTGTGCTATTTGGTCAATAACTTCCGAAACGGTGTTGTTGAAATCCTTTATCAGCTGTTTGTAAAACACCTTTGCAGGCATGCCTGGCTCGGGGTGCGAAATTCTCCTTACAAAGTCGTTCTGTATGTTGATAATAGATGCCAGCAACGCATTGATGTTGTCTTTATCGGCATTTTGGGAGTAGAGCGAAGCGGCCACGCCCTCCGCAAACAGCTCGGAACAAATATAGTTCACGCTTTTTTTCAATTCTCTTTTGTTCATACTGCATTAAATTTTAGGGGTGTCCCTGCCCCGTTAAAACAATGATTGTTGCAGTTGATTGCACAATGGGCCTTCAACCAAAAGCCAAAGATAACAAAAAATATGATACCAAACACTATTTGGGCAAAAAAATATGCCTTAATTTTCATTTGTTGCGTTTTTCTGTTTGAGTGTGCAACAATTTTGGTACTTTTGCAGTAGAAGAAGTAAATGGGTTTGCTGCAAACGTGTCTTGTTTGGTGGCAAATAGCCGTTAATCACTGTTTACAGTTTGTACATACGTTTTAATTTTATCATATTTAAGTAATTCAAATAAGAGAATGGAAAAAAGTGCATTGCAGAAAGCGAGAGCTTCTTACCAGCCCAAATTGCCAAAGGCACTTCAAGGTGCAGTGAAAGTGAGCGAGGGCGCTCCTACAAAGAGTGTAGACAATCAGGGTGAGATTAAGAAATTGTTCCCCAACACATACGGAATGCCCTTGGTTGAGTTCGTACAAGGCGACGAAATGCCTTCGAAAGAAATAAATGTGGGCATTATACTTAGCGGCGGACAGGCACCTGGCGGTCACAACGTGATTTCGGGATTGTTCGACGAAGTGAAACGCCTGAACCCCAATAACCGCCTTTACGGTTTCCTTATGGGTCCTGGCGGACTTGTAGACCACAATTACATTGAAATAACGGCCGACTTCATTGACGAGTATCGCAACACCGGCGGTTTCGACATGATTGGTAGCGGACGTACGAAACTGGAAACAACCGAGCAGTTTGAAAAGGGCTTAGAGATTATCCGCAAGTTGGACATTAAGGCCATCGTTATTATCGGCGGCGACGACTCGAACACCAACGCATGCGTATTGGCCGAATATTATGCAGCCAAGAATTACGGCGTACAAGTTATCGGTTGCCCCAAAACTATCGACGGCGACTTGAAGAACGAGCAGATTGAGACTTCTTTCGGTTTCGATACTGCCACAAAGACTTACAGCGAGCTTATCGGAAACATCGAACGCGACTGCAATTCGGCCCGCAAGTATTGGCATTTCATTAAGCTGATGGGACGTTCGGCATCGCATATCGCCTTGGAATGCGCCTTGCAAACACAACCCAACATCTGCATCATCTCCGAAGAGGTGGAGGCCAAAGACCTAACGCTTAACGATATCATCGAAGAGATTGCCTCGGCAGTGGCACATCGCGCAGCCAACGGACAAAACTATGGTGTTGTGCTCATCCCCGAAGGGCTTATCGAGTTCGTTCCAGCCATCGGCAGGCTTATCCATGAGCTGAACGACCTGCTGGCTGCACATGGTGCCGACTATAAAGACCTCGACAAAGACGCTCAACGCGCTTACATCATGTCCCACCTTTCGGCCGAGAATAAGGCAACATTCGAAACGTTGCCCTATAGTGTTGCACGCCAATTGTCGCTCGACCGCGACCCGCACGGCAACGTACAGGTATCGCTCATCGAGACAGAGAAACTTATTTCTGAAATGGTAGAGGCCAAATTGGATGAATGGGCTAAGGAAGGCAAATACCACGGCCATTTCGCTGCTTTGCACCACTTCATGGGTTACGAAGGCCGTTGCGCCGCTCCCTCTAATTTCGATGCCGACTACTGTTACGCCTTAGGTACAAGTGCTGCGTTGCTCATTGCCAGCGGCAAAACGGGCTACATGGCCGTAGTGAAGAACACCACGGCCCAGGCAGATGAATGGAAAGCAGGCGGAGTGCCCATCACGATGATGATGAACATGGAAAGACGTAGCGGCGAGATGAAACCGGTTATCCGCAAGGCTCTGGTTGAACTCGACGGCAAACCTTTCAAAGCTTTTGCAGCCAAACGCGACGAATGGGCCAAAAACACTTGCTACATTTATCCTGGTCCTATTCAATATTGGGGGCCAAGCGAGGTTTGCGATGTTCCCACACGTACATTGCTTCTCGAGCAAGCGTAACATTACACAGTGAAGACAAGAACCCACATCTTTGCGGGGTGGGTTCTTGCCCTCTTCCATCTTATACCATCAAGTTATAGCCCTAACCAAAGGCTTTGTTGGGGCTTTGTTTTCAATCCCATTCAGACACTGGTGAATTCTCATACGGCCACAAGGCAGTATAAGTGCAACGCTATTGATATATGGCAAGAAAATCTTCAACAAAGGTTCGCAATAAAAGAAACACAAGGAGAAGTGGTGGTCGCGGCAGACGTCGTGTCCGTTTCTTCTACTGGCTCATTCCCGGCTTTCTTCGTTCGTCGCACCGTTGGGCGTGGTGGCTAGGCGGCGTGGGCGTGGTGTGCCTTTATGTATGGGTGTTTTATTACTTCTTTGTAGGCCCCACGGGTTTTCGTTGGCGTGCTTTGTATGGCGATGCAAACTATCCAGACGGCTTTGCCATTCATGGCATAGACATATCTCACTATCAAGGTGAAATCAATTGGGACAAATTGAGCGACGCAACCATCGACGGCTTTCCGCTTAAATTCGTTATTGTGAAGTCGACAGAGGGTTCGTCGGGTATCGACGATAACTTCAACGACAACTTTTACCAAGCCCGCGAATACGGTTTTATTCGTGGTGCTTACCATTTTTGGAGCAACAAGTCGTCGGCAAGGGCGCAAGCCAACTTCTTTTTAAAACAAGTGCACCTTGAAGAAGGCGACCTGCCGCCGGTACTTGATGTAGAGCACAAGCCCAAGAACCGCTCGGTGGAAGATTTTCAGCGTGACGTGCTGACTTGGTTGCACATTGTTGAAGACAAGTATCATGTTAAACCCATCATCTATACCTATTATAAGTTTAAGGAACAATACCTTAGCGCACCCGTGTTTGACGACTACCCTTATTGGATTGCCCATTATTACGTAGAGAAGGTGGAGTATAAGGGAAAATGGAACTTTTGGCAACATACCGATGCAGGCCGCTTAGATGGTATTCGCGGATATGTGGACTTGAATATCTTTAACGGCTCCTTTTACGAACTGAAACGCCTAACTATCGGTTCGGAACGTATCTTTGGCGAATAAAATAGGCATAGCCATGTTGTTATGCCCACAATTCAGCTAACCTTGTTTCTTTAAGCCTGAAATACGCCGCAAGTAAATTTTTTAATTTGTTGATTTGTAGCTGTTTGTAATAAATGGCTTGCAGACGTTGTTCAGGTAGGCATCTATTATGCGTTACTTGATGCAACGATTGTATTTAGTTGACTGTGAACACGGCTTAAGCTTAAAAACTTAACAAACTTATAAACTCAAAAAATCTCGAACTTATACACTCACACCTAAGTGGTCTTGGCTTTTAATGTTTCTATACAATGCGAGGATGTTTATTATATTAGTGCTGTAAAACAAGATAAACACGCTTCTTTCTGTACGAAGTACCGTACTAAGATACGATAAGAGCTGAAATTCTATCCCCTTCGTCTGTGGCAAAGCGTGGTTATGCCTTGAAAAAGGGATAAACTCATAAACTAGCGGCATAACGCTCTGGCCAACTCGCTAGCTTGCCAACTAAACATCTCGTCAACTCGCCAGCTTGTTATCACGTCACCCCAATTACCCATTGCTCGTCAACTTGAAGTTCTGTCAACTTTTCGGTGTGTTTTTTAACATTCTGAGTGCCCTTTCTGGTCACCAATGGCCCACCTTGCCGCAAAAAAAATCGATTCTCGCTAAGGTTGGTTTTGATGCAAAAAGCGGTTAGTATGTGAACGTATTGAAATGAATATTTATTTGGATAGGCCGCCATTTTCACCCTTATTTTGGTTGTTTGCTGCTAAATGCGGTGCGTTTTGCCGCTAAATGCAGTGTATTTTGGTGCTAAATGCACTGCGTTTTGGTGCTAAATGCAGTGCGTTTTGGTGCTAAACGCAAGGTGAAATGCTGCAAAACGTAGTGCAAAATGCTGCTGAATGCAAGGTGAAAAGCATAAAAATACACAGTAAACGGTATAAACAAAACCTTTTTCGCCATTAAAAATAGGACTAAAAAGGACAAAATGAGCATTAAAAAGTGGGGTTTTAGGGTCTAAAAGCGTGTGATTGGGCTGGGTAAATTACGAGCTGACAACCAAACTAGACAGGCTAAATGGTGCAAAATGCAGGTCGTTTTCTTAAATGTGAACAATTTTAAGGGTGTGAAAGGTTAGAAATAGTAGCAATTTTACTACTTTATAACCAGTTTTCTCGCTAGAACGGAATGAAAATTAGAGGCGTATTGTAAAATAAAAACAATAAAATTAAGTCTTTGAGTTGATGAGTTGATGTGCTTGTAAGTTGGTGGGCTTGTAAGTTGACGAGTTTGTGAGCTCGTGAGTTGATGAGAGTTGATGAGGTTGACGAGTTTGTGGGCTTGTAAATTGATGAGTTGATGAGTTGATGTATTCGTGTGTTTATAAACCAGAAAGTTGGTTTGCTCTGCATTCCTCTCAATTCTAGAAACATTAAAAGTCTGGGCAACTTCGATATGTTTTGGAACTAAAACGGCATAAGTTAGTGGTATTTTGTTGGCTGTTATCCCTCAACAGGCATTGCCATAGCAACAAATCTCCTCATGGTATGCAATTTTTCTGGCCACATTGCGTTATACTTGCGATGAACCGTTACGTTATATTGATTTGTGCGACAGTGTTATCGCTGTTGCCTACGAGCCTGAACGCCCAGACGTTTACGTTGCAAGGGCGCGTCACCGACGAGAAAATGTCGCCCATTGAGCTGGCCACTGTCTCGGTGTTGAGTCAGGGCAAGGTGGCGCTTACCTCCTTGAAAGGCGAGTTCAACCTTACTTTGCACTCGGCCGACTCAGTGGTGGTGAAGTTCTCCATGATTGGCTACAAAACCAAAACACGCGTTTTGAGAAATCCGCGGGGAAAACAGACGTTGCAAGTGGTGCTACACGAGGGCGACAACACGTTGGGCGAGGTGAGCATTACCGAGATGCGCCGACAGACGGGACAAACACAAGAGCTGAAAAAGGATGCAAACAAGCTTGCCCCAACTGCTAGCGGCAATGCCGTGGAAGAGTTGATACAAGCACAAGCAGGCGTATCAACGCATAACGAGCTTTCTTCACAATATAATGTTCGTGGAGGAGCGTTCGACGAAAACAGCGTATATATTAATAATGTAGAGGTGTATCGTCCATTTTTAGTGCGCAGCGGACAACAAGAGGGCTTATCGGTTATCAACCCCGACTTGGTAGAGAAGATTGGGTTTTCAACGGGAGGTTACGCTGCTAAGTACGGCGATAAGATGTCGTCGGCACTGGATATTACCTACAAACGCCCCACACAGTTTGAGGGCTCTTTGTCGTTTAGCCTGTTAGGAGGGTCGGCTTACGTTGCATTAGGCAGTAAAACGTTTTCGTGGAGCAACGCCGTGAGGTACAAAACAACCAAATATCTGCTTGGTTCGCTTGAAACAAAGGGCGAGTATAGTCCCAATTTCTTAGACTATCAAACCTATTTGAGCTATATTCCCAATAAGCGATGGCAGATAGATTTCATAGGCAACATATCCAACAACCAATTTAACTTTACGCCGGCCGACCGCGAAACAAAGTTTGGCACGATGCAGAACGTGCGCTCGTTCAAGGTTTATTTCGATGGGCAAGAGAAAGACTTGTTTCGTACTTACTTCGGTTCATTAAGTGTTAAGCGCAACTTTGGCGATGCCACATCGCTTGCATTGGTGGCATCGGCCTTTCAAACCAAAGAGAAAGAAACCTACGACCTGCAAGGACAATATTGGTTAACGCAGACCGAAACGAGCGAAAACCTAGGCGTCGGCACCTATTTTCAGCATGCACGCAACTTTTTGCAGGCGCGAGTAACAAGCTTAAAGTTGGTGTATGCACACAAGTCGAAACAGCACGAGGTGGAAAGTGGCGTGACATTAAAGCGCGAACACATCGAGGAACGCAGTCATGAGTACGAAATGCGCGATTCTAGCGGATATAGCATACCACACACGGGTACCGACTTACACCTTATTTATTCGCTTAGGGCAAGAAATCAGCTCGATGCAAACAGAGTAGAGGCCTATGCACAAGATACTTATCGCTTTGGCGGCAAAAACGAGAACACACGTTACACCCTTAACTACGGCATCAGGATGAGCCATTGGGGATTTAATAAGGAAACAATCGTCAGTCCGCGCGTGTCTTTGGGCATCGTTCCTGCCTTTAACACCAATCTTACATTGCGCTTTGCGGCAGGTCTTTATTATCAAGCCCCATTCTTTAAGGAACTGCGCGACACCTCGACCGTGAACAACGAGACACGCGTAACCCTCAATAAAAAGATAAAAAGCCTGCGTTCGCTGCATCTCATTGCAGGTATGGACTATCGGTTTAACGTCTCTGGGCGTCCCTTTAAGCTTACGGGCGAATTGTATTATAAGGCATTGGGCAACCTTGTTCCTTACAGCGTGAACAATGTGAAGGTGGTTTATTATGGCGATAACCTGAGCAACGGACATGCGGCAGGTATCGACTTAAAACTCTATGGCGAGTTTGTACCAGGCACCGACTCGTGGATTAGTCTCTCGTTGATGGATACGCGCATGACACTCAACGGAAAATCGTTGCCACTTCCAACCGACCAACGCTACTCGATAAATATGTTTTTCACCGACTATTTCCCTGGAACCGACCGTTGGAAGATG
Source organism: Prevotella conceptionensis 9403948 (assembly GCF_000312305.1). Classification (GTDB taxonomy): domain Bacteria; phylum Bacteroidota; class Bacteroidia; order Bacteroidales; family Bacteroidaceae; genus Prevotella; species Prevotella conceptionensis. The sequence continues at coordinate 149,202 of NZ_HE999449.1, read as the reverse complement.
TCCTTGAAGTTGGCTTTTGCCGATGGTCTGCCGTTTTCTGCACCCCATAGGCAATTGGAAAGCCACTCGTTTAGGGCACCTGCCTATAAACGAGCCGACATCGGTATGAGTTATCGCCTGCTGAACAACGAACGAAGAGAAAAGAAATCGCCCTTTAAGAACATTTGGTTGGGCGTGGATTGCCTAAACCTCTTTGGCATAAACAACGTAAACAGCTATTTTTGGATTACCGATGTAACCAACCAACAGTATGCCGTACCTAATTATCTTACTGGTAGGTTGATAAATGTACGTGCGCTTTTCGAGTTCTAATGCGACATCAGAAAACCGCTAATGCTTGTCCGACAAGCAGAAAAATATACTCGGCAAAACATGAAAAGGACAACAAAAGGGGCATAAAATTAGATTATTACGTTCCTTTTGTCTAACTTTGCAGATATTTTTGAGAATAAGGAAACAATTAAATAACTTATGAGCAAACAAATAGAAAAAATCAAGGAGCTTATCGCTAAGCGCGAACAAGCCCGTCTTGGTGGTGGCGAGAAAGCTATCGAAAAACAACACGCACGTGGCAAATACACCGCTCGCGAGCGTATAGACATGCTTGTAGACGAAGGTAGCTTTGAAGAATACGACATGTTTAAGTTGCACCGCTGCCACAACTTCGGTATGGAAAAGAAACAATACCTTGGCGACGGCGTGGTTGCTGGCTCGGCAACTGTTGATGGAAGGCTCGTGTATGTGTATGCACAAGACTTCACGGTGAACGGTGGTTCGCTGTCGGAAACGATGTCGCAGAAGATATGTAAGATAATGGACATGGCCATGACGATGGGCGCACCCGTTATTTGCATGAACGACTCGGGAGGCGCACGCATACAAGAAGGTATCAACGCACTTGCTGGCTATGGCGAAATATTTGAGCGTAACATTCTCGCAAGTGGCGTAATACCCCAAATATCTGGCATCTTTGGTCCATGTGCAGGCGGCGCAGTTTACTCGCCAGCACTTACCGACTTCACGCTGATGATGGAAAACACATCGTATATGTTCCTTACTGGCCCCAAAGTGGTTAAGTCGGTAACGGGCGAAGACGTGGACTCGGAGAACCTTGGCGGCGCATCGGTACACGCAACGAAGAGTGGTGTAACCCACTTCACGGCCAAAACCGAAGAAGAGGCTATGGACATGATAAAGAAGTTACTAAGCTATATTCCCTCGAACAACACCGAGGAGGCTCCGCGTGTGGCTTGCGACGACCCCATCAACCGCATGGATGACAGCCTGAACGATATTCTTCCCGACGACCCCAACAAGGCTTACGATATGTATAAGGTGATTACGGCCATCACCGACAACGGCGAATTCTTTGAGGTTCAGCCTAAGTTTGCCAAAAATATCATCACTGGTTTTGCACGTTTCAATGGCCAAAGCGTGGGTATTGTGGCCAACCAGCCCTCAGCTTACGCGGGTGTGCTAGACGTAAACGCATCAAGAAAGGGTGCACGTTTCGTGAGATATTGCGACGCTTTCAACATTCCTATCGTTAGTTTGGTAGACGTTCCTGGTTTCCTTCCCGGCACAGGACAGGAGTACAACGCTGTTATCTTGCACGGAGCACAGCTGCTTTACGCCTACGGAGAGGCTACTGTGCCCAAGATTACCATCAACTTGCGTAAGAGCTATGGTGGTAGCCACATCGTTATGGGCTGCAAGCAACTTCGCGCCGACCTTAACTTTGCATGGCCAACGGCCGAAATCGCCGTTATGGGTGCATCGGGTGCCGTGGCAGTTCTTTGTGCTAAAGAGGCTAAGGAGAAGAAAGACGCAGGCGAAGATGTTAAGGCATTCTTGGCAGAAAAGGAAGAAGAATACACAGAGATGTTTGCTAATCCTTATCAAGCTGCACAGTATGGCTATATCGACGACGTTATCGAACCACGTAACACGCGTTTCCGCATTTGCCGCGGCTTAGCCCAACTCGCAACCAAGCGTCAGAGCTTGCCAGCCAAAAAACATGGCTGCATGCCCATGTAATAAACTAGGTAAGTTGCAATAATTATTTATCATTATCAAGTTATGGCTACGAAAGACAAGAACATCTATGCTGCCATTGCATTGGCACTTCACGAGTTCAAGGGCAATAACGTGCACGACAAAGAGCCTGGTTTCATTACTATCAAGAAACGAGACACGCTTTGGAATGCCAAATTCCTTTCAATGACACAAAAACCATAAAGAAAGTATGAAAGAATACAAATATACCATCGATGGAAAAGAGTATAAAGTGGCCATCGGTGACATCGAAGAGAACGTTGCAGAGGTAACGGTTAACGGCGAAAGTTTCAAGGTTGAGATGGAGCCTGAGGCCGAACCCGAAAAGAAGAAGGTGGTTTTGGGCGCACCCGCAGCATCGGCTGCCGCTGAAGAAAGTGCTGCTCCTGCCGCTAATGTCAACACGGCAAATGCCATTAAGGCTCCTCTGCCTGGCGTAATCACAGAGATTAAGGTGGCCGTTGGCGACACCGTTGCCGCGGGCGACACGCTCGTTGTGCTCGAAGCCATGAAGATGGCCAACAACATCGAGGCCGAAAAGGCAGGTAAAGTAACGGCTGTTTGCGTTAAGCAAGGCGAAAGCGTGCTTGAAGACACTCCGCTTGTAGTGGTGGAATAAAAACGGCAAACGCTTGCCTTCGCGCTATCAAACGCAAAGGGAGATAAGAAATGAGCTTGCAAAAGGGCTGGACACGGCCTTATTTGCAAGCTCATCTTTTTTGTTTAGTCAGAAATAGGCGGCCACTTTCTTGTTGATGGGCATTGGCCCTGGCCGCCATTATCTGCTATTTGGATACCTTATTGTTTTCGGGAAACACCACGGTGGGCTTAAATTGCTTGGCCTCTTCAAAGTCCATGAGGGCATAAGACATGATGATAACCGTATCGCCCACCAACACTTTGCGAGCCGCTGCGCCGTTAAGGCATATTTCGCCACTGCCGCGTTGACCCTTAATGATGTAGGTTTCAAACCTTTCACCATTATTGTTGTCTACAATCTGCACCTTTTCGCCCGCAATCATATTGGCCGCATCCAGCAAATCCTCGTCAATGGTGATGCTGCCCATATAATTGATGTTGGCCTCGGTAACCGTCACACAGTGCAGTTTAGATTTCAACACTTCGATAAGCATACTCTTTTATCCTTTATATTTAATGTGGTCGATAAGGCGAATTGGAGTTTCGCCACAATAAACGGTGATGCAACCAACCACGTACGGGCTGGCATTCCAATTGTCGAGGTCGGTCAGTGTTAGTCCGTCAACGATAGAAAAGTATTCAACTTCTAATCCCTCGTGCGCGTTAATCTCATTAATAACCCACTTTCGCGTTTCTTCAAGCGTAAGGGTTTTGGCCTTGTCAAGGCTTTCCTTTAAGGTTTTGTAAATGTTGGCGGCCAGCTTTCGCTCATTAGGCGTAAGCCTTTCGTTCCTCGAACTCATCGCCAATCCGCTCTCTTCTCTTACGATGGGGCATTCAACAATCTCAATGTTGCTGCCCATAAATTCCACTAAACGTTTCACTACGGCAATCTGTTGCCAATCTTTCTCACCGAAATAAGCCTTGTCGGGCTGCACGATGTCGAACAAACGGCTCACAACTTGACACACACCGTTGAAGTGTCCTGGGCGTTTAGCGCCTTCCATCACCGTTGTTACGGGCGGAAAATCGAACACGCGCGTATCGGGAGTAGGGTAAATCTCGTTCACCGAAGGGGCAAATACGTAGTCGGCACCCACCTTTTCGAGCAGTTTACAGTCGGCCTCCAATGTTTGTGGGTAATGTTCAAGGTCGCTTTTGTCGTTAAACTGTGTGGGGTTTAGGAATATGCTAACAACAGTAACGTCGTTATCTTTCACCGAACGCTCCACCAACGAGGCGTGTCCGGCATGCAAAGCGCCCATCGTTGGCACGAAACCGATGGCGGAATGTTGTTTCCTATGGCAAGATAATGCATCTTGCAGGTCTACAATCTTTGTAAAAACTTTCATTGCTATGTATCTTCTAAGCGCATGCAAAATAACTGCTTTTTTCTTAAATAAGAAAGAATATCATTAAAAATATACCAAAAAGCAATGGCCCGAACTTCAAATAGCAAGCGTTTCGCCCTGTTTCTCAATGTTTTTTTGTACCTTTGTAGTCGGTTTTAAGAAGTGGGATGCCAGTTGTCCCAGCAAAACAAAGTCAAGTATGTCAAAAAAAATCTTATTCATTAATCAAGAGATAACCCCGTATGTTCCCGAAACGGAAATGTCTCTAATGGGCTACAATGTGCCGCTTAACATCCAAGAAGCCGGGTACGAGATACGTACGTTCATGCCTAAGTGGGGAAACATCAACGAACGACGCGGACAATTGCACGAGGTGATACGCCTATCGGGTGTCAATCTCATTATCGACGAAACAGATCACCCGCTGATTATCAAGGTGGCGTCTATTCCCTCGACAAGAATTCAGGTGTATTTCATTGACAACGACGACTATTTCATGAAACGCCAAATGGCTCTCGACGAAAGTGGGATGCCCTATTCTGATAACGGACAGCGCGCCATCTTCTTCGCACGAGGAGTGTTGGAGACGGTTAAGAAACTGCGTTGGAACCCCGACATCATTCATTGCCAAGGCTGGATGGCCGCCTACATCCCCGTGCTTATCAAGAAAGCATTCAAAGACGAACCCGCTTTCGCCAACACAAAGGTGGTAACCACGCTCTTTAACCACGGCTTGGAAGGGGTGCTTGGACACCATTTCAAGAAGACTTTGGAGTATAAGTCGATAAAGGCAGCCACACTGTCCGAGTTCAGCCCCGAGTTCGATTACACAGAACTGGAAAAGCTGGCCATTGCTTTTAGTAACGGCGTGATTGAGGGCAGTGAGGGAATAAAACAAGAACTACTTGATTATGCAGACAAGAAGGGAGTTCCCGTGTTGAAGTATCCAGGCAGTGACTTTACCGAACCTTATAAAAAGTTCTACGAGGTGGTATATCCTCAAAAATAAATACAAGCCCCTCCTCATTCAATACACTGAACGAACATGAATCTAAAAGCAATTATACCTATCGCCTGCATGGCCCTAGCCATTGTAGGTTGCGACGATAACACCGACACCTTGGGCGGCTCACTCATCAAGGAAGGCAGCTTTGTTGTGGCCACCGACTCGTTTCCGGTAGCCAGTAACTCTGTGGTTGTAGACTCGCTGTTGTCTAAAAACACCATCGCTTACCTTGGAAAAGTGCGCGACCCAGAAACGGGTTCGTACATTACTGGCGACGCAATGATTCAGTTGCACAGCTTGGCCAACCTTGGCTTGCCTGTTAAAGACAGCATCGTAAGCAAGCAAGGCAACGACATTTATGCCGACTCGTGCGAATTGTTCTTGCCTTTTGACAAGTCGTACGGCGACTCTACCGTGGTGATGACGCTCAACATGCGCGAGATGGAGAAACCCATGTTGGAGAAAAGGACCTTTTATACCAACTTTGATGTCGAAGCTGGCGGCTACTTGCGCACTTCAAATGCCATCAACAAAGATGTAAGTTTCAACCTTACTTCGGCTGCTGGCAAAACAAAAGGTATCCTTATCCGCATGAACGAGCAATACGTTGCCAAAGACGGAACGGCTTATAAGAACTTCGGTACTTACTTGTTGCAGACCTACGACAAGCACCCCGAATACTTCAAAAATACGTACACCTTCCTCAACAAAGTACTTCCTGGTTTCTACTTCAAGTATAAAGGTGGATTAGGTGCAATGGCGCATGTTGAGGGCTGCTTGCTCAATGTGTTCTATCGTTCTAGGATCAAAGGCAAGGATTCAACAACGTGGGTGTCGTTTGCTGGGACGGAAGAAGTTTTGCAATACACCAAGATAACCAATTCGGTAGACAACGCCACCTTGCTTGGCGACAGCAAGTACACTTATCTGAAAACGCCAGCGGGCTTTTTCACGCAGCTTACCATCCCCGTGGATCAGCTGACGCAAGGACACGAAGGCGAGAACATCAACCAAGTGAAGTTAACGGTGCCTCGCGCCAACAACTCCACCAAGAGCAAGAACGCGCTTGATGCCGCCAACAACGTACTGCTGTTGCCCGTAGACAGTGTGGATAGTTTCTTTAAGCAAGACATTTTGATGGACAACAAAACATCGTTCTTGGGGTCGCTTGCGGCAAACACCTACACGTTTGACAATATTGCCAACGTGGTGAACGTGATGAAGAAGGCCGATCGCACCAAACCCAATTGGAACAAACTGATGATTGTGCCTGTAACCGTAACCACTGTTACACGTCAAAACCAGTCGGGCGGCAAGGAAACTGTAATCACGAAGATTGTACACAACATGTCGTTAACCAGCACCAAGCTGCTTAAAGGCACCGATACAGCGGGTAGCCCCATAAAGCTTAGCGTGATTTACACCAAGGTTCAATAACGCAAAGGTGTTAACAATGGCCGACAATTATATTGAAAACAAGAACCAAGCGTACGAGGAACGGAAAAAGAAATGGCTTAAAAGCCAACAACGTTACCCCGTAAACTTGTCTGGCAACAGGAAGACAACATAAACAGAGGCTACATTTCAGAGCAGGGTGCACATAACGACTGCTTAGCAATGCCGCCTACGTAAAAAGGAGGATCGAAATAAGCGTTTCCTCCTTTTTACGTTTATCACTTAAAACAAGAAACCCTCATGGCTGTATCGTCTGTACAACTAGATTTGATGGAGTTTGTAGAACGAAACATACTTCCACGTTACAATCAGTTCGACCGCGCCCACAACATGGCACATGTTATGCGCGTAATTAAGCGTGCTTTGGTGTTGGCCGAGAAGATTGGTGCCGATGTTAACATGGCATACGTGGCTGCTGCCTATCACGATTTAGGCCTTGAAGGGCCAAGGGCCATACACCATATCACTAGCGGAAAGATACTAATGGCCGACCAACGCTTGCGAAAATGGTTTACTAAGGAGCAAATCGTAACGCTGAAAGAGGCCGTTGAAGACCATCGGGCGTCTAGTTCGCGCTCGCCACGAAGTGTGTATGGCAAGATAACCGCCGAGGCAGATAGAGATTTAGAGCCTGAAATGGTGTTCAGACGTACGGTGCAATATGGGCTAACCAATTATCCAGAGCTGAGCAAGGAGGCACAATGGGAACGCTTTGAACGACATCTCAACGACAAATATTCTACTTCGGGTTATATCAAGTTGTGGATTCCTGGTTCGATAAACGAACAATATCTCAACGAGATACGGAATATCCTGCCCAACAAAGTATTGTTGCGGCAATGGTTCGACCGCCTTTTTGAAGAGGAAACGCGCTAAGAGACAAATTGCCTACCCGCCCTTGCATACGTAATTATATAATGATACACTTTAGTTTTGGGTTCGAATTTAAGTAACCCGTGCTAGGATGAATTGCATTTTCGGCTTACTGCACAAAGATAACAACCCCTCTCCATTTACAGAAACCTTAAAAGTCAAGACGACTTCATGCTCCGAAAACTGAAACTCAACATAACTTTATCGTGTTGTTTTTCAGTTTCACTTATTTATTATCGCCTTTTTCCAGATATTTATGATAGGTTAATGTGATGTAATATAATTTTACTAAAACATTTGTTTAATTTAGGATTATTGACTATCTTTGCCCTATGCAGAATATAAACTTAACACATATACTCATAAATTTAACGATAGGGCCTAAGCGAAATGCACTCGCTGCGGATAAGTTTGCGCCACGCCCACATGTTTGCGTTTGCCCATTATCGGGCAAGCACAATGTGAATGTCAACCATAACTCCTACGTTAAAAGCGAGGGTGAACGCATTTTAATAAGGGGTTTCTAGTAGGACATATCCCAACTACATAGTGCGATGGATAACCAACCTATCTTCCTACACCAATTGTGGGGAACCACATTCCCATCTCGTCAGCCGTTTGCCCAAGCCTATAACACAAGGGACACAGGCAAAATCGCTCCCCATTAAAAACAGCAATGCCATGAAAAAGAAAGGAGAAACAAAATGCCAATACACGGCACCCCGTAGCTGGGTGATTGCTACAGACTTTGAAAACTTAATGAATGAGACCTCATTCAACAACAAAAACGGACATAAGGAAGCCGGAGACGACAACCAAGATTTAGACGCAAAACAAGGGCTTTTCGATGAGGAGCCAGACATCTTTGTGAACGATGGCTACCATTAAGGTGGCGTTTAGCATTTATAAAACACAACCGAAATCATTTAAGTCGATGAAAAAGTTTACTTTACTCTTAACAATAGGATTGTTGCTAATGGGTTGCAACAATGAAGACCTAACTATGGACAGTGCCTCACAACAGCCAAGAGAGGACGAAATACTCACCACTTTTAACGAAGTGGACAGTGCAACGCGAACCACTGGCAGCTACTACGACCACGGAAAGCATGGGCGCGGTTTTACTTTTTTATTGGTCGGCAGGCGACAAGATATTTGTTAATGATGGCACAAAACTTAACCAAAGCGTTAAAGACAACATCAATGGAAGCCCTAGGAAAGCGACTGCAAGTTTTTCTTTACCAGGAAATTACACCAAGACTTTTTATCGGGTTCGCTACACGGGCAAAAACGGATCTCCAAACAAGGTCGTAATAGCCGCAACGCAAATGCAAGAGTCGCCCAACGACGCACAGCACATCGGCAAGGATGGAGATTGCGGCATAGCCATAGCCCACAGGCAAGGTAAGAAATATTTGTTCACGCTCACCCACGAGGCATCGTATGCCACGTTCGTTCCATACAACAGATATGGGCCAACACCTTCCGTTTGCCTAAGGGGTGTAAAAGTAAAGGCCGACCAGGCTATCTGTGGAACATTCAATTTCACCGATTATGGCTTGGACTTAGGCTCGCGCCCTGTTCCCACTAGTGCGAACAAGAGCATCAACATGCCTTTTAATTTCTTCTTAATTCCATATTCACACCCCGTTGCAGACACCACGGTGACGATGGTTGTAGCGCCCGGCGAGTACACAAACTTTACTGTTGAATATTCCGTATACGACATTTTCCGAGAGAAGTTCGCTACGCTCACGAAGAAATACCCAGGTAAGGTTACGTTCACAAAGGGTAAAAACAAGAGGATTTCGCAAGACCTGCCATTGATGGACGACAACTATTATATGTGGGATGCCGGCAACGACTACTGGATGGGGCATAAAAAGTTTCAACCATCTCGCCCCAATTTTAGTGATGGTAGCTATCCTAGGTCTTGGGATCACTTGCGTTGGTACAACAATATTAAGGGATACACGGACTATTCGGGAACTGCGCCTGCGGTGTTGCCTATGTTCGACCATTTCAAAAGGTGTCCGAATGTAAACGAAATATACTGGTATGTAAAGTATGGAGACCCCCACTGGGACAACACAACGCCGTGGTTCCTCATGGGAGAAGTATACACGGGTGGGATGTGGCTTAGGAAAAGCAGCAAAATACCAGGATTTTCTAAGACGCATGCCCCAGATAAAACCACGGATTATACGAAAAGTACCGAGATTGCCCAATATTGTAACTGGAGTGTCGCGCAGGGTAAGCCAGCCAATGTTGACGATTACTTTTTTCTGCCAGCTTCGGGACATTACCATAAGGGGATGTTCAATTCCATTCCATCAACCGGTTATTACTGGACGAGCACCCCTTACCCTTTCTACAGCGAAATTAGTTATAGTCTTAACTTCTCTTACAACTTTATATGTATAACTGGTAATGGACGTGATGCTGGTTTTCGGATATGGAAAACCCAGTAATAAATTCAGGGCAGATCTGCAAAGGTTCACCTACATTGGGTAAGAGGGCTGCGGGGCATTTGTTGTAACGACAAGAATTCAGCAACATGGTTTCGATGCCCCACATGAGAGCGGTTGTGCACAGAGCCCTGTCCTGGATTTGTTTGAGGTTGTAAATAGGCTTGCTATTATTTGGTAATATCGCTGAAAACGCTTACCTTTGCACAGCAAAAAGAGACAGATATGGGGGTTGTATCGATTTGATTGGGGTACTCTTCAAAATAAAATCGAAAACCGAGAAGAATTCTTTTGCTAATGGCGGGCCACGACCTTCGGGTTAGCTGTAAAGCCGGTGGATTACAAAGGCGGGGAACTCTCAAATCATGTATAGCTCAGAGTTTTCATCACATCATCGGTACGACCCTTTTTTTATATTAGGCAGGAGTTTCTTCCTGCCTATTTTTTTTAGAAGAGGTCGTCTTGACTTCTTATATTTCTATAAATTGAGAGGAGTGCAGTAGACAAGCCAACTCTCTGGCTCATAAACTAACAAAAGCCCAACAACTCCCGAAGTCATCAACTCACAAATTCACAAGATCCCCAACTCCAAAGCCTATTAATTCAAGACATCATCAACTCAAAAGCTCCCCAACTCAAGAACTCATCAACTCAAAAATTTAAATCTTTATCTTTTATTTTACATTGTTGCTCTAATTTTCGCTCCGTTCTAGCGAAAATATGGGTCAAAAAGTAGTAAAATCGCTACTATTCCTAGTCTTTCGTGCCTTCCAATATGTTCAGTTTAAAGAAAAAGACCTGTTTTTTGTACTATTTTGGCTTTCTAGATTGGTTGCCAACTCATTATTTTTTATACCCAATTACTCACTTTTAGCTCCTAAAACCCCACTTTTTCACCACTATTTTGCCCATTTTAATCATGTGTTTCATAGTTCTAAGGGGTCTTGTTTATACCATTGCAGTGCATATTTATGCTTTTCGCCTTACGTTTAGCAGCACATTGCACTGCATTTAGCACCATTTTACCTTGCGTTTAGCATCAAAACGCACTGCATTTAGCACCAAAACGCACTGCGTTTAGCGGCATATTGCACTGCGTTTTGCTGCAAATTGCAGTACATTTAGCCACAAATAGCCCCAAATGTGGTACAAATGGCGTTCCCTTGAGATAAATATTCATTTTATCGTATTCGCAGACAACCCCTTTTTGGCATCAAAACAAACCTTCGCGAGAATCGATTTTTTGCGGCAAGGTGGGCGATTGGTGACCAAAAAGGGCACTTATAATGTTAAAATTTCCACTGAAAAGTTGACAAAAGCTGGTAAGTTGACGAGTGGACAGGTTGGTAAGAAGACAAGTGAACAAGCGAACGAGTTGATTGTTCTTTTCTCGTTCCTCGAAAAGTGCGTTTTCTCGCCATGACAATGTTCGAGCAAGTTCGACAGCGTTCAATTGACTTACTGCAAACGTTCTTTTCTCGTGTGTTGGCATAAACACGTCCACTTTTGACATAAGAACATAAGAAACATAAAGAAGTGCTCTTTACTTATTCCTCATGATGTGTCACTGACAACCGTTTTCAGCTTGTAGAGAATGCACCGAATGGCCTCCGCCAGGTCACTTTTAGTAACATAACCGTGTTTTGCCACCGACAAATGTGGCAAGATCTCAAATTTTGTTGTATCTTTGTCCAGTACTTCGTACATGAGAGGAGTGTTTATCTTAGTTTTTACAGCACAAAGAAAATAAGCTCCTCTCAATTTGTAGAGATTTTAAAAGTCTAGGCGACTTCGAAGTTCGCGATTTGCATTATACAATTACAAATTAAAGATGTTGCATTATGTTTTCAGGCATTGTAGAAGAGATGGCTACGCTTGTGGCCATGAAACGATATGAAGAGAATATCGACTTTACGTTTAAGTCTACCTTCACCAGCGAGTTGAAGATAGACCAAAGCGTTGCTCACAATGGGGTTTGCCTAACGGTGGTTGACCTTGACGGTGACAACTATACGGTTACGGCCATGAAAGAAACCTTGATTAAGTCGAACCTCGGACTGTTGCAGGTAGGCGACAAGGTGAATATTGAACGCTCCATGAAGATGAATGGCCGACTAGACGGACACATCGTGCAGGGGCATGTGGACACTACGGCAACATGTATAGCGATGGAAGACGCGGAAGGCTCAACCTACTTTACGTTCGAATATGCTTTTAATCCCGAACAAGTGGGGCGTGGGTATTTCACGGTAGACAAAGGCTCGGTTACTGTTAATGGCGTATCGCTTACGGTGGTAAGTCCCACTGAATGCACGTTTAAGGTGGCCATTATACCTTACACGCGAGAAAATACCAACTTTTGCGACATCAAAGTTGGCTCGGTGGTGAACTTGGAGTTTGATATTCTAGGCAAATACATCGCCCGTATGCAAAGCCTTTCAAACAAATAAGCTTGTGTTTACGGCTCGCATTGAGCCGTTATCGTACATAACTTCACGATTTATGCCCGTGTTCAAGCCCTGAAACAGCTGTTGTTATTTTTTGTTTCGGGGCTTGGGTTCGGGTAATTCTTTGTAAGTTTCCCTTACAATTTCGGCTAAAACCTCGTGATCTTCAAGGTCGGCAATGTAAAAGTAGTCTTTTGCTCCTGGATAGGGAGGGTGTAAATCAACGGATTTAAGTTTCTTTTTTCCGGCCTCGGTGGGTTTGATATAAAGGCAATCATCGCACAACAGACCAAAGATTTTGCCGTTACAATAGATGCCATAGTCGCCAAACATCTTCTTAACCGTTATTTCTCCTGCGGTAGAACATTGGTCTACAACGTACTGAACAAAGTCTGTGGTACAAGCCATGTATGATTTTGTTTTTTAAATTGTGGGTGATGATGCCTTATATACCAACTGACGTGTTGACAAGTTGAAGAGAGGATTCCCCTAATCAAGAACTCAGAGTACTCCTCTTTATATTATAAGCACTTGTCAACACGTCAATCTGAACGCTTATCCCGCTGTATTGCTCATCAGTTTTGCCGTTCGCCGTTGAGATATACCTCGCGAATAACGGGCGTGGTATAGGCGTAGGGAATGAAGGCAATAGAGGGAATGGGGTGGGTGATGTAGAAGTTGGCTACCTTGCCAATGGCTATTGAGCCATAATCGGCACTTAGCCCCATAGCGTATGCACCGTTGATGGTGGCCGCATTGAGCGCCTCTTCGGGTAGTAGTCGCATCTTGATACAAGCCAAAGACACAACAAACTTCATGTCGCCCGATGGTGTTGACCCCGGATTATAGTCGCTTGCGATGGCAGGACCAAGGCCGGCACTAATCATTTTGCGCACGGGTGCGAAGGGTATGTTAAGGAAGAACGAGGTGCCAGGCAACGCCGTTGGCGACGTCTCGGTGCCAATCATCATGGCAATGTCTTCGTCGGTCATGCTCTCCAAATGGTCAACGGATAGGGCATTGTGTTTAAGTGCCACTTCTACACCGCCACTTGGTGCCAGTTCTTGCCCGTGTATCTTGCCACGCATGCCGTGTTTGGCACCGGCTTGCAGTATGCGTCCCGTCTCTTCGGGCGTGAAAAAGCCCTCGTCGCAGAACACGTCTACAAAGTCGGCAAGCCCTTCTGCTGCAACGGCAGGTATCATTTCGTTCACAACGAGGTCTACATAAGCACTTTGTCGGCCTGAATACGCTCTGCCCACAGCATGTGCACCAAGGAAATTCGATACCACTTTAAGTGGCGAGTTCTGTTTGATACGGCGTATAACGCGGAGCATTTTCAGTTCGTCTTCGGTGTTTAGGCCGTATCCGCTCTTTATTTCCACACAGCCCGTGCCTTTGAGCATCACTTCGTGAACACGTTTCATAGATTGTTCAAACAGCTCGTCTTCGCTCATTTCGTGCAGTTTGTCGGCACTGTTGAGTATGCCACCACCACGTTTGGCAATTTCGGCATACGACAAGCCGTTGATTTTGTCGACAAACTCATTTTCTCTGCTGCCTGCATTGACAATGTGCGTGTGGGAATCGCAGAACGATGGCATCACCGTTCCGCCTTCGGCGTCTACTCTTTTCACGTCGGCTGCAAGCTGTGGTAAGCTTTCCATCGAACCGAAGTCGGCTATCCTACCATCTTTAATTAACAGATAGGCATTGTCTAGCGTTTCGAATTGAGCCATTTCGCTACCTTGTAGGCGCAAGCGACCCTTACGGTCGATGCCGCCAAGGGTCGCTATGTTATAGATTAATGTGGTTGCCATCGGCTTTTATTTGCGTAAGAACTGGATGGACTCTTCGATGTGGGGGTACATCACCACGTCTACATCGATGAATGGAACAACCTTGCGATAGGCCTCGTGTATCTTCATCAGTTCGGGAGAAGACACAAGCGGGCGGCGGAAGTCGAGTGCTTGGGCAGCATTGAACAGCTCGATAGCCAGCACGCGCTCGGTATTGGCCACCACCTTGCGTAGCTTGATGGCAGCATTTGCACCCATACTAACAAGGTCTTCTTGGTCTTGGCACGAGGGAATGTCGTCGATAGACGATGGTACGGCATACGACTTGTTAAGGCTTACCACCGAGGCGGCCGTGTATTGAGCAATCATAAAGCCACTGCTAAGGCCTGGTTTGGCCACAAGGAAACTAGGCAAATCGCGCAAACCCGACACTAAACGATAGATGCGACGTTCGCTGATGTTGGCCAATTCGCTCATGGCAATGGAGAGATAGTCCATAGGTAGGGCGATGGGCTCGCCGTGGAAGTTGCCAGCGGAGATAATAAGGTCTTCGTCGGGACAAACAGTGGGATTGTCGGTAGCCGAATTTATCTCTGTGTCTATCACCGAATAGACGTAGCGCAAGGTGTCTTTCACTGTGCCATGAACTTGTGGTACGCAACGGAAAGAGTAGGGGTCTTGTACGTGTTGCTTGGGACGTGCGATGAGTTGGCTGCCTTCGAGCAGTTGGCGGAAACGTGCAGCCGTTTCAATTTGTCCTTGATGGGGACGAACAGCATGCACCGCGTGGGTGAAAGGCTCGATGCGGCCATCGAAAGCATCGAGCGACATAGCGGCGATAACGTCGGCCCATTCGCTCAAACGCTGTGCGTTAAGCAAGGCCCAAACAGCTTGAGCGCTCATGTTCTGCGTGCCGTTGAGTAGTGCAAGTCCTTCTTTGCTAGCCAATTCGATGGGTTCCCAATTCATTCGGCGGTTCATTTCCTCGCCCGAAACAACTTCGCCGTTCATCTCTACTTCGCCTAGACCTACCAAGGGAAGACTCATGTGGGCTAGGGGAACGAGGTCGCCCGATGCACCTAGCGAACCTTGTTCGAGTATTACGGGGTAGATGTTGTTGTTGAACATGTCGACGAGTCGTTCAACGGTATCGAGTTTGCACCCGGAGAAACCATAGCTTAACGACTGAACTTTAAGCAAAAGCATCATCTTAATAATGTCGTTGGGCAGACGTTCGCCCACTCCGCATGCGTGCGACTTGATAAGATTGACTTGCAATTGCGACAATTGGTCTTTGCTAATAGACACGTTGCACAGCGAACCGAAACCGGTTGTTACGCCATAGATGGGATTTTCTTCCTTGGCAATGCGTGCATCGAGGTATTCGCGACTTTTAATGATGCGCTTGCGTGCATCGTCGCTTAGTTCTATTTTGTAGTTGTTATAAATAATTTCGCCGATTTTCTCAATCGTTAGATGGTCGGCAGAGATTTGATGTGTCATGATGTTGGTCGTGATATGGGGTTTAAAAATGAATGTTGTCAATCAATTCGTCATCTACGAGGTTGGGCATCGTTACTTTGAAGTTGGGCGTGCGCTCCATTTCTCGGTTGATAGCGTCCATCGAACCTTTGTTTCTTGCCCATGAACGACGGCTTATGCCATTGTTGACATCCCAGAAAAGCATCTGTCTGATACGTTGGTCGCAGGCCTCGCTACCATCAAGTACCATGCCGAAACCGCCATTGATAACTTCGCCCCAGCCAACGCCGCCACCATTGTGAAGGCTTACCCATGTGGCACCGCGGAACGAGTCGCCGATAACATTCTGTACGGCCATGTCGGCACAGAATTGTGAACCATCGTAGATGTTACTCGTTTCGCGGAATGGCGAGTCGGTTCCCGAAACGTCATGATGGTCGCGCCCCAATACGATGGGTGCGCTAATGCGTCCTTCGCGTATGGCTTTATTGAATGCTAAGGCTATGCGTATGCGTCCTTCGG
>NZ_HE999449.1:126920-132606 GCF_000312305.1 Prevotella conceptionensis 9403948 | reverse complement strand
GGCGTTTCTCTGCCGCATGAGGATTAATCTCGGCCACAACACTTACTACGCCGGCGATGTTTCCAGCCTTTGGTTGAGCACCAGACATGCCACCAAGACCTGATGACACAAAGAGTGGCATCTTGTGGTTTTTCTCTTTGCCGAACACTTTGCGTGCTGCGTTAAGCACGGTGATGGTTGTTCCGTGCACGATGCCCTGCGGACCGATGTACATATAGCTGCCAGCGGTCATTTGTCCGTATTGACTTACGCCCAGCGCATTGAACCTTTCCCAATCGTCGGGCCTAGAATAGTTGGGGATAACCATGCCGTTTGTTACCACAACGCGTGGTGCATTAGGGTGTGAGGGGAACAAACCTAAGGGATGTCCGCTATACATTACGTGTGTTTGCTCGTCGGTCATCTCGCTAAGATACTGCATGGTGAGTCGATATTGTGCCCAGTTTTGGAATACGGCACCATTACCTCCGTAAGTGATAAGCTCGTGTGGGTGTTGCGCCACGGCAGGGTCGAGGTTGTTTTGTATCATCATCATGATAGCTGCAGCCTGCGTGCTATGGTGCGGATAATCGTTTATCGGACGAGCGTGCATGGCATAACGCGGGCGCAGCCTGTACATGTAAATGCGGCCATAGTCTTTCAGCTCTTGCGTAAATTCGGGCAACAGCTGTGCATGTAGTTCTTTGGGGAAGTAGCGCAACGCGTTTCTTAGTGCCAATTTCTTTTCTTCTGCCGAAAGGATGTCCTTTCTTTTTGGGGCATGACTTACGCTATTGTCGTAAGCTTGTGGTTCGGGCAGCACGTGGGGAATACCACCACGGAGGTCTGCTTGGAATTCTTGAAGGGTCATAGTGGTTGGTTAGTTTTATTCTTACCTACTTATATATAAGGTGTAGCGGTTACACCTTGTGCACCGTTTAGCGCATAAAGGCGAAATGCAGGCAGGCAAAAAGCCCACCTGCAAACGCATTATAGTTTTGATTCTACGATGGCAACAATCTCTGTTTCGGCTGTATTAGCTTTTGCGATAAGGTCGTTTGCCTCGGCAATAAGTTTGTTGCTCACCTCTTTGTCGATAAGCGAACCGGCATTAATCTTCACGTTCATGCCAGCTCCCAGCACGGCAGCGCGAGCGGCCAAGACGCCAACGCCTGCATCGGACACGCTGTTGGGGTTGCCAGTTTCGGCCATTGCCTTGCACAACTCGAAGACGCGGAACGACTCTTTCATCGTTTGCAATGGCACTTGTGCAGCATAAAGTGTGGCGGCTTGTATGGCATCGGTACGCGCTTGTTTGTCGGCATCGGTCTTCTTGGGTAGTCCGAAGGCTGCCATAATGCGGTTGAAGGCCTCCGTGTCTTCGTCTACAAGGTGCAATAAGTTGCGCATCATCTCCTGTCCTTTGTCTGCCCAATGGCTAAACTCTTCCCAGCGATCGTCCCATCCGGGCTTATGGCTCGAAAGGTTGGCAACCATTGCACCCAAAGCGGCACCCAAAACGCCCATGTAAGCAGAGATAGTTCCACCGCCAGGAGCAGGCGATTCGCGCGATGTTTCTTTGGCAAAACCTTCCACAGTGAGGTCTACTAGCTTTTTATTGACTTCTTCTTCGCAAAGGTATTCAATCACTTTTTCGCGTGGATTGAATGGTTTGAGGTCGTCTAGTCCCATTGACTTAACGGCAATCTTGATAACATCTTCTTCGGGAATGCCAGTAGAACGGTTTTGTTTTTCCAAGAAATATCTGCCAGCCTCGACGAGTGTGCGTTTGGGAATAAGTCCAACAATCTCCGTTCCTGTAACCCTTATCCCTCGATTTTGTGCGCAACGACACACTTCGTCGAAAGCAATGTGGAGTGGGGTAACGTCGATATTGGTAATGTTCATTGATACTTGGGCAATGCCGTACTCATCGATAAACCAGCCAATTGCCTTTGTCGCTTTAAGCGTTCCTGGTTGATTGATGGTTTTCCCGTTCTCGTCTTTCTTGATTTTTCCTGTTATAGGGTTTCCTTCACGAACGGGTCTGCCTTTCTCTCGCACGTCGAAAGCGATGGCATTGGCACGGCGTGTTGAGGTTGTGTTCAGGTTAAAGTTGGTTGCGATGAGGAAATTACGCGCACCAACAGCGGTAATGCCTGTACGTTGAACACGTTCGTCAACGGGGCGTGCCCCAAAGTCGGGTTGTTTCCCTTCGGTAGTCAGTTTCTCGGCGAGTGCTTCGTATTCGCCTTGTCGACATACGGCTAGGTTTTGTCTTTCGGGTGTGAAGGCAGCAGCCTCGTAGCAATAGCAAGGAATTTGCAGCTCGTCGGCGATGCGTTTGGCCAATTTGCGTGCCAATTCGGCACATTCTTCGAGCGTTATGCCAGCCACGGGGATGAGTGGCAGCACGTCGGTGGCACCCATTCGTGGGTGTGCGCCGTGATGTTGGCGCATGTCGATAAGTTCTCCTGCTTTTTTCACGGCCAAGAATGCGGCCTCAACCACCACGTCTGGGCAACCCACAAAGGTTACCACCGTTCTGTTGGTGGCCTCTCCTGGGTCTACATCGAGCAGTTTAACACCTTTAACCTCTTTGATAACACTGGTTATCTGGTTAATGATTTCCATGTTGCGGCCTTCGCTGAAATTAGGCACACACTCTACAAGTTGCTTTACATTGTTCATGTTAGAATGTATCTGTTAAACGTTAGTATCAATATCGGTATTTTGTAAGACAAGCACAAATATATGAATTAATTTACTAATGTGCGCCTTTTTCGGGCATTTATTTGCCTAAAAAAGTGCGACTGTATGCAGCCGCACTTTTCTAATTGTTGTTATGTTAGCCCTAGGCGTGTCGTAATGCCTCATATTTTGTTTTCGGCTAATCGTTTTGTTTCGCTATGCGCAATGTTGCATGCAAATTGATATGTGCAGAAACACGTTGATAAATCGGCCTTCCTTTGTTTGGTTATAACTTATTTGCCCTCGTTTATGCGTTCAAGTGTAACGAGCATCAATTCTAGTTTATTGGCATTTCCATTCTTCCTTATGCGGAATGTAACGCTGAAGTCATCTTGACTTTTAGCATTTCTATAATATCAATTGAGCGGAGTTTATTATTTTTGTTGCGAAAATTAAAGCAAGATAAACACTCCTCTCATGTACGAAGTACTTGATAAAGATACAATAATCCTTGAAACCTTGCCCCATCTGTCTGTGGCAAAACGTGGTTATGTCTCAAAAGGTGACCAGACGGAAGTTATTCAAAGCATTCTCTACAAGTTGAAAACTGGTTGCCAATGACAGATTACTTCTTCGTTTTCATGATTCTGTTTCCGTTGCCTGTGAGCAGGATGCCCTGCAACCGCTCGCGCTGGCAGTCGTAAGCGTACGTACTTTCCGTGCCGTTTCCCATACGCGTGTACGCGGAGTAATCGTTTTTTTTGTCAAGTTTTAGGTGGGAAATTTAACATCCTGAGTGGCCTTTTCATTCACCAATCGTCCACCTTGTCGCAAAAAATCGATTCTCGCGAAGGTTGGTTTTGATGAAAAAGGGATTGGAAATAAATGCAGACGAGATGTATTTTTATTTAAGGAAACCGTCGTTTGCACCATTTTAGGTGCTATTTGCTGCAAAATGCAGTGCAATATGCCGCTAAATGCACTGCGTTTTGCCGCTAAACGCAGTGCGTTTTGATGCTAAACGCAGTGCAAAATGGTGCTAAATGCAGTGCAAAATGGTGCAAAATGCAGTTCGAAATGGTGCAAAATGCGAACAAAAAAGCATAAAAATACACCGCAATGCGATAGATAAAAGCCTTCCGAACCATTAAAAATAGGGCTAGAAAGGGCAAAATGGCAGCTAAAAAGTGGGGTTTAGGAGGGTAAAAGCGGGTAATTGAGCTTGAAAAAATCCGAGCCAGCAACCAAACTAGAAAGGTAAAATGGTGCTACATGCACTTCGTATTCTTAAAAATGGACAAGAAGAAAGGCGCGAAAGGTTAGAAATAGTGATAATTTGCCTACTTTTAGACTAACGGTTTGGCTAGAATAGAATGAGAAATAGAGTGGTATTGTAAAATAAAAAATAATAATTTAAGATTTCACGTTGATGGGGTGGTGAGTTGTTGAGTTTGAAAGTTGATGAGTTTGTGAATAGATGCTTTTCGAGCTTATGAGTTGATGAGTTTGAAAGTTGATGGTTTTGTGAGTTTATGAGTTGTTGAGTTTGTGAGTTGATGGTTTTGTGGGCTTATGAGTTGATGGGTTTCTAAGTTGATGGGGTTAGCAATTCTTGAGTTTGAAAATTGATGAGTTGATGTATTCGGGAGTTGTTGGGTTTTCGTGATTTTGTAAGCCAGTGAGTTGATTGTGTGATGCACTTCGTATATAAAAGGAGTGTTTATCTTGTGTTGGCACCACTAAGATGAGAAACTCTTCCCTCTATTTAAAGAAAGATTAAAAGTCAGCCCACTTCATTATAAGTCTGTGAACGAGGTTCACATCGTGTGTTCCTTTTGCTGTTCGTTTTGTGAACAATGATGACCAGTGTATCTTGATATCTTTATCATTAAAAAATGTTTAATCCGTTGGGAAACCTAAATAAATGTGATACCTTTGTGAAAAAGGAGATAATCATGGAACGAATTACACTTGAAAACTTCGAAGCAACGTATGTAGACCCAATCGAAGAGGAACGTATTGACAAATTTGTCTGTGATGAGATGGGCCGCCAAATTCATCGATATATAAAAGGAATGTCGGGTAGCAAGGACATCATGAACAAGTTTGAGGCACAGCTTTCCACTTTGTCGATACCTGAAAAGGAAGTGGCCATTGCCAGATATATCGACCTTAACAGGAAGGTTACAAGCGGACTCGACTTCAAAATCGTGCTAACGAGGGCTATGGCTAACTACTGCGACACGTTCGATTATTTACTAACGTTGGTTAACAACAGGCGAAAAATGGTGTATTACCTTAATCGCATCAAGTCGAAATACCTGCGCTATCACGAAGTTGTGGAGGTAGACGGCAAGTTTGGCATTAATGATGGCGACGGAAATGTGCTTGTTTCGCCCAAGTACGACTTCTTACGCCGTTGCTATACGTATGTGGACGACTTGTGCTTAATGCCCATTATTGCGCAGAAAGATGGTAAGATGGGACTTATTTTGCCCGATGGTAACGATACTGTTGTGGCGGATTTTGTTTACGATGACATCTGTTTGCGCGACGAATACCCATATTTTGAGGCGCGCCAAGGCAAGAAGAAAATATTGTTGGAGACGAAATAGACACAAAATCGGGCTGGCACCCTATGGGGTTTAGCCTGTTGTTGACCCCTGTTTAGGACTAAACGAAGGCTTCTTGTTGCTGTATAATCCACTTTTGCGGATTATTACAGCCTATTTAAGGCAGGTTCTGCAAATTCCACGTTGTTTTAGAATTAGCTTTAAAGTGGGGGCTTGGCGTTAGGTTGACCCGTTTAATTTTAATGGTCGCATTGTTCCGTGTTCGTCTCGCACAGGATGTTCTAACGTCTGTCGTATTGTTGTCAACCTAAAAGCATAACTCCCTAAAAAAGTAGAACTCCCATTGATAGCATGGCCGTCAATGGGAGTTCTAACGAATAGGGCAGCTACGTTATAGAAACGTATGCTGCTTTTGTTTCCTATTATTTCTGTAAGCATCCAAT
>NZ_HE999449.1:103849-126002 GCF_000312305.1 Prevotella conceptionensis 9403948 | reverse complement strand
GGATGCTTACTTATTTCTTCACTGGTGTAGCGGGAGCAGGCGTGCTTGGTGCAGCAGGGGCTTGCGAACCTGCGCCAAAACCTGGTGTGGTGTTGGGATTTGTGGTTTGCGTTTCGGTTGCTGATTTTTCGAGAACGCTCGTTTCAGCTAACGATTTGGGCGCAACGTATGCACAAACAACGCTAAACACAACCATAGCGATAGCCAATCCCCATGTGGTTTTCTCAACAATATCGGTTGTTTTGCGTACACCCATGATAGAGTTCGACGAAGAGAATTGCGACGAAAGGCCTCCACCTTTCGACTCTTGAATGAGTACAATGGCAATCATCAGCACAGCTGCGATGACGATAAGTACTACAAAAAGACTGTAAATCATTTTCTATTTGTTTTTGTTATTTATTTTATTATCTATCTTTTGTTATTTATTGCCGACTATTAGCAGGTCAGCTACGACGACAACTACTACAAAAAGGATAAAAATCACCTTTCTATTTGTTTTTATTGTTTATTATCAATTTCTCTAAGAAACGTATTTGGTCTGCAAAGTAAACATTTTTTTTGGATAATTCAAATTTAGTCGCCTAATAATTTCAAGTGCCTTCTCAAATTTTCCTTGGCGAATGTATATCTTTGCCAATGTTTCAGTGAAATATCCATCGCCTTCGGTTGCTGTTGTCGTGGTCGTATTGTCTTCTACAACGGGCGTAAATTCGGGCTCGTCTTTCAGTTGAATCTTCCCTCCTTCATTAAAAATGAAGTTGTCTATGAGCATTTGCCCTTTCAGTTGTGGAGCCTCTTGGGGCTCAGCATGTTCTTCCGACTCTATTTCGAGCAAATAAGACACATAGTCTATTGCAGCATCAGCAGGTGTAGGTTTGCGGCGACTTTTCTGCGTTTCCTGCTCTTTGTCTTCGGGCAGCGAGTCTAAGAAATTGTCGATAAGCGATATTGTGCGACTCTCGTTGCCGTCGGTCTGCTCTTGCCGCTTTGTTCGGCGGTCTTCCGTTTTGAGCTTATAGTGTGAGGCCTCAATCATTTCGAACACCACATTGCGGTTGGTGAGATATACCGATGCTCGCCTAAGCTCCTCGTCGAAAGTGGGGTCGTGCAGAATATAAAGGTTTTGCAGCATCATCAACCTTGCAGGCTGATAATACGGATGTAGCGCAACGATGCTTCGGAGATCGTAGAGCGTCTCCTTGTCTAGCACTTCGGGATGATTGATAAGTTGCGTTAAATTCATCATTTGCGTTGTTAGTTCCGTGGCTTTACCAATTAGCCACAGTGGCATTGAATATTTGGTCTGTTAGGTCTTTCACCATTTCCCTCACCAAGCGCTCTTGCACGGCACTTAAAGGCAAGGTTGTTTCGTATGTTGCGCTAGCGGTGAACTGGCGTTCAAAGTTTTCCTTTTGGTTCTTTGTGTTGGTGAAACGCACGTTAACCGTCATGGAAAGTTCCGTTTGTGCCGAATATCCTTCGCTCGACACCGACTTGTTGCGCTGCGAATATTGCAGAATTTCGCCGTCTATACGCAAGTCGCCATTTCGTTTAACCTGCGTTAGGCGTGTATGGTTGGCAAAGATGTCCTTCAATTGGTTGTTGAACATGGGTGCCATAGGTCCCCATACGTAGCTACTTCGGTTGGGAAATTCGGCAATCTGTATGGTTTTCGTCTTGCTGTAATCAATGCTGGCTCCGTTAAACTTGTACGAAACGGAGCATGCCCACAGCACGCAAGTGCCGAGTGCGAGCGTTAATGCCAGCCTATTTACTGCTTTCCAATCCATATTGCTTTATTCTCCTATACAATGTTCGGTCTGATATGCCAAGCTCTATGGCAGCTTTCTTTCTGTTTCCTCCGTTCCTTTCAAGGGCTTTCTCCACCATTTGCCGGCCTAAGTCGTTTAGGTTTAGGCTTTCGTTGTCGGCCTCATTTATCTCTTCGGCCTCAACAAATCCATTCGTAAGGGGAGCTTGTTGTGTGGGCTGAATGGAGGCTAGGGTGGGGGATGTGTCGTAATTCTTCGTGTTCAAAGCGGCGATAGACGAAGAGTAACCAGGCAATTCTGCACCTAAGGCAACACTATCGTCTAGTCTTTTTCTCAGTCCCGACACCTCTCTGCGTAGGTCGCTCACATTACCCCGAAGTTCGTAGAGTATCTTATAGAGCAATTCGCGTTCGCTTTCATACGAGTGTGAACCCGTAGAAGAAACGGGCGCAAGCTGCGTGCTCTCTGGGTCTTGTGGTATGAACTTCTGTAAATGCGTGGCGTCTATCTCGCGTTCGCGACTTAAAATGGATATTTGTTCGGTGATGTTTTTAAGTTGTCGCACGTTCCCAGGCCATTTATATTTCAGCATCAAGGCCTTTGCATCTTCCGTCAGAGATATCCTGGGCAGCTTATACCTCTCTGCCATCTGCATGGCGAAAAGGCGGAAAAGCAAGATGATGTCGTTTCCGCGGTCGCGTAAAGGTGGCATTTGTATGGGGATGGTGTTCAGTCGATAGAACAAATCTTCCCTAAATCGCCCTTCACTGATGGCTTTTCGCATGTTCACATTGGTAGCGGCTACGATGCGCACGTTGGTTTTCATGATGCGTTGACCGCCAACTCTGATGTATTCGCCCGTTTCTAGCACGCGAAGAAGTCTTGCTTGCGTGGCCATAGGCAGCTCGCCCACCTCGTCGAGGAATATCGTACCGTTGTTGGCAACGCCAAAATAGCCCTCGCTTTCGCCGATAGCACCCGTGAACGAACCCTTTTCGTGACCGAAAAGTTCGCTGTCAATGGTGCCTTCGGGTATCGAACCGCAGTTAATTGCGAAATACTTCTCGCGTTTTCTGGGTGAGTTGTCGTGAATAACGCGTGGGATTATCTCCTTTCCTACGCCACTTTCGCCTATGATTAGTACCGACAAATCTGTTGGCGCAACCTGCATGGCAACGTCTAAGGCATGGTTCAGGGCATCGCAGTTGCCCACGATGTTATACCGTTGTTTTATCTTTTGTAGTTCCGTCGTATTCATAGGAGCAACAAAGTTACGAAAAAATAGCCGAAGAAAAGGCAGAAATATGGAAGATTAACGAATTTCGGCATTATTGTTTTAAGTTTCTGTGCCTGTGAGCTTGTAACTTTCTGTGCTCTTAAAGCCTTCAAGTCTTCATATACCTATAAGCTTGTTAACATTCATTTCGCGTTTTTGCAACCGTTAAAAAGCACGAAATCAGACTGATAAAATGTTGTAACGACTTTGCTGATGGAGCTATTTGGGAAGGTCGGCGTTGGGCGTAGAACGGTCGAACTTAATTAAAAGAAGTCCTAAGCCCGTAAATATTAACTCTCTTACACGCACAATTAAAGCAACAAATATGCCTGAACTAGATGCAATACCTAGGCCCGAAGCCGACATGAGGAAACCTCCTTCGCGCCCGCCTAGCTGCAAAGGGATGAAGAAAAGCAGGTTGGCGAAAAGGCTGGTAAAGGCCAATATCAGTATACATTCTACGTAATTGACATCGGGCATGATGACTAAAAGGATGAAATAAATTTCTAGTGCAGAGATGATGCGGCAACTTAGTTCCAGCAATACGGCCGTAACAAAGGTGGTACGGTTTTGTTTGTGCAACGCAGAAATCTGCTGGTCTACTGTGTCTAGCTGCTGTTTGTTCCGCTCGATGAACGATAACGCCCAACGTTTAACAAATGGAATGTGGCTAAGTAGGCGCATTGCCCTGAACGCAAGCCCTTTGCGATAGCCTATCATGAAGAACCAAAGCCCAAAAAAGCAAAACACCAAGCTGGCCAGAACAATGGTGAGGTGGCCAAATGTGAGTGGCTGGGTGATGAAAAACAAGGCTATCGAGACAAGCCAAAACCAAAAATGGCTGAAAATATGCGTCATGGCGTAGAGTATAACCGAAGAGGATGCCCGCTCGGTACCTATCTTTGGCGCAAGCGACATGATGCGATAGGGCTCTCCACCCATTAACCCACCAGGTGTAGCATAGTTTAAGGCAAAGCCCGAAACTGTAACTTTGTACAGCCACCAAAAGTTAATGCGGCTGTTGTTTGTAGTTGGATGCGCCGTTTCTTGTCCTTGTCCGGCTTTAATAATGATGTACCAAGCCGAGGTGTTGAGTACGTACAGAGCCATCCAAAGAGCCAGAACAGCAAAGAACCAATAGCCTGTGTGTTTTAATCCACGCCATACTTCGGCAAAGTCTAGTTGCGTTACCATGATGCCGAGCAGCACCAAGCCAAAGATGAAAAAGCCGTTTTGATATTTCTTCTTCATCCCTTTTTATTTAGGTTGCTGCTCTTCGTTGCCCTCTTTCTTTTTCGTCACGTTGAAACGCACCTTGTCGCTCTCGTCTCTTTTCTCGTGATAGAGCTTTTTCAGTGGGTTCTTATAAGGCTGGTCGTATGCTTTTCTATTCCTAAATACATCTAAGGCCAAGTAGATAGCATGCCTAAAAGCCATTTCGTTGCTTACGCCTTGCCCAGCCTTTACGTCTAACGCCTCATCATCGGTTGAGGTAACGACGGCAGAAAGTCCTGTGATAAGCCTTACGCCACCCTCGCACGAAAGGGCTTTAAAGGGAATCATTGCTTGGTCGTGATACATGGCTAGCACGCCATCGAAAGTGTCGAACTCTCTATTGCCAAAGAAACTGTCGGCTTGATAAGGACCAAAGGCCGTGTATCCCTCGGCAATAAGTTGCTTGATGGCTGGTGCTATCACCTCTTGTTCTTCCTTGCAAGGCTGGTCTTCCAGTGTAGGGTTCAGTGCCAAGACTGCTACTCGTGGTATGGAAATCATGAAATCGCGGCGCAACGAGTTGTGCAATAGGCGCACTGTGCTTTCAATTCGCTCTTTCGTTATTTCGTTAGCCACGTCTTTTATGGCCAATTCGCCCGAAAGAGTAGTGATGCGCAAGCATTCGTTGAGCCACATTTCTAGCGTCTCACCCGTTTCGCCTAGTTGCTTGGCAATGTATTGCGACAAGCTAAGGGGGTGTTCTTGGGCGGCGAAGAAGTGTTTTTCGCTTATCGGGGCGTTAACAATGGCGTTTACAATGCCAGCCTTGCAGTCGGCAACAGCCCTGTCTATGGCTTTGCGTGCTAAGGCAGCGGCAGCCTCGTTGGGCGTTCCAAACTCAATCTTTACCTCTTCGTCCGAGATGGCTAGCAAGTTAAGCCGTTCGGGTTTGGCCTCGCTGGCATGCTGAATGATAGAAAAATTAACGTCCAGGTTAAGCGCTTTCTTATGATAAGCCGCAACTTTGGGCGACCCATAGATGATGGGTGTGCAAAGTTCGGACATCTCTGGCGAGGCAAAGGTTTTGAAAATAAGTTCCATTCCGATGCCGTTGGCATCGCCTTGGGTTATGGCTATACGAAGTTTATTGTCTTCCATAGGTTTTTACTTTGTTCTTTATTTATTGGTGTTCGCCGCTGTTTTCTCGGCCTGCAATCTTTTTGGCGGTGCTGAGAAGACCGCAAGCGGCGAATATGTCTTGTCCTCTGCTGGCTCTGATGGTGGTGAACACGCCGTGGTTGGTTAGATAATCCCTGAACGTTTCCATGCGTTTCTCGTCCGAATTGTTCAAGTTCACATTGGGTATTTGGTGAAAACGGATGAGGTTCACCCTACAATCCAGTCCTTCTACAAGCTTAACCAACTGCCGTGCATGCAGTGGCGTGTCGTTTAAGCCGCCAAACATGATGTATTCGAACGAAAGCCTGCGCTGGTGGGTGAAGTCATATTGCTTTAAAAGCTCAACAATCTCTTCTATCGACAGGCCTTTTTCGGCTGGCATGATGCTAGCACGCTGTTCGGGTATGGGTGTGTGCATGCTGATGGCCACATGGCAATCGCTTTCGTCGAGAAAACGTTTGAGTTTACCTTTTACGCCTACACTACTTACCGTTATGCGTTTCGGGCTCCAAGCATAACCATAATCGGCCGTTAGTATTTGTGTTACTTTCAACACGTTATCTAGGTTGTCCATCGGCTCTCCTTGACCCATAAACACGATGTTGGTCAGCTTTTCCCGTTCGGGTAGGGCGTATATTTGGTTAAGGATGTCTTTGGCTGTTAGGTTTCCCTCAAAGCCTTGCTTGCCTGTTTGACAAAAAAGACAGTTCATTTTGCAGCCTACTTGACACGAAACGCACAGCGTGGCGCGGTCGCGGTCGGGTATATACACGGTTTCCACAAACTTACCGCTCTCTGTTGGGAACAGATATTTTATGGTTCCATCCTTAGAATATTGTGCATCGATAAACTTCGCGGCACCTATTTCGTAGCGTTGTGCTAGTTTCTCCCTATTTGTTTTCGAGATGTTTGTCATCTCTTCGATGGTTTCCACGTGCTTGTCGTATAGCCAAACGGCCATCTGCTTGCCTGCAAATGCAGGCAGTCCGTTGTCTATGGCAATGGCTTTCAGTTCGTCGAGCGTATGCCCCAGAAGTGGAATCTTGTGGTTATCCATTTATATGCTGATGTATAATATGTTGCAACAATTGAAAAAATGCCATGCAAAGTTACTACAATTTCTTGGGATAGCATGTTGAATGGCGCGTTTTCTTGCCGCTTGTGGCGTGTTACTTTGGGATGAAAACCCTCGTTTAGACCACATCTAGCTTGTTGCTTATTGGCTGAATTGACCTAACCAATGGTCTATCAGCTTGCGTGCAAGACTTAGTTTTTCGGGTATTTGCGGAAGTCTTTCACGATGAAACCATCCGCCTGCCGACAGTTCATCTTCTTGTAAGCGAAGGTTTCCGCCTTTATATCGCGCCGTAAAACCAACCATCAGCCCAATGGGGTAGGGCCAAGGCTGACTGCCGAAGTAGCGCAGAGAATCTATTTCCAACCCTGTTTCTTCTCTCACCTCACGCACTACGGCCTCTTCGAGCGATTCGCCCGTCTCTACAAAGCCTGCTATCAGGCCATAGAAGTTGCCTTTAAAGTTCTTGGCATGCACCAACAACACCTCGTCGCCCTTATATATCAACACAATAATAGCCGTAGCCAACTGTGGCCAGACTTCGTTTCCACAGCTTGTGCAGCGTTTAGAAATGTTGGTGTGCAACTTCATCGCACCGCCACACACGCCACAGAACTTTGTTTGTGCATCCCAATAATTTATCTCTCGGCACTTCCCTGCCATGAGATAGAGATTGTTTGGGAGTTTATAATACGACTGCCTTAAATCGCAGAAGGTATAGGTGGCGGGTATGGTTGTCGTATCGTCTATTGCGTACGTCTTTACGGCAAATCCTTCGGGTGTGCATTCCATCTCATGTACATTCTGTTGCGCATTGATGGTTGTTGGCGGGTTGTCTGATAAGGGAATGCCGAACGTATGGTCATCGAGCTGTTCGAGCAGCAGGTCCGATTGCTTAAATACAAACCACAGGCTTTTCATTGGCTTTCAATTAAAGGGCAGACCCTGCAAGCGTACACACAAAGCATGCGGCATTTGCAGCACGCTTGTGGGGTTTGCCTATATATAATAATGTGTTAAGACTCGTTTTTAATGTTTCGTTTTAATTACCGAAAATAAGTTTCCTGTCTCGCTCAATGGCTGGCTTAGTCCATTCTTCTGGCACGAACTTCCAATTGTTATGTGCCTGCGGATTCATCACGCCAGCCTTCTCTATCTCGTTCATCAGGTAGAAACGTTGGTCTTTCTCACTCTCAAACACAATCCTGCTCTTCAACTCTGCGCGCGGAATGCCTGCCCCCTTGGTAAGCAATTCGCCACCGCCATTGCCTCGATAGCTGTTCATAGCCACCTTATACCAGCGGTTTTCGTCGAACGGCGTACCGTCGGCCATGCTCAATATCCTCACCTTTTGTCCATCGGGCTTGGTCACATCCACTTCGTAGATGATGCCGGCTGCACTGTCGAAGTTAAAAGCCAGGTTCTTAAAGCCAAACCGTTGACGGTCTTGCTTGGCCCATTCGCTTATCTGCATGATGTGGTCGTCGGGCGATTTCATCGTATTTACCCACAGGTCGTAACTCATTTCCAAATGGTTGCGTATCTCTTTGCCCGTCATTTTAAGCACATATATTTGATTTTCGTATTTATATAGGTTGAACATGTCGCTCACATACACGTCGCCCTTGTTGATACGTGCGTCAAACGATAGCGGAGCATTAAACGAAATGTCGGCTCCCGTTATCTTTAATTGCAGGTCGTGAATAAAGTCGGTGAAGGCTGCACTGCCAAAATAGCAGTCGCGCGTGTAAATCGTGCTTTCAAAGCGCCCAATCTTCCTGTTCACAAAAGCGTTTACACTATCAATGTCGGCTTTGAAGTGTTGCACATACTTCTCGTCGATGGGCTGCCCTGTGATGTCTATCACGTCGCCCGTTATTTTCTTGCTCACCACCTTGCCCTTTGCCTTGCGTACGCTGATAGTAGCATCGCTCACCATGCAAGCATCGCACGAAGGGTCGAGGCACAGCACGTCTCTGCCTGCATTGCTCTTTATCCAACCAGCGTAACGGGTGTGGTCGTGTCCGAAAAGAATGATGTCGAACCCCTCCACTTCGCGTGCTATCGTCAGCGAAGCATCCTCATCGTAGTCGGGGGTGTGTATTCCGCCTTCGCGCCCACTATGGAAAAGGCCGATAATAACATCGGGTTTCTCTTTTGTTTGGATGTGTTTCACCCAATATTGGGCTGATTTAACCATGTTGTCGAACCGCAAACCCGTCCACAAACTCTCCTTTAACCAGTTGGGAATGGCTGGCGTTAGCAATCCCAGTACGGCCACCTTCACACCATCGCGCTTAATGATGGTATAAGGATGAACATAGGGCTTGTTTGTTCGGGTGTCGATGATGTTGGCTCCCAAGATAGGGCACTTTACCTCTTTAATCCATTTATCATATACGGGATGCCCCGTTTCGATGTCATGGTTGCCCACCGTTTGTGCATCATACTGCATGTAGTTCACCACCGATGCGGCCAAGTTGGGCATGGAGGGCTTAACGAAGTTGCAATAATAACACGTGGGTTGACCTTGAAGAATGTCGCCGTTGTCGAGCAAGATAACGTTCTTGCCATACTTCTTGCGCATTTCGTTTACATACGAACTCACCCTGGCCAACGAACCTTTCTTGTCGCGGCGGTTGATAAAGTCGTAAGGAAAGAAACTTCCGTGTACGTCGCTCGTCTGTATTACCTTGATTTCTACATTCTGAGCCTGCGTATATTGGGAAAGACTTAAACCTGTTAGGAGCATAAATAATACTTTTCTCATCTGTTTAAACATTTATAGCCGAACTGCAAAAGTACAAAATCTAATTAAAATACCCTACGAACGGGGCATAAATGTTCACGCATAAGAAGTGCAAAAGGTCTCTATTTGTTAAAAGACAACTATGAAAAACACCTGAGCGGAACGCAGTTGGAAAGTTGCTGAGTGCCTCGACGAGACAAAAGATTTCAGTAACAACATTGAAGAGAAAGAGGGAACGAAATCTCCACGAGCTTAATCAACTTTGTGTTGTGCACGAAATGTCATCAATTGGAGGAGACGGGGTGTACTGCACAACAGCCACAATATATTCGTCGCCGTCTGTGTCGATGAACGTCGCGTTATAACCCAACGGCTGCCAAAGCTCGTTGAGTGCATTGCACCAATGAGGTATATCTGCTTGTTCATCAAAGTGTTCCTGCGGCACGGACAAGTTATTTGCCTGCGCCCTTCTCAGGTCTGTCATCTGCCATACAAACTCTTCCAGACCCTCTTTCCAGTCAAACATGGCAATGACTTCTGCCTCTGCTAACACGTACAGCAGTCCCTCGCTGCACAACACGTCTGGCTGGTCATGATACATATCCCATATATCGACATACGCGTCATTGTACCACCCGTCACGCGTAATCTGTGCTGAATAAAAAGCTTCGGGCGATTCAAGAAGTTCCTCGACAGTCTGCATCACGTCCGCTTCTTCGCCAGCAAGCTTTTTCGCAAGTTCACGTAACGAATCTTTATCCGTAGGCAAATCTATCTGTGGCACAAACGGTAACGGTTTCGTATCTGGTGCCGCAGAGAGGAGAAACGGACCAAGCAATGGGAAACCGAAAAACAGTGCACCCAACACGCCAATTATGCCCTTAACCCACGCGCCCTGCTGGAACATTTCAACGGCCATTGTGCTGCCCAAGACAACAAAGGCGATGAGGACCAGCATGAAACACCCTTCCGTCAGTTTTTCTTTCATATCGTTCTCTGTTTAAAAGTTCATGTCAACAAGGCTTTGCAATGTCAATGTTGTTTCCATATCTCTGGCACACTGTCAACTGCCGAACAAAATGAACTCATCGCACTTGCCTGCTGCAAAGATAGGATTAATTTTTGACATTTCGTTATATTGCCGTGCCATAAATGCCGTATCGATGTACCATGTGCACAGCAAAAGGCCTGCTCTTCGCATGCTATATGCATGATAAGCTTGATTGTTGGCCAACTTATAAGCTAAGGAGGTGATGTCTGGCCCCAAATTATAGTTTCCAAATAAGTTGCAAGTCGGCATCTGCCTGGTCTTTCTGTGTGGTGGAATGGGCGTTAGGTCTAGCCTTCGGAATATAAAGGCGGTGCGTATAACCCAGTTTGGCTAAGAGCAGCAGGTGGCTGTTTATCGCCACTCGTCCCAACAATGCTGCCCGATAGCCCCTGCCAAAGAACGAGGGAAAAAGGAAATTATAACGCAATCCACGTTCGTAGGTATAAATTCTGGTGTCGAAACTGTTCGTGTTGAAATAGCCAACAACAGCATCTAGCTTTGTTTTGGCCGTTTGCCAGCCACCGCAAAGGCAAGTCATCCATCCGCTTTTAAGACCATTACCTTGTATCATTACGCCGTCGGCCTGTATCTTGGCATGCCAATTATCCGCAGTTAGGCTGTAGGCCAGTCGGCAACGGTTCTCCTTCTTGTCGATAACCTGATGGCTACCAGCCGCATTCTCTTGTTTAACTTTAAACCGATAACGTGCTGTCCAGGTTGCATTTCCGCGTGCAAAAGTGGCGGTAAGCATGTTGTCCCACGCTGTCGATGCGGTAGACACCCGATAACGGGGTTGCGGAAAATAAGCATAATCGCTATAAGCACTTACCAACCAACCTTGTGCCAGCTGCCAATTTGCACCAATGTACAGGCCACTTTCATTGTTTACGCGACCACCTTCGCTAAAACTCTGCGCCAAAAGTGCTTGATAACGATAGGTATAAAAACGCTGAACAAGCCTTAAATCCAATCTCGACGATAGGCAGAAGGAGAGCATGTTAATGGTGGCAAGCGCCTGATTTTTGTCTATTGCCGTTTCGCCTGCTATCGTTAGCCGCCTGCTTAGATAGCCATAATCAATGCCCACATTATAGAATTGTCGGCCACGGGCTGCATATTTGCGAAATCTTTGTGCCGTGTCGGGGCGCAGTTCGTGGTTAAATTCGGTGTATAATGCCGTTAGCCCAATGTGAAACCCATTGCGTAAGAAGTTTAAGTTAGAACCTACCAAACCTTGCAAGGCGTTGTGTTTGTGTGCCAGTTCGGTTTTGGTGCGGTGATAGCCTGTCTTCAATATCGTTTTTATGGCGTTTCCGTCTTTCGTTGGGGTTGTGTCGATATGCCTATACGAACCAAATAACGATAGGTCTAGCCCCTTAGCGAGGTTCACTGTGGCTGCCGCGCCTTGCAAATAATTGCCTTCCCACCGCGACGAATGCCCTCGAATATGTCCCGTTGTTCTGCCTAATGTGGCCAGCGATGCCTGTTTTCCAAAGCCATAATCGTTATTTATCACCAAGCCCATGCCGAAACGAAGGCGATAACGTCCCACGG
Source organism: Prevotella conceptionensis 9403948 (assembly GCF_000312305.1). Lineage (GTDB taxonomy): Bacteria > Bacteroidota > Bacteroidia > Bacteroidales > Bacteroidaceae > Prevotella > Prevotella conceptionensis. The sequence goes on along the minus strand of NZ_HE999449.1, from coordinate 114,128 downwards.
TAGCAGCCTTTATCCTGCCAAGTTTGCGCACCAACAGATAGAAAGAATAAAAGTCGTAACCCCCTTTGTTGCGATTACTGAAAAAAGGTTCGCCTGCATCTTGCGATGCCAATAGTCCTGCCTTGACGTATTCGCCAAGGCGAAAATCATATCTTAGCCAATGACGAACATCGTAGCCCAAATGCTTTTTGCTTGCAGGCGACTCGCCTGTTAGTGGAAATTTCACTTCGGCGGCCACTTGGTGTTTGCCATACTTGATGATGTTGCGTAGGGTGGGGAAGGTTTGACGTTTGTCTTCGTCCACATAAACAAAGCATTGCAACAACAGTCGCGTATCATAATCAATAGTTTCTATCAACGCCAACTCGGAAAGCGAGCGCATGGGTGCATAGTGATAAAGGTATTCGCAGATGCCTTCCACCTGCTGTGCAGAGAGAAACGGCAGGCGTTCTAGGTCTTCGCGCGTGGCGGTATTTAGGTTTAACGCATGTGCTTGCAAATCGGATAAGGTTTCATACGCATCGGCGTTGGTCTCTTCCATCTGCTCGTTGTTCTCCAACCACCGCTGATAATATTCCTCCCATCTTGTTTCGTCCTGTGCCGACGATGGGAGAAAGCATATCATAACAAGCAAAAATGCCACATAACGTATCTTCATGGATAGATTAAGTTGAATGTTTTTACAAAGTTAAGCATAAAAGTTCGTAATGTACGCAAAACAAGTTGTTTTTTCGTTTTCATACTGATTTTACCCTGCTTAGTGAAGAAAATCAAGGCCAACATGTACTACTACGCACACCCTTTGTCCTTAATCCGCTCGATGAGCATCGCTTTCAAACTATATTTCAGTCATTTCTTTTTGTTAAATATGGTGCTATTATTTTACAAAACACACTCTGTGTGGCACATCATTCTAGAAGAAACAAATGCTCTTAAGCATACATTTTGCTGCTGTTTTCAGTCTTGTCGATTTCTTTTTCGGTCCATTTTTAAGCAGTTCACCTGTATTTTGCACCATTTTGCCTTTCTAGTTTGGTTGCAGGTTCGTAATTTTTCATGCCCAAATCCCCACTTTTAGCCCCTAAAACCCCACTTTTTAATGTATGTTTTGCCCCATTTGAGCCATATTTTAGTGGATCGAAGAGGTCTTGTTTATGCCATTTGACTGTATTTTTATGCTTTTTGGCTCACATTTAGCAGCATTTTGCACTGCGTTTAGCGGCATTTTACCTTGCATTTAGCATCAAAACGCATTGCATTTAGCACCAAAACGCATTGCGTTTAGCACCAAAATGCACTGCGTTTTGCGGCATATTGCACTACATTTTGCTATAAATAGCCCAAAAGTTGGTGTAAATGACGACTTCTTTAAATAAATATTCATTTTACCGCATTCACATCCTAATCCCTTTTTGCATCAAAACCAACCTTCGCGAGAATCGATTTTTTGCGGCAAGATGGGCAGTCGCTGGCAAAAAAGTCACTCATAATGTTAAAATTTATACCAAAAAGATTACAATGGTTGACGAGGGTACGAGTCACCGAGTTGACCAGTTGACCAGTTAACCAGTTGACAAATTGATGAGTTGATGAGTTGACAAGTTAACCAGATGTCAAGTTGACAAGTTAACCAAATGTCAAGTTGACAAGTTAACAAGTTGACCAGCTAACGGGTTAACAAGTTAATAGGCGCAGCCATCTTTTCACCTTTTCACTTTTTCACCCTTTCACCTTTAAAACGCCTTTTCATCTTTTCACCCTTTCACCATTAAACCACTTTTTCACCTTTAAATTCAGCGTTTTTTCATTGATTTTCGCTAACTTTGCCATTAATGAAAATGCGGCATGTAATCATTGTTTGCGGTATGTGCATTGGCGTTTCGGCCCAAAGCAAGACTTGGACAGCAACAGACACCCTGTTGCTGAACCGCATTTATCGCTACGCCGACAGTTGTTACGCACGCCCCATCGACACCACCTACTATTCGTACACACGTTATACCATCGACATTCGTCGTAAAAACATTTTGTTAATGGCCGTGCCAAACCTGTTCGATTTGGCTCGAAGTGGCAAGCGGCACTTTATGGGCGAGAGTATAAGAAGGCATACATATAACAAAAATGCGGGGCACAACACGCAAACACTGGTTTCGTACACCACACTTCCTCACAGCGAAAACATCCTTCCGCCGGCCATTAAGTATCTATCGCCAAAGCTTTACGATGTAACATTAGTAGACAAGTTTCTCTTGTCGCCCTTCAATAGGCACAACAAAATGTTTTACCAATTAAGGTTCTTGTCGCAAACAGACAGTCTTGTGTTGCTAAGTTTCAAGCCCAAGGTAGACAATACGCAGCTGGTTAAGGGCAATGCCATCATTGAAAAGCATACGGGTAGGGTGATAACCTGCCATGCCGAAGGCGAATACGACATGCTGCGCTTTGAGCTAGACACCGACACGGGCGACAAGGAACACGACAAACTTGCGGTGAGAAGCTGCATCTTGCGCACCACCTTCAAGTTTATGGGCAACCAAATGGCGGCCACTTACCGCGTTAACTACGACCTTTCGCCCATAGACAGCGCGAAAGTGTACCCCAACAAGCCCGCGTTCACCATTAATTTGCTACGCAAGGATAGCCTTACACGCATTGAAAGAGAAATATTTAAGCCCGTATTTCTGGCTGACATACGCCAAGACACGGTGAGAACCCAACCCGATAGGCCACGTGGCATGTTCTGGCGCAAGCTTGGCGACTATTTGGTAGACCGCATTGGCAGCGACTTTGGCAAGTCTAATCAAGGTTATTTCCGCCTAAACGCCCCCTTCGATCCCTTTTATATGGAGTATTCGCCCAGTCGTGGGTTTACTTATATGAACGATTTTAGGTTGGGATACACCTTCAGTCCGCGCACATCATTGTTCGTTCAGCTCAAGGCAGGATATTTCTTTCGCGAGAAACGCATTACGTTTTATGCGCCAGTGGTGTTTTATTACAACCGCGAGCGCAACTTTTACTCGCGGTTTGAACTGAGTACAGGCAACCGCATATACAGTTCCACCATCGCCGACCGCGTGTCGGAGTCGCTATTAAGTAAGTTTTTCGACATTGGCAAGGACCTATATCAGTTTACCGACCGCTATATGAAGTTCGATACCAACATCGATTTCTCCTCGAAATGGGGCTTGCGTGTTGGCTTTGTGTTCCACAAGCGCAAACCATTAGACCCCTCGGCCTTCGAGTTGTTGTCCTTCCCTGTGGTATTTCGGTCTTTCGCCCCTTCCTTCGAACTGTCTATACGCCCTTTGGGATGGAAAGGACCGATATTCATCATCGACTACGAGCGCAGCTTACCCCATGCGTTTAAGTCGAACACCTCTTACGAACGATGGGAAATAGATGGACAATACCTTCTTCGCCTGTCCCGACTTCGCGCCTTATCCATGCGCCTTGGCACAGGGTTCTATACGCAAAAGGGACGTTCTTCTTACTTTCTCGACTACTCCAACTTTCGCGAGAACACCATCCCAGGAGGGTGGAACGATGGTTGGACGGGCGAATTCGAACTGCTTAACGCAAGCAGGTACAATGCCTCGAACTATTATGTGCGCGGTAATTTCACTTACGAAACACCGTTATTGGCCGTGAGTTGGCTGCCCTTGGTGGGGCATTACATAGAGATGGAACGCATCTATGTAAGTGCACTGAGCGTTAAATCATTGCACCCATACCTTGAATGCGGCTACGGCTTTACCACAAGGCTTTTTAGTATTGGTGCATTTGTCTCCAATCGTAACTGGAAATTCGATGGCTTTGGCTTGAAATTCGGATTTGAACTGTTTCGACATTGGTAGAGAAAACATCGCAAACTTTATATTTCCAAGAAAACATATAACACTATGCATACCCCATTAACCGTTTATAAGGCAAGCGCAGGTAGCGGAAAGACGTTCACTTTGGCGGTGAACTACATCAAGATACTGCTGAACAATCCGCATAGCTACCGAAACATACTTGCCGTGACCTTTACCAACAAGGCCACCGAAGAGATGAAGTTGCGCATTTTGAGCCAGCTTTATGGCATTTGGAAACTTTTGCCCAGTTCGAAAGGCTACCTAGACAAGATTACGAACGAACTAGGTATCAGTCCAGAGTATGCCTCGCAACAGGCAGGAACGGCTTTGAGCAACCTGTTACACAATTACAACTATTTTAGAGTTGAAACCATCGACACCTTTTTCCAAGCTGTTTTGCGAAACTTAGCACGTGAATTGGATCTCACCGCTAACTTGCATGTGGGCTTGAATGATAGTCAGGTGGAACAACAAGCCGTAGATAAGCTGATAGAAGAGCTTAGTCCTAACAGCAAGGTGCTGAAATGGATAATGGAATACATCCAACAGAACATCGCCGACGATAAGAGTTGGAATGTGATTGGGCAGATAAAGCGTTTTGGCGAGAACATCTTTAAGGATGTTTACAAAGACAACAGAAAACAATTGAGCGCACTAATGGTCAACGAAGAGGCGTTTGACAGTTACGTTAAAACCATGAGGGCATTGGCAAAAGCGGCCGAACACAAGCTTGTTGGCATTGGCGAAGGGTTTGAACAGCTGTTGGAAGAAAACCAATTGTTGGTTGCCGACTTTTCTTATAAGGAGAAGGGCGTTTGCGGTTACTTCATGAAGTTGAAAAATGGGCAGGTAGAAGACGACAAGCTGCTAACCAAGCGTGTGCTCGACGCCCTTGAAGCCCCCAACGCCTGGGTGGGAAAGAAAGAGCAGAACGGCGATGGACATGCGTTAACCGTGGTGAGAAACGTGCTGTTCGACTATTTGAACGACTCGGAAAAGCTGCGTAAAGAGCAGGTGAAACTGCTTAAATCGGCCAAGCTTACCTTGCGCCACCTGGATCAACTGCGCCTTTTGGACAAGATAGAAACGCAGGTGCGCGAACTTAACGAGCAGTCGAACCGCTTTTTGTTGAGCGACACGCAAACCCTTTTGCACGCCCTGATACACGATAGCGACTCGCCTTTTATCTTCGAGAAGATAGGAACACAACTCGAACACATCATGATTGACGAGTTTCAAGATACAAGCACGGTGCAATGGGCCAATTTTAAGGTGCTGTTGCAAGAGTGTATGAGCCACAACCAATCGCAAAGCTTGATTGTGGGCGACGTGAAACAAAGCATATACAGATGGCGTTCGGGCGACTGGCGACTGCTGAACGAGATTGAAAAGCAATTTGCAGGCTCGCCGCATGCCTTTAAAATTGAGCGAATGACCACCAACTATCGCTCGGAGCGCAACATCGTTGACTTTAACAACGCATTTTTCGAGGCGGCATGTGCCATCGAACAGCACGAGTTGGAGGAGAAAAGCCCAACGGGAGCGCAGCAAATGCAGGTGGCTTACCAAGACGTGAAACAGTTGGTGCCCACTAGTAAGGAGCAGAAGGGTAGGGTTGAGGTATGCCTTCTGAGCAAGGACGATTGCGAACAGCGTATCCTGGCCAAGATATGCCACACGATAAAGAACCTGTTGGAGCAAGGAGCAAGGCCCAAAGACGTGGCCATATTGGTAAGAAACAACAATTCTATCGCACTTATTGCCGACTATATGATGGTGCATTTGCCCGAAGTGCGATTGGTTTCGGACGAAGGCTTTAAGCTGCAAGCCTCTGTTGCCGTGCAAATTATCATGGGTGCACTGCGCGTTTTGGCCAATCCTGCCGACCGTTTGCTGCAAGCTAACCTGGCCACCACTTATCAAACGCACATCTTGGGCAATGCCATTGGCGACCGCGAAATGCTTAAACGCGATGCCGATGTGGCCAGTTTTCTGCCCAACAAGTTCTGGAACAACCACCAACAACTAATGGCCATGCCCATATTCAACATCGTTGAAGAGGTGTATCAGGCTTTTCAGCTAGAACGATTGTCGGAACAAAGTGCATACATCTGCACCTTCTACGATAGGCTGAACAAGTTTTTGGTGGACAATTCGGCCGACCTAAACGCTGTAATCGACGAATGGGAGAACGACATGAAGGACCGTGCCATACAGAGTGACGAGCTTAACGGCGTGCGGTTACTTACCATTCATAAGAGTAAAGGACTGGAATTTGCCCATACCATCGTGCCTTTCTGCGACTGGCAGTTGGAGAGAACGGGTGGAACGCTATGGTGTCAGCCCGACGAACCACCGTTCAACGCCTTGCCGTTGGTGCCCGTAGACCTCTATCCCAAACAACTAATGGGGTCGGTTTACGAGAAAGACTACCTGCACGAGCATCTACAAACGATAGTAGACAACATGAACTTGCTGTATGTGGCGTTCACAAGGGCAGGCCGAAACCTCTTTGTGATGGGCGAAAAAGACAAAGCGGGCAGTCGTTCTGCTGTTATTGGGCAATGTATCGAACAGCTAACGGGCATGTTGCCAGGCAGTACGCTTGAAACAACAGCCGAAGAAGACTTGGAATTTAAGTACGGAACCTTATCCATAGACACAGCGGAGGAGAAGGCGAAAGGCAAATCCGACAACGTATTTAACACCATTCCATCGCCCTTTACCTTTGATGTGAAGGTGTACGAGAGCAAGGCCCAGTTCTTACAGAGCAACAAAAGTTCGGACTTTATCGGTGGAGAAGACGACAACGCTCAACAAAACAACTACATCAAACTGGGCCGTGTGCTGCACGCGGTGTTTGCTCAGATACGTACATTAGCCGATGTGCCCAACGTGTTAAGGCAGTTGGAGCAAGACGGTGTGCTATACGATAGCGACCTAACCAAAGAAAAACTGATAGAGATGTTGAACAAACGCTTTGCCGATAAGCGCGTAAAAGAGTGGTTTTCGGATGGTTGGAAACTGTTTAACGAATGTTCCATACTATCGGTAGACCCTGTTACCAACGCTGTTGTGACGCACCGTCCTGACCGCGTGATAACAAATGGCGAGGAAATGCGGGTTATCGACTTTAAGTTTGGCAAGCCCAAGGAAGAACACCACGCACAAGTGGCCAGTTACATGGCCTTGCTAGAAACGATGGGTTATAAGCAAGTAAGTGGCTATCTGTGGTATGTTTACAGTAATAAGATTGAGGAAGTGAAATGAGAAAGACTTTTTTAGAATACGTTGCCGAAGACTTGTTGAAGAAATTTGGCACAGACCTGTCGCGCGTAACGCTTGTTTTCCCCAACAAACGCGCATCCTTATTCCTTAACGAGCATCTGGCACGCATGGCAGATGGACCGTTATGGAGTCCCGTTTGCACCACCATCAGCCAGTTGTTTCGTGTTAGGAGTGAACGAATAGTGGCCGACGACATCAAACTGGTGTGCGACCTTTATCGCATTTACGTTCAATGCACGGGCTCGACCGAAACGCTCGACCACTTTTATGGTTGGGGAATGCTGATGCTAAGCGATTTCGACGACATTGACAAGAACCTGGCCGATGCCGCAGACGTGTTTAGAAACCTGAGCAACATTCACGAACTGGACGATGTTTCATACCTTACCGACGAACAACGAGAGGCACTGAAACGCTTTTTCAGTAACTTCTCTGACGATTATAACTCGGAGTTGAAGAAACGTTTCTTGCAGTTATGGCAAAATTTTGGCGACATATATAATAGGTATAACGCCCATCTGCAAGAAGAAGGGCTAGCCTACGAGGGTGCACTTTATCGTGAAGTGGCCTGTAACGAGAACGTGAGTTTCGATGCAGAGGCTTATGTGTTTGTGGGTTTCAACATGTTGCAGAAGGTAGAACAGAAACTGTTTGCCCGACTGGAAAAGGCAGGTAAGGCCAAGTTTTATTGGGATTTCGACCGCTATTACATGGAAGGGGCCAACAACGAGGCTGGACATTACATCCGTCAATACCTCGATGCTTTTCCCAACGAGTTGTTTAACCGCGATGAAGAGATATACGACAACTTCCGCCAAGAGAAAAAAATGCAGTTCGTGTCGGCCTCCACAGAAACCATTCAGGCTCGCTTTGTGGGGCATTGGCTGCAAAACGACGCCTTTGTTCAGGCAGGACGAAAGACGGCTGTGGTGCTGTGCGGCGAGAACTTGCTGCAAACCGTGGTGCATAGCTTGCCTCCACAGGTAGAGAACGTGAACATCACCACGGGCTTTCCCTTGGCGCAGTCGCCCGTTTTTTCGTTTGTCAATGCGCTCATCTCCTTGCAAACCGCCGGCTACACCAAGAGTTCGGGGCGTTATAGGCTACAATATGTGCGGCCAGTGCTTAGGCATCCGTATAGCCTTTTTCTCTCGGAGAATTGCAGTAAACTGCTGGCCACGCTCGAAGAACATCACACCTATTATCCGTTAAGGCAAGACTTGGCCATAGATGAAGGCTTGTCCTTGTTGTTTGCCAACTTAGAAGACGGTGTTGAAGATGTGCAAACCTACCATGCTAAGCTGGTGGCCTGGGTGTTGCAATTGCTGAAATGTGTGGGCACGAGCACACAAGAAACCAACGACCACCTAATGAAAGAGGCCATATATAGGATGTACACCTTGTTTAACCGCTTGCACGAGTTGATTATTTCGGGCGACCTCTCGGTAGATTTGATAACCTTGTTGCGATTGATTACACAGCTGGTGCAGGCCACTAGCATTCCTTTCCACGGCGAACCTGTTGTAGGTTTGCAAGTAATGGGCGTGTTAGAAACCCGTAACTTGGATTTCGACAACATTTTGTTGCTGTCGTGCAACGAAGGCAACATGCCCAAAGGTGTTAACGATGCCTCGTTTATTCCTTATTCGATACGCAAGGCGCACGGGCTTACAACCGTAGACCACAAGGTGGCTATCTATTCTTATTACTTCCACCGACTGTTGCAACGTGCGAAGAACGTCACCATATTATATAACAATTCAACCGAAGACGGACACACGGGAGAGATGAGCCGCTTTATGTTGCAAATGCTTGTTGAGAGCGGTCATCAGATTGAACGACTATCGTTACAGGCCGGACAAACGCCCAATGTGTTGCAGCCGCACGCCGTTAGGAAAACGCAAAGCATCATGGAAGAGATGCTGAAACTTGAAAAGCTGTCGCCAACGGCCATCAATCGCTACCTGCGTTGCCAACTATTGTTCTTCTATAACATCGTGGCTGGATTGAAAGAAAGTGACGATGAAACCGACGATATTGACAACAGAACCTTTGGCAACATCTTCCATAAAAGCTCTCAGCTAATTTACGAGCAGCTGATGGATGCCAATTCGACCGTTACCGACCGCGCCATTAAGGATTTTCTTGCGGACAAGTCGGCCTTGCAGCACGTTGTGGATAGGGCGTTTAACGAAGAATTGTTTAAGGTGTCTAACACCAATCAGCGGCCAGAATACAATGGGTTGCAGCTGATTAATCGCGGAGTGATTATCTCTTACTTGAAGAAACTGTTGCAGATGGACCTCGCCTTGACGCCTTTCCGCATACTGGCAATGGAAAAGCAGGTGTATAACGACGTGCCTTTTTATGTAGACGGCAAGCAACACCCCTTGAAAATAGGTGGTTATGTAGACCGGTTGGACGAAGTGGACGAGGGTGTGGGGAAGGTAATCCGTGTGGTGGACTACAAGACTGGGCGGAAACCACAGACGGGAGTTGCCACTTTTGAGGACATATTCTCGGGCGAAAAGGTGACCAAGAACCACGCCGACTATTTCTTTCAGACATTCCTTTACGCCTCGATTGTGCGCGATTCGGCCTTTTGGAATGCGCAGGAACTGCCCGTTAGTCCAGCCTTGTTGTTTATTCAGCAGGCATCGACCGAAGAAAACGACCCAGTGTTGCGCCTAGGCAAAGAACGCGTAGACGATGTGGCCACATATCGCGATGAGTTTTGGGCGGGTTTGCAGTCGCTCTTGGAAGAAATTTTCGACAGAAACCGCCCGTTCGAACCCACCGAAGATAGGGAACGATGCACGCGTTGCCCCTATCGGCAGGTGTGCTATCAATAAGAAAAGTTATTTTAGCCCAAATCAGTTGTTTAGTAAAAGGCTAAAAGACGGCCTTTAACAAACTGATTTGGGTTAAAATGTTTGAAGTGCGCCTAGTGGCGCAGGCTCTTATCTCTCCGTCATCGCCCGGCCGTAAAGGCAGACGGAGAGGTTGTGTGTACTGCAGTTATCACTACTTCCCGATACATTCCTTCGTCAGCATCTCCTGTTTCGTCGGCAAGCAGGACCATGGTTCGGGCAACTTCGTGGAGATACTTTACACAGGTAGTAGGGTAAGCATCC
>NZ_HE999449.1:78975-102341 GCF_000312305.1 Prevotella conceptionensis 9403948 | reverse complement strand
ATTGGATGCTTACGTAGTAGGCGATGTGTTTCTGTCCTCTGCCTATGGTTCGTGTGTCTGTGAACTTACTTCGCCATCAGTACGATACAGCCTGTACTGATGTATGTGTAGCATGTGTATATTACGACAAAAGGCAGTTACATGCAAGACCTAATGTCTTTGGTCATATATGTGTGCACTAAAGCGTGAGAAAGGGGCATGGATGCAGGTGTTTGTACTTCATAATGTGCTAAAAGTTTTAACACAAACCCATATTTTATGCCGTGAATAGCGATTATTTTAGAGTGGTGTAAAATTCCGTTTATTTAGGTTTTGTTATTCATTCAATTTCCCTTACCTTTGCACTATCCAAACATAAGAAACCTATTTTATGGCAACGAACATATTCAAAGGACTGGGCATCGCCCTTGTGACACCATTTAAAACGGACGGATCGATAGACTATGCAGCATTGAAACGACTCATCGAATACCAAACGGACAATGGCGCCGACTTTCTTTGCATACTTGGCACCACAAGCGAGAGCCCTTGCTTGGATCAGGAAGAGCGTGCCGAAATTAAACGTTTCGTTGTTGAAGTAAACCAAGGAAGGCTGCCCGTGCTGATGGGTTGCGGCGGAAACAACACCAAGGCCGTGGTGAAAGAACTACAATCGTTCGACCTTCGCGGGGTAGATGGCATACTGAGCGTTTGTCCTTATTATAATAAGCCTTCGCAAGAGGGCCTTTATCGGCACTTCAAAATGATTGCCGATAATTGTCCGTTGCCTGTTGTGCTGTACAACGTACCAGGAAGAACCGGCATCAACTTAAAGTCTGAAACAACCGTTAGGCTAGCAAACGACTGCCGTAATATCGTAGCCGTAAAAGAGGCGGGCGGCAGTTTGGAGCAGGTGGACGAGATAATAAAGAACAAACCAGCCCACTTCGATGTGCTGAGTGGCGACGACGCGCTTACCTTCCCCATGATAGCTAGTGGGGCAGCAGGTGTTATCTCGGTTATCGGCAATGCCCTGCCGCGCGAGTTCTCACGAATGATTCGCTTAGAGTTTAACGGCGAATACGAGCCAGCCCGCAAGATACACCACCGCTTTACCGAACTATATAGCTTGCTTTTCGTTGATGGAAATCCCGCAGGCGTTAAGGCCTTGTTGCACGAGATGGGTTTCATCGAGAACGAGTTGCGCTTACCGCTCGTGCCAACACGTGTGGCAACGGTTCAGAAAATGGCTGCGATATTGCAAGAAATGCGCATCTAAGTGGACGAAAGGCAAGATGTTTCTTCCATTTCACTTTTATATAGGCTGCGCAAAAGCACCATACGGCTTTTCGAATGGCTTACTTTAAGGGACGTTCAATGTTTTAGATGCGTGGAGTTTAAAGGCCAAACTGCAACATAGAACAGCGCCGAAACGGCAATTTTGTTGCGTACGCTTTATAACGTTTCTTTAATTCTTGTGCATATCGTTTTTTTGTCGTACATTTGCAGTTTAGGAAAAAGAGACCAGCATATTGCCAATGGCATCTAGGTTTCCATAACATACATATTGCGTTTATAAACAAATAAATTATAATCATTGTGACAGAGACTAAGTATATTTTCGTAACGGGTGGAGTAGTTTCTTCGCTAGGCAAAGGCATTATCTCCTCGTCTATAGGCAAACTCCTCCAAGCGAGAGGGTACAACATCACCATCCAAAAGTTCGACCCTTACATCAACATCGACCCCGGAACGCTCAATCCCTACGAACACGGCGAATGCTATGTCACAGTGGATGGGATGGAAACAGACCTCGACTTGGGACACTACGAACGCTTTACGGACATCAAGACCACCAAGGCCAACTCGCTGACAACAGGTAGGATATACAAAGCGGTTATTGATAAGGAGCGAAGGGGCGACTACTTGGGAAAGACCATTCAAGTTGTTCCCCATATCACCGACGAGATTAAGCGTAACGTAAAGCTTTTAGGCGAGAAGTATCACTATGATTTTGTTATTACCGAGATTGGCGGAACGGTGGGCGATATCGAGTCTACACCCTTCCTCGAAGCCATCAGGCAATTGAAATGGGAGTTGGGCAGGAAAGCCGTTTGTGTGCATCTTACCTACATTCCTTATCTGAAAGCCGCCCAAGAGCTTAAAACCAAACCCACACAGCATAGCGTTAAAGAGCTGCAAAGCGTTGGAATACAGCCCGACGTGTTGGTTCTGCGCACCGAGAAAACGTTAAATGCAGGTATATTGAAGAAAGTTGCAGCTTTCTGTAACGTAGATTTAGACTGCGTTGTGCAAAGCGAAGACCTGCCAAGCATATACGAGGCTCCTGTAAGGATGCAAGAACAAGGGCTGGATGTGGCCATATTGAAACGGATGGGCGAGCCTATCGGCGAGAAACCTGCACTTGGCCCCTGGCGTAAGTTCTTGGAAAGACGCCGACAAGCCACCAGCGAGGTGAATATCGGTCTTGTTGGCAAGTATGATTTGCAGGATGCTTACAAGAGTATTCGTGAGAGCTTGTACCAAGCAGGCACATACAATGACTATAAGACGGTGCTTACTTTCATCAACTCGGAGAAGATTACGAAAGAAAATGTGGCCGAAAAGCTGTCAGGCATGGATGGTATCGTTATCTGTCCTGGCTTTGGCCAACGTGGCACTGAGGGTAAAATCATTGCTGCCCATTACGCTCGCACAAACGACATGCCCACTTTCGGCATTTGTCTAGGCATGCAGATGATGGTGATAGAGTTCGCCCGCAACGTACTTGGTTACGAAGATGCCAACAGCAGAGAGATGGACGAGAAGACGGAACACAACGTTATCGACATCATGGAGGAACAAAAGAACATCACCAACATGGGCGGAACAATGCGTCTGGGAGCCTACGAATGTGTGTTGAAACAGACTTCGCGTGTGCTAGACATCTATAAACACGAGCATATACAGGAAAGACACCGCCACCGTTACGAGTTTAACAGCGAGTATCAAAAGGAATACGAGCGTGCAGGAATGGCTTGTGTTGGCAAGAACCCTGAAAGCGACCTTGTAGAAATCGTGGAGATACCGGGGCTAAAATGGTATATCGGCACACAATTCCATCCCGAATACCAAAGCACGGTGCTCAATCCACACCCCCTCTTTGTAGATTTCGTTAAGACGGCAATAGCAAATAAAAAATAATTACAATATTCTGATTATCTCCCGTAAAGGGCGTTGGGCAGCCATTGATATCATGCCTGGCGATGACAGAACGGGATAAATGGGCAAGACATAATGAATAAAAACAATCTTATCGGTTTCATTCTCATTGGCTTAGTGCTTATTGGTTTCAGCCTTTGGAACCGTCCTTCGGAGGAAGAATTGGCTAAGCAACAACAAAAGGAACTGATTGAAAAGAAAAACAAGGAAGAACAAACGAAGGCCAAGACTAAGGCCGATGCAGCACGCGCAGAGGCTCTACAACAGGCTACCACCGACACAAGTGCCCTGTTTCATAAGGCTCTGATTGGCGAGGCTAAACCTATCGTGTTGAAGAATAGCAAACTCACACTTCAACTCAACACCAAGGGTGGCGTGGTAGATAAGGTGCTGATAAACAACTTTACCGACAGAAACGGCCATAAAGACCTTACCTTGTTTCAAGGAAAAGATCAAAGCCTTAACTACACATTCGCAACTAAGGACGGATATGTAAGTACGGCCGACCTATTCTTTACACCTTCGGAAGTTACCGACACCACCGTTACCTTCACAGCCGAGGCAGCAGCAGGCAAAACACTTACCATTAAGTATGTGTTGGACAACGAATACATGCTACACACAAGCATCTCGGCAACGGGAATGGGTGGAATACTCAACCCTTCGGTTAATACTGTGGACATTAATTGGCAAGAAAGATGTGCACAACAAGAGAAAGGATTTACCTTTGAGAACCGTTATGCGTCGTTAACCTACCACAAAACGGAGGGCGGTACAGACTATTTAAGCGAGAGTTCTGAGAAAATAGACGAGGTTATTGAAGACAAAATAGATTGGGTGGCCTTCAAAAACCAATTCTTCTCGGCTGTTATGATTGCTAAAACCGACTTCGGCACGAACGCCACACTAACGAGCATCCCCCAAGAAAAGGGTTCGGGATACCTCAAACAATATCAAGCCAAGCTTAAAACTGCCTTCGACCCAACGGGTGCACAACCCACACAACTCGATTTCTATTACGGTCCTAACGACTTCCGCTTGCTCCAAAAGATGGAAAGCAAGAGCCATTTCGGTAAGGATTTAGAGTTAGAAAGGCTCGTTTACTTGGGCTGGCCGCTGTTCCGCATCATCAACCGTTGGTTCACCCTCTATGTCTTCGACTGGCTAACGGGACTAAATATCAACATGGGTGTGGTACTTATCCTCATTACCTTACTCTTAAAGTTCATCACTTTCCCCTTGGTGAAGAAGAGCTACCTAAGCTCGGCCAAGATGCGTGTGCTTAAGCCCAAACTCGAAGAAGCCACCAAAGAGTTTAACAAGCCCGAAGACCAAATGAAGAAACAGCAGGCCATGATGAGCGAATACGCCAAATATGGTGTCAGTCCGCTTTCTGGTTGCTTGCCCATGCTTATACAAATGCCCATTTGGATTGCGATGTTCAACTTCGTTCCCAATGCCATCCAACTTCGCGGAGAAAGTTTCTTGTGGATAAAGGACCTCTCCACTTACGACCCCGTGTTGGAGTGGGGACACAACATTTGGCTCATTGGCGACCACCTCTCGCTCACTTGCATTCTCTTCTGCTTGTCGAACGTGCTCTATTCGGTGATGACCATGCGCCAACAGCGCGACCAAATGGTTGGTCAGCAGGCCGAACAAATGAAGATGATGCAGTGGATGATGTACCTCATGCCCGTGATGTTCTTCTTCATGTTCAACGATTACTCATCAGGACTTAACTTCTACTATTTCGTCAGCCTGTTCTTCAGTGCTGCCATCATGTGGTTCTTGCGTAAGACCACCAACGACGAAAAGCTGCTGAGTACACTGGAAGCCAACTATAAGGAGGCACAGAACAACCCGCAGAAACTTAAAGGCCTATCTGCTCGCCTGCAAGCCATGCAGCAACAGCAACAAGAATTGCAACGCAAACGCGAGCAGCTTGGCAAGAAGTGAGCCGAGTGAATAACCCCTAATTCAATTGATACAACATAACAAGCGAATTTAAAGCATCCGACGGATTATGGTTTGTGCCTTAACGAGCGCACAACTGTAATCCGTCTTTTAAAATAAGGAATTAAAAGCACTAAAACCTATGAAGAAATCTCTAGCCCTGGCGGCAATGGCTTTGTTGGCTGTCGCGCCGCAATCAATTGGCCAAACCATGATCGGTAAGAACGAAATTACTTTAAAAAGCGACCTTATGACACCTGAGGCCCTTTGGGCAATGGGGCGCATCGGTGGGGCACAAGCCTCGCCCGACGGTAAGCTCGTTGTTTATCGCGTGGCTTATTACAGCGTGCAAGAGAACAAGGGACATCACATGCTCTTTGTGTCTAATGCCGATGGAACAAACAAAAAACAACTCACCACAACGGCCGACAACGAGACCGACGCTGCTTGGATTGAGAACGGACGCCGTATTGCGTTCCTAACAAAAGGTCAATTGTGGAGTATGAACCCCGATGGTTCCGACCGAAAGCAACTTACACGCAGTGCCACCGACATCGAAGGCTTTAAGTTCTCGCCCGATGGTAAGAAGGTTATCCTTATTAAGTCAATCAAATATACAGGCGTTATCCAAGCCAACCCTGCCGATCTGCCCAAGGCCACAGGTCGAAAAGTAACCGACTTGATGTACCGCCACTGGGACCACTATGTTGAAAGCATACTACATCCCTTTGTGGCCGATGTTCAAGCAGACGGCATAACCGAAGGTAGGGACTTGTTGGAAGGCGAACCATACGAATGTCCAATGGAACCATTTGGCGGCGTTGAGCAATTGGCATGGAGCCCCGACTCTAAGACAATTGCCTATACTTGCAGGAAGAAAACAGGGCGCGAGTATTCCATTTCGACCGACTCGGACATCTATTTGTACGAACTGGCAACAGGAAAAACAACCAACCTTTGCAAGCCTGCCGACTATAAGGCTCCAGCCGTAGACGCTACCAAATCGTTGAGAAACCAAGCCGTGAACCGTCAAGCCAAGGATTATAATGTGGGTTACGACGTTAATCCCCAATTCTCTCCCGATGGCAAGTACGTTGCTTGGCAGAGCATGAAACGAGATGGCTGCGAAAGCGACCGCAACCGCCTTTGCATATATACGCTTGCAACGGGCGAGAAACGTTATGTTACCGAGTCTTTCGATTCTAATGTAGACGATTATTGTTGGGCTGCCAACTCGCAAACACTTTATTTCATCGGTGTTTGGCACGGCTGTGTAAACATGTATCAAACCAATTTGGCTGGTAAAGTGATGCAACTCACAGAGGGCTGGCACGATTACGCCTCGGTTCAGTTGTTGGGCAACACGGGTAAGCTGCTCGCCATGCGCCACAGCTACTCGCACCCCGACGAACTTTTCGTTGTGACACCTTCTAAGAAAGAGAAGAAAGCCGACGTAAAACAGATTACCGACGAAAACAAGCACATCTTCGATCAACTTGAAATGGGCAAGGTTCAGCAACGTTGGGTTAACACCGTTGACGGCAAGAAAGAATTGGTATGGATTATCCTTCCACCGCATTTCGATCCCAATAAGAAATATCCCGCCTTGCTTTTCTGCGAAGGAGGCCCACAAAGTCCCGTTAGTCAGTTTTGGAGTTATCGTTGGAACTTCCAAATCATGGCCGCCAACGGCTATGTAATCATCGCCCCTAACCGTCGTGGTTTGCCTGGATTTGGTTCTGAATGGAATGATGAAATATCAGGAGATTGGACCGGACTCTGTATGAAGGACTACTTAGCCGCCGTGGACGATGCTGTTGCCAACCTACCTTTCGTAGACAAAGACCGTCTTGGCTGCGTAGGAGCAAGCTTTGGAGGTTTCAGCGTTTACTACTTGGCCAGTCATCACGACAAGCGTTTCAAGGCTTTCATCTCTCACGATGGTGCCTTCAACCTCGAAGCCATGTACACCGAAACAGAAGAGAATTGGTTCTCAAATTGGGAATACGACGATGCGTATTGGAACAAAGACCAAACGGCCAATGCCAAGCGCACATACGAAAACTCGCCCCATCGCTTTATCGACAAGTGGGATACGCCCATACTCTGCATTCACGGCGAGAAAGATTATCGTATCAACGCCACCCAAGGCATGAGTGCATTCAACGCTGCACGTATGAAAGGCATCCCTGCCGAGTTGCTTATTTTCCCCGACGAGAACCATTGGGTGCTTAAACCACAAAACGGCGTGCTATGGCAACGCACGTTCTTCGAGTGGCTCGACCGATGGTTGAAGAAATAAAAACGTGGTGATAAGTTGGCGTTAACTTGTTGAATTGCCAACTTATCAACGCTTTAAACAGTCGAGTTATGCATATTAAAACTTGTCAACTAAGTGAGATAAACCAATACTAACGAATAATTATTAATATCTATGACAACAATCAACAACGCAACAAGCACCTTACGCGATTCAGCAGCAGCACGCTGGACGGCCTTGTTGCTATTGGCTATGGCCATGTTCTTCGCGTACATCTTTATGGATATCTTGTCGCCAATTAAGGACTTGATGGAATCCACACGTGGATGGGACTCTACCGCTTTCGGCACATACGCTGGCTCGGAGACCTTCCTTAACGTGTTTATTTTCTTCCTCATCATCGCAGGAATTATCCTCGACAAGATGGGTGTGCGCTTTACAGCCATACTTTCCGGACTCGTTATGCTCACAGGAGCCTGTATCAATTGGTACGCCGTAACCGAATCGTTCATGGGGTCTTCGCTCGAACATTGGTTTTCGGATAACCTCAACTATATCCCCTTGTTCGACGAACTTGGCGTATCTCCCTTCTATGCAGGTATGCCAGCCTCTGCAAAATTGGCCTCCATTGGTTTCATGATATTCGGTTGTGGTGCCGAGATGGCCGGTATAACCGTTTCGCGTGGTATCGTAAAATGGTTTAAGGGCAAAGAAGTGGCCTTGGCTATGGGGTCAGAAATGGCCTTGGCAAGACTTGGTGTTGCCACCTGTATGATTTTCTCACCCGTTTTCGCCCGCTTGTTCGGACGTGTAGACGTTTCTCGTTCAGCCGCATTCGGCCTTATCTTGTTGATGATTGCCTTAATCATGTTTGTAGTTTACTTCTTTATGGATAAGAAACTAGATGCACAAACAGGCGAGGCCGAAGAGAAAGACGATCCCTTCCGCATCTCGGACATTGGCCAGATACTCCGCAGTCAGGGCTTTTGGATTGTTGCATTGCTCTGTGTGCTTTACTATTCGGCCATCTTCCCCTTCCAAAAGTATGCAGTTAACATGCTGCAATGCAACCTAACCTTCACACACCTGGCCGAAGGCGACTTCTGGGCATCCAATACGGTTACCATTATCCAGTATTTTGTGATGATAACCATTGCTGCCACGGCTTTCACCAGCAATTTCAGCAAGAAGACATCCTTAAAGTATGGTTTGCTTCTCGTTTCGTTAGTATTCCTTGTAGGCTACTGCTTTATCGCTTACAAGCGTCAATCGGCCGAGGCCATCTTTGCTGTATTCCCACTTTTGGCCGTAGGTATTACTCCCATCTTGGGCAAGTATGTCGACCACAAGGGTAAGGCAGCCTCCATGTTGGTGTTGGGTAGTGTGCTCCTTATCGTATGCCACCTTACGTTTGCCTTTGTTCTCCCCATGTTTAAGGGCAACGAAATTGGCGGTGTAACACTCGCTTTTGTCACCATCCTTATTCTTGGTGCTAGTTTCTCGTTGGTTCCTGCATCGTTGTGGCCATCGGTTCCCAAGTTGGTAGACAGCAAAATCATTGGCTCGGCATACGCACTAATCTTTTGGATACAGAACATTGGTTTGTGGCTCTTCCCCTTATTGATTGGTAAGATACTGAAAGCCTCCAACCCCGACATTGTTCAAAGCCTTGAAGCAGGCACGCTTTCACCCGCCGAGGCTGCAACATCTTACAACTACACCAACCCCTTGCTCATGCTGGCTATGTTGGGCTTGGTGGCTTTGTTGCTAGGCTTGTACCTTCGCGTTGTAGACCGCAAGAAGGGTTACGGCCTAGAAGAACCTAACATTAAGCAATAAGCAACTTGTTATGTTTAGCATGCTTATGTGTGTATATGCCCTGTTTGGCATAGTTGGCACAATATAATATGGTGGCTGAATTTCTTCTCAGAAGTTCAGCCACTTTTATTTAGCCCCAATCGACTTATTAAAACATTTACTAACTAGTGCTTACAGAATAATTGCAACTCGCTGATTATTAGATATGTATTTACTATTTTATTCATCTTTTTCACATAAAGTTAGTACCTTTACAGTGTTAAAGGAATACACAGTATACATCGCAGAATAAACAACTGACCCTGGATTTGTTCAGATCTTCGTTTGAAGATTTGGAAAAGCATGACCGTTGGGGCGTTCTCGATGAAATGTTTCCCTGGGCAGAGTTGGAAAAGGTTTACTACACCAAGTTTCATCGCGATAAGCGAGAGGCTGGTAATAAACCTGCACGTATGGTTATTGTTGTAAATGATTATCAAGCACAAGCTTAACTTGTCTGACGAAGAGAAATTAAAAGGCTCGCGGATAAACCGTGAGCCTTTTAAAAAGAAGGAGGAGGAAGTGTTTATGACTTCCATTTTGTATTTCTTAGCGTTGTTTCAGGCCAACTATTGCCGAGGGGAAACTGGTTGAGCCGCGCTATTTATTCTTTAATGGCGATTTTCTTCACCCGATTGAGGTGTCGTCCGCCTTCGAAAGTGGCAGAGAAGAACCCGTCGAGAATCTTCTTTGCTGTTTTGTTGTCTACAAACCTACCTGGCATAACTAACACATTGGCGTCGTTGTGTTGGCGGATAAGTTGCGCAATCTCAGGCATCCAAGCCAATCCGGCTCTTACGCCTTGGTGTTTGTTGAGGGTCATGGCCATGCCCTCACCACTTCCGCAGATGCCAATGCCGGGATAAACCTCACCGCTTTCGATACCTTCGGCCAAGGCATGGGCAAAGTCGGGATAGTCACTGCTTTGGTCACTGTATGTGCCATAGTCTTTGTACGGATAACCATGCTCTTCCAAGTATTGGAGAACGTATTGTTTGAGCGGGAAGCCTGCGTGGTCGCAAGCGATACCAATAGTTTTTATTTCCATACTACTCTCTTATTAATGATTTAACTTGATGATATACATTCTCTGCGGTGAAACCTAGCTTCTCGTCTAGCACCTTAAAGGGAGCCGAATAGCCGAAACTGTTTAGCCCATAAACTTTTCCGTTAGAGCCAACAAGACCTTGCAGCGTTACGGGTAGCCCCGCTGTTAAGCCGAATATCTTAGAACCAGTGGGTAATACTTCTTCTTGGTATTCTGCGCTTTGCATGCGGAACAATCCTTCGGAAGGAACACTCACGATACGTACTTTCACTCCGTCTTTTCTTAGTAGCTCGGCACCAGCCTCCAATGTTGCTACCTCCGAGCCAGAGGCCAAGAGTATAACGTCGAATTGGCTGTCGCTGCCTGCAACAACGTACGCGCCACGGCGAGCAAGTTCGTAATTGGTTTCGGGATGTATGTTCTTCACATTCTGACGCGAAAGAATAAGCGCCGTTGGCGTGTTCATATTCTCCATTGCCATTTGCCAACATACGGTTGTTTCGTTTACGTCGGCAGGGCGGAAAACGCGAACAGAGTCTTCGCCGCAATGGTTTTTCAGCTTTTCCATCAACCTGATTTGCGCCTCTTGCTCAACTGGTTCGTGCGTAGGACCGTCTTCGCCGACACGGAAAGCATCGTGTGTCCAAATAAACTTGATGGGAACACGCATGAGGGCAGCCATACGTATGGCAGGTTTCATATAGTCGGAGAATACGAAGAAAGTTCCGCAAGCAGGGATTACGCCCCCATGTAGATACATGCCAATGCACATGCAGGCCATGGTAAGTTCGCTTACGCCAGCTTGGAGGAAGGCTCCCGAAAGGTCGCCACGTTTCATTTCGCGCGTTTTGTTGAGGAAACCATCTGTGCGGTCGCTGTTAGAGAGGTCGGCCGACGAACAAACCATATTCGGAACTTGCTCGGCCAGCAGTCCCAAGCATGCAGCCGAGGCCACACGCGTTGCGCCATCGGGCTTTTGGGTCAGCGTGCTCCAATCCACTTTTGGCGCGTTTCCGCTGAACCACTCCTTCATTTGTGCGGCTAGTTGTGGGTTGTTTTTGGCCCATTCATTTTCTTCTTGGCGTCTTTTGGCTACAATCTCTCTTAGTTCTTCATTGCGTTTTGCATAGAGTTCTTTCACTTCGGGGTACACAACGAAAGGCTCGTTGGGGTTTCCGCCTAGGTTAACGATGGTTTTTTGGTAGGCCTCTGCGCCGAGTGGTGCGCCATGTGTGCCGATGTGGTGTTCGAAACTCGACCCATCTGCTCGCAATGCGCCTTTGCCCATCACGGTGTTTCCAATGATAAGTGTGGGTTTTACTTTCTCGGCTTTGGCCTCGTTCAGTGCTCGACGTATCTCGTCGGCATCGTTTCCGTCGATGGTTATCACCTTCCAACCCCACGATTCGTATTTGGCGGCAGTGTTTTCGCATGTCACTACACCGCATTCGGTAGACAATTGAATGTCGTTCGAATCGTAAAACATCACGATATTGTCTAATCCCAGTGCGCCGGCCAATCGTCCAACGCCTTGCGAAATCTCTTCTTGTATGCCACCATCGGATATATATATATATATGGTGTGCTGCATCATGGTGTGCGAGAGTTTCGTTTCGAGGAATTTTTGGGCAACAGCAGCACCTGCACCGTAGGCATGTCCTTGTCCTAAGGGTCCCGAAGTGTTCTCTATACCGCGTTGCACGTCTCTTTCGGGGTGTCCAGGAGTGGGCGAACCCCATTGGCGAAATTGCTGAAGCTCGTCAATCGTAAACTTTCCTTGCAGCGCCAAGGCCGAATATAGCATGGGCGACATGTGCCCTGGGTCGAGGAAAAAGCGGTCGCGACCTTCCCAAGAGGGGTTTTCTGGGTCGTAAACAAGGAACTCTGAGAAGAGAACATTAATGAAGTCGGCACCACCCATCGCTCCGCCAGGGTGTCCAGACTTGGCTTTTTCTACCATTGACGCTGCCAGAATGCGTATGTTGTCCGCAGCCAAATTCATCAATTTCTTATCGTTCATGTATTGTGGTTTTTAGTTAAACATGTTCGTTAATATGTGTTTTGCTTTCGGGATGAGTCATTCCTTCCTGAATATGGAAACAAAGTTACAACTTTATGTTCAATAAAACAATTGATTTTAGGTGTATCTTTCACTTTATAGCAATTTTAAATGCAAGTGCTGTTGCTGGGGGTAAGGCGTTTGTTTGTTGTTGTTTGATGGGTGAAATAAAGCGAAAAGACCGCAACACGCTATCTATTACGAAGATAAGAGCGGTTGCGGCCAGTTTCTTTTTGTCTATTCACTTCTCTGGGCGAGCTTGCCTTGTTGGCTGACATCTCGTTTAACAAGCCTTAGTTAAAGAAGTTCCAGCTTAGCCCGAAGTACAACATGCGGTCGTTAAGTGGGTAGTGAGGAGCGAAGAAGTATTTTTTGTTACCGCTGCCCGCATTGATGTGGCTCATCAAAATGAAG
Source organism: Prevotella conceptionensis 9403948 (assembly GCF_000312305.1). Lineage (GTDB taxonomy): Bacteria > Bacteroidota > Bacteroidia > Bacteroidales > Bacteroidaceae > Prevotella > Prevotella conceptionensis. The sequence continues at coordinate 89,546 of NZ_HE999449.1, read as the reverse complement.
AAACGGGCTTGTTTAAGATGGAAGTTGGCGTACACGTTAACAAGCGGATAGTTGCCAATTTTCACCTTGTCGGTTTGGGCTTGAACGGTAAATTGCCCCAGCGCAGGGCTATAATCGGGTGCGTTATAGGCGGTGAAGTATCGCATGTCGGCTCCGAAGTCGCACTTTAACACGCGTGCTATCTTAAACCGCAGGTACAGATTGGTGTAGATATTGAGGGAGGGTAGGGGCAGAACGTCGGGATGACTGGTGTGTTGCCATGTTACTACACTCTCCCAATTGAGCGGTCCGAGGGTGACATCTTGTGCCAATTCGGCCGTTAGCAGGTTTATCGCTGCACTGCTTTGCTCAACGTTTACAGTGTTGCCCGTGCGTGTAAAGTCGCTGTTTATGGTGTAGTTCTGTGCAAAATACGTGTGGTTCTTCAACTCGTCTACGGCAAAACGCAGTTTGGTTCGCGTCTTTTGAGAACTCAACGTGGCTTGCAGGCGTGAGTGTATGGTCATAGATAAGTTGTTGTTCTCCCACCAGAAGTGGCGCGATTGGAAGTGACGGAAGTAGAAACCTGGGTTAATTCGATGGAAAAAAGCGTTTGCAGCGAGGCTGACTGTATCTCCGAGCAACGGGAAATTAAGGTCTGCCGAGGCGTCTACTTTCAGTTGACCAGCGTCTTTGCCCAAGAACCACGTCTCTGCCGTAACGCCATAGTGTAAGGTTTTGCCTTGCGTCTTGGCCAATTGTCCGCCGAAACTCATGGTTTGTTCGTTAAAACTTTCTAGCCTTCCTTGCGTGTTGGGCAATTCGTAGTGGCGTATGTCGCTGCTTATAAAAGCCTTTATGCCTGCCTTAGCCCACTTGTTGAACCCTTCGAGCAAGGCCAAAGCCAACGTGTTTTGTAGCCTATGGTGGCGTGTTTCGTCGAAAATGGAGTCGCCTGTTAGCTTGCCAGCGTTAAAATATGTGTTGGCATAGTAGTTGGTTGGCGTTTGGTGAGCCTCGTAAATGCGCTTGTAGTTTTCGAATTTAAGCGTATGTATGAAACTCGTAACGGGCACATACTCGTTTTTCAGCCACGAAGTATCTTTCTTTGGCTGCTCGTTTTGCGCCATCAAGCTGTCTGCTTGTGCCTTGCTACTAACGGTAATGCGGCGCGTAGAGCGTGCCGAATCTTCTGGTTCAGTGCCTGCAATCTTTGCATTGTCGGGGCGACCGCCATACGCTTTGTCGTCGGTTGCATTATCGCCAGCCTTACTTGTGCGGCCATTTTGTTTCTTTTCGCGTTGTTTCTTGTCTTTTTTAGCCTCCATTGCGAACTTCTTGGCAGCAATTTCTTCTTTGGTCATGGGTACTTTTCGGTTAAAGCCGATGTTGTAACGATGGCTGAAAAAAACGCTAAGATTATCGTTCCTGTTCCAGTTTTTGGTTAAGACGGTAGGAATTTCGTTCGTGGTGAAGTTCTCGCTGAACGTTTCTGGATGGGTAATGTAGTTGTCGTTGGTTATTCCCCCGTTCTCGCTAGCCTTTTGATGGTTGGTAGAAAACAACAGATGCGCTTGGTATCTGTCGCCGATGTACGACCCATACATGGTGTAATTAAACATGGCCGTACTTTGGTTTTGGTAGAAACCGCGCCCATAGTTGTAGTCGAACTTAAAGCCAACGCCCACACGTTTGCCGGCATTCACGCCAAATAATGCCGTGAAATGGTCTTCGCCGTCGGTCTTGTCGCCGCAACTGAAATAGCTAAGATTGGTTATGGGCGACAGCGTATTGGTGAAAAGGAACTTGTCGGCAGGCACAATGAAGTAGCTATAAGGCTCAGTAAAGATAAACTGACCATCAGCCGGCCTGTTTACGAACACGCGATTGAGTCTGGGCGACGACAAGTTGCCCAGCATATTGTACTCACCTCGCATGCCATAGGTAAAGGCTTTGTTCATAAACATGTGCGAGAGGGTGTCGGGTTGCGCCGCAATGCGGTCGCCAAAGCGTGGGTCTACGGTCCACACTTTCAGCCCCACGGGTATCTCCTTGTTAGAACCCAGCGAGTCTTTCCTGTTCTCTTTCTTGCCTGTTGAGAAGTTTCCGTCCTCGTCAAAGCGAGTGAAGTCGTCTTGTGCAAGTGCCGACGACAGTGCCAACGACAGCATTGCGGCCAGCATGAATAACCTGTTCATCTAACGAATAAAGCGAAGTATTGTTTCGGCAATCTTGAAAACCATCGACCCAAGCACGATAAACGTGCCTACGGTGGTGTCTGATAAGAAATATACGGATACGCCAATAATGGCTCCGATGATGAAAATAATATTCAGTATGTTCCTTATGGGCAAGAATTGGTCTTGCTCCTTGTCTGGTCTTCTATGTCTTCTTTGTGGATATTGCGTTTCCATACAAATGCTATTTGTGTTGCTATTTTGTTTCTTGATGTGCGGAATTGGTGTGGTCGGCACGGTGTTTTATTGCCTCAATCGCTGCTTAATGGTCTCAAATACCTCGTCTTTACGGTCGATGGTCTTGCGCCTAAACTTGCCCGACATCTTGCTAAGCTTGGTCTTAGCCTTGTTTAATCCATATTGGTCTGTAATCCATTTCTCGGCTGTAGCCTCCACTCCGCTGCCTTCACCGCGGTTCATCTCATAGGCATAGCTAATGCGCGAGAGTGTTAGGTTAAGCTTTCCGTCTGAACATTTGGCAATGAGCGTGTAGTTAAACACTGTTCTGTCTAGCGAAAGAAAAGTGCTTTGAAACACCAACCACTCTTTAAATCGTGCCGCAATGATATGTTCTTTCTTGTTAACCAGTGCAATCGAACTTTCGGGGAATTGGTTTTCGCCCTTGGTTAAGTCTTCAATCGCCGCGTAGGTAGCGTCGTAAATTTCTTGTGCACTTTTGCCAGGGAGGTCTAGTTCGTAATCAAACACCACCTTGCCGTCAACAATTGGCACTGCGCCTTCTAGGTATTTGGCTTGTTCGGTGGTGGTTGCGCTTTCTTTTTTGCTTTTTGTTTGTGTAGATTTGTTTTGTTCCTTACTTTGTGGACGTTCCCAATCGTTTTGTGCGAACGTGAAAACGGGAACGAAGAGTAGTGCTAAAAATAGTTTCCTTTTCATTATAATAAACTTTATTACTTACCTCGTTGTGGATGAATATAATTGCTGTTTGCGTTGTTGGCGGCCTATATTGCTGACGGTTTGCATCATTTGCCGTTATCTTTAATTGTTTGAATGTGGTGTTGGCAGGCTTAACAAGGTTGTGCAACCCTATGTTTGCCGCTTGTTTGCCCACATTTTCAACATACAAATTTACAAAAAAATAGATGGATGCGCCGCCAATATTCAATATTTAACTAAAAGGCACAACGAAGAGTTATTGAGGTGGCTCGCATGCGATGGACAAAAAACATCCGCATGCGAGCCACTTTGAGGAATGAAACAAGCTTGGATATAGCAGAGGACAGCACCTTAAAAGCCACAAGGAATGTTTATAACACTGTGGAGTATTTGTCCCTAAGCCAGCCTACACTTATTTATATCTGTAAAGGTTCTTATTCCTTTCTGACTAACAGAAGGTTAAATATAAATACCTACACCAATTCTGAGGCCAACCGTTGAGTACTTGGAATGGCTTTTAAACGATTGGTTGTAGTACAGCGATGGTTCGATAGTAACAGTGCGACTAACGAAGAAGGCGTAGCCCAACTCAAACCCTGGCATGATGTCGTTATAGTTGTGGTAGGTGTGTACAAGATTCGCATTGGCTCCAACAAATAGGCCGTTTTGTTCAATATAATATCTTAGTCCTGCCCCAACAGAAATATAATCGGGCACGGTTTCATTACCATAGTGGTTGTAGGCGAACTGTCCTAACACCATCCAGTCGTCTTCAAAGAAATAACCGGCCTTAGCTTGCACGCCGAAACTAAACTTATTGTTGCCGTTGTAGTTGATGTCCAGCCCCGAAAGCGAACCAGCCACATACACTTTTTCCTCTTCAAATTGTGCGCTTGCCGTGAGCGTAAGCATCAACGACACGAAAAGCAAACCTAATTTCTTTTTCATTTCTACGGGATTAATCTTAAATTCAATTTTGATAATTCTCTTTCTGCAACTGTTGTCCTGCTAGCGGTTGGCACAATGCCACAAAAAACCGCCTTAAACAGGCTTTAAGTCACATTAACTGCAAAAGTAAATAAATTATTCGACAAATGCGAGAAATATACTTATCTTTGCATTCATTATATATTTAGGCCTCTTTGCGCTTGCATGTGGAAGGCCTAAACAACAATACAAGGCACAAACATATAGAAGAGAGATATTCTGATGATAAAGCAATCCTCATTTTCACGTCGATTTTTGCTGTTGTTTCTCGCGTTTTTTGTCGCGACAACGCTCCTCGCACAGAAGTTTTCGTTCTCAAAACCCAATGGACTTAACGGGTGGAAACTGCCTAAACGTGAGGTTAGAGCGGTGTGGCTCACCACCATCGGCGGATTGGATTGGCCACGTTCGTATGCTCAAAACGATTTGGCGGCAAGCAAACAAAAGCAAGAATTACGTGGCATCCTGGACAAACTTCAACGCGCAGGCATCAATACCGTTTTATTTCAGACACGCATTCGCGGCACGGTAGTCTATCCTTCATCGCTCGAACCGTGGGATGGATGCCTCTCTGGCGTACCAGGAAGGTCGCCAAGCTACGACCCTTTGGCCTTTGCCATAGACGAATGCCATAAGCGAGGGATGGAGTTGCACGCTTGGGTGGTGACTATTCCCGTGGGAAAGTGGAACGCGCTGGGTTGCAAAACGCTGAGAAACAAATATCCGCACCTGATAAAACGGATTGGCGAAGAGGGTTATATGGACCCCGAAAATCCCACGACAGCCACTTATTTAGCCAACATCTGCAAAGAAATATCCGACCGCTACGACATTGATGGCTTGCATCTAGACTATATTCGTTATCCTGAAACATGGAAAATAAACATTCCCCACGATGCTGCAAGGCGAAACATTACGGCCATTGTGCGCGCTATTGGCGAGAAAGTAAAGGCCAATAAACCTTGGGTAAAATATAGCTGTTCGCCTATTGGCAAGTTTAACGACCTTAGCCGTTTTGCAAGTAATGGCTGGAACGCATACACCAAGGTTTGCCAAGATGCGCAAGGCTGGTTGCGCGATGGGCTAATGGATGCCCTTTTCCCCATGATGTACTTCCAAGGCAACAATTTTTTCCCTTTTGCTATCGACTGGGCAGAACAGAGTTATGGGCGAATGGTGGTGCCTGGACTGGGTATTTACTTTATGTCGCCCAACGAAAAGAATTGGTCGCTCGACATCATAACGCGCGAAATGCAAGTGTCTAGGCAGTATGGTATGGGGCATGCCTATTTCAGAAGTAAGTTCTTTACCGATAACTTGAAGGGCATATACACCTATGCTCAACAAGTTTTTACGCCAACTTTGGCCCTGCCGCCTGCTCTGACATGGGAAAACAGCAAGCTACCATCGCCTCCAACGGACTTAAACACGAGCGAAGAAAACGGAAACGTTTTTGTTAGTTGGCGTGGTGGCCGTAGCACCAACAACTCGCCATATATATTATATAATGTGTATGCCAGCTCGTCTTATCCTGTTGACGTTACCGATGGTCGCAATCTCATAGCCATGCGCTATGCAAAGAACAGTATTGAGGTTAGTCCGCGAAACGCACAAATGTATTTTGCCATAACAACGATGGACAGGTATGGCAACGAAAGCCAACCTCTGCAAACACGAAAGGCGGCAGGCGGCAGCAGAAACGAACTTAAAATGCTGGCTTTCAGTGATGGAAAGGTGTTGCTGCCCAAGTCGGCCGATGCTTTGTGGGGACGTGTTTGGGTTGTTGAAACCTTGCAAGGTCAACACGTTGCAACGCTTTCTTCGGTTAACGATAAGCTTGATGTGCGCGGCATAACCAATGGGGTATACGTGTTGCGTGCCCTTAACAATAAGGGGGTGGGGCATCGTTTGGGAATGTTCACTAAAAAACGCTGAAACCTTAGTGCTTAAAACTTCAGCATAGGCAAGACAACAGGTTACAGCATGTTTGTAACTGCATTTTTTGTCGATAAACAAGAACGTAATTTGTTTTTTTTCGTATCTTTGCCCATAGCTTTTGTATATAAACGGACGATAGTCTTGGTGTTTGGAGCACGAAGGGAGTAATACCGCTCCGTTTATAGTCAATAATCAAGACTACTTCCGCATGTGTTTTTACGAAAAAATCATGCAGAGCAATTACTAATGTCAGAAAGAAAGCTTACTACTTTGATTTCTTAACACGACAAGAAACAAAAGCCTTTCTTTTAGGATGTTAGTGCATATAACGAAAATTCTATTCTCCAAATGTATTGGAGGATGGTCTCAACGACGTATTAAAGTAAGAAAACTTGGTAGGAATGGCCTTTGCAAAAGGCGTTAATTCAAAAAAAGAAGTATGCGTATCGAGTTTTATCAGAAGAGTTCGAAAGCGTTTAACTTGCTCTTCACTAAGCGTATAATACGCTTTCTCTTTATTCTTATACCTTGGATAGGCAACGCACAAGCACAGACTTATCAAGGTGGGGTGTTTGACTCCGAAGGACAACCCTTGGAGTTTGCTAATGTTGTTGTTTTAAGCTTACCCGATTCTGTGCTCATAAAGGGGACTGTTACCAATAGTAAAGGAGAGTTTACACTCTCGCTCGATACTCCTATTGACAGTGTTTTGTTTAAAGTCAGTCTTGTTGGTTATCAAACCACATTTACAACTCCTGCCAAGATAGGCTCCATTGTATTGCCAACTTCCTCAGTTCGCCTAGCTGAGGTTGTTGTCAAAGGCAACAAGAAAGCATTTTCAATCAAAGGCAACAACTTGGTGTGCAATGTAGCTGGCACTTCCCTCAGTTCAGAGAGCCATATAAACGATTTACTTGGAAAGCTACCAGGATTTTACATGCAAGGCGACCAGTTGAAGTCGATAAATCAAGGTGAGATAAAATATTTCCTCAACAACCGCCCTGCTACGGCAGAAGAAATAGCGCGCATTGACGTTAAGGCAATCAAGTCTGTTGAGATAGACAGGCATCCTGGTTCTCGGTATTCAGGAGAAGTAGGGAGCGTGGTGTTTATCCATACAAGTACATTGCTCGAAGGAGTTTCAGCCTTTTTGCGTTCTTATACCAGAATCAATCACAAGTTTTCGCAAGGCATAGACGGGGAAGTGAGATATCGGTACAAAAGAATTAGCCTAACTCTTGGTGCCGACAATACTACTTATCAGTCGCAACCACAACAAGAAAACACATTTGAATTGTTGCATTCCGCAACTCTATGGAAGGTAAGGTCGCAAGATACGAAAAAGAAAAACAAGGACAGCGAGCAAATGTATTTTGCCAATCTTGAATATAACTTCACAGACAAGCATCAACTCAATTTGAGATACACAAGACAGCCGTCACGTTCCAATGTACATCTGCTTGGCAATTTGTCTGTATGGAAAGGTAATGATTTTCTCTATGAGGGTTTCGAGAGCAACATAGCAAGTCATAATATAAAGGATAACATCAATCTTTATTATAAAGGAGTTTTAAGTAAGCATTGGACAATAGACCTCGCCTCGGACTGGTACCAACAACGAACCACATCTGAACAGCATCTACAAGAGAAAATGCGTTTTACTGAGATTTATTCCAGGGGAAACAGTTCGTTATGGGGTTTCTCGCCTCGTGCTGTTTACCAAGCACGGAGAACCAAAATCGAAGTGGGCGGCGATTGGAGCAAATCTGTTATACGAGGTTGGACAAGGTTAAACATTGCTGATGCCCAACCTACTGACAACACAATTCAGGAAATTAAAGGCGCTGGATACTTAGGTGTTGATTGTACAATGCCCAACCAAAGATGGAATATGGGTTTGGGATTACGTTTTGAAAGAACGAATAAGCGTTATCAAGACCATGCGGGAAAAACAGAAACCGAAAGTTTTTGTTACCAAACTCTTCTGCCTTCTCTGTCTCTTTCCTATGCACAAGAAGGTTGGACGCACCAACTCAGCTATAATTCGTCTATAATATATCCCACATTCAGTCAACTGGCAAGTGGGGATGTGTACCTCAATCGGTACAACATCAAGCAATCCAACCCTAGTTTAGAGCGTTCGGTTGTGCATAACATCAGCTACGACTGCTCGTATCGTTGGCTGTATCTATCGGTTGGTTACACTTATACCCATCGTCCTATCTTAGAAACGTTCGAATTGAATTCGTATCATGGGGAACATCGAATCAAAGTAACATCTCAAAACCTAAGTTATATGCAAGGTTTTAAGGCACTAGTTAATGCCGCCCCACGCTTTGGTCTATACGAACCTAGGTTTATGTTGGGTTTCATTCAAAATTTCATTACTCTTCCTAGTACCAAAGAGCATTCTTCGCACTTGGTAAGCAAGCCCTTTGTCATTCTTTCTTTAAACAATAGCTTTACTTTCCCACATCAGTGGGAGGTAAGTTTGGATTATTCGCACAATGGGGCTGGCAGCAGTGGCTATATAGAGTATAGTTCATCGTCTTCTCTCAATTGTTCTGTTGTAAAGCACTTCTTTGAAAGAAAACTACGAGCAAGCTTAAAGCTGACAGATATATTTGACACATCTACACCTCGAATTAGTGGCAGGTTCCAAGGTGTTTTATTAAACGGACGTGCTTGGATGGATTCGCGGTCTGTTAGATTAAATATTTCCTGGTATTTCAATCAACACCGAACGGCAAAGACACACTCTTCAATTTCTTCAGAAATGAATAGGCTGTGACATAGGCAAAACTGCGAGATGCAATGGCTTGCTTTTATCTTATTTGCTAACAAACAGCAATTGGTGTGAGAGTACATCCGTGAGATATAATTGTTTTTTTGTCTAGTTTTCAGTAAGAAATTTAACATTCTGAGTGCCTATTTTGTCCACCAATCACTCACCTTGCCTCAAAAAATCGATTCTCGTGAAAGTTGGTTTTGATGTAAAAGGGGTAGTTGTACATGCAGTCAAAATGAATTTTTATTTAGACAGACCGCCACTAACACCCCTTTTTAGGCTATTTGTAGCAAAATGAAGTGCGTTTTGGTGCTAAATGCAGTGCGTTTTGATGCTAAATGCAGTGCATTTTGGTGCTAAATGCAGTGCGTTTTGGTGCTAAATGCAAGGCGTTTTGGTGCTAAATGCAAGGCAAAATGCGGCTAAACACAAGTCAAAAAGCATAAAAATACACAGCGATTGGTATAAATAAAACCTCTTTGAACCCTTAAAAGTAGGGCTAAAAAGGGAAAGATACCCATTAAAAAGTGGTTTTTTAGGGGCTAAAAGCGAGTTGTTGACCTTGAAAAATTACGAGCCGGCAACCAAACTAGAAAGGCAAAATGGTGCTAAATGCAGGGTTTGCACTTAAAAATAGACAGAGCAAGAGACGTGAAAGGCTAGAATTAGTGGCTTTTTACCCACTTCATGACCTATATTTTCGCTAGAACGGAGTGAAAATTTGGGCGGTATTGTAAAATAAAAACAACAATTTAAGATTCTGAGTCGGTGAGTTAATGAATTTGTAAGTAGACGAGTCGATTTATTCGGGAATTGTTGGATTTCCGTGAGTTTATAACCCCGTGAGTACTCCGTATATGAAATAGGAGTGTTTATCTTGTGTTGACATCACGGAAACAATAACCCCCCGCATCAATTTTTAGCAACATCAAAAGTCAATACGTCTTCATTTCCTGTTTCAAAGTTTTTATCGGTCGTCAATAACTTTTTTAAGGTTTACCAACTTCTTTTCCGCAATAAATTATGTAAATTTGCATGGTGGGCAAGCCCCACAAGAAAGATTGTTTTAGGTAAAATACAAAGAAAATGAGTTTAAATATAGCAAAAGACGGCCGCAAGCGGATTGTGATAGTTGGTGGTGGCTTTGGTGGTTTGCAGGTTGCAAACAAACTGAAAGGCACCGATTATCAAGTGATACTTATCGACAAGAACAATTATCACCAATTTCCACCGCTCATTTATCAGGTGGCGTCGGCAGGAATGGAGGCCAGTTCCATATCGTTTCCTTTCCGCAGAAACTTTCAAAAGCACAAGAACTTCTATTACCGAATGGCCGAGTTGCGTGCCATCTTCCCCGAAAAAAAACTTATTCAGACCTCAATAGGGAAGGTGGAGTACGATTATTTGGTGTTGGCGGCTGGCACGACCACCAATTTCTTTGGCAATAAGAATGTTGAAGAGCAGGCCATGCCCATGAAAACAGTGGACGAGGCAATGGGCTTGCAAAACGCCATACTATCGAACATCGAACGTGCCATAACCTGTGCCACGAAACAAGAACAGCAGGAGCTGCTTAATGTGGTGGTGGTTGGCGGCGGAGCAACGGGCGTTGAGATAGCAGGCGTGCTCTCTGAAATGAAACGTACCATCCTTCCACACGATTATCACGACCTAGACCCCAGCTTAATGAACATCTATCTCATCGAGGCTGGCAATAGATTGTTGTCGGCCATGTCGCCCGAATC
>NZ_HE999449.1:41861-78572 GCF_000312305.1 Prevotella conceptionensis 9403948 | reverse complement strand
GGCTGTGGAGAAATATCTGCGCGAAATGGGCGTAAACATCTTGCTTAACAAGATGGTGACCGACTATAAGGACCATAAGGTGATGCTGGCCGATGGCTCTTCTATATCTACTCGCACGTTTATTTGGGTAAGCGGCGTGGCTGGACAGTGCGTTGGAAACCTGGATGCCGGCCATTTAGGTCGTGGACGGCGCATTAAGGTGGACACTTTCAACCGGGTTGAGGGACTTGAAGACGTGTTCTGCATTGGCGACCAATGTATTGTTGAAGGCGATAAAGACTATCCCAATGGGCATCCGCAATTGGCACAAGTGGCCATTCAGCAGGGTAAAAACCTGGCTAAAAACCTGAAACGCATGGCAAAGGCAAAGCCGTTAAGCCCTTTCCGCTATAAAAACCTTGGCGCAATGGCCACCGTTGGTCGCAACAAAGCCGTGGCCGAGTTTGCTAAAATAAAGATGAAAGGCTTTGGGGCATGGTTCATGTGGCTTGTTGTGCACCTCCGTTCCATCTTAGGCGTACGCAACAAGATGGTGGTTTTGCTCAATTGGATGTGGAATTACTTTAACTATAATCAGTCGTTGCGCATGATTTTCTACCCCAAGAAGGCCAAAGAGATACGCGAAAGGGAAGAGCGCGAGGCCAAAACACATTGGGGAGAGGACCTGATGGAACAATAAAAACGCAAAGGAGGTGAGAGAAAAGCGCGCGCCAAAAAGGCGCGTTATAGAACGCCGAATGCCCCCAAAGTCTAAAACTTAGGCGAGCAGACGTTCACCCTTTCACTTTTTTTCGTACTTTTGCAATCATAAAGCACATAGTAAGAAAGTATGAACGTATTAGAACTAAGTGAGCAGGAGATAGTAAGAAGACAGAGCCTGCAAGAGTTGCGCGACTTGGGAATCGACCCTTATCCCGCGGCAGAGTATCCCACTGATGCTTTTTCAACCGATATAAGAGATAACTTTAAGGACGACGAGCAACGCGAAGTGTGCATTGCCGGCCGGATGATGACGCGCCGCGTGATGGGAAAAGCCAGCTTTATGGAGCTGCAAGATTCCAAAGGCCGTATTCAGGTGTATGTTACTCGCGACGACATCTGTCCCGGTGAGAACAAGGAACTGTACAACACGGTGTTTAAACGTTTGCTCGACATCGGCGACTTTGTAGGCGTACGCGGTTTCGTATTCCGCACACAGACGGGCGAAATATCGGTTCATGCCAAAGAACTAACGCTGTTGAGCAAGAGCATCAAGCCACTTCCCGTTGTGAAATATAAGGATGGAGTGGCTTACGACAAGTTCGACGACCCCGAATTGCGTTTCCGTCAACGCTATGTAGACCTTGTTGTGAACGAAGGCGTTAAGGAAACGTTCTTAAAACGCGCTAAGGTAATTAGCACGATGCGCCAATTTTTCGACGAAGCAGGCTATACCGAGGTTGAAACACCTACGCTGCAAAGTATCGCAGGCGGCGCTACGGCGCGCCCATTCATTACACATTTCAATGCGCTGAACCAAGAAATGTTCTTGCGTATCGCCACCGAGCTTTATCTAAAGCGACTTATCGTAGGCGGATTTGAGGGTGTCTATGAGATTGGAAAGAACTTCCGCAACGAGGGAATGGACAGAACGCACAACCCAGAGTTCACGTTGATGGAGCTTTATGTGCAATATAAGGACTACAATTGGATGATGTCGTTCACCGAACGCCTGCTCGAAACCATCTGCGTGGCCGTTAATGGTAAGCCAGAAAGCGTGGTTGATGGGCAGGTTATCAGCTTTAAGGCTCCCTATCGTCGCTTGCCCATCCTCGATGCCATAAAGGAAAAGACTGGCTATGACCTCGATGGCAAGACGGAGGAAGAGATTAGACAGGTGTGCAAGGAGTTGAAATTGGACATAGACGACACGATGGGCAAAGGAAAGCTTATCGATGAGATTTTCGGAGAGTTCTGCGAAGGTCAGTTTATTCAGCCGACTTTCATCACCGACTATCCTGTTGAGATGAGTCCGCTAACAAAGATGCACCGCTCTAAACCCAGATTGACCGAGCGTTTCGAGTTAATGGTGAACGGAAAAGAATTGGCTAACGCTTATTCTGAACTTAACGACCCCATCGACCAGGAGGAACGTTTCGTTGAACAGATGAAACTTGCCGATAAGGGCGACGACGAGGCGATGATAATAGATAAGGACTTCCTTCGTTCTTTGCAGTACGGCATGCCCCCAACGTCGGGTATCGGCATTGGCATAGACCGCCTCGTGATGCTTATGACGGGTCAAACCGCCATTCAAGAGGTGTTGCTCTTCCCACAGATGCGTCCCGAAAAGAGCATTCCTAAGAGCACTACGGCCGAGTGGCAAGCGCTGGGAGTGCCCGCCGAATGGGTGCCCGTGTTCAATAAAGCTGGCTATAACCTCATCTCTGACATAAAAGAGGTGAAGGCGCAAAAGCTGCAAATGGACGTTTGCAATGTAAACAAGAAATATAAACTAGGGTATGAGAACCCGAAGGTGGACGCCTTCCAAGCTTGGATAGACAAGGCCAACGAAGGTTAAGGCACGGCAAGGGGTGAAAGGGAACGGCATAAGGTGCAGGCCTTTGATTTTCCTTTCCACCCCCTTTTACCAAGCTCTTTCCGAGGATTAAAAGGCAATGTTTGCCAATCTCCTTGCTCCTTCTCACCTTTAACCCTTTCACTTAACCATGTTCAACTGCGGTAAAATAGCAATAGTGGGAGGTGGTAGCTGGGCTACTGCCATTGCCAAAATTGTGGTGCGGCACACGCATCACATCGGATGGTATATGCGCCGCGACGACCGTATAGACGACTTCAAGCGTTTGGGACACAATCCTGCCTACTTGATGAGCGTGCATTTTAACGTAGACGAGATTTACTTTTCGAGCGACATCAACAAGATTGTAGAGAACTACGACACACTTGTGTTTGTTACACCCTCGCCTTACTTGAAGAGCCATCTCAAAAAGTTAAAGACGCGTTTGCACGATAAGTTTGTGGTTACGGCCATTAAGGGACTTGTGTCTGACGACAATTTGCTTTGCTCCGAGTTTTTCCATCAGGTGTACGATGTGCCTTACGCCAATATTGCTTGCATCGGTGGCCCGTCGCATGCCGAAGAGGTGGCTCTCGAAAGGTTATCTTATCTCACCGTTGGCTGTGCCGACAGAGAGAAAGCGCAAGCCTTCACCGAGATATTAAGCAGCGATTTCATCAAGACAAAGACCAGTCAGGATGTCGTGGGCATTGAATATTCGTCGGTATTGAAAAACGTTTACGCCATTGCCGCAGGCATTTGTAGCGGTTTGAAGTATGGGGACAATTTCCAAGCTGTGCTCATGTCCAACGCTGTTCAAGAGATGTCGCGTTTCCTTTCGGCGGTACATCCCCTCGAACGCAGTGTTTACGATAGTGTTTATCTCGGCGATTTGCTGGTTACAGGCTACTCTAATTTCTCGCGAAACCGTACCTTTGGCACAATGATTGGCAAGGGATATAGCGTTAAAAGCGCGCAAATAGAAATGGAAATGATTGCTGAAGGTTATTTCGGCACGAAATGTATGAAGGAGACTAACAGACATCTGCACGTGAACATGCCGATTCTCGATGCCGTATATAATATATTGTACGAGAAGATTTCGCCACAAGTGGAGATAAAGTTGCTTACTGATAGCTTTAGATAAATCGTCAAAATAAATGCACTTTTTTGACAGAAGAACATAAGAACATGTTCTTGATTTAAGCTTTTCATAATATAGACGATAATATGGAGGTAGAAAATGCGATAACTAAGATTGTAAATTGTGCTTACACAGTGCACAAACAGCTGTCTATTGGTTTTGCAGAGAACATATACAAGAATGCAATGGTCATTGAGATGAGGGAACAAGGTCTTAGTGTAAAGACAGAAATGCCTTTTGAAGTAATGTATAAAGGTCGCGTAGTTGGAAGTTATCGAGCTGACATTGTGGTGGAAGATAAAGTCATACTGGAGCTTAAAGCAGTTCATTCACTTGCGGTTGCGCACGAAATACAGCTAGTAAACTACCTTACGGCTCTGCATATCGACTATGGTCTACTGATCAATTTTGGTAGTGAACTCATAACTATTAAACGTAAATACAGAACTTATCGCAAAGCACTTTAAGCATTATTGCAGGCCAAAGGCATTTAATTTCCTCAAAGGAATTTCCTTTTCAATAAACGTATGTCCTTCTGTTCTTCTGTCAAAGAATCGTGTATTTCTGTCAAAATAGCAACATTATATAAAGATTAAGTTACATATAATAACCCCCGACCTAAAAACATGTCCTTCTGTTCTTCTGTCAAAAGAACATGCGTTTATGTCAAAAACAAATATATAAGATGAAAAATATCAGCTTAGACATCACCAAAGCCGCCCAATTTCTTAGTGAGGGCGCAGTGAAAGCCTACGAGCCGAAAGTGAAAGCGGCACAAGAGGCTCTGGAAAATGGCACTTGTCCTGGTAACGACTTCTTGGGTTGGCTGCATTTGCCCAGCTCCATCACACCCCAATTTCTAGACGAGGTCCAGGCCGTTACCAACACCTTGCGTCAGAAATGCGAAGTAATCGTCGTGGCAGGCATCGGTGGCAGCTACCTCGGTGCGCGTGCCATAATCGAGGCTTTGGATAATTCGTTCGCATGGCTTGTGGGCGATAAGACAAATCCCACTATTGTTTTCGCAGGAAACAACATCGGCGAAGACTATCTCTTCGAACTTTCCGCCTATTTAAAGGATAAACGTTTCGGTGTGATTAATATCTCCAAGTCGGGTACTACCACTGAGACGGCTCTCGCATTCCGTCTACTTAAAAAGCAATGCGAAGAACAACGCGGTAAGGCGGAGGCCAAAGACGTTATCGTGGCCATTACAGATGCCAAACGTGGAGCTGCAAGGGCTGCCGCCGACAAAGAAGGTTATAAGACCTTTGTGATACCCGACAATGTGGGTGGACGTTTCTCTGTACTGACACCTGTTGGCCTATTGCCCATCGCTTGCGCAGGTTTCGACATTAAGGCATTGGTTAATGGTGCCGCCGATATGGAGAAAGCCACAGCCCCCAGCGTTCCCTTTGCTGAGAACATCGCTGCTCAATACGCTGCCGTGCGCAACGCACTGTACACCGAAAAGGGAAAGAAAATCGAGATAATGGTGAACTATCAGCCTAAGTTGCACTTCATTGCCGAATGGTGGAAACAACTTTACGGCGAAAGCGAAGGTAAGGAACACAAAGGCATTTTCCCCGCATCGTGCGACTTTACCACCGACTTGCATTCTATGGGCCAGTGGATTCAAGAGGGCGAACGTAGCATCTTCGAAACCGTAATAAGCGTGGAACAACCTGCAAAAAAACTGTTGTTCCCCAGCGATGATGAGAACCTAGACGGCCTGAACTTCCTTGCCGGCAAGCGTGTTGACGAGGTTAACAAGATGGCCGAATTGGGAACGTTGCTCGCTCACGTAGATGGTGGTGTGCCAAATATCCGCATCAGCGTGCCCGAACTGAACGAATATTACATCGGACAATTGATTTATTTCTTCGAAATAGGTTGTGGCATCAGCGGAAACGTGCTTGGTGTAAATCCGTTTAACCAGCCGGGCGTTGAGGCTTACAAGAAAAACATGTTTGCCTTACTAGACAAACCTGGTTACGAGGCCGAGAGCAAGGCAATAAAAGAACGACTGAAATAAATTCCTTAATTTGCGAAACGCCTCTTCGCCTGCAAGAACGAAGAGGCGTTTTGCTTGTTTTTATATTCGCAAATGAACAACATGTATGCTCCCACTTCGTCTTGCCTGCCTTTTGGCCATGCGCAAGAGGTGAAGTCTTATTTGGAAAATCGCGGTTTCGATAGCTTTCAACCGCAAGCTGTGCTCTTCGATATGGATGGCGTTTTGTACGACTCCATGCCCAATCATGCCCGTTGTTGGCAAGAGGCAATGGCTAAGTTCGGACTGAAAATGACTGCTGCCGATGTATATGCCACCGAAGGAATGCGCGGTGTAGAAACCATTAGGTTGATGGTGAAGGCACAACAGGGGCGTGACATATCGGAAGACGAGGCGCAAATGATGTACGATGAAAAAGCGCGACTTTTCGGATTACTACCCAAAGCACCTATTATGGATGGCGTTTTAGACCTGATGGAGAAAATAAAGACGGCTGACATGGGCATTGTCGTGGTTACGGGGAGCGGACAACGACCGCTGATTGAGCGTTTGCAACACGATTTCAAAGGATTTGTTACGGCCGATAAAATCGTGTCGGCGTATGATGTGACGCGTGGAAAACCTGCTCCCGACCCTTATCTGATGGGCTTGCAAAAGGCTGGTAACTTGCAACCCTGGCAAGGAGTTGTTGTAGAAAATGCACCAATGGGCGTACGCGCTGGTGTTGCGGCAAAGATATTTACGATAGCCGTTAATAGCGGACCATTGCCAAATACCACCTTGGCAGGAGAAGGAGCAAACATCGTGTTCGATAGAATGACGCAATTACGCGATGTCTGGAAGAGTGAGCATGACTGATTTTAGTTTCATATCGCATGCCATTGGCAAGGCGATGGTGGCCGAAGTTGCCGCCAACGATATGCTTTTGACCGCCCCCGAAGATGCAAACGACCTTTTGGGAAATGCCTATTATCAAGGTTTCGATGGCATGATCATCTCTGCCGACAAAATTTCGCCACGCTTTTTCGACCTCAAAACGAGGTTGGCAGGCGAGATTTTGCAAAAGTTCTCCACCTTTCGGGTGCGTTTGGCCATCGTTGGCAACTTCTCTACCTTTACCAGCGAAAGCCTTAAAAGTTTCGTTTACGAAAGCAATCGTGGTAACCTAATACACTTTTCGCCAACCACAGCCGATGCCGTAGCTTGGTTTGAAAATCAGTTTTGTCATCGTTAAGAATTACTTCGTAGCGAAACATACCTTGATACCTCTGCGCAAACCTATACGTTCAAAAGAGTCGCCATTGATTATCTATTAGTTGCCAGTTCTAAAACTCCCTTACGGTGGGGGAGGTTACAGAGGCCTCACTATATTATTTGGAAACCACAAAGTTTGCTGTTTTAAACCACCAAGTAACTGATGTACACAAACATCGTGAGTTCTGTGATAGAATGCCATGTCTATGTAACATTACATGCCTATCGTTGTTGCTTTGTTTACAGGCCTCAAAGTCCTATAATGTGTGTTTAGTTTGTAATCCATGATATGTTAGGGCGTTAAGTCTTGTTAGCTAACAAGCACATATAGGCTATTCTAATCCGTAACGCTTACCGAAGTATGAGCGATGAAAAGTCTCAAATCTCTTATTTTTGATTTAATGAAAGAAAAACGCATTTGTGTGTCACAAAATTCAATGATCTGCGTACTATAAGTAAATAACAGAACATCAGATGACCGTCGACGAATATAAAGAAGAAGTGGAACGCAACCGACCGCGCATGCTTTCCGTTGCTCGCAGCTATCTAAAAGCTGGCGAAGAGGCGGAGGATGTTGTGCAGGACGTGCTGCTGAAACTCTGGCAATTGCTCGACAAGTTGCGTATTCCCATGGGGCCTTTAGCTTTGGTGCTGGTGAGAAACCGCTGTATCGATTGTTTACGGCGACTCCAAACCACCATTGCCCTTCCCGAAAATGTGGCGGAAAGCGAGCCAACATGCGACGAACGCTATGAAAAGGTGATGCGGCTTGTTGACAAATTGCCCACGATGCAGCAGACAATCATGCGGCTTCGCCATATGGAGGGTATGGAAATGTGTGAGATTGCAGCACTCACGGGAAGTAACGAAACGGCTGTCAGAAAGGCATTGAGCCGTGCACGACAGGCCATCAGACAGCAATTAAAACAACAAAGCAATGAATAAGGACGATGAAATCAGAATTTTAGTGGCTCGTTTCATGGAGGGTGACACCACACTTGATGAAGAAGGCAAGCTTTATTGCTATTTTTCTGGCGATGAGGTGTCGGACGACTTGCTACCGATGTGCGAATATTTTCGCTCAATTGCAACCATGCGTACACCCAACCATCGGCGACATAAAAGGCTACCTGTGCTGCATGGCCTGCTTTCACGCCCATTGTTCATCGGCATAGCTGCCTCGGTTGCTTTGCTTGTTGTGGTTGGAGTGGGCGGTATGTTGTGGCAACCAGAACCACAAGACTATTGCGAGGCCTACATCTACAATAGGCATGTGACTGCCCCCGCCACCGTAATGGAAGAGGTAGATGAGACGCTGCAAGCCATTAGTCAGGATGGCGAATTAAATGTTGATGGTCAGTTGCACGACATTTTCGGAAAGCAATAAATGGAATAAGATTAAATACATCGTTATGAAACTTCGTTTTTTCTTAACAGCTATCGTGGCGTTTCTTGCCTTTGAGGCTCAAGCTCAGCAAGGTTTGAACGTTAATGCGCTCTTTCAAGGTAAAGTGGTGCCCCACGAAGAGATGGTAGACGTCAGGGTGAAAGGCCGTGCCATCAGCAAATACAAGCTTGATTTCTATCGCAGTATTCGTTTCAATGCCACCGAACAGCAGCGAAAAGTGGTAGACGATTTGGTTGACAGCGACTGCAAAACGGCTATGGGAACAGAACAAACCACCCGAAACGGCACGACAACCCTTATCATGACGCTACCCAAACAGGGCAATATGAACCGCTACCTGTGCTACATCACCTGCCGAAAAGGGCGGACGACCGTGATTACTGTGGTCTATATGGAAGGCAAAGTGGAAAGTATTGCCGAACTCAGAAAACTAATACATTAAAGATATAGTTATGGAAAAGATCTTAGTTTGCATGGCATTGACCTTTAACTTGGCTGCCAAAGCTACACCGTCAGACAACGACACGGTGGTTGTTGAACGGCCCCAGAAAGTGAGAATCATCACTGGCGACTCTGTACAAAGCGTAGAAGTGTGGGGCAAAGAGGGAAATCAAACTTTTCACTATGTGAGCAATATCCAGCTTGTTGACAGCAATTACGTGAGTACTTCGACCATCAACGACGACACCTGGAGCTTCTCTATTGCAGGTTTCAGTAAGCCACGAAGGAAAAAATCCAGGACAGAGTGCACCACTCACTTCGTTGTAGGTTTCAACAACGCTGTAGGAATGCCGACAGGTGCCGACATTCAGCCCTTCAAATCATGGGAATTGTGGTGGATTGTGACCGATTGGACCTACCGCCCGTGGCGAAACAATCACTTTCTTTCAATGGGATTGGGGCTCGATTGGAGAAATTATCGCATGACTGATGACCTGCGTTTCGTGAAAGACAACCGGTCGGTTGCCCTCGACACTTACCCCACAGGCAGCAGTCCTCAGTTCTCTCGCATCAAGGTATTCAGCATCAATCTTCCAATTCGCTATGGTTACGAAGGCAAATGGTTTGGTTTCAGTCTCGGCCCAGTGATCAATTTCAACACTTACGGTAGCCTAAAAACACGCTACGAAAAGGATGGTCATGAGTTGAAAGATGTAGACAAAGATGTACGCATCACTCCGGTAACCGTTGATTTTATGGGTACATTCTCTATTCGGGGTGTTCCTGATTTCTATTTTAAGTATAGTCCTTGCAACTTGTTGCGCGATGGCTATGGACCTAAGTTCAGAACCTTGTCGTTCGGACTAATGTTCTAGCACATGGATATGTAGTAATAAGGTGAAAACTAGATCAGTTTTCACCTTATCTATTTGTCGTCCATTTCTGCCTTTTCCAATTAGTGCAACTGGGTAAACCAAAATAATGGTTGCGTATGCGCGCATGTTGCCATCAATCGGATTAACAAACTGTCAACAGAATTGCTCAGTAAGTAACGTGTTGCCTAGAAAGATGGGACGTGCAAGGTTGAAGAACAAAACAGTATAAGTTAATGGTGAAGAACCGCTTGTACCCCATTAAGCGGCAATGAAAATGGGATTTTTCCGAAATCCAAGGCCGCATGCATGGACGTTTTGATGTTCTGAATGTGTCAAAAGATTATGCTGCTGTCTGCTAAAAGATTTAAAACAGCAAATAGGGTGTTCAGGTTGCCAGCAAACAGAAAAGTCGGTTTCACCTCTCACCCCAAATAAGCCCCTTTCTGTTCTACACAAGCGCGAAATAGTGGTCAGCAGGTTGGGTTTAAAGGCGCAACTGGGTGAATTGTGAAGGCCTTACGCGTTTCGTTGCCCTATATCATTACCTCAGTAATGACTTAAACTTGTTCGCATCATTGCGCCCATCATGTTTAGTTTTATCGCTTATGCCGAGAGATAGCTGTCAGCCCTATCTCCGAAATCGTCTGTTTGCGATATGTTAATACGGTAAGTATATTTTACAAAACACAGTCTTCGGCCGAACCTGTCTAGAAGAAAATAACCACTAAAAGCCATATAAAATGCGCCCAAACGATGAAATTTCAGCTATTCTTGGGTGCTTACCCCCTCCGATTTTGGTCATTTACTATGCTTTTGCATTTCTCTTTGAAGAAAAATTCCCGAAAATTTGCATCCGCAATCACAAGAAAATGGTGCTTAATCGCTAGTTATTGTAACGCATTTTGCACCAAAACGCAGTGCAATATGCACCAAAACGCAATGCAATATGCACCAAAACGCAATGCAATATGCACCAAAACGCGGTGCAATATGCACCAAAACACAGTGCAATATGCACCAAAACGCGAGGTAAAATGCAGCAAAATGCAGCAAAAAGCCATAAAAAGCACCATTTTAAGGGATATTTATAGGCATTTTGAACATTTTGAATAAAAAATTGCTTGGTGGCGTTTGGTTGATCACTTCATATCGTTTTGCACCCCTAATACATGCTAAAAAGCATGCATTTGTGCATCTCCCGTCGTAAACGTCAATGAGTCAATTGGTTACAAACTTTAAAAATACGCGTGAATTTCCGACCGATGCCTGGAAATTTTACGGCGAGGGCACTCATAATGTTAAATTATGGTACAAATGTTTTACAATCTTGTGACCGTTATTCTGAGCCATCGCATGACTTCGTTGAATTTAATCCCTGTACCAACAAAAGAACACTTACATAGAAGAACTTTCGGGAAGAATGATAGTTTGAAAGGGGGCTTACTTTTCGAAAACGAAATCCGCAAAGCCTATTGATGGGCATTATAAATAGAGGAACTGAGCCGATTTGAAGTTTAGCGGACAGCAACAGACAGGCTACCACTGCTATCGAAGAAACAGCCCCGATGAACTTATCCCGAATTGGCGAAAGCAATGTAAGGCAGCTATGGCTCATTAATGAAAAAGCCTGTAACCAAAGAAGTTGGTCGCAGGCTTTTATTAGATATAAATGTAGGACTCTTTCGCCCAAACGATGTCGCTATACAACTTTAAATTCATCCGCAGAAGAAGAGTACAATGAGCTGCGCCGTGAAAATACGCAAGAACATACTTAGCGGATAAACCGTGGAGTAGCCAATACCAGGTGCCTCGCGCGAGCAAATCTGGTTGGCGTATGCCAATGCGGGTGGGTCTGTACAGGTACCAGCAAGCATTCCCATGATGGTGAAGTAATTAAACTTGTATACCAATCGGGTGATTGTGCCGACGATGAGGATGGGAATAACTGTTATGATGAAACCAGTGTACACATATTTAATTCCATCACCTTGTATAACAGTGTCCCAAAAATGCGCACCCGCCTTTATTCCAACGCTTGCAAGGAAAAGTGCCAAGCCTATTTCTCGAAGCATTAAGTTGGCTGATGTGGTTGTGTAGGTTATCAGCTTGAATTTATAACCGAAACGCCCAATAAGGATGGCGATAACCAACGGGCCGCCAGCGATACCCAACTTGAGGGCGGCAGGGATGCCTTGGATGTGCAAAGGAATGCTTCCGAAAAGTATTCCCACGATGATGCCAATGAAGATTGTGGCCACATTGGGGGCATCCAAACGGCGAGCAGAGTTGCCAAGCACTTCGGCTACGCGGTCAACATGGTCTTCGGGACCGACAGCTACTACGCGGTCGCCGATTTGGAAACGGTGGCTTGGACTAGCAAAGAGGTTCATGCCTTGGCGAGTAATACGCGTGATGTTAACGCCATATACGCTAGTAAAGTGCATTTCGCGCAGCAATTTGCCATTGATGGCGGGGCGGGTAACCACAATGCGCTTAGAAACAAGGGGCTGTTCCTTGTCTTCGTAAGCCCATTCTTCTGGTAGCTTTTCGCCGATAAACACCTGAATGGCCTCCGCATCGCTCTCTGCGCAGACAATAAGTGCCTCGTCGCCTACCGAGAACACAGTATCTTGCTGAGGAATGACCACTTTCCCATCGTGATACAATCTGGTGCATACCATATCGCGGTTTAGGAACTCGGAGATTTGGCCAAGCGTTCGTCCGTCGAGATACGAGTTGTTCACCCTCACGTGCATGATATGTGGTTTGGCGTGTGGGTCTTCATTTTCTTGTTCTGCAAGTTTTTCCTCCTCCTCTTGCAGGTCAACACGGCAGATGTACCTAACGGCTATAGTTGCACCGATAATACCTAGCACACCCAAAGGATAGGCACACGCATACCCCGAAGCTATTTGCGGTAGACCATTGGGGAACGATTTCTCCATACTTGATAGAGCTTCGTTGGCTGCACCAAGACCAGGCGTGTTCGTTACTGCACCCGAAAGTGTTCCAACCATCATGGGGAGCGCATTGACGTCCGTAGTGTCGAAGAAGATGAAGTAGCAGGCAAACATCACAGCCACGTTCAACAAGATAAGGCTCACAGAAAGTAAGTTGAGCTTGATGCCGCCTTTCTTGAAACTTTCGAAGAAACCTGGGCCAACCTGCAAACCAATACAGAAGACAAAGAGGATAAGCCCAAAGTCTTGCATAAAGGTTAAAATGTTAATTGGAGCTGTGAACTTGATGTGTCCGGCAAGGATACCAACAAACAAAACGAAAGTTACTCCGAGCGATATTCCGCCAATTTTCACTTTTCCGAGTAACACACCGCCTGCAATGACGACGGAGTAGAGCAACACGATGTGCGCCACCGAGTCGTTGGTGTTAAAAAGAGCAATTAACCAGTCCATTTTTTTCGAGGATAGGGTTGTTTTTAATAGTTAAACATGTTGTTTGAGTGCAATTTAATCTTGTTCTTGTTGGTCGATGGCTTTTATCTTTTGGCGAACAAGTTCCAAGTCGTCTTTAAGTCTCGTCACTTTCCTGTTCATCTCGTCAACAAGACTGTTACCTTTCTTGCTTTTGGCGGTAAGGAAACCCAGGTTGTTTTCGTAAGTCTGGATTTCAGACTTCAAAGCCTCATACCGACGCATCAACTTGCCACGTTCGTTGTCAACCACGTCGGCACCTTTCTTTGCAAGGTTCTTCAAGTTGCTCTTAAAGTCGTCCAGTTTCTGGCTGGCAACCGAAATGTTCAGTTCCTTGTAAAGCTTGTCTACCGTATCGTGGAAATGTGCGTAAACCTTATCTTTCTCGTTGAAAGGCACATGGCCGATGGCGTTGTATTCTTCTATCAGTTGCTTGATGGTTTCA
The DNA here is from genome assembly GCF_000312305.1 of Prevotella conceptionensis 9403948. Lineage (GTDB taxonomy): Bacteria > Bacteroidota > Bacteroidia > Bacteroidales > Bacteroidaceae > Prevotella > Prevotella conceptionensis. Next base: position 65,003 of record NZ_HE999449.1, on the reverse strand, counting down.
GCGGCATTGTCTGGCGTTGTTCCCATCATCTCTTTCAACTTTGCGATAACAGCTTTCTTCTTGCTTAGGTTCTCGCGCTCTTCGCCCCTGGTACCAGCATGAGCTGCATTGCGGGCCTCGAAAAAGTGATTGCAGGCCGTGATAAAGTCGTTCCAAAGTTTATCGCCAAGCTTTCTGGGTACCATGCCAATGGTTTTCCATTCCTTTTGTAGGGCAATAAGCTTGTCGGCAGTAGACTTCCAATCTGTGCTTTCAGACAATTGGCGTGCCTTTTCCACCAGTTCTTTCTTCTTTTCAGCGTTTTGTGCATACTTCTCTTTCATGGCTTTGAAGAAGTCGGCTTTACGCGAGAAGAATACATCGCATGCAGTTCTGAAACGTTCGAATATCTTCACGTTCATCTTTTGCGGAGCAAACCCGATGGTTTTCCATTCTGCTTGTATGTCGATAATCTCCTTTGTACGCTTTTCCCAGTCGGCTGCGCCTTTGTTTTCTGCTGCAACGATGGTCTCCACCTTTTCGCAAAGAGCAGTCTTTTTAGCAAGATTTTCCTCTTCGTTGGCGCGCATCTCTTCGAAATGTTGTTGGTGACGCTTGTTTATTACCGTAGAGGCAGCCTTGAAACGTGCCCAAATCTGCTCGCGTAGTTCTTTGGAAACAGGGCCTATTTCCCTATATTCCTGATGCAATTCTTGTAGTTGGTGGAATGCGCTGATGATGTCTTTCTCATCAGCTAAGCGCTCTGCGTTCTCACAAAGTTTCTCTTTCAACTCCAAGTTTTTTTTGAAGTCGTATTCTCTTGCCTCGTTGTTAAGTTTGAGCAAGTCGTAGAATTGCTCAACATAGAGTTGATAATTGCGCCACAATTCGTTGGCTTTATCTGCTGGAACGGCCTTGATTTCTTTCCATTGCTGTTGCAAATCCTTAAATGCCTGATACGATTTGTTGGCTTCATCTGGCGATGTAGCCATAGCCTTTATCTTCTCTATGATTTCTGTTTTCTTCTGGAGGTTTTCCTGTTTTTCTTGTTCTTGTTCCAGAAAGAGTTTCGCCCTTCTTTCTTTTATAACGCCCATCTGTGCTTTGAACGCCTCTTCAATGGGGTCGGGCGACACTTGATAGGCATCAGGGTCGCCGCCATTCTCCAAATATGCTTTTTGTTCGGCATCACGTTCAGCAATGTGCAGTTTGTAGAATGTGGTTTTAAGGTTATCTATTTCCTCTTTGTCTGGTGTCTCGTTCTCGGCCACAATCTCTGTTGCTCGCCTTAGAATTTCTTCTTTAGACTTATAGGTCTTTTTGCTAGTATCGTCTGCTGCGTTCTCTAGCAGGGCTTTCTCTTGAGAGTCCATCATTTATTATGATTTAGTTGATTATAACAATTACACGTTGGTTGATTGCGGTGCAAACTTAAATAAAAAAGTCGAAAGCACCTAATTTTAGTACATCTTTTTTTACTATTCTACTTTTAAAGCAAACGTTTCGCCCGCAAAATCCACCATGACAGCCCCGAAACAAGGAACGAGAGGATGATGGCCACGGCAAATCCCCACTTGCTTTGCTCCATTCCGTTGATGAGGTTCATTCCGAAAAGCGAGGCGATGAGTGTGGGAAACATCATAATGATGCTCACCGAGGTTAGTGTACGCATCACTGTATTCATGTTGTTGTTGATGATGCTCGAATAAGTGTCCATTGTAGATTCGAGAATGTCCGAATATATGCTTGTCGTTTCTCTTGCCTGAGTCATCTCGATGTTCACATCCTCGATGAGGTCGGCATCCAATTCGTCCACTTGCAGTTTGAATTTCAGTTTCGACAGTAGGTTTTCGTTACCGCGAATGGAAGTGTTGAAATAGGTAAGCGAATCTTGTAAGCGGCTCAGTCCGATTAGCGACTCGTTGTTTACGTCTTGGTCTAGGTTATGTTTTGCTTTCTCTATGAGGATGTTTATTTGTTTAAGGCGTTTTAGATACCACACGGCGGACGAGAGAAAGAGACGGAATATCATGTCTACATGGTCGGTGAATCCCGCTCCTCGTTTCTGCTGATAGCTTACGAAGTCTATCATCATATTGGTTTCGTAATAACAGACAGTGATGGTTACGTCGCGTTTGTGAATGATACCCAAGGGGACGGTGGTGTATGGCGTTCGCGAACGTATCTCCTTAACGTATGGTATGCGAAGGATGATGAGCATCCAGCCGTCGTCGTATTCGTAACGGGCGCGCTCGTCGGTGTCGCTGATGTCTGAAAGGAAATAGTCGGGAATGTTAAAACGTTCTTCTAGAAGGGCTTGGTCTTCTTCTGTTGGACACGTAACCTGTATCCAGCAATTGGGTTGCCACTCGTCAATGACCTTTAATGCAGAATTGAAATTCCAATATGTTCTCATAATGCTAATCTTCAAATAAAACGGAGCAGAAGATTAGCCTGTTTGAGCTTAACCTCCTACAAAAAGATAAATCTATCCGAATGATAATCGTCCATGTATTGGGTGTTATTATTTCTATGGTGCAAAGGTAATTAAAAATAAGGAAACAACGATTGGGTTTTCTTAAAAAACTTTATCGTAAATGGTTTGTTTGCATGAAGAGGGGCATGTCAGGCTCAATGGTATGGAATTTAATTGTCAATTCATTTTCAATGAGGTTTTTGTTTTTAATATATTTCAGGCTTACCTTACCTAACTTACACCTTATATTATAAGAGGCTGTAGAAAGAGTAGGAGTTAAAGGCCTAACAAACATGATAGGTAACAATAAATGACATGTTTTTCAGAAATGTTCTTGCCATTTGAAAATCAGGTCTTTCCACCTCTCATCTATGTGCCACGGAATAACAGGAAAATAATAGGTAAATAAATGTGAATTGCAAAATAAATACACGACAAAGTTTGTAAAGAATAAAACTTTTCCATATCTTTGCATCAACTAATATCTGAAAGGCAGTGCCCCATGAAACGCACCCAATAAGGGAATAGAAGGCCATGAACATCAATAGAGGGGAAACAACGCCTTGATAACATCTATTTGTACCGTGCATCATGAAGAATAATAACATCAAGAAGGCATATTGCCTCATTGCATTTTTGGTTCATTTCACCTGTGCCAATGCAGTACAGGTGAGCCAAGGAGCAGCGTTCGACATTGCAAGTAAATACTTTAAAAAGCCCGAACTCGTAACAAGAAGTACCTTAAAGCCTGAGGGCGACCCCGCATTCTATATATTCACCAACAGCGGGCACAAGGGGTTTGTTATCGTTTCGGGCGAAAGCGACCTGCCTCCAATATTGGGATATGGCAATCGGTTCACGCCAAACGAGGCCAGGCTGCCCGACTATTTCTATTCGTTGCTGCGCCATTACGAACTGTTGGTAATGGCATATCGCTGCAACAGGGTTGGATTTTCAAAGTCTGTGTTAAATGTGAAGAAAGAAATAAAGCCGCTCTTGTCGTGTACTTGGAACCAAGAAATGCCTTTCAAACTCCATACCCCAAAAGACAACAACGTGAACATGCCAACTGGCTGTGTTGCAACAGCAGTTTCTCAACTGATGTACTACAACAAATGGCCGACTAAACGTCCGCCAAAGTTTGTTGATCAGTCAGGAACGAATGCCCAAAAGAGTAGTGTTTATCTGTGGAATGAGATAAAAGACAATAGCACACAGATGGGCGAGGTGGGCAAAGATGCCGTTGGCGTGCTGCTAAGCGACGTGGGGAAGGCTGTAAACATGAAGTACGAAGCCAAAGGAAGCATATCTAACATGCAGTGGGCATTAGATGCATTGCGCAAGAATTTTGACTATTCAGTGAAACATATTAGTAAGGAATACATGCCCAAAGGGATGTTTTATGAACTTGTAATTAACGAATTGGCCAATGGCTACCCCGTACTCATTGGCGAAAGCAGTCATTCGTTCTTGCTCGATGGCATCGACAAGCAAGGCTACATCCACGTAAATTGGGGGTGGGCAGGCGAAAACGATGGCTGGTTCGACTTTGGCACGCTCTACACTCCGCTCGACGACGAAGTCTTTGGCACCGATATCTTCGCCTTGGAAATGGAGGCTGTGCTGGCTCATCCTAAGACTGGACGCCATGTTCAATTTAAAAACATTAGGGGATTGGAGGCACAAGCTGTTGATGCATTTAAGTTCTTACAGCACGAGGTACCCAGAAACTTCCCCATCCAAGCCTGCTTGAAGAATATCGGTACATACAACGAAAGCAATGGCGACCTAGGTCTCTTTACAGGCAAGGTTGGATTGGCGGTATATGATATGAAAGGTAAGCTGATTAAAGTTGTGGAATTTAAAGACCCGGCCCTGCAATGGTCGAGCATGTTCATCACCAAGGATCTTCGGTTTAACAACATTAACCTTGCCGAACTGCCCAATGGCACGTACACGGTGAAACCTGTCTCCAACGAATTGGTGGCCAAACCCGATAAGTTTTCTGGCTGGCAACCCATTGCTTACAGCAACACACAAACGCTTGTGGTTTCTAAAAACAAGGTGAGTGTTGAGACGTATGAATGGAAAGACAAACGCATGGACTATACATTTAACGCAAATACAAGGCTAAGCGCTAAGGAAAAATAAGTTTGAAGGCTTGCAGTTGTTGTGAATATCTTTATCCACCGCCGAATAATATGGTCGAAAAACGTTCGTCAGCCTACCACGTCACACCATGTACAAGGTGTGGTGGTGAGCGGACGATGCTACTTTTGGGTACGTCCAGTTTGCACTTGGTAGTGTCAATTTTCGTTTTTCATTGCAGGAAAGGCGCGTTTTCTAACCTTTGCAATGGCCAGACAAACTTTGGCTTTGTACGTAGGGTATAACGAAAACGCGCCTTTCTTGGTTTAAGAATTAATTCTCCATGTCGGGCCAACTGCTCTAAGCATTTCCCAATTGGTTGTTCTGTATAATGAATAACTCATTATTTGGCATTAGGTTATCCCGCATTCTTTAAACACACGCTATTATACCTACCGCAAGGATAACATTCACAACCAAACAAAACCGATCTTACTTATCAGCTCCATTAAAGAGTTGTCTCGGAATGGTTTTTATCTTGAACCCCTTAAAAAACACTAAAAAGATGATGCCTTTCGCTGTAAAATCAATAACTTTGCACAATAGCGCATACAAACACCACCATCAAGGCAATTATGCGCGTATCGCGGCGTGCTGAACGATAACGCGCAAGACCTTGCACGATGGTGCAACTTTCACATAACCTATTATATCATTGCTGTATGAAAGATTTCTTAAAATCCGCACTTGCATCCGCCCTCGGAGTGCTTATTTTCTGCCTCTGTTGTTTTGCTTTCATGATAATGAGCATCATTGGCATGATTGCTTCGGCCGACACAGAGACAAAACTGAAAGACAATTCCGTATTGACAATCAACCTTTCTGGTACCATCAGCGAGATGGCTGCCCCAGACGTGTTGGGCTTTTTATCGGGCAACACCATCCAAAACAATGGGCTGAACGACATGTTGCTGGCCATCAGAAAAGCAAAAAACAATGACGACATAAAAGGAATATACCTTGAAGCAGGGCCATTGGCCGCAGGATTCTCCACGCTGCAAGAGTTGCGCGACGCCTTAGCCGACTTTAAGAAGAGCGGCAAATGGATTGTTGCCTATGGCGACACCTACACCCAAGGCTGCTATTACGTGGCATCCGTAGCCAACCACATTTTCCTTAACCCACAAGGACAGGTAGATTGGCACGGATTATCTTCGCAACCCTATTACATTAAGGACCTCGCCGCCAAGTTCGGCGTGAAATACCAAGTTGCGAAGGTAGGCACATTTAAGAGTGCAACGGAGATGTTCACCGAAACGAAGATGAGCGATGCCAACCGCCTGCAAGTATCTATGTATCTCAATGGACTATGGGCCAATGTTTGTAAGGCCGTTTCCGAGAGTAGGAAGATAAGTATTCCCGCCCTTAACAAATACGCTGACGAATATCAATTGTTTGCCGATGCACAGAGCCTTGTAAAGAAACGTTTCGTAGACAAATTGCTTTATGCCGACCAAGTGAAAGGCGAAGTGAAAAAACTTCTTGGCATCGATTCCGACAAAAGCATCAACCAAGTAGGCGTTACGGCGATGTGCAATGTGCCACAAGATGCTGACACCGACGACGGAACCATCGCCATCTACTACGCTGAGGGCGACATAGTACAGGTTGCACCTGGGGGAATGTTCAACAACAATACAAGCATTGTATCGAAAGACATTTGCAAAAACCTTGAAGACCTCAAAAATGATGACGACATCAAGGCCGTGGTGCTGCGCGTTAACTCGCCTGGCGGCGACGCATACGCCTCTGAACAGATCTGGCATCAAGTTACCGAACTGCGTAAGAAGAAACCCGTTGTAGTGTCGATGGGCGATTATGCAGCCTCTGGAGGTTATTATATGAGTTGTGGAGCCAATTGGATTGTGGCCGAACCTAACACGTTAACTGGCAGCATCGGTATCTTTGGGGTGTTCCCCGACCTTAGCGGACTAGTTACCGAAAAGCTTGGAGTGAAGTTCGACGAGGTGAAGACCAACGCCAACAGTGCCTTTGGCAATGTTGCAGCGCGTCCTTTCAATGCAGCAGAGATGGCAATGCTCCAAGGTTATATCAATCGTGGCTATGCAACTTTCCTTAATCGGGTATCGCAAGGAAGGAAAATGTCTGTTACCAACTTAGATAAGATTGCCCAAGGACGTGTGTGGTTAGGTACAGATGCCTTAAAAAATAAACTTGTAGACCAGCTGGGAGGTATTAAAGATGCGGTAGAAAAGGCCGCACAATTAGCTAAAATTAAGGATTATGGCGTGTCTGAATATCCAGCACCAGCTAGTTGGCAAGACCAATTGTTCAACAGTGTGGTGCCCCGCAACACACTGGACGAGCAATTACGACTAACTCTTGGTGCCGCTTACGAGCCTTTCATGCTCATTCGCAAAATTAATCAGCGCGAAGCCATACAAGCTCGTTTGTCTTTGGAACTTAACATCAGATAAAAATAAACATGAGGACAGAAGGCGATTTCATCAAAATCCACGAATGGCTCACGCCTTTAAGCTGGCTCTATGGGTTAGGCGTAGGGTTTCGTAACCTGCTGTTTAGGCTTGGTGTACTTAAATCCAGAGCGTTCGATATACCCGTAATATCAGTGGGTAACATCACCGTTGGCGGTTCAGGCAAAACCCCACACGTGGAATATCTTGTGTCGCTACTGCTGGATAAGATGAAAGTTGCCGTTCTCTCGCGAGGATATAAGCGAAAGAGTAAGGGCTATGTGCTGGCCAGCAACGAAAGCACGATGTCGCGAATTGGTGATGAGCCCTACCAAATGAAGCAGAAATTCCCGACACTGTATGTGGCCGTAGATAAGAAAAGAACGCGGGGCATAGACAGATTAACGAGTGATGAACAAACAAAAGACGTTGATGTGATATTGTTAGACGATGCTTACCAGCACCGTTACGTTAAGCCAGGGGTGAACATACTCCTTGTAGACTATCACCGACTCATCATCTATGACAAGCTTTTACCTGCTGGGTGTTTGCGCGAACCACAAGAAGGCAAGTCGAGAGCCGACATTGTGATTATCACCAAATGCCCCAAAGACCTGCGACCAATGGAGTATCGGGTGCTGATGAAAGCCCTAGACCTCTATCCTTATCAGTCGCTCTATTTCACCACATTGGTGTACGACGACCTAAAACCTGTCTACGGAAAGAGTTCCATTGCACTGAACAGCTTGCCAAAGGCATGTAATGTGTTGCTGCTCACAGGTATTGCATCGCCAAAGCAAATGCAAACCGACTTAGCGGTGTACAGATTCAACCTGCACCAGCTTGCTTTTCCCGACCATCATAACTTCTCAAAAAAGGATGTTCGCACCATTAACAACAAATTCGCCGAACTTCCTTCGCCAAAGATAATCATCACCACAGAGAAAGATGCATCGCGCATCAAGTTCATAGAAGGATTCGAACAAGAAGTTAAGGATAACATGTACGCCTTGCCAGTACGCATCCAATTTATGCTGGAACAGGAGGAAAGCTTTAACAATAAAATTATAAACTATGTACGAAAAAATTCAAGAAACAGCATCCTGGTTAAAACAAAGGATGACAACAAGTCCCAAAACGGCAATCATTCTCGGAACGGGGCTGGGCCAATTAGCTTCAGAAATAACTGACAAATACGAGTTCCCCTACAACGAAATACCCAATTTTCCCGTTTCCACTGTCGAAGGACATGCAGGAAAACTTATCTTTGGCAAGCTGGGTGGCAAGGACATCATGGCTATGGAAGGGCGTTTCCACTTCTATGAAGGTTACGATATGAAGGAAGTTACGTTCCCCGAACGTGTGATGTACGAGCTAGGTATCGAGACACTCTTCGTTTCTAACGCATCGGGTGGCATGAATTTCAACTTCGTTATCGGCGATTTGATGATTATCGACGACCACATTAACTTCTTCCCCGAACATCCTTTGCGTGGAAAGAACTTCCCAACTGGTCCGCGTTTCCCCGATATGCACGAGGCTTACGACAAGCAGTTGCGCGACTTGGCCGACCAAATAGCCAAAGAAAAGGGCATAAGGGTTGTGCACGGCGTTTACGTTGGCGTGTCGGGTCCAACCTTCGAAACGCCTGCTGAGTACAAGATGTACCACAGATTGGGAGGCGATGCCGTTGGCATGAGTACCGTTCCCGAAGTTATTGTGGCACGTCATTGCGGCATTAAGGTGTTTGGAATGAGCATCATCACCGACCTTGGACTGGAAGACCAGCCCGTGGAAGTAAGTCACGAAGAGGTTCAGGTGGCCGCTAACAAGGCACAGCCGCTGATGACAGAGATAATGAGAGAAATTATTAAGCGTAGCTAAGGATTATAGTTAAAATCCAATATCGATGGAATAGGGTGGGGCGGCATCGTCTTTACCACAAACTTTGTGGCAATCGAGATGCCGTCCCACTCAGTATAGCAAAAACAGAATATGGTGTTTGTCCTGCCATATTGCCAGCCAAAACAAGGCAATTGCTTTTGTAAATACAAGTAATAGCTGACATTCACACCCCTTGAAACAAATAACAGACAATGACAGAAATATCCGCGCTTGGTGAGTTTGGACTGATAAAGCGCCTAACAAAAGACCTCAAAACCAACAACGACGCAACCCTATATGGCGTGGGCGACGATTGTGCCGTGCTGCATTATCCCGATAGCGAGGTGCTTGTCAGCACCGACATGTTGATGGAAGGCGTGCATTTCGACCTCACTTACATCGACATGTACCACTTAGGTTTCAAGTCGACCCAAGTAAACATCAGCGACATCTTCGCCATGAACGGCACTCCTCGCCAACTCATCGTAAGCTTGGCACTAAGCAAACGCTTTAAGGTGGAAGACCTTGAAGAGTTTTACGCAGGACTGCGCGCTGCTTGCGAACAATGGAAGGTAGATATTGTTGGCGGCGATACCACATCGTCTTATACGGGTTTAGCCATCAGCATCACTTGTATTGGCGAATCTCCGAGAAATGAAATTGTTTACCGCAACGGCGCAAAAGATACCGACTTGATATGTGTGTCTGGCGATTTAGGAGCGGCTTACATGGGCTTACAACTTCTCGAAAGGGAGAAAACCGTATATTATCAACAAGTAGACGAGGCCAGAAAGAAGAACGACCAACTGGCTCTACAACAGCTAAAAGCCTTCCAACCCGACTTCGCCGGTAAGGAATATCTCTTGCAAAGACAATTAAGGCCAGAGGCCAGAGGCGACATCATTAAGCGATTGCGCGAAGCTAATATCAAGCCTACCGCGATGATGGATGTTTCTGATGGGCTTAGTAGCGAACTGTTGCATATCTGTGACCAAAGTAACTGTGGGTGTAGGGTTTTTGAAAAGAACATCCCCATCGACTATCAAACAGCGGTGATGGCCGAAGAGATGAATATGAACGTAACCACTTGCGCCATGAATGGTGGCGAAGACTATGAGTTGCTGTTCACCGTTCCCATTGGCGACCATTCCAAAATCGAGGAAATGGAAGGCGTCAAACTCATTGGACATATCACAAAGCCCGAGTTTGGTAAACAGCTTGTCGCTCGCGATGGTACCGAGTTCGAGATAACAGCCCAAGGTTGGAATCCTTTACAAGGGCAATAGTTCTCTAAGGCATCCAGTATGCCATTCTCTGATGAGAGCAAAAGCTTTGAAATACAATTTTCAAACAGCAGGACTACCATTTGCATTACATGTGATGGTGCTTCTTATTAAGCTCCCGATTTCACGATGAAATCGGGAGTTTTTGTTATACCCCATAGGCAAGTGTGCCTTGTTCTAGCGGGTTTGTTCAGATCGTTGCCCATGCGCGTACATACACACATGATTGTTTTTGTCTAGTTTTTAGTAAGAAATTTAACATTAAGAGTGGTCTTTTTGTCAACCAATCGTCCACCTTGGCGCAAAAAATCGATTCTCGCGAAGGTTTGTTTTGATTCAAAAAGGGGGTAGCATGTGCATACGGCAAAATGAATATTTATTTAAAGGAACTGTCATTTGCACCCATTTTGGGGCTATTAGCGGCCAAATGTACCGCAATATGCCGCTAAATGCAGTGCGTTTTGGTGCTAAATGCAAGGCGTTTTGGTGCTAAACGCAAGGCAAAATGGTGCTAAATGCAGTACAAAATGGTGCTAAATGCGATACAATACGCATAAAAATTCACTGCAAAGAGATGGATAATACCTTTTCGAACCATTAAAAACATGGCAGAAAAGGGCGAAATAGTCGCTAAAAAGTGGTTTTTTAGGGGTTAAAAGCGGGCAATTGGGATTGAAAAATTACGAGATGTCGACCAAACTAGAAAGGCTAAATGGTGCAAAACGCAGGTCTTATTCTTAAAAGAAGACAAAGCGAAAGGCGTGAAAGACTAGAAATAGTAGCAATTTACCTACTTTTTGGCCGATATTTTCGCTAGAACGGAGTTAAATCCTGAGTGCTTTTTTAAAATTAAAGATAATAATTTAAGTTTTGAGTTGCTGATTTTTTGAGTTTGTGACTTGATGAGGTTGTGAGCTGACAAGTTGGTGTTATTTTTGTTTTTTGAGTTGGTGTTTTTTTGAGTCGGCGAGTTGAGGGGGTATGAGGTTGTGAGTTGACAAATTGGTGAGTAGATGAGTTGGTGGGCTTTTGAACTGATGAATTGATTCAATCGAGAGTTGTTTGGGTTTTCAGGAGTTTACAAGCCAGTAAATTGATCTGTCAGCACTTTGCATGTGAGAGGGGATGCTTATCTTGTGTTGGCATCACAAAGGTAACGAACTACTCTCAATTTATAGACAAGATAAAGATAGAGATGGCAACTTAATACACTTTCTTAAAGAAAAATATTTTATTATAACTTGTTGTTTATCAGTTGTATATCTACATATTACTCAATTTTTACTTAACGCCTGTTATTTGCCTAGAAGGAAATTTTCATCTACCAGATAAAGAAAATGCACTAAAAAACATCTTGACAACATGAAGATAAAAAACAAATTGGGTATTGGCCAAGTAAGTGTCGCCACCCATTTTTATGCTTACCTGTTTATGCGTTTGGGCATTCTTTCGGCGGCCAATAGTTAACTTATCGCCAACTAAGGGCTAATTTATCAATTTTCTTTTGTCGTTTCTTTGTTTTGTACTATCTTTGTACATCAAAATAAATCACGATGGAATACATAGCAACAGAACTACAAGGCGTTTTCGTTATCCAACCAAAGGTTTTTAACGATGAGCGCGGTTATTTCTTCGAGTCCTGGAAAAAAGAAGAATTTGAAAAACATGTTGGTAAAGTAGACTTCGTTCAAGACAACGAGTCGAAATCCTCCTTTGGCGTGTTACGTGGCCTTCACTATCAGAAAGGTGAGGCATCGCAAGCCAAATTGGTGCGTGTCATCAAGGGAAGGGTTCTCGATGTAGCCGTAGATCTGCGCAAGAGTTCGCCCACTTTTGGCAAATATGTGGCCGTAGAACTGAGCGACGAGAATAAAAAACAATTGTTTATACCTCGTGGTTTTGCTCATGGTTTTCTCGTGTTGAGCCCCGAGGCGGTGTTTACATATAAGGTAGATAACGTGTATTGCCCGCAAAGCGAAACCAGCATTAGGTGGAACGACGAAACATTGGGCATTGAATGGCCCATTGAGTACGACAAGATTGTTACCAGTGCGAAAGACCTAAAAGGCAAAAGCCTGGGCGAGGCAGAAGTCTTTGAGTAACAAAGGCGAACAAACTAACTAAAGAGGAGGAAAGTTAACCTATGAATATAGCTATAGTAGGAACAGGATACGTAGGACTTGTTTCGGGTGCATGCTTTGCAGACACTGGTGCGAGCGTTACTTGTGTAGACGTAGACACCGAGAAAATAGAACGAATAAAGCGCGGCGAGATACCCATCTACGAGCCAGGTCTAGACGAATTGGTGCTTAAAAACGTCAAAGCAGGTCGCCTACGTTTCACTACCTCTTTGGAATGTGTCCTTAACGAGCAACAAATCGTTTTTTCGGCTGTTGGAACCCCACCCGACGAAGACGGCAGTGCCGACCTTAAATATGTGTTGCAGGTGGCACGGACCATTGGCCAACACCTCAACAAATACATGGTGGTGGTAACCAAGAGTACTGTTCCGGTAGGCACGGCCAAGCTTGTACGCCAAACCATACAGGCCGAATTAGACAAGCGGCATGCCGACGTAACGTTCGATGTGGCCAGTAACCCAGAGTTCCTTAAAGAGGGAAACGCCATCAAAGACTTCATGAGTCCCGACCGCGTAGTGGTTGGCGTGGAGAGCGAAAAGGCAAAAGAACTGCTCACACGCCTGTACAAGCCTTTCCTCATCAACAATTTCAGAGTTATCTTCATGGACATTCCCAGTGCCGAAATGACAAAATATGCGGCCAACTCCATGTTGGCCACCCGAATATCGTTTATGAACGACATCGCAAACCTATGCGAACGGGTAGGGGCAGACGTGAATATGGTGCGTGCCGGCATAGGAAGTGACACCCGTATTGGCCGAAAATTCCTCTACGCTGGTTGTGGATATGGTGGCAGTTGTTTTCCCAAAGATGTCAAGGCACTTATCAAGACGGCCGACGACATGGGCTATTCTATGGAGGTTCTCAAAGCCGTTGAGCGTGTAAACGAAGCCCAGAAACACGTAGTTTTCAACAAGTTGGCCGCCGCTTTTGCCAAAGAAGGTCTTAACGGCAAGACCATCGCCCTATGGGGACTATCGTTCAAGCCCGAAACCGACGACATGCGCGAGTCTACTGCGTTAGTAACTATCGAGCTGCTTAGGCAAGCTGGTTGCCGTATTAAGGTGTACGACCCCGTGGCTATGCCCGAATGCCAAAGGCGAATTGGTACAACGGTGAACTATGCGAGCGACCTGTACGATGCCGTTAACAATGCCGACGCATTATTGTTGCTCACCGAATGGAACGAATTTAGGTTGCCCAACTGGGAGATTGTGGGCAAAGTGATGAACCGAAAGCTGCTTATCGACGGCAGAAACATATTTGAGAAGAAAGAATTAGAAAGTTACGGCTTTGACTATCACAGCATAGGCCGGTAGAATTACAGATTGTACACATAAGATGATTTTACGAACAAACAACATCCTTGCCTTGTTATGTGCCGCGACGGCTATCGTGGCCTGTGCTCCTAAAACGCCCAAGAATGAAGGGAAAGTGGAAGAAGACAAGGTAGCCAAACAAATGTTGCAAGGCATTTGGATAAATGCCGACGATGAGAGTGTGGCCTTTAAGGTGAAAGGCGACACCATCTACTACCCCGATTCGACTAGCTCTCCTGCTTATTTTCAGATATTCAGGGACACGCTGGTTATTCATGGAGCCGACGATACGGTGAAATACCCCATCGTAAAGCAGGCACCCCACCTCTTTATGTTTAACAATTCGAATGGCGAAACGGTGAAACTTACGCTTAGTGAAGATGCACTCGACAAGTTTCAATTCGATAACAACAAGGCGCAAGTGCTAAACCAAAACCAGCTGATAAAAAAAGACACACTTGTTTCGTACGAGGATATGCGTTATCGATGCTACATCCAGGTTAACCCTACCACTTACAAGGTTATCAAGGCTACTTACAACGATGAGGGCGTAGAAGTGGATAACGTTTACCACGACAACATCGTCAATCTCACGGTGTACTCTGGCGCAAACCGCCTCTTCTCTCACGATTTCAGGAAAAACGACTTCAACAAGTTCGTTCCCCAAGATTTCTTGATGCAAGCTATCCTTAGCGACCTCACGCTCTATGGCGTAGATAAGTCTGGTGTGCACTTCAACGCCTTGCTGGCCATGCCCGATTCGCCCAGCTACTATGTGGTGGAAGTTAGTGTTTCGCCCACAGGCAAGCTTAAAATGCAGCTTGGCAAATAGTTAACAGTTATACGCCCACATTCTAATGTCCAACCCTAACACAACAGTGCAAATGGAAGAGATTAAACGAATTGAGGAACTGCGCGAACAGCTCCACCACCACAATTACTTGTACTATGTGCAGAACTCGCCTACGTTGTCCGACCAAGAGTTCGACCGCTTAATGCGCGAGTTACAAGACTTGGAGGCCAAGCATCCCGAAGTGTACGACCCCAATTCGCCCACTCAACGCGTGGGTAGCGACCTTAGCACGGGTTTCACACAAGTGAAACACAGGTACGCCATGCTGTCGTTGGCCAACACTTATAATGAACAAGAGGTGGCCAGTTGGTACGCTACCGTCAGCAAAGACCTTGGCGGACAACCTTTCGAGGTGTGTTGTGAACTGAAATACGACGGGCTTAGCATCTCGTTAACCTACGAGCAGGGGCGTCTTGTTAGGGCCGTTACCCGTGGCGACGGCGAACAAGGAGACGACGTAACGGCTAACGTTCGCACAATTCGTGCCATTCCACTTGTACTTCCCGGCACGGGTTACCCCAACGAATTTGAGATTCGAGGCGAAATATTGATGCCTTGGAAAGTGTTTGAACAGCTGAACGCAGAAAGAGAAAAGGCAGAAGAATCCTTATTTGCCAATCCACGAAACGCAGCTAGCGGCACATTGAAAAGCCTTGACCCAAAACTCGTTGCCAAACGCAAGCTAGACGCATACTTGTACCATCTTCTCGGCAACAATTTGCCATCCGACGGCCATTACGAAAACCTAAAAGCAGCCGAAACATGGGGTTTTAAGGTGAGCCAAGGCATGCATAAGGCCACATCGCTAGAACAAATATACGAATTTATCAACCATTCGGGACACCGCACGCCACGATTTGCCCGTTGCCACCGATGGTATCGTACTAAAAGTAAATAGCTTGCGCCAGCAGCAACAGCTAGGCTTTACTGCAAAAAGCCCACGTTGGGCCATCGCTTACAAGTTTAAAGCCGAACGCGTTTGCACTCGCCTAAACGAAGTTACCTTCCAAGTGGGGCGTACAGGTGCTGTAACGCCCGTTGCCAACATGGAGCCCGTATTGCTAGCAGGCACAACGGTGAAACGTGCAACCCTTAACAACGAAGACTTCATTCGTAGTCTCGACCTCCATATCGGCGATAACGTCTTCGTAGAAAAAGGTGGCGAAATCATTCCAAAGATTGTTGGCGTAGATGTTAATCACCGTTCGCCCAATCTCCAACCAGTTCATTTTATCAGTAACTGCCCCGAATGCGGTTCCCCATTGGTGAGATATGCTGGCGAGGCGGCCTATTATTGTCCCAACGACACGGGCTGTCCACCCCAAATAAAAGGACGTATAGAGCACTTCATCGCCCGAAAAGCCATGAATATCGACTCAATCGGTCCTGAAACCATAGACGATTACTTCCGCAGAGGAATTGTTCGCAACGTGGCCGACCTCTACGAGATACGCACAGAGCAAATAAATGGCGACGGAACACGGCAGAAGTCGGCTCAAAAGATTGTGAAAGGCATTCAAGATTCTGTGTCTACGCCTTTCGAGCGTGTGCTTTTCGCACTCGGAATACGTTTCGTTGGCGAAACAACGGCTAAGCTATTGGCCAAGCACTTCAAGTCGATAGATGCGCTGATGGTTGCAACACCCGAGCAACTTGTTGAAGTTGAAGGCGTAGGTACGGTGATAGCAGAAAGCGTTGTGCGCTTTTTCCACGATGAAGTGAACCTCAACATCATCGAACGACTTCGCCAGCATGGGTTGCAAATGTCGCTAAATGCCGAACAACAACAGCCCGCTAGCGATAAGTTGGCTGGCAAGAACATCGTTATTAGCGGTGTTTTCGAGCAGCATAGCCGCGACGAATATAAGGAGATGATTGAACGTAACGGCGGAAAGAACGTCAGTTCGATAAGCAGCAAAACGTCTTTCATCCTCGCAGGAGCCAATATGGGGCCATCAAAGATGCAGAAAGCGCAGCAGTTGGGCATCGACATGATAGACGAAAGCGCCTTTCTTAAAATGTTGGAATAATGATAACCGTTTCTGTTTTGCCCGAAATAGCTGCGGTCTGTCCCAATTTTGTGGGTGCATGCCTTGTGGCTAAGGTGGCTAATACGCCCTTCGATGCACACCTATGGGAGAAGATCGAGGCCACACAAGCACAACTTCGGCAGGCTCTCACTACCGAATCGCTGAAACAACAGCCCAGCATTGCCGCTACAAGACAGGTGTATAAGGCCTTGGGAAAAGACCCTTCGCGATACCGCCCAGCATCCGAGTCGCTCATCAGACGACTGTTACAGGGCAAAAATCTCTATCAGGCCAACACCCTGGTAGACCTTATAAACCTGGCTAGTATTGTGCATGGATACAGCATTGGTGGTTTCGACGCCTCCAAAATCGCAGGTTCAACGCTGAAATTAGGCGTAGGCAAAGCGGGCGAACCATACGAAGGCATTGGGAGAGGCACATTAAATATCGAGGGCTTGCCCGTATATCGCGACGAACTGGGCGGCATTGGCACCCCCACAAGTGACAACGAACGCACCAAACTGACCTTAGACACCTGCGAATTATTGGTGCTCATCAATGGTTACGACGGCAATGAGGCTCGTGTTCGCGAAAACGCCACTTTCATTTCGGACTTGTTGCGCGCTCATTGTCAAAGCGATGGCGGACAATTCTTTATCTTCAAACCAGACACTTCAAACAAAACATGGGAATAGTTATCGGCATAGACGTGGGCATCAGCACCACAAAGATTGTAGGGATAAACAAGGATGGCATTGTTATTTCGCCCTTGCGCATCAAGGCCACCGACCCTGTAACTTCGCTTTATGGAGCATTTGGCAAGTATCTGCACGACAATAAGATTTCTTTGGAAGAAGTTGAACACGTGATGCTCACCGGAGTTGGTGCTGCTTACATCAACGAACCCATCTACGGATTGCCCACCAACAAGGCCGATGAGTTCTTAGCCGACGGACTTGGCGCACGCTATGAAACGGAGATCGACCGTATGATTGTGGTAAGTATGGGCACGGGAACATCGCTAGTTCAATGCGATGGCGACCGCATTGAACACATCGGCGGTATCGGTATCGGCGGTGGAACGTTGCAAGGTCTATCGCGTATGTTGCTCAAAACCGACGATATCAAGCAGGTGTCGACACTTGCCCTGCAAGGCGACATCACCAATATCAACCTGCTTATCGGCGATATCAGCGCACAACCTTTGTCAGGTTTGCCAATGGATGCTACTGCAAGTCTTTTTGGTAACGCCAAAAGCAATGCATCTCGCGAAGACATCGCCCTCGGACTAATCTGTATGGTGCTGCAATCCATCGGCAGTGGCACCATCCTTTCGTCGCTAAATACAGGCATAAAAGAATATGTGCTCATTGGCAACCTAACCCTTTTGCCGCAATGCAAAGACGTTTTCCCAGCTATGGAAAGGCTTTATCATGTACATTTTCGCATCCCTAAGCACAGCGAGTTCTGCACGGCCATTGGCGCAGCCCTTTATTATTATCAAGGAATACTCGAAAAGAAACAGAAGGGGCAACACCTCCACGGCAAATAATGAATACAAATAAAACCATAAAAAACAATTCGGCCAAGGCCTGGTTGTTGGCTGCACGCCCCAAAACACTTACTGGTGCAGCTGTTCCCGTATTGCTTGGAGCCATGTCTGCCTATCTAAAAGCTGGCAACGAGATAAGGTTGTTACCCATTGTGTTTTGCTTTCTCTTTGCTTTCGTGATGCAGATAGATGCCAACTTTGTTAACGATTACTTCGATTTTCGCAAAGGCAACGACAACGAAAAGCGCCTTGGCCCCAAACGAGCTTGTGCACAAGGCTGGATTACGCCTGCAAAAATGAAGTGTGCCCTGTATCTAACAACCCTTTTGGCTTGCCTCATCGGTCTGCCGCTTATCTTCTTTGGCGGATGGATAACCATCTTGGTAGGATTGGTATGCGTTGTCTTTTGTTTCCTATACACCACTCATCTCTCTTATAAAGGTATGGGCGACTTACTTGTGTTGGTGTTTTTCGGCCTTGTTCCTGTTTATGGCACTTATCTTTTAGCCCTTCCACACCCAACATTAAGCTTTTCCGCCGAACCTTTTGCCTTAGCTCTTGCCTGCGGTTTTGTGATAGATACCTTATTAATAGTAAACAATTTCCGCGACATCGAAAATGATATTGAGGCAGGTAAACGCACGCTTGCCGTTAGGTTAGGCTTAGAACGTACCTTATGGCTCTATCTCTTTGTTGGCCTTTTTGCCATTTTGCTGTCGGGCTTTGCTTTCATCCTTGCAGGACATTACTTCGCTTTCGCCTTCTCGTTATGTTATATTCCCTTGCACATAAAGACATTTAATACGATGAAGGCTATCAGCAAAGGCAAGGCATTAAACAAAGTATTAGGCAAAACAGCAGCCAATATCACCGTCTATGGGGTAGCCACAGCCATAGGAATGTTGCTTGATATGGTGCTAAGGTAAAAAAGAATAGTACGTTTATGCCACAACAGGAGAAGGATATTCAACAAAGATTTAATGGACTTGCCAAGAACGGGAAGGGAACGACGGGCTGGTGTTATCATAGAAAACATCAATGAATTGTTGAAGAACAAGACTAACCATACTAATTTTTCTCTAGAAGAAAGGAAGAGAGAAAAGCCAAGATGAATTACGCACTTTTATAGTTAGTGCCTTTTAATTTGATTTTACCGGACAGCAATAATTGGAATTAGATGTATGCAAATAAAAAAGTCCGCCAGCAGAAGTGCATGTTTGCATTCAGCTGGCCGACGGTTGTGTTATCCTGCCTATATACCTAATTGAGATTTTAGCTTATCAGTTTCTTTATCCCTTCGATAAGTTTATCGAGCGGTATTCCAGAGCGTTCGCTCATCATTTGCACGTTAGCTTTGCCCATCATGATTTTGCCTAGCGGTGTGTTGAGCATCTTAAACTTGGGATTGAGCTCGGGTAACCGACTTTTAAGCGTGGGATATTGTTTGAGAAGATCTTTCAGACGAGTTTGAGGAGTAATCTCTGTTACAGGTTCTGTCGTCTCTTCGTCTTCGGTTTCTGCATCTTCAACTCGCGTTTCTTGCGTGTTGTGGCTTTGTTCGGCGGTTTCAAGCGTGTCGCCATTGCTCCATGTAAGCAGCGTTTGCGAGCCTTCTAATGCGCGAATGTGGGTGCAATCTTGCATCATTTCGAGTACGCCACGGAACTTTCCATCCTTATCGCGTACGGCCACATATATAATATAGATGAACAATCCTGGCTTGTTAATCCAAAATTCGGCCTTATCCTGTTCGCCACTCCTTAGCTTGTCTATCACTTCGCGAACAATATGTGCGCTTTTTCGGGGGTGACAGTTCATTACTTCGCGTCCGATAACGTTCTTGCTGCGTGGGAAAATGCGGTGGTCGGTGTCTGAATAGAAACAAACCAGTTCGTTTTCGTCCACGAAGGAGATGTCGATGGGCAGGTGTTTGTAAATGAGGTTCACCTGTTCGAGCGTTAGTTTGCCCGTGGTAACATCCAACTTGTCTCCTCCGCCGGCAGCCGAATACCCATATTTTGTGAGCAAGGCTTGCAAATCGTTGGCAAAGTTATTTTGTTCGTTCGGTTGGGTTCCCACCTTGTTTTCAGTGGTTTTGTGTTCCACTTCGAAGAAGGCAAAGCCAATTTCTTGGTCGCCACTCTTCATGTCTTCAAACTCTTCTTCGCTGATAAGGGCCATCGACGTGGGATAAAGGATAAATTCCTCTTTCTCCATTAGGTCGCGTGCGTAGAGTAGGACGCGTTCTTGTTGTTTGATGAAGGCGTCTTCTTGGTCTTCGCGCAGCAGGCGTTCTGCCTCACGAATTTCATCACGCACCATGTCGTCGAAGGTCCACATTGTTGTTGTGGGGCGTGTAAATCCCTTGCGTTCAAGCATGGGATAAAGTTGGTTTTGTTTGCGTTTGTAGTGTATGGGGTACTGACTAATCTTATCGTATAGCTCAAGCCATTGGTTCTTAATCATCGGGTATTGCACCAAGTCTTCCACCGCTAAGAGCAATCGCTTCATTTCCTCGTTTTCTTTAAGGTAATGCATGATGGGGTGGTCGGCCGGAAGATTGGGCATCGTGTTGTCTATTTGGTCGCCCAGCATGTTGATTATAGCGTGTACATCTTCGCGAATGCATTCGTCGCTGGTCTCTTCGGTCATTGTCTGCTCTATGTAGGCCACGTGGTAGGCACTAACTTTGCCTACACGTTCTTTAATTTGCTGTCGGGCCTCGTCGGCAGATAGCTGTCCGGACTTGAATGCATTCTCTATTTCGAAAAGCGCTTTAAGCTTTTCTGGGTCCATCGGCGGGAGGTAACCTCTCATTTTATGTTCCATATTTGGTCTTATTTTAATTTCGATTACGTTGCAAATTTAGTTATAAAATGTTGTTTGTTTGGTAACAATTGTTACTTCGCGGGTTTAAAAAAGGTTAAGGATTGGGGTGATGGGTTATGATGGTTAGCGGTTATTCGGTTTTATTCTCCTGGTTTTCCATCAGCCTGTTGCGGTGATGGAGTGGGGCATTCAGATAGTTATCCTTAGCAATCCGCCAAAGGGCGTTAAGTGTTCGAAAGCGTTTTCGCGCTTAAATACTCCCGCATATATGCCTGCACAAATCAGCACACCACCATGAGCGAACACCACCACGCGGCGATGGGGTTGGGTTTTCAACTGATTGAGAAAGTCGGAAACACGTGAATACACGTCGGGGAAACCCTCTCCATTGGTTGTGCGCATGTTCATGTAGTCGGCATACCAACGTTGAAGGTTATCGTCTACTATCTCATCGAAACGTTGCATCTCCCAATCGCCCATGTTCATTTCGCATAATCGTGGGTCGATTATGGGGTTTTCGTAACCGCAGAAAGCCGCAAGGCGTGTGGCACGACTAAGTGGTGAGCTGTATGCCGCATCGAAAGGGGCGTGTGCTGACAAGGCGTTGCGGGTGAGAGTAGCCTCTTGTTCGAAGGTTTCTGACAGCGCAACATCGGTCCAACCATAGCATGTGCCCTTGGCAACAGCCACGCTGGTGTGCCTTACAAGGATGATTTCCATATCTAAAAAAACGATTTTAAAGGGTAAAGTTAGCGGTGAGTAACACTACGGCCGTTAGGTGAAATGCCAACTCGCACAGCAAAAACACGGCTCCACAGCAATCGCCCGTATAGCCTTTGATGCGGCGCAGCATCAGCATGTATAGGAAAAACATGGTGAGACAGGGTGCAGCTACAAGGAAATTCCAATCTAAAAGTCGGCTGCCCCAATGAGCATCGAAATAAGAAGGCCAATGAATGGCGTAAGACCTTGCACCATGAGCGAGACCCCTGCCGTGAGATTGAACCTGCGATAAATGTTATGAGCCTTGGCTTGCTCTTCGGTTCGGGCGTAAGGAAGTATCTGGGTGATTTGTCCTGCCACCATTTTACAGAACGGATCGGCCGTGAATGCAACGAGTGCGGCGTATAATGGGCCGAGTGAAAGCATACATTCGAAGAACAACGCGAAGTAAACGATGAGCGAAAGAACGCCGAACGTGCCGATATGCGAGTCTTTCATGATGGCGAGAATACGGCTGCGGTCTTTTCCTCCCCCGCCGAAACCATCGAAGAAGTCGGCTAATCCGTCTTCGTGCAGTGCGCCCGTAACCAGCAATCGGGCAGTAATGGCCGCTAAAATGGCAATGGAGAAGGGCAAAACCTTTGAGCCAAACCAAATGATGGCACCCATTAGCGCGCCTGTTAGCCATCCTGCGAGAGGCCAGAACTCAACAACCGACTCGTAAGCGTCTTTCGGGGGTTGATGAATACGCCAGAAAGGAAGTCGGGTAAAGAAGATGAAGGCCGCCCAAGGACGGTCGTACCATCTAGAAGTATTTGTCGATATTCGCATCTTTGAAGTTGTTCATTTCGTTTATCATTCGTACGGAGCTTTCGATTATGGGGTAAGCGCACAACGCCCCCGTACCTTCGCCCAGGCGCATACCTAGTTGTAGGATGGGTTGTGCTTGCATCAGGGACAGCAATTGGCGATGTCCGCTCTCGTCGCCACAGTGTCCAAAGACGGCATAATCAAGTACAGCAGGGTTTAGTTTGCTTGCGGCCAGCATGCAGGCAGACATAATGAAACCGTCGACTAGCACGATCATGCGCAGTTCGGCAGCGCGGAGCATCGCCCCGATGGCGGCCACCATCTCGAATCCGCCAAAGTATTGGATGATGGTTGCTGGGTCGTTGTGGGGCAATGGTTGGCGTTTAAAGTGGCTTACGGCCTGTTCGAGTACGGCTAGCTTGTGCTTTTCGCCCTCAGTATTTAGCCCAGAGCCACTTCCAACGCAACTGCTAAGCGGCAAGTTGCCCCAAACACTCATCCAAACACTTGATGGCGAGGTGTTGCCAATGCCCATTTCGCCCAGGCAAAGCACGTTGCAGCCCTTGGCTTTGCTACTTTCTGCTAGCTCGCTGCCAGTGTTTAGGGCTTGTTGCATTTGCTGCTGGCTCATGGCTGGTTCGTGAAGAAAGTTGCGCGTGCCGTTAGCTATCTTGCGGTTG
>NZ_HE999449.1:25269-41691 GCF_000312305.1 Prevotella conceptionensis 9403948 | reverse complement strand
GCGCGTGCCGTTAGCTATCTTGCGGTTGAGTATTGTTGGATGGGCCGATAGGTCGTGGTCTACCCCCATATCCACAAGTGTTAGTTCGAAACCATGTTGCTTGCAGAAGAGGTTCACCCCACCTCCACCATGCGTAAAGTTTATCATTTGTTGCCAGGTTACTGCTCTTGGCGATACGCTTACGCCTTCTTGCTCTATGCCGTGGTCGGCGGCGAAGAGCAGATGGAAAGGATGTGACAGGGTGGGCGATAGCGTATGCTGTATGCGGCATATTCTATAAGCAAGGGTTTCGAGCATCCCCAGCGAACCTTTGGGCTTGTTGAGGTTGTCTATTTTCTGCCAAACGAGAGAGTCGTCTAGCGTTAAGGGGGGGATGTTGAAGTGCATCATCGCGTGAAAATGAAAGCGTTGAATGGACAGAGATTTGGAAAAACGCTGTGTCGGGTGACAAAGTGACTATTTTATCTTCACCGCAATGCCGCTAACCATCAGGTAAACCTCGTCGGCCCTAGCTGCTACATATTGGTTCATCCATCCTTGTAGGTCGGTAAAGCGGCGTTGTAGGGCGTTGTTGCTTACTCCGCCACTTCCTATCTCGTTGGTAACGAAGATAAAAGTGGCCTCTTGTGCTGTAAGCTTGTCGAACTCGGCCTTCAGCTCTTCAAGTGTTCGGTCTACATCGGGAAGAGTTGAGGAGGTGTCGTTGCTTGCATCGTAGAAGAAGTTGGTGCACCAAAGGGTGATGCAATCTACCACCACCACCTTATTATATAATAGGTGTTTGCTCAGTGTTTTTTCTTCTTCGATGTTGGTCCAGCAAGGGCCGCGTCGCTCTTGATGCCGCGCAATACGGTGCTTAAACTCGTCGTCCCAAGCGTGGGCCGTGGCCATATACACCGGCGTTGGCGAGAGATTGAGTGCCATGCGTTCGGCAGCAAGGCTTTTCCCTGAGCGTTGGCCGCCTGTAATTAAGATTACTTTCTTCATGATGCGAAGTTACAAAAAAGACGAAAGAGTACATTGAAAAGTGTATTTTATTTCGCTTTTAAGGTCATTTTATGTCCCATTCCCATCTTATTTTGGACTATTTAGAGGATAAAATGGTTATTTTTTGATAATTTATTTGGTGCTTACAGCTTTTTTCTTTTCCTTTGCAAGCGTTTAGATTGAGATAACTTAATAAGTCAAATTTAATTATTCAGGAATGAAAAAGTTGTTTACACTTTTCGCTGCCGTTTCTTTGGCAGCCTCTGTTTCCGCGCAAACAGTAACCGAAAGCAAGACTTTCGACAATTTCTACATCGGTGTTAATGGTGGTGTTTCTACTGTTACAACTGGTCATAGCTGGTTGAAAAACCTCAACCCTAACGCTGGCCTGCGCATTGGCCGTTACTTTACCCCTGTATTTGGTGTAGCTGTTGAAGGCAACGCTTACTTCTCTAACAAGCCAGGAGAGTCGCATGGAACGTTTGTTCGTTTCATTAACAGCTCTGCTTTGGCAACCATCAATTTCAGCAACTGGTTTGGTGGCTACAAAGGTGAGCCCCGTACGTTCGAGGTTATCGGTTTGTATGGTCTTGGCTGGTTGCACACTTTCAACAACCAAGATTGGAAAAACGTAAACGCTCTTACTTCTAAGGCTGCTATCGACTTTGCTCTGAACTTTGGTTCTAGCAAGCAATTCCAATTCTACGTTGAGCCCGCTATCATATATAGACTTAATGGAGAAGGCAAGGAAGGTTTAGAATACAACATCAACAAGTCTTTCGTTCAACTCAACGGAGGTTTGGTTTATCGCTTTGGAAACTCAAACGGTTCGCACAACTTCACGGTTGCACAAGTTCGCGACCAAGCTGAAATTGATGGCTTGAACGCTCAAATCAACAGCCTTCGCGGTGACCTGAGCAACAAAGACAGTCGTTTGGCTGAAAAGGATCGTCAGATTTCTGACCTCCAAAAGGCTTTGGACGATTGCAACAACCAACCCAAGACCATCGTTAAGAACGTGAAATCGGAAACGGTTACCAACCTACAACCCACCGTTCTCTTCCGTCAAGGTAAGGCTGTTATCGACCCTGCACAGTACGCTCCGCTAGAACTTATCGCTTCGTACATGAGAAATCACCCAGAAGCTAAGGTTGAAATTCGCGGTTATGCTTCTCCCGAAGGTAGCGCAGAACTGAACCAAAAGCTTTCTAACGCTCGTGCACAAGCCGTTAAGGACGCACTTGTTAAGAGGTACAAGATTGCTGCTAGCCGCCTTACCACTAAGGGTATGGGTGTAACAGACACGCTGTTCGAAGAAGTTTCGTTCAACCGTGTTGCTACTTTCAATGATAGCAGCAAGGGCGAATAATTTTCGTAGCTAAGTTATAAAAATGGTCCCGACATTCTTTTGAGTGTCGGGGCTTTCTTTTTTATGGGCGTACGTATTTTTTTATTTAAATTCTCCTACCCGTCCAACAAGTCTTTTTAACCGATAGGTCTAACCTACCTAGCCTCTCTCTTTTACTTACCCCAGTTTTTCTCCGTCCGCTTTTCGCACAATTAAATTCCTATAAATGTGTAAAGGCCTTATTTATTGTCAACAAACTTGGGGGGTAACATATTTTCTAATTAACTTTGTAGCCGTTAAATGGGGCAGATGGTTTGTTAGTAGCACTCGCCAGCCCTTTCATAGCGCATCACAACTCCTAGATGTTATATATGGAGAAGTTTGATGCTATTTATTATAAGTTAAAACCACTGCATAGTATGATGTTAGATAAGATAGGGAAGTACGAATTCTTAATAGAACCATTCCATTGCGACTTTACGCACCACCTTTTTGTGGGGCATTTAGGTAATCATGTGCTTAATGCAGCCGACTTTCACTCAAATGACAGGGGCTTTGGCATGACCTATTTAAACACTATCCACAAGACCTGGGTGCTATCGAGGCTGGCACTTGAACTAGAAGAACTGCCAAAAGAATACTCGCGCATGAGCGTAGAAACATGGGTTGACGGCGTAATGCGTTTCTTTACCAACCGAAACTTTAAGATGACCGATGCAGAAACGGGTGCTGTTTATGGCTATGGCCGTAGTGTTTGGGCCATGATAGACACGCAAACACGACAGCCCGCCGACATTTTGGCCATCAACGAAGGCAGTATCGTGAATTATGTTGATAAAGAAAAGCCATGTCCTATTGCTGCATCTTCGCGCGTTAAGTTGAGCGGACAGGCGATTTTAGAGGGTTCTGTAGAAACTCATTACAGCGATGTAGACATCAATGGGCACATCAATAGCGTGAAGTATCTCGAACATCTTTTCAACTTAAAGCCAGAAACCTGGCATCGCGCCTATCGCGTAGGGCGAATAGATGTGGCATACGTGGCGGAAAGTCACTTTGGCGATGTACTGCATTATTATAAGGAGGAGATAACAGAGGGCGAAGAACTTTACCAGATTGTGAAGTGTACGCGAATGGGCGATACGGCTGAGGTTTGTCGCGTAGCAGTGAAATGGGTAGAGAGATAAGCAAGTCCACATACAGCTACCTATCTTGTAATGGGCGGTGTGTATTACGCTGCTCAGTATAAGGTGAGTAGTTTTATGCTTGCCTGATTCATGATGATTTTCAGTACAGGCTTAGCCTCACTCTTCCACAATGCACCCTTCTTTTGATAAGGCATCGACAAAATCTTTGGGTAGGTTGCATTTATAGCATGTCTTCATGCCAAGCTTCACTAGTACCTCTTCATAATTCTCCTCGTATAGCGTGTTGCCGTTCTTGTCATTAAAACTCACTTTTATCTTCAAGCCCTCGCTGTCGGTGCGTGGAAAGGTGTAGATGGCAAATGTTGGTGGAGTGGTTCTCATCATTTCTGTAACTTCGCGCGTTTCTGTTTGTCGTGAATTTACGCAGCCTTCAAGGCTTTTAGCATCTAGCGTGCTGCTTCCGCCCGTGTATCTGAACTCCACTTGTGCCACGTTTTGTGGCAAAGTGCTGGTAACTGATAGCTGAAACATGGCAGTTACGCGTTTCATGGTCAGTGTGAAGGTTGACTTACCCGATACGGTTATCTCTCCACAATATACATAGGTGTCGGTAATTTTGTTCTTGTAAAAGGTTATTCGTTGCGCATTGGTGATTGTTGCGTGTCCCATTCCTGCATGAGCCACAGCCACAACGCTATATGTACCATCGTCTAGTCGCAAGGATGGTTTCATAAATAAGTCGTTATCAGCCGACAGGTGCACGCTCTTCACACGCTTACCACCCTTAAACACACTCACGCTTAACTGAGTTAGGGCCTCATTTTTGATGGCGTATGCAGGCCTAGCTTCACCTATTTCGGCGTAGGGCTCAGCAGTTGGGGCTTCGAAAATAAGCGTTATGCCATCAGTCTCCGCCTCTTTTTCATGCTCGTTTTCAACCAATGGTTTCTCGCACGCCACAAGAAACAAAGCCAAAACGTAAGTAAATACATATGCCAATCGTTTGTTGTTTGTCATGATATGTAGGTTTTAGTACCTACAAAAGTAGTAAAAAAAATGATGAATACCATGTATCATTATGAATTGTTTCGCTAAACAATCACATTTCCCATACTATCATTCAGTTTGTTATGTAATTTCGTCGTTTTCTCGCACGGAACATCAAGCAATGCTAGTTTGAGATAAGCGGTTGTTTTTCATGCGTAAGAGAAGGTAGACCAATGGTGGCGGTCATAGGCGTACGTTCTTTCCGTACCCGTTGCCCACACGCGTTTATACGGCACAACCATTCTTTTTGTACAATTTTCCGTAGTAATTTTAACATTATGAGTGCCCTTTCAGCCCATCAGTTGCTCACCTTGCCGCAAAAAATCGATTCTCGTGAAGGTTTGTTTTGATGCCAAATAGGGTAAGATTGTGAATGCGACAAAATGAATTTTTATTTAAGAATACCGTCATTTGCACCAACTTCTCGGCGTTTTGCCGCTAAAAACAGTACGTTTTGATGCTAAATGCAGTGCATTTTGGGGCTAAACGCAGTGCATTTTGGGGCTAAACGCAGTGCATTTTGGGGCTAAACGCAGTGCATTTTGGGGCTAAACGCAAGGTAAAATGCTGCTAAATGCGAGATGAAAAGCATAAAAATACATTGCAATTGTATAAACAAAACCTTTCTGACCCATTAAAACTTGGCGCAAAAGGGCAAAATGACCATTGAAAAGTGGCATTTTAGGTACTAAAAGAGTCGGTTCTTTGTAACTCTTTGATTATAAGTACTTATAAAATTGAAAAAAGGAAAAGGGTTACGATTTGGTTACTACTCAAATTCCCCGAACTTCCTTGATTTGCTGTCGTTTCAAACAACTCTTGTTATTGATGCAAAGATAAATAAAATGCGCTGTCCGACCAAAGAAAAACTTATTTTTTCTTATCGGGCAGACTTTTCTATTGTCATTTCGATGGTTTAATTGTCTTGCTGAAATCCTTCTCATCTTCGGCAGGAATGTGTTATGCCCTCTCTTCGTAAACTTCGCTATCGGGCATAACACATTCCTGCCTTTCATGACCGACGAAAAGAGGCAGGGAGCTGCCTGTCGAAAAGGATTTCGGCAAATCTGCGTCCTGCCACTTTTCTGTGTATCGGCCATACTTTCTAAAGTATGGATTTCTGCAAGACAATTTTTCAGATTTTTCTTTTTCGATGTTTTTCCTTCTCTTGGAGGCGGTAGTAAAAGCCGCATTGTTTGTCGTCGGAGAAGTCGGAGCTATTCAGGTGGTGATAAATCCCTCACCCGTCTACCTCCGACTTGTCTTGTCTGACAAAGCCGTAGGAAAAGTACACGCCTGCCCATCGCAGCAAGCCCCAAAGGCAGACTTCGTACCTTTCCTCTTCCGTCTTTGTCTTCTATAGGTGGCTTTTACATGCCCGCTTCATTACGCTTTTTACTATCTGATGGTATGGCATGCAATCAGATTTTTTACTTTTTCATCCGAATCTGTCTCTTTTCCGTTTACCTCCATTTCGATGCGGTCTCCACCGTATCGCATCCGCTGGTCGTCCCCGTTCAGGCGCAAAGGTAATTCCGGGATGTTACGCTGCTGCAAGGTCGGAGCCTTCGGTTTTGGAGAAAATCTCCACGCCTACGCTCCACTGCATTTTGCTTCGGGTAGTATTTTCCCTCAAAAACCTTGCATTCGCTCATCCCTACCTTTGTTGGGCACCTGAAACGAAAACGACCGATGCGACAGGAAGACGCATAAAAAAAATGTCGGATAAACGAGAGACAGATAAGCAGTGAAACTCAACTCCCTCAAGCTCTTGGATCCGCATTAAATATTAAAACCCGAACAAAATGGAAAAATCAATCAACATTCACCGAGCCTTGCGCACAACCCTCCGCCTGCTGCTCACAAGCGTTCTTAGCATCGCCTTTGGGGCGGTTGGTGTGGTTGTCGGTTTACTTGCGGAAATCGTCGCAGGCGTTCTCCGCACCCTTTGAGCAATAGTCCTCTACGTGCTCACCCTCGTAAGTCTTTTCGCCCTTATTCTTTGGATATTCACCCTATAAACATAAATCAAGATGATAACAAGACACAGCAAGACACCCAGCCAGCAATGCAGATACTACGAAGTGGACAATATCTTCGAGTATATGTATGAAACCTACATCAACGGCAACCATTCGCAACTGAAAACCTTGTACAAGGAGTTGCGCAGAGAAGCAAGAAAAAAGTTTATCGCATTCTGCTTTGAAATGGTCAGTCCCCAACACAGAATGCAAATTATGCAAGCTATCGTTTAATTAAAATCATACGACAATGAAAGCAACCGACCATTTCAAACGAACCATTCAAGCCTATTTGGACAATAGGGCAGCCGAAGACGAACTCTTTGCAGTAAGCTACCGCAAGGAGGGCAAGAACATCGACGACTGCATTACCTATATTCTCAACTACGTGAAAACAGCGGATGTGCAGGCTTTTCAGACGGGGAGATATATTCGCAGTCAGTGCATTATTTTGACGAGGATAATATCGACGTTGGCAAGCCCCTTAATTGTCACATAGCCGTAAACCACGTGGTACAGCTCACAGACGAGGAAAAGGCGGAAGCACGCAGGCAAGCCATTGAGCAGTACCAACGCGAGCAGCTTGCCAAGATGCGCAACCACAGCGAGCGTACCAAGAAAACGGAAAATAAGGTTGTACAACCTTCACTATTTGATTTTTAACCCTTAGACAATATCGCAATATGGAAGCAATGGACTTGAACGAAGCACGGATTTACGTAGGCACTTATGCCAAGTACAACAACGGCACTTTGCAGGGCGAGTGGGTAAGCCTTTCGGATTTCTACGATTTGGACGGCTTTCTGGAGTATTGTGCCGAGATACACGAAGACGAGGAAGAACCCGAATATATGTTCCAAGATTGGGAGAACATTCCCGATAGTCTGATAGACGAGAGCAATTTGGAAGAAAATTTCTTTGAACTTCGAGACGAGTTGGATAGACTGAACGACACGGAGAAAGAAGCCTTTTGGACATGGGCGGAGGGTAATAACACCAAACTCACACAAAACGCTTACGACCTTGTGAAGTCTTTCCAATCCGCCTATATCGGCAGTTATGCAAGCAAGGAGGAATTTGCAGAAGAACTTGTGAAAATGGAAAACGACTTGTCCGATTTTGCATTGAGCTACTTCGATTTTTCAAAATATGCCGATGACCTTTTCGACACGGACTATTGGTATAAGAACGGCTATGTATTTCGTAACGAATAAAGCAAGGAGGAAAGAGTATGAAACCGAGGAACAGATTTGAAAAGGCTGTGCTTGCTGAAAGCAAGCATTTGCGCCCCATTACCAAGACGCAAAGCAAGTGGGCATTTCGTGAGTGCATCGGCCACTTTGCCTACCGATTACCCAAAGGTCATACTACGTGTATGGACTGCGGACATAGTTGGATAATAGAAAAACCTGCCCAAACTTGCACCTGCCCCCATTGTGGGGCAAGGTTGCAGGTTGAGGAAACCTATGGGCGCAAATTACAGCAGAAGCAATACTTCACTATCCTCACTACCTGCGGAACATACCAAGTGTTGCGTATGTTCCTGATAGTAGTGAGCATGGAGAAAGGTTATAAGGCGAAATATGAGACAATCGAAATCGGACAGTATTGGTGGAACGGGCAAGGGCGAAAGGTCGTGATAGCCGTTCAACGCATATTGGGGCATTACGTGGACACGTTCTCTTTCTATTCGCCAATGGCAGTGCGAAACGACAACGAAGTCTACCATTACGTGGCTTGTGCACCCATATACCCCAAGTTCAAGGTAACGGACACACTCCGCAGGAACGGCTTTAAGGACGATTTTCACCAAATCGCACCCATTGCCCTTATCCCGGCACTACTCACCGACAGCCGTGCGGAAACTCTCATCAAGGCAGGACGCATAGACCATTTGCGCTATTTCCTCAACAACACAAGGGCATTTGAAGCCTATTGGCAGTCGTATAAGATTGCCGTTCGTAACGGGTATGAGATAAAAGACATTTCCTTATGGTGCGATTATGTGGATATGCTCTGCAGGTTGGGCAAGGACGTTCGCTGTCCGAAGTACCTTTGCGCCAAAGACCTTAAGGCCGAGCACGACCGCATAGAAGACAAAATACGCAGGCAAAGAGAAAAAGAAGAAATCGAGAGAAAATGGCAAAAGGCAATCGAAGATGAAAAACGTTTCCAAGAACTCAAATCCAAGTTCTTCGGTATCCATTTCACGGACGGCACAATCCTAGTCCACGTATTGGAGAGTGTGCAAGAGCATTTGGAAGAAGGGGCAGCTATGCATCATTGTGTGTTTTCAAATAGATACTACCTCAAAGAAGACTCTCTTATCCTTTCGGCAACCATTGAGGGCAGGCGGATAGAGACTATCGAAGTATCGCTGCAAACCTTAAAAGTAGTGCAAAGTCGTGGCGTGTGCAACAAGAATACGGAGTACCACGAGCAGATAGTAAATCTTGTGAATGCCAATAGCAGGTTAATCCGCCAAAGAATGAAGGCAACAGCATAAAGAAAAATATAAACCACCAAATTATCACAGCAATGAAAGTAGAAATAGAGAGCATCGTATGCAACTGGGCAAATGAGGTACCCCACATTCTCGTTAGGGTTATCAACGCTATAACCTTGTCTACCAACAAGGAAGAATTGAAAGATGCAATCCATAAGATTGCCGAAGAAACGGAACTCGACAAGTTCTTTGTCTATGGATATGGTAAACATCATTTTTGGTTAACACATCGTAAGTTATCGAATGGTGAGCCAATGGAGCACAGATTATTAATGGCAAAGTTTTAGATGTATGAAGAAGAAACGGATTTACAGAGTACGAACGCAATATATTTTCAAGGGCATATTTGAAGTCCTTGCCGATAGCAAGGAAGATGCACGGCAGAAAGTTCTGCAAGATTATGGGTTGGTGATGGGTGGAAACATTCACAGCACTCTGCCAGATGAGGAAGTAAACTGGGCGTTTGACAAACACTCTGAAGTAAAGACCATGCGAATAACTATTCAAAAGGAGTAAACGACAGTGTACGAACGGGCGACACATCCGCCGCCCGCTCCTTTCTTTCTTGAGCAGGGAAAAGGCGGAAAAGAAAGGAGCAAAGAAACCTCGAGTATCAATTCTGCGAATGGAGATTTCAGATTAAGTCTTGACTAAGCATAGCTTTAAGCACTTTTTTATAATTATATCCAAACTTCTTTTCATCTTTCTTTGTCTTCTCCAATTCCCATTTATTCATCACATAATGCCGGTAGGATGTACATCGTGTTACAATGTCTCGTCCTTTTCTCACATAAGTTTGATAACCATACAGAAGATTATGGAATTTCCGAAAGTTCTTATACGACCACGACGCAACTAATATCATCATGTCATAATCTACTATCAGCAAATCTTCAATTTCATCAATATGTTCTCGCAGAATCTCACTTTCAAGTATTCGCTGTTGCAACTTATGCTGCATTATATAGTTAATCCCACGCACACCAAATAATCGACTATTAATAACAATTATTGGGTGTACTATTACCTTTCCTTTCCCATAATACTCTTTCCATGGAGCTTTCCCCGTGAAAAAATCTTCCATGTTGCTTACCAATTGTGGTAAGCCTTTGTTTCCACCAGTTTCCCCTTTCTTTTTATTGAGCCGATTATCAATAAAATCCATCATCTGATTCATATTCCCCCCATCTGCGACTTTTCGATTAACCCTCATGTCTTTATATTCAAACATAAACAAATGATGTCGTGTTTTGATAGCGATATCAGGTGCTGATTGTTGCGCCTCAAAACAATAATTATTGTAAATTTGAATACGCTTGTCGCCTATCATAAGTTTTACCAACTCATAGAACAATTTCTCTTCTGAGAATTCTTTTGTCAGCAAGTTCATAATGGCTTCTTCTGAAGAAACCAGCTTTAATTCTTCTTTCACACTCCACCAAAAGCCATCGAACAATAAATGCGTATAGTACGGTTGCGATACTATTAAGTATTCTTCTTTTGACATCTTCAATACAGGATACTTTCTGAAACAAGTGTTATCCAATAACTCCTTTTCAGCAAAGATTGTCCCCATCTTCTCCGTATCCCAAATATCAATACATTTGTCTGAAATGTATTTTACGAACTCATTCCATAGCTGTAATGATTTGGTCTGCTCATAATCTTGCTGGCGTATATAATAAAGTCCCTCCTTAAAATTCTCTTTATCATGATAAATAGCCAGAGGCATTTGTGCCACCAGCATATAAGTGATCTCATTCGGAAATTCATATTTATTCACCACCCTTCTGATGGCTTCACCCACCTCTTTGTGTTCTTTCCCAAATTCGGTTAATGTCATAAACTTAAGAATCTGTGCTTTTTCCAGTTCCTTCTTATTCTCACCAAATAGGTCGATATTCAGTACATCCTGCTGCATAATAATCTTTGCATCCCGAATATCTGTGTCACCATCTATCCCTACCAAGATTTCTTTTTCACGCTGCATCTCCATACTGTTCTCCACCAAAATGGCTTTCAGCAATGCTTCGTATGCCTCAAAACTCTCACCTATACCTTCTTTTTCATTGGGAAGTCTCAATACTTTTGTTAATAGACGATAAAGTGCCTGATGATTAATCAATGTCAGCCAAGTACCATTAAATTTTTCTTCTTGTGCTTTTAATCGACGGAAAAGTCGTTTAACTTCAGGTTTTTCCCGATAATCTTGAAACATAACTAACAGCCCGTGCTCTGCATTCATCGAGAAACTATCAAAACCATCTACACTTATCATATGAACTACACCTTCAATCAGCCACCGTTTATTTATGCCATTGAGGTATGACACCGATTCTTTAGTATTATCGTCAAATAGGTCGGTGTATTCTACCGTCTTAGTGACATAAGAGTGGTGTCCCAACTGTTTTGGTCGTTTAGTTATTGCGCTCATTACATCTTTTCTCAATTCTTCGCTATCCAAAAGCCTCTCACCATTCATATATCTACTGAATGACATGGTTTGATTCATAACATTTGTTATCGTATCTCCAATACTAATTGTCGAGGGATTAAAGGTCGTTTTCTCATAATAGCTGATAAAATATTGTAGGAATCCGGACTTTTTAAAGTTGCCCTTATAAAAGGTAATAGTTCCCAAATCCGTTAATATCAGCGGACATATTTTCTTATAATCTGTTTCCTGCCGAATGCACTCTTCACGCATCTTTCTTTGCAAGTAGTTTTTCCACCCTGCGTCTACTTGCCTTCCATCAGCCAATACCAGCACCAGGAATATCCTGTTATTTTTATCTACATTTTTATCCCAGATAAATTCTCCTTCTAAAATCCTTTTAGCATTCCGCACGAGCTGTCCAACACCTTTATAACGCCATTTGTTTTTCTTTGTGTCATGATAACCAACAGAGTCCTTATCAACTTCATCTAAGAGCTGTTGGATAGTTCCTTCTGCCTTGACCTCTTTAGGTATCTTAACATCCTTGCATTCAAACAGTATAACATCCTTTCCGTCTCGAATATAAAAATCCGGAGGAGAACTTAATTTCCTCTCAGGAACGATACTCTTACATTCATTGTCAGTAAGCGATAACCATCCATGCGTGTTAGCTACTTCCTTCAGGCAATTCACCAATACGGTCCCTTCCGAAAACTCTGTTGTGAAAATCGTATTAAAGCCCTGCGTATTATCTGGGTGTTTACATTGCCACAAATCATTGAATATGAAATATAGCCCGTCAAACATCCTATAAATCATAAATGAAACATCTATGACAGCATATTCGTGAGGTGCAATCTTAATAAATGGTTTCTCTCTAAAAGCCTGATAGTCTACATTATCTTCCAAGGAGATTACTTCATGAATGTCAATGGAATCTTTATCCACTATTTGCTCAGATAGAAGTTCATCTTCATCCCTAAGTCGTTCAAAGTTAATAACACCAGTTTTATATCTGGCTAAAGCCAGAATACTCCAATATGTTCTCAAATAATCTTTCCATGATATAAGACCATATACTTGTAGAAATTCATCATATAAGTCTTTGAGTTGAGGATGCTGTGACACAAAATTGAAGAACTTGCCAGTTCGGATATTCTGATTTCTTACTAATTCGTTAATGTCTGATTCCTGATTTATAAAGTCATTGTACGTATACCTTGACATCAAGAGACAGGCTAAATACAGTTCCAAATCATCTTCTAGCTTGTATGGTGCTTCTCCTTGATTTCTATTAAGAGTAAATTCGTTGGCTATTAAAAACGCTGTATATAGTTTTTTCTCTAGTTGCACAATGTGATCAGAGCCATCACTTTCCTGCATCGACATAATGTATTTCAACAAAAGCAGCGGTGTTTCGCTACCTGTTGCATATTCCATAGGTTGTCGCTTTTTCTCTGTCTCCTGTGTGGAGTAGGCCTTATACCTGTGGATTACATCAAGTAACTGGTCTAAATTATTAGGGCCAAAGAAAAATCTCGGCACATCAATCTGAGTCGTTTCCTCATCTTTGAAATCAGGATTATAGAAAGGCTTACCAACCAACTTATTCTGCATATTTGAAACTAACCTAATAGCCCAGATACGCGGTAATCCAGTAAGGAGTTTCTCGAGAGGGTATATTTCTCCGTTTGGATACAATTGTTTGTACCCAACAATTCCTGCTAGCTTTCCTTGATTATATATAGCCATTTTATTTTATGAATTCGAAAATCATATGAAATGAAGAAGCTAATCCAACCTATAACATCAAAAAAGTCCTACTAAAGTAGGCATAAATCAGTTTGACTGAATTCATTTGTTATGCAACCTGCTTCAATCGGGTATTCACTCTCTTCTAATAATTTTCTCCAAAAATCACCATCAAAAATACCTTCAAGATAAAAGTATCTAAAGGTAGAAAGAAGTTCTACTCGACCAATATTATAGCCTTTATATTTATCATCTTCGCAAAATAATTTCTCATACTCATAATAAGTGAGATTCTTTTTGTTCAACCAATTTTTATCTGCAATTTCTGCAATTAATTTTACTTGCTTTTCTTTTGTTGCAAAACATTCTTTTAAATCATGATGAATATCCGAATCATGTAGGCATGGGTAAATGTTGGCGAACCATGCATACGCATAAGAATTCGGTATCAATCCAGAGGTCGCTGGGTTCAGTTTTGTTTGCAGGATTGAAAATCTCTGTAAATTATAAATTGCCTTAATATTAATTTTCTCCATTGTTTAACTTTATATTATTGATGTTTTA
Source organism: Prevotella conceptionensis 9403948 (assembly GCF_000312305.1). Taxonomy (GTDB): domain Bacteria; phylum Bacteroidota; class Bacteroidia; order Bacteroidales; family Bacteroidaceae; genus Prevotella; species Prevotella conceptionensis. The sequence goes on along the minus strand of NZ_HE999449.1, from coordinate 27,881 downwards.
ATTGTTTTTAATGACAAAGGGGGATGGTTTGCCATCCAAAGAATCCTTGACTTGAAAGCATTATTTTTACGATGATTTCTTCATCGATTTCTTCTTCATTTGGCTCATATCACTTATGATTAAAGCTATTGGTGATATCACAAAGGTACGAAATTTCGCGATGAATTCTACACAATATCCACAACTTTCTGTAGAGAGAACTTCATTTTTTAAAGGTTATCTTTTCTTCTTTTGTTTGTTGAAAGAAATAATAAAGTACAGATGCCCCTAAATTGAATACATAGAATGCAATATTGCAGGTTTAGGACGACAACAGTATGGTGTTTATTTTGTTCTGTAAACAAGGCTCGTTTTCAATAAAGGAAAGACTAATAAAATACCAAGAAAACACCCCTTGTGAAGTAAAGTCACAAGGGGCATAATATAATCAGGGAACATAGAACAGAGCGAACTCCACGCGCCGCCGTTTAAGCAGTCCGGGCAGAAGTTTGCCTTTATAACGGCAGAAAGAGAGGTATTCGGGCAGGATGTTTCTGTCGCCCCGTTCGAGTTTCCGTATCAGTCGGCTTTTGGGACGGTTTCTGCCACCGAGCAGCGTGCCTGTGCCCACATTGTAAGAAAGAACGGTCAGGAGCAAGGCATCCTTGCCGAAGCGGCGGAAAAGGGCGTATCGGCTGAGCAGGTCGGCACGTAGGAGCGAGTCCGCCTGCCGTTCGGTCATACTTGCCGTAAACCGCTCCCCTTTCAGCAGGCGGTGACCGTAACCGATGTATGGATACCGACCGCGCCCATGCCAGCCCTCGAGGTATTTCACGCAGCGCACGGCACGCTCGAAGCGTGAAAGCGGTTGTCGTGGCTGTGCAGGCAAGGAAAGAGCAGTGAGTACAAGCAGACACAAGTAAAATATCCGCCTAACGCCTGCCGCCAAAATGCCTTTCATCCTCTCTTGACGAAGTGCCCTGCCCGCCACTCTCGTCCTTTTTCGTGTCGTTGTTGAAACTAAGTTCCAGCTCCTGTACCTGTCCGTCGGAACTCTCCACCGTTACCGTGAGCTTCTGCGCATCGGTAGTAGCGGAGGTGTAATAGAGACGGAACATTTCACGTTTAAGCGGATAACGGTCGTTGGGATTGAATACCGTGCCGTCATCCATGCGCAGCACACCTGTACCATCATATTGGAAATACCTGATACTGTAGCGCGTGTCGGCAAACCGCCCCTGCCGTACGAGCGTGCAACGTATCTCCACGGTCTGCCCTTTTGCCACTCTGCCCGGTATAGGCATCGTCTCTAACTTGAACGGATATGCCGTTTGAATATCCAACTCGTTATCACAAGCAGATAGACAAAACCCTGCAAGGGTAAGCACTCCCATTACCCAAATCATATTAAAAATTTTCTTTCTCATTTGTTCGTTATTTTTTATCGTTATACATTCAATCCTGCTCGCCAAGAGAGCAGGTACTCATTCAAATCTTTATGGTCGGCATACAGAGAGGAACGGTCAATAACTTTCTCTCCAAAACATTCTTGCAATCTTTGAAAAGTTCTTCGCCCCGCATCATCGTTGTCGAGATAGCATTCAATCCTCTGATAGTCGCCAAGCACTTGCAAAGCTTTCTCCACGTTGGAAACGGAATTAAGCACAAGCCTGTCCGAAGCGATGATGCCGAGTTGCATAGCCGAGAGGTAATCCATAAAACCCTCAAAGACGGCACACACGTCTGCACCATTACATTTCAAAGAAATGTCCTTCGGCGGTATGCACCCCTTCGAAGAAGCGGTTACGCAGTTCCATCCCTCCGCTCCTGTTGCGGAAACCGACAGCATAATATCGTTTGCCATGTACACGGTACCTCACCTCCTCACAGTTGGTTATGGCAATGTGGGCATTGATACCCCGTCCTTTCAGATAGCCCAGCAATTTGCTGTCCTGCAAGGAACGCACCCAAATATCTTCAAAAGCAGGCTCTCTTTCTTTGTTCCTTGGCGATTGCGTCATAACAGGACGCGGACACGCCCTGCTCTTTGCGATAAAAGCCGCCCGCAAAAGAAAATCCTCACTCCCGATGAATGCTCCTGCCAAGTCGAAGATGTCGCCACCTTTGCCCGTTCCAAAGTCGAACCATACATTCTTGGTGGTGTCGACCTTGAAGGAGGGCGTCCGCTCTGTGCGGTACGGAGCGGAATACCACAAGACTTGTCCTCGCTGTTTTGCCGGACGAACCCCCATCGCGTTCAGGAAGTCCGCAATGGGGATTTCTCTCATTCGTCGTGCGTCCATTGTCAGTCCATCATGATTTTCAGTCCGACACCGTACTGCACATGGAAATGCCCCGTAGAGCCTCCCCATAGGCAGCGTTCCCTGCCGTAGAGCAGCAGCACAAGACGGTCGCTCAGATAGGTCTCCGCCTGTAAGGTGATTGCCCCACCATAGACAAAACCGTCTTGGTTGCGTATCGTGGAGCCATCGGAGAGCAGTTTCTTGCCACCATTGACCGTCTCATAGCCTGCCAAGGCAGAAACACCTGCCGACAGGAAAAAGGTCTTGCTGCCGTCCGAAAGCACATTACAGAAGAAACCGCCCTCTCCCGTGAACTGCTCCACAGGAATA
>NZ_HE999449.1:23603-24800 GCF_000312305.1 Prevotella conceptionensis 9403948 | reverse complement strand
ATAAAAACCGTCTGCCATGCCTGCCGTGAGGCGGATGCCTTTCATTCCGGGCAGACAGCGCTGGGCGTGTGCCTGCCCTCGAAAAAGGGCAAGCGACACGACAAAGAGGAAAAATGCAAGCTTTCTCATGTCATTTCACTTCAAGTTCGCTGATTTCCCTTGCACGCACAAGGTCTTCGTTCTCGATGACGAACGACTGATGCCTGCCGCCGTTCTTCTCGCACAGCTCCACGACAAGTTGCTTACCGTCGGGGATGGTGAACTTCGACAGGGCAAAGACCGTCCGCTCATTCTTGCCGCCCGGCACGCAGGTAACATAGTTCTGCGCCCGCAGCGGAAGCACGACCTGCTCCTGCACGGCCGTGCGCTTGGCCACTTTCTTGTCCACGATTTTCCACGTGATGTAATCCACGTCGAAAGGAATGTGGCTTTGGTTCCTGATTTCGGTGTGGAAGTAAATCAATCCGCCGTGTGTGTAGATGCCTTTTAGCAGGTATTGCACCCCGAAACGCTTGCAGCCGATGTGCTTGACTGTTCGTCTGTCCTGCCTGTAAATGGACTTCATGATGAGCCGCACGAGCATCGGACTCTCGCTGCCCAGTTCGTTAAGGTACACCTCCTGCGCATTGTTCGGACGGTTCGCGCTCTCCCCGTCATGGATAACATCCGTCATCTCCACGTTGAGCAGCAGTGGCTCGTCGGCATAGCGCACGTTAAAAGTGTAGAAGCAGCCGTCCTCGGTGATGACGCTCATGTTCGTCTCCCCTGAAAGCCCTTGACGGTGGATTTTACGCGGATGACGTTCTCCGCTCCGTCCGCCTTACCGGCGATGAGGTTGGGCGAGCCGAGGTCTACGTAGCGCACTTCTGCGGGAAAGAGGATGTGCACCGTTTTCCCATAGGTCACTTCCAATCCGTGAGGCGGTATCATCCGCTCGAAGGTCAGCTGTCGCGTTAGTCCGTCATACGGTGCAGCGGCGGCAACGCTCACCGGTTTTACCTGTTTGATACCCTGTTGCTGTGCATTCGCACATGTTACGCCCATAAAGAGGGCGAGGACAAATAACATTTTCTTCATTTTACTGTTGGATTTAGTTGGTAATAAAAACATTGTCGATTAATCTTTCTTTTGAAAAAGCAGCACGCGGTAGCCCGCCTTGAGATGCACTTTTATGGCGCGCACCTTTTTGGCGAAGTA
>NZ_HE999449.1:21436-22533 GCF_000312305.1 Prevotella conceptionensis 9403948 | reverse complement strand
GTCGGCAGCAGGCATCTCTATGTTGAAGCCCTTGCCCGCTTCTTCCTTTGCCTTGTCGGCGGACGAGGGCGCGAAGATGAGCCACATCGAGCCGGCGAAGAGCAACACCATGAGCGGATAGACGAGCAGTTTCATCCTCCGCTGCCGCTCGGCTTCGGTGAGCGGTCGTTTCTGTTTTTCTTTACTTGTCAGTGTCATTATCGTTTTGTTTGAACGTTTGAATATGTTTGATTTCCATGTGCTCGCCGCCACCATGCAGCAGACCATAGACTGATTTGCCGACGGTATAGAGCGAGAGCAGGGCGAAGAGGACGAACATCGCCAGGACGATGCGCCGCCGCGTCCGCTCGGACAGGCTGTCGTGGTAAGCCCGCAACCGCCGTAAAGCGCGTTTGCGGAAGTCGTAGACTTTCCACAATGCCCGCCATAGTGCCTTGCTGGTCTTTTTCCTTTTCATCGTTTCACGGTTTGAAGGTCCTTGTTTTCGAGAATATTAAACCCCTCGATAGTAAAGCCGTTGGGATTATCGTCCGAACGGGCGGCGTTCAGGAGGCGGCACTCCGTCTTGAGACTCCGTCGGGTGACGTTGCTCTGCCGGATGATGAGCTGTGTGGCATAGGTTACGGCGCGATAGGGATAGGCGTCGAAGCTGCACACCACGCTGTCCACCCGGAGCGTCTGGTTGATGCCGCCCGCGATGATGCGGTTGTAATAGCCCTTTTCGGCAAAGTCGGCATAGCAGTCGTAGGCACTCTTGTCTGCCAAGAGCAGGGCGCGGCGGACATTGTGTTCGATGGCGCTCTTGTCCGGCGAGAGGGTGAAGAAGAGTTCGTGGAAACGCCGCACATGCTCCCGCGCTTCGGCGGGGCGGTTCTGCGACAAGTCCTGCGAGAGGGCGAGCATCAGGCTCTTGCCCCCGTCCAATACGTAAATCTTCTCGCGCTGCCGCTCGGCAAACCGGTAGGAACTCCACAGCGTGTAGCCCACGATGGCCGTGCACAGGCAGAGGAAGATGATGCCGAACAGGCGTATCTGCCTGAACGAGCTTTCGATGTTTTTTAGAGATTTGAATTCCATTGTTCTATTCGTTTCTTTCT
>NZ_HE999449.1:19063-20136 GCF_000312305.1 Prevotella conceptionensis 9403948 | reverse complement strand
GGGGATGGTGGAGTAGCCCACGATGCCGATGACGAGGAAGACGATGTACACCCCGTTGCTCGCGTCGATGGAGAAGGCGGGATTGTTCTGCAACTCGGTGATGTCGTTCTGCAGCATCAGAATCTGTATCCGAGCAAGGATGGTGCTGAACAGGTCGGACACGGGCAGCCACAGGTACACCTGCACATAGCGGCAGACCCACTGCGTGAGCGTGGACTGAAAGCCGTCCCACACGGAGATGGCGAAGGCAATCGGACCGAGTATCGCCAGCACGACGAGGAAGAACGTGCGCAGGGTGTCGATGATGAGCGCGGCGGCCTCGAAGAGCAGCTCCATGATGCTGCGGAAGAAGTCGCGCACCTTCTTTTCGAGGTTATAGGCACCCCGTTCGAGATACATCTCCGTCATCGTGGCCAAGTCGGCGGGCGAGAAGCCCAGCTCCTCGATCTGCTTGTCGAACGCCTCGTCGCTCACCAAGTAGGCCGTCTCGGGGTTGCGCGCCATCGCCTCGTATTCCAGCTTGTCTTTCTGCTCGCGGTACTTCTTCATGTCGAAGGTCTGCTCCTGCAACATCCCGTTGGTGCCCTTGACGATGGGACTCATCACGCCGTTAAGCGTGCCGAGCACCACCGTGGGGAAGAACATGATGCACAGCCCGATGACGAAGGGGCGCAGTATCGGAAAGACGTCGATGGGCTCGGCACGGGCGAGCGACTGCCACACGCGGTAAGCCACGTAGAAGAGCGCACCCAGACCGGCGATGCCCTTCGCCACGCCCGCCATGTCGGCACACAGTGGCATCATCTCCTCGTAGAGCGAACGGAGGATTTCGTGAAGGTTGTCGAAGTTCATGGCCTACCAGTATCTTTGGTTCGCATTGCCGTAGAGTGCCATCACGCGGTCGAGGTCGTTCCTCTTCTCGGCGCGCAGGTAGCTCACGGAGATGTTCTTATTGGTGTAGTAATTCACGAGGTTGCGGTAGTTCTTCATCCGCATGTAACAGCGGTCTACCACGTCCACTCTGTCCTTGTCGGTCATCGAGAGCGTGGTGATGTTCACCACCTGCTTGAGTT
>NZ_HE999449.1:17743-18592 GCF_000312305.1 Prevotella conceptionensis 9403948 | reverse complement strand
CATAGACGGCACTCTGCACGCCGCCCAGTCCGATCCACACTTCCTTGTAGAGCCGCCCCGGGTGGTTGGCCATGTTGATGGAGAGTATCTGCCCGCGTTCCTTGTCGGTGAGCCCCAAGAGTGCCTGTATCTGGTCAACTTGTTCATATACTTGCGCTGGTCGAGCAGTATCTTGCAGTCGGAGTTGTTGATGATAGACTCCTTGACCACGGGCGAGGAGATGATGTCGTCCACCTCCTGCGTCACCACGATGGCCTCTCCGAAGTATTTTCTCACCGTCTTGTACATGTAGTGCAGGTATTCCGCCATGTTCGCCGAGGAGAGCGCCTTCCACGCCTCTTCCACGATGAGCTGCTTGCGCACGCCCTTGAGCCGCCGCATCTTGTTGATGAAAGCCTCCATGATGATGATGGTCACCACGGGGAAGAGTTCGCGGTTCTCCTTGATGCTGTCGATCTCGAAGACGATGAAGCGCTTGGAGAGCAGGTCGATGTTCTCCGCCGAATTGAGCAGGAAGTCGTAACGTCCGCCGCGATAGTACTGCCGGAGCGTGGTGAGGAAGTTGTCGATGTTGAAGTCGGACTTCTCCACCTTGATGTCGCGTGCCTCCAGCTCCTGCCGGTAGGTGCCTTTTCATGTACTCGTAAAAGGTGTTGAAGCAGGGCGTGACGCTCCTGTCGGTGCGAATCAGCTCCACGTAGGCGGACACGGCGCTGCCCAGCTCGGCGGACTCGGTCTTGGGGACTTCCTGACTCTCGCTCTTCCACAGCGTGAGCAGCAGCGTCTTGATACTGTCCTTCTTCTCCACGTCGAAGACGTAATCGTCGGTGTAGAAGGGGTTGAACGAGA
>NZ_HE999449.1:14760-16652 GCF_000312305.1 Prevotella conceptionensis 9403948 | reverse complement strand
GCGATAGCGACTGCATGTTCTTGGCGGATTTCTCGAACTCCTGCAAGTTCTCCTCGCTGTTGTCGAGGAAGAGGTACTGGTTGTAGATATGGTTGCAGGGCAGCAGCAGTCCCACGGGCGCTGCGAACGACAGGCGGCAGTCGGAGCGGTCGGTGGAGAGCCGTTCGTAGCGGATGTCGGTGCCCACCTTGGCGGGCAGGTCGCCCGGCTCGGAGAGGGTGAAGAGGCACAGGCGGTTGTCGCCCACCCGCATCTCGCACGGCGAGAGGTCGATGTCCTGCAGGCAGGTGTCGCCCTCGGGCAGCAGGGAGAGATATCGCTCGATGATACCAGCCATGTCGTCGGTGCCGACCAGCTCCTCGTCGGAGAGTTTCTTCAGCGTGATGAAGCCCGAGTCGTTCATGATGCGCTCGAACTGCTCCGTAGCCTCCAAGAACTTGCCTGCCGTCTCTTTGTCGACTTCTTTGGGCACGATGTGTCCGCGGCAGAGCGTGGAGAAGTTGCTCTCGCGGCGGTTGCGCTCCTTGGTCGTCTTGGTGAGGCAGAGGTGGCAGGTGTGCTTGAGGTACGGGCGTTCGTTGAAGTGCCGCTCGAAGCTGCGGGAAAGGAAGCTCATGTCCTCCTTTTGCAGGTCGGGGCGGTAGCTTTCCCTAATGAACCAGTCCTGCTTGTGCACGATGCAGAAGTCGGGCAGCACCTTGGCGGCCTTACACCACGCGGCGTGTATCGCCTCGTATTCCTGCGCCGTGACCGTGTAGAGTTCGGGCAGCATCACCGCGAAACAGACCGTCAGGTCGGCATCTTTGGAGATGATGCACCCGCTCTCCACGGCAAGCAGCGGCAGTTTATTCTCCACCGTAGTGGCTTTAAGAATGTTCATCATTTTCGTCTTTCTTTTTAAGTTTCTTGTGTCTGATGATACGGGGAAGGGATTTGCGGTGGAGCAGGTAGCGCGGACGGTTGCGGGCGGCACCGAGCTTCATGAGCCCGTGCGCACCGTACTTGCGGTTCAGGGCGAACGTACCCCACACCAAGGCGTAGGCGGAGACGACCCCGAAGCCGATGCAGAACCACTGGTCGATGCCCGTCATATAGAGGATGACGAACAGGACGAACAGCGTGAGCAGTCCCGCCGCGAAGATGAAAAGGTACTGCGCCTTGAGCCCCTTGAACTCGACCGACGCCCCGATCCCCTTGTTGATTGAAAACTCAGCCATCGTTCCTATTCCTTTCGTCGTTTAGAGGAAGAAGGAACGCAGGATGGTGGCTGCCACGATGAGGAAGATGCAGGCGCCGAACCAAGAGGCGGCGGTCTTCGAGGTATCCAGATCGCCGGACGAGAACTTCGAATAGACTTTCATTCCCCCGATAAGCCCCACCACGGCACCGATGGCGTAGATGAGTTTCGTGGTGGGATCGAAGTACGAGGTCACCATGTTCGTGGCTTGGTTGATGCCTGAAAGGCCGTTGCCCTGCGCAAGGGCGGAAGCGGCAGTAAAAAGCAATACTGCCGAGAGAAATAGTTTTTGCTTGTTGTTCATAAAGCTTCGTTTAGTGACGGGCGTGCATGGAAAACGGTCATACACCGCCCGTCGGGGTTGAATTGAAATTGTCTTACTTAACTTTCTTGTGGATATAGTGGCAGCAGGTGCGCCTTATCCGTAGTCTTTTTCTTTCATTGTCGTTTCTTGTTAACGGGTTATACAAAATCGCGGATATCGAAGTCTTCGATACGCGCGGGCAGGACGAGCGGTTTTGCCTCTGCGGCACGGGCGGTATAGAGGTCGATGACCTCGTTGACCCTGTCGGAGATGCCGGCGAAGCTATCGGTGAGCTTTTGAAAGAGTTCCGTCTCGGCGATGTCCTTGAAAGTCTTGCCGGCGTGGAGCTTT
>NZ_HE999449.1:12488-13342 GCF_000312305.1 Prevotella conceptionensis 9403948 | reverse complement strand
GCCCTTTGGAGGCAGACGGCCGACTCAAAAGGTGATAGGCCAGCCAAGCATTGTATGCCAGCAGGGCGATGATGAGAAAGGTCGTCATAGCTCCATGTTCTTAAGCAGGGCTTCCTCATAGAGGGCTTTGAGTTCTTCTCCGTGCGTTCTGAAATGTTCTTCGAGCATGTTGCACAGTAAATCAGAGATATTAACCCTGTTGCTGCATATAAGCTGCACGATTTTGAGCATCTTCTCATGGTAGACGACCGGAATGTACACCTGTTTGCCGTCTCTTGCTGTGTAATGCGTCTTCTTCAAGAATGTTTCCCTGTAAAGGAAGCGGTTGTCTTTCTTTTCCATTGTCTTTTGTTTTTAGAATATTGAACTGTTGTTTTCATATAACTTTTTGATTTCTTCGCCGAAATGCTCGAAGTGGTAGGTCAGCACATTGTCTATATAGCTGAACAGTGACACCTCGTCCTTGGCGATGATGCGCAGGATACGCTGTATCCGTTCGTGATACTCCTTGCGGATGTACACGGTCTTACCGATACGGGCAGGGATGTCCACTTCCTTGTGAAAGGCGGCAAGGTATTCCTGCTCCCTGTCTTTCGACCGTCTGCGGCGTGTCGGCATTTCCTCCGTCTTCTGTTCTTCTTCCTTGCCCGCTCCTTTTCCCATAGGCGACTCATCTTCCGACTCTTCCTGCTTTTCACTTTCCACTCCGTTCGTCCTTGCTTCGGGTGGGATGCTCATGTCGTCCCGACGGAACGAGTTGATGATGAAATTGCTGTCGATGTCTTCCACTCTTGTCTTCTTTGCCATTGTCTTTATCTTTTGAGGTTTATAATGTCAAGTATTTCGTCTGCGAG
>NZ_HE999449.1:4198-12375 GCF_000312305.1 Prevotella conceptionensis 9403948 | reverse complement strand
GTATTTCGTCTGCGAGCCTGTCCACATTGCTTCCCCGCAGCAGGCTCTTGTCCGTGGGGAATGTCGTGGAGCGGAACACCGCCTTGCGCTCGGATGCCATCTCCTTGCGGAACCGCTTGCTGTCGGGAAGGCGGGTGGAAAGGATGGGCAGGGCGAACTCCGCGCACACCTTTTCGTAGGCTTCATAGAGTTCCGTCTTTTCGCGCCCGTCCACCATGTTCCATATCAGGTAAATCCCCTTGATGGCGGATTTGCCCGTGACGACCATCTGCTCGTTGATGACGGTGGCGAACTTGATGGAGCTTTCCATCACCACACGGTCGGCGATGATGGGCGTGAAGATATAGTCCATCCGAGATACGGTATTGACAATCTCGGCATTGTTGATGGTACCGGGCAGATCGAAGAAGATGACATCCGGCATCTTCCCGCCTCTGCAAAGGCTTTCTGCGGAGGTGATGGCGTCCTCGGCGCGGCTGCAGACGACGGGATAGTATTTCTTGCCCAGCTGTCTGAGCAGGTCATACGCCTGCACCTTGTAATAGTCATCCTTCATGATGGTGTCCATGTCGCGTTTGCGCATGTCGTGGATACTGTACTGGGGGAAGTCGCAGTCGATGACGGCGACGTCATATCCCTTTACGTAATGCAGGTAGCTCGCCATGAGCACCGTGAGTGTGGTCTTGCCTGCTCCGCCTTTCTGGGTGGAGAAAGCAACATACAGTGGTTTGTCTTTTTGTTTGTCCATTGTCTTCTTGGTTTTATGGGTGATACATATATTGATACATTTGTTTGTCGGTTTGTCGGTTTCTTCCGCTTGACGTTCCAACCACATTCTTGCCGTTCGTCGGTTGCGACCGCTAATTCTCCTTGCGGAGATACTGTCGGAGAAACGGACTGCCAAGTGTCGGTTGTAACCAACCAATGGCCATTGGGGCATGAGTCTCTCTCAACCGATCAACCGGCAGATTATCTGACGTCTTTTGGTTTGTCGGTGCAAATAAACAACAAAATGTCGGTACTTGTATCGTTTTTCAGCCACGTGGCAGCTTGTGGCGTCGTTGTGGCAGCTTTTGGCGTCGTTCCTGTCGGTTTTCGGGCGGATATTCTGCCTAATTTTGCACCCGAGCGACGAGGTCTGTCGGTCGGTGTTCTCCCTGACGGCTTCTGAAGGTAACTCCCTCATCCGTCCGAAGGCGGATGTTTGTGTCCTCAAAGACACAGCAAGGTATCTTTTCAGCCGCTCGAAACGATTCGAGCATCCCAGAAAAGCCTTGCCCTTGGCAGGGGAGGTGGGCTTTACCTCCGAAGTCGGAAGCCCAAGAAGAATACCTGACGGTAAAGAACATACGACGGCAGTCCAAGTCGCATCATCACTAAATCCATATTAAAATGACAGAAAACAAAAAGAAAACGGGGAGAAATCCCAAGAAAGACCCGGCGGTGTACCGCTACACCGTCCGTTTTAATGCGGAGGAACATATACGTTTCCTTGCAATGTTCGATGAGTCCGGTGCAGCTGCGCGTTCCGTTTTTATCAAGCAGCAGTTCTTTTCGCAGCCTTTCCGTGTGATAAAAACAGACAGGACATTGCTTGATTATTACACCAAACTCTCGTCTTTTCACGCGCAATATCGCGCCGTAGGCAACAACTACAACCAAGTCGTCAAGGAACTGCGCGTACATTTTTCCGAGAAAAAGGCGATGGCATTGCTCTATAAATTGGAGAAATGCACGCAGGAGCTGGTGCTCATCACGCAGCAAATCATTCGTCTCACCCAAACCTTCGAGCAGCAATGGTCGCAAAGATAAGCATCGGCAGCTCGCTCTACGGCGTACTTGCCTACAACGCGCAGAAGGTAAATGCGGGTGAAGGAAAACTCCTTGCCGTGAACGGAGTGTTCGATGCCTGCACGGGAAAGATCGACCTTGCACGAACTTTCAAGGATTTCGATAGTCTCTTACCCAAAGGAATTCGGACAGAAAAGCCCGTATTGCATGTCTCGCTTAATCCGCATCCCGACGACCGACTTACGGACACCGAGATGGAAAATATCGCCCGTGAGTATATGGAAGAGATGGGTTACGGCAGTCAGCCTTACATGGTATTCAAACACGAGGATATCGACCGCCATCACCTGCACATCGTTTCCCTGCGTGTAGATGCCGACGGCAAGTGTCTCGATAACGCTTTCAACTTTCATCGCAGTAAGCGTATCACCCGGATGCTCGAAGAGAAATACCACTTACTTCCTGCCGAACGCAAACGAGGCGAGATATGCGAAGCTGCCCGCAAGGTAGACATTGTTAAAGGTGACGTGAAGAAACAGATTGCAAGCGTACTGCTTTCCGCTACCACCCGTTACTGCTTTCAGTCGATGGGCGAATACCGCGCCCTGCTTTCGCTCTACAACATCCATGTGGAAGAGACGCGAGGAAAGGTAGGAAGACGGGAGTATCACGGGCTGGTCTACTCGGCAACGGACGATAAAGGCAACAAGGTGGGCAATCCTTTCAAGGCTTCGCTCTTCGGCAAGTCCGCAGGCTATGCCGCCATCGAGAAACGTTTTTCTTTGTCGAAGAAACAGATAGCCGAAAAGAAATTCACTGAGCCTACCAAACGGGCAGTACTTCAAACACTCGGAGAGACTTATCACAGGGCAAAATTCGTAAATCTGCTCAAAGCCAAGGGCATCGATACGGTGCTGCGTCTTACCGACGAGGGCCGCATCTACGGAGCCACCTTCATCGACCACCGCACGGGTTGCGTACTCAATGGCTCGCGTATGGGCAAGGAACTCTCTGCCAATGCCCTCCAAGAACATTTTACCTTACCCTACGCCGATGAAAAGCCCATACCGTTTACCCTTCATCCCGAAGAGACTGTGCAGGAACACTCTGTTGTCCAAGGCGACAACGATTTTTCTTCCTCTGGTCTTGGACTTTTCAATCCCTCCGGTCAGGCTGTAAACGCCGAAGAGGAAGATTTTATCCGAAAGATGAAACGGCGAAAGAAACGAAAGGGCAAAGGACGGACAATATAGGGAGACTGAACAAACGATGTAAGCAACGACACAATAAAAAACAATTAACAACGAAAATAGATTATGCAACAGGAAGACGATTTAAGGGCACTGGCGAAAATTATGGATTTTCTGCGTGCCGTGAGTATTATCTTGGTGGTTATCCACGTGTATTGGTATGGTTACGGAGCCATCCGTACGTGGGGGCTCGACATCGGCGTGGTAGACCGCATCCTGATGAACTTCCAGCGAACGGCGGGACTCTTCTCCTCCATGCTTTATACAAAACTCTTTTCCGTGGTGCTCTTGGGGCTTTCGTGTTTAGGTACGAAAGGTGTGAAGGGTGAGAAGATAACATGGAGGAAGATATATGTCGCACTCGGAGCGGGCGGTGTGCTGTTCTTTCTCAATGGATGGCTGCTCCATCTGCCGTTGCCTTTTACCATCGATGTGGGGCTTTATGTCATTATGATTTCAGCAGGTTATACCTGCCTGTTGATGGCAGGATTATGGATGAGCCGGCTGTTGAAGCACAACCTGATGGACGATGTGTTCAACAACGAGAACGAAAGTTTTATGCAGGAGACACGGTATATGGAAAACGAATACTCCGTTAATCTGCCCATACGCTTCTACTACAAGAAGAAATGGAACAACGGGTGGATCAACGTGGTGAATCCATTTCGTGCCACCATCGTGCTGGGTACGCCGGGCAGTGGAAAGTCGTATGCCGTGGTCAACTCGTTCATCAAGCAGCAAATAGAAAAGGGGTATTCGATGTATGTCTATGACTTCAAGTTTCCCGACCTGTCGATGATAGCCTACAATCACCTCATCAACCACTTGGACGGATATAAGATAAAACCGAAGTTCTATGTCATCAACTTCGACGACCCTCGACGGTCGCACCGTTGCAATCCCATCCACCCCGACTTCATGACGGACATTTCGGATGCCTACGAGAGTGCCTATACGATTATGCTCAACCTGAACAAGACGTGGGTGCAGAAGCAGGGTGACTTCTTCGTGGAAAGCCCGATTATCCTCTTTGCCGCCATCATCTGGTATCTGCGCATTTATCAGGACGGGAAATACTGCACGTTTCCACATGCCATCGAACTGCTCAACCGGAAGTACGAGGATGTATTTCCCATTCTCACGTCGTATCCCGAATTGGAGAATTATCTTTCTCCCTTCATGGACGCGTGGCAGGGCGGAGCGATGGAGCAACTGGCGGGACAGATTGCCTCGGCGAAGATACCGCTGTCGAGGATGATTTCGCCGCAGCTGTATTGGGTGATGACGGGCGATGAGTTCACGCTCGACATCAATAACCCCGAAGAGCCGAAGATACTGTGCGTGGGCAATAATCCCGACCGCCAGAATATCTACGGGGCTGCACTGGGTCTGTATAACTCGCGCATCGTGAAGCTTATCAACAAGAAAGGGATGCTCAAATCGTCGGTCATCATCGACGAGCTGCCCACGATTTATTTCAAGGGACTCGACAACCTCATTGCCACGGCGCGCAGCAACAAGGTGGCGGTGTGTCTGGGCTTTCAGGACTTTTCTCAGCTCACGCGCGACTACGGCGATAAGGAGGCGAAAGTCGTGATGAACACTGTGGGCAACATTTTTTCTGGACAGGTGGTGGGAGAGACGGCGAAGACGTTATCGGAACGTTTCGGAAAAGTGTTGCAGAAGCGGCAGTCCATCTCCATCAACCGACAGGACGTTTCAACGTCCATCAATACGCAGATGGACGCCCTCATACCACCGAGTAAGATTTCGGGACTGACACAGGGAATGTTCGTCGGCTCGGTGTCGGATAACTTTGACGAGCGCATCGAGCAGAAGATTTTTCATGCCGAGATTGTCATAGACAATGCTAAAGTATCTGCCGAGACGAAACGGTATAAGCCTATTCCCATCATCACCGACTTCACCGATGCCGATGGTAACGACTGTATGCGGGAGAAAATACAGGAGAACTACAACCGCATCAAGGCGGAGGTGAAGCAGATTGTGAAAGATGAGCTGGAACGGATTAAGAATGACCCGGAGCTTGTGCATCTGGTGCAGAATAAAGAATAAAGAAATAACTTGTCAAGTTCTCTTATACGTTAGCCAACAAGATTATACAACATAATCTTGGTGGCTAACTTGTATAAATCTATATATGGGTAATACGTTCTCTAAAAGCAAGTAAACCTTTTTCTGCTAATGGTCCTATTATTTTACGCGAGTTCGGGATAAGGTCAGTATGCAAACAGTTCTAACTGCCTTGATTTTTCGACATAAACAGGTAGAGCCTCAGGTTTATTGTCAAAAAAGCAATAGGCTGTTAGGGCAGAACATAGGTTCATGATAAAGTTGTGTATCGAGCGATGTCGCGAGTGTACGAGGTTAGCTTTGTTCTTCAAAAGTTCATTGATGCACTCGATGATGTACCGTTTTCTTAACATTATCTTATCCCACATCGGCATCAGCTTATTCTTCATTTTAGCCTTCAGCCCATGAACGAGCCCAGAATACCTTGACTGAATAGGCTTTCGAAGAGTTCTTGCTTAATATATCCTCTGTCAGCAAAGACCTTTCCATAGAGCACCTTTGTAAATACATTCCACACCCTGCTATCCCTGTCATCCACGTTGGCCCCTGTAAGACAGAATGTGATTACCTCACCCGAATCATTGTAAAGCAGGTGAAGTTTGAAGCCATGACACCAACCCATCGTCCCCTTTCCGTTCTTGGCGAGCCCCGAAAAAACCTTGTTGAAATACCTTCTTACGTTGTGGCATACGGGAATCATTGTGCTGTCAACGAACGTTATCCCCGTACACTTGCCGAAAGCATAGAGCTTCATAAAGAGCATCATTTTGCAGAATACACGAGGCATGAGCTCTACAAAGCGATTATAGGATACTGCATTTGAGAGCTCTTTGTGGAAGCAGCCGCGGATACAATTACGACGTGGGTTCGAATAAGAAATTCTCTTATAAAGTTGTAGGAGTGAAATATTTTTTGTTGCGACCCATTCCTTTCCCTTTTCTTGCAGCAGTGTATAAGCTTTTTCTTAAAATTCTATTTAACACTGAGATAGAGTTTTACAAAGGTTATATGCCGCTTTTCGCCATAAAAGAATTCTCAAACATTTCCGTTTATAGAAAGTTAGCTCAAAAAGAAGGCTAAAATAAATACAAGAGGCAATATAATCCAAAATAAGATCACACTTTTTTTTCTCTAATAAATTCTTTTCTATACTCATATATATCACTAAGAAAGTTTAACAGGCATAGCAAGACCAGAAGTAAAATAGCCAATATCCCATATTTTTTCATTTTTATAGGTATCAATATTATTGTAAAAAACCAAAATATCCCAGAAAATCCTTTTATATTCCCCATATTATCAAATATTATTTTTTTTTCACAAAAAAGCAAATAAAAAAATGCTGAGGCTCTCCTTTTTATTCCCTTTCCTTTTTTTTAAGGGGTAAACACACAGATATAAGATAATATTTTACAAAGGATATATTCAATACCCAAAAAAAGTATGAAATGATCTTCATAATTTAAAGCTACAATAGTATCAGTATATTTTAATTCTTCGTAAATCTCTTACAAAGCCCCCTTACACAAAAATTCTTCATAATTAGCAACTGAAAAAACATATAAGTAGGCTTTGCAGAGATTTTAATTACGCAAACTTTTATTTATTTTTTTTATTGTAAAGTTTTTTATAAGAATCCATAAATAAATAGCTTGAATAATCTGGAACTCCATAAATTGGGTCAGGTATTCCAAAATCAGGAGGGAGTCCTTTAGAAATATTCTCCACGGATTGTTTAGCTCTATTTTTAGATTCGTTCCAGCCTAATGAAATGTAAGTATCAACAAGACCATATTCCCAAGAGGCCATTCCTATAATATTTCGTGTTAATGATAAACCATTGGAAAAGGATGGCTCTTCATACATTTGGTAAGCAGACCAAGAGACATTGATAGCTCCTAACAAAGCACCAGCTTTACTTGCAAATTTTACTGATTCCTTTGCATAAGATGCACCTATTCTTAAGCCTTGGACTCCCCTTACAAATTTACCATTTGCTTGTTTCTCTAAAACATTTAAACTATATACTTTATTACTAGAAGTCCGAAAATATCCTGTTCTAAATATTGATGATTCTGTATATCGTAGTCCCGCTATTGATGAAGTTATAGTTCCAGCTAAAGAAACATCATCAGAATAATGACTAAATTCCCCAAAACCTTTTACTTTCCAGTTATCTACACTTCCAAATTCTCTTGTCATTGTTCCACCTGTAGTATATGCTTTTGTTCCAGTTTCGTCTAAAGCAACAAACCATAAACCACTTTTATTATCTTGATGGGCTTCTGCTCCATATGTTGCTGCTATATTTTTAGCTGTTTCTTCATCATACATCCCATTGGGATCTATAAGACTAACAGGATTATTATGACAGTAAACAAATCCTCCTATATTTGGATATTTTTCTGTTAGTGCATCCACTCCATACCAAATACTCGTAATAGGATTCATATACCTCGCCCCATAATAATATAAGCCAGTTTCTTGGTCGAGTTCCTTGCCATTAAATTTATACGGCATTTCTTCTGAAGATGAATGCTCGTCAACCAAAAGCTCGCCATAGGGCAGATAAGCATCGAACTGGGTGATGATGGCCTTGGCGTCAGTGATATATGATGTTGAGCCGAGGTGGTCACTATGATAGAAGAAGATTTCCTCGGTGTTGGTGGTATCCGTTGGGATATAACCATAGCCCGGCTGGGCATCTTCTGGATCTTCGGGTTTCTGCCATTGGATAGGCGGGCCGGGAACATCTCCCTTTTCATTGAACTTCGGCCGTTGCACCCAACCTTCGGGCACGGAGTGGTCGCCCAAATCCCCGATAATGTCGTTATAACCACGACCGGTGTTGTCGGGATCGGCCGTTGCTCCTTTCATTGTTGGTACTCCCGGCGGCGTGCCAAGCGACTTATAATGCTCCTCACGCTGTTTCTCTATCTGCATCATGCGTGCAGCATAGTCTTTCTGCCCTGCCGTAACGTTGTTGCTGCTGATGCCGTAAACGTTGCTGAACTTGCCTACGCCGAGTTTGCTTGCCACGCG
>NZ_HE999449.1:0-3486 GCF_000312305.1 Prevotella conceptionensis 9403948 | reverse complement strand
CGCGTTCGCGGCGGTCGCGGTAGCCGCCTTCGTATTCAAACTCGTTGCGCATCCTGGTGGCTCCATTCTCGGCATAGCCGCCCGTGGTCTCCACAGATGCCATCACCCAGCGGCGTCCAGGCATGTTGTAGCTCGGTTTGGTCTGCTTGTATTCTACTGCAACGTGTCCGCCGAAAGGCAGGGTAACGCCTTTGAGCAGGTTGGTGCGACCGGTGAGATTGCGGCGTACCTTTAGTTCATTGGGGCCATTCTCACGGACATAATCGGGATAACCGTCGATGTCGACGAGGGCCGTAGTAGTGCGGCTTACGCCCAGTGCTGTGGCCAAGATGCCGCGAGGAATAAGTCTGAAAATGAATATAGGGATCGTTACCGCTACGTTACCAAAGGTAGAAACGGAGTTTGCGATATTCTGGGTTAGGTTGGCGTTCTGCAAGAAATTAACCTTGGGCGGGAAGCCATTTCCAGTATTGTAAGCTACAAAGAGGTTGTCGTCATCTTCGGTAACGATGTCGGGCAGTCCATCGCCATTGACATCGAGCATCGAACTGGTCGACTCGGAAGTGGTGCGCGTTCCGTTAACACCAAAGCTGATATTCACCTTTCCGGCAACAGGAATGCTCACACCGCCTCCTGCACCCCATGTGGTGGATTTGGAGGTACCGATGCCGCCGCAATCGCTCTGCCGGGTGTCGGTGAAAGTATAACCCAGATTATAACGTACACTACCTCCGTCGAGCATATCGGGCAGTCCGTCGCCATTGAGGTCGGCCCAATCGCGTTCCGTGTCGGTAGTTCCTCGGGTATAGTTGCCGCTGGCACTAACCGAAGTGGCCGATGCCTCATTACCTTTTGCGGCTTCGATAAGGTTGGCTGTCTTAAAGTTCCATTGCTCCTTAGGACTGGGGGCTTTGGCAGCCGCATTCTTTGAATCGTTCTTCTCCGTGAGGGGAACACCGATATTCATACCGGCCGTTCCGGCGGAGGTTTTGTACTTGGGTCTGGAAATGTCAGGGTGGATGACTTCTGCACTGAGTGCTCCTGTCTGGGAAGTGAGTTGTGCATTAACCTTGTCCTTATGCTCTTTTATCCAGTCGGGATATCCATCGCCGCTGAGGTCCATGCAGGCCACGTTGGTATAGGAATCTTGCCAGCTCTTACTACCGGAAGCACCAATCGAAAGGAACTTCATAGAAAGCCCACCCGATGCTGCCACCGTATTGTCGGTGGCTTTGGTCTGCAGTACGGGAGCAGGAAGTGAAGTTCCGCCGGCAGCGTAAGACACGCTGTCTACATCGATCTCTTGTTGGCCCATACGCGAACTGCACTGCCACAACCCACCGATATAAGTGCTGTCAGTAACGCTGATGTAGGCATCCCGTTGGGGATTATAGCCCATGACGAAGAATCGTTCCTCGTTCAGGGGTGTCATCACCTCGGAGATATGTTCCGGATCCGGATCGCCGCCTCCTACGATGTCTTCGTATTTTTCTTTATCGATTTTTAGAACGGCTGTATCGATGGGTTGCGTGCCAAACGCTCTGTTGCCATTATAATCAAGCATCTCACTTATCCTTAATGCTACTTTTAACTAAAGAGTATAATTGTTCATATAGAATGAGCATATTATCAAGAAGAAAAAAAATCTTAGAATTAAACGAATCAGCATTCTTGATATATCTTAAAATCTTCTGTTTTTCTATAATGACAAGGTGCTCTTTCATATAGTCTCTTACAATCGTTGTATCTGCTACATCCTTAGCGTAAAAGGATATCATGAATTGACTTTTTGGCTTAATTTCTTTTGTAAAGTTGCTCAACAAATCTGGAGAGTAAGATTCTATGTTAAAATCAAGTGCAATCTGACATAATATAAAATCCCCATCTCTGGAAAAGAAATGTTTACGTATAAGTTCCTTGGAAGTTCTATTTTCTATATTCGTATTATCAAACCAGATCCAATAATCCTCATCTGCAACATTCCTAAGTTTATAATTAATAAGATATACAGGCTTATTGTCAATGAAATAATTTGTATATTCCATTGTTCGTTCTATTCCAACATTTTTTATCTGAGGAAACATTCTTTGACTTATGAACGATATTATTATTAAGAGAATATATCTCATTGCTTGTTTATTTTTCATTTTCTCTTGATTTCATATTTCGAATAGTTTCCTGTCTTGATTCTAATATTTTATTCCTTAATCTTATATTTCCTTCTTTGTCTCCCTGGATTTGATGACCAGAAATTCTACGATCTTTAGTTTCTACATAAAGAAGAGCATGACCATTTCCCTCATGACTATATGTTTCAGCTTTGCCTTCAGGAGACAATCGACTTTGTATATAGATCCTAATATTATCATCTGGCGAATTAACCCCACTTTCACCCTTCCCTGGAAGTAGTGTTAAGCCGAATTTACCTCCTTCTCCTGTACTTAACCCTGACGTATATTCGGCTTTAGGATCCGCAAAGTCAGGATCTGGTTCTGTATATGTAATTTGCTCTGTTTGGAGTCTACCTTCATTATCTCTATAAGATACATTTCCATCAACTAAACTAACCTCTATGAGAATATCAGAATTAACCAATGCTGTTAGATTATTAAAATTCTTGCTTTCACTTTTATGTGAATTGATCAGTTTTCTATCTATATATCCATTCCTATCTAATTGTACAAAATTCATATCTTCTGTCGTTAGTGTATTTCTAATAACGGTTAAAGCTTCTTGGCTTCCTGGTTTTACAATTTTACCATCTGGATCTATAAAGCGAATGGGATTTCCTCGTGTGTAGCTATATCCACTAATATTTGGATATTTTTCTTTTAGCATATCTACTCCATACCACAGTGATGTCACGGGATTCATATACCGTGCCCCATAATAGTAAAGTCCCGTCTCTTGGTCAAGTTCCTTACCATTAAACTTATACGGCATATCCTCGCTACTACTATGTTCATCCACGAGCAGTTCGCCATAGGGCAGGTAGGCATCGAACTGGGTGATGTTAGCCTTGGCGTCGGTGATGTAGGAGGTACTGCCGAGGTGGTCACTATGATAGAAGAAGATTTCCTCGATGTTGGTCGTGTCTGTGGGGACATAACCATAACCTGGCTGGGCATTGTCAGGGTCTTCGGGCTTCTGCCATTGGATGGGTGGACCAGGGACATCCCCCTTGTCATTGAACTTCGGACGTTGCACCCAACCTTCGGGCACAGAGTGGTCGCCCAGTTCCCCGATGATGGTGTTGTAGCCATAACCCGTGTTGTCGGGGTCGGCCGTTGCACCCTTCATCGTAGGCACACCTGGGGGTGTGCCCAGCTTGCGGTAGTAGTCCTCGCGCTGTTTCTCTATCTGCAGCATGCGGGCGGCATAGTCTTTCTGGCCTGCCGTAACGTTGTTGCTGCTGATGCCATAAACGTTGCTGAACTTGCCTGTTCCTAGTTTGGAGGCAATGCGCTTGTCGCCGATGAAGTAATG
>NZ_HE999448.1:313637-330108 GCF_000312305.1 Prevotella conceptionensis 9403948 | reverse complement strand
TGCTTTATCTATAAAGATAAAGAACAACGCTAAAAGTTTTATGCCTTGCGGCATTATCCCATCAGGACGAGCACCCAAATCTATCGTAGTTCCACTCACCTGTACCGGTTACCCACATCTTTAATAATTAAAGACTATCTTAACAATAAAGACCTAGGAGAACCGACGGTTCTTAATGTTCTACCCAAACGCGCTCATCCCATAAAAAGACAAGCACGTCTGCTCTTGTACTACTACTGTCTATGTAAATCTTTCAATGAACTCTTTTTCAATCGCCCCAAAGAACTTCGTTCCCGAAAGCGGATGCAAAGGTAGGGCTTTTTTAAATACCACGCAAGCCTTTTTAAGAAAAATATCGAACCATAATGCAAGTTTTTGAGTTTCTTTACACATTGATAACATAATAGGGATGTACTCCTTATTAATATATAAGCGGGCAAGTTTGTGAGTTGATGAGTTTGTGAGTTTGTGGGTTTGTGAGTTGATATGGTCATAAGGAGGTGAGGTCGGGAGTTGGTAAGCTTATGAGTTTGTAAAGCTATAATGCCGTTTTGAGCTTTTAATCTTTCAATAAATTGAGAGAAGTTTGTTATCTTAGTAGCACCAACACAAGATAAACACTACTCATCATGTGCGAAGTGAGGTTTCAATCAACTCACCGGCTTATAGACTCACGAAAGCCCAACACCTCCCAAACGCATCAACTCACCAAACTATAAACTCACAACCCAACAACTCACGACTTATAAACTCATCACCTCGTCTGTTCACTAGCTCACGCACCCATCAACACACAAACTAATAAACTCATCAACTAATAAACCCATCAGCTCAAAAGCTTAAATTGTTATTTTATTTTTACAAACCCACTCTAATTTTCACTCCGTTCTAGAGAAAATACAGGTCCAAAAGTAGGTAAAAAACCAATATTCCTGACCTTTCACACCTTTTGTTTTGTCTGTTTTTAAGAACAAAACCTGCATTTTGCACCATTTAGCCTTTCTAGATTGGTTGCCAACTCATTATTATTGTTGCCCAAAAACTCGCTTTTAGCACCTAAAAAAACACTTTTTAACGACTATTTTGCCCCTTCGAGCCATTAAAAACATAGTTCGAAAGGGTTTTATTTATACCATTTCAGCGGATGTTTATGCAAATCATTTCGCATTTAGCAGCATTTTTCACTGCATTCTGCACCATTTTACCTCGCGTTTAGCACCAAAATGCACTGCATTTAGCACCAAAACGCACTGCGTTTAGCAGCATATTGCACCGCGTTTAGCACCAAAACGCACTGCATTTTGCTGCAAATAGCCCGAAAACGGGTGTTAATGGCGGTGTTTTTAAATAAAAATTCATTTTGCCGACATTTAGAATTACCTCTTTTTAGCATCGAAACAAACCTTCGCGAGAATCGATTTTTTGCGGCAAGGAGGGAGATTGGTGGACAAAAAGGGCACTCTCAATGTTAAATTTCCTACCGAAAAGTTGACAAGAAATCAAGTTGACGAGTTGACAAGTTAACAAGAGGGCAAGTGAACTTGTGAACAAGTTAATCGTTCTTTTCTCGTTTTCTAAAAGTACGTTTTCTCGCCATGACAATGTTCGAGCAAGCTCGACATTGTTCATCTGGCTTAACGAAAACGTTCATCTCTTCGTGTGTTGGCATAAATACGCCCATTTTTGACATAAGAACATAAGGAACATAAACCTAAATCGGCTGCTAGAAAAATGTGCTTTCATTTTGCCTAAGAAAACACTGAACACGCGCAAGCAGTTAAATCGCAGGTTGTATTTCAAATATCAGAGGAAGATTTCCCTAACACTTTGCTTTTGAAAATTCGTAAAGACCGATTTCGGATAAAGAAGTCATCTCGACTTTTTCCTCATTGTGTGCCGCTGGAAAGATTGTTTCAACTTGTAGAGAATGCACTGAACAACCTTCAAAAGGTTATTTTTTCGAGGCCCAACCACGTTTTGACACTGGCAAAAGCGGTACTACACCGGTTATTATCGTAGTTTTATCCAGCACTTCGTACGTGAGAAGCGTGTTTATCTTGGTTTTACTGCACAAAGATATTAAACTCCTTTCAAGTTATAGAAATATCGCCCGCCAATCGGTTGTTTAGACCGCTTATCAAATATTTTAGGTTGTTTCCATCGTTTCTTGTTCATTTTTCATTTGCTTGTCGGCATCTTGTCTGTCTTATTCTCTCGGCGTAGTCCGCTATATCTTCAAGGATAAGACAGTCAATATGCTCACCAATACACAAAATCTGAGCAAACACTAACGACCGATTGGGGTTAAAAGTCAAGACGATTTCTATACACATACATAAACTGAGATTATATATGTTTTGGTTCAGAAACCAATAAAGCCCAAAGTTTGAACAGGTAACACAAACGCCAACAGCCATGCAACAAAGATGTATGGCATGGCGTAAAACCCTCGCGGCGATACCCTCCTATGGGGCGCAGTTAGCTTATCGCCGCCCAATCAATATTTGTTTTGCGCAATTCTTTCAGCCTATTCCACAGCATAGCATGTTCGGGAAGGTTGCAATCGGGATCGCGTTCGATGATTTTTTGAGCCTCATCGCGAGCCAATTGCACCAATGCACCATCGCGAGCGATGTTCGCTATTTTAAGGTCGAAAGCCATACCGCTTTGTTGCGTGCCTTCAAGGTCGCCAGGACCGCGCAGTTTTAAGTCGGCCTCGGCAATACGAAAGCCATCGTTGGTTTCGCACATAATGTCGATACGCTTGCGCGTTTCGGCAGAAAGGGCGTGATTGGTAACAAGTATGCAATAACTTTGGTCGGCTCCGCGCCCCACCCTACCGCGCAATTGGTGCAATTGCGACAAGCCAAACCGTTGCGCATCGAGTATCACCATCACCGAGGCGTTGGGCACATTCACCCCCACTTCGATAACCGTTGTGGCCACCAATATCTGCGTTTCGCCACTGGCAAAGCGCGCCATCTCTGCCTCTTTCTCCTTCGACTTCATCTTTCCGTGTATCTTGCTCATCTTATACTCTGGAAAAATGTCGGTCAATGCCTCGTAACCTTCCTCCAAATTCTTTAAGTCGGTCTTCTCGCTCTCCTTTATTAGCGGATAAACGATATACACTTGGCGTCCTAACCCTACCTGCTGGCGTATGCCTGCATAGAGACTCGTGGTTTGATTATCGTACTTATGCAGCGTTTGTATGGGCTTTCGTCCAGGCGGAAGTTCGTCTATCACGCTCACATCCAAGTCGCCGTAGATGGTCATGGCCAACGTTCGCGGTATAGGTGTCGCCGTCATCACCAGCACATGCGGTGGATTGTCGTTCTTACCCCATAGCTTGGCGCGTTGTTTCACGCCAAAACGGTGCTGTTCGTCTACCACGGCAAGCCCCAAATGGGCAAATTGCACGGTGTCTTCTAGCAGGGCATGCGTGCCAACCAGTATGTGTAGCTGTCCCGATGCAAGCCTTTGCAGCACGTCGGCACGGCGTTTGCCCTTAACGATGCCCGTTAGCAGCTCGGCCGTTACGCCCGTTCCCTGCAACATTTGCTGCACGGTAGCAAGGTGTTGTTCGGCTAATATCTCGGTGGGAGCCATGATGCACGCCTGAAAGCCATTGTCTACGGCAATGAGCATGGACATTAACGCCACGAGGGTTTTACCCGAACCCACGTCGCCTTGTAACAAACGGTTCATCTGTCGGCCGCTATCCATGTCCTTACGTATCTCGTGCATCACGCGTTTTTGTGCGCCCGTAAGCTCGAAAGGCAGGTTGTTGTGGTAAAAGCTGTTGAAGAATTGGCCAATCTTAGAGAAATTGTAGCCGCGATATTTGCGCCGATGGAAGTTGGCATAGCGCAAGATGTTGAGCTGAACATAAAACAACTCTTCGAACTTTAAGCGCATTTGGGCACGCTGCAACTCATCGGTGTTATGGGGATAATGCACGCCGCGCATGGCTTGGTCGCGCGAAACAAGGTGCAGGGCATTAGTGATGAAAGGCGGAAGCGTCTCGGCCAGCGGTGCTTGCATCTGTTCGAGCAAGCCTTTGGTGAGCCTTTCCACCGCACGCGACGTTATGCCCGCCTTCTTCATTCGTTCGGTTGTGCCGTAGTGTGGCTGCATACCCATCTCGGCAAGTTTTAGTTCAGTGGCCTCGTCTATATCGGGATGGGCAAACTGATAACGCCCTCCGTACGCGCTAGGCTTACCAAACACGATGTATTCTACCCCCACTTTGTAGGTGCTTAGCACATATTTGGCCCCTTGAAACCAAACCAAGTCGGCCACGTTCCACCCATCGGTGAAGTGGGCCACGATGCGTTTCTTGCGCGGTCCCATGTCAAACTCCTCAAAGCTCAGTATGTGTCCCTTCACCTGCACGTAAGGCATATCGCCCTGCAATTGGGCAATTCGGTAGATTTGTGTTCGGTCAACGTATTTGTAGGGATAGTATTCAAGTAGGTCGCCAAAGGTGTTGATGTTGAGTTCTTTACTCAAAATCTCTTTCTTTCGCGGACCAACGCCCGCCAGATACATGATGTCTTGGTCTAGAATAGAGTGCATTGTGGGATTACGTTTGTTGTGGCAAGAGGCTAGGCAATGCGTTTTTACATGCGCGTTTGCCTAGTTTAAGCCGTGTAGAGAGGAGAGAGCCAACAGGCGTTCGCACACATCGAGGTCGAAGGGCGTGGTTATCTTGATGTTCTCCTTGTTGCCCTCAACCATTGTTATCTGCATGCCGAGTGCCTCAACCACCGATGCGTCGTCGGTAAAATCCGAGCAATAAGGTTGCTGGTAGGCGCGTTTAAGCAATTGCAAGTCGAAGGTTTGCGGTGTCTGCACCAGTCGATAGGCATCGCGGTTCACGGTTTGGCTAGTGCCATCGGGCATCACTTGGCGCAATGTTTCTACCACAGGCGCTACGGGTATCACGGCTTTGGCTTGTTGTGCCACGCCGAAACATCGCTCAACAACTTCTGCCGACACCATCGGGCGCACGCCATCGTGTACCGCCACCACGCCTTGGGCATCGCTGGGGATGAGAGCCAAGCCATTGCGAACCGACTCGAAACGCGTTGTTCCACCGTCGGCCAAGAGGTAAGGCAGGTTAAAGTTGTGCGTTCGGCATAACTCGCGCCAATATGTTTGCTGGTCGCGTGGCAACACCAATACCATTTGCAGCTGCGCATCGAAACGATAAAAGCACTCCATTGTGCGCATCAACACGGGTTCTCCGCCAAGCAGAAGAAACTGCTTAGGCACGTCGGCACCCATGCGCAGGCCCTTTCCGCCTGCTACGACGATAACATAATTCATCGCGTGCAGCGGTTAAAGGCGTTCGGCCATAAGGTGTTTGTAACGCATGGCCACTTCTATTTCGTCGGCCTTATCGCGGTCAACCAACAGCGCAAGCAACGTGTAAGCGTAAGGAAGAGCGGCGGCAGGACCTTCGCCCGTTATGATATTGCCGTCAACTGTCACCAACTCGGCCGTATATTCTGCACCATGCAAGGTGTGTTCTACGCCCGGATAGCAAGTGGCGCGCTTGCCTTGCAGCAAGCCCATAGTGCCTAAGACCATAGGTGCAGCACAGATAGCGCCAATCTTTCGGCCCGTTTCAACCTGACGGCGAAGTACTTCTGCTAGTCCTTTATGTTCTTTTAGATGGGTTGAACCTGGCATTCCGCCAGGCAATAGCAAGAGGTCGGCATCGTCGAAGTTGGCGTTTTCGAACAGCATGTCGGCCTTAACGCACACGCCATTGGCCGATTCCACCATCTCGCGCCCCATAACGCTCACGGTTTTCACGTCCAATCCGCCTCGGCGCAGGATGTCTACGGGAGCCAACGCCTCGATGTCTTCAAATCCGTCGGCCATAAATTGATACACTTTTGCCATATTCTAAATTTGGTTTATCGTTATTATCGTTACTGCAAAAATAGCCATTTTCGGCGTAAGCATGGCAAACAACACGTATTTTTAATGCCCAACGCCACACTTTTTAGCGTTTTTGGCAAGCAAATTGTGGTAATAACGCTAATTTTGTGGGCGACATTTAACAAACATATACTAAAAAACTAGGCGATAAATAAGAACGACAAACCAGTACAACACATATCGCCTTTATAAATTGAACCAATTTTATATAGCAGAGTATGGAACTTAACACATTACGCGAAACAGTAAACACCAATGGCGAATACAGTTGTGGAGACATCGGCGTGTCTGCCTCTGAATGGCTCGAGCTATTAAAACAACCCGAAGCAAGGAAGTATCACGAGGCCTTATTCTGCTTTTTACGTGAACCAAATCAAAAAGGTTCATGCACATCAGTGGCACAAAAGTATGGGAAAAGTCTGAATTATTATAACGGCAACGTAAAAGGCTTCTCGCAATGGGTGCAAAAACGACTAAACAGATTTCGTGTAATTGGGATTAAAGGCAGCGAAACATTCTGGCCCATCGCGATGGAAAAGGGCTGGCAAACCAAGAAAGAGTTTCTTTGGTTACTGCGCACCGAACTGACAGAAGCACTTAGAGACTTGCTGATGGAGCACCTTATCGAGGAATTTCGCAAACGTAAGCCCTTTTATGGCTACGAGGAAAGCTACAAATGGCAATTGCTTGACAACACAGAAGGGAAAGATGCGCTAGGCATTATCAGGGCACTAAAAGGGAAGAATATTGTTGCCAATGCCTACGTTGACCCCGTTTTTAACAAACTCAACAAAGAAAAGCCTAGCGAACTGATTGTATGCGGAGAGCATTTGCTTGACGAAACCATACCAATAGACAAACGTATAGCACGCTTTAAACAAGAAATGCAAGACCTTGGGCATGAAGACTGGAAGAACTTTGCCAACGATGAGCGCACGGCATCTGCCATCTTAACTTGCGCTTACCCCGAAAAATACACGTTTTACAAATGGGAAGTGTACAAAAAGCTCTGTGAATACTTCGGCTACGACATCAATAAAAAAGGCACGAACTTCGGTAACTTCATGGAAATAATAAACAATCTCGTAGCAAAATATGGTGAAACGGTTCAACAAATCATGCTTAGCGAGATAGACAGGTATAAAAACAAACCCCTTAACCTTGCCATTCAAACATTATTTTGGTGCTTGAAAGACTTCATGCTCAAAGAAATGGACGCAGCAAAACAACACACATCCCAAACCAGCGCTAACGAAGGTACAGACTATTCACGTTTCGACAAGGGCGTAATTACATGGAAAAGACACAAGAACATCGTGCTTTATGGTGCGCCAGGAACAGGAAAAACCCACAGCATACCCGAATATGTCGTGAGACTTTGCTGCCCCACATTCAATGCCAACCATGCAGAGCGCAGCCAAATTGTGGCAATATACAATCAACTTAAAGAGGAAGGGCGCATCGCATTCACAACCTTTCACCAGTCAATGGACTATGAAGACTGGGTGGAAGGCCTTCGTCCCGTGGTTACCGACAACAACCAAGTGGGCTACAACATAGAATCAGGCATATTTAAACGTCTCTGCGAAAAAGCAAACGACACCAATACGCAAGAAGAGTCGATGCAAAATGATTTCTCCCAAAATAGTTCTACACTGCCTGATGGTGAAAATTCATCCAAGCCTTACATCATGGTTATCGACGAAATTAATCGTGGAAATGTGTCGAAAATATTTGGAGAGCTCTTGACGTTGTTGGAAGCTGACAAGCGTAAAGGTAACCCGAACGCAGAGAAAGTGGTGCTACCTTACTCGAAAGAGGCCTTTGAAGTGCCAGCCAACGTGTTTGTTATCGCAACAATGAACACTGCCGACCGTTCGTTGGGTGCATTAGACTACGCCATTAGGCGACGTTTCGCCTTCATTGCAGAAAGACCTTACGCCCTAGATAACGAAGGGTTTGACCGCGACTTATTCAAGGAAGTGAGCCAACTCTTTATCAACAACTTCGACGAATACGAGAAAAGCAATTTCGATTCTACGTTTAAGCTGCAAGCGGCAGACACACTTTCGGCCGATTATAAGCCTGAGGAGGTGTGGATTGGCCACAGTTATTTCTTGATGCACGATGAAAATGGCGAAGTTTTCACCAACGACCGCATACTATATGAAATAATACCGCTCTTGGAAGAGTACATACGAGACGGCATTCTAACTACAGACGCGCAAGCAACGATAGATGAACTATACGACAGGGCTATAAAATGACGACAGTGTTACAACTCAACGAGCAGCTGAAGGAGGACGCTCTTCTCAACCAAAGCTATGCCGAGGCTTTGTTGCCATACATAGCGGATGGTGGAGAAAAAGAGTTCAAGGTAAGTGATGACAAGCAAGACGCTGACTTCTACCTTAAACTTAGGCGTAAGGGTAACGACATTCTTGCCACGGGTTCTTACTTCGTAGGGGTGGATTGGGTGAAAGAAAACGAGCTCGCGATACAGGTTAGTCCGAAGATGAACAGCGATTTCGAGATAGATTATGTGCGAATGCTTAACGAGGCACTCTGTGATAAGGAAAACCTGAACCATCTGCAACAACTCGTAACAATATCTTTTCACAAGCCCGCAATACCAATTAGCCAGCAGCAAGACTTGTTAAGCATCTTCCTTATTACCGAATATCTTAGCGTTTTAAGGCGAATAGCGACCAAAGGTCTGCGAAAAAGCTACTACATGGTTGAAGAAAATCTCAACAATAAGATAAAAGGGCGATGTCTTGTGGCACGTAACGTGAAACAAAACCTTAGCAAAGGGCGCGTAACAAACAACTTTTGTCGTTACCAAGTATATGGCGTCGACTCGTGCGAGAACCGCATCCTTAAACGCGCTTTGAGGTTTTGTGCCAAACAATTAGAGGTTTATAGGCATGCCTTCGACACTTCCACACTCGACAACATTATCCGTTTTGTAAAACCACACTTCGATAACGTGGGTGAAGAAGTTACCACAAAGGCCATACAAACATTTAAAGGTAACCCAATTTTTAAAGAACATAGCACAGCCGTAGAACTTGCCCAACTTCTAATTCGCCGTTACAGCTACGACATTACCCTTGCTGGCAACCACCAAATAACAACTCCACCGTTCTGGATAGATATGAGCAAACTGTTCGAATTGTATGTGTTTCGCCATCTTAGGTTGGTATTTACAGGCAAAAACGAAGTTTGTTATCATCCCAAGGCACATCGTCAAGAGCTCGATTATCTGTTAAAGCCTTGCCATTGGCCCGAACCTTACGTTGTTGACGCCAAATACAAACCACGTTATAAGGGCATGACAGGCATAGACAAGGATGACGCAAGGCAGGTGGCTGGTTACGCAAGACTGCAGAAGATATACGACATGTTGAAGCTAGATGCCGAAAATGCACTGCCTATCAAGTGCCTCATCGTCTATCCCGACCAAGAACAACAAGAGCGTTTCGCATTTACAAACATAGAAGAACCAACGTTCGAAAAAGTGAAAGATTACATAAGGTTCTACAAAATAGGGATTAGACTACCCGTAATTCAATGAAATTCATCTCCAAAGGCATAACTAAAAACCTCAACAAACGCCCCAAAAGATTTGCCACATTCGAAAGAATGTCTTATTTTTGCAATACGAATGGGTGTGAAGGGAATGAGCATCGCCTACGAAAACAATGCAAAGGCCACAGCCCAACCCCACTTTTCCCACCCCAACACAACGATGACGAACGCTTTGAAAACATACGGATGGCTCGCAATAGCGGCATTGTGGTCCACGGGAAACCTTGCGGCACAGACTTTCAGCATCGAGACGGTGAACGATAGTCTGAACTATCTCACGCTGAAAACCGACTCGACAACCGACAAATGGCCGCTACCCTACCCCGTTTACCGATTAGAAACGGCCGACGTAAACGGCGATGGACGGACAGAAGCGTTGGTGGGCGTGATTAAAAGCACCCGTTTCTATCCGCAAAAAGGCCGCAGGCTCTTTGTTTTTAAGAACTACAAAAACCGTGTTCGCGCCATGTGGATGGGCTCAAAGCTAGGCGGAATACTGCAAGATTTCCGCTTTGTGGATGGTGTTGTACGAAGTCTTGAAACCACTACTAAGGGGCAGTACGTGGTGGCCGAATACCGTTGGCAGGGTTTTGGGTTCGAATTCGTAAGGTTCTTAGCAGTGAAGGTGGGCCGAGAAGAGGCGTTGAAATCGTTTAGCCAATAGCTATTCGCGAAAAAAGAAACACCAAACAAACCGCACGACACAGACATATAAAACAAGGATAAAGGCTGCATGTGCCATACAAATGCCAACAAGCACGATGGCACACCTTAATATATAGGGCGATAAGTGCGCCCGAAAACAATAGAAACAACCACTTTGGGGCAGAGCGGGCAAGTAAAACGAGCACTAACCGCCGCCATCTGCCCCTCGTCAAGTAACAATTAAATTCCAAATCCGATGTGCACATGGCCACAACAAGGCCCCAACACGCACATCATAAACATTAATTATCAAATGAAAAGAACCCTACTACTAATCGCATTCGCCGCCATAGGGGCGTTACTCTATGCCGACAACAACCCCAAGCCTGTGATTTTACCTGGTAAGGGCAAACTGAATGTGGAGAGTTTCAACAAAGAAGTGAACCTCAAAACCAACCTCTCGAAACTGTCGCTGGCCGAACTGCGCGTGCTTAAAAACGCATTTAAGGCGCGCGAAGGATTTATATTTAAAGAAGCCGACCTGCGCGGCATTTACGCACAAACATCGTGGTACGACTCGTTGATGTGGTTACGCTCGGACAACGAGAACGAACCGCTAGACGATAGCAACCCTAACGACTGGGGACAAAGGCAACCTAAACTTAGCAAAGCCGAACAAGACTTCCTCAAAAAGATTGAACAGCAAGAGAACAAAATCCTCAACAGTAAGCACAAACTGCCCAAAGGACAGATTGTTAACCTCGACCTGCTGCTCAATCCCTACCAATTAGACGACTTCGACCCCAAACTGCAAAATGCCATCAGCCGCAATGGGTTTGCCATTGTGCCAGACAACTTGCAGCAATTGTTCCATGTTTACGAGAAGAACGACTACTCCAACTTCCCCAGTTTCGTAACCACCGACCTTTACTTGCAGCTTTTCCACTTCTATTTTGACAACATTCTGCGCGATGCCGAAGAGAAAAAGCTCGATGCACTGGTGAAAGTGTTCTCGCAAGGCATGTTTAATCGCATGACCAAACTCGTAACCACGCCCTCAACAGGTAAGCAAACCAAGGCGGCCGCAGCCTTCTGCCAAGCCTATTTTGCCGTGGCATTGGCACTTACAACGGGCAAAACGCCTGCTGGGGTGAGTGCCGCCTACAAGTCGCAAGTGGCATCCGAGATTAAGAAGGTGATGAATTCAGAAAACGCCCTCTCCCCTTTCTTGGGCTATACAGAGGTGAAATATCCCTATTCCCTTTATCGGCCACGCGGCCATTACAGCCGTTCCGAACGCATCAAGCGATATTTCCGCACCATGATGTGGCTACAAAGCGTGCCCTTTGGCACCGACAAGCCCGACCAACTGAAACGTGCTTTGCTCATTGCCCACACCATTGGCAGCGACCCACAGATAAAACGCGCCTACAACGCTCTCTTCGAGCCCATCACTTTCCTCTTCGGCGAGCCCGACAACATCACCGTCATGCAGGTTTACGACCTGATGAAGGGCCAAACGCCAGAGAAAATATTCACCAATGGGAATCTGATGGCAGACATGGCCAAACGCATTGACGAGGTGGGAGAGAAACAAACGCGCATCCGTCCCAAGTTCGAATTAACCTCACGCAACAAGATTAACCTCATGCCGCAACGCTATATGCCCGATGCAGAGGTGCTAAACGAGATGATTGACGCCACAAACAATGTCACCAAACGCGACGTTCCAAGTGGACTCGACGTGTTTGCGGCCATTGGTTGCTCGGCTGCCGAACGCATTTTATTGAAAGAACTGCAAGAGGATAAACGCTGGGAAGGCTTTGTGCCTACGCTCCAAACCATGAAACTACGCATGTCGGAGATTGCTTGGACCACCACCGTGGCCAACAGATGGGTGGATGCCTTGGCCGAAATGAACAAACCCGTGGCTGGCGCACCTTACTTTATGCTCACGCCACAATGGGAAAAGAAAAACCTGAACACGGCGCTAGCCTCGTGGGCTGAGCTGAAACACGATGCCATTCTATACGCCAAGCAACCTATGGGAGCCGAATGCGGTTCTGGCGGCCCACCCGATCCCATCGTGAAAGGCTATGTTGAGCCCAACATTCCCTTCTGGAAGAAGGCTGTAGAGCTGGTTTCGCAAATTGAAAGGGTGTTCAAACAATATAAGTTAAACACGCCTAAGATGGACGCTTCCACGGCTAGCGTGAAGGAAACAGCCGAATTTCTGCTACAAGTGAGCCAGAAAGAGCTATCGCCAAACCCCATCCTTACCGACGAGGAATATAACGCCATCGAAATCATAGGCTCTACGATAGAAAACATTTCGCTTGACCTTGTTAGACAAGACGACCAATATCTTGACGGCTGGGACAACGTGGAAGGTGCCGACAAGAGTGTGGCTGTAATAGCCGACGTATATACCGCCAACGCCCCGAACAACCCTAACCACTCCATTCTATACGAGGGAACAGGGCCTGCCTATACCATCTACGTGGCTGTGCCCATTGGCAACGAGCTCTATTTGATGCGCGGTGCAGTGCTGTCTTATCGCGAACTAAAACAGTCTACCGACCAACAGCGGCTCACCGACGAGGAATGGCAAGAGAAACTCAAAGCCAAACCTTATCTGGGCGTGCCTAAATGGATGGACGAAATTATGGTTCCGCTAGACAATCTGCCGAAAGATAATGAAGAAGTGTTTTATAGTTCGGGATGTTAAGGTGAGGAGTTAAGGAGTTAAGGAGTTAAAGTAGTAAGGAGTAAGGAGTATGTAGTAAGGAGTATGTAGTAAGGAGTAAAGAGTAAGCGGTAAGCGATAAAGCCAAATGCCTATCTGCGCTATGGCATACTCTTTTACTCATCAACTCATCAACTCACTAACTCAATTAAACTCACTAACTCATAAACTCAATTAAACTCATAAACTCACAAACTTCCCAACACAATACATGACCACAAAACCCGCTCAACATCCAAGAAACGCGCCCCATACATCCTTCCATGCTATGGGGTGCGCATTCTTTTCTCATGCCGCGGCCTATTGTCGCGGCGTGGTTCTTGTCTTATGCCTTACCTTTGTGTGCACGGAAAGTATATGGGCGCAGAAGGCCGACACACTATCCGTGGTGTTTACAGGTGACGTATTGCTCGATCGCGGCGTGCGCAAGCGCATCGAATACTTAGGTTTAAGCAATCTCGTTGGGCCAAAACTACAACAAATCTTCAACCAATCGCATTTCGTTGTGGGCAATCTAGAATGCCCGGCAACCAAAATTAACCAACCTGTTTTTAAGCGTTTCGTGTTCAGGGGCGAACCCGAATGGCTCACCATGCTGGCCAAACATGGTTTCACCCACCTCAACTTGGCCAACAACCACAGCATTGACCAAGGACGTGACGCGCTGTTAGACACACGCAAGAACATCGAACAAGCGGGCATCATCCACTTTGGGGCAGGCCGTAACATGACCGAAGCCGCCCAACCCCTATTGCTGACCACCCATCCACGCCCCGTTTACATCCTCGCCTCCTTGCGGTTGCCACTCGAAAACTTCGCTTATCTGCCCGCCAAGCCCTGCGTTAGTCAAGAACCACTAGACACACTGGCGGCACGCATCAAGCGTTTACGCCATAACGAGCCTAACGCCTACATCGTTGTAAGCCTACATTGGGGCATCGAACACCAGCTAACGCCCACTGCTCAGCAGCGTAGGCAAGCGCGCCTACTGATAAACGCAGGTGCCAACATCCTTGTTTGCCACCACACCCACACGCTACAATCCATCGAACAATATAAGGGTTGCCCCATTTATTACAGCATCGGCAACTTTATTTTCGACCAAACCAAACCCATCAACACCCGTGCCTGCGTGGTTAGGGTGGTACTTACAGCAAACGAAGCACAGGTTGAAACCATTCCGATAGAAATAAACGGATGTGTGCCAGAAGTGTATCAGTTGACGAGTTTACCGGTTAACCAGTTGACGAATTAACCAGTTGACGAGTTAACCACATACGCTTACTACTGCCAGCACGAACGGTTGCAAGTCATGCTGCTCACGGTCAACGGAGACAGCAAAATGGGAACGCAGAAGTAATCTGTCATTGACAGGCCGTTTTCAGCTTATGGATAATACATTGAATAACTTCCGCCTAGTCACTTTTTGATACATAACTACGTTTTTTCGCAGACAATTGGAGTAGAATTTTGGATTTTATCGTATCTTCTTCCAATACTTTGTGCATGAACAGAGTGTTTATCTTGGCTTTACAGCACAAAGACAATAGACTCCTTTGGGTTTATTGGTTAACGCGATTTTCTTTTAACTCCCCATCATAATCCTTACAATCTAGAATAAGATTATGATGGAGAGATTTTATACGCTTGAGTTTCAATGAAGTTGATTTAGAAAAACCATTGTTATACGTTATTATAACGTATCGAGAATTGGCATTTTTAATATATACACTGTGCCAAAAATATGTATCTTGCATATTACTTGCCAATTGACGGATGTTTATCTTGTGTATATGAGAATTCTTTAAATCTAATATATAAATAGTCCCATCATCCTGATTATTATTAATCTGAAGACATAACAATAGCTCCTCTTTCATATGGTAAGCCATTCTATTTTGCATATTCTCTCCACATAAGATAAGACATTTACCATGAAAAAAATCAATGCCTGTTTTTTTGTTGTACAACTCTATCCCCTGTATACTATTTGCTATGAAATAGGTTATGCAGAAATAATTTGTAAAATCTATCCCCTCATAACGAGAATTATATTTTCTCCACAAAACAGTGTCATTCATGTATATCTGATTTTCGGTGATGATATTCTTCATAGAATTACCATTCTTCAAAAAGAAATACAATAAGGAATCTCCTTTTTGGTTTGTAATGTTCAATTCATAGCCTTTTTTCAGCATATAATTCTCTTCTATTTTATTTTGTGCATATATACTTATTGGCATGAAAAATAAAAAGGAGAGAGAATATAATATGTATATATTTTTTCTTTTCATCCTTAATTCCGCAACTAAATACGTAATTTATTGTTAATACATTTTATAAGCCTTTGATGAACAATAAGTTCCTCGGACATTTGCTATCAGTAGAATTTTCACTAACTGTATGGTACGAAAATATCGTAAATTTCTACGTAGCATCACAAAGATAGCAATAAAATATGAGAACAGCGTCCCTTATGGTGGTGTTTTTAATGTGATGAACGGATTGGAACAGTTGCGGAATCAAGAAAACTCAAAAACTTAAATTGTTATTTTTTATTTTACAACACCGCACCAAATTTCACTCCGTTCTAGCGAAAATATAGGCTGTAAAGTAGGTAATTTGCCACTATTTCTTGCCTTTCACACCTTTTGCTTTGTCTATTTTCAAGAAAACAACCTGCATTTTGCACCATTTTGCCTTTCTAGTTTGGTTGCCATCTCATAATTTTTTATGCCCAATTACCCGCTTTTAGCCCCTAAAAACCCACATTTTAATAACGATTTCGCCCTTTTCCACCACGTTTTCATAGCTCGGAAGGGTTTTGTTTATACCATTTGCGGCGGATATTTATGCTTTTCGGCTCGCATTTAGCAGCATTTTACCTTGCGTTTAGCACCAAAACGCACTGCATTTTGCACCAAAACGCATTGCATTTAGCACCAAAACGCACTGCATTTAGCGGCATATTGCACTGCATTTAGCACCAAAACGCACTTCATTTTACTACAAATCACCCAAAAATGGGTGTTGGTGGCTGTCGGTTTAAATAAAAATTCATTTTGCCTGCATGCACAACTGCTCCCTCTTGGCACCAAAACAAACCTTCGCGAGAATCGATTTTTTGCGGCAAGGTGGGCGGTTGGTGGACAAAAAGGGTACTTTTTGTGTTAAATTTCTTGCTGAAAAGATTACATTGGTTGACGAGTTGACGAGCTAACTGGTCAATAGGTAAACAGGCAAACTGGCCAACTGGCCAACCAGTTGACCAGTGGACAAGTTAATCGTTTATCGTTCGTGCTTAGACAAACACGTCCTTTCCGACATAAGAACATAAGAGACATAAAGTAGTCCTCTTTACTTTTCCCTCATTATGTGCCACAGGAAAGGTGCTTTCAACCTGTAAAGAATGTGTTGAAAAATCTCCCGCCAAGTCGACTTCTGAAACATAACCCCGTTTTACCACAGACGAATGGGACAGAATTTCAGGTTTCATCGTATCTTCGCCCAGTACTTTGCGCATGAACAGGATACTTA
>NZ_HE999448.1:300754-312690 GCF_000312305.1 Prevotella conceptionensis 9403948 | reverse complement strand
AAACTTTAGATACTTATCTTGGTTCTACTGCACAAAGAAAATAGACTTCACCCAATTTATAGAGCCATTAAAAGTCAAGACCACTTCATTACAAGCAACTACTAAAAGGAAAGCATGCACGAGTGCTGAATAGGTGCAACACGCTTGCAATATTGCAAAAAACCGTTAAGAAAGCGAAAGACTGGGCGGAAAAGGCAACGGACAGCCGAAAAAAGAGAACATAAAAACAGGCAGATGCAGACAGTTTATAGAAGGCGAAACTCATCTGTTTTGCATATTCTGCATGAATATGCACCGCAAGAACAACACTCAAATCATGTCCTTAATAATGTTAACGCGCCGATATTTATGTCCAAGCAAGAGTAACAAATGTTAATAAAAACTAACCAAAAACATTACAAATACACCGCTCTTTCACGTGTTACAAAGGGATTGAAGGAACAGGTCACATGTTGTTAAGCATGTTAATCAATACTGAAAAAAATAGCGAAACATGATGCCGTTAGATAAAAATTCGCTATATTTGCATCGTCTTTTGATAAACACCTATCATCAACCATGCAAAAATGGTTTAACAAGCGAATGTATATACCATTATTTATTCGCCCACGTTGTACCTAAAAAAAGTAAAATGAAACTGAAAAGAACAATTAAAACGATTGCTTTTACAGCACTTCTCTCAATGTGCGCCACACCAATGGCCGCGCAAGACCTACTCGCCAGACAAGCACCTGTAGACCGAAAGATGAAATCGGTAGACACCCTTGCCCTACAAAGCATCCTAAAAAGGGAGGCGGCCCAATCGCCGGCTGCAAACCTTTACGAGACGTGGGACAACACACACACGCACCACATAACGGCTTTGCCCGACTCGTTCCTCATCAACCTACGTCATTTCTGCATGCCAACACCCAGCCGAGTTGTAACAAGTAACTTCGGAAGTCGTTGGGGCCGCCAACATAAAGGCTTAGATATAAAGGTTTATATTGGCGACACCATACGCGCAGCATTCTCTGGCAAGGTGCGCATCGTGAAATACGAGGCTGCGGGATACGGAAAGTACATCGTAATTAGGCACCCCAACGGACTGGAAACCATATATGGACACCTTTCCAAACAATTGGTAACTGAAAACGAGGAAGTAAGGGCCGGCGAACCGATTGGACTTGGCGGAAACACGGGCCGAAGCACGGGTTCGCACTTGCACTTCGAAACACGACTGTGCGGTGTGGCGCTTAACCCTGCACTCTTCTTTGATTTCAGGGCACAAGACGTGGTGGCCGACAACTATATGTTCCGCCGCTCCACCTACGAAATGGCATCGTCTGAGGCCACCAGGCTGCGCGGCGTATCGGGAAATGGCGGATATAACCGCGAAGACGTGTACGGAAAGGTGGGCCGAGACAGGGACGACAACCCACAAACGCCTCAATACAACGCTGCCGAAAAACTCTATCATAAGGTGGCATCGGGCGAAACACTGGCATCTATCGCCGAAAAGCGTGGTGTTAGCATAGACACCATCTGCCGTCTCAACCACATGCGCCGAAACGACAAGATTAGGCCAGGCCAAATCTTACGCTATTCGTAAAGAAAGATAACACATTAGATTTAAGACACTATAAAAACGCAACAATGGCGGATAAGCAGTGATGTTTGTCCGCCATTGGCATTTCGGTCTCACCCACAGCCCCTCCCCAAGGGGAGAGGGGAGTAACATGTATGGCGTATTTAACCGCTTAAACAACAGGAATGGTTTAAACCGAAATCGGCCATTACGAATTTTCAAAAGCAAAGTGTTAGCGAAATCTCCCTCTGATATTTGAAATACGACCCGCGAGTTAACCCTTTGCGCGTGTTCAGTTATTCCTTTGCCAAAATGAAAGCAGATTTTTCTAACAACCGATTTGGGTTAAAATGCCACATCACATCCATCTTCTCATCTCGCCTTTCTCCACCCTCTTTCATCTTTTGCCACCCCCATTAGCCCATCTGCCTATCTTTCGAAACACACCTTATTAATATAACGCTGCAACAGATGAAGCAACATCCAGCTTGGCCCGTCCATCAGCAAGGCTAAGGCTTTTTCGTTTTCTTTCTTGTAAAATCACTAAGTTTACACTACCTTTGCATATAGAAACACAATCGCATCAATATGGCAAAACGTAACATCGCCGTCGTTTTGGCGGGCGGAGTGGGAAAAAGATTGGGCATGACCACACCCAAACAGTTCTTCAAAGTGGCTGGAAAGATGGTTATCGAACATACAGTCGACGTGTTCGAACGAAACACGCACATCCACGAAATAGCCATCGTAAGCAATGCCATGCTCATTGCAGACATAGAAAACATCGTTTTGAAAAACGGGTGGACCAAAGTAAAGCGCATACTTAAAGGCGGAAACGAACGCTATGAGTCGAGCCTTTCGGCCATCAAAGCCTACGAAAACGAGCCGGTAAACCTTATTTTCCACGATGCCGTGCGCCCTTTGGTTAGCCAACGCATTCTGAACGATGTGGTGGACGCATTGCAAAACTACTCGGCCATCGATGTGGCCATGCCGTCTGCCGACACCATTATCGAGGTGGAAGGCGACTTTATCAGTCATATACCCGACCGTTCTCGCCTTCGTCGCGGACAAACGCCACAGGCTTTCGCGCTCGAAGTGATTAAAGAAGCTTACGAAAAGGCACTGCTCGACCCCAATTTCAAGACCACCGACGACTGCGGAGTGGTGAAAAAATACCTGCCGCAAACGCCCATCTACGTGGTGGAAGGCGAAGAAAGCAACATGAAACTTACCTATAAGGAAGACACCTACATGCTAGACAAGCTTTTTCAGCTGCGCAACAACGAGGCCGAACGCATCGACCTTGCCCAAGTTTCGCTTGCAGGAAAGGTAGCTATTGTGTTTGGTGGCAGTTACGGAATTGGTGCCGACACGGCCAAAATGCTGACCGAACGGGGTGCAAAGGTGCATTGTTTCTCGCGTAGCAGCAACGGCGTAGACGTAGGAAACAAAGAAGATGTGGTGCGCGCCTTTGCAGAAGTGGCAAAAGAAGAAGGGCGAATAGACTACGTGGTGAACACGGCAGGACTGCTACAAAAGGAGCCTTTGGTCACAATGAACTACGCCGACATCACTTATAGCGTGCAAACCAACTACATGGGAACGGTTAATGTGGCTCTCGCCGCCTATCCCTACCTCAAACAAAGCGGTGGTAGACTGGTGTTTTTCACCTCTTCATCATACACACGCGGTCGCGCTTTTTACAGCATCTACTCGTCTACCAAGGCCGCCATCGTTAACTTTGTGCAGGCCGTTGCGCAAGAATGGGAGGCCGACGGCATTCGCATCAACTGCATCAACCCCGAAAGAACGAAGACCCCCATGCGCGTAAAGAACTTCGGAATAGAACCCGACGACACCCTACTGGCATCTGAAAAGGTGGCCGAGGCTACCTTGCGCACCCTGCTTTCGGACGATACGGGACTGGTGATAGACGTTAGGAGGGCGCACGATGACCGCTAACACGCCACTCGAACGCTTTAAACAACGCCATCTTCGCGCCTGTCAGCTTAAACAACTGACCATACTCGAAGCCATACACAACATCTGCCAACGCCACACCATACCCTATTGGCTAGACGGCGGCACGCTGTTGGGCGCGGTAAGGCATGGCGGTTTCATACCCTGGGACGACGATATAGACATTGCCATGCACAAGGCCGACTTGCAACGCTTTGTAGAAGTGGCGCAAAAGGAGTTGCCTAAGGGCCTTATTGTGCAGTCGCCGCTGATAGACAAGCACCTGAAAGAGCCCATAACCAAGGTGCGCGACCTCAATTCGTTCTTCGTTGAACCAGGCGACGACTTCTCGCACAACTACGAAAAGGGGCTCTTTGTAGACATCTTTCCCTTCATTGCCTACCCCACCCTTTCGCGTAAGCTTGTTAAAAAACTAACGCTAGGCATCTCGCGTAGCTATTCCATCCTGCACAAGGCCCACCATTACAGCCTCCGTTCGTTTGCCGAATTCTTTTGGTTCGGTGCAAAATACGCCGTCTGCCGCACCGTTTGGGCCCTGCTATGCGCCCTAAACCGCAACCGCGACACTTACATTTCCAACATCCTACACAACAACGGCTACGGCATCATGCACCGCCAAGACAGCATTTTCCCCCTAACCGAAATCACTTTCGAGGGCAAACGATTCATGGCCCCCTGCAATCCCGACGCTTACCTGCAAGACCTCTACCGCAATTATATGGATATTCCACCCGTAGAGAAACGCAAAATCCACGCCATCTTTGTGTTAGAGACACTGGAAGAAGAGGGAGAAGAAGGGGTTGGAGAAGAGGGGTGAAACTGTCTTAACAAGCCATTAGGTGCATATACATAATGTGTGTTTGCTAAATTGAAGGCTTAAACATCTTGAGACATGGATGCAAACAAGCACAACGAAACAACATCAGCTTTAGAACAGATACGCGAATTGAAGGCCGAAAACGAAAGACTTAAATCGCTTTTAGCAAAACATGGCATCACGCTTGAAGAAAACAAATGCCCAGCAATCGCCTTACAGCCATATAACAAACCTCTTTCCAACTGCAAACTTTCATTAAAAGACAAGGTGTTGTTGTTCCAAAGCCTGTTTAAAGGCCGCAACGACGTGTTCGCCAAACGATGGCATAGCCTCACGGGAAAGGCAGGCTATCAGCCCGTATGCCAACGGGAATGGGACAGACAATATTGCGACAAACGCAAATATCGCTGTGCAGATTGTCCCAACCGTCTTTTTGCACCTTTAACTTATGAACACCTATACAACCACCTTGCTGGGAAAGACGAACATGGACGCGATGTTATCGGCCTTTATCCCATCTTGGAAGATAACACTTGCCATTTTCTTTGTGCCGACTTTGACGATAAAAACTGCGAGCATGGCTATAAAAACGACGTGCTAGCATACGTGGGCGTGTGCAAAGAATGGGGCATACCATGTTATATAGAACGGTCGCGGTCGGGCAACGGAGCACATGTATGGATTTTCTTCACTGCTGCCATCACCGCCGTTAAAGCCAGACAATTAGGCAATGCCCTACTAGCAGAGGCGATGAACAAGGAAATGCGGTTCTCGTTTAAGTCATACGACCGCCTTTTCCCAAACCAGGACACGCTGCCCAAAGGCGGATTTGGCAACTTAGTGGCATTGCCATTGCAAGGGCTAGCACGGAGAAACGGCAATAGTGTTTTTGTAGACGAAGCATTTAATGCCTATTCCGACCAATGGAAAATACTGTTGGAAGTAGTCAAGATTACTGAAAGTGCTGTTGACGAAATACTGCAAACACATAATTCCTTTGAATTTAGCGAACTAACAAAGAGTAACGAGGTCACACCGTGGAACTCTCCAAAGCCTGTTATGATAGGCTCATCAGACTTCCCAACGTCTGTCACACTGACCAAAGCCAACATGCTTTACATCCCACTTGAGGGCTTATCACCAAAGGCCATCAACCTTTTTAAGCGCATTGCAGCCTTTCGCAACCCCGAGTTTTATGCCAAACAAGCCATGCGTTTGCCTACTTACGCCATTCCACGTGTCATTTCTTGTTCCGAACTAACCGCTAATTACCTTGCCCTACCTCGCGGTTGTGAAGACGACGTACAGCAGATACTACTAGATAACAACGTAAACATCACAATAAACGACCACACTTGCCACGGTAGCAACATCGACGTGAGGTTCACAGGCACCCTTCGCGAAGAACAACAAGAGGCCTTAAACCACATGCTAGTCCATGAAACAGGTACATTCTCGGCCACAACAGCCTTTGGAAAAACCGTTTTAGCCATAGCCATGATTGCCCAACGCAAGGTAAACACCTTGGTTTTGGTGCATCGCAGGTCACTGCTCGACCAGTGGAGACGGCAGTTAGAAACGTTCCTTGCACCAATAAAGCAAGCACAGGACGACACGGGAACAGGCAATAAGAACGAAAAAAGGTTGCCCATCGGCCAACTTCACTCAGGAAAAGACTGTTTGAGTGGTGTTGTCGACATTGCCATGATACAGTCGTGTCTACACAATGGAGAAGCGAAAGTCTTCGTACAAGACTACGGTATGATTATCGTAGACGAATGTCATCATGTTCCTGCCGTGAGTTTCGAACAGGTATTGCGGCACGTCAAGGCACGATATGTTTACGGCTTGACCGCTACACCCTTCCGCAAAGAGGGACATCAACCCATCATCTTCATGCAATGCGGTAAGATAAGGTACACGGTCGACGCCAAAAGCCAGATAGACAAACAAGAGTTTACACGCAGATTGATACCCCGTTTCACGTCTTACCGCACCTTTTCAGCCAATCTCTCCACCTATACGCAAATGATAGAGGCCATGTCGACCGACAAACAGAGAAACCGACTCATTGTGGAAGACGTGAAAACAGCATTATCTGAAGGACGAACACCACTCGTACTGAGTAGCCTTACGGTGCATGTGCGACAGCTTGCACGCTTACTTTCGCCATTTGCCACCCATGTGATAACCCTTATTGGTGCCGATTCTGCCAA
This sequence comes from Prevotella conceptionensis 9403948, assembly GCF_000312305.1. Lineage (GTDB taxonomy): Bacteria > Bacteroidota > Bacteroidia > Bacteroidales > Bacteroidaceae > Prevotella > Prevotella conceptionensis. Next base: position 306,107 of record NZ_HE999448.1, on the reverse strand, counting down.
GAACAAACGACTGGAGATGGAGCAATTAAAAACTATCAACCCAACCGATAGTCTTGTAATCGTGGCCACAGGTAAATATGTGGGCGAAGGTTTCGATTACCCCAGGCTCGACACCTTGTTTCTAACGCTCCCCATTTCGTGGAAAGGTAGTGTGGCGCAATATGCAGGTCGGTTACATCGCGACAGTGATGGCAAACACGAAGTATGTATATACGACTACGTAGACATTCGTATTCCGTTGTGCGAAAACATGTATCGCAAACGGTTAAGAGGTTATGCTGCCGTTGGTTACAGTCGCCCGAAAGGCAAAATCACAGAAGAACAAACGGCAAACGAACTGCTGTTCAATGTCACGACCTATCTCGCCCCATTCAAACGCGACTTGATTGCAGCGCAAAACAGTATTTTGGTGGCCTGTCCAAAACTAAGATGTAAACGTACGAACTGGCTAACGACCACCTTAAACGAGCTACAACGAAATGGGATAGAGGTTGCCCTACATACCAACAAGATGCACACCGATGGTGGGAAAGAGAATTGTCTCGGTATGGATACTTACGAACACGAACATTTATCAGTGCAATGCGCGATAATAGATCGCCGTATTGTTTGGTATGGTGATATCAATTTGTTTGGGCAAAGTGCTGTAGACTCAAGCATTATGCGTATATGCGACACACAAATAGCCAATCAGCTGTTAGATGCTGTGCTAGATACGGAGTGATTTGCACATACTCTCAATTCTATAATGAGAAAGTGTAAGGTGCGTGAAGCTAACGCTTATTATCATTTTCGTGACTTCACGAAAATGATAATAGAGCTAAAAAAGAAAGGCATAGATAGCAATTCTTCGTGACTTTTCCTTGCTATTGGCATCTTTTATCATCCCTTTATCCCCAAAAAATAACTAACTTTGCAATGGCGTTTCGCCCCAAAAGCAACTGGATATGCCTGCGCAAGACTTCAATCGCAAAATCATTCACATCGACATGGATGCCTTCTATGCCTCGGTGGAGCAACGCGACGACCCCTCGCTGCGCGGAAAACCCGTGGGCATTGGCAGCGAAGACAGGCGCGGGGTGTTGTGTACGGCCAGCTACGAGGCACGAAAGTATGGGGTGCATTCGGCCATGTCGGGCGTGCAGGCTAAGCGATTGTGTCCCGAACTGATATTCCTACCGCCCGATTTCAAGAAATACAAGCAGGTATCGCAGCAGGTTCACGAGATATTTCACCGCTATACCGACCTCGTTGAGCCGCTATCGCTAGACGAGGCCTACCTAGACGTTACGCAAAACAAACTGAACATAGAGTTGGCTGTTGACATTGCGCAACGTATCCGACAGGAAATACGCAACGAGTTGCACCTAACGGCCTCCGCAGGGGTGTCGTTCAACAAGTTCCTGGCTAAGGTGGCATCCGACTTTCGCAAGCCCGACGGCATCACGGTGATACATCCCAGTCGTGCAATGCACTTCATCGACAATCTGCCCATCACCGACTTTTGGGGCGTGGGGCATAAAACAGCCGAGACGATGCACGCTATGGGCATCTTCAACGGCGCCGACTTGCGCCAGCTTTCACGGCTCAGGCTGCGGCAAGTGTTCGGTAAGGCAGGCGAAACGTACTATAACTTCGCGCGTGCCATCGACCCCCGACCTGTTGAACCGCATTGGATAAGGAAGTCGGTGGGATGCGAACGCACTTTCAACGAAGACAGTTCCAACCCCACTGTGCTCTTAACCGAACTCTATCGCTTGGTGTTAGAGTTGGTGGAACGTTTGAAAAAGAACGACTTTAAGGGACGAACGCTCACGCTGAAAGTGAAGTTTCACGACTTCACACAGATTACGCGCAGCAGAACTGCACCTCATATTCTCCGCAAAAAGGAAGACATCCTGCCCATTGCAAAGGCGCTATTGAGCGAGGTTAACTACTCCGGTCGGCCTATAAGGCTGTTGGGTGTTCAGGTTTCTAACATTAACGACGAACCACATCGCCCACAATGGATACAACTGGAATTGCCTTTTAAAGGAGTTAAGGAGTTAAGGAGTTAAGCCAATAGTCTTGTTGCAGAGGAACTACGGCTAAATTCCAACGAGCGAAGCGAGTGATAACTCCTTAACTCCTCAAATATAACTCCATAACTCCTAAAAAGAACTCACTCCACAACTCCCTTGCATACGGCTTAACTCCCAACGAGCAAAGCGAGTGATAACTCCTTAACTCCTTAACTCCTCAAAAAAACTCCATAACTCCTAATAAAAAAATGGACCCAACAAAAACATATCCCGCCCTCATGAAGGGCAAGAAAATCATGTACGTTCACGGCTTTGGCTCATCGGGGCAGTCGGGAACAGTAACACTCTTGCACACACTTATGCCCGCGGCCACCATCATTGCGCCCGACCTCCCTTTGCATCCTGCCGAGGCCTTGGCACTTCTTAGGCAAACGTGTGATGCAGAAAAGCCCGACCTCATCATCGGAACATCAATGGGCGGCATGTATGCCGAAATGCTTAGAGGCACAGACCGCATACTGATTAACCCCGCATTCGAGATGGGCGACACGATGGTGAAACACAATATGGTGGGTAAACAGACCTTCCAAAGTCCGCGAACAGACGGCATACAAGACTTTATCGTAACCAAGGCCTTGGTAAACGAGTACAAGGAAATTACAACACTGCTATTCGACGGTATTGACGAGGCTGAACAACAACGCGTAATAGGACTCTTCGGCGACGAAGATACAAGCGTAGACACCTTCGACCTCTTCGCCCAACACTACCCCACGGCCATACGTTTCCACGGTGGGCACAGGCTAACGGATAAGGTGGCGATGCACTATCTAATGCCGCTGATACGCCAAATAGACGATAAGCAGACGGGACGACAACGCCCCATCGTGTTTATCCACGCCAACACACTGGCCGACAGCTACCAAAAGCCGATGCCCAGCATGCACAAAGCCTACGAAATGCTCATCGAAAACTATGATGTCTACATACTTGCGCCGTCGCCAACAAATGCCCCTGAACAGATAACGGCACAGCTGGCATGGGTGGAACAGTACCTTAATGCGCCTGCATTCAATCGGGTTGTGTTCTGCAACAACGCCAACCTGCTCTATGGCGACTACCTTATCTCGCGCCACGAGCACCCCAACTTTCTTGGTTCGTCCATCCTTTTCGGCGGAAACGACCTCAAAACATGGGACGACGTCATCGTGTTTTTCGACCGACTAGGCGGACAATAAGCCCGTTTACGCCTATCTCCGTCACGCGCCAACTAAGCTTTTAGCCCCCGCGTGCTAGCAATTTGCAGCGTACAAGGCTGCTTGTAGCCCCAGTACAAGCCGCTTGTAGTATCGCTACAAACACCTTGTAGCCGCACTACAAGGCCTTTGTAGTCCCAGTACAAGGTATCTTGTACGCCCCAAAATGGGTCTTAACCCACTTCGCTTCGCTTAGCCAAAGGGGCAGCAGGCACACCCTTTGCCATGCCAACGATGACACATACCCGTGCGGCAACTGCGAGCAGAGCGCGTTTGCATGGGACATATACACACAAAAAAGAATGGCGTTGGAGCAGCCAAAGGCATGCTCGCAACGCCATTCTTTATGTTTTGTGCCACATCTATGCCACAAGCACGATGGCTACCCCCCACAGTTAGGGGCGGTCGGCGGCTTTCGTGCCGAACGATGAAGGCTTTTCGCCCATCACAAATTCTAGCGTGCCACCCTTCATAATGTCCTTATAGTGGATGTACGAACGGGTGTATGTCTTGCCATTAAGCTTAGCACTCTGAATATAGATGTTCTTGGCACTGTTGTTTTTGGCCTCGATGGTAAACGTTTTGCCGCCACCAACGTTCACCACAGCCTTCTTAAAGAGTGGCGAACCAAAGATATACTTGCCGCCAGCAGGCTCAACCTGATACAATCCCATAGACGAAAGGATGTACCACGCCGACATCTGCCCCACGTCTTCGTTGCCGCTAAGTCCGTCGATGCCGTCGTTGTAAAGCGTATTCATCACTTGGCGCAACTTGGGAGCGGCCTTCCACGGCATGCCCACATAGTTGTACATATATATAATGTGGTGACTGGGTTCGTTGCCATGAGCATATTGGCCGATAAGTCCCGATATATCGGGCGACGCATCGGCGCCCATCTTACCTTCGAGAATAAAAAGTGAGTCGAGTTTAGCCACAAATGGCTTGTCGCCACCAAAGCATTGCACCAGTCCGTGTACGTCGTGGGGCACCAACCAAGCATATTGCCATGCGTTGCCCTCGGTGTAATCGTCTTGGCGATGCACCGAATTAAATGGGTCGAACGGCTCGCGGAACTTGCCATCTGATGTTTTTCCGCGCATAAAGCCCGTGTTTTTGTCGAAGTAATGGTCTTTATACGATTGGCTACGCTTTAAAAAGTACTTGTAATCTTCGGTCTTTCCCAGCTGTTTGGCAAGCTTGGCTATGCATGCATCGGCCAAGGCGTACTCCAAGCCCTTAGCAACGGTTTCGTATTCGGGGTCGAGATCGCAAGGCAGATATCCGTATTTTTTGAGCAAACTCATTCCACGCTCGTCGCGCATGGCCGATGCTTTGGCCGCCTCTAGCACCTTATTCTTATCCACATCAAAGCCTTTCAGCGCAATGTCAATCAGCACGGGGATGCCCGGATTGCCCACCATGCAGTCGGTTTCGTTGCCTACGAGGTGCCAAACGGGCAGTTTGCCCTGCTGTTCGTATATATGCAGCATGGTTTGTGCTATGTCGCGTTGCTTTTCGGGATGGATAATGGTCATCAACGGATGGGCAGCGCGATAGGTATCCCACAGCGAGAAGGTGGTGTAGTTTTTGAAATCGCCGCGATATACCTTACCGTCGGCTCCGCGATAGTCGCCGTTAACATCGTTGAACACCGAGGGGGCGAACATCGAATGATACATGGCCGTGTAGAAAGTGCGGCGTGCAGCATCGTCGTCCGTGGTGATAACAATCTTGTTCAGCTCCTTATTCCATGCCTCGTTGGCCTTAGCCACCGTGCCGCGGAAGTCCCAAGCGGGCAGTTCGGCAGCGATGTTGGCGCGCGCATTGTCTTCGCTCACGGGCGAAATTCCCACTTTCACCAGCAGCGGTTCGTCGTTATTGGGGGTTGAAAGCACGGCCAAGCTGTCGCCTTGGCTCTTAGCCATTGTAACAGGTCGCGAGAATTGGGCCACGAAATACACGCGTTGGTCTTTTGCCCAACCCGTGGAATAGCGATAGCCCGACACTTCTGTGGGCGAGTTTTGCCTAAACGCGCTCTTCGTCGTCTTGTCCCAACCGATGCCTTGTGCCAGG
>NZ_HE999448.1:288114-300150 GCF_000312305.1 Prevotella conceptionensis 9403948 | reverse complement strand
TGGGTAAGGTTTTGCGCCCATGCGCCAATCCCAACCGTGAGAAATGCCGCTAAGGCAAAGAGTTTTTTCATTGTCATGTCTGTTGTTGTTATATTATTGTTTTGTTTTAGCGGGGTTGCGGCAGTCTGCCTTTTTAGGGGAGATACAGGTGCTGCCAAAGTATCGCTATCAGCGATGTTTCTCCATGCCGAGCCACATTCTTACGCGCTTAGCCACCGACTTGCCAATCTGTTTAAAGTTGCCGTGGCGCAGGTTGAGCCACAGTTCGATAAAGGCATAACGCGTTTTTATCCACGGATGTCCCCATGCGTGGCGGCGATAAACGCGCTCTTTAAAGGCCACATGCTCGATGATGTGGGACGGATGCGTAAGTGGAAAACTCTGCTCGATACGTTGCATGGTGAAGATGCGGCGCAAAGGAGCAGGCATGGTGTTGAGGGTTGAGAAGTGCGTAGAATCTTCTATCACCCCGATATTGTTTATTTGGTTGCGCGTAGGCATGATGGCCACCCCCGAATTGAGTAGCATCGATGCCCAGAAAATGGTTTCGTAATAGGCTTTTCCGCTTGCCTTATGGTCGGCACACATCTTCAAGAAGTCGGGGCGAAGTTGCCGTTGGGCGATAAGTTGGCGCAGTTGGGCAAGCGTTTGGGGGTCGTCCATAAACCGATAGTCGGCATCCCATGTGTCGATAACCCTTCGCCACGACGCCCAACCCCAAATGGAGAACACCGAAGTGAAGAAGTAGTCGCCCGCAACATCCTTTGTTTGCTCGTCGCTGTTAAAGCCTGCCACCATCCACACGCGCTCATCGTGTTCGTATCGGTCGAGTATTTCCTTGCAAAAGGGGAAGAAACTCTGCGTGGGTACGTCGTCGTCTTCCAGCACGATGCACTTGTCGGCCATCGAGAAAGCCCATTTTTGCGAGATATATTCGGAGGGGTCGCAGCCGTAGTTGCGCTCTTGGTACAGGTGTTTCACGTCGCATTCCCAGTCTATGTCGGCGGCAATGCGGCGGCAAGCCTCAATGCCAGGCATGTCTTTCTCGCCTCGCGGTCCGTCTTGATACAGAAAAAGTCGCGACGGGCGCGCCTCTTTCACCGCCCTGAACACCTTTTCGAAGGGTTCGGGACGGTTAAAAAACAATATCAACACGGCAATGTCTGTCTTTGCGGCATGCTTCATAGGGGCCAATTTAGTTTGTTTTTGGGCAACCTTTGCCTTTTCGCCGTGCAAAATAAAGCGTAGCGACATGGCGGCAAACGGGCCTTACGATAATTGTAGCTGTTAGCGGGCGGCCGTTAAAGGGCCATTCCCTTGCCTTGCAAAGATAAACGTTTTTGCTGGCATGGGCAAATGTTAAGCCAAGCACTTGCATGTCAAGATGTCTAAAACAAGTTAAAAATACATATCGAATTAGGCTTTGTATTGTTTTTTTACATATCTTTGCCACGAGATAAAGAGAGAGAATACCTTGAAAATTCTTACTGGTGCAAGTTCTGCATCAGGCTATTTAAATGATTATATTTTACGTATCAACTGAATTGTAACAACTAGAATTATGAAAAAGATTTTATTGATGGTGCTACTATTAGCCGTCACGGTGAACGCCTTTTCGCAACGTAGGCGAAGTTACAGGCGCAGTTATGCGCGTTCGTCACAATGGTACATCATGCCCAAGGGGCGGTTTCAACATCGCCACGGTTACCAACTGGGGTGGCGATGTACGCCTAGGATTGGCAGTAGGTGGCGAATTGGGCTGCCGCGTTTCCGACGTGATAACGCTCTCTGGGTCGCTTATCTATTCGCAACAAGGAACCAACACGTGGTTTTACAGCAGGGATTACCGCACGGACATCCATCTCGACTACCTCAACCTGCCCTTCATGGTGCACTTCAACGTGGCGCCGGGGCTTGAGTTAAAGGTTGGTTTGCAACCGGGCATCCTGGTGAACGATGCCGTGACACTAAGAACGGACGGATACAGCTACGACGAAGACTTCCACCGTTCGATGAAACGCCTACACTGGGACGACGGTTACATCGAGTCGGTAGACCTTTCTATGCCTTTCGCCATTTCGTACCAATATCGCCAATTGGTGTTCGATGCACGCTACAACCTCGGCTTAAACAACGTTACCACCCGCTCATGGTGGCGCAACGGGCACAACAGCGTGTTCCAATTCACCGTTGGATATAAGTTCGATCTTTAAAAATACATAGCCGCACGAGCCACTTTTCGCCTACGCGAGGGGTGGTTTCGTGGGCTAACATCAATTCCAACTGCTTACAAGGGTTTCTCTCGGCTTGGCCGAAAAAACATATCATAGTATCAAACAACAACAAAACATTTATTAAAATGAAGAAGTTTACTACCCTCTGCCTGTCGTTGCTGTTCGCAACAACGGCATTCGCGCAAGCCGAATCTGGCACATTCAGTCTGCAACCCAAAGTTGGATTGAACCTAAGTAACATCCTTGCATCGGATCAAAACCTTGATATGAAAGCAGGCCTGGTCACTGGTTTAGAGCTCAACTATCAGATTAACCAACTTATTGCCCTGTCTTTTGGAGGACTTTACTCGCAACAAGGTGGAAAACAAAGCATTAATGGCACTGATGTAACTGTAAAACTAGATTACCTTAACATTCCTGCACTCATCAATTTCTATGTAACAAAGGGACTTGCCCTCAAAGCAGGCTTACAGCTAGGCTTCTTGGTGAACGACAAAGCAAATGCAAAACGCAATGGAACATCCATAGAAATGAGCGTAGAGCAGTTTATTCATCTCGCCCCACAATATAGCAACGTTGAACTCCGCAAGTTTGATGTGGCCATTCCCATTGGCGTATCATACGAATTTAGTAATGTGGTAATTGATGCACGATATTGTGCAGGTTTAGTTCCATTGTTCGACGATTCGCGTTCGTCAGACAGGCACAGCGTGTTCCAGCTTTCAGTTGGGTATAAGTTCGATCTTTAAACATACACAGCACCACGAGCCACTTTTCGCCCACGCGAGGGGTGGTTTCGTGGGGCTAACTGCAATGCCAGAAGGTTAGCCAAGGCCGAAAGCCGGCCCAACACACTTACAGGGAGATGTGCGAACAGTCACGAATAGTTGCTCGCCCAGCTCCCTTACGCCTTCCGTTACGCACCCTTTCTCGCCTAGCTAAGCAGCTAACCCATGCACCAACAGCCTAAGTTGCGGGGTTGTTAGCCTTTCAATTACGGCCTTACCCCTGCGTTAACCCCATACCTCCACTATGCTCACTAACCCGAAAACACAGGCATTGGCCACACATTACATGCCCCAGGAGGCAATGAACTAAACCAACTGCACACCAAAAACATACACGAACGAAGTTTGTTTTTAACCTTTTCGCGCAACAATTTTTTAAACAACTTTGCTAAATGTAAAAGAAATTGTATCTTTGCAGCACAATAACAAAAGATAGATAACCTAATTTCTCACAATAGATGAACATTAAAACGACCCCAAAAAGAAAGCTGAAAGTTCTTGCAACCCTATTGTTGGGTATTGCCCCAATGGCGATGTTCGCCCAATTCAATCGCACAACATTTTTCATGGAAGGCGTAAGTTTCAAGCAACAGCTTAATCCCGCACTTGCACCTTCGCGCGGATATGTCACCGTTCCCTTCGTGGGCTCAATCAACGCGAGCGTTAGTTCTAACGCCATCTCGTCTGAATATTTCTCTGACATACTGAACAGCTCAAAGACAGCCGACTACTTTACCACCGACAAATTCATCAACCAGCTGAAAGACAACAACCGCCTGAACATGTCGTTGGCCAGCGATTTGGCCGCTGCGGGCTGGTGGGCCGGCGATGGTTTTTGGAATGTAAACCTCAGCTTAAAGCTTGATTTGGATGCAAACGTTAAGCGCGACGTGTTCGAATTCATGCGAGCCTCGCGCGGAATGAGCGACCAATCGTGGGCCAATGCCAACCTGCACACCAATGGTATGCAGGCCAAAATCAACTCGTACATGGAGGCAGGCGTGGGCTACACAAGGCCTTTTGGCGACCGACTGGTGCTGGGAGCCAAGGTTAAACTGCTCTTTGGCATCGCAGACATCAACATGAAGGTAGACGAAATTACCATGCAAACCAACCTGCGAGATATTGCAGCCAACCAAGACTGGTCTACCATTACCGAAGAACAACTGCAAAAGGTTAAGGGAAAGGCCACCATCAAGGCGCGTGCAGAGGTGCAAGGCTCGATGGCGGGCTTGTCTTTCGTTACGGATAACAACAAATACGTAGACAATATGGACTACAACGGCAGCGGCGGCCTAGCCGGTTTCGGTGCAGCTGTAGACCTTGGCGCGGCCTATAAGCTTGGCCGCGACTTTACATTATCGGCAGCCTTGCTCGACCTGGGTTTCATTTCTTGGGGTCAAGGCAAAACCATCAATGGTGTTTCCGACTTTAATCGCGAGTACGACTTCGACGGCGTACACGCAGGCGAACACCGCCGTGAGTTCAGAAAAACCATAGAAAGCGGCGACGTGTTTAACTCAGACCTGTGGAACTTAAAGGCCGAAGAGAGCAAATCGCGCACCACTTCGCTACGCACCACAATGGTGTTGGGCGCACAATACAAGCTGCTCGAAGACAAGTTGACCGTTGGCGCGCTCTCCACCACACGCTTTGGCGAGGTAAATACGCAATCGGAACTGACCCTTGCAGGCAATTACAGCTTTAACCGCCATATCGGCATCGCCCTAAGCTACTCGATGATACAAAGCCAAGGCAAGGGCTTGGGACTTGGTTTCAAGCTTGGCCCTGTTACACTGGCCACCGATTACATGTACTTCGGACAAGATACGCGCACGATTAGCGGCATGATTGGCGTAAGCATTCCTTTGGGAAGCCGCCGCGAAGGGATGTTCTAATTAAATCCTTCGCACCAAACAACTTACCCCCTGCTCCCTTCTCAAAGTGGGCAGGGGGTAAATTGCTTTTTGAAGGACACTAAATAGCCAATCGTCTGCTTATGGCTCTTCCCATCCCAATCGACAGATTAAGCCAACTTATAAACCCAACAACTTACCTACTTACCAACTAAACCAACTTATAAACCCATAAGCCTACCAACTTATAAACCCATAAACTTACCTACTTACCAACTAAAACAACTTACAAACGCATAAACCTACCTACTTATAAACTCATAAACTGACCTACTTACCAACTAAACAACTTATAAACTCATAAACCTACCTACTTATAAACTCATAAACTATTAACTTATAAACTCATAAACTATTAACTTATAAACTCACAAACCAACCTACTTACCAACTAAAACAACTCACAAACTCATAAACCTACCAACTTAAAAGAACCTTACAAATATTTTACAAAACACCTCTTGTTCGCCACACCCTTCTAGAAAAAAAACAAGAGCTTTTAGCAGGAAATTAGCCGCTTTTTGCAGCCTTACATGCTATGCTTTCTGTCCATTTTTAAGAACATTACGTGCATTTAGCACCATTTCGCCTTTCTATTTGGGTGCTGGTTCGTCGTTTCTTCATGCCCAAAAACCTGCTTTTAACCACCAAAAACCTACTTTTAAAAGCGTTTTTTGCCCTCATCCAGCACCTATTTTCACCCAAAATTGAACATTTATGCCTCTGCATACAATGTATATTAATACATTTTGCCTTGCATTTTGATGCTAAATACCTTGCGTTTTGATGCTAAACGCAATGCGTTTTGGTGCTAAATACACTGCGTTTTGGTGCTAAATACACTGCGTTTTGGTGCTAAATACACTGCGTTTTGGTGCTAAATACACTGCGTTTTGGTGCTAAATACAGTCTATTTAGCACCAAATCGCAGTTTTTAAGCAGCTAAATGGCCCAACTACCTGTATAAATTGCACATTTATGCAAAGCCAAATGGCCGTGTCTGTAATTTATACGCCACCCCCATTTTGCACCAAATAAACCTTCGCGAGAATCGTTTTTTCGGGCCGAAGGGCAGTTGGCGGGCAAAAAAGGCACTCATAATGTTAAAATTCTTACTGAAAAACGGACAAGAGGACCTGTTCAAGAGTTGGCGAGTTAATAAGGTTACAAGTTAACGGGGTTGGTAGCTGACGAGAGGTTTAATTGATGAGTTGACGAGTTAACAAGGTTACAAGTTAACGGGGTTGGTAGCTGACGAGAGGTTTAATTGATGAGTTGACGAGTTAACAAGGTTACAAGTTAACGGGGTTGGTAGCTGACGAGAGGTTTAATTGATGAGTTGACGAGTGAACAAGTTAATGAGCTTGGTAGTTGACGAGTTAACAAGTGGACAAGTTAACGAGTTTAGAAGTGGATATGCCTATTGGAATGGCAACTAACCATAAGGCTAGCAAGAATGGTATTCTTCGTTATCCCAAACTAACGCAACATATAGTGCCATCATTTGCCACGACTTACCTCCATCCGTGCACACTTACAACCACCCATAACCAAAAAGCGGGGGCATCATGACTAGTTCATGATGTCCCCGCTGGTATTCTAAATGAAGGCTACAAAGGCCGCGACGCAGGCCGAAACCTGCGTTGGAGGGTTTAGGATGCAACCACTTCTTTAACCAAAAGTTCTTCTTTGTCGGGGCACTTGTCTATAACGATGGTGCCACCAAGGGCCAATTCGTCTGAGAGAATGCGCTCGGCCAGCAAGTCTTCGATGTACGTTTGAATGGCTCGCTTTAAGGGACGCGCACCAAACTGCACGTCGTAGCCCTTCGATGCAACGAAAGTTTTGGCCTCGGAGGTTATTTCCAGGTGGTAGCCCAGGTCTTCAACGCGCTTGTAAAGCCCCTTCAACTCGATGTCGACAATGCGATTGATGGCGTTGAGGTCTAGTTGGTCGAAGGTGATAATCTCGTCAAGACGGTTTAAGAACTCAGGCGCGAACTGCTTGCTAAGGCTCTTTTGGATGATCGAGCGGGCGTATTCCTTATCCTTCTCATCCATGTTAAGCCCCAACGCGCCACCTGTGTTAAAGCCTACGCCACGTCCAAATTCTTTCAGCTGCCGTGTTCCGGCGTTCGAAGTCATGATGATAACCGTGTTGCGGAAGTCTACCAGTCGGCCGTTTCCATCGGTAAGGCGACCTTCGTCCAACACTTGCAGCAGCAGGTTGAACACATTTCCGTGCGCTTTCTCAATTTCATCGAGCAATACGATGGAGTAAGGTTTGCGGCGAACACGCTCTGTTAACTGTCCACCCTCTTCGTAGCCCACGTATCCCGGAGGCGCACCCACCAAGCGCGAAACATTAAAGCTCTCGGTGTACTCGCTCATATCTACACGTATAAGGGCATCGTCGCTGCCGAACATAAACTGCGCCAACTTCTTGGCCAAATAGGTTTTGCCCACGCCAGTGGGGCCAAGGAACATGAAAACGCCAATGGGATGGTTGGGTTCTTTCAGTCCAACGCGGTTGCGCAGAATGGCCTTAGTCATCTTTTCGATGGCTGCATCTTGCGCCACAACCGCCTGTTTCAGTTCGTTGGCCATGCCTTTCAGCCTTACGCCTTCGGTTTCTGCCATCCGTTGCACGGGTACGCCCGTCATGATCGACACAACTTCGGCCACCTCTTTCTCGGTTACGGGTTGGCGATTGTCGTTGTCGCCAAACGCCCAATCGTAGTTCAGTGCCTCCAATTCCTTTTCCAGTCGCAGTTGCATGTCGCGGTAGTTGGCGGCCAATTCGTAGTTTTGGTTCACAACGGCGTTTTGCTTTTTCAGCTTAGCCTCGTCCAATTCCTTCTCCTTTTCGATGATGGCCGGCGGCACTTCCACGTGTTGCAAGTGCACTTTTGCGCCCACTTCGTCGAGCGCATCAATGGCTTTATCGGGGAAAGCCCTATCTGTGACATAGCGTTCTGTCAGTTTGACACAGGCGCGCAAAGCGTCTTCCGTGTACGCCACGTGGTGATGGCGTTCGTACCTATCCTTAATGTTCTCTAAGATTTGCAAGGTTTCGTCGGCCGTTGTGGGCTCAACAATCACCTTTTGGAAACGTCTTTCCAGCGCGCCGTCTTTCTCGATGCTGTTGCGATACTCGTCTAACGTGGTGGCTCCAACGCATTGTATGGTGCCACGGGCCAACGCCGGTTTCATGATGTTGGCGGCATCCATGCTGCCAGGTGTGCTTCCTGCGCCGATGATGGTGTGTATCTCGTCGATGAAAACGATGATGTCGGGGTTGTTCTCTATTTCTTTGAGCAATCCGCGAATACGCTCTTCAAACTGTCCGCGATACTTCGTTCCGGCCACCATACCCGCCATATCCAGGCTCACAATGCGCTTATTAAAGAGCACGGGCGACGTTTTGCGCTTGGCAATGAGCTGAGCCAGCCCCTCAACGATGGCACTTTTGCCCACACCCGGTTCGCCAATGATGATGGGATTGTTCTTTTTTCGGCGACTGAGAATTTCGGTAACGCGCAAAATTTCCTGCTCCCGACCCACCACGGGGTCGAGTTTATCCTCCATTGCGGCCTGGGTAAGGTCGGTAGAAAAGCTGTCAAGGATGGGCGTTTTGCCATTCCCCTTAGCCGTCTGCGTGGCTTGTGCGCGTTCGTTACGTTGTGCGCCGCTATTGCCTGGCATGGGTTCGTCTTCCTCGTCGTCGGAAAGTCCGAGGCTATCTTGCGATGGCATGGCCCGCTTTTGCAGGTAAGCCAGCGTGTCTTCGTAGTTCAAGTTGTTGCTTTCTAGCACCTGTTTGGCGGCATTGTCCACGCGGTCGTGCAGCATAGCCAACAAAAGGTGCTGCACATCCACGGTTTGCGTGTTTTGTATGCGTGCCTCCAACACGGCCAATTTCAGGATGTTGTTCGGCATTTCGTTAAGGGCCACCTCGTTGTTGGCCACGGGTGCATGTTGCGCATGTGCCTTGGCCAACTCTTCCAGTTGCAAGCGCATGGCTTCGATGTCGGTGTTCTGCCGTTCGAAGAGTTCGTTTACAGGGCCGCCACTTCCTCTTAAAATGCCCAGCAGCAAATGTTCGGGCCCCACAACGTTGCTAGCCAGCCGCGTTGCCTCTTCGCGACTGAATGCCAGAACTTCTGAAACCCTGGGTGAAAATTGGCTTTTCATATACTTTATTCCTCCTGTATTTTCGTTTAATAATTACTTAATCGCCGCTAAGACGACTGATTGACACCTAATTCGGGCAACCATATTATGGAATGGCAAACACCGTGCCAAAATGCGTTTGCGGGCTAAGCGGTTGGCCATTGCCCACAGCGCGCATCCCACTAATGCAAATATAGTGAAAAAAGTGCAATTAACACCGCGATAAATAAATAAAAAAACACAAACTGGGGCAAACTTGCTCACGTCAAGTTTTATTATTATATTTGCACGCAATTACAGAAACAATCAACACAAATGAAAGCAATCAACACAGAAAAAGCACCCAAGGCTATAGGCCCTTACAGTCAAGCCATCGAGGCTAACGGCTTTGTTTTCGCCTCAGGGCAACTTCCAGTAGACGTAACGACGGGCGAATTTGTGCCGGGTGGCGTGAAAGAACAAACCCGCCAATCGCTTACCAATGCGCGAAACGTGCTGCAAGCGGCAGGTGCCGACCTGAACAACGTGGTTAAGACCACCGTTTTCCTTTCGGACATGGCCAACTTCGCCGAGATGAACGAAGTGTATGCCGAGTTTTTCTCGCAGCCTTTCCCTGCCCGTTCGGCCGTGGCCGTGAAGGCATTGCCGAAGGGAGCACTGGTAGAAGTAGAGTGCATCGCCGCCAAATAAGGGGGCAAGACGTAAAGCGCAGAAACAAAACCGTTCACAACTTACTGCAAAAATGACAGCTGTAAACAAAAAAGCCATATATCGGGAACTTACCGACTACGTGATGATTGGCATCGGCATGGCTTTCTATAGCTTGGGTTGGGTGGCCTTTTACTTGCCCAACCACATCACCACAGGTGGTGTAGCCGGTCTTTCGTCCATCATCTTTTGGGGTACGCACACCCCTGTGCAGTTCACATACTTTGGCATGAACCTGATACTTCTTGCCATTGCCCTGAAAGTTTTGGGCTTTAAGTTTTGCTTGAAAACCATCTACGGTGTGACGATGATGACGATGTTCGTTGGGTTGTTCCGCCAACTCTTTCCCAATCCCACCATCCTTCGCGACGAACCTTTCTTGGCCTGCATCATCGGGTCGTGCTTCTGCGGTATCGGTTTGGGCTTCGGGCTGTCTTATCACGGCAGTTCGGGAGGGTCGGATATTGTTGCAGCCATCATAAACAAGTATCGCGACATCTCGCTTGGGCGCGTAATTCTGTTGGTAGACATGATTATCGTAAGCCTTAGCTACTTGGTTTTGAAGAGTTGGGAGCAGGTTATCTATGGCTATGTGGGACTTATTGTGGTGTCGTTTGTACTCGACCAAGTGGTGAATATGGGCAAACGCTCGGTGCAGTTCCTCATTATTTCCGAACGTTACGAAGAGATTTGCCAACGCATAACAAGCACCCCACCCCACCGCGGATGCACCATCATCGATGCCACGGGCTATTATTCAGGTAATCATCTCAAGCTGGTGGTTCTTGTAACCAAACAACGTGAGGCATCGCAAGTGTACAGTATGATTGACGAAATAGACCCACACGCCTTCGTTACGCAATCTTCTGTGAGCGGTGTTTACGGAAATGGGTTTGATAAGTTCAAGGTTAAACGAAGTAAAAAGCGCGTGGATGGTGCGCCAAAGGCTAACGCCACGCCTGCCGTGTAATACAACTGCATTACACAAGCAAGCCACAACGCATAAGCAAAGAAAATGTATCATTTGAGAGATTTCTCACTCACGACGACCGCATTATATAAAAGGTGTGGTGCGCCATGAGTGAAAAATCTCTCAATTTTGTTTGCTGACGAGAGGACGAAGTGACGAGAGGGCTGCCCTGCGACAAAGAAGAAATGCGACAAAGCCTATACAATAAGGCTCCCGAAAAAAAGCGGTTGGTGGCCAACTGCTTAATCTTTACCACGCATTTAAAACGAAATACAAAACGCCGTACCGACACTTAGTTGCAACAGTTTCTTCTTTATGCGCTCGGTAATCACCTCGTTGGGCAGGTTCTTTGCATCGGGAAACTCGTGTTGTTTCCATTCCGAAGGGTTCAACGTCAAGGTAAACGTGTTGAACGAATAATTCAGATTGAGGAACGCGCGCCAGCTGTAAGCCTGCTTGTAGGCCACGGTGAACGACATGCCTGTGCCTAAACGCAGGGCCTTGTTGCCTTGGATGGTGAGGAAGTCCCATTCGGTGGTGTACTTTTGCTGCGTATCGGTGTAACTTTCAGGTGTTCCGCTCTTCACCGTCCCTTCCTTCATGGCGCGCACCGAGATGCCCTTAAAGATGTTGCGCCCAACGGTAAACTGTCCGCCCAAAGACATGCGAGGCGCAAAAGGCCATGCCAAATAAAGTCCCAAAGAGGAACAAAGTTCGTTTAGGCCTGTGCGTAAGAAGTCAAACGTAACGCCTTCGGGGAGGTTTGCCGTGGCAGAAGGTCGCCTAAACGGCTTGTCGAGGTGCTTAACATGATGTCCGACCAGTTGCCACGAGGTGCCAACGCCGATGTAGGGATTAAAGAAATAGGCTGCCTCCACGCCCACCATAGCCCCTGTTCCAAACTGCATAAGGAACGGAACGTCGCCCAATGTAGCCTTAAAGCTGTCTGGCGTGCGAAGTCTTTGCTGCCCTAGAATGCCGCTCATGCGGATAGAGAAGAACGAAGGGTGGGTACTTAGGTTCACCAAGCTATGCTTTTCGGGAGCAACTAGCCCCTTTTTCTTAAACAACAAGTCGCTCAGGGCATAGCCAAGCTCGGTAGACATGATGCCTATGCCCGCTCCACAAAACACGTCGCTCATCCAATGGCGGTTGTTAAGCATACGCATCACCCCCGTGGCAGTGGCTACGCCATACCCGGCAAAGCTGTACCAAGGGCTTACTGTGAGCCCATACTCCTTGTGAAGG
>NZ_HE999448.1:284978-287873 GCF_000312305.1 Prevotella conceptionensis 9403948 | reverse complement strand
GTGAAGGATGGTTGCAGCCACGAAAGCCGTTGCTGTATGCCCCGATGGAAACGAGTTGTGGGTGCTGTTGTCGGGCCGCATTTGGTTCACCGTAGTTTTAATGGTGTTCACTATTGCGGCCATAATGGCAAACGACATCGCGCTACTAGCCAAATAACGAACGGGAGAACTCTTGCCCCGAACGCCCATAACCTGCATGCCTGTGGCTAAGGCAAAGGGCGCAAACTGCACATAATCGTCGACCGACGACTTAAATTCGGGAACAAACTCTTTGTGCAAGTAATACACGCGGTGGCGTTCGCTTCTGCCCAACACGCCTGCAAGGATGAGCGGAAGGCCAACGTAGGTTAAACTTCGGTCGAACCTAATGTCGTCGCGACGATGTATAACCGAGTCGTTCGCGGCCGTTTCGGGCTGTACCTCGTGCAGGGAGCGTGCCGTAAGAGCCGAGTCTGTCGTCTCGTTTTTTACGCTTACGCTATCTGCGGGCACGCCAACGCGTTCGGCATCGCTGCTTTGGGCGGCGACGTCGAGGGCGAACAACAAAAAGAGGACTACCCAAACGCACTGGACAATGCGCCAATGCCAAGCAAAGAAAGGCTCTGCTTGCTTGTTTTCCTGTGTTCGGCTATGTTCGTTTACATGTAGAGTTGAACTGTTTTTTGATGTCAGCATAGTGCTAATTGGTGATTGTTGGTACGGCCTTCTCGACCTGCGGCACGCAAAGATAGCAAAAAATCCACTTTCAACAAAGCCTTTATTGTAAAAAGATAGTGGCTACGAGCAAGCCAACTGCTTGCCAACAAGGGGCACAAGACACTTTTTTACCAAAAAAGTTCACTACAAGACACATTTTAATATATAAAACATGGAAGTGTCAATTTATTGTGGTAAATTTGCAATTCAATTAGTACTATAAAGTTATATGAGTCTTAACATGCTTACAGCCATCACGCCTATCGATGGCCGTTATCGCGGTAAAACCGAACCGTTAGCCAACTACTTTTCGGAATATGCCCTTATTCGCTATCGTGTAAGGGTTGAAATAGAATATTTTATCGCCCTTTGCGAGCTGCCTTTGCCACAATTGGCCGGTGTGGGCAGCGAGCGTTTCGACCAGCTACGCGACATATACCGCACTTTCGACGAGGCTAAGGCACAGCGTGTTAAAGACATCGAGAAGGTTACGAACCACGACGTGAAGGCCGTGGAGTATTTCATTAAGGAAGAATTCGATGCCATTGGCGGCTTGGAACCTTACAAGGAGTTCATCCACTTTGGGCTAACTTCGCAAGACATCAATAACACCAGCGTGCCACTTTCGCTGAAAGAGGCTCTCGAAGAATGTTATTACCCATTATTGGAGCAGCTGATTGGACAGTTGAAACAATATGCCGAAACGTGGAAAGACGTGCCCATGCTGGCCAAAACGCACGGCCAGCCTGCATCGCCCACACGTCTTGGCAAAGAAGTTGGCGTGTTTGCCTATCGCTTGGAGGAGCAGTTGGCGCAGCTTAAAGCCTGCAAGATGTCGGCTAAGTTTGGCGGAGCCACAGGCAACTACAACGCCCACCACGTGGCATACCCACAAATAGACTGGCGCGACTTCGGCAACCGATTCGTTAGCGACAAGCTGGGACTGGTGCGCGAGCAGCTAACCACGCAGATAAGCAACTACGACAACATGGGCGCAGCCTTCGATGCCATGCGCCGCATCAACACAATCGTACTTGATTTGAACCGCGACTTCTGGATGTACATATCTATGGACTACTTCAAACAGAAGATAAAGTCGGGCGAAGTGGGGTCGAGTGCCATGCCACACAAGGTTAATCCCATCGACTTTGAAAACAGCGAAGGCAACCTGGGGCTGGCAAACGCCGTGTTACAGTTCTTGGCACAAAAGCTACCCGTTAGTCGCTTGCAACGCGACCTCACCGATTCTACCGTGCTACGCAACGTGGGCGTGCCTATGGGACATGCACTCATCGCCTTCCAAAGCACGCTCAAAGGATTAGGAAAGCTCATTCTTAACGAGGAGAAACTGGCCGAAGACTTGGAGAATACTTGGGCGGTGGTGGCCGAGGCCATACAAACCATTTTGCGTAGAGAGGCATATCCCAACCCCTACGAGGCGTTGAAAGCCCTAACACGCACGAACGAGAAGATGACGGAGCGCACTATCCACGACTTTGTTAATCAACTGAACGTAAGCCAGGACGTGAAGAAAGAACTGCTCGCGATTAAACCTTGGAACTACACTGGGGTATAAGCAGGGACTGATAGGAAACAAGAGAAATATAAAAGAAAACCAGTTAACTGGCCAACTTGTCTACTGGTTAACTGGCCAACTCGTTAACTCGTCAACTAAGTAACATAAACTAACTAAACTATAAATTAAAGGAATTAAAAGTAAAGTATTAACGCAACCGTGAGGTTAAAAAAGAATTAAAATTATGGAATCAGAAATGGAAAAGACCCCTCAAGACACGTCGAAAGGACAGCAAGAGGAAAGCCGTGAAGGCTACAACGCAGGTGGAAGCTATTCCCGAACCTATGGAAATGCTGGTGCAAGAACGCAAAGGCCACGAATTCACACCCAACGCGCCTACAGTACCGACCGCAGAAGCAGCGGCGGAGAAGACGAAGGAGCATTCCGCCCCGAAGGATTTGGAGCCAACTTGCAAAGCGGTGCAGCACCCCAACAAAGGCAATATCGCCCTCGTTACAACAACTACAACAACGAAGGTGGCGGCTATCAGCAACGCAGCAGCTACAACAGCAACAACCGCAGCGGATACCAACAACGTCAAGAAGGCGGATACCGTTCGCGTTACAACAATGCACAAGAGGGCGAGGGCGGCTACCAACAGCGCGCCAACTACCAACCTAGGC
>NZ_HE999448.1:267301-284774 GCF_000312305.1 Prevotella conceptionensis 9403948 | reverse complement strand
GCGCCAACTACCAACCTAGGCAAGAGGGCGGCTACCGTCCACGCCAAGAAGGCGGCTACCAAGCCAACCAAGAAGGTGGTTACCAGCAGCGTTCCAACTACCAGCCACGTCAAGAAGGCGGCTATCGTCCACGTTATAACAACGAGGAAGGCGGCTATCAGCAACGCGGCGGCTACCAGCAACGCTCGTACAACAACAATAACAATCGCGGCGGCTATCAACAACGCGGCGGCTATCAGCAACGTGGTGGCTACCAACAAGGCGGTTATCAACAACGCGGCGGCTATCAGCAACGCGGCGGTTACCAACAAGGCAACTATCGCCAACGCACGCCCGACTACGATCCAAATGCAAAATACAGCTTGAAAAAGCGTATAGAATATAAGGAAGAGAACATCGACCCCAACGAGCCACTGCGCTTGAACAAGTTCTTAGCCAACGCCGGCGTATGCAGCAGACGCGAAGCCGACCAATTCATACAGTCGGGTATGGTGAAGGTTAACGGCAATGTGGTTACAGAATTGGGTACGAAGGTACTTCGTTCAGACGAGATTATCTTCCACGACCAGCCCGTAACGCTCGAAAAGAAAGTGTACGTGCTGATTAACAAGCCCAAGGATTACGTTACAACCAGCGACGATCCACAACAACGCAAGACGGTGATGGACCTCGTTAAGGGCGTTTGTCCTGAGCGCATCTACCCCGTTGGCCGACTCGACCGCAACACTACGGGTGTGTTGCTGCTCACCAACGACGGCGACTTGGCCAGCAAGTTGGCTCATCCCAAGTTCTTGAAGAAGAAGGTGTACCACGTGTTCCTCGACAAGGAAGTTACCGAACACGACTTGCAACAGATTGCAACGGGCGTTACACTCGACGACGGCGAAGTGCATGCAGATGCCATCGAATATGCCAACGACAAGGACAAGACACAAGTGGGAATTGAAATCCACAGCGGAAAGAACCGCATTGTGCGCCGTATCTTCGAAAGCTTAGGCTATCGCGTGGTGCGCCTTGACCGCGTTCAATTCGCCGGACTCACCAAGAAGAACCTCAAACGAGGCGACTGGCGTTTCCTTACCGAGAAGGAAGTAGACATGCTGAGAATGGGGGCTTTTGAGTAATAAACCTAGAAGTATAAGGAGTTAAGGAGTTAAGGGAGTTAAGGAGTTAAGCCAAATGCTTTTGTAGCGTTAGTGAGAACTCCTTATCACCTAAACTCCTTAACACCCTTAACTCCCAATAAAGAACATCAATGGAAAAAACTCGTAGAACAAAGATTGTAGACGTTCTTCAACGTACCGACTTCGGTTCAGAGGTCAACGTGAAGGGCTGGGTACGAACTCACCGCAGCAGTAAGGTGGTAGATTTCATCGCCTTAAACGACGGTTCTACCATCAACAACGTGCAAGTAGTTGTCGACCCAACGAAGTTCGACACCGAATTACTTAAACAAATAACCACCGGCGCATGCGTTAACGCAACTGGCAAGCTGGTGGAAAGCCAAGGACAAGGCCAAAACTCGGAAATACAATGCACCGAGTTGCAGCTCTTGGGCGGCTGTGGCAGCGACTATCCCATGCAGAAGAAGGGCCAAACCTTCGAGTATATGCGCCAACACGCACACCTCCGCTTGCGCACCAACACCTTCGGCGCCGTTATGCGCATACGCCACAACATGGCTTTCGCCATTCATCAATACTTTCACGAGCATGGTTTCTTCTACTTCCATACGCCCATCATCACCGCTAGCGATGCAGAAGGGGCAGGCGAGATGTTCCAGGTTACAACCAAAAACCTGAACGACTTGAAGAAAGACGAGGACGGAAAGGTTAACTACAACGACGACTTCTTCGGCAAGATGACTAGCCTTACCGTGAGCGGACAGCTTGAAGGAGAGCTTGGAGCAACGGCCTTGGGGCAGATTTACACCTTCGGCCCAACCTTCCGAGCCGAAAACAGCAACACGCCACGACACCTTGCAGAGTTCTGGATGATTGAGCCCGAAGTGGCTTTTATCGACCTTGACGACTTGATGGACCTCGAAGAAGACTTCATTAAGTATTGTGTGCGCTGGGCATTAGCGCATTGTAAGGACGACCTTGCCTTCCTCAACAAGATGATAGACAACACACTGATTGAACGTTTGCAGGGTGTTGTGAGCGAAAACTTCGTTCGGCTAGACTATACCGAGGGCATCAACATCCTCGAAGAGGCCGTAAAAGCCGGCAAGAAGTTCGAGTTCCCCGTTAGCTGGGGCATGGACTTAGCCAGCGAACACGAACGTTTCCTTGTTGAAGAACACTTTAAAAAGCCTGTCATCATGACCCACTATCCCAAGGGCATCAAGGCTTTCTACATGAAATTAGACGAAGACGGCCGCACCGTTCAAGGCACCGACGTGCTGTTCCCGCAAATTGGCGAAATCATTGGCGGTAGCGTTCGCGAAGAAAACTACGACAAGTTGGTGGCTCAAATCGAAGAACGTCACATCCCCATGAAGGACATGTGGTGGTATCTAGATACGCGTCGCTTTGGTTCATGCCCCCACGGAGGTTTCGGTTTGGGTTTCGAAAGGCTCATCCTCTTCGTTACCGGCATGCAAAACATTCGCGACGTCATCCCCTTCCCACGCACGCCGAAGTCGGCAGAGTTCTAACAACGCCGTTGCGAAAGGGATAAACCAATCCGCATACCGATAGAAAGGCAAGAAAGAAACTAGCTCCACGCCCCCAAAAGGGCAGCGCGCAGGCTCTTTCTTGCCTTTGCTTTTTCGCTAACAAAAGGTTAAAGAAACAGCCCAACACGCCATGACACGCCGTTTTGAGCAAACGGATACCGAACAAACACACTTCGCCCACCGCGCGAACACCCTAAGAAAACAAACCAACAAAACAATAACAATATGAAAACAATTACCTTAATGGCTTTGGCCATGTGCCTAAATCTGCTTTCGGCAATGGCACAAGTAACAGCTAGAATTGAATATCCGCACCGCGGAGACTATGAAGACCAAGTGGTTGCACCCCTTGGCGAACGTGGACTCATTGTCTATTCGTTTGCCAAAAAGGCCGATAAAGGCAAGCGATACTTCAAAACCGAGTACCTCTCTACCGACCTCAAACCCCTGTTTACCGACTCAACGCTGATAGACGACGACTTGTATTTTTACAGTTGCACCTTCAACAACGATGTCAACTACACCGTTTTGCGCGCCCGAAGTGGGGCTTTCTCTGTGTATGCCTTCAACACGAAGAACCACAAGACGAAAGTTACCGACAGCGAATACACACGCAAAGCCAGCATGCGCGACCTTGTTATACACGATGGCAAGCTGGTATTCAGCTCCACCCAGAAACGTTTGGAGCGCATTGGCATTGTAGACCTCAACACAGGTGAAAGCCGTTTTGCCGACATACACATACCTGGCGTAAGAGATCGCAAGGTGTTTATACTGCAAAACACCATTCTCGACAACATCATCTACGCCGTGGTAAAGGGCGAACGCGAACTTTACTTGGCGCGCGTAGACTTCAACGGCACGCAGTTGGGCATTACCAACCTCACCACCGACATCGACCAAGACCTGCTTTCGGCATCGCTTTCAAAGGCCAACAACAAGTATTTCATGACAGGAACCTACACCAAGAGCAAGAAAGGCGGCGCGCAAGGCATCTATTTTGCACAGCTGGAAAACTGGCAGATTAAGAAACAGCGGTTCGTTAACTTCCTCGACTTGAAGAATTTCACCGATTATATGAGCAACAGGCGCAAGGCCAGGATAGAACGAAAGAAAGAAAAAGCCGAAAAGGCTGGTAAGGAATACAGCCTGAAATACAACATAGCATCGCACGGCATCATGACCGACGGCAAGGATTACTTTTACCTAGGCGAGGCCTTCTATCCCACTTACGTAACCTATTGGGCCGGAACGGTAATGGTAACCCAGTTTAACGGCTATGCCTACACCCACGCCGTGCTGGCCAAGTTCGATGCCGACTGCAACCTACTTTGGGACAATTGCTTTGAAATGCGCCCCCGACAAAAGCCCATGTACGTTAAGCGCTTTATCTCGGCAGGCATTAAGAAAAACGATGTAGACCTTGTTTATGCCGACGATAAGATGCTCGTTTCTAAGCTTTTCAACAACAAAACGGGCGAAGTGGCACAAGAACGCAAGTCGGAAATGATTGAAACAGACAACGAAGACGAGGATGTTAAGAAGATGAGATACTCTGGAACGCTGCACTGGTACGGCAAAAACTTCATCGTCTACGGCAGGCAAATCATCAAAAACCACAACACCGGCGAACGCCGCAAGGTATTCTCAATCACCAAATACACCATTAAATAAGCACAACACATGAAAACAACACGCAACACACAAGGGCTTGCACGTCTGTTTGCAGCCCTACTCATTGCCTTTTGCTCGGCAACACCACTCTTTGCACAAGCATTCGACGGCAGCGACGACAGTAAGATATACCTCGGCTACACCAATGTAGGCGGCAGGCATGGAGTTGAAATAGGCTACGAAGAAGGCATCAACGACTTTCTTTCGTATGGCGCAAAGTTCACCACGCTACGCTATAAGGACGACGAAGGCGAGAAAGAGTCTAGGTTTTACGACTTTTCCGACCTCGGTATTTATCTAAACTACCATTTCATGGAAGTGTTAAAGCTACCCGATAACTTCGACATATACGTGGGACCGATACTTAGTACCAAAACCATGTCTTTGCAAACGGGCGTGCGCTTTAACTTCGGCGAGGTGTTTGGCGTATACGGCTCGGCTCAATACAACTTCTTCGAGACCATAACCATAGGCAGCAACTTAGGCGTTTACCCCGAAAAGTTCGCTTTCTCGGCAGGTATTACCATCAGCATTTAATGGTGTAGGCCGCCTAACGGCCGTTAAAACAAAACATTAAGGCGTTGCCTTCCACGCTAAACACGTGGCATAGGCAACGCCTTTTCTTATTCTACTACCAACCGAAGGCTATCCACTTTAAGTCTTGCACGCAACCATTGGTGCAATCGCTTCTTATCCGTAGGCGGCAGTTTTCCTTTGCAGTCAACAACAGCCATTACATATTGCGTTGTGGCCGTCGTGTCAACACGTGCCTCGGCAACGTTGGCCAGACCGATACTTGTGGCTTGCGGGCAAACGGCTTGTATCTCCGTACGCATGTCGTTGGCCAAGCGCGGCAGGCGTTCGTACTTTTGGTTCTTGGCTTTCAGGGCCTCAATTTGGTCTGCCTGCTCCAAAAGTTTCGTGTTCTTTGCCTGCGATGCACCGCCGTTTACGTTGAGCATCTGGCTCAACATCAGGCTATCAGTCTGCATTCCCTGAATCACGTTCAGCTTAAACTGCTCCAACTTATACTCCTCCATACGCCTTCGGGCATCGGTTATCTCGCCCTCAGTAAGCCGTTTTCCCACGGTTACGATGTTCAGCGAACTGCTCTTATCGTCTATCTTGTGCGAGATAATCTGTGCGCCCTTCGTCTCAAACTCGTTCTTCACGAATTTCAAGATGGCGTTTTCCTGCACACTCTCGCGCACAATTTGCACGGTCATGTAGGCGGCGGGCAGCATTGTAAGCACCACAGCGCCTATCATATAGCGGTTAACAACGGCCAAGCGCGCTGCATCCACACTGTCCTTACGTTTAAAACGCAACATCCGCACCCCAAGAACGTGGCTAGGGCGATGAAAACCGTGTTGATGAAGAACAGGTAAAACGCCCCGAAGAAATACGAAAGGTTGCCAACGGCCAGCCCATAACCTGCCGTACACAGCGGCGGCATCAAGGCTGTGGCGATGGCCACGCCCGGCAGAACGTTGCCTTTACCCTTTGTACAAAGCGCCAAAATACCTGCCGCACCACCGAAGAGGGCAATGAGCACATCGTAAAGCGTGGGCGACGTACGGGCAAGAAGTTCAGATTGTGCCTCGGTTAGCGGCGTAATGATGAAATAAAGCATGGCCGTAATCACACTGATAACCGTTGCCACGAGGTAATGTGTGGCCGAACGTTTAAGCAATTCCAAGTCGGTAATGCCCACTGCCAACCCCATGCCAATGATGGGGCCCATCAATGGCGAGATAAGCATGGCACCGATGATTACGGCCGTGGAGTTAACGTTCAGTCCTAGCGATGCAATAAGGATGGCAAAGATTAGCACCCAGAGGTTTGCACCATGGAAAGTAACACCGCTGCTTATCTGTTTGATGGTTTCTTTCTCATTCTCTTTGTCGGGCAGAGCGTTGAAATAGCCTTTCACCACCTGCCAAAGTGTATGTTCACTGTTTGTCATATTTCTGTTATTTAGCTGCAAAATTACGCGTTTAAGCTGACATTCGCAAATAGAGGGCGTGTTGACTTTGAATATTTCTACAAATGTAGAGGGTTTTATTATCTTTGTAATGCCAACACAACATAAACACTCCGCTCATGTACGAAGTGCAGCACAAACAAGCTCACTGGCTTATAAACGCACGAAAAACCAACAACTCATCAACTCATCAACGCACAAACCTACAAACTCAAAAACTCACAAACTGATAAACACATCAACTTACAAACTCATCAACTTATAAACTTACAAACTCAAAAACTCACAAACTCATCAACTTATAAACTCATCAACTCACGAACACATCAACTCACGAACTTTCAAACTTACAAACTCAAAAAATTAGAAACTCAAAAACTTAGAAACTCATCAACTCACGAACACATCAACTCACGAACATTCAAACTTACAAACTCAAAAACTTATAAACTCATAACTTACAAACTCAAAAACTTGCCAACTCAAAAACTCATCAACTTATAAACTCATCAACTCAAAAACTCATCAACTCAAAAACTTAAATCGTTATTTTTTATTTTACAACTCCGCGCAAATTTTCTCTCCGTTCTAGCGAAAATATGGGTCAAAAAGTAGGTAAAACGTCACTATTTCTAACCTTTCACGTCTTTCAGTTTGTCTGTTTTTAAGAACACAACCTGCATTTAGCACCATTTTGCCCTTCTAGTTTGGTCGTCAGCTCATTATTATTAACGCCCAAAAACACGCTTTTTGCCCCTAAAATCCCACTTTTTAATGGTTATTTTGCCCTTTTGGGCCATGAATTTCATGGTTCAGAAAGGTTATGTTTATACCATTGCAGCGTGTTTTTATGCTTATTGGCTTGCATTTAGCAACAAATCGCACTGCATTTAGCGGCATTTTGCCTTGCATTTAGCACCAAAACGCACTGCATTTAGCGGCAAAACGCAAGGCATTTAGCACCAAAACGCACTGCGTTTAGCAGCATATTGCACTAAATTTAGCAACAAATAGCCCGAAAACTGGTGCAAATGGCGGTTTACTTAAATAAAAATTCATTTCCCACATTCACTTGCTATCCCCTTTTTTGCACCAAAACCAACCCTCGCGAGAATCGATTTTTTGCGGCAAGGTGAGCGATTGGTTGCCAGAAAGGGCACTCATAATGTTAAATTTTACTCCAAAAACTAGACAAAAACGATTGTATTGTTTACACGAACACGGTAAACAGCATGCGAAGCACGTACGCTTACAACACGAGCGATTGTGGCACAGGCTGCTCATGGGCAACGTAGACAGCAGCATGGAAACAAAGAAGTAATCTATCAATTTCTCTTGAAGTTGCCCACTATGCCCTCAAAAATAAGGCAGGCAATATGCTCAACAACACACAAAATCTGCACAGGCACTGATAAACCGTTGGGGTTAAAAGTGAAGACTACTTCGTATTAAAGGTTCCTTTTCGTTCCTCTTAAAAGTGCGTTTTCTCGCCATGGCAATGTTCGAGCAAGCTCGACATTGTTCATTTGGCTTAACGAAAACGTTCAAAAAACATGCTTTGGCCACTTCGTTAAACGCATTATTTTTCGTACTTTTGCATAAGTTAAGCTGCGTTCGGCAATAAGAAAAACAGGTTTTTCTTTTCAAATTAGTTGCCCAAGGCATCACATTGCCAACGCGCAACAATGAAACGCACCATTAGTTCATTAGATTTTTCAATAAAAAACAAATGAGGCAACATTATCAAAAAGAGTTAGAAAACAGACTTGTCATACCCACTTTGCAGTTTCTTCACCGCGAACGTTCAAGCGGAATTGTGCTTGGCATCTTCGTGTTGTTGGCCTTAGTGTTGGCCAATTCGCCCCTGCACGATACCTACACCCACTTTCTTGAACATCATTTCGGGTTCTCGGTAAACGGGCAAAACTATCTCGATTTCAGTTTAGAGCATTGGATTAACGACGGACTGATGTCGATGTTCTTCTTCGTTGTGGGGCTAGAACTGAAACGCGAGTTCATCGGTGGCGAACTTCGCGACCTGCGCAAGGTAACTATCCCCGTGGTAGCAGCCCTTTGCGGCATGCTTTTCCCCGCCGCCATTTACCTTTTATTCAATGCCGGCACCCCCACTGCGCACGGCTGGGGAATACCAATGGCCACCGACATTGCCTTTGCTTTGGCCGTACTTCAACTCTTGGGCAATCGCGTTCCCATGTCGGCCAAGGTGTTTCTCACCACGCTGGCCATCGTCGACGACCTTGGTTCGGTGGTCATCATCGCCCTATTTTATACCACCGAAATATCATTGGCCAGCCTAGTCATTGGCTTTGTGGTGCTGGCCGTGATGCTTGCAGGCAACCGCTTGGGCGTAAAAAGCGTGTGGTTTTATGGTGTGTTGGGCATTGGCGGCGTGTGGGTGGCCTTCCTAACATCGGG
Source organism: Prevotella conceptionensis 9403948 (assembly GCF_000312305.1). Lineage (GTDB taxonomy): Bacteria > Bacteroidota > Bacteroidia > Bacteroidales > Bacteroidaceae > Prevotella > Prevotella conceptionensis. The sequence goes on along the minus strand of NZ_HE999448.1, from coordinate 276,000 downwards.
CATTCACGCCACCATCTCGGCAGTTTTGGCCGCAATGGTCATTCCTGCCGATGCACGAATACCCGAGGCGGCCTTCATTGCACGCATTAAAAAACTGACACGACAATTTGAAAACGCCGCACCCAACGACGTGCGAACCCTCGAACCCGAACAAGTGGAGATACTGGCACGCGTGCAAGCCGACTCGTCTAGGGCCATTCCGCCTCTGCAAAGACTCGAACATGGCTTGCATCCCTTTGTTTCGTTCGTGGTGATGCCCATCTTCGCCCTTGCCAATGCAGGCGTTTCGTTTGTAGATTTAGATTTCGGTGCGGTGCTTTCTAATGGTGTTGCCATTGGTGTTTTGGCCGGTTTGCTGCTTGGCAAGCCTGCTGGCATAGTCTTCGCCGTATGGATTACCGAGCGATTAGGGCTTGGCAAGCGGTCGCGCGGAATGACATGGCAGCGCATTCTAGGCCTAGGATTTCTTGCGGGCATAGGTTTCACCATGTCGATGTTTGTCACCATGCTCGCCTTCACCTCGCCCGAGCATGCCATACAATCTAAGATTGGCATCTTCGCAGCATCAATTCTTGGCGGAATTGTAGGCTACATCATCTTGCGAAGGCCCAGCCATAGCAGCAAGAAAAGGGCTTAAAGCAAAGGCGCAGGGCAAGAAGGGGGCGTACAGCCTAGCCTTGAACAAGCTGCACGCCGCCTTCTTCTATCGTTATCAAACGGCGTTTGTACAAGTCGCCCACTGCCTTTTTATACACCTTTTTGCTCACCTCGAAACGGCGTTTAATGTCTTCGGCAGGGCTTTTGTCGCCCAAATCGCAAAATCCGCCGTTGTCTTTTAGGTATTGCAAAAGTGTTTCGGCAAAGTCCATTGTCTGCTTGCGCCCCTGTGGTTGCAAGCTCACGTCTATCTTTCCATCGGGTCTTACGCCCATGATGTAGCCGCGAAGACGGTCGCCAACATGCAACGGGCGGAACACTTGCGAACGATATACCAGTCCTGGATAGGCGTTATCGACAATCACTTTGAACCCAAGTTCGGTGGTTTGCCATACCAGCAGGTCTACTTCGTCGCCCGAATGGTAAGGCGGAAAGTCGGTGGCGAAGAAATGTTCAACCTTTGCCGAAGCTGCTATGCGATAGCTTTCTTCGTCTATAAACACGGCCACCACGTAGCTTTCGCCAATCTCCATGCGTTGCTTTTGCTCTCTAAACGGACAAAAGAGGTCTTTCATCAGTCCCCAATTTAAGAAAGCGCCGTGTAGGTTAACCCACGACACTTGCAAGTAAGCAAACTCGCCCACCTTGGCCAGTGGCGTTTCGGTGGTAGCCACAAGGCGTTCGTCTTGGTCTAGGTAAAGAAAAACATCAAGCCTATCGCCCAGTTTACAGCCCTTTGGCACATAACGTTTGGGCAAAAGCACCTCGCCCTCGTCGCCTGCATCTAAGTACATACCAAAATCCACTTCCTTTACAACTTCCAGTTGGTTATAATCTCCTAGTTTTATTCTTGCCATTCGCTTATTCAAAATAATTAAGTTTGCCGTTTGTGCAAATGTACGCAAAAATGCTGGAAATGTATTAACTTTGCAATGGATAACGTGCAATCGAGGTGAAGAAAGTTGCCTTGCGGTGCAGTCTAAGCCCGCCTAATGCGCTGTTACAGGCCAGTTTTTGGCGGCCATGCCGCAGCAGTGTGCAGCCCACTTCACCCTTTTTCTCTTATGCGAACAACTTCAATAAACAATGGAACAAATACAACTCACAGCAAGCAAACGCATCATCGTTGGCGTTCAATTTCTCTTTGTGGCGTTCGGTGCAACGGTATTAGTGCCGTTACTCGTGGGGCTCGACCCCTCAACTGCTCTACTCACAGCAGGCTTGGGAACATTTATCTTTCATTTCTTAACGAAAGGTAAGGTTCCCATTTTTCTTGGTTCGAGCTTTGCTTTCATCGCGCCCATCATCGCAGCCAGCAAACAATGGGGCATGCCTGGCACCTTGGCGGGCCTTGTTGGCGTGTCGTTAGTCTACTTTGTGATGAGTGCCTTGGTGCGTTGGCAAGGCAAACGCCTGCTCCGTAAGCTCTTTCCGCCCGTAGTTATCGGTCCGGTTATCATCCTTATCGGCCTTTCGCTGTCGTCGGCAGCGGTAGATATGGCCAAAACCAATTGGATTTTGGCACTTGCATCACTGGTAACGGCCATCTTGGTGCTAACCCTTGGGCGCGGATTGCTTAAACTTGTGCCAGTGGTTAGCGGCATTGTGGTGGGCTATGTGTTGGCTTTCTTCATGGACGAGGTAGATTTTCAGCCAGTGATAGACGCCCAATGGTTTGCCCTACCTGCTAGTTTGGCTCATTTTTCGTTGCCGCAATTTAGCTGGGAACCCTTACTCTTCATGATTCCCGTGGCCATTGCACCTGTGATAGAGCACATTGGCGACGTGTATGTGGTGGGTGCTGTGGCCGATAAAGACTTTACCAAAGACCCAGGATTGCATCGCACGCTTTTGGGCGACGGTGCTGCATGTCTTGCTAGTGCCTTATTGGCTGGCCCTCCCGTCACCACTTACTCGGAAGTTACGGGTGCAATGAGCATCACCAAAGTAACGTCGCCTGCCGTAATACGTATCTCCGCAGCCACGGCCATCGTGTTCTCGGTTATCGGTAAGCTTAGTGCGTTGTTGCGAAGTATTCCCCAAGCCGTGCTGGGTGGCATCATGTTGTTGCTCTTCGGCACCATTGCCAGCGTGGGTTTGCTCAACCTGATGCGCAATAAAGTAGACCTAAACCAAACGCGCAACATCATTATCATTGCCGTAACGCTCACTATGGGCATCGGCGGTGCCGTGCTTTCTTACGGCAACTTCGCCATTAGCGGCATCGGCTTATCGGCTATTGTGGGCATAACCCTTAACCTTTGCTTGCCGCAAGAGGAAGAGAAGAAGGAGGAGGAAGAGAAGAAATAGGCCTCGAAGTAAAGGTAAATATGTTGTTAAGCGGGTTATAAAAATACCTTTAAGGCGTTTTTATAACCCGCTTAGCTTTGATAGCCATGCGGCAAAAGCAGCGTTCTGCCTCGCGCGTATTATATAATAGGTGTAGCTGCGCGTTGCAGGTTGTAACAAGCGTTATAACTTGTCGTTATCACATCATAACTTGCTTGTTACAACCTATTCAACAGCTTACAATCACCCACTGGGGATTAAGCAGCCCCTAGTGAGTTATTTTATACATTTCTTTTACCACAGGACTATCCTCTGGATATATCTTTGTTACCTTACAAATAATATCATTCACCAAATAATGTTTCGTTTTCTCCATAATACATTCCATCCAACCTTCGTCTGGAAGACTGCGCCAGAAATCGTGCTCATTAAAATCCATATCAAGTTTCACTTCTAGTATAACCACAGTGGGATTATCAGAATCAATGACGCTTGATGGATAGTTATAAAAAATGACCCCCCTTGTACGTTCCTCTCCCCAAGGCCCAGCACTAACGGTAGACATGTGTTCTATGGGAAACCCTGCAGTTTCCAAATTATAAAATAATTTTTCAGCAGGTTCACGCAAGAAGAGCCGCTTGTTCTCCACCAAATATTTTGCATAAGCTACGGTTTCCACATACGACAACGTCTTTCTTTTTTGCGCAAAAAGATTGGTTGAGACTAGTGCTAACAACCATACTATCATCATTAATCGTTTCATATCATTGACATTTTATGGGGTTGTATGTTACACCTCCGTACCATTTTTACTCTAAGCCTGTTTTCATCAGCTAAGTTTTTCGTGTTAAGAAGGGGTAAGTGGGTTTCTTACGTACTTTATAACTGTTATGTTAGTAATGCAAAGTTAGTGAAAAAACAAATCGGTTGTTATCTTTTGGGCATATTTCTTTATAAGGAGTTTACAGACCACTTTGGCTATAAGCTGTTTTTAATTAGTAAGCCACATGTTTGTTGACTGGTAAACTTGTTAACTCGTCAACTAGTAAACTCGTTGCTGCAAAAGGGAAGACAAAATGCAGGTAATGTTCTAAAGATGGCCTTAAAAAGAAATGTGCTAGGCTGAATAATAGTAGTTTATTACCCCCTGATTATCTTTTATTCTCCCTAAAAACACGTAACGAACAGCGCGAATTTGTAAAGTACAAAGACGTAATGTAACAAAATGAATGGCCGTTAAAAGAAAAAATAAAGGTGAAAAGACGGCATTAGCCATTTTTTCACCTTATATTGTTGACAAGATGACAAGATAAATAGTTAACAAGATGACGAGTTAACGAGTTGACAAGGTGGCAAGTTGACCAGTTAGTAGGCACAGCCATTTTTTCACGCTTTCACCTTTCCCCTCTCTCGTCATTGAATAACCTAACGAGCAGGTTCACTTTTCAGTTCGAACGTTAGGTTGCCACCCTTCAAAAGTTCTTCGTGCGACACGCGATAACCCTTAAAGGGCTTGCCGCCAAGAGTGATGCCGTTGATGAATATATCGGTGGGTAGTTGACGTTTTGCCTCGATAACCAACTCGTTTCGTCCCCATTGTTCCTTATCTAAGTGAATGGTTACGCGGTTGAACACGGGCGATGAGAGCGTGTAGGCAGGCTCGCCGGGGCAGTCGGGGTAAAAGCCCATCATGTTAAACACGAGCCATGCCGACATCGTTCCTGTGTCGTCGTTGCCCGGTATGCCGTCGGGCGCGTTTTTAAAGTACTTGGCCATCAGCCGATGAAGTTCTTTTTGCGTGCGCCACTCGTCGCCTTTGAAGTACGAAAACAAGTGCGGATAAGCAATGTCGGGTTCGTTGGCGGGGTCGTAAAGTTCCTTGTCGAACACCATTTGCAGCTTTTCAACAAAGGGCTTTTGTCCACCCATCAGCTTGGCAAGCCCCATTACGTCGTGCGGAACATAGAAAGTGTAGTTCCAAGCGTTGCCTTCGTGAAAGCCCGGACTAGGTTCGAAGTTCTCGCCTTGCTTGGGATTGAAGGGCGAATAAAACTTGCCGTTGGGCAAAATGGGCCTAAGTGTGCCGTACTCTTTGCTATAATAGTGGCGATAACCCAGCGAACGGTTGTAGAACAGTCGCGCATCGGCTTTCTTTCCCAAGGCGGTGGCCAACCGCGAGAGGGCGTTGTCGGCGATATAATACTCTAACGCGTGCGAGACAGAGTTGTCGTACTGTTCGCGCAGCGGCACATAGCCCAGCGAAAGGTAGTCGTCGTTGTCGGGACGAAGTAGGTTTTGGGGGCCAGGAGTGGTTGCACCCTTGCGCATAGCCTCGTATGCCGTGTTGATATCATAGCCGCGCAGACCTTTAAGCCACGTGTCAACAATAACGGGAATGGCAGGGTCGCCCTCCATCGTATAGGTTTCGCGGCCGTATAGCTCCCATTTGGGCAGCCAACCATGCTCGCGATACATGTCGATCATGGTGCGAACCATGTCGCGTTGGCGGTTGGGATAAACCAAAGTAAGCAGTTGGTGCACGTTGCGATAGGTGTCCCACAGCGAAAACACGGTGTAGCGGTTGCCTTCGCGCATGGTTTTCACCTCGCCCGTTTCAAGTGTTGGGTACTGTCCATTAACGTCTTGCAAGATATTGGGGTGCAACAGGGCGTGGTATAGGGCCGTGTAGAACACCGTTCGCTGGTCTTCTGTTCCGCCTTCCACCTCAATACGCGAGAGGTCTTTGTTCCAAGCGTTGCGCGCTTCTTCCTTTATCGTGTCGAAATCTTTGCCCTTTTGTTCGGCATCGAGGTTCTCGCGGGCATTGGCCATGCTAACAAACGATACGCCCATACGCACCACAACGGGTTCGTTGCCACGGCTATGGAAGTTGAGATATACGCCAATGTCGTCGCCGGCGATCTCTTTCGTGTAGTTAGTGTATAGCTTATATTTGCCGTTATCCTTATCCCATTCGGCCTCAACACCCGTCATGGGGCGTTGTTTCTTCCAATATCCTGCTGCCGTGGGCTTGGTGTCTACGCGCATAACAAAATAAATGGGGAACACAGCCTGTGGGTTGTAACAGAACGTTCCCAGCAGTTTCACGCCCTCGTATTCGGTTTCGCTCACGCGGCGAACCATCGCTCCCGACTCGTTTGTCAGTCCTTCACCAAGATTAAGCAATATGTTGCTCTTGCCTTTGGGAAACCAAAAGCGCGCCATCGAGGTGCGCGGGGTGGCCGTTACCTCGGTGCGCACATCGTAACGAGGTAGGAAATTGGTGTAATAACCTGGCGATGCCTTTTGCATCATCATGGGACTGCCATACGCTTTGTAGTCTACTTCGAGCTTACCTGTTGTGGGCATGAGCAGTAGCGAACCCAAATCGGGACAGCCAACGCCGCTAAGGTTTACGTGAGAATAGCCTGTGAAGTAAACGTTATGATACTCGTAGGGCGTAGACCACCAACGCGCATCCTTATCAAACTTGTTGTTGGCAGAGCCCATCACGTTGAAAGGCACTACCGACATCAAGCCGTTAGGACACACTGCACCTGGGTTTGTGGTGCCGAAATTGGTTGTTCCGATAAAGGTGTTAACGTAATCAACTGGCTGTTTCTCGGCCTTAACCGTGCCAGACCACAGGAAAGCAAAAAGCAAAAGCATCGCACAAAGGCCATAACGACCAAGGGCACGCAGCGCAAAAGATGGTTTGAGGGAATGATTTATGGGCATATCGCTCTATTAATAATGGTTTTTAAGTGGCCAAAAGGCAAGTCTACGGTTCGCGTTTGGAGCGTTTACGGGCGTGGTTAGCATGCCCAATGGCACACTGTCCCCCACTGTTCCTTGCCTTTGTCTTGCAAAAATACGCAAAATAAGCCATACCCACAAACATTGGTTGTGAGTTTGTTAGGGGTAAGTCTGTTAGTAGATGAGGAGGGAGGTTGTGAGGAAAGGTAAGTCATTAAGGAGGAAAAGGGATGGTGTTACCATTTTCCAACCAATCTTCAGGGCTGTCGATAAGGGCGGTACAGCACAAGCGTTATTGCCGTTTGGCTGCTCTCGCATGCGTTTTTCTGCCCACTGCCCTGCGAGTAAACGGAGATTTTAAGCTAAGGTTACCTAGCTGAATTAAAAGGAATAGGCGGAGAAGAAACATTTAAGGGGTTACTAAAGCTATTGGCAGAAACATCATTGAAGTTTTTCTCTCGTAACGCCGTCCCTTATCTTTGTCCTAAATACGGCACACGTAGAAAATCTCTTCAATGATGTTACTTTTGATAAGTTTCATGCCTTTCGAGAAAACACAGACAAACAAAATCAAATCTGTTGGTTACACAAAAAACCGTTCTTTTCTCGTTCCTCTAAAAGTGCGTTTTCTCGCCATGGCAATGTTTGAGCAAGCTCGACGTTGCTCATTTGGCTTAACGAAAACGTTCTAAAAATCACAATGTAACCCCGGCGGCTCTGTTTCTTTTGTAATAGGCGTATAGCACAATCGAGGCCAGCATTAGCATTCCTATCAACATGCAATCCTTAAAGCTTGGTTCACCCTTCACATTGGCTGCAACATAGCAAGGAACAGAGATAAAACACACAATTGCCAACACCTTTGCCACACTAGAAAAGTAGGCCTTTCTGAAGGCCTTATCTACGATATACCTGTCTATGCCCTCATGATTTTCTATAAAGATGTGTTTCTTGGCCTCGTAATCAATACTGTAATGCCTACCTATACCGAACCAAACAAGTGCCCATCCTAGGAAAAATGCACCCGATATAAAGCCACCCGTTTCCCCATCTACGAAATAACTAAATGGCGAATTAGTTAGATATAGATAAGACCCAAAAAGAATTGTAAGGAACATTATCCATGCTATCATGGATATTATTCCGTTTTTAATATGTTTATTCATACCTGTTACTCCTTCACTTAAAGCAAGCAAATGCAGAACCTAGTTAACCTGTACGGACGATTTTCCACTCCTGATGTCGTCATTTGCCGTTTGGTTGGTCGCCTCCCTCACATGGGTTTCATTCATATTGGCTCGCATATTCAAACAGACGTCTTGCTATATCTTGATTTGCTGCATCAACAACTTCCCGACTTGTTACAAAACCAACAGAAGAAAGCCTCATTTTAGAAGGAATTGAAGAACTGTAAATGCTTGCAGAACATTCATTATGTACGCTAACGTACGTTTTCGTTAAACCGAATGAACAATGTCGAGCTTGCTCAAACAGTGTCATGGCGAGAAAACGCACTTTTCGAGGAACGGAAAAGAACTTTCCTCATGAGCCGTTTATTCATCACGCTGAGAAACTGAAACTTGTTTTCCTCCAAAATCTAAAACACATGCGACAATGCAAAATGCCATAGCTGCCATAACAAAGATAGTACTCTTTTTCATAATCAACACTTGTTTGTTTAAAGGTTAGAATTAACAACGTATCGAATGCAAATATATTAAAAATTCAAACGCAACAAGTAGCTGCAAAAGCAAATCATCATGATTTTAACCATATTTAGCAACACATATTGCAACACCATTACCCATTTTACACCATTAAACGAGAAACAAACACAACGCCAACTGCTTTAAAAACAAACACCAGCCGCCCACCCTTCCATAAAACCTGGTCTAAGTACGCCATCTGCATATTGGGCCTTTTATGCGCATAAACAAAAAAGGGGCGCATAAACGCGCCCCAATAAGTTTGTCACACTGCCATCTGGCCATGCAACA
>NZ_HE999448.1:262462-267062 GCF_000312305.1 Prevotella conceptionensis 9403948 | reverse complement strand
AGATGTATTTTGCTATAACTTTCTGCCAAACAAAGGCGTATTATCCCTTCGTCAGCGCCTTATCGTTCTTCATCAGATATTCGGCAATCTGCACGGCATTAAGTGCTGCACCCTTGCGAATTTGGTCGCCGCTTAGCCACAACGTCAGTCCGTTTTCGTCGGCCAAGTCTTTTCTGATGCGGCCAACAAAGATGTCGTCTTTACCTCCCGTCTCCAACGGCATGGGGTAAACACCTTGCGAAGGGTCGTCTTTCAGCGTGCAACCAGGTGCGGCGGCGATGGCTTTACGTGCCTCTTCTACCGACAACGGACGTTCGGTTTCAATCCAAACACTTTCCGAATGCGACCTAAGCGAGCTCACCCTTACACACGTTGCCGAGCACTTTGCGTCGGTGTGCATAATTTTTTGCGTTTCGTGATACATCCTCATCTCTTCCTTCGTGTAGCCGTTATCGGTGAAAACGTCTACCTGCGGAATCACGTTATATGCCAGTTGGTGCGGAAACTTGCTCACTGTGGGTTCTTCGCCGTTAACCAATTGGCTGTATTGTGTTTGCAATTCGGCCATAGCAGCAGCACCTGCACCACTTGCGCTTTGGTAACTAGACACGCGAATGCGCTTGATGTGCGACAGCTTTTCCAGCGGTTGCAACACCACCACCATCATAATCGTGGTGCAATTGGGGTTGGCCACGATGCCGCGCGGACGGTTCAGCGCGTCTTCGGCATTGCATTCAGGTACCACTAGTGGCACTTCGGGGTCCATACGGAAGGCACTTGAATTGTCTATCATCACCGTTCCGTGTTTCGTAATGGTCTCGGCAAACTCCTTAGATGTACCTCCGCCAGCCGACACGAAAGCGATATCCACGCCGCGGAAGTCGTCGTTGTGCTGCAAAAGCCTAACAACATGCTCCTTGCCATTAAACATATAGGTTTGACCTGCGCTGCGTTTCGACCCGAAAAGCAATAGTTCGTCGATGGGAAAGGCACGCTCTGACAATATCCGCAAGAACTCTTGACCCACCGCGCCACTTGCGCCTACAATTGCTACTTTCATTTCCTTCTCTTTTAAAATAATGATATATTGCATTGCAAATGTACAACTTTCCACGTTTATACGCATCTTTTTGATATATTTTTTGCAACTTTGCAGTGATAAAGGCAAACAACGCCGCTGCCAAAGCATGGCACAAGCCGTCTGGATGTACCCAAGAATACCTAGCACAACTAGCTTTTCTAGCTACAAACGCCCCGCATCATCAACCCCAAAAACCCCATAAGCGAAAGAAAAATGTTCTCTGCCTTCCCCATAACCGACCCCACGTTGATATTCTTCATCGTGATGCTCATCATCCTTTTTGCCCCCATCGTGATGGGCAAATTGCGCATTCCCCACATCATCGGCATGGTGTTGGCAGGCGTTGCCGTGGGCGAATATGGGTTCAACATCTTGAAACGCGACGACTCTTTTGAGCTTTTCGGGCGCGTGGGCCTTTATTACATCATGTTCTTGGCCGCTCTCGAAATGGACAGCAGCAGCCTTAAACGCAACAAATACCGCTTTATGGTGTTTGGCTTGGCCACGTTCATCGTTCCCTTCGTGCTCATTTACCTCTTGGGAACAACGTTTCTACATTACAGCATGCCTGCCTCGCTGCTCTTGGCCACGCTCATGGCGTCGAATACACTTATCGCCTACCCCATCATTGGCCGCTACGGACTTCAACGAAACTCGGCCGTATCGCTCAGTGTTGGCTCTACCATGATTGCCTTGTTCCTCTCTTTGGTGGTGCTGGCCATGATAGTGGCCGCCCACAACGAAGGCGGAGGCGGGCTGTTTTGGCTTTGGTTCGTGGTAAAAGTGGTGGGATTCTGCGTGGCAATGGCCTTTTTCATCCCCCGACTAACGCGTTGGTTCCTGCGCCGATACAGCGATGCCGTGATGCAATTCATCTTTGTGATGGCCATTCTCTTCCTTAGTGCGGCCGTTTCTTCGGCCATTGGGCTCGAAGGAATATTCGGAGCGTTTCTTGCCGGCCTTATTCTTAACCGCTATGTGCCGCGACTTTCGCCGCTGATGAACCGCATCGAGTTCATCGGCAACGCCATCTTCATTCCCTATTTCCTTATCGGTGTGGGCATGCTCATCAATCTTCGCCTGCTGTTTCAAGGGCAAGGCATCGTTTGGGTGGTGCTGGCCATCACCCTTGTTGGCACATTGGGCAAGGCCATTGCGGCCTACATCACCAGTTGGCGTTTCAAAATGCCCGCACCTTCGGGGCAAATGATGTTCGGCTTAACCTCTGCCCACGCCGCCGGAGCTATCGCCATCGTGATGGTTGGCATGCACTTACAGGTTGAACCAGGCCGTTATCTCATCACCGACGACATTCTTAATGCCGTGGTTATCATGATTTTGATAACCTGCATCATCTCTTCGGTGATGACCGAACGGGCTGCCAAGACCTTTATTCTTAGCGAAAAGAACATACCAGCAAGCGAAATAAGCGAGCAAGACGACGAAAGTATGCTCGTACCCGTGAAATATCCAGAGTACGCCAACCGACTTATGGGCTTGGCCATCATGATGCGCAACCCCAAACTAAACCGCGGTATCATCGCATTGAACCTTGTTTACGACGACGAGAACATGCGCGCCAACCAAGAAAAGGGGCGACAACTGCTAGACCAAGTGTCGAAATACGCCGCCGCCACCGACGTGCGAACGCAAACGCAGGTGCGCATAGCGGCCAACATTGCCAACGGCATTAAGCACGCCTTTAACGAGTTTCATGCCTCGGAGATTATCATCGGCTTGCATACGCATAAGGAAGTGTCGCCAAAGTTTTGGGGGCAGTTCCACCAAAGCTTGTTCAACGGACTGAATCGGCAGATTATCATGGCGCGTTTAAACCAGCCACTAAGCACCATCCGTCGCATACAAGTGGCCGTTCCGTCGCGTGCGCAGTACGAACCGGGTTTCTATCGCTGGCTCGAACGTCTGGCGCGCGTGGTGTTGAACCTCGAATGCCGCATCGTTTTCCACGGTCGTCAAGACACATTGGCACTTATCAACGAGTTTGTTCGCAACCGCCACGCCTCTATGCGTGCCGAATATGCGCTGATGAACCACTGGAACGAACTGCCTTCGCTGGCTGCCACCATCGCACCCGACCATCTTTTCGTGGTGGTTACGGCACGAAAGGGAACCGTTAGCTATAAAGCTGCGCTCGACAGACTGCCAGATGAGATAACCAGACATTTCTCTGGAACCAATCTGATGATTGTGTTCCCCGACCAATATGGCGACGGCATCGAGGAACTTACCTTTGCCGAGCCACAACATACCGAGGGGACTAGTGCCTACGAGGACGTTGGAAAGTGGGTGAAGAAGTTGAAGAAGTAGTCTGAGTTGTAAAGTAGTAAGGAGAAAGTAGTAAGTAGTAAGGGAACAAGGAGGAAGTAGTAAGTGATGAAGAGAAAGGAGGAAGTAGTAAGAGAATAAGGAGGAAGTAGTAAGTGATGAGGAGGAAGTGGTAAAGCAATATGGAGTTATTTGAGGAATTTAGCCAATATCTTTATGGGGTTAGCTGGCGCGGTTACAAGTTAACGAATTAACAAGAGTATTTGCCACTCTGCCTCATAAGCATTTGCACTTACTACTTTACTACCTTACGACTTTACTACTAAAAATATAATTCATTATGATAACAATAAAATCTATAACCAAGAGTTTCGGCTCGTTGCAAGTGCTTAAAGGCATCGACTTGCAAATCAACAAGGGCGAAGTGGTAAGCATCGTTGGACCTAGCGGTGCCGGAAAAACCACGCTGTTACAAATTATCGGTACGCTAGACCGACCCGACGGCGGCGAAGTGGTGGTGGACGGTGTGGACGTTGGCACACTATCGAGTAAGAAGTTGAGCGACTTCCGCAACCAACACTTGGGCTTTATCTTCCAGTTTCACCAGCTGCTGCCTGAGTTTACGGCTCTCGAAAACGTAATGATACCAGCCTACATCGCAGGTAAGAAGAAGAGCGAGGCCATGCAAAGGGCTAACGAACTGCTCTCTTTTCTTGGCCTTGCCGACCGTGCTAACCACAAGCCTGCCGAGCTATCGGGGGGCGAAAAGCAAAGGGTGGCCGTGGCGCGCGCACTGATTAACGAGCCTGCCGTGGTGTTGGCCGACGAGCCTTCGGGCAGTCTGGACTCGAAGAACAAGGCCGAACTACACCAATTGTTCTTCGATCTGCGCGACAAGTTCGGCCAAACGTTCGTCATTGTCACGCACGATGAAGAACTTGCCAAGCTTACCGACCGCACCATTCATCTGCGCGACGGCATGGTGGAGCGTGATTTGGCAACCGAACAACCAGCAGAAACAACTGAACAAAACGAAGAAGTGGCCTTGTAAGCGGCCTTTGAACCCAAATCGGTCGTTAGAGCCTGTGCAGATTTTGTGTATTGTTGAGCATATTGTCTGCCTTATTCTTGAAGGGGTAGCGGGCTACGTCAAGAGAATAAGACAGACAAGATGCCGACAAGCAAACGAAAGATGAACAGGAAGCGAAGGAAACAACCTAAAATAATAGGTAA
>NZ_HE999448.1:259960-261788 GCF_000312305.1 Prevotella conceptionensis 9403948 | reverse complement strand
CTACGTCAAGAGAATAAGACAGACAAGATGCCGACAAGCAAACGAAAGATGAACAGGAAGCGATGGAAACAACCTAAAATAATAGGTAAGCGGTCTAACGACCGATTGGGGTTGAAGTTGGCAAGTTTACGAATTTGTCCGTGGATTACCCCCAAACGGACTTGAAATGTCGTAAACTTGCCAACTTATAATATAACAAACGGCCTTAAAATGGCGTGCAAAAGGGGGCGAAATTAAAAACCCGATGCCCCTTAACAACAAACAAATGCGTTTGGGATGGCACACAAAAGGCTGTCTACTTGCAACAAAAGGACATCATAACGAAACAAGTCATACCCTTAAAATAAATAAAAACTTTTTACAAAACGCACATTTCCTGCCTACCATTCTAGAAAGCAAAACAGCCAAAAAGCAAGAAATTAGGCCAAATTTTGCGGTCTAAGGCTTCTCCATCGCTGTCCATTTTAAGGAAATCTAATGCGTTTTGCACCATTTTACCTTTCTAGATTGCACGCCGATCGTCATTTTCATCACCCAAAATCCATGCTAAAAGCAGCAAAAAACCACTTTTTTAAGCACTATTTAGCCCCAAAACACGTCTGTTTTCAATCAAAAGTCATGATAAAACGCTCCAATCCCAGTGCATTAATATACACATGCGCACGCCATTTGCCCCATATAACCCTGCGTTTTGGTGCATTTTACCCTGCGTTTTGGTGCATTTTACCCTGCGTTTTGGTGCATTTTGCACTGCGTTTTGCACCATATTACCTCGCATTTAGCAGCAAAACGCACTGCGTTTAGCGGCATTTTGCACTGCGTTTTGGTGCAAATCGCAAGTGGCACCATAGAGATTGCATATTGATGTAATACAAAATGGGGCTGCCTACATATGTATGCAACCCCATTCTGTATCAAAAACAACTCGCGCAAGAATCGATTAATTGCGACCGAGTGGACAATCGGCTGGAAAAACGGCAGCCATTAAGCGGTTATTCGTTCGGAAGATGTGACATTTTTAGGAGTTAAGGAGTTATGGAGTTAAGGAGTTAAGCCAATTGCATTGCAGCTTGTGATTATAGATGGTGTCAGCCTAATCGGAGAAGTCCGACTGGTCTGACTGGTCTGATTTGTCCGACTGGTCCAAAAACCAGAACAACCTAGAAATCTAGAAACCACTAGGCACCTTTAAAGGCGCAGCCATCTTTTCACTCTTTCACCTTTTCACTCTTTCACCTTTAAAAGCCTTTTCACCCTTACATATACCCCAATGCGCGGAGCACATCGTTAAGGTTGGCCATAACCATTAATATAATAAGAATGGAAATGCCTGCATACTCGGCGCGCACCATGAACTTTTCGCTGGGTTTGCGCCTTGTAATCATCTCGTAGAGCAAGAAAAGCACGTGACCACCATCGAGAGCGGGTATGGGAAGAATGTTCATAAAGGCGAGAATGATGCTAAGAAAAGCCGTCATAAGCCAAAACATGTGCCAATCCCACATGGGGGGGAAGAGACTTCCTATCGCTCCGAAACCGCCCAACGACTTAGCACCATCGGCCGAGAACAAGTATTTCATGTCGCCTACATAGCCTTTGAGCACTTTTACGCCATAGGCTGCGCCAGCAGGAAAGCTTTCAAAGAAACCATATTCCACGTGTGTTTCCTTATATTTGGCCAGTCCGTTGGTGAAAACCATACCAAAAAGCAAGTCGGCATTAAGCTTAACCGCTGCCGTGGTGGCCGTTGTGTCGCCCTGATGAACAAAGGATATGGTGGTGTTTAGTGCCTTGGCACTGTCGGCAGGAGTGGTTGCAGCGGCCAAAA
>NZ_HE999448.1:256922-259577 GCF_000312305.1 Prevotella conceptionensis 9403948 | reverse complement strand
GCAGCGGCCAAAATATCGCCCAAACGCTCTTTCTCGAAATTAAAATCGTTTTGCGAATCAATGGGTTTTCCTGCAAAAGCCACAATCTTATCGCCAGCTTTCAGACCCGCTTTGGCTGCTATGCTGTTGGGCATTACGCTGTCGATGGTGTTGGGCATCATTATCATTACAAAGCGCGGCGACGATTTAAGCATGTTCAGCAAGTCGAGATTGCCAGGCATGGGCAGGCTCATGTGCTTGCCTTGGCGCACCAAATCCACACGAGTGGCAGTGGCCAAATCGCGGAAGAAGTCGGCATCGAAAGTCTTAAACTCGCCTTTCTCGGTGCCAAGAAGTACGTCGCCATCTTTAAATCCAAGGGCTTTTGCCTCCGAATTAAACTTCATTCCGGCCGTCATATCCTTCACTTGCACGTAACTGTCGCCCCAATGGAACAGCACCATCGAATAGATAAACAAGGCCAAGAGGAAGTTAACGATAACGCCGCCCAACATAATGAGCAGCCTTTGCCATGCCGGCTTAACCCTAAACTCCCACGGTTGGGCGGGTTTGGCCATCTGTTCTGTGTCGAACGACTCGTCTACCATTCCCGAAATCTTGCAATATCCGCCCAAAGGCAGCCAGCCCATGCCGTAGGCCGTGCCGCTTTTCTTAGACTTAAACTCGAAGAGATGAAACCAAGGGTCGAAGAATAGGTAGAACTTTTCTACCCTTACGCCAAACAAACGGGCGAAGAAGAAATGCCCCCCCTCGTGGAGTAGCACCAAAATAGATATGGCTAGCATGAACTGCAACAGCCTAATGAGAAATATTTCCATGTTTGTTTTATTGTTTTCTGTACTAATTAGGATGCCAATGGGTAAGCATCAAGGCTCTTTATGGCACATTCTTTGGTATTATCCGCTGCGGCAAAAGCCGCTTGGCGGTATGGGTTTCAACGCAGTTGGGCAACCAGTTCGCTGGCCTTTCGGCGCGATTCGGCATCCGTTTGCAGGTAGGTATCTAACGAAGGAGCCGCATCGAAAGGCACCTTTTGCATCGTTTCTTCGATAATTCGCGGCATGTCTAAAAAGCCAATGCGGTCGGCCCTGAATGCCTCGTTCACCACTTCGTTGGCTGCATTGAGTATGCAAGGCATGTTTCCACCGCGGTTAATGGCATCGAAGGCCAATTGCAAGCAGCGGAACTTACGCATGTCGGGTTCGAAAAACTCCAACGGCTGTGCGAAGAGGTCGAGCCTTGGCCCGTTAAGCGGCAGCCTATCGGGGTAAGAGAAGGCGTATTGTATGGGCAAACGCATGTCGGGTATGCCTAGTTGCGCCTTTACCGAGCCGTCTTCGAACTGCACCGCGCTATGAACAATGCTCTGCGGATGCACAAGCACCTGTATCTTTTCGGCCTCAACGCCGAACAACCACTTGGCCTCAATCACCTCGAACCCTTTGTTCATCATCGTGGCAGAGTCGATTGTTATCTTCGCACCCATGTCCCACGTGGGATGGCGCAAGGCATCGGCCTTGGTAACTTTGGCCAATTGCACTTCGGGCAGTAGGCGAAATGGGCCTCCACTGGCCGTAAGCAATATCCGTTCGATGGAATTATCGCCCTCGCCCACTATGCTTTGGAATATGGCCGAGTGCTCACTGTCTACGGGAAGTATGGGTGCGCGGTTGGCTATGGCCAACTCGTTGATAAGTTCTCCGGCCACAACAAGCGTCTCTTTATTGGCCAAACATATCTTCTTATGCGCTTTAATGGCATGTATTGTGGGTTCTAAACCGGCAAAACCAACCATCGCTGTAAGCACCATGTCGATGGGTTCGGCCTCTACGATGTCGCAAAGTGCCTGCTTTCCTGCGTAAACCTTAATGTCGGGAAGGTCGGTTAAGAGGTCTTGCAGCTGCTGGTAGCGGCTCTCGTCGGCCACAACAACGGCCGCCGGCCTGAACTTCCGTGCCTGTTGAGCCAGTAATTCAACGCGTGTGTTTGCCGTTAGGCAGTACACTTCGTACTTGTCGGCATGTTGCGCAATCACGTCGAGGGCTTGTGTGCCAATCGAACCCGTGCTGCCAAGAATACATATTTGTTTCTTCATTTGTTCAGTCTAGGTCTAGTATTCCATCTGGAATGTGCATCGTTATTTCACGTTTCTTTGCGTCAACGCCTGCAATCAAGTCGTAAGATGCAGGCAATAGCAGGGGCGCAGAACCGTTAACGTCTACTTCAAAAAGGGTGTTCACCGTGCTGTCGTCCACGGCAAGAAGGGTGCCCAGCCGCTTGTTGGTGGCCGCATCCTTAACGGTAAAGCCCACAATGGCCGCCCATGACAGTTCGGCATCGGGGTTATCGGCCTCCTGTCGCGGAAAAAACACGTTGCAGCCCGTCAGTTCCTTTGCCCGTTCTTGCGTGTCTATGTTCACGAATTTCACCAATGCCGTCTCGCTACCCTTAAAGCGATATTCCTCGAAAAAGAAGGGAACAAGCAGCCCCTCCACTTCGAGCGCAAGGAAATCGGCCTCTATTCGGTCGAAAATGTCGTCGTCGAAGTGGAAAGATATTTCGCCTTTCACGCCGTGCGGCTTGCCAAGCTTGCCTATCTTATAGAAGTTGTCGGCTTGCCATTGCGGTCGTGTGGATGATTGTTGGGACATGTGG
>NZ_HE999448.1:254945-256630 GCF_000312305.1 Prevotella conceptionensis 9403948 | reverse complement strand
TGTTTGCTGGGATGGGCTGTTGCGCAGCTCTTGCTTTCGCTTTTTGCTGGGCTAAACGCGCTTGATGTTGGCTCCGAGGGCGTTAAGTCGCGCCTCGATGTCTTCGTATCCGCGGTCTATCTGTGCGATATTGTCTATCTGACTGGTGCCATTGGCACTTAATGCGGCGATAAGCAAGGCTATACCTGCACGTATGTCGGGGCTAGTCATGCGGCCAGCACGCAGTTGCAGCTTGTGGTCGTGACCTATAACCACTGCTCGATGCGGGTCGCAAAGTATGATTTGCGCGCCCATGTCGATTATCTTGTCTACGAAGAACAGCCTACTTTCGAACATCTTTTGATGGAACAGCACGCTGCCGCGCGCCTGAGTAGCCACCACAATGAGTACCGAAAGGAGGTCGGGAGTTAGTCCTGGCCACGGTGCATCGGCCAAAGTCATTATCGAACCGTCGATAAATGCCTCCACTTGATAATGTTCGTGGTGCGGGATAAAGAGGTCGTCGCCCTCAATATTAATCGTAATGCCCAATCGTTTAAAGGTATCGGGTATCAGTCCGAGGTTCTCAACAGACACGTTCTTGATGCGTATGCCCTGCCCAACCATAGCGGCCATACCGATGAACGAGCCTACTTCAATCATGTCGGGCAACACTTGGTGGGTTGCTCCGTGCAAAGTTTCAACCCCTTCGATGGTAAGCAGGTTGCTGCCTATGCCGCCAATGCGTGCCCCCATGCGGTTAAGCAGTCGGCAAAGCTGCTGTATGTAGGGTTCGCAGGCAGCATTATAGATGGTGGTTGTGCCCTTAGCCAGCACTGCGGCCATGATAATGTTGGCCGTTCCTGTTACCGATGCCTCATCAAGCAGCATGTAACGCCCCTGCAATTGGTCGGCTCGCAGTTGGTAAACATTGCGGTTGGGCAGCTTTTCAAAGCTTGCACCGAGCATGCGAAAGCCCCAAAAGTGGGTGTCTAGACGGCGCCTGCCAATCTTATCGCCACCAGGTTGGGCCACCATCGCTTGGCCAAAGCGCCCCAAAAGCGGACCGATGAGCAGCACACTGCCACGCAAAGCCGCACATTTGCGCACGAACTCGTCGCTAGAAAGGAAGTCGAGGTTCAGCTCGTCGGCCTTAAACGAATAGTCGTTACGCGCATGCCGTGTCACCTTCACGCCGATGTCGGCCAGCAGAAGGATGAGGTTGTTCACGTCTAGATGTCGGGAACGTTGCTGATACGCACCTCTTCGGCAGTTAGTATGGCTGCGCAAATCACCTCCAAGGCCTCGTTCTTGGCTCCTTGCGGCGTGATAGTGCCTTGCAAAGGGCGTCCGCCCTCGATGAGAAACGATTGCATGGCTACTTCTTCTTGCGTTTTTTCTCAGGTTCTTTTGCAGGCAATTTCTCAAACTTAAACGTGTCTAGGTCGAGTTGTATCTTGCCATTGGTGAACGCAGCAAGGTCTGATGCCACGCGTTCGTTATCAGCTGCGCCGTGTCCCCACTGCGCCAGCGAACGTTTCATTTGGTTGGCGGTGAGCCTAACCAGTGCATCGCGTTCGTCTCCGGCAGGCATGTCTTTCAGCCTTTCGAATGTTTCGAAGAGCAATTTGCCATAATGGCGCACAGGAATGCGCGACGAAGTGTAGCCCACATGCTGGGGCTTGGTGGTGGCACGCGTGGCCTCC
>NZ_HE999448.1:247389-254838 GCF_000312305.1 Prevotella conceptionensis 9403948 | reverse complement strand
GACACGTCGAACGGGTAGTCGATGTCGAGTTTAAAGTCGCTCATGATGGCCAAATGGTCCCACAATTTGTGTTCTAGGTCTACGGCATCGTAGCCTTGTGGAAAGAGAATGCTCATCGTTGCGATGATAGACTCGGCGCAAGCTTGCCTTTCTTGTTTGGTTGGCAGGGTCATTGCGTGGTTCACCATCTTTTGTATCTCACGTCCGTACTCGGGAAGTATCAGCCGTTCGCGTTGCGTGTTATAGTCCAATCCTTCTATGTTCATTATCTTAGTGGTGGATGTTCGGTTGTTCATTCTTAATTTCGTTATTCGGCATTTGGTTTGTCCTTGCAGTTAGAGTAGCGGCTTGGCGGCTTTCGCCACGAAGTCTTTTAGGTAGAACGGCACAAAGTATGCCACATCTTCAAAACGCTCTTCGGCCATAGCTTTCTCTGCCAATGGTGTCATATTCTTGGCCAAAGGCTTCACATTGTCGATGAAGTGGGCGTTGGGGTGAACGATTTCGGCCTTGCACTTGTCGGCTCCGTTGCCGAAGAAGAACACGTGATGCTGGTCTAGAAAAGCCTTGTAGGTATTGGCCTCAACGATGTCGGCCCCCACAGGCCTTACTTCTTTCAGTGCCCTATCGTAGAGGGCGGCGTACACTTCCATGCGTCGGGCGTCGAGCATGGGACAAAGCAGGGCATCGTCGGGCGTTATTTGTTCGCGCAACA
This sequence comes from Prevotella conceptionensis 9403948, assembly GCF_000312305.1. Taxonomy (GTDB): domain Bacteria; phylum Bacteroidota; class Bacteroidia; order Bacteroidales; family Bacteroidaceae; genus Prevotella; species Prevotella conceptionensis. The sequence continues at coordinate 254,123 of NZ_HE999448.1, read as the reverse complement.
GCAGCGGAACGCACAGCAATTGCAGCGTTGGCACGGCCAATAGCTTAGCGTTGCGGGCGTAGCACACGCCTTTGGCCATCGAAACGCCAATGCGCAGGCCCGTGTAAGAGCCCGGTCCGCAACTCACCGCCACGGCATCGAGCGGCAAAGCGTGACTGTCGGCAAACGAAAGGGCCTCGTCTACGAACGTACCTAGCTTTACGGCGTGGTTCGGACCATCGTGGTCTTCGGCGTTAAAGATGCACTCGCCATCGTTACTAACGGCCACCGAACATACCGCGGTACTAGTTTCTATATTTAATATGCACGACATAATCCTATTCAGTATTATTTATATTAAAGTGCAAAATTACGCTTTTTCCGTTTAAAATGTGTACATTTGCAGAAAATTAACGCGCAAACTATGATACAATCCATGACGGGTTACGGCAAGGCTGTCGTGACCTTTAACGACAAGAAAATAAACGTAGAGATTAGATCGCTTAACAGCAAGACGCTAGACCTTTCTACACGCGTTGCTCCTCTGTATCGCGAAAAGGAGATTGAGATGCGACAGATGGTGGCAAAAGCACTCACCAGGGGCAAGGTTGACTTCTCTATATGGGTGGAAAAAGACGCAGCGGCGGACGCAACGCCCATAAACGCCGCATTGGTTGAAAACTATTACCAACAGATTAAGGAGATTTCGGCCAGAACAGGCATTCCCGAACCGCAAGATTGGTACGCTACACTGCTGAAAATGCCCGACGTTACCACACGCACCGAAATGGAAACGCTGGACGAAGACGAATGGAAGGCGGCTGCCGAGGCCATAAAGCAGGCCCTTGAACACATCGTGGCTTTTCGCAAACAGGAGGGTATGGCCCTGCAAAAGAAGTTTGAAGAGAAACTACAAAACATCGGTAAGCTGATGAACGACATCGAACCGTACGAGAAAGCGAGGGTGGAGAAGATTAGAACACGTATTGTAGACGCGCTGAAAGACATCCCCGAAGTGGACTATGACAAGAACCGCTTGGAGCAAGAACTGATATATTATATTGAGAAGTTGGACATTAGCGAAGAGAAACAGCGACTGACCAATCACTTGAAGTACTTTGCCAAGACCATGAACGATGAAAGCGAACAGGGCAAAAAACTGGGGTTCATCGCACAAGAGATGGGTCGCGAGATTAACACAACGGGCTCTAAGAGCAACCAAGCCGAGATGCAGAACATCGTTGTGATGATGAAAGACGAGCTGGAACAGATTAAAGAGCAAGTGCTGAATGTGTTGTAGGCTATCAGTTTTTGAGGTTTTAAGTTGGCGAGGTTGTGAGGTTTTGAAGTTTTGAGTTTCTAAAGTATTTGCGTATTTAGTCTTACGAACGATAAACTTAGCAACAAAACAAGGCCGAAGGGCGCACAAACCTGCATTCTGCAATAAGCCCTAACGCATCAACTTGCCAACTAACAAGCTCAAAAAAATCAGAAACTTACCCACCCATCAACGCAAAAACTCAAATAAAAACTCCCCTCTCATCAACTCAAATAAACTCAAAGATTATGGACAATAACCAGCATATCTACCCTAACGGGCAGTCTTCTACACAGCACAAAGGTGCTTTGGTGATATTCTCCGCACCATCGGGTTCGGGCAAAAGCACCATTATTAACTGGCTGATGCAAAGCCATCCCGAACTACGGCTGGCCTTCTCCATATCTTGTACCAGCAGGGCACCGCGCGGAACAGAACAACATGGCGTGGAATATTTCTTCCTTTCGCCCGAAGAATTTAGGCAACGCATTGCCCAAGACGAGTTCTTGGAGTACGAAGAGGTGTACAAAGACCGCTTTTATGGCACGTTGAAAGAGCAGGTTCAACGCCAAATAGACGCAGGACAGAACGTTGTTTTCGACGTAGACGTTAAGGGAGGGTGCAACATTAAGCGGTTTTATGGCGACAAGGCGTTGAGCATTTTCATCCAACCGCCATCAATCGAGGCCTTGCGCCAGCGGCTTGAAGGGCGCGCAACCGATGCACCAGAGGTGATAAACGACCGCATTGCGCGAGCCGAATACGAGCTGTCGTTCGCTCCGCAGTTTGACAAGGTTATCATAAACGACGACTTGGAGACGGCCAAACGGCAGACTCTCGAAGCGATTAACGCCTTTCTTTCGCGCCCATGATACGCACTGGTTTCTATGGCGGCTCGTTCAACCCCATACATAACGGGCACATCGCCTTGGCTCAACAGTTTTTAGACGATATGGGATTAGACGAAGTATGGTTTGTCGTGTCGCCCCAAAACCCCTTTAAACGCAACGCCAACGACTTGATGGCCGACAAGGCGCGGCTCGAAATAGCGCGCGCTGCCACGGCCAACGAACCTCGTTTCTGCGCCACCGACTACGAGCTGCACCTGCCAACGCCGTCGTACACCTGGCGAACGCTGCAAGCTTTGGCCCACGACGAGCCGCAACGTTCTTTCGTTCTCCTTATTGGAGCCGACAATTGGGTGTCGTTTCCCAAGTGGAATCACCACGAAGACATACTCGCCAGCCACGACATCGCGATATTTCCACGCCGTGGTTACGAGGTAAACCCTAACGACCTGCCCGCCAATGTAACCCTTCTCAACACGCCCTTCTACGACATTTCGAGCACCGACATCCGTCATCGCATCGCCGAAGGCCTGCCCATCGACCATCTTGTGCCGCCTGCGGTGAAAGACATGGTGATAAAGACGTATGCAAATGGCAGCACAATGAAGGGAGAAAGGTAAATTCATTCAAACGATTAAACACTAATCGGTTGCCAGTACCTTCACTAAAACCCCTTTCGCTCAATACCTTTTTAACGGCCAACTTTGGTTAAACTGAGTAGTGACATCTTACAAACAATCGACACGAAAAAGCCCCTTATACAACAAGTATAAGAGGCTCAATGAACAATTATGATGAAATGCGCCACCAATTAGAAAGAGGCGGCTTGCAATTCCGATTTAATACTGAAGTCGTTTTGACTTTTAATCTTTCTATAAATTGAGAGGAGTGCAGGGCAAGTCAACTCTCTGGCTTGTAAACTAACGAAAGCCCAACAACTCCCGAAGGCATCAACTCCCCGATTCACAAACTCATCAGCTCAAAAAGTCATCAACTCAAAAAGCTTAAATCCTTATCTTTTATTTTACAACGCCCCTCTAAATTCCGCGCTATTCTAGCGATAATATAGGTCATAAAGTAGGTAAATAGCCTCTATTTCTAACCTTTCATATCTTCCAAGATGTTCGTTTTTAAGAAAAAAGGCTGCAAATTGCACCATTTAGCCTTTCTAGAATAGCTGCCACCTCGTAATTTTTCATGCCCAATTTCCCACTTTTAGCCCCTAAAATCCCACTTTTTAATGGCTATTTTGCCCTTTTCAGGCATGTGTTTCATGGTTCGAGAAGGTTTTGTTTATACAATTTCAGTGGATATTCATGCTTTTTGTCCTACGTTTAGCTGCATTTTGCACTGCGTTTAGCACCATTTCACCTTGCATTTAGCACCAAAATGCACTGCATTTAGCACCAAAACGCACTGCGTTTAGCGGCAAATTGCACCGTGTTTAGCACCAAAACGCACTTCATTTTGCTGCAAATCGGCCAAAAACGGGTGTTAGTGGCGGTTCGTTTAAATAAAAATTCATTTTGCCTGCATGTACAACTAACCCCTTTTTGCATCAAAACAAACCTTCGCGAGAATCGATTTTTTGCGGCAAGGTTGGCGGTTGGTGGACAAAAAGGGCACTCACAGTGTTAAATTTCCTGCTGAAAAGTTTACAACGGTGGACGAGTTAACAAGTTAACGGGTAGACAAGTGGACGAGTGGATAAGTGAACGGGGTAATCATTCATCTTCTCGTATTGTGACCAAATGCGTCCATTTTGACATAAGAACAGATGAAACATAAAGAACGTTTTCGTTAAGCCAAATGAACAATGCCGAGCTTGCTCGGACATTGTCATGGCGAGAAAAAGCACTTTTCGAGGAACGAGAAAAGAACGTTTTCGTTAAGCCAAATGAACAACGTCGAGCTTGCTCGAACATTGTCATGGCGAGAAAACGCACCTTTCGAGGAACGAGAAAAGAAGGGTTGAAAGCTACCCGTTTAGCTTTTCAGTAACATGAAGGAAGTTGAAATAGTTAAAAAACGATTGCAAATCGTACTAGAATACAAATTCCACCTCAGGCATTTCCTTACCTTCCGCCTTCATATCAGCTTTGGCCTCCTCATAGCACTCCAACAAATCAGCCTTCGCAGAGGCTACATCCTTACCACAAGCGTTTAGTCCTACACCTGCAATTGTCCGTTTCTGTTCTACACCAAAAAACGCCATCCGAAGACTGTTCTACGATAATAATAACCTTTTGCAATTGTATAATAGCGGTATAATTCACGTCTATGCAACGATAAGAAAAAGGCTGCAATTGCGTAAACAACCAGATAACATTTTTGTTATAGCCCGCTTTCACCACCTCTCTTAACACAAAAAACCTCGTTCCCAAAGCTTGGAAACGAGGTTTCTTCTTGTGTGTGGGCGCTGACGGATTCGAACCGCCGACCCTCTGCTTGTAAGGCAGATGCTCTAAACCAGCTGAGCTAAGCGCCCCAATACGCTTGTTTTTCAAAAGCGATGCAAAGGTAAGGAGATTTCACCACACCACCAAACAAAACGCGAAAAAAATGTTTTGAACAGCCGATTTTATGGAAAATGCGCCCGTTTTTCGCGCCGCAAGTAAAATAAAGCGAGGCGAACAGACAACCATAAGCACTTTTTTATTACATTTGCACAACCAACCCCAAACAGAAATAAGCAAATGATAAGACCCATATATACACTTACCCTGCTGTTTTTCGTGCTCACTACGGTATGCGCACGAGACAAAAAAGCCGATGCAAGCTGTATCGACAACATCTTTCCTGCCACCAAAACGGATAGTACACAACTATATGTTGAGGAGGAAGACAAGACCGACTACTCGAAGTTTGCCATAAAGCCCATACGCGTGGACACCATTTGGGGAGACTGGGAGATACATGCACACCAGTTTTACGACGGCAATAAGTTCACCTACGATAAGGAAACGCACGCCGATTATGCCGTGAAGATAAATGTATTTAAGGGAGGCAAACCTGTGTTTAAGAACTACAAAGTAAACTCTAAGTCGCTTATGGGCCCTAACCACATCAAAGGTTTCGAGCTTGGCCTATTCGAACAGTTCGAGATTACCCCCACATCGGTGTACATTGGCTTTGGCTATTGCGAGCCCGAAACCGACAATTGCCTGGAAAGGGTGTTGGCATTGAATGCCGATGGCTCGGTGCGCAAGTACGAAACGTCCATCGCCTCGGCCGAAGGAGACATAGATATGTACGTCACCGACATTTATTGGCTTTACACTTTGTACGTAAACGAACTAAGCCAAGCTACACCTAACGCTGCCAGCATACAGAAAGTGCTGAACAAATACTGCACAACAGACTTTGCCAAACAACTGCAAAACGAGACGTTGAAGAAGAACTTGCTCTTGGGTTCGGACCAATTCGATTACCAATGGCTACGTTCTTTGGAGGTGCACTTGATGGACGAGAAAACAAACACGTGCATCGTTAACTACAAACGCACTGACGGTAAGGTGATTTACAAGCGCATTCACCTGCAACTTAAACCAGAAACGGAGTACGAATACTTGGTTAGTGGCGTGCAGGATGCCACCGAAAAAGACCTGCCCGCAATGTAGAATGGCGAAGAATGGCCTGTTGACGACCGACGACGTATTGCGTACTTAACCCACAAAAGCATAACCATACGCACACGGACTGCTTTAATCAGCCCTGCCATTGGCACATCAGCGAAGAGCTATCGCAAAGTCTGAAAAACCTCTCCAAGCTGACAACAACAACTAAACAAAGCCTCTGAAATGCTCGATTATTTGGTAGAAAAGCCCTTTTTCTGCGCTGCTAGCAAAATAACTGGCAATAGATGGGCGGCAATAAGTGTTTTTTTGCTACATTTGCAGCACTAACCCACATAGAAATTGACAAATGAAAAAACTCGCACTAACACTTTCCCTCATCGCCATTACATTGTTAACGGCCTGTTCGGGAAATAAAAAAGCCGACACAAACGGCGCAGAAAACGACTCGATTACCGCCAAAACAGATAGCGTGCCGCTGTATGTAGAGGAAGAAGACAAGACAGACTACTCGAAGTTTGCCGTCCAACCCATTCGTATTGACACCACTGTTGGCGATTGGGAAATACATATACGCGAATTTTACGACGGCAAGAAGTTTAAGCTTGACAAACAACTCTTCGCCGACTACGCTGTAAAGGTGAATATATTTAAAGGCGGCAAGCCCGTGTTTAAAGACTACAAGATAGACGCCAAGGCGGTTGCAGGCTCCAATTACATAAAGGGTTTCACCCTTGGGGTGCCCGAAAACGTCTTCGTTACCGAAACAACAGTGTACCTAGCCCTATCGTACTGCGAACCCGAAACCGACAATTGCCAGATGTACACCTTGGCTTTATGTGCCAACGGACAAGTAAGAAAGGTTCAAACAGCCGCAGAATCGTACGAAGGCGACATGGATGGATATGTGTTTGACGTCTACGACTTCTATGCCATGTACGTAAACGAACTTACTCAGCCACAGCCTAACAAGGCCGCCATACAGAAAGTGCTGAGCAAATACTGCACAAAAGG
>NZ_HE999448.1:233791-246985 GCF_000312305.1 Prevotella conceptionensis 9403948 | reverse complement strand
CACAAAAGGTTTCGCACAAAAGATGCAAAGCCACACCAGCAAGAACAATCCGCTGCTCGGTTCTGGCAAGTTCGAGTTCCAATGGCTACGTTCTTTCATTGTACACAGCAAAGAGGCAGGCACAAATTCGTGCATCGTGCACTACGAAATACCAGGCGGAAAGAAGGTGTATAAGCGCCTGCTATTGCAAAAGAAACCCAGAACAGCGTACGATTTCGTCATCTCGGACGTGCAGAATGCCACCGAAGACGACCTGCCCTCCATGCAAGACGAAGAAGAAGAGTATGCAGAAGACGACGAAATTTAAGGTTTTCTTGGCGTAACAGGCAAGCCTACGCATCAGTACACGGTGCCTTGTACTCACGCAACAAGCACCTTGTACTGGCACTGCGAGCACCTTGTATTGATACTACAAAGTGCTTGTAGTGTCTGTACAAATATCTTTTCGCTGCACTGCAAATGCTGTTGTGTGGATACATTGATGGCAAGGTGGGGTATGCAAACAACTTTCTAAACTCAATTCCTTCTAACTATATATTGCCCTTGCTGCACCAACCCGCATGGAGATAACAATGAAAAAGCTTACCTTTACCCTTTTGCTCATCGCAATTACCCTGCTAACGGGCTGTTCGGGAGACAAAAAAGCCGATGCAAACAGCACTGGCAACGACTCGGTTAGCGCAAAAACAGACAGCGTACAGCCGTATGTAGAGGAAAAAGACACAACCGACTACTCGAAGTTTGCTAACCCACCCACGCGCATAGACACCACTGTTGGCGATTGGGAAATACATGTACGCGAATTTTATGAGGGTAAGAAGATTGATTATCCAGAGATATACATGTCCTATACTTCTTTGAAGGTGAACATCTATAAAGCAGGCAAACCCGTATTTAAAAACTACAAGCTAAACCTTAAATATCTTGTAGGCAAAGACATCAACAGCAGCTTTACCCTCTTTGCGCCCCAAGAAGTTTACGTAACCCCAACAACAGTGTACCTAAGCCTATCGTATTGCGATGAAATTATCGCCAAAGACTATACATACACCTTGGCCTTTTGTGCCAACAGACAAACGAGAAAGGTTGAAATAACCAACGAATCGTACGAAGGAGAATACAACGGGTATGTGTTTGACCTCTATAACTTCTATGCCATGTACGTAAACGAGCTTGCTCAACCACAACCTAACCCTGCCGCCATACGCCAAGTGCTGAACAAATACTGCACAAAGGGTTTCGCACAAAAGATGCAAAGCCATACAATCAAGAATAATCCGCTGCTTGGTTCGGGCAAGTTCCAGTTCCAATGGCTACGTTCTTTCGCCGTACACAGCAAGATAACCAAAACCAATGCGTGCTTAATACACTATCAAACACCTGCCGGGAAAAGGGTATATAAACTGCTACAACTGCAAAAGAAGCCCAAATCAGAGGACGATTTCCTCATCGATGGCGTATCGAATGCCACCGAAAACGACCGCCCCGTGATGGATTATGACGACGAAACATTTGTAACAGACAACGACATATAAGGTTTTCTTGGCGTAATAAGCAAAATTTTACTACATTTGCACACACTAGCCCACATTAAAAATAAGCCCCAATCAGTTTGTTAAACTGCTTATCAAATGTTTTAAGTCGTTTCCATTACGTCCTGTTCACCTTTCGTTTGCCTGTGGGCATCTTGTCTGCCTTATTCTCTCGATGTAGTCCACTATACCTTTAATAATAAGACAGACAACATACGCAACAATCAAACAATGTCCGCGCAGGCTCCAACGACCGATTTGAATGAAGATGAAAATGCTTACATTACACCATAGGCAACGTGTTGGGCACCGCCAAAACAGAACGCCAATAACAACATAACAATGAAACTGCACAAGAAACAAGCATTGCTTTTAGCCCTATTTCTCATGCCCTTGCATGGGTTGCAAACTAGCGCGCAAGCCCAATCTGCGCCCTCAACACAGCCCTTACCGACGGCAACGCCCACCTTATGGGGGGCAAACGCAAAGACATACGCGGGCCACTTGCCCGTGCATGTAGACAGCGGACGTATATATATGGAGATACCCACTGCCTGCATTGGGCGCGATGTGCTTATCAGTGCGCAAGTAAATTGCGGTTTCGATTTCAATGCTCACCCCATAAAGTCGCTGGGCGTGGTGCAAATTGTTGCCCCAAATGACAAAAGCATCCTTCTAAAACCACTGAAAAACGTTGCAGAAGGCGAAATGATAGCAGTGAAAAATGAGGCCGACCGAGGCATCGCGTACCCTGTTTTGGGGCGCACAAAGGCTGGTGCTGCCGTTATCGACATTACCAACGAACTGCTAACGGGCAAGCAATGGTTCAGCTATCAAGAGCTGTACACCATTCGCGAGATGGTTCCCGACCTCTCTTCGCTCTTGGATGTAAAGGCCAACAATGGCATAACGCAGTTTCGCATAAGGCGTTATCACGGGCAACAAGCCGAAGAGGGCAACTTTTCTAGCTCGATGATTGTATTGCCTGAGGCTAGCGTTCCATTAGAACTAAGTTGTCGCGTACAACTTCTTCCGCAGACTTATGCCCCCATAAGGCTGGCAACAAAGGGCGTAGAAAACCTTACTGTGCCCACCGAAAGCACTTCGCCAACCGCCAAAAACAACATGCCCATCCAGCGTTGGGCACTCAATCGTCCGCTAACATTCTACATCGACAGTCTGTTTCCGCCCCAATATATCGGTGCGGTAAAGGCTGGTGTGGCGGTATGGAACAAGGCGTTGGCCGATGCCGGCATACCCAACGCGCTGCAAGTTGAACAGGTTACGCCCCAAACAGACATCACTCAACCGCGCATGTACGTTTCTTTCGAGCTTGGCCAGCAAGAAACTACGAGCGAAATGCTGTGCCACCCACTCTCTGGCGAATTGTTACGCGGTTGGATTAACGTGGGTAAAGCCGTGTTGGAGGGCAGGATGCTCGACTATTTCCTTTACCTACCCCACTTCGACATGCGTTTTTGGGACGAAAACAGCACCGATGCCATTGTTCAGGAAACCATTCAAGGCAGGGTAATGACGCAGGTGGCGAAGGTGCTGGGCATATCTACAGAAACCGATTACGGACCAAGTGCGTTGCAACTAAGCGATGCCGACAGGCGTGCTGTGGCCTATGCCTACGCCACGGCGCAAGGGAACACGCCCTACGAGCAGCGTGTCGACCTGATAAAACGCCTTTCCATCAAGCCGCAAGCTGCAAGTGGCGATACGCCTGCCTTTGACAAGCGCGTGCGGATAATGGACAACGTGCTGCAACTGATGCCACAAATCGACCAAAAAGCCAACATGGCGAAGTTTAAAAAAGAGCAAGGCTTTGCCCTATGGCATCTTTATCGCGATGCCGTGGGCACGTACGGCGAGCAATTGGTGGCCTTATCCGAAACTTTCGACAAGGAGAAACCATCGCCGTTGAAACGCACGGCCATGCGTTTGTTGACGAAATACATCATGCTAGCCGACAGTGGACTAGAAAGTAAGCGAATAAACGAAAACCAATTGACCAGTAAGGGCGATGAACTAAGTATGTCGCTGGATGGCGTTTTCGGCAATTTGTTTAGTACCGACACCTTCAACATGCTGTTAAAACAAGGCACGAAGAGGGGTGGATACGGCATTAACGAGCACATAGGCATACTTTGCGATGCCTTTTTCAACAACATCGAAACATCGCGCATGCCCTCAAACTATCTTGCCAACCTGCAACTACGCTATATAATGGCACTGAACAAGGCGGCGAAAGATGCACACAAAGGCAGTAAACTGCAACTATGGCTACAACACAAGATAGCAACCACGCGCACAATGTTGGCAACGATGGCACAAAAATGTAGCTCCAACGAGGGAAAGGCGTGGTACAAACTGTTGCAAAATAGGCGTTAGCACAGCAGCCTTTCGGTAAACGTTCTTTACGAGTCAACTTGTTCCCACCGCTCCTTTCCAAAGAAAAAACCAATACAACAAAAGCTTTTAAGTGTTGGGATTTGCAAGTTTAAAATCGGGTACGAGTGCCCCATACCCTCCTTATTAAAAGAAAGGCTTGTCCATAAGTGGTTTCAACACATCCTCGTACAAAGTTTTTCTGTCTATTAGTGTTCTTACCTCATTACCCACTATCTGAGACGGGGGGATAATACAGATGATGTAAGCACAGCCGTCTATAAAGTATGGAACGGCATACAAGGGTGCTTTGCATTCTTCAACCATGAATTTTTCTCTCTTAAAAGCACTGATGCTCCACCGCGTTTCGGCAGACTTGAAGGCCATGACGCTTATTACATCTTTCTCTACGCCGTCTCTAAGCAGCCACACATCCTTTACCGTAACCCAAAGAGCGTGCCTCAACCAATTAGGATTCATGCCTTTCATCACAGCTTTTATCAGCCACGTATTGCCTTTGTTTTTGTGTCTGCCGGTAAAAGCCTTGCCCGTCCACCGCAGTGTGTCGGTGTTCTCAACAGATAGCACACGATAACTTGGCGTATTGCTCTCTCTCACGGAGTCCACCTGCTGTGTCTCGCTCTTGTTTTGCAGCGTCGTGTCTGTTGAAGTCGGCGCAGTTTGTGCTTTGCAATTGCAAAACATACCCATTAGGCATATAATATGTAACGCTAATCTCTGCATAATTTTAGATTATTATTTTGCTGTAAAGGTAGCGTTTTTTCTGTTCGCCACTCAACTCTCTCGCCTTAATTATCCTTAATTGTATGGGGGTTTAAGTTGAAGAGTAAACGAGTTGACAAGTTGATAAGAGCGAGGTTGGGCGCGTGGCCGTTTTCTTTTACCAAACAAATTAAACGCTTACATTGGCGGTTATCAATGATAAAAAGTGTAAATTTGCATAACATTACGAACCAACACCGCGTTTTTATAAAAACGCGCAGACGTGTTTCATGCGGCACACAACAGGCCCTAACAAGCTGTTGTGCGCCTATTTGTGGCAATATACACATATAAAGAAAAAAGGAACTAAAAAGAAATGACCTTAACAGTATTGAGCAAAAAAATCTTTGGCTACGTGGTTAAACCCCTACAAATCAATGCGCCGTTCTTCGTGTCGATGTACCTCTTGGGCGTGATTTGTGCGTGGCTAACCCTCCCCCACAGTGCAAACGAGAAAATCTACAGGCACCTTTACACCGAGCTACTGGCAGACCTCTACACCCTTTGCCTGCTTTTAAGTATCTTGCCACAACGTATCCGCCCGTGGGTTCGCGGCGTTCTATACCTTATCTTATACCTAACGACGGCCGTCGACGTGTTTTGCCGCGTTCAGTTAGATTCCGTCATCACCCCCACCATGTTGCTTTTGGTGGGCGAAACCAATGGTCGCGAGGCCACAGAGTTTCTTTCCAGCTACCTTTCTTTCAGCATTCTGTTTAGCAAATTTGGGTGGATTGTGCTTTTCGCCCTTTCCCATTTGGCCTATACGTTACGCCGTTTCGCCCCCAAGTGGTTGAAGGCGGCCTGCCAAAAGCTTTCGGGCAAACTTCCCACCATCAGCACACCATTGGCCAACAAGCTCAAAAAGTATGCCCCCATCGGCTTTACAGGCATTCTGATTTGGAGCTTTTGCATTACCGCCGGCAACAAAGTGGCCCTTTGGAAACTGATGCATGGCAAGAGCGTTGGCGAAGTGGAACACATGCTTACCGAGCAAAACCACGGAGAATGCTACCACCCTGTGCACCATTTAATGTTCTCGATATATGCCAACTCATTGGCATCGCAACAGCTAAACAAGCTCATTGCAGCCGCCAAAACGGCAAAAGTAGACAGCTGCACGTACACCAGCCCGCACATCGTGCTGATTATCGGCGAGAGTTTCGGCAAACATCATTCGCAGCAATACGGATATGTGCAACCCACAACGCCACGGCAAATACGCCGCGAACGCAGCAAACAACTGGTGAAATTCAACGATGTGGTGTCGCCTTGGAACCTTACCAGCTACGTTTTCAAGCACGTTTTTTCGCTCTACGATGTGGGCGACCGCGGAGAATGGTGCGACTATCCGCTCTTTCCCCAACTGTTTCGCAAAGCGGGCTATCACGTAACGTTCATCACCAACCAGTTTTTGCCCCAAGCAAAAGAAAACGTTTACGATTTTAGCGGCGGCTTTTTTCTGAACAACCCCACGCTGAACAAGGCCATGTTCGATACGCGAAACGACAGTTTGCACATCTTCGACGAAGACCTGGTGCGCGAATACGCACGCTTAAAGTCGCAAGAAGGCCGGCACAACCTCACCATTTTCCACCTCATTGGGCAGCACGTAGGGTACAAATTCCGCACGCCAAACGACCGCCGGCGATGGAATGGCACCGACTACAAAACACTTCGCCCCGACTTAACCCCCGGTCAGCGCAGCGTCCTGGCACTTTACGACGATGCCGTGCTATACAACGACTCGGTGGTAGACCTTATCGTCAAGCAGTTTGAAAACGAAGATGCCATCGTTATCTACATGCCCGACCACGGCGAAGAATGCTACGAGGAAAACCGCGGCATTGTTTGCCGCAACCATTCGGCCGCCATCGACTACCCCTTGGCCAAATACGAGTTCGAAATTCCTTTCTGGATATGGTGTTCGCGAACCTACATCGCCCGTCATCCCGACATCTATCGGCAGATACAAAACGCGCGCAACCGACGTTTTATGACCGATGCCCTACCCCATTTGCTGCTCTATCTGGCTGGAATAAAAACCAAAAGCTATCGCGAAGAGAACAACTTGATTAGTCCGAAGTACAACGAAAATCGGCCTCGAATACTCAAAGGCACCACCGATTACGACAAATTGCCGCGCCCCAAGCCCCAAAGTGCATCGCCAAACATTGGCCAACACCTTGCAGCACATTAACCCCACACCCGTCATTATGTCACAAAACGAGCAACATACAGAAGAAAAAAACGCTGTACTAACCAGCCACCAACAGGCCACGGCACACGCCAACAGCCACGCCAACAAGCCCACTGGCGGCCAAAACACCACCAGCATCAATGCCTGTATGCGCGGTTTGGCCATCATTGGGCTTTTCTTGCACAACTATTGTCATTGGCTTGGTCCGATAGTTAAGGAGAACGAATACACCTTTAACGCCGAAAACGTAACGCGCATGAACCAGGCTTTGGTGCATCCCGATACACATTTGCCCATGCACTTGTTGTCGTTCTTCGGCCATTATGGCGTGCCGGTGTTCCTTTTCCTCAGCGGATATGGCCTTTTCAAGAAGTATCACGGCCTTCAAGTGCCCGCGGGCAAATTCCTGTTTAGCCATTATCTAAAACTGTTTCGCATGATGGCGGTGGGCTTTGCGCTCTTTATCGCCGTGGATACGCTTAATCCGCCCAGCTGGCATTACGACAGTTTGAAGGTTATCTCTCAGCTATTGATGGTCAACAACCTGCTACCCCGTCCCGATAAGATGATTTGGCCCGGTCCTTTTTGGTTCTTCGGGCTGCTGATGCAGTTTTATTTGCTCTATCGTTTGGTGCTTCATCGCCGTCATTGGGGCATAACTGCGTTGCTTATGGCCCTGTGCTTGATTGTACAATTGCAGCTTCCGCCCCTAGACGAGGTAATGAATCGCTACCGTTACAACTTCATGGGGGGCATGTTTCCCTTTGGCTTGGGCTTGCTTTATGCCCAATTTCATAAGTCGGCCACGCTGTGGGGCGACGACAACGTTAAGCAATCGGCCGCCCTTTTGGTGTGCATTGTCCTGATTTATTACCTCAGTCAAACATTCTTAGGGTGGACTTTTGTCCCTGCCATTATTTGTCTTGCAACCCTCTTAACTGCCAAGTTGCTGGCACGCGCCCCTGTAATGGCGTGGCTTTATCGCGCCCTGTGCTGGATGGGCGGCATCTCGGCGGCTCTCTTTGTAACCCATCCCGTCACCCGAAAGCTCATCATCCCCATCTCGCGATATGGCCAACCCTACCTCGGATTGCTGCTCTACATCGTGGCATCCGTTGCTTTAGCATGGGTGACAGACAAGCTTATCCGGCGCATTCCGCTACCCAAACGTTAACATCCGCAACCAATGACCCCAACAACAAACGGCATCCGCTTTGCCAACATCAGCCTACATCGAAGTGAACTAATGGGTTTGGCCATGATAGCCATTGTGCTTTTCCATGTCAGCTTGCCCCGTTTGTCGCCCTTCTATGGGCTTTGGCGTATGGGAAACATCGGTGTCGACGTGTTTCTTTTCCTTAGTGGCGTGGGACTTTGGTATGCCCTAACAGGCAACAAGTCGCTCAAACGTTTCTTCACACGCCGCTATCTGCGCATCTATCCCACGTGGTTTCTCGTGGCGTGTCTTTACTATGTGCCGCTCTTTTGGCAAGGAGCGAAAGGACCAAAAGAAGTGATTGACCTGGCGGGCGACGTGTTGGTGAACTGGGATTTCTGGCTACACGATGAGCTAACGTTTTGGTACATACCAGCAACCATGATGCTCTACTTCTTCGCTCCCGCCTATGTGCGACTCGTTTCGCGCCATCCTGCCTACCGCTGGTTGCCCGTTTTGATGATTGTTTGGTGCGTGGCCGTGCAATGGGTAAGTCCCATACACGATGCAGTTGGCCACATCGAGATATTTTGGAGCCGCGTTCCCATCTTCTTTATCGGCATCAATTGCGGTGCGCTGGTAAAGCAAGGACTAACACTCAGCTCCCAAAGCGTTTGGCTTTTGCTGGCTGCCGCGGTGCTCTCTCTTGGCGTAGACATCTATTTAGAGCAGACAAGGCACGGACTTTTTCCGCTTTTCATCGGGCGGATGCTCTACATCCCCGCCACGTTCAGTCTTGTTTTGCTATTGGCCAACTGGCTTACGGCCGTTCCGCAGCGCATAAAACGCTTTCTGCGACTGGTTGGAACCGTGAGCCTAGAAATGTATCTGCTGCACGCCCACTTCGTATTGGTGTACATAAAGCGGCTGCAATGGGGCTATTGGCCCACGTTCTTGGCCTGTTTCGCCATCACGTTTCCCTTGGCATGGCTGCTAAACAAGGGGATGGAACAACTAACAAAGCGATTTGAAAGATGAAAAAAACGCTCTTACTTATTCGTCCGCAACAATGGATTAAGAATGGGTTTGTGCTCATTCCCATGTTCTTTGGCGGACGACTGCTGAATGCCGACGATGCCATCGCAAGCGTCGTTACTTTCTTTGCATTCAGTTGCGCGGCATCGGCTATTTATTGTTTCAACGACATCGTTGACGTAGATGCCGACCGCCGACACCCCGTAAAATGTCGCCGACCCATTGCATCGGGCGCGGTAAGTGTGCCAACGGCCTATGCCTTAATGGCCGTCTTGGTGTTGTTGTCGGCCTTATTGCTGTTCTTCCTACCCCAACGGGCAGGCGAAACGGCAGGCATCGTGGCCTTTTACTTCTTGCTTAACATGGCTTATTGCCTATGGTTGAAACGCCATGCCATCATAGATGTGTGCACGGTGGCCTTTGGTTTCGTGCTACGGATATTGGCTGGCGGCATGGCTTGCAACGTAGCGGTGAGCAATTGGTTGGTGTTGATGACCTTCCTACTTGCGCTTTTCCTGTCGTTTGCCAAGCGGCGCGACGACGTTTTGCGCATGAACGAGACGGGCGAACCGCCTCGCCGCAACACCATACGCTACAATATCACCTTCGTAAACCAAGCCATCACCATTACAGGTACCGTTACTTTGGTGTGTTACATCATGTACACGGTGTCGCCCGAGGTGGTTAGTCGGTTCCATGCACCCTACCTTTACCTCACCAGCATTTTCGTTTTGGTGGGTCTTTTGCGCTACATGCAGCTCACAGTGGTAGACGAAGTGAGTGGCGACCCTACCAAAATACTACTCCGCGACCGATTTACGCAAGCCATTGTGGTGGCGTGGATCATGGCGTTTCTGTTGATAATATACTAGGAGTAAAGGGAGTAAGGAGGTAAGTTGAGGAGTTAATTGAGGAGTTAAAGGAGTTAAGGAGTTATGGAGTTAAGCCAAATGTATAGGTGGTGTTAGGCTAATAGGATAAGTCCGACCAGTCTGACTTGTCTGACTTGTCTGACTTGTCCGACTTGTCTGACTTGTCCGACTTGTCCGACTTGTCCGAAAGCTAGAATGAACTAGAAACCTAGAAACCGCTAGACACCTTTTAAAGGCGTTAGCCATCCTTTCACCCTTTCACCCTTTCACCTTTTAAAGGCGTTAGCCATCTTTTCACCCTTTCACCTTTTCACCTTTTCACCTTTAAAGATGAGACCGATTATATTATGACTACAAATTCTACAACGCCCATGCGCGTTTCACTTTTCGACTTCGACGGCACGCTAACCACGCTCGATACCCTGCCCGCCTTTATCGCCCACGCTGTGGGAAGGTGGCGAATGCTCGTGGGATTTGGGCTTTACCTGCCCCTGATCGTGCTGATGAAGTTGCATCTATATGCAAACGGACGAGTAAAAGAACGGCTATTCGCCCACTTCTTCAAAGGGATGACGCTCGAAACATTCGATGCCCACTGCCAATCGTTCGCTAAAAACAACGCACACATACTGCGCCCACAAGGAATAAAGGCCATAGAAACGGCCTGCCAACGGGGCGAAAGCGTGCTGATTGTCAGTGCCAGCATCACCAATTGGGTGCTACCCTTCTTTCGCCAACTGCCACAAGTGCAGGTTATCGGCACCCAAATAGCCGTAGAAAATGGGAGGCTGACGGGGCGATTTGCCTCGCCCAACTGTCATGGAGCAGAAAAAGTGCGGCGCGTGGAAAGCCTTTTCATCCCCCGACAACAATACTATATCACGGCCTACGGCGACAGCCAAGGCGACAAAGAAATGTTAGCTTATGCGGATGAACCACATTACAAACCATTCAGAACAAAATAGACGACAAAGCTTAGGCGAGGTTTTGCGATTTGGCATCGTAGGCCTGTCGGCCACCGCCATACAATACGCCTCTTATTGGGTAGGGTTGCAGTTTGTCAACCACAATCTGGCCATGACCGTGGCTTATCTCCTCAGCTTTGCCTTTAATCTTTGGGCCAGCATGCGTTATACCTTCCGTGTAGACGCAACTCCTGGCCGTTGGGCAGGTTTTGCCGTGGCTCATGTGGTGAACTATCTGTTGCAGATGGCCACACTCAACCTCTTTGTCGACCTTGGCGTAAGCAAAACGCTCGCGCCCTTGCCCATGTTTGCCGTTTGTGTGCCCATCAACTTCCTGCTGGTTCGTTTCTTTCTCAAACACAACGGCATACGTTTATTTGCCATCTTCAAGGTTCAACGCGAGGAATGGGTCGTTGGCGCGCCCTTGCTTACCATCGTCGTGGGGCTACACGCCCTGCTCATCGCACGTTATTACGCACTGTTCACGCCTATACAAGCCCAATATTGGGACCTTTTCATTCGCAACTTCCACCTCTCAGGCTTCGATCCCATTACTTACGTTGTGGTTAGCGATTGGCAAGCTGGCTACAACGTATTTCGTCATCCCCTATTAGCCTTCTTCATGTATGTGCCATACATGATTAACCAAGGTCTGATGTGGCTCACGGGCATCAACTGCGCCATCTTCGTTGTGGCTGCGCTGCAAACCTTCGCCGCGTTCTATTCATTGATGTTTCTTCACAGGCTGTTGCGCCGTGTTATGGGGCTTTCCTTGTTCGATACCCGCCTGCTAAGCCTGTTTTTCTTCGCCTTGGGCTACATCACCGTATCGGCCATCGCACCCGACCACTTCATTCTTTCGCTCTTTGCCCTGCTACTCACCCTCTTAGTAGCCGCCAACCACCAACAACAAGCCACAACCATGCCCACGTGGAAGGCCCTTTGCCTATTCGTTCTCACGGCTGGCATATCGCTTAACAATGGCTTAAAAGTATTCGTTGCGGCACTTTTCGTCAACGGCCGCCGCTTTTTCCGTCCCCGTTTCCTACTCTTTGCCGTGCTACTGCCTTCGGCCTTGATATGGGCTTTTGCCCGTTTCGAGTACAAACGCTTTGTTTGGCTGGGCGAAGTTAAGCGGCATCAGGCACGCGACAAGCGTAAGGCTGAGGCCAAGAAGAAAGCCGAAGAGGAGGCCCGAAAACGCCAATTGGCATGGGAAGAGGCCGTGCGAGAGGCGAAAAAGAAAAGTCCGAACAATCCCAAGCTACCGCCACGCCCCACCAACTCTGCCCCAAAGAAAGGTCAAAACGATGGTGCAGCCGCTAAAATGGGTAGACCTATGACGAGCGAAGGGTTCTTGCGGTGGACCGACATCAGCACTTCGCGCCTGCAATCGGTTACAGAAAACCTCTTTGGCGAGAGCATTCAGCTGCATCGCAATCATCTGTTGGAAGACATGTATGGGCGTAGGCCCGTCATTGTGCACTATCGTTGGGCCATCAACTACGTGGCCGAAGGGTTGCTGGTGCTGCTCTTTGTGGCTGGCCTTTGGGTGGGACGGCGCAACAAACTGTTGCTCATGGCCCTGGCCTTTGCCGCAATGGACTGGGTGTTACACGTGGGATTGGGTTTCGGTCTTAACGAGGTGTACATCATGACAGCCCATTGGGCCTACGTGTTACCTTTGGGTTTGGCCGCCCTTTTCGTAGTTGCCACAGGCCGAAAGCGCACCTTTCTGCGCATCGCCATTGGCTCGCTCACCCTTTGGCTATACGCTTGGAACTTATACTCTGTGGTAGATTATCTGCTCAACAGCTAGACACCATATCAATAAGTTAGTAATTATATTTTACAAACAACACCCTTTCTGCCACCCCATTCTAGCGAAAATTAAGGGCTATAAGCAAGCAATTAGCCGCTAGTTGCAGTCATAGGCATTTCTTTTTCTGTCCAATTTTAAGAATACCTGCTGCATTTAGCACCATTTTGCCTTTCTATTTGGTGCCAGGCTCATTGTTTTTTCACTCCCAAAAACCTGCATTTAGACCCTAAAATGCCGCTTTTTAATGACTATTTTGCCCTTTTCAGTCACGTTTCTAATGGTTCTAAAAGGTTATGTTTATACCATTGCAGCGTATTTTTATGCTTTTCGTCTCGCATTTTGCAGCGTTTTGCACTGCGTTTAGCACCAAAACGCACTGCATTTAGCACCAAAACGCACTCCATTTAGCACCAAAACACACTGCATTTAGCACCA
>NZ_HE999448.1:219352-233562 GCF_000312305.1 Prevotella conceptionensis 9403948 | reverse complement strand
CAGCGTATTTTTATGCTTTTCGTCTCGCATTTTGCAGCGTTTTGCACTGCGTTTAGCACCAAAACGCACTGCATTTAGCACCAAAACGCACTCCATTTAGCACCAAAACACACTGCATTTAGCACCAAAACGCAATGCGTTTTGCGGCATATTGCAGTGCATTTAGCAGCAAATAGCCCAAAAACGGGTGCAAATGGCGGTTCTTTTAAATAAAAATTCATTTTGCCGCATGCACAAGCTAACCCCATTTTGCACCCAAACAAACCTTCGCGAGAATCGATTATTTGCGGCAAGGTGAGCAGTTGGCGGATAAAAAGGGCACTTTTAATGTTAAATTTCCTACCAAAAAATAGACAAAATCTGAATTGTCGAGTTAACGAGTTGACAAGCTGACGAGTTGATGAGTTTACAAGTTAACGAGTTTTTGAGTTGATGAATTGACAAGTTTACAAGTTAACGGGTTGACGAGTTAACGGTTTTTTGAGTTGATGAGTTAACGAGTTTACAAGTTAACGAGTCGGCAAGTAAATTACATACCGCCCGAACTTTTTGTGATATGATGTGGCTCTCTATATAAAAAATGCTACATTTGCACATATAAACCATTTAAGGCTGGTTCTAAAAATTACCTTCACGGCATTTTTAGACCTTATATTTGCCGTAAATACGGTCCGTTTGGCACATAACCAGAGCCGCAAGGCACGCATAACATATACTTAGAACACATGTTTAAACTAAGAAAAGAAGAGAAACCGCTGGCCCTAGTGGCCTTCTTGGTGTTTGCATTGCAAAATGCGCTCACCCTATATAAGTACCACGACCTTTTTACACGCGTGGGATTTAGGGGCTATTGGGTGCTGTTTCACGAGATGTTCCATGTTTCGGGCTACGATGCCTACTCGTGTATCTATCTTTCAAACGGAAAAATATACTACGAACTCTCGCGCCATCCGCTGTTCGGTCCGTTGCTCGCACCGTTCTATTGGCTCAACGATGCCATCATCAAGCAATTCGATTTCAACGCCGCCATCTACATCATGGCCGTGTTGTTAACGCTCAGTGCCACCCTCAGCGCGGTGTTGTTGTTTCGCATTTTGCGTTCGCAAATAGGCTTAAAGCTGGCAGACGCCCTTGCGCTTACCGCACTGTTGTTTTCGTTTGCATCGATTATGTTGGCCGTCATGCTACCCGACCACTTTTGCTTTTCGTTGCTATTGCTCATCCTCACCTTATATATAGCCAACAAAGGCAAGGCCATGGCATGGTGGCAAACGGCACTGCTGTTGCTGTTTACGGCTGGCATAACGCTTAGCAACGGCGCAAAAACACTCTTGGCCGACCTCTTCGGCACGGGTAAGGCCTTCTTTAAGCCACGCCGCCTGCTGTTGGCTGGCGTGTTGCCGCTAGTTGTTTTGGGTGCCGCCTTCTATGCCCAATACACGCTACAACTGCTACCACGCGAGCAGGAGTCGGCAAGGATTGAGGCGCAAGTGCAAAAAAAGAACCCCAATGCCATTAAGCGCAGTGTGCGCACGAGGCCCGAAAGGAACGAATTATCGGCAAACCAATGGGTAACGACCCCGTACTTAAATGGACCGACAAGGACACACCACGACTAACGAGCGTGGTGGAAAACGTGTTTGGCGAGAGCATACAGCTGCATCGCGACCATTTATTGGAAGATCTGTTTATCTCGCGCCCTGTTGCTGTGCACTACGGGCATTGGTTTTCTACGCCGTGGAGGCTTTCGTGGTGGTGCTTTTCGTGGTAGGACTGCTTTGCGGCATGCGCCAAAGGCTGCTTTGGCTCTGCCTGTCGTGGCTGGGGGTAGACATCTTTTTGCACATCATTCTGGGGTTCGGGCTGAACGAGGCCTACATCATGGGCACCCATTGGCTGTTCATCATCCCCATCGCCATTGCCTTTATGTTCAAGCGTCTGTCGGCCAAGCCCGCCCTTGTGCTGCGCTGGGCAATTGTGGCATTGACCCTCTATCTCTACGTTTACAACGCACGGCTCGTCTTCCAATTTATGTCTCATCCCTTAACCATTGGCTAAATACCACAGCGCAACATGCCCAACCCACGCACATACATCACCGCCGACGAGTTGTTTCGCCGCATCGACCACACTTTATCCACGGCAACCACAAATCCCGAAAGCATCAACAAGCAGCTGCACGACACCCTTTCGCTGGCCTGCGATGGTGCATTGCAAGACAGTTTACAGGCCTTCGGCAATTTATTTTCCAAGGTAGACTTTCTTTGCAAACGGCATCGCATCGCCCTGCGCGATGTGGTGGCCATACAACAGATGCGTAGGGAGAGCAATAAGACACAGCCCATACCCGCAGAAGACGTGCCATATCATTGTAGGGCGCTGTCTATATTCGTATCGGCTGTGTACAACAAGCACATCCCCAGCATGCTTGTTGGGCGCATCGCCCCCACAAACAAGCCGCCAAAAGAGTTGCGACTCGTGGACTTTCGCTACCTGCGCTGCATTGTAGACCAATGCAACGACAACCAAATAATGGTAAAAATAGACAACGAAAGCTATGAAGAGCCTATGGTTCTGAACTTAGAGACAGAAGAACAAGCCTACCTTAAACCCCTGCTCCGCATAGGAATGCAACTCAACTTGCTAGATTGCACCAAGCAAGGCCATGCGCTTTTGCCGCGATTGGTGGTGCTAGAGCCCGACTTTCTGCTCGACATCAGTGCCATTGCACGCTGCTTTACCGATTACGGACACCACCCCTTGGCCTATACCGTCAACAGAATGGGGGCCAATGCCAATTCGCAAGCCATACTGGTGGGTAGCTTTGCAGGCGCAGCACTAGACGACATCATTAACAACAACACCGATTACGACTGGCGACAAACCTTTACCAACACCTTTAAAGAGCGCACAATGGACTTTTGCACCTGCCCCGACCTCAACGTGCGAGAGCCTTTTCGCGAGGTGGCAGTTAACCAAGCCAACAACATTGAGGAAATTGTAGGCCGCCTTTTCGATAACGAACAAGAGGGGTTCGACCGCTCGAAAGCCTTGCTCGAACCCTCGTTCGTGTGCGAAGAACTGGGCTTGCAAGGTCGCGTTGACCTCATGACGAGCGATTTTCGACTGCTGGTGGAGCAGAAATCGGGCGCTAATTACAACATTCAACGCAACCAACCCAACGAGTTTGGCAGCTTTCAAAAAGAAGACCATTATGTGCAATTGCTGCTATATTACGGCGTTTTGCGCCACAACTTCCGCCTGTCTAACCATCAAGTAGACATCCGTCTGCTTTATTCCAAATACCCTTTGCCTGGCGGATTGGTGGTGGTGGCCTATCTGCAACGCCTTTTTCACGAGGCCATACGCCTGCGCAACGAAATTGTGGCGCAAGAATTTGGCATCGCCCAACAAGGCTTTGACAGCATTATCGACAGGCTTTCGCCCGACACGCTGAACCAAAACCAACTCTGTTCTACCTTCTATCATCGTTATCTCGAACCCCAAATTGCTGCCGTAACCACACCGTTGCATAAGCTAGAAACACTGGAACGCGCCTACGTCTGCCGCATGCTTACCTTCGTTTACAACGAACAGTTGTTGGCAAAGGTTGGCGCACAGCAGACGCAAGGCCACAGCGGAGCCGACCTTTGGAACATGCCGTTGGCCGAAAAACGAGAAACAGGAAACATTTTTACCGCCCTTAAACTGCAAAAGGCAGAGAAAAGCAACAGCTATAATGGGGTGGACACGCTGACGTTCGACGTTCCTGAACAGGCCGACGACTTCCTTCCGAACTTTCGTCGCGGCGACATGGTGTACCTCTATGCCTACGAACCCGATGCCGAACCCGACGTGCGGCAAAGCATTTTGTTTAAAGGCGTGCTGGTAGACATCGCCGTTGGGCAGATTGTTGTGCATCTGAACGATGGTCTGCAAAACGAAAATTACTTGCAGGGCGATAAGCATTTTGCCATAGAACATGCCACAAGCGACGTGGGTAGCACATCGGCCGTGAAGGCTTTACATAGTTTTGCCACGGCCAACGCTCAGCGCAAAGCCTTGCTTCTGGGGCAAAGAGAACCGAAATACGATGCCGCGGCGGAGCTGCCGCGAAGTTATCATCCCAGTTACGACGAGGTGCTGTTGCGCATAAAACAAGCGCGCGACTACTTTTTGCTTGTTGGTCCACCTGGAACGGGCAAGACTTCGATGGCCCTGCGCTTTATCGTTGAAGAGCAAGCGGGTAACATTCTGCTGATGTCGTACACCAACAGGGCGGTAGACGAGATATGCGACATGCTGCTATCTGCGGCTATTCCTTTTCTTCGCATCGGCAACGAATACAGCTGCGACGAACGTTTTCGCCCTTACTTGCTAGACCGTCTGGTGGACAGCGACCCCAAATTGAGCCTTATCAAACAGCGTATCGCGGCCTGCCGCGTATTTGTTGGCACAACATCCACCATGCAATCGCGCTCCAACATCTTTGCGTTGAAACACTTCGACCTGGCCGTTATCGACGAGGCATCGCAGATATTAGAACCCAACATCGTGGGTTTGCTCTCTGCCAATCTGCCTCACGACACGGCCATTTTCCACGGATTGCGCCCCCAAAGCGACAGTTTGCCTGCCATTGACAAGTTTGTGCTTATAGGCGACCATAAGCAATTGCCCGCCGTGGTTCAGCAAAACGCCGCCCAAGCCGCAGTGAACGACCCGCAACTAAATGCCATCGGCATAACCGATTGTCGCCAATCGCTCTTCGAACGACTGATACACTGGGAGCGGAGCCAAGGTCGCACGCGTTTCATCGGCACACTTAACCGCCAAGGACGCATGCACCCGCACATCGCACGTTTCCCCAACGAGATGTTTTATGCCCATGAACGGCTCGATGTGGTGCCGTGTCCGCATCAGGAAGAGCAACAACTTGGCTACAACCTGCCATCGCAAGACGTGCTTGACGACCAGCTGAAAGCCCATCGCCTGCTGTTCTTCGCGGCAGAAGACAACGAAAACGAAAGTCCATCAGACAAGGCTAACCCTGCCGAGGCGCGCATCGTGGCTCGCATATTGGGGCGCATCCACCGCTTTTACGGCAAGCACTTCGATGCCAACCGCACTGTTGGGGTCATCGTTCCTTACCGAAACCAAATTGCAATGATACGTCGCGAGTTGCAAAAGCAGGGTGTCGCCGAACTAAACAACATCACCATCGACACCGTTGAACGCTATCAAGGGTCGCAAAGAGACGTCATTGTCTACTCGTTCACCATCACTCACCGCTACCAACTGGACTTCCTCACTGCCAATTGCTTTGAGGAAGACGGCCGAATTATCGACCGCAAACTGAACGTGGCACTCACACGAGCACGCAAACAGATGATTATAACGGGACACATAGCCACCCTAAGCCATAACCGAACATTTAAAGCACTTATCCAACACGTAAGGGAAAATGGACTGGTGGTGGAAGAAGAAGGGTAAGACAACAAGCTTATGAATTTGTGGGGATGAGAATTTCATCCTACTCATCCTATATATACGCGCCTACTCGCACATGAAAGGCGCCAGTTTAAGATAACAAACAACGTCCAATGCGTTTATTCCTTGGCCTTTCTCCTGGTGAAAGCCACCTGTTCAAGACAACAAATAACTCATAACAACCCATGTACATGTTAGTGGCGTTGCACCAACTATCGCTATGCGGTAGGTAGTGCAACGCCACTCAAAACGTTTAATATGAGAGAAAATGTGGGCCTCAATACTCCGTCTTCTCCACCTTCTCCTCCCACATTTTAAAGGCATTGATGGCCTCGTTGGGCAGCAACAGTTCCATATTCTTGCTGCGTTCGCTGGGTTTCAACGCCATTTCGTGGTAGATAAAGTCGTCGTCGAAACCGATGTTGGCGGCATCTTCGCGGTTGTTGGCGTAGTAAACGTTGTCGAGACGCGCCCAATAAATGGCACCCAGACACATCGGACAAGGCTCGCACGAGGTGTAAATGTCGCACCCCGAAAGGTTAAACGTGCCCAACTTACTACTAGCCAACCTAATGGCGCTTACTTCGGCATGCGCCGTAGGGTCGTGATCTAAGGTAACACGATTGGCAGCCTCAGCAATAATCTCGCCTTTGCGTGCAATCACCGCCCCAAAAGGGCCACCTCCGTTTTTCACACTTTCTTCGCTCAGAGCTATTGCCCTGCGCATCAGTTCCTCATTGTTCATTTTTATTCTTTCTGTATAATCTTAAGGTAATCGTCGTACGCGATAAACCGCCCACCCATCGAGCGCAAGTGCGGCGTTTCAAATTGGCAGTCGATTATTAGGCCGCCATGGTCGCTCATATAATGCGCCAAGTGGATAAGGGCAAGCTTGCTAGCACTGGGTGCCAACGAGAACATACTCTCGCCAAAGAAACAACGCCCGATGGTTACGCCGTAAAGACCACCCACCAGTCGGTCGCTTTGCCACACTTCAACACTGGCGGCGAACCCCTGTTCGTGCATCTTGCGGTAAGCTTTCACCATATCAACCCCCAGCCAAGCCCCATCTTCCTTAATGCGTAGTCGGCTGCAATGTCTTATCACCTCGTCGAACTCTTGGTTAAAGGTAACATGATAGGTCCCTCTGTTCATCAACGAGCGCATCGAATGCGACACATGAACCTCAGAAGGGAAGATAACAAACCGCTGCATGGGGCAATACCACAATATTTCGCGGTTGTAGCGGAACGAGTACCACGGGAAAATGCCATAGCTGTAGGCCAACAACATGCGGTCTACCGACAAGTCTCCGCCAACAGCCAGCAAGCCGTCGGGTTCACCCAAATGCGGGTCGGGGAACGAGAGTGTTTTATCTAACGCGAACACCATAGTTAATTAGGAATTTGGTTAACACCATCAACGCTCCAAAACGTCTTCGCCGCATATACGGATACGGCAAAGGAAAAGTTTGTTTTTGAAACGCAGAATTCCCCCCTCAACGACCTTTTCAGCCCATTGTATGCGTAAAGATTGCTATATGTAGAAACAAACTTGGGCATTGCGAGAGAGATTTTTAAAACGATGTTAGCGGTTGTAGCAGCTCATTTAGGCACTTCGAGCACCAGCTGCACATTGGTGTCGTCGGGTGTTGGCGGTTCGTGGCCCTTCGTTTTCACGATGGCCTTGCCGCCTTTTTTCAGCTTTCCGAAAAGCATTTCTCGGGTAAGCAGAGGTTTTAGCAATGCGGCGATAACGCGATCCATTTCGCGTGCGCCATACTGCGGTGTGAAACCCTTTCGCAACAGGTAGCTTTCGGCCGCGCCATCGAGCGTAAGCTCCACGTTGCGCGCAGCCAACTGCTGTTGCAGGGCCTTTATTTTCTTCTTCAATATCAGTTGCGCCATAGCCTCGTCCATATCGCGGAACACCACGGTGGCCGAGAGGCGGTTGATAAATTCGGGTTTAAACGTCTTCTTAACCTGCGCCATCATAGCCTCGCCACGCGACACATTGCCGACAAATCCCACACTGGCTTGCGAGGCAAACTGCGCACCGGCGTTGCTCGTCATGATGAGAACAACATTGCGGAAGTCGGCTTTCTGACCTTTATTATCCGTCAATCGGGCATAATCCATCACTTGCAGCAGGATGTTGTAGATGTCGGCATGCGCCTTTTCTATCTCGTCGAGCAGCAACACGCAGTTGGGCGTCTTGCGTATCGCATCGGTAAGCAGACCGCCATCTTCATATCCCACGTATCCCGCAGGCGAACCAATGAGTTTTGCCACAGCATGTTTCTCGGTGTATTCGCTCATGTCGAACCGCACCAATTCAATACCCAGCTCTGCGGCCAACACGCGTGCCACCTCTGTTTTTCCCACGCCCGTAGGTCCAACAAAAAGCATGGCAGCCAGCGGTTTCCCCTCTTCGGTAAGTCCGGCCTTAGCCGTCTGTATGGCTTGCGTAACCAATTCCACGGCTTGGTTCTGACCGTAAATCAGTTGTTTCATGCGCTTTTCCAGCGTAAACAGCGCCTCGTTACCCTCGTCTTTCAAGGCAACAGCCTGCACCTTGCACACCTTCGTAAGCACATCGGCCACCAAGACCTTGTCCACTTTCTGCCGTTTTGTGGGCAAAGGGTGCATTTGGCGGTAGGCACCAGCCTCGTCAATCAAGTCGATTGCCTTGTCGGGCAGGAACCTATCGTTAACATACTTGGCACTGGCATGCACGGCAAACTCGATAACTTCGGGCGAATAGTGCACGTTATGGAACTTCTCGTACTGCCTTTTCAGTCCGTTAAGTATCTTGATAGCCTCTTCGGGCGACGGTTCGGGTACGTCTATCTGTTGAAAACGGCGCACAATACCGGCACTCTTGGCAAAATAGCGGTTGTATTCGGCATAGGTTGTGCTACCGATAAAGCGCACTTCTCCCCCTTCCAGATAGGGTTTCAGCATGTTCGATACGTCCATCGAGCCTTCGCTCGAACGGCCCGCACCCACCAAGTTGTGTATTTCGTCGATGTAAAGGATGGTGTTTCCCTCCATCAGCAGTCCGTTCATCACCTGCTTAATGCGCTTTTCCAAATCGCCCCTGTATTGCGTTCCGGCCAAGATGGTGCCCATATCCATTTGATAAATGCGGCACCCTTGCAGCCGTTGCGGCACTTCGTTGCGTTCTATCATCGCCGCCAGCCCATACACCAAGGATGTTTTGCCCACACCAGGTTCGCCCACATGCAGCGGATTGTTCTTTTCCTTGCGACACAACACCTGTATGGTGCGTTGCAATTCTTCTTCCCTACCGATAAGCGGATTATGGTTCCTGTACGTATCGTTCACGCATGTAACGAGCGAACGCCAAGGTTCCTCTTCCTCATCTTCTTCGCCATCGCTGCCGAAGATGGGCAAACCTTCGTCTTCATCATACAATTCTACCAATTCGGCCACGAAGTTAGAGGCGTTCTCGCCCAACTGCTTGCTTAGCAGATAGGCCGCATCAGAGTTTTGCAAGCCCAGAAGCGAGGTTACCAGATGCGGCACTTGCAGCATGTCCACCTCGGCCATCATAGCCAGCTTGCGGGCATTGGCAATCACCTCTTCCATCTGCACCGAGTTTCCCGGTACATGATGCCAATCGTTCGGCACGTTTTCCATCTTCCCCACCACATTGTCTAGCTGAGCCATCAGCTTAGTGGTGTTGCCCCCCGATGCTTGTAATGCAATAGAAAAGTTATCTAGGTTTGTCATGCCCATGAGCAGATGCTCGGGTGTGACAAACTCGTTTCTGTACAGCATGCAATAGTTGAACGCACTATTGAGCACTTGGTCGGTTTCATGAGAATTGATATATATTGGCATGGCGGTTATCCAGGTTGACAGGTTAAACGTAACGGGTAGCCAGCATGGCGTGCCATGTCTGTGGCCTTACTCACTTTCGACATGGCCACATCGTAGCTATAAACGCCCACAATGGCCTTATCGCTTCTGTGTACGGTAAGCATCAGGGCCTCGGCCTCCGTGTCCGACTTAAAGAACACGACTTTAAGTATCATCACAACGAAATCCATAGTAGTAAAGTCGTCGTTATGAATAAGCACCTTATATTTGCGCGGTTCGCGCAGATTGGTGCGTACGCGCTCTCTAATTGCCTCTTGTTGCTTTGCCATACAAGTGCAAATATAGTGCGAATGCACGAAAGTGCAAAATTTTTTAGCTTAAAACATTGGCCCAAAACGCAGTTTTTCCTAATGTGATACAACCTTTCAGCCATGTAGGACAAGATGTAGGGCGCATAGAAAGGTAAAAACTGCATATAAAAACGCATAGCAATGCTTTTTAAAGCGTAAAAACAGCCTTGTCTTTATACCCAATTCGGCTGTTATAGCCTGTGCAGATTTTGTTTAGAACTCATAAACTTAACAACTCACAGCCCCATCAAACACACACCCCACCCTTCTTGTCAACTCGCCAACTTATTAACTCGTTAACCAACTAACCCAGCAAATCAAAACTTAAATTCTTATTCTTTATTTTACAAAATCCATCAAATTCTCTCGTCATTCTAGCGAAATTATAGGCTAAAAAGTAGGCAAACGTCTACCATTTCTAACCTTTCACGCCCCTCGCCTTGTCTATTTTTAAGAACAAAACCTGCATTTTGCACCATTTTGTCTTTCTAGTTTGGTTGGAAGCCTGATTTTTTTCAAGCCCAAATACACCCATTTTACCCCTAAAAACCCACTTTTCGATGAACATTTTGCCCCTATCAGCCACATATTTCGTGGTTCAAGAAGGTTTTATTTATACCATCCCAGCGGATATTCATACTTTTTATCTCGCATTTGGCGCCATTTTACACTGCATTTAGCACCATTTTACCTTGCATTTAGCACCAAAACAGCTTGCGTTTTGCACCAAAACGCACTGCATTTAGCGGCAAAACGCATTGTATTTAGCGGCAAAACGCACCCCGTTTAGCTGCAAATAGGCCGAAAACGGGTGTTAGCGGCGGTCGGTTTAAATAAAAATTCATTTTGCCGTATGCACAGGCTACCCCCTTTTTGCATCAAAACAAACCTCCGCGAGAATCGATTTTTTGCGGCAAGGTGAGCGATTGGTAGACAGAATGGCCACTTATCGCGTTAAATTTCTTACCGAAAAGCTTACAAAAATTGAAGAGTTGACAAGTGGACAAGTGAACGAGTTAATCGTTCGTCTTATCGTGTTTTGGCATAAATACGTCCATTTTGACATAAGGACACAAGAAACATAAAGAAGTAGTCTTGACTTTTCCCTCATTCCTATGCCACAGGAAAGATGCTTTCAACTTGTAGAGCATGCACTGAAAGGCATCCAACAGGTTACTTTTCGAGGCATACCCACGTTTTGCCACAGACAAATGCGGCAGAATTACAGATTTTATCGTATCTTTGTCCAGTACTTCGTACATGAGAGGAGTGTTTGTCTTGGTTTTCACAGCACAAAGATAATAAACTCCTCTCAATTTATAGAAATATTAAAAGTCAAGGCAACTTCATTTCATTTTCAGACGAGATAGTTATGATTTTAGTTAGATTTATTAAACTGCTTACAATATTCATACTAACGGGATGCTCTTGCCTCCGAAGTGGTCAAGGCTGTAATATAAAGGAAATTGTAAGCGAAACATACAATAACGACAGCATATGGACTATTCATGTTGTATTTAATGGTCGCCCCGATAGGTTCCAACGTAAACAACTTGTTAATGAGAGAATAACAAAAGAACATCCAAATGAAGTATTCAGAATTTCTGCAATGAAAGAGTACAATGGAAAGATGTATAATAACTACATTTATCAAATTATAGTAGAAAGTAAATAGATTTGGGAAATATTAAGAAGAAACGTAGCTTTGCATCATGATGTTAAACTTATCCCTAGAAGAACTCGAAACCCTTCGCAGGCTTCAGCACAGTAAAGAGTTTGAACCCTACTGGCTCCAGATTACCTGCATACTGATGCTGGCGCATGGTCACGATGCGAAAACAATCGCCTACGACCTTGGAATAAGCCTGTCCTGCGTGTACAACTATGCCGAGACCTACAAGTCTGGTGGCATTCCTAAACTGACCAACAACCACTATAAGGGGTATTGAGGACCTCTGGATGGTTTGCAAATCGTCGCCCTAGGTGCTGAACTCCGTTGTAAGGTATATACCGATGCCAATAGTGTTGTACTATGGATAAAGTGTTCTTTCGGCTTGTCGTACACCCCACAAGGGCCGGCAGACCTGCTCAACCGCATCGGATTCACCTACAAGAAGACGGCGGAAGAGCCTTGTAAGGCTGGCGCACAGAAACAGGAAAAGTTGGTCGAGGAGTTGTTCAAGACACTTAGGAGCATCCCGAAACCACCGAGATATACATCATATCCGGCAATGCCAAGTGCTATCATAACAAGGAGTTTGCCCAATGGGTGAAGGGTTTGAGGATAAGGCAAGCGTTCCTACCTCCGTATTCGCCAAACCTCAACCTCATCGAACACCTTTGGAAAAGGCTCCAGAAGAAAGCCATCAACACCGGATTTTACAGAGCGAAAGAAGAGTTCAGGCGAGCGGTGACGAATTTCTTCGAATACATCGCCGATTACAAAGAAGAGTTGAAGCCGCTTCTAACTCTCAATTTCCGATTGGTTAATTCCAAAACCATTTCGTTGTAACTATAAACGTTTTTACTTAATCTTCGGAGTATATTAGTATGAAAGTAACAATTTCAAGTATCATTCTATTGCTTTGTAGTATTTCTTTAATGGCACAGCAAGAAAAGATCAGCTTTACTTACGACAGTTTCGGATATAAAACGGCTGCTCAAAGGCGGTTTGTGGAACTATACTCACAAGACGCAGATAGCCTCCCCTCCGAACGGTCGACAAGCCTGTTGCCAAACAAATTCAAAACAAAGGATTTAGTTTTCATTTCTATACCCATTTTGGGGTGGAAAAACCTAACATACAGGTGTGGGGATAATATTGAACCTTTAATAGCATTTAAGCAGGATTTCTTATTTCAAGAGGTGATTGTTGTAAGGAGAGAAAAAGGTTTAAGAGTTAAAACCTTTGAGATTTTCGATTCTTTCAATGAAGAAAACCGAAAGAAAGACAGCATAAACAATGTTCAATTTTCTTTGGTAGGAAGACCTATAATGCCGGATAGAGATGGGATAGAAAAGCGAATACATAAATACTGTTTAGAGAATCCCAATGTATTTGTGTTTATGCTCAGGGGGTTGCATGGCTATTATGCCGTTATTAAGGGAGAGTTCGTAAAGTTGGTTTTGAGAGGAGGCAAAATCAAAGGCGTGCCAGGTAGCGAATTTGTTTGTAAGCACTATGGGCAAGAGTTTGTTAACGATGCTATTACCGATGGCTTTAGGACTGGCTATATAT
Source organism: Prevotella conceptionensis 9403948 (assembly GCF_000312305.1). GTDB lineage: Bacteria > Bacteroidota > Bacteroidia > Bacteroidales > Bacteroidaceae > Prevotella > Prevotella conceptionensis. Next base: position 220,642 of record NZ_HE999448.1, on the reverse strand, counting down.
ACTTGAGCTGTAGCGATTGCAAAGTGCATAAGCCGATAATGATTGAAATTGTTAAGAAGGAATGTGAAAAGCAATAATTATGGAGTTGTCTTGACCTTGTCTTTCACCTTTTCATCTGAATAAGTGCGAGAGACATTAAATATCGCACAGAAAACAAGCATAATGAGCACTACATATTATACACACCCTATCGGTTCATTAAACCGCTTGTCAATTATTCTTGTCTGTTTCCATCGCCTCCTGTTTGTCTTTCGATTTGGACTTGAATGTCGACAACCCTCCCACACTCCCCCTTACTTAGTACCCCGCAACTAAAAACCAAAAATATTTACCTAACATTCGGTATTGCGGAAGTTGTAATTTATTAAGACCTTTGCAAGGATTTTTCAATACAGTGCAATTCAACAGCTGTTAACGCAAAGGGAATATCAACACAAGCACCTATCGCCGTTCGAAGAGGACAACGGTTACTTTCGTTCCACCGCAAATTCAGTGAAGGCAGTGCGGCCCGTTACGAACAGCACATGGTGCACACTCCTTAATATCAATAAGGTGGTTTTCAGAAAAAGGCAGTGCCTAGTACAAACCCACATAAGGTTTTGGAGCGACATGTCAAAGCCACCTTGACAACCGAACGACGAACATCATCAGCCAGATAAGCAGGCAAAGGCACGCACGCGCCGCCCTGTTCTCGCTTTTGCAGGATAGCACCGCCACGTTCAAGGGTTGCCGTTTACAAGCCAAAACACATCTACTCAAAGAAACGGGGCAGACCTTAGAAACCCCCATAACGAGGTTATACCACATTAACAGGGAAACTGTAACATTCCCTATATCAGGAACTAAAATGAAGAAAAACGAGAAAGACGAAAGGTTCACAGACACTTCCGCAAGCATAGCCGGGCATGCCACGCTATGCCTGGCACTGCTGTTGTGCTTAGGAGGAAGGCCACAAGGGGCATTTGGAAGTCCAAAGCCAGGTGCAGAGGTGCACGTCAACGCAGAAGAAACCACACAAACCGTGGTGGTGAAGAGCGAAAGTACAGGCGAACCCATTGCAGGAGCCGTGGTGAGATGCGACGCCGCCGCTGCACCTGCCGTAACAGACATTAACGGACTATGCCGGCTGCAACTGAAAGGCAAGACCGAAAAGGTCAAGATAGAGGTATCGTCGGTGGGTTACAAACGCCTTACGCAAACCATTACGCCCACCCCTAAGCAAACGCTGACGCTGAAAATGGTCGACGATGCCAAGATGATTGGCAATGTGGAGGTGACGGCACAGAAACG
>NZ_HE999448.1:216588-218762 GCF_000312305.1 Prevotella conceptionensis 9403948 | reverse complement strand
CACGGCCGACTACCGCCTGAACAACACGGGATACAACACCATCAGCCTGTCGGGCATGGTGGGGTTTGAGGGAAAACACATTACGGCCACACTCTTCTCCAGCATTTATTATCAGCGTAGCGGCATCTACTATGCCAGTAAAGTGAGCGACTTGGACCAGCTGGTGAAACGATTTGAGTATGGCCGGCCCGACCCACAGACCATCCAACCCTTCTCGTACGAGATAAAACCGCCCTTCCAACAGTCGCAGCATGTCACCCTGAAAGGCGAAGTGAAATGGCGGCTCAACCCCAGCCATCAGATTGATTTCACCCTCTCGTTCCAAGAGAACCTCCGCCAAGAGTTTGAAAACCGCAAGAAAGCGCAGTGGAGCTGGATACCCGTGCAAGACCTCATCCTTAAAACCTACAAGGCCGACGTGCTTTGGCATGCCAAGTGGAAGTTGTGGAAGATGTCCACCGACGCAGGCCTTTCCAACACTTACCAAACCAACTACAACTATCCAGGGACAAAACAGCCGGCCTTCGTGCCCAACTTCGCCGCCCTTTCGATGGGAGGCTACTTCCTGCACAAGGCCGAATGGGGGCGGTTGCAAATGGCGCTGGGCATGCGTTACGACTTCCGCGTGATGTCGGTTAACGGCTACACCAGCCTGAGCAACTACACCTACTACGACGATTTTAAGCTTTACAGCAACTTCACGGCCAGCCTTGCAGGCCATTACCAGATAGACGACAACTGGGACGTAAGGGCAAACATCGGATGGTCGTGGCGTCCGCCAGACATCAATGAGCTTTATGCCATCGGCCTGCAAGAAGGCTCGTACTGGGTGGTGGGCAACAGGCATCTGGCCAGCGAGCGCGGTTACAAGTCGGTTGTGGGTGCACGATACCGCAACACGTGGCTCAACGTAGAGCCCAGTTTCTTCTACCAACGCATCAACAGCTACATATACGACCACATCGGAACGGGCAAAAACCGCTTTCACAACCATCCCAGCGGCAAGTATCCCAAGTTTATTTACGACCAAGACGACGTGCGGCTCATGGGCGGCGACATTGAAGCCACAGCCAAACCCATGGAAGGCCTATCGCTCGTGGCAAAGGGCGAGTGGATGTTTGCGCGAAACATCACCCGCGACGACTGGCTGCCCTTCATGCCCTCAGACCGCTACGGGCTTTCGGCCACCTACACGCACGCCATAGACAAAAGCGGGAAATGGCGCGGAACGGTGTCGCTCTCGGGCATATACGTAACCAAACAAACACGGTTCGACCCCGACAAAGACCTTGTAAGCGACTCGCCCGACCCCTACTTCCTGCTCAACGGCACGGCCGAAGTGGCCTTGCGCATGCCCCAACACCGCGAGCTGAAACTCATGCTCGTGGGCGACAACATCCTGAACAACCTTTATAAGGAGTACACCGACCGATTTAGGTACTACGCACACGAACGTGGAGCCAACTTCTCCATCAGGACACTCTTTAAATTTTAATTCCTAACGTTCTCCATATAACGCAACAAAAGCGACAACATCATGCAACGCATACACCTTAAAGCAGCGGCAATGGCCATCGCACTTTCGGCCCTTTCGGCAAGCTGCACCAACGAACAAGTGGACGATTTCTTCAAGAAAATCGTGCAAGCGCCCCCTTCGTCCATCGAACGCGACGTAAAGGGGCACGACCAAATATACAGCGTACACGCCATCCTGCGAATGGGATACAAGGGCGGAATTATCGGCGTGGGGCCCAATGGCGACGATTCCGTTAGGGTTTACAACACCTATCACGTGGCCGCCGACACCACCGTGATACCCATAACGCAAGAAATAGACATCGCCAAAGACGACAATGGCGAAATGACCGTCACCACGCAACGCCGCCAGTTCGACGTGGTGGCATCGCCAGACATCTATTATGGGCTGGAACTGAAATACTACGTCCAAAACGGAATGCTCATCAACCACCAGTTTTCCACCTATCCCTTCACCAAAGACAAGGAGGGCGTAAGCGTTCCCGACGAGAACAGCTCCACCCTCATGATGCACCAACACTTCTTCGGCATAGGCAACACCACGCTAGGAGGTGAAACAAAAGAGCCGACAAGGCCGAAACGCCCGACCAACAGGGACTGCAGCTGGCCTATCCGCGCTCGCTAGGACGAACCCCGCC
>NZ_HE999448.1:214271-216121 GCF_000312305.1 Prevotella conceptionensis 9403948 | reverse complement strand
GGCCACCAAGTTTTCGGCCACAAATGTCTTCGCGCCCAGCGGTTTCGAATACGGAAAGAACAACGTGCCATACAGCCCCGAGTTGGCTTGGAAAGCCATAGAACGCTCTGGAAAGCCCGAAGCCACACAGCCCTACACGGCATCCGACGGTAAAACCTATAACCTATATCGGGTGATGGACATGATGGAACTCAACAAAATAACGCCCGAAGTGTTCACCTACGAATATCGGGACACCGACCCCGTGGAGGAGGAACTGGGAAAACTCTTCGTAGACTCGTACAACGACGACTTCATCGACCCCGACACCGATGCGCCAAGGCAACGCTATGGCGAAACCGTGGGGTTGCTCAGGCAGGCACGGAGCCTAGATGCAGGCGCACCACTCGATAGGCTGGGTTTCAAAGGCGTGCTGCAATTCAAGCAAGCCCACATCTGTTTTTCGCTCCAAGTGAAAATCTGCAACATCCTCAACAAAGGCCAGCAGCATGTGGGCGAGCCCGAAAAACCGGCCAAATACGTGAATACGGCCAACAGCGAGAATGGTTACCTGTGGGACTTTAACCAAATACAATCGGGCTGGGACAGTTTCGACATCGACTATCCCCTACCCGTGCGCGTCATCGCCGACGTGAAAGACGGTCAAGCCAAATGCGTTCAAGATGCCAAACGTTTCTATCCCTCGGCAGATGCGGCGCAACTATGGCTCCTCTTCACACAACCCGCCACCTTCTTCTACAAACACCGCAAAAGCGTGGTAGCGATGTAACAGGTGCACACACACCGCACAAACCTATCCAATGGGGCACACCCAGCAATTCAGAAAAGAAACAAAGACATGGATAAAACAAACCAACCAAGTAACGCCAATAAGGCAAATTCGCAAAGAAACGGTGCCGCATGGCGCACGCGAACCATCGTCACAATGCTTGCAGTTGCCACAACGCTCGTCTTCACCTCCTGCGACGATTTCATCTTCGGCAACGTAAACATCAACTACAACGACAATCCGTTGGAGGCAAAACCGATACCGCACAGCGGAGCTGACAAGTATGTAGACAGCCTGAAGAAGATACGCACCACCCAACCCATGGCCAACCCCGACCCCAACTGGGGCATTCGCCAACTGGGCTACGTGCCTGGCCATGTTCAAAGAAGGGCACTCGCACGGCGATGGAATGATGCACGGCAACTTCGTTTACCACAACGCACCGTGGCGACAAGAGCAGTTTGCCATCATACACAACGGCACCGACAAATGGCCTAGCGTACAAGTGCAACGTCAAAGCACCGTTACCTACCTCGAACAATATGCGGGAAAACAAGGTCCCGACTATATCCGCATCATCGGCGGAAAGCTAAAACGTTGGGGGTTGTGCCTCTATTTCTTCGACAAGGAAGGCAAACTCATGAACGACGACATCCTGAACCACTCGGACGAATACCAGATTTTCTTCACCGTAAGCGATGTAGACGACAAAGGAAACCCCTACGAAGTGACCGACTGCCGAGGCACGTGGCATCCCAACAAAAACAAGTTCGGCGAATGGAAAAAAGGTGGAACGGTAGACAACACGCCCGTTCCGTCGCCTTTCTTCGCCGACAAAACCACGTGGAAACAACGTGCCGACGCAACACCCAAAATATTCGAATACACCTATCGCGACACGTGGATACACGATGCAATGGGCGACGGCGCGCGAGAGCTGTTCAACCAAAGGCTGCTACCACCACTTACGCGCAAAGATGCCGACTGGGCCGTGGCCCCATACGACCAAGACCGCGTGGGACTTAAAGGCCATTTCAACTTCGACCTCGATGCCGACGAAAACGCAAGCTGCACAGCGAAT
>NZ_HE999448.1:208469-213870 GCF_000312305.1 Prevotella conceptionensis 9403948 | reverse complement strand
ACCTCGATGCCGACGAAAACGACAAGCTGCACAGCGAATGGCCGTTCGAGATAACCAAACGTACCGACCCCGCCACAGGAGAGGCCGGCAAATACACTCGCCCATCCTACTTGCTGCCCAAGTTCTACCTCTCGGTAAGGGTTATGAAATGCCCCAAGGGGAAGAAAGCGCTCATACCACGCGACGAATACCTCAAACGCCATTCCACTTACGAGTTCATCAGCAAGCTTATCTGCGCCGACTGGTTCAATCCCGACGAGCCTAAGGAATACGGTGCCGACTCGCAGTGGCAAGAGGTGATACGCTTCAACATACCCATCAAGGTTTATTGCAGTAGTTTCGACACCGACCCAACGGCCATCGACCCCAACGACCCCTTTTATTATTACCTGGGATTGGAAATAGGACTGTCGCCCGCCGATGCGCTGGAAGCATCGCAAAACCTGCAAACCCACGGCGTGGGAGGCGGTTCGGGATTTGGCAACTGGTTCCTCTAAACCAAGCATGCAAGCAGCCAACGCCGAACATCAACACAACTTTAAAAGACAACACAAAATGAAACAACTTGCAACACTCGTTTTACTGGCCCTACTCACGGGCTGCGTACGAAACGAATTGCCCACCAAGCAATCCAACGCCAAAAGCAAAGTAGACCACCTTATCATCAAGGAAGTATTCTACATTGGGCACTATTGGGTGCGCGACGTGAGCAAATGGGGATTCAAAAACACCAACAACAACTACAACGACGACCAATACATCGAGATATATAACCCCACAGACCAGGTGCAATACCTCGACAACATGGCCCTTTGCGCCCATGCCATCGACCCCACGAAGGTTATCACCTTCGCCCCGAAAGACGATTTCGTGAACCGATACTACGGCGTGAACGCCATCTCGTACTTCCCCGGCAGCGGACACGACCTGCCCGTACAGCCCAAACAATCGATAATCGTGGCGAAATACGCCACAGACCATAAGGCGATGTTTGAGAAAGAACTCGAAGGCGAAGACCTCTCCTTGTACAAGGGGCTAGACGCGTTCTTAGACCTACGCAAAGCCAACTTCGAATGGACAAACGCCAATTACGACCACTCGGGAAAGAACAACCCCGACGTACCCGACTTGCAAGCCATCATGACCCGTAAAGACAAAAGCGGCAACACCATACCTTCGTACGAGATGCAAGAAATATCCGAACACGGAGGATTGGCATTGGTGAGGCTACCGTGGACGCCCGAAGACTTTGCGAAAAACTACAAAGACACCAAAGACAAGCGAGGATACCTGCACTACATCACCGTCACCAGTAGTGCCTTCGCCGACTTCGAGGCAATAGAAATTCCTTTCGAGTACGTTGTAGATTGCATCACGATTTGCCCTAGGAGCCAATTCCAGATGCGCCCCAGCAAACTGGACAAGGGTTACAATGCCGTAACCGACGTACCTTTCGTCAGCATCAAGAACAGCGACTATCCCACTTACTCGGGATTGGCCCTAACCCGACGTTGGGACGGGAGGAAATTCGTTGACGACGACAACACCAAATCCGACTTTAAGGTGCAAGTGGCATCGCTATCTAGAAAAGACGACAAGGGAAATCCCATCAAATAACTTTATCCGTTGGCGGTGCATCCGGATTTGTTCCGAATGCACCGCCAACCGTTTTTCACATCAGGGCGGAACATTCTCCCCCGCATACACCTAAACAAAAGCAAAAGGTTAATTGCTTGAAACCGCTGCACCCCCTCCGCAAGGATTTTTTAGAACAAGAGCTTATTGATAACTCATGCCAGTTCTTTTTTAGCATATAGGGCTTTTCAGAAATCTCCGCTTGTTTATTTTCAATGTTTCTGATGGCAAAATGGGAGCAAGTGTACCTATCATTTAGGCTTTAACAAATTGTGGAATTTATCCTAGTTCTCCTAATTATTCTAACCCTTTGAGTGCAGCTAGTTCTTAAAGCCATTCCAATTATCCTAGCCTTTCCAGTTATCCTAGCCTCAACTATCACACGCAACCATCTTGTTATCTTTGTGATACCAACACAAGATAAACATTCCGCACATATACGACGTGCAGAACAAATCAACTAACGGGCTTTTAAACGTACGAAAGCCCAACAATTCCCTAATACATCAACTTACAAACAGAAATAATCACAAACTCACAAAGAGGAAAACTCAAAAAATCATCAACTCTGAAACTCACAAACACAGAAACTCATCAACTCATAAACTTGACAACTCACAAACATATAACCTTAAAAGCCCACTTCTCAACTCGTCAATCCGCCCCTATTGTCAATTTTTCAGTACAAATTTTAACATTATGAGTACCCTTTTCGCCAACCAATCGCCAACCTTGCCACAAAAAATCGATTCTCGCGAAGGTTTGTTTTGATGCAAAAAGGGGTTAGCTGTACAAGCAGGCAAAATGAATTTTTATTTAAACTGACCGCCACTAACACCCACTTTGGGGCCATTTGCAGCAAAACGAAGCGCGTTTTGGTGCTAAACGCAGTGTAATATGCCGCTAAATGCAGTGCATTTTGGTGCTAAATGGAGTGCGTTTTGGTGCTAAACGCAAGGTAAAATGGTGCTAAATGCAGTGTAAAATGCCACTAAACGCCATTCGAGAAGCATAAATATCCACGGCAATTGCATAAACAAAACCTTATAGAACCATGAAACACATAGCCGAAAAGGGCGAAATAGTAGTTAAAAAGTATGATTTTAGGGTCTAAAAGTGGGTATTTAGGCCTGAAAAATTACGAGCCGTCAACCAAACTAGAAAGGCAAAATGGTACAAAATGCAGGTTTTGTTCTTGAAAACGGACAAAGCAAAAGGCGTGAAAAGCCAAAAATAGGGGCTATTTACCCGTTTTGCGGCCTATATTTTCGCTAGAACGGGGTGAAGAATAGAGCGGGATTGTAAAACAAAAGATAACAATTTAAGCTTTTAAGCGTTTGAGTTAGTGAGTTAGTGAGTTGATGACCTAGCCTTTCTAGTTATCCTAGACTTCCTAGTTATCCTTGCCTTTCTAGTTATCCTAGCCTTTCTAGTTATCCTTGCCCCAACTAGCCCATGCAGCCATCTTTTCACCTTTTCACCTTTAAAGGTGTTAGCCATCTTTTCACCTTTTCACCCTTTCACCTTTTAAAGGCGTTAGCCATCTTTTCACCTTTTCACCTTTAAAGGCGTTAGCCATTTTTTCACCTTTTCACCCTTTCACCTTTTCACCTTTATAACCCTTTTCACCTTTATAACCTCCATTTCAAAAAAAAGCCTTACCTTTGCATCGTTATTAAGGATAAGGCCTACCTTTGCAGGCCAGTGCAAACATAAATAAGCATTCGTTCATCGGCTATAATGGCTAAACAGTTTTTCGTTATTTTCGGATGTCTTGCCCTCGGCGAGGTTATCGTTTGGGCAACAGGCATCAAGCTACCATCGAGCATCATTGGCATGCTGCTCCTCACCTTCTTTCTCAAAACCAAGATAGTAAAGCTAGAATGGGTAGAGAAACTCTCCCAGTTTCTGCTTGCAAACCTTGGTTTCTTCTTCGTGCCCCCTGGCGTGGCCATCATGCTCTACCTCGATGTTATCCAAAAAGAGCTGCTGCCCATTGCTATGGCCACCCTGCTAAGCACCATACTCGTATTGGTAGTAACGGGACACATGCACCAGTTCGTTGTGAAGGCCGAGCGGAAACTGCTGGCCATGCACATGCGCAGGCATAAGAGAAAACAACAAGACCACACACAAGCCGTTGCACCCACCAACGACGACGAAGTATAACCCCACAGTCTCACCAATCACTTATAGCGGGCCAACAGGCCCAACATCACATACCCCACACGCAATGCAACAGCTTTTCTCCAACCAATACATCATCTTGGCCCTCACCTTTGCCGTATTCTACTATTTCCGCCGACTGCAATACCGCACGGGTTGGGTACTGCTCAACCCCATACTCATAGCCATCGTGCTGCTCATAGCCTACCTGAAACTAACGGGCGTATCGTTCGAAACATTCGAACAGAGCGGTCAGCTCATCGACTTTTGGCTCAAACCAGCCGTCGTGGCCTTGGGCGTGCCACTCTATTTACAGTTCGAGGCCATTAAGAAGTTATGGTTTCCCATCGTTCTGTCGCAGTTGGTGGGTTGTCTGGTGGGCATTGTCAGCGTAGTTGTGGTGGCCCAACTTTTCGGTGCGTCTAATGTGGTTATCATCTCCATGGCCAGCAAATCGGTAACAACGCCCATCGCCATGGAAGTAACCCAAGCCCTTGGCGGCATCCCCTCGCTCACGGCGGCCGTAGTGGTAATAACAGGCATCTTGGGCGCCATACTGGGCTTTAAGGCTTTGGCCTTAGGCCACGTCAGCAGTCCCATTGCCAAGGGGCTGTCCATGGGAACGGCTTCGCATGCCGTAGGGGCATCCACGGCTATGGGCATCAGCAACAAGTATGGTGCCTTCGCATCACTGGGAATTACCCTCAACGGCATCTTCACCGCCCTGCTCACACCCACCATCCTTAGGATAATGGGGATTATATAGTTGACGAATTAACAAGTGAACGAGTTGCAAAGGTGCTGTTGCAGGCTTAAACCCACGGGATAACCAACAAAAAAGCTTGTTTTCACACGCAGAACACATCGTGACAAAGAGCTAAATGCGATGCCTGGGCAAGTGAAAACAAGGTGTTTGGCTAGTGAGAACAAGGCGTTTGGCTAGTGAAAACAAGGTGTTTGGAAAGTGAAAACAAGGTGTTTGGTAAATGATAGTGGGCCGACAACCAACTATCAGTGCTTAGTTTGTTGTCGACCCACTCCATTAATGATACATTCTCCCACAGAAAGCAGGAGCGAACATGCCGTTCGTAAACCCGAACGGTTTTAACGCCTTACGGCACTTATACTTGTACACATGTGGCAAATGTGGAAAGGCGATGCGGCTGTTCAGTGCGCTATTCCGCGGCCTTTACTTTACATCAACGGTTGTTGAAGGTTGGCTTTCGGCATTGTCCTTTTTGCTTACGGCCGTAACAAAGTATGTTCCAGCTTCGTTTAGCGTAACCTCTTGTTGGTGCGTAACGGCTATGGTTGTGGCTTCTTTACCTGCTCCGTTGCTGCGATATACCGCGAAGTAGGCACCGTCTGCCCCATTCCATTGCAGCGTTTTGCCGTTGGCGCGCACGTTGGTGGGCGCAGAAGGCGGTGTGGCTTGCCGTTTCCCAAGGTACGGCAGCACGGCAGGATGCTTGTAAACGTCCTTAATCACCGAGAGAATGCCAACCGGATTGTTCAGCAAGTCTTTGGCACTGTAAAGCACGCTGCCCTTTACTTTGTGGAATTTCTGGGCAAAAAGCGAACTGGTTAGCCAGTTCGGCGG
>NZ_HE999448.1:205634-208092 GCF_000312305.1 Prevotella conceptionensis 9403948 | reverse complement strand
CCGGATTGTTCAGCAAGTCTTTGGCACTGTAAAGCACGCTGCCCTTTACTTTGTGGAATTTCTGGGCAAAAGCGAACTGGTTAGCCAGTTCGGCGGAACTCTGATAGGCCGCTGCCTTGTCTGAACCAAAACGATAAGTTCCATATCCAACAAAAAGCGCATTGTTATATGTAAATTGCGACCACCAATGTAGGCGGTGGTTGAAACCAGACTCGGCACTACCCATGGGGAAATAGAGCTGTGGGATGATGGCTTCAGACCAACCCTCGCGCGACCATTTCAGCACATCGGCATACATGGTGTTGTAGTTGTAGTCGGGGTTTCCCGCCGGACTGATGGTGAAAGCCACCTCGGGGCGCGTAGCCTGTATTACATCGTGTATGCCCTTAACGGTTAAGTCCACGTTGTTACGGCGGAAATCTTCTACCGTGATGGTGGGTTTTCCATCCTTATCTTTGGCTACATACTGCTCGTATTCTTTCTCATCCTTGATGGTTTCGCCAGAAGCGAGCGAGGGATAGAAGTAGTCGTCGATGTGCACGCCGTCCACATCGTATTTGGTGATGAGTTCTTTCACGATGTCGAAGATGCGTTGGCGCACCTCGGGCAAAGCGGGATTGTACATCCTAATCGTTTTATAGTCTACCGTCATGGCCTGGGGTATGCGACTGTCTAGTGCAGGGAATGCCGCTGCATCTGCCTTTTTTGTGGCTACGCGATAGGGGTTTAGCCATGCGTGGAAGGCTATTCCACGCTTGTGGGCCTCGTCTATCATGAAGCGCAGCACGTCGTATCCCGGGTCTTTGTCTGCCTGGCCCGTGAGATATTGGCACCACGGCTCGTAGGCCGACTTATAAAATGCGTCGGCCATGCCCCTTACCTGCACGAACACGGCATTGATGTTGTTTTGTTTAAAGAGGTCCATATAGGCGATATAGCTGGCCTTTTGGGCTTCGCCATCATACTCACCCTGTGGCCAATCTAGCCCCCACACGGTGGCCATCCATACGCCACGCAATTCTTTCTTGGGCAGAATGGGTTGGTTGGAGAGGTCGGGCTGGTCGTTATTGTCGTCACGATGACAGGCCACAACCAACAATACGCACAGGGCTAGGGCTACTTTCTTCCACGTTTTCATAATTATGATGTTTTAAATGTTTCGCACACGCGGCTTTGAAAAGTTAAAGGAGTTAAGAGGTTATCACTCGCTTGGCTCGTTGGGAGCTAAGACTTTTTTGAGTTGGGAAATTGATGAGTTGATGAATTGGGGAGTTGATGAGCCTGGGATTTAATGAGTTTATCAGTTGAGGAGTTGACGGGGTTGACGTGCTTTGTCGTCCATCCCGCAACAAGTCATTTACCTAAACCTTTGTCACTTCAACTTTTTGTTTCATTTTCCCATCAACTTGTAACTCATAAGTCCACAAACTCACCAACGTCAGATTAATCATCCTTATCTTGCGCCATAGGCACTTCAACGATGACGAAACCCGATTCGCCTCGCGATGCGAAGAGATAAAGTTTGGCATCTTTACCTTGTGCATCGCGTTCGATATAGAAGTTGGTGCAAGGCGAGGGGGCACCGTTCCCGGCTCCACCTAAGATGAAGGAGTAAACGGGCTCGTGTTCGCTAGCAGCATCAAAGCGTTCGAGAGCCTCGGCCAAGTTGTTGCCCTTGCTGATGTCGAAGACATAGAGCGTGGGCGTGGCCTTGCTTGCGTTGCCGAAACCGGCGGAACAGGTGATGAGGTAGCGTTTGTTGTTGAACATGAATGCGCGGGCGGCAACGGCCTCTGCGGGCTGGTGCTCGGCTGAAAGACTGAACTTCTTTTCGGCAGCGTTGCCCGAAAGGGTGATGGGCATGGCCAAACCGCTATACAGATAGTCACCCGTATTTTCGTAACGATAGATGTTCATTGCCACCTTCATCTTCGGGTCGGCAGACAAAATGGTTGGCTCTGACACCGTCTTGTGACCTGAAACAGTGAGGCGAAGAATGTTCTGCGCCGTGTTTTCGCCAAAGAAGATGTGCCCATCGCCGTTCTTGTCGATGTTGAGCGACATGTTGTCGCCATAGCGTTTGCCCGATTCGGGTATGTCTTGCACTGTGGAATGGAATATCACTTCGGGTTTCGAGGTCGGCGTTTCCCAATAATAAATCTTCAAGGGCGAGGGCTTTCCGCCAGCAAGTGTTGCCATATAGATGTGCCCGTTGGCCAATGCGCCCATGTTGTAGGGGAACGTTCCGCCCGATACGTCGGTGAGGTCAAGCGGTATTCGGTTGATGTTACCCGCTTTGAGGTCGTCTACTTTCAGCAAGTGTGGCTTGTTGTCCGTACGTGTTACCACCAATACATGTTGTCCATCGAAGTCGGCACAGCGTGTACTTAATGTTTTAAAGTCTTCGTAACGATTGTCGCCCGCGAAGCTATACACCTTGGCATCCTTAAAGTCGGCA
>NZ_HE999448.1:201815-205451 GCF_000312305.1 Prevotella conceptionensis 9403948 | reverse complement strand
GTACCTGTTGTGGTTAAGCACGCGTATGGTGAGTTTCTTTTGCTCGTCGTCGGGTGTCATCTTGCAGTCTATCTCGGTTTTGTCGAGTTGTGCGCCGTCAGATAGTTTCGCTTCTAGTCGCAGTGCGGCGAAGTTGGTGAGTGTGTCTAGCTTGGGGAAGTTCACTTCTTTCTTCTCCTCGTCTATTCTTCCTTCCACCACTTGGTCGCCTTTTGCACCCGCATTCATTATTTTAATGCCGAGCAAGTCGGTGTCGTAGGGCGCGTCCAGGCTGTCGGGATAGTTGTCGCCACACGAAACAAATGCCGTCGCCATCATCATGGCAATGGCTGCCAGACCTATGTTCTTTATCTTGTACATGCCTTCTTTTGTTTAAAGTTTGTTGTTTGTTGAGGGGGATTTTTAAAGGAGTTATGGAGTTAAGGAGTTAAGGAGTTAAGCCAAATGCTTTTTTGTGAGGAGTTAAGGAGTTAAGCCAAATGCTTGTGAGCAGCGTAACTAATATCCTTTTTTCTCGTTAACTGAATCTCCTTGTTAACTCGGCAACTAAATTTCCTTGTCAACTCGTAAACTTATCAACTAAATCTCCTTGTTAACTCGTCAACCTCATTCCCTCTTCCCCTCGTCAACTAAATTAATATCCTTCGGGCCATCCCTTTGTTTGCGAGAGGTGATAGCCACGTTCGGCGTATTTCTGAATGTCGTTGTAGCCGATGGGCGAGAGATAAGGGTTCACGTTGGGCAGGTTAAGGAAAGGAAGTCTGCCAATTGTCTCCTTAGGATAGAAGAAACCCTTCATGTCTTTGGCGTTCTTGCCATTGTAAGTAACAAGCTTGCCTGCCGCATTTTGTACACGATAGGCACCCACAGTCTTTTCGTTTAGCACGCCGGGCAGTTCTGTTGGGAAGTTCACCCATGCGCCAAGAAGCAAGTCGGGGTTAGCATCGGTATCCATGTAGCTCAGCTTTTTCCATCTGCGCAAGTCGATAATGCGCGAGAATTCGAAAGCAAGCTCCATACGCCTTTCGCGCCTTATCTCCCAAAGCAGCTGCGGCACATCGGCATCTCGCTTGGGGTCGTTGTTCAGTTGGTCGAGCTTCATGGCGACCGTTTGCTTCACGTGGTGCTGTATCGCCTCTGCATCGAGCGGCCTTTTGCGAATGGCGTTGACGGAGATGTCGATGTCGGCCTGTGTAACAGCCGCCTCGCCCAGCGTGGCTAGTTCGGCTTTTGCCTCAATCCAGTTGAGCAACACCTCGGCGTAACGCATAACGGGATAGCCCGTAACGTTTTTGTCGCCCTGGAATTCGGGTGCAGGCGTACCTCCTTCGATGTTGAGGTAAGACAAGGCCGAACGTGGAATGAACTTCGTAACATATAGTCCGCAGCTTTTGGCATTCTCCGTTGGCTTGTAATAGAAGGTGGCTTCGAAACGCGGGTCGCGGGTCTTGATGAGGCTGTCGAGCGTGAAGTCCTTAGCAGCCGCCATTGTGGTGGAGTTCCAATCCTTACCGTCGTTGCAGATAAAGGCCTTGATCAGGTCGAGGTTGGGACCAAGGTCGGTGGGGTTGCTGGGTAGGCAATAGGATGCCACGCAGTGCGTAACGCCTTGTTCGGCATCGTATTTGCGATAGAGGATGCAGTCTTTCGAGTCGCTCAGGTTCGTGGAGCCGAAGAGCGAACGGAAGTCGGTAGCGATGCCATATTTGCCGCTGTCTATAATCAGCTGTGCCGCCTCTGTGGCCAGTTTGAAACAAGCTTTGGCGCGTTCGTTGTCTTGATAGTGGTATTTTTGCCAGCTCCCTTCGAACAAGGCCCACCTAGACACGAAGGCGGCCACCACGTAACGGTTTACATTTTGTGCGCCATCGTTCAGGCGAACGTTCTGCATGGCGTACTTGAAATCGGAGAATACCGAGTCCATCACCTCGTTGCGTGGGGTGCGGTCCTTGTAAATTTCGTTCAGTTCGTCGCGATGTATCTCGTGGTTATAGTATGGCACGTCGCCGAACACGTTCACCAAGCGGGCATATTCCAATGCGTGGAAGAAACGTGCGATGCCCAACCAGTGGCGATATTGCTCGTCGGTGAGCTTGTCGGCCATCAGTTGCGTGATGCGGTCTTTCATCACATTGGCTTTCCTCACCCATGCAAAGTTCCATGTTGGACCGCTGAATTGACTTTCCCAACCGAGCGACAACGTAGTGCTGCCCTTCGAACTGGGCACCGCTTTCGAAAACTGCGGCTGTGTTCCTTTCAGCACCACGTCGTCGTTAAAGTTGTAGTTGTTGTTCGGGGTGTATGCCGTAACCCCATACCCCACCCCATATCCGGGGAAGAAATTGGGATAAAAGGCGTTGGCATAGAGCCTCACGTTGTTCTCGCTAACCCAATATTCGGGGTCTTCGGCCGAGGTAAGCGAGGGTCGGTCTAAGACGTCGTTGCACGCTGAGCAAACCAAAGTGCAAACGGCGATAAATGAAAATATTTTTAGTTTCATAGGGATTGCTTTTTAGAATGTGAGCTGTGCGCCAAACGAAAGCGACTTAAACACGGGTGTTCCCGTACCTGTTCGCCCGTTGTTGTAGTTTTGTTTAGAGGTGAACATCGAGTAACCGGAGATGGCTTCGGGGTCGATGGGCAGTCCGCGCAGGTTGTCGAAGGTGAAGAAGTTCTCCAACGAGAGATAGAGCCTTGCCCTTGTTAGGCCCACTTTGCTTATCCAATTCTGTTGGAACGAATATCCAAAGTTGATGTTCTTCACGCGGAGGTAGGCCATGTTGAGCAAGTACTTGCTCTGACGCTGCATGCTGAACCCCGTGCTATTGTTGCCTAGGTTCCATGCCCGCGGATAGAAGGCGTCTGTTCTGTCCTCTCGCCAGTAGTCGGTAGCGAAAGTCTTGGGGATTGCTCCTTCCTTGGCGTTAAATCCGGGGATGGCCAACTGACCTTCTCCCCATATCTTACGCTTGCCAATGCCCTGGCAGAAGATGGAGAAATCGAAACCCTTATAGTCTACGCCGATGCGGAAACTATACTCGTAACGCGGCGTAGAGTTGCCTATCACGGCCAAATCGCCGTGGTCGCCGTTGGTTCCAGCACCTCCAGAGATGTATCCGTCGCCGTCAAGGTCTTTGAATTTAACGTCGCCCGGTGCAAAAACCAGTTTGTCGCCGTCTTCGTATTGCACTTGGTAAACGGGGTGGCGAGCCGTCTGCTTGTTGGTAGAGCGCAACGTACCTTTATATATAACGTTTGTGCGGACGATGTTCTTGCCGTCGGCATCGTATTCAAAGTCGTCCTTTTGGAAGAGCCTGTCGGTTACAAGGCCATAGATGTCGCCATAGCGGCGGCCTGTGGAGTATTGGTCGTAAACACTTCGCAGTTCCCACGGCTTTTGATAGTCGGCGCCTTGAACAACCGTCGTGATGGCATCTGCAAGTGTGAAGTTGGCATTAACGCCCAGTCCGTTGGCGAAACGGTGATTGAAGTCTACAGAAACTTCCCAACCTTTGGTTTGCAAATGTCCGAAGTTTCCCTTTGGCGAAGATGTTCCGAGGGTTACGGGCAGGTCGTCGCCGGGTACAATCATGTTTTTGGTGTCGCGCTTAAACCAATCGAACGTTACGCCAATCT
>NZ_HE999448.1:190838-201500 GCF_000312305.1 Prevotella conceptionensis 9403948 | reverse complement strand
TGCCAAGTGGAACTGCGGGTTGGTTTGGTCGATAAGCCCGTTGCGCAGGGTTTCGTGTGAAGTCCATTTGCTGGTTACTTGGTTCATACCGGCCATGAATTTAAAGGCATGCTCTTTCTCTGCACCCAGCCTTAGGTTGTACGTGGTGTAGGCGTTGATGGTGTTGTTGTCTGTTGCCCTGCTGGACTGTTGCACATAGCTCGATGCCACATTCGAGTAATAGTCTGCAACGGGAAAACGATATGCAGGTTTTCCGCCTGTGTCTGTGCGGTTTCCGTTCTCGTCTACGTACACGGGATAACCGTCTTCAAGCCACTGAACGGGGTTGTACCACACTTGCCCTGCGCGGTATTGAATGGCCGACTCGTTCGTTTCCTGTGCGTTGTGGTCGTAAGTGTAGTCCAACTTAAAGTCCCAATTCTTGGTGATGTTTACGGTTACGCCGAGGTTGATGTTGAAATACTTGTTCTGTATGTTGTCGGTGTTGGCCGCACCCAGTTCGTAAGAGGGTTCGTGTAGCGGACTGCCATTGCTGGTTACGCCGATGGGGAACTGCGGGCTCCAGCGGTAAAGGTAGAGCCAGGGGTCGGCAGATGTGGTTCCAACGCCGGGATAACGCTTGTTACGGTCGGAGTAAAGCGAGCTCATGCGCACCGTAACCCACTGGTTAATCTCCGATTGCAGCGATATAGAGGCGTTGTAGCGGCGGAAGTCGTCTTTCTTTGCCGTGCGCGACATACCATCCTGGGTGAAGTAACCCAGCCCGATGTTATAAGAGGTGTTGCCCGACTTGCCGTTCACCGACAGGTTGTGCGTCATCGTTGGCGCCCAGTCGCGCACCATCGCTTTTACGCCATCGTAAAGGCGGTATCCGTATTTCTCTCCGCCAATCACTTCCCAGTCGCGCCCATAAAGCACGGGGTCGTTCCATTTAACGCTGCCTCCGTATTTCTCTTGCCACTCGCGCATGCGCTTGATGCTTTCAGGACTTACGCGCCACATACCGCCGGCAGGCAGGGGTGCGCCGCGGTTTATTTGTGCGTCGAGCGTGTATTGCAAGCCGTCGATGCCGCCCATCTCCAATTTCCTTGCGGTGCTTTGAAACGAGAAGTTGTTAGAGTAGTTCACCTCTAAGCGGTTGCTCTTGGCACCGTTCTTCGTGGTGATGAGCACAACACCAAAGGCAGCCTTTGCTCCATAGATAGAGGCCGAGGCCGCATCTTTAAGCACCGATATGCTTTCCACATCGTTGGGGTTAACCACTTGTATGCTGGGTATCTCCACATTGTCGAGCAAGATGAGCGGCGCATTGCTGCCTTCGATGGAGCCAATCTGTCCGCGTATCTTGATAAGTGGGTCCGAACCCACCTCGCCAGTGGGTACGCGGATGTTCATGCCGGGCACAACGCCTTGCAGGCCGCGTCCGATGTCGGCAATGGGTCGGCTCGAAAGGTTTTTGTTAACGTCTACGCTGGTTACCGCCCCCGTAAGGTTGGCTTTCTTTTGTGCGCCATATCCCACAACCACCACTTCGTTAAGTGCCTTGCTGTCTTCTTTCAGCACGATGCGCATGTTGGTTGAGGCCCTAAGTGTTTGGGGGAGGAAACCTACATACGACACGACGATTTGGGCGTTGGCAGACGATAGGCGCAGTTCGAACTCGCCGTTGACGTTGGTTACATAGGCGTTGTTTGTGCCTTTTTCGGTAACACTTACGCCGATAAGCGGTTCGCCGTTGCTGTCTGTCACCACGCCCTTGGCCACCTTGCTTTGCTGTTGCAGGGCTATCGGGTTAGGCAAAAGGCCGTTGGCGGGCGTGCCGTTGGCAAGCGCCGCAGACGGCATGGCCCCAAGCGAGAGCGCAAGGGACAACATGAGCGTAGTTCGCATGGGTGGGGAACTAAGCGCAAGTCTTTTTCTTTGGAGTCCTTTGTGAAGGTTGTCCGATTGGGTAGATTTCTCGTTCATCTCATTTACATCTATTAAGATTCAACGTTTTTAGTTCTTTGTCGAGCGTGGCATCGCTGCCATTGCCGTCTCTTTTTCTCGTCATTTGCCGTTTGTACGCCAGCTAGTTGGGGTTGTATCAGTTGGCCGTTGTAGGCGAGCAATACGTTCGGCAGGCTACATGGCCGTGTTTGCGAGTTAGGCGGACGAAGGCGACAGTTTAAGAATGTTTGGGCATCTGGTGCAGACCAAGGGCATTGAGCCGCGCTTGTTAAATGGTCTGATAGAGGGTGAAAGCGGCCTATTGTTAGGCGCCATCGCTTTGCGTATGGTGGTTCGTTGGCTGCGGTTAAGGCCTTTGGACGTTACGGTTTGGCCCTTTTGTCGGCATGCCGGTGCCTGCAACCACTTGTATAACGTGGTGTTGGCATTAACTACTGGTGCGCAGTAGGTTATTTGTTGCCATTGGGGATGTTGCTGTTTGGGTTGTATAGGTCATGTGTAGGATATTTTTGTATGATTGATACTTCTTAGAAAGGTTTTACAAATATAAGCTAAATATCAATAGGTTGGTTTGTTTTGATTGATTTTTAAGGCTTGTTTTCATATTGTTAATAGATTTTAAGGTTTAAGAAAGATTTAACTTCTAGTCTGCCTATCAATTGAGAGGCGTTTGTTGTCCTTGTAATACAATAGCAAGGCGAACAGAACTCGATTGTAAACCAGTATTGATAGGAGTATATTATCTTTGTGATACAAAACCAAGACAGCCACTCCTCTCAGGTACGAAGTACTGAACAAAGATACGCTAAAATCCAAAATTCAGCTCCATTTGTTTGTGGCCAAACGTGGCAATAGTGCAAAAAAGTAATATTTTCAGTAGAAAAATCAACGCCATGAGTGCCCTTTTTGTGCACCAATTGCCAACTTGCCGCAAAAAATCGATTCTCGCGAAGGTTTGTTGTGATGCTAAAAAGGGGCAGTGCGTGAATGCGACAAAATGAATATTTATTTCAAGAGGTCGGCATTTGCACCCCTTTTGGGGCCGTTTGTTGCCAAATATAGTGCAATATGGTGCAAAACGCATGGCGTTTTGGTGCTAAATGCAATGCGTTTTGATGCTAAATGCAGTGCGTTTTGGTGCAAAACGCAAGGTAAAATGGTGCTAAATGCCGTACAAAATGGTGCTAAACGCAAGCCGAAAAGAATAAATATCCACTTAAATGGTATAAATAAAACCCTATCGAACTGGTAAAAACATGCCCAAAAGGGACGAAATAGCCATTAAAAAGTGGTTTTTTGGGGGTAAAAAGTGGGTAATTGAGCCTAAAAAATCGCGAGATGACAACCAAACAAGAAAGGCAAAATGGTGCAAAAAGCAGCTATTTTGCCTAAAAACAGACAAAAGGAAAGACGTGAAAGAGGAGAAATAGTAGTAATTTGCCTACTTTATGACCTATTTTTTCGCTAGAACGGAGTGGAAAACAGACCGCTTTTGTAAAATAAAATCAATAACCTAAGTTGACGAGTTAACAAGTTAACCAGTTGACGAGAGGACGAGTTAACGGGTTAACAACGCTGATGAATAGGTAAACTTGGGGGTTAAGCAAAAAAGAGGTCTCCGCTGATGATAACAAGTAGGGCTAGCTAGTATAACTAGAAAAGCTAGACAAACTAGGAACACTAGGAATAATAGGAAGACTAAGAAAACCGGATAATCTAGGAAAACTAGAAAACCTAGGAAAGTTAGAAATACTAGAAAAGCTAGTAAGCCTAGCAGAACGAGAAACCCTTGCTCCACTAGCTTACTAAACTAAATGCTCGACAACCTGGTTAACTTGTAACTCGTTAACTTGTCCACTCGTTAACTTATTAACTCGTCAGCCCGTCAACTTGTTAACTCCCCAACTCGTAACCTCTACCTTATAAAGAGGAGTTCCCGATACTTAGGCAACGTCCACAGTTCGTCGGCCACGAGCAGTTCCAGCTTATCCACCTCATAGCGGATGGCCTCCATTCGTGGTGCGATATTGTCGTGATAGGCAATTGCTTTTTCTCTTTCGCATTGAATATTGTTAGCCACCTTACGTGCCGCAACCAGTTCTTCCACCTTCGTTTCGATGGTTTGCGTGCGTTGAGCAATCTCTTCGATGATTTTCACGTTGCGCGAAGTAAGTATGCGCGCCTTTTCGCTGGCGAAGATGCCGAACATACTCTGCACGTTCTTAGCCAATCGGCTTTGATAATGCGTGGCCACGGGTATGATGTGGTTCATACAGAGGTCGCCCAGCACGCGCGCCTCTATCTGTATCTTCTTGGTGTAGGTTTCCCATTTCACCTCGTTGCGGGCTTGCAACTCGTTGCGGTGCATCACGTTCAGGCTCTCGAACATCTGCACACTATCCTCGTCGAGATACCTGTCGAACACCAGCGGACAGCTTGTTTCCGTGTCCAACCCGCGGCGTTTGGCCTCTTGCACCCACTCTTCCGAATAGCCATTGCCGTCGAACATGATGGGACGGCAGGTCCGTATGTCATCGCGCAACACGCTCACGATGGCGCGTTTAAGGTCAACACCTTGCTGCACAAGTGCATCGACACGCTGTTTAAAGCTATTGAGAGCCTCGGCAACGGCAGCGTTCAGCACGATGAGAGCCGACGAACAGTTGGCCTCCGAACCAAGGGCACGAAACTCAAAGCGGTTACCTGTAAAGGCAAAGGGCGAAGTGCGGTTGCGGTCGGTGTTGTCGATAAGCAGTTGGGGAATTTGGTCGATGTCTAGTTCCACTCCCTTTTTGCCAGCCACGGCAAAGCACTCGTCGTCGTCGGCACGCTCGATTTGTGCCAACAGCGTGCTGAGTTGCGTACCTAGAAACGAGGAAATGATGGCAGGCGGAGCCTCGTGCCCGCCCAGTCGGTGGGCGTTGGTTGCACTCATTATCGATGCTTTCAGCAATCCGTTGTGTCGATACACGCCCATGAGCGTTTCTACGATGAACACCACAAAGCGCAGGTTGTCGTCGTATCCCTTGCCAGGTGCATGCAACAGCACGCCCGTATCGGTAGACAAACTCCAATTGTTGTGCTTTCCGCTGCCGTTAACGCCGGCGAAAGGCTTTTCGTGGAGCAGCACACGGAAACTGTGCTTGCGTGCCACTTTCTTCATGAGCGACATCAATAGCATATTGTGGTCTACGGCCAGGTTGGCCTCTTCGAAGATGGGCGCCAGTTCAAATTGGTTGGGCGCCACCTCGTTGTGGCGCGTTTTGCAAGGTATGCCCAATTCGAGAGCCTGTATTTCCAAGTCTTTCATGAAGGCCTGCACACGTTCGGGAATTGTTCCGAAGTAGTGGTCGTCCATCTGTTGGTTCTTGGCCGAGTCGTGCCCCATGAGCGTTCGGCCTGTGAGCATTAGGTCGGGACGGGCAAAGTAAAGGCTCTCGTCAACCAAAAAATACTCTTGTTCCCAGCCTAGGTTGCAGCTAACTTTCTTCACTTTGGGGTAGAAATATTGGGCTACAGCTGCGGCAGCTGTGTTAACGGCCTGCAACGAACGCAGCAGCGGTGCCTTATAGTCGAGCGATTCGCCCGTGTAAGAAATGAAGATGGTGGGGATGCAAAGCGTGTCGTCGATGATGAACACGGGCGAAGTGGGGTCCCAAGCCGAATATCCGCGAGCCTCGAACGTGTTGCGTATGCCGCCGTTGGGGAACGAAGATGCGTCGGGTTCTTGCTGAACGAGCAACTTTCCCGAAAACTCTTCAATCATTCCGCCCTTGCCGTCGGGCTCTACAAAGGCGTCGTGCTTTTCTGCCGTGCCCTCTGTTAGGGGCTGAAACCAGTGCGTGTAGTGTGTAACCCCGTTTTCGTTGGCCCATTGTTTCATGCCTTTGGCCACGGCATCGGCGATAGAACGGTCTAGGCGCGTGCCGTTGTCGATAACGTCGGTAAGCTTTTCGTAAACGTCGGCGGGTAGGTATTTGTACATCTTTGCTCGGTTGAAGACGTACTTCGCAAAAAACTCAGATGGTCTTTCGGCGGGTGTAATCACTTCCAGCGGTTTCTTCTTGTAGGCTTCTGCCACAACTTCAAATCTCAAGTTTGCCATTGTCGATATGTTTTTTTATCTATATTGTTGTGCTGATGATGGGCGAATGTGGGTCCTTGTGCTGCCGCACTGACGCCCTATGCCTACAAAAGTACAACTTTTTGCGCGAAAAAGTGGCGTGTTGACGGCATAATGATGGGAAGGGAAAGGGGAAAGGGTGAAAAGGTGAAAAGGTGAAAAGGTGAAAAAATGGCTAACGCCACCTAGGCATTTGGCTTAACGTCTAAAAGTGAAAGGGAGAAAAGGTGAAAAGGTGAAAAAATGGCTAACGCCACCTAGGCATTTGGCTTAACTCCTTAACTCCCTAACTCCTTAACTCCTAAAAGTGAAAAGGTGAAAAGACGGCTAATGCCACCTAGGCATTTGGCTTAACTCCTTAACTCCCTAACTCCTTAACTCCTAAAAGTGAAAAGGTGAAAAAATGGCTAACGCCACCTAGGGTACATAAAATGCCCATGCGCGCCTTCCGGTTTGCTCCGAAAGCGGCATGGGCATAAATAAAAATAACCCCCAATCGGTTCATTAGACCGTTTATCAAACATTTTAAGTTATGTCCATCGTTTCCTGTTATCTTCCGTTCGCTTGTCGACATCTTGCCCGTCTTATCCTTTAAATGTAGCCTGCTACGCCTTCAAAAACAAGACAGACAATAGTTTCAACAATCAAATGAAATCTGCACAGGCTTTAATGAACCGATTTGGGGTTAAACGTTATGGACTATTACTATTTCTTCACGAAGACGGGGAAAAAGAAGTCGGCCAAGACGTATTTAAATCCGTTGTTGTTCTTAGGCATGCCTGTTGGCGGCACATTGTCGTGCAACACGAAACAAAAGCGCGTAATGGGCCGTTCTTCCCTCCCTTCAAGGAAACCTGTTGGCCTTATGCTAAGTTTCCCTTCGGCGTTAGGCAATATACGACCGGCTATGGTTGTGCTCGTTGTAAGATACGACCAAAGCCTTTGGTAGTCGGCCACGAGATAGAGCAACGGCGTGTAATTGTCGAGTTTGCCCCCACATCTGACGCTACCGTCGAGCATGAACGTGGCGGGAATAGACTTTTTTAAACGGAATGGGATGGACACCTTGCCGTGGTCGGCACTGTTTATCCGGATGGAATCCTTGTCGAAAGTGCAGTCTATTTGCTGGCGTGTAAGGCCAGTGGTATCCAATTTTGAAAAGTAAGTCAAAGTCCAACTGCCGTTCATCTGCGTTTCTACATCCCAATTTTGCTGAATGTTGATACGTATGGGAAGCCTTCTGCCCGAGCTGATGTCAACATATCCGTCTCTTTGCTTGTTGCCGTTGTTGGCGGCCACCTTGATGATTACCTTGCCGTTCTCTACTGTGGGTGTAAGCCATTCTCCCTGCTTGTGGGTAGTGACAGATACCCCATCGATGTGCCGGAAACTGATGGCAATGCTGGTATCTTTGTTGCTGACCAGGTATTGGGTTCTTTCTCCTATGGTAAATCCGGGCAGCCCTTGTTGGTGAACAGGCACGTTAATGCTGTCGGTGCCAACCCAAATGGTGAGGTTAGCTACCCTAGAAGTGAACGACGTGTTTTGCGTTGCCTCAACGGTGACGACGTTTCCGCTGAACGTGCTTTTGCACCAATCGTTGGAAACGGCCGTTTTTGTAATGGGACCTGCGGCCTTTACGGTAACCCTTCCTGTGGAAGGTGCATCCGTGAAGGTGACGCTCGAGCTGTCTATGGTGATTGCCTTGTCGCCAAACGTACGTCCCACGTTGTCGTCTTGGCTGCAAGCCACTGTTGCAAACAGGGCAACGGCGGCAAGGAATGCACTGAAAATATTTTTCATATTGATATTCTCTTTACGTTTGTATTATTGCCTTCTTTTAAGTTTGAGCAACTGGTCCAGTCTCTCGTATGCGCGACCGAAGAGGTAAGCATTCGGCACTTTGAGTGCCTTGGCATTGCCCAAGAAAGACCATTGACTATCGTATACGCCTAAGAACCAGCCGGATGAGGGGTATCCCCATTCCCCTTTGGGGCGGAAAACGTAAGCATTAGCCGCGTTGTCCCACTTCAATGAGAAACAGGCGCTGGGCGAAGTGGTAAGGCGCCCGGCAGAAGTTGAGAAAGTTGTTAACATCAATACGTTGCCATCTGGAAATCTTCCTATTTGTTGCGGCGCAACAATCATCGCCTCCTCTTCACGGTCGAACGTCAGCCTGATATTATATCCCAGCAACGCTCCCTCCATCTCGTAGCCCTTGTAGTCGGCTGTGAGTTTCAAGTCGACATCGAGTTCCACGCTGTAGTCCGTGTTGTTGAGGGAATAGACGGCCTCCAATGTGTATTTTCCTGCGGCATTGGCGTATGCCGGAAACCACTTCGGCTGTTCGGCTTTCAGGATTATCTCCTCATTGTTGGCGCCCTTGGCCCGATAGGTTGAGTCGGATGCGTTGAAGGTAAGCTCGCCGAAGGTTGTGCCACCTATTTGCAATGGGCGGTAGGTTCTAACGCCCCTGTCGGTAAAGGCGATGGCAGTGGTTTCCTCCTTTTGGCCGGAGTTGTAGGTCAGTTTCAGTTCCGAAGCATCCAGTTCGCCCTGAACATCAGTGCCATTCACCTTGCCTTTGAAAGACCAAAGCCCGGTGGGGGTGAAGTCTGCGCTGAAACTGTCCACCTTATTAATATACTTGGCTGCGGGCATGTCTAGCTTTCTCAGATACATCACGTTCTTTGTGCGGTAGCCGTGCACTTTTATGAGGTTCTCCGACACACTGTCTACCACGAACTCGAAGTCGCCTTTCAAGGCTTGGAATCTGGCCGACGACGGGTTGGAGAAATAATGCATCAAGGGGTTGTAGGTGTCGAAAGTGATGGCAGGCCCCACTTCGGAGGTCATTTTATAGTAAGACTCGTCTTCACGACTTGCGTCCAGCACGCTCCGCACCTTGCATTTCTCTCTGTCGAACTTTAAGGTGAAGGCGTATCCCCCATAGGCCTGTGTCCGTTCGGGATAGATGTCGAAGGCCCACCCATAGGGTGCATCCACTAGGGTTTTCTGCGTTTTGTCTAGATACTCTTGCAGGCGCAGCGACGATGCGTTGTCGAACACGTCGGCCTGGTCTTTTAGGCACGATTGCAAACCCAGCGTTACGGCGAGCGTCAGCAGTGCCGAAAGTATATGATGAATTTTCTTCATTGTTGTATGCGTTAGGTTTTGTTATAGTGAAATGTTGGTGAGGTCTACCTTTCCCTTTACGATATCGTCTTCTCTCCTAAGGTACACGTCGCGAAGTTTGTCGATGTCGATGTTCCAGGATTCACGCATGTAGTTCCTAACATAGTCTAGCTTGGTTAAGATATTGTCCTTTTGTCCTTTTGCATTGGCAATATCCAGCCAGGCGTTCCACTTTTTCGGAGAGCTGGTAACGTAGATGGAGAACATCTCGGCGAAGTCTTCCACGTCTGAATGTTGGGCATAGGCCGAGATGAAACCATGCTCGTAGCAATAGTTGGTGTTGGCGTATGGGCTCTCGCTCCATTTGTCGGCCACGTACCCTGAGCCTGTAACCAGTTTGAAGTCGGCCGAATAGGGCTTCGTTTGGTTCAGGATGTGGGTGAACTCGTGATAGACGGTCTTGAGGTAATAGGTATTGATATCCTCGGCACTTTGGATGAACTGGTCTATGAAGTTGGTGCCAGCAAGCAATATTTTCTTTCCTCCCTCGGCCGTACCCAGAATAAATGTGCCGTTGTTCTTGTATTCCCAGTTGCCGGTGAGGTAAATCAGTTTGGGGAAATTGGCCTTCGTGAAGTCGGGTCCGGCCACTTCGTCGAATGCTTCGAGGCAAGAATACTTCACGAGGTTGGCCATTTTTATGGCCATTTGGTAGCTTGCGGGCACGGTATAATAGTTCATGTCGCTTTCTATGTCTTCGTATCGATACTTGAAATTGATGTTGTACGTAGACACATAATATCGGTCGAGCCAAAGGTCTAGTGGTGTGGGCGTACGCTTGTCGGC
This sequence comes from Prevotella conceptionensis 9403948, assembly GCF_000312305.1. Lineage (GTDB taxonomy): Bacteria > Bacteroidota > Bacteroidia > Bacteroidales > Bacteroidaceae > Prevotella > Prevotella conceptionensis. Next base: position 191,446 of record NZ_HE999448.1, on the reverse strand, counting down.
AGTTATTACGCTGTTGGGTGAGAGTTTCTCGTCAGCGCACCCCGCCATCGTCCCTATGCAGATAACAGATGCGAGGATATATAATAATGTATTCTTCTTCATTGCTGTTTTGTTAAGCGTTGGTTTGGTGTTGTCTCACTCATTTATTGCGTGGGTTCATCGGCACACCGGCATCCCTCACGTCTTGCGGCAGCTGTATGGCTCGCCTTGGATCATCGGGCGCCAAGCTGTCGGTAAGCTCCTGGGGCGTGCCGTTTTCGTTGATGAGGCGCCGCATCACGGTGATGTTGTAGCGTTTGATGTCGAACCATCGTGCGCCCGTTTGAAGCTGTTCGATGCGTTTGAAGCCCAGCACGCATTGCAACATACACTCTTGCAGGCTACCCTCGGTGTCGATGGCGAACTTGGGATGTAGGTGTTTTTTGATGGTGGACTGCAACTTCTTGTCGTCACTGTACGAGTAGTCTATGGGTTTATAGAATGCCTCAATGCTTGTGGGGGTAAGCACCACGTTCGTGTTGACGATGTTCTGCATCCACGTCGTGAGGTCGGCCGCCGCCAAGTCGTATTTCTTAAGCATGATGTAGGCCTCTGCACGGTTGAGCAAC
>NZ_HE999448.1:180441-190351 GCF_000312305.1 Prevotella conceptionensis 9403948 | reverse complement strand
CCATGATGTAGGCCTCTGCACGGTTGAGCAACGTCTCGTCGGTGGTGAGTATGGGCATAATCGAAGATTGGTAACCAGTGCCCGCCACGGGGTCGGTGTATTGGAAAAGATAGGGTATGCGCCAAGTGATGTCGTAGGTTTCTGTGGCGCCGACCCGGAAGAAGAACGGCCCGTTGTCCCAGTAATTGGCCTCTCCCCAAATGTTTTTGGCCAACATCGTCTCGTTGTTGTCTAGGTAAGGGCCGTGGGCGTATTTCTTACCTCTGGAGTAGTTGTTGAACAACAGGCCCGCTTCTGTATATGCTTTTTGCATAAGCAGGTTACACTTGTTCTCCGTGTTGACGTACTTTAGGGTGTAGGCCTCGATGTTGCGCGTCATGCTTTGGTAGCTTCGCCAGTCTCTCAACAACGTTTGGGGCGAGCTGCCCAGGCATTCGTTGGCGTATTTCACTGCCTTCTCCCATTCTTCGTGGAAGAGGTAAAAGCGTGTGGCGAAAGCGTAGGCCGCCTTCTTGTTAAAGTGGAACTTGGGCACTTTAAGGTGCGCGTCGCCCACTAAGGGCAGGCCTTCTTCCAAATCCTTAGCTATCTTTTGGTAAACCTCGGCCACCGTTCCGCGCGGGTTCACTTGTCCGATGCGCGTGTCGGTGTCGTACATATAGTATATGCCCATGTCCGTGTTGCTGTTGGGCATTCCATAGTTCATGCAAAAGATATTGGCGAGCATGAAGTGGGCATAGGCGCGACAGAGCAAGGCCTCTCCCTTGCACAGTGCGAGCAACTCTGTTTTCGGGCCGCCCAGTTTGTCGATGGCTTTCAGTGCCTCGTTGGCATTGGCGATAGACGCGTAATATGTGCGCCACAGCCTGTCGGGCGAGTCGTTGGTGGTTTGGGTGGCGTCTTTCCAACGGTAGTATTCGTCTAGCGAGACGTCTGTCCTGGGGTTCTGATATTCGTCCACGTTGTCCGACATGTACTCGGCCATCACGAAATACGAGTTCTCAGGGTATGCCGAAACAAGAACCTGCCTCACCTTCTCGGGCGTGTCTATCTGCGTGCGGTTGTCGGGGTTCTCGTTCAAAAAGTCGTTGCAAGAGCCCAACAGTATTGTACCTGTGGCCAGTGCCAAACAGATGATATGTTGTTTTTTCATTGTTGTGTTCCTTTCGAGTGTTTAGAGTCCTACCTTAAGCGTAAGCGTAAATTGTTTGGCCATAGGTACGGCCACACCTCCTGTATTGAAGAACTCCGGATCTTGTCCATTGAGTTTCTTGTCGGCATAAATTAGGAAGAGGTTCGTGCCTTGTACCTTAACCGATGCCGTTCGCAAACCGAGGTACCCCACCAGTTTCTGTGGGAAATCGTAGTTCAGCGAAAGTTCCTTCATGCGGATAAAGTCGCCCTTGGCGATGCGTGCGTCCGAATAGTTGTAGGCATTATATGCCCTGTACAGATTGGGATTGTCGTAAACCTGACGCAAGGTGGCGATGGTGGGTATGTCGGTGTACGCCTCGTCTCCAGGCGTGCGCCAGCGGTTGCGGAACTCTTTGGGCATGGCCGAGAGATCTGTATACCTAGACTTGAATGCGGGGTAAAGGCGCACAACATTACCAAACGAATAGGTGACGAAGACGTTAAGGGTGAACCCCTTGTAGGTGAACACGTTGCCAAGACTACCCGTGTTGGTGGGGTCCGTGGGGCCTTCGTACTTCAAGAATTTCAGTTTCTCCGGGTCCGACTCCTGGAAGTTCACGTTGGTAATGCTGATGTTTCCCTCCTGATCTCGGAACGTTGGCAGGCCATCGCCCGTCAATCCCATGAACGGAACGGAAAACAAGGCACGCGAAGGGTAGCCCTTGCGGGCGTAACCCACACCGCTGATAAAGTTTATCATACGGCTACGGGCTTTCAAGTCGGTAATTTCGTTGTGCACATACGAATAGATGAAGTTGGTTTTCCAACTGAAGTCTTTCGTCTTCAGGTTCGTCGTAGAGAGGCTCAGCTCCACACCGTTACTCTTCATTGCGGCCACATTACCGTATTTTACGAGAAAGCCGTCGGTGCCGTCGGTCGGGATGGGGCCAACCAAATCGTAGTTGTTGCGCTTATACCAGTCTACCGACATGTTGATGCGGTTGTTCAGAAATCCTGCATCCAACCCCAGGTTAAGCTCATGTTTCTTCTCATAGGTGAGGTCGGGGTTGGCCGGGCTCGTCCTTTCAAGTCCTGTTTCGGTGTTGCCGGTTCTATATCGCCATGGCGTATTGGCCTTGATGATGGCGAGGGCGTTGGTAACGGGCGGACGGTCGGCTGTGAGCGAGTACGACGCTTTGAGCGTGAGGTGCGACAACACCTTGCCCAACTTTTGGTCGAACCAGCTTTCTTCGTGGGCGTTCCACGCTCCCGACACGTTCCATGTGGGCAGCCAACGCGACTGGCGCGACAGGCCCAAGCCGTTTGTGCCCTCATAGCGCAGGGTGCCATTGATGGTGTAGCGGCCTTTCCAAGAGTAGGTTACGTTTCCGAAGAAAGCCGCACTGCGTGTGTTGGTGTTGCCCAGACCATAATAGTCGTTGCCGCCTTCTTGCATTTTCTTGAAGTTTTGGTAAGCCCAGTTGGCCTCTTCACCCAAGTCGTATTGCAGGCCATAGCCCTTGAACCAGGTGTTGTGCCTAGTGTAAGAGTTCGTTTCCATGCCGGCGTAGGTGTTCAGGATGTGGTCTTTGTTGAACACGTCGTTGTAGCTTACCGATGCACGGAAGTCCCAGCCGAACATGCGGTTGTCTGCGCGCGTGATGATACCGCCATAGGGCATCACGCTAAAAGGTAGCGCAAAGATGTTGTCGGGGTCGTGGTAAAGGTAAGAGTTGGCTTGCCTTATAACCGTTGTCTGCATCGCCCTGTAAGCCTCGGCTTGGTTGGAATATTCGGTTACGTGGTGTTCGCGCGATGTACCTGCGTATTTCACTGCGCCCAGCACGCTGATGTCTACCTTGGTGATGGGCTTGTAACTAAGCTTGGCCTGTGCGCGGAAGTCGTTTACGTTTAGGTCCATAAAGTTGTTCTGCAACTCATGGAGAATGTTGAAGGGCGCGTAGTTGCTGGTGTAGAAGGTGTTGCGGTCTAGTGTTCGCGACGTGTTTACGGCATACGAGTAGGGGTTGATGTCGAAGTCGCGGCTCACCTCGCCCGTAACCACGTTGGTGCTGGCAGCTAATGTTCCGGGGGCCTCCTGCTTGCGGTAGTTGCCCGTGCTGATAAGGTTCAGTTGTAATTTTTTGCTAAGCTTGAAGGTGGCGTTGAGATTGGCCGTATAGCGTTGAACGTTGCTTCGGCGTGTCCATCCCGGGTCGAACATGGCGCTTAGCGAGGCATAGTATTGGGCCTTGTCGCTTCCGGCCGAGATGCTTACCGAGTGGTTGTGCATCACGGTGTTGGAGAACAGCTCGTTGAACCAGTCTGTGTTGCGGAACTCGGCATTGCGCAGGTAGGCAGCTTTGGCATCGGGTGTGTTGGCCAATGCAAACTGTCCCGTAACAGGGTTGTATTCGCTCAGCATCTGGTACATCTTGCCATATACGCCCGAGTTGGAAGCGTTGGCCGTCTCGGCATATTTCAGCCAGCCCTTTTGCTCCATGTCTTGGTACACGTCCATCTGCTCTTGCGAGTTCATCAGGTTAAGTTGTCTGTACGATGGTATCAGGCGCATGGTATATTCGCCCATGTAGTTGATGTGTGCCTGTCCGGCCTTTCCTCTTTTTGTAGTAATGACGATGACGCCGGCCATGGCGCGCGCACCGTAGATGGAGGTGGCCGAACCGTCTTTCAGTATTTGGAAACTCTCAATGTCGTCCGAGTTAAGTCCGGCGATGGCCGATGAGATGAGCGTTTCGGCATCGCCAGAAGAGAGTTGGTCGGCACTGACATCCACCACGTCTTCCATTATCACCCCGTCTACCACCCATAGGGGCTTGCTGTCGCCGTAGATGGAGGTTGCTCCGCGTACGCGTATCTTCGGCGCCGTACCGAATGTTCCGCTTACGTTTTGCACACTGACGCCCGCTGCGCGCCCTTCCAACGAACGGCTCACGTCGGCCATACCGTTAATCTTGGCATCGGCCGCATCGATTTTGGTGGTAGAGCCCGTAAACAGGCGTTTGTCTGTGGTGGTCATACCCGTCACAACCACCTCTTGCAGGGTTTGGTTGGGGTTCATCCGCACGGTCATGCCGTTTTTGGCTTTGAGCGTTTGTGTGGCCATACCCACATAGCTCACGACGATTGTGGTTCCCTCGTTGACGTTGAGGGTGAATGCCCCGTCAACATTGGTAACGGTTCGCACGTTACTGCCTTGCACGCTGACGGTGGCGCCGATGATGGGTTCATCGTTTTCTGCCGAGATAACTGTTCCCGTGAGTTTACTTTGGGCCACTACTGTTCCTATAAACAAAAATAGGAAGGCCCAAAAAACGCTAAGTCGCTTTTTTTTCATACTTGGTCCTCATGTTAAGTTAAGCATTAATGAATACGTATCATATCAGTCGCAAAAGTATGAAACATATTTATATAGTGCAAGAAAAACGAAGTGGAAAATACATTTTTTTGCAGAAATATTACAGATAAGGAGTACTATTTGTGTTACAGAACAGAAAAAACGCTAATTTATAAGAATTTACGATGTGGCAGATGTTGTGGTAGCGGGTACGTGTGCAGATAGTGCTGTGACATAGGCCAACAGGCTGCCTATTTAAGCCCAAGCCAGCCATTGGGGCCTGTGCAGATTTTGTTTGTTTGTCGGCATCTTGCCTGTCTTATTCTTGAAGGCGTAGCAGGCAACGTCGAGAGAACAAAATTGGCAAGATGCCCCACAAGCGTACGAAAGACAAACAAGCAGCAATGCAAACAACTTAAAATATCTGCCAAGCGGCCTAATGCCCCCATTTGGGTTTAATGCGCCTATAACAGAAGGGTTTGTTGCCTTTGCTATACCGACTCTAGATAAACTCTCCTTTCATATACAACGTTCAGAACTAACCAGCTCAATGGATTATAAACACACGAAGACACAACAACTCACGAATGCGCCAACCCATCAACTCAAAATATCATCAACCCATCAACTCAAAAACATCAACCCACAAACTCAAAACTCATCAACCCATCAACTCAAAAAAATCAACCCACGAACTCAAAAAACATCAACCCACAAACTCAAAAACATCAATCCACGAACTCAAAAAACATCAACCCACAAACTCAAAACTCATCAACCCCAAAAATCACAAGCTCATCAACCCACAAACTCAAAAACTTAAATTATTATTTTTATTTTACAACAACGCTCTATTTTTCGTGCCATTCTAGCGAAAATTTGGGGTAAAAAGTAGGTATTCAGGCACTATCTTCAACCTTCCACGCCTTTCAAGATGTCTACTTTTAAGAACAAAACCTGCATTTTGCACCTTTTTGCCTTTCTAGTTTGGTTGCCAACTCATAATTTTTAATGCCCAACAACTTGCTTTTTACCCCTAAAAACCCCCTTTTTAATGGTTATTTTACCTCTTCGAGCCATTAAAAATGTGGTTCGTAAAGGTTTTGTTTATACAATTTCAGCGTATATTTATGCTTTTCGTTTTGCATTTTGCACCATTTCGTACTGCATTTAGCACCATTTCACCTTGCATTTTGCACCAAAACGCACTGCATTTAGCACCAAAACGCCTTGCATTTAGCACCAAAACGCACTACATTTAGCATCAAAACGCACTACATTTAGCAACAAACAGCCCAGTAACTGGTGCAAATGGCGGTTGCTTTAAATAAAAATTCATTTTGTTGCATGCACAGGCTACTCCCTTTTTGCATCAAAACCAACCCTCGCGAGAATCGATTTTTTGTGGCCAGGCGAGCGGTTGGTGGGCAGAAAGGGCACTCAGAATGTTAAATTTCTTACCAAAAATTAGACAAACTGCCTAAATGGGAAGTTAAAAGTAAAGGCAGTTTCATTGTGCGTTTATTTGTTGGCAAGTGTCTAAGTTCGTGCCTTTGTAAGGCTACGTACAAGCAAGTTTACGCTGGTTCGGAATAAACATCGCTTTACGCGGCATACAAACAAACCGCTATGGCAAACTTACCATAGCGGTCTTATTTGTGGAAAGCGGTCTACTGCTAGGGCTTAGCCTGCCCGCCCGTCAAAAGATGTAGCCGAAGCCCACATTCATATAGATGGGGTGCATGGCAAAGGTGATGGTGTGGAAATCGGCATTAAAGATGTTGTTAAAGCCGTAAGTAAGGTCGGCGTTCACCGTGAAATGCTTGAAAGCGCGCCACGAACCGCCCATCTGCCAGCCCCAAAGCCAGCGGCGAAGGTTGTTAGAGAAGTTGTAGGCGGCCGTTTGCCCGTTGGTGAAACTAACTTTCTCGCCTATGGGCGACCCACTGCGCAGGTATCCTTCGCTCACAAAACCCGAAAACTCGCCGTCCATTCTGTACGATACATACAGGCCTGCGCGTAACTTCCAGCTGTCGCCCAGCCTATAAGCCCCTAGTACGGGCAGCGTAACGAACGAACTCTTGTAAACGGTGTTCACATCGCCCGTCCAATACCCCGAAACGCGTTGGCCGCCGTCTATTATCTCCATGCCGTAGTTCTTCACTGTGGCGGCTGTTTCCATGCCTTTCTCTTCCAACCGTAGGCCAAGGGTTATGCCCAAGTTCCTGTTGCAATCTAACCATTTGGTCATCATGCCCGCAATACTTCCGTTAAACTTAGGACTATAACTGTTTATCCTCCTTATTTCTTTTGGCAACGGCATCGGACTTGCGCCGCCAATGTTAACGCCAGCGCGCACTTCGTATTCCCATCCGTTTTTTTCGGATTGTATTAGGCTTTCGTTGCGTTCGTTTTGCGCAAAAACAGCTGTGGCAGGAGCAAAGGCCACGAGCGCAAGAGCCAATAGGATATGTTTTCTTCTCATCATTAAGCTTTATTCGTGAAACAATTGCATCTCGTCTACCCACAATGTGCTGCCAACGGCACCGCGGAAGAAGGCTCCGCCCTGACTGGAAGACATCACGATGGCCAAGTTGTACTTGCCGTTGCGTAGCTTTTCGGGGTCGAGCGTGCGCCCGCCAACAGTCTCGAACGTCATGGCGAAGTGTGTCCACCGGTCTGTTGCCTTGCGTTCCTTTATCTGTGCCATCATTACAATGTTGGGATGCGTCTTGATATTGGTTCCGTCTAGGTAAGGAACGTCTTTCGTGCTTTCGTACATCACGGCGTAAATGTCGAAGGTGTCGCGTTCATTGGGCAATACCGTGTTGGTCTTGTCGGTAAAGTCTTTTCCTGGTTGGTATTTGTAAAAGCCTGATATGGCGATGGGCTTGTGGCGATATGGTAGGCCGAAATGGGTGGATTTGGCCATGTTTATGATGTTGATTTGGAAATCGCCCAAAAACAAATTGCCTGCTGCGAGTGGCGCGCCGAAACCAATACCGATGGGTCCGGTGCTTCTTGTTACCAGCTTTGCACACTTCCCCACGTACCCTTCGTCGTCTTGCATGGTGGGATAATCCTTTGGCGAGGCGTCGGCGTTGGTTATCATGAAACCTGCATTTCCGCTGTTCCACTCAATTTTCGAACCGTCAGCAAGCTGTTCGTAGAGCTTTTCGAACTTTTTAAATTCCTCGCCCGTGCCCTCGTTCTTATAAACGTAATAGTCTAAGCCCTCGAAGTGGTATTCGGTAGGCACGTCATTAGAGATGAAAGTAACGGTGTATGTCTTCTTCCACTGCCCGCCTTGCGAAGTAACTACATACGTTTGCGGCGCAGTAAAGTCTCTTTCTGTTCCACTGGCAGGCGATATTGTCGCCCCAGGGGTAAGTTCAAAGCGTGGGGCTAGTTTGCTGCGGTCTTCCCATCCGTTGATATAGAGTTTCACTTCGTCGTTAGTTATCACCGGTTCGCGTATCAGCAAATTGCCGTCAAGGTGAAAGGCAGTGATGTCTGCCTCGGTGTTCAGCGCTTCTTCGCGTATGCAAGCCGTAGAAATCGTCGCTAACGCGAGTGCGGCGACTAGGGCTTTAAATGGTTTTAGAAATCTCATACATACTAAATTTATTAATGTGTCGCGGCGTAGAGCAGTGCATCGCTCCACGCAACGCCGCTTGCCAAAAGACAAAACGCACTGCAAAAATACGACAAATATTTTAAACAGCCGTGATTTTCAGTGGGATTATGTGTTATGATTCACCATATTCGAAATGGTGTAAACAACAAATTGAACCATAATTTATTGTGAAAGGAAGGAGGGGGAGGCTTGTCTTTGCTAGCAATCAAAGACGCAGACCGTGTATGCTACAATGCTAGAAGAATTGGTTACAGGTATGGATAAGTGTCTACTAATACCCTTTTTGTCGTACCTACATAAAGAAAACACGCTGCTTCTCTCAACGAGATGCAGCGTATCACTATGTTTAACTAAAAATTCTTTCTAAACAAATGAAAGCCTCACGGTTTCCATTGTCATCCGTTAAACAATCTAACAATCTACCTTAATCTAATAACTAAAAACCTAAATCTAATATTACTAACCTAAACAATCTATTAACCTTTTGACGATGCAAAGTTACAACGACTTTCACATTCTCGCAATACTTAGCACATACTTTCGCCATAAAAACGCGTTATTCTTGATATAAATCAACATTGTGTGTTCGAACACAGCCTAATTAGTGTTCGAAATACGATGTTTTTTCTACCGTTTTGTAGCCGTCACCCCTGCTTTGGCTACGCATTCGTACCGCTTAGGGCCGTAATTCGCAGTTTTTAGGGCTACAACACGGACATTTTCGTAGTAACTGCATGCCACACAAGGCGGCCTTAACCTTTGGTGTTTGAATATTTTTCTGTAAGTTTGCAGTGTCGTAGCGATGCGCAACGCACAGCTGGTGCGCCGCCATTGGCCCACCCATAACACCAATTACACATTATATATATAATAGATGCGAATACTGATTGTTAACACAAGCGAGCGCACAGGAGGTGCAGCTGTGGCCGCCGCAAGGCTTGTTTCGGCCCTAAACAACTGTGGCGTGCAGGCACGAATGCTGGTGCGCGACAAGCAAACCACCAATCCCGTGGTGGTTGCATTGCCTAAGGGCGTGCGCAACCGCTGGCGTTTCTTTTGGGAAAGGTGGACTATCTTTTGGCATCTTCACTTCAATCGCCACAACCTTTTCGCCATAGACGTGGCCAATACGGGGGCGGACATCACCTCGCTACCCGAGTTTAAGCAAGCCGACGTTATCCACCTCTCGTGGATTAACCAAGGAATGCTCTCGCTCAGCTGCATCCGAAAAATCGTGAACAGCGGCAAACCCGTGGTTTGGACCATGCACGACATTTGGCCCGCAACGGCCATTTGCCACCTAACCCTTGGCTGCAACAACTTTAAGCAACAATGTAGGCGATGCAAATACCTGCCTGGCGGAGGTGGCGACAACGACCTTTCGGCCAAGGTTTGGAACAAGAAAAAGCGCATCTACGAGAAAAGCGACATTCACTTCGTGGCATGCAGCCGTTGGTTGGCCGACCAAGCGCGCCAAAGTCAGCTGCTGCGTGGGCATCATGTGTTTGCCATTCCCAATCCCATAGACACGCATGTGTTTACCCCAAAAAGCAAAGTAGAGTCGGCCGAACGCATGAACCTGCCCACAAACAAACGCTTGATTCTCTTTGCCGCACAGCGAGCCACCAACGTCAACAAGGGCTTGGCCTATCTCGTTGAGGCTTGTAGGCTGCTGGCAGCGCAATATCCCGACATGAAAGACAACACCGCGCTAGTGGTTCTCGGCGGAAAAGCCAACCAAGCCGTGGCCGAATTGCCTTTCCCCACCATCCCCATCGACT
>NZ_HE999448.1:162307-180229 GCF_000312305.1 Prevotella conceptionensis 9403948 | reverse complement strand
CTTCCCAACACCATCATGGAGGCCATGGCCTGCGGTGTGCCCTGCGTTGGCTTTCATGTAGGCGGCATCCCTGAAGAGATCGACCACAGAAAAACGGCTATGTGGCCCGCTATCGCGATGCAGCCGACTTGGCACAAGGCATCAGATGGGTGCTGTGCGAGGCCGATTATGCCGAACTTAGCGCGCAAGCCGTGCGCAAGGTGTTGGCCAATTACTCGCAACAGGCCGTTGCCCTGCAATATATAGAGGTGTACAATCAGGCTCTCGCCTTCAAAAAATGTATGTTATGATAAGCTTTTCGGTTATTACCTGCACCTATAACGCTGCCGCCGAGCTACCCCGAACGCTCAAAAGTGTGGCCGAACAAACCTATCCGCACGTAGAGCACTTGCTTATCGACGGACTTTCTGCCGACGATACGCGCGCACTTATCCACCAATATGTGGCCGACATGGCCCAAACCGAAAGCCTACACACCATAAAAGTGAAGGCCGAAACCGACGCCGGACTGTACGATGCCATGAACAAAGGCATCGAAATGGCCACTGGCACCTATCTTGTTTTCATCAATGCGGGCGACGTTTTCCCCTCGCCCCAAACGCTCGAAACCGTTGCCAACGCCGTTGGCGAGGCCGAAACGCTGCCTGCCGTGCTCTATGGCGACACGAATATCGTAGATGCCGATGGGCGTTTTTTGCGCCGTCGCCGCCCAGTTCCGCGCCAAGGCCTGTCGTGGCGGTCGTTTAGTCGCGGCATGTTGGTGTGTCATCAGGCCTTTTACGCCCTCACTTCGCTGGCCAAACAAACGCCTTACAACCTGGCCTATCGTTTTTCGGCCGACGTAGATTGGTGCATCCGCGTGATGAAGGCAGGCCAAGCGGCCAATCTACCCCTTAAAAACGTGCAAGCGGTGGTGGCCAATTACCTTGATGGAGGCATGACCGTAAAGAACCATCGCGCCTCGCTTAAAGAGCGTTTCGCCGTTATGCGCGCGCATTATGGCCTGCCCCTTACGCTGGCCATGCACGCTTGGTTTGTGTTGCGGGCCATTGGCAATAAGTTTAAAAGCTAGCCTTAGTATTGGAGTTTTATGGTGGGATCTACATATAAAAGTGCAAAGTCTTGCGTTAAAAAACAAAAAAGCGTTTGTTGTTTTGCGTTAAATACCTACTTTTGTGAAGTAAAGCCTAAGTGCACACTACCTAATTGCCTAAAACCAAGTATAAATTTAAAGGCGTTGCGCTATCTTACGGTGTGCCATAGCCATAACGACAAGAATAGATGAATTACGAAATAATCCACCAAATTGCCGACCATCTGCTGTTGAATGCAGACAACATAACTGCTTACGGCCTTTACACAGGAAAGGCCGGTGTGGCATTGGCGTTGTTTGAGTCCTCACGTTTCTTACACGACAATGCGATGGAAGACGTAGCTTTTTCCATACTTCAAGAGTCGCTGATAAGGAAAACGGACGACATCGGATTTGAAAATGGGCTGTCTGGAGTGGGCTACGCCCTAACTTACTTGATACAGCAGAAGTTTGTCGATGCCGATTTTGATGAAATATTCAGTGAGCAACATAAAACAATAACCGAAGGTTTGTGCGTTATAGATAAGCACCCCGACAAGTTGCTGGCCGTTTCTAAAGCCATTTACTTTCTTTCATCCGTTCAAAAACTTGGCAAAACAGATAAGCAAATCAATGACATTGTTAGTAATATATTCAAAGGCATGGAACTCTACCTGTCGCTACAATTCTTCGATTGGCTCAACATACGCTACGTAAGCAACAAACTGCTGGTGTTGCAAACCTTTGCCGCATACCTAAAACTCGTTCATTTTTCAGGTTATGCTGACTTTTCTCGTAGTCTACTTTCTGATTACGCGGCATTATATCGCACAGGCACTATGGTGAGTTCGCTCTCCATTGGTTACTATCTCGGCACGATAATTAAGCGTCACAACCTTTTGCAATACGAAGACGTTGCCTTCAACAATATGGAGAATGGCATGAAAGACGCTTGTCATAACTTTCTTGCCTTGCCAGGAAAGATAGATGCGATGAACATGCTTGAGGCATGTGGAAAGGCGCGAGGTGAAGTTATCCGTGCAGCAATACCTCACGAAACAAGCAATATTCACGACATTATTCGTACTCTTTGCCCAGCACAAGCCCCATACGCCTACAAAGGAGGCTTGGCCCGCTACCTCATCTACCTGCTTGGCAAAGGCAACACCTTAACCTAACCCCACTGATGTTATGTGTGAAATTTCTGTTGTAATGCCGGTTTACAACTCGGCGGCTTATGTTTCCCATGCCATAGAAAGCGTGTTGATGCAATCGTTTGGCGACTTCGAGCTGATTATTGTCGACGATGGTTCTACCGATAACACCAGCGCCTTGATTGGCGCATGCTCCGATAAGCGGATTAAACTTCTGCATAACAAGCACGATTTCATCTCTTCGCTAAACAGGGGTATGAATGCCGCGCGTGGCAAGTACATTGCCCGCATGGATGCCGACGACCTGATGCATGTAGACAGGCTGAAGATTCAGCGTTCTATAATGAATGAACATCCTGAGATAACCGTGTGTGGAACGTGGGCTACTATATTTGGTGATGCTTCACAAGAAAAGAACTTGATGGGAACGGCTAAAGGAATGATAGATTTGCCATTACTTAACCTGTTGCCAGGTAACTTCATCTTTCATCCTACCGCCATGTTGCGGGCGGACTTTTACAAGCAACAGGGCTTGCAATACGAACATTACCCATACGCCGAAGACTATAAGCTGTGGATGGAAATTGCCAAGCTTGGTGGAAAGTTCTACGTAGAGAGTCAGCCTTTGCTTTACTATCGTGTGTCGGACAGTCAAGTAAGCACCGTTCACAAAACCGAACAGGGAAAGACAACCGAGCGGATTAAAGCGGAGGTCATGACCTACTTGATTGAGAAAAATGCAGTGGGCTATCCCGAACTGACCGACATCCACGCTGCTTTCTGCAAACTAAAAGATAAAGGACTGATTACCGAAAACGAGGCTTCAACCTTCTTGCAACTTATCTTCCTAAAGAATCGCGAGAAGTTAAGCATATAAACAAATTCTTTCACATATAATTTTTAAACTTATGAAGAAACTAACAAAGAAAAGCTTAGACGAATTGGCGCAAACGTTGCCCGTGATTGAAGAAACAAAACAAAAGACGTATGTGGGCGGAGGAGACGGAACAAGGGAATCGCCATACACAACCGAAGAATTTAAAATAAGGTTAAATAATGACCTGTGGCAAGGAGGTTTTGTAGAAGGTATGGGATATGTGGCGAACGACGCGTATGTTTATGGAAATTACAACAGTCCGCTTACTGTATCACAAAATTTCCACACGTTCCCTGATTATATCAATTCATTATCGTCTGACGAACTTGAAACACTTATGGAGTCCTTTATTACTGGGTGTCTACCTCCGGGATTTGATGTCCCCATAGAAATATTCAAATATCTTAGTGACCAATATGGCAACATGACAAGGAATATTCAGAGTGAACTTCTAAATAAGGGCTACAACGGAACGTCATCTTTTACTTTTGTTCGTACACAAGAACCTCCTATGAATGGATCTATTGGGGCATTCACACTCTCTGTATACGATGCAAATACAGGTGAATTTATTACCGCCAGAAAATTCGACATCTTCGGCTTTTGGAATAATCCTGGTAACCCATAAACTTCTCTTTATCATTTTATCGGATTCCCCCGTAAAAGATGATCCGTAACATCCACATACGAGGGAATCCCGACAAAAACGCATTTAAAGCCTGCAGTTAATGAGATTTATATTCTTTATTTTCTTTTTCTTTGTATCGCTCTTTGCGAAAGCCGGCGATAGTTCAAAGCTTTTCGGATACAGGTGGTGGCCTCATTATCAACATCTATTCTTTCGGTTTGATTTAGGCACAACCGCTGTACAAAAGCAATTACGTCTCGAAATCGTAGCTCCGCTCAAAGGCGTTTGGGGTATGCTGTTGCCCACATATCAGCTCCGTGGCGAAGCAAACGACATTACGGTAAGGGTGAAATACAAATCGAAAGACGTACAGCACTTTTACGTAACGCTCAACTTCTTAACTAATGGGGCACGTGTGGCTCGTCGTGACACGATAACGCTACCCACATCGCCCAATTGGGCAGAAGCCACAAGCCAACTGCACTTAAAGCACGCCGACCTGTTGTCTGTTACTTTAGAGGCTACGGGGAAAAAAGATACGGTAGGAACAATTCTACTTGCCGATTTTGGCGTATACGCAGACGGCAAGAAACTAAGTAACGAAGTGCCCGATGCAGAAGTTGCACCATTGTTTCAACGCAGCGACTTACTTAATTGGACTTTCGGTAACTACGGAAATATCCCTTGCATGGGTAGCCAAATACTTGGCATTGCCGAAACTATACACGGCACAAAGACGATGAATGCCGTAGCCATGGACATGATGAAAGAACGCATACTGAAACACCAATGCAAGCTGGTGATGTTAGAACTGCCCATGGAGAGTATCTTCTATATAAATAGGTATGTAAAAAACGACCCGCGTTTTAAGTTCTCTCACATATCGAATTACATTGACAACTCTTTGCTGGGCGAACCTACAAAGGCTTTCATTGAGTGGCTTAAGCAATATAATGCCACCCACGACAACAGCGTGTCGCTCCTTGGTTTCGATGCCAATTTAGAATGGATGCAAAGCGAAATCAATCTTTTTAATTTCTTCTATACACTTAATGATGGAAAGAAATCTCCTGAAATGATAAATTTCTGTAAGGCAGTGCTTCAAGATATGGGTCCTTTCTCGAAAAGGGACATCGCGGCCTTACTCGACAGCAGCGAGGTTGTAAAAAGCTGCCTGCAAAAAGATGAGCTGTTGCTGGTGCGTAAGAGCATAAGGCTGATGCAATGGTTTGCAAAACAGCCTGCTCGTTACTCACAGCGAGACAGGCTTATGGCGCAGTTCACCCAATTCGCCGTCGACAGTGTCTTCCCAAAAGGGACGGTAGTTACAATGTATGCTCACACAGGACATTTAAACTACTCACAGGCAATAGGACTTGTACATCCCAATTATTTTAGTGCTGGGCATTACCTAAAAGAGAAGTTTGGTGAAAACTATCGTTGCATCGACATTGTCACTTATCAAGGTGCAACCATCGTAAGTGGTAAGTATGGTGCTTTTGCTGGCGACAAGCTTGCTGCCGTACCACAACGCAGCATTGAATACCAGCTGGGACAGTTGGGCGTAGACTCGGTTTACTTACCTATGAGTAAACTTCAATGTAGCGAAGCTTTGCAAATGCGTGCGGCAGGGTATGGAAGCTTAAAGGTGCAATTCATCTATTGCTATCCTCAAACAAGGGTGGATGGTGTGCTCTTTGTTCGCGATGTCGAACCGGTGATAAAGAGTGAACGGGTTATAAAGGGATGGCAAGAAGGAGACATACCAATGCTTAATGCCTACAAGGAGGCACTAGACAAAATGAAAGCCATGTAAATAACCACGATATGAAGATTGCATTTCTAACAACACTAGACCCCGAAGACACTAATACATGGTCGGGAACGTCCTACCACATCCTGCAAGCCTTATGCAAGAGCCATGATGTGAAAATAGTTGGGCAAAATATGCTTATTCAAACAGTGCGTTTCACAAAAGAAAACATCGCACCCAAACGAGATATACGAGAATATTCACCCGTCTTTGGCAAGCTGTGCGCAGAAGAAGTGACAGGATGCGACCTTGTGTTCTTCGGCGACTTATATCTTAGCCCATTCCTTGATACAAATATTCCCATGGTTCATTTAAGCGACGTTACCTATCACGCATTCAAAGACTACATGCACAACGACAGCAAACCTGAGGAAATAAGACAAACAGAAGATGCGGAGCGCAAACTCTTAAACAAATACAACACCATTATATACAGCTCCGAATGGGCGAAGCAAAGTGCAGTTAGCTATTACGGCATCGACCCTTCGAAGATACATGTGGTGGAGTTTGGCGCGAACATTCCTCATCGCTGCGATTACCAAATAAA
Source organism: Prevotella conceptionensis 9403948 (assembly GCF_000312305.1). GTDB lineage: Bacteria > Bacteroidota > Bacteroidia > Bacteroidales > Bacteroidaceae > Prevotella > Prevotella conceptionensis. The sequence goes on along the minus strand of NZ_HE999448.1, from coordinate 174,138 downwards.
TATCGATACAAATGTTTGCAACTTGGTATTTATTGGACGAAACTGGGAAAAGAAAGGTGGCGACAAGGCCTTGGGGACATATCGGGAGCTAAAAGCTATGGGAATGAACTGCACACTGACCATCATTGGCTGCCAACCACCTTGTGCAGAAGACGAGGGCGTCGTGGTTTATCCCTTCCTCGACAAGTCCAAACCCGCTCATCTGTCGAAACTATGCACCATACTTCGCAACGCACATTTCCTCATTCTCCCCACCCTGTTCGACGCTTTCGGCATCGTGTTTTGCGAAGCCTCGGCCTATGGTGTGCCAAGTGTGGCTGCAAATGTGCAAGGAACGGGGCAACCCATCTGCGAAGGCAGAAACGGTTTCTTGCTCCCACCCACGGCAACGGCAATTGATTATGCCCAAAAGATACACTCGATATTCTGCGACAAGGACAAATACATCGCACTAAGAAAGTCGTCGCGCAAGGAATACGAAACCCGATTGAACTGGGACGTATGGGCAAAGAAAGTGAATTGCATATTGGAACAAACCGTTATAAACTATCAAAAAGCGCATGGAAAACAATAGTATTGGGTTTTATCTGCCTGTCTATGTTATCAATCTAGAGGAGCGCACAGAACGCCGGCAGCATATTGAGGAACAATTTAGTGACAGAACGGAGTTCGAGCTTACGTGGATAAAGGCTGTAAAGCACCCCATTGGCGCAGTTGGGCTATGGAAAAGCATGGTGCAAGCCATACGAAAGGCTGAGGAAAACGAAGACGATATCATCGTTATTTGTGAAGACGACCACACCTTCACTCCCGCATACAATAAGGAATATCTCTTTCGTAACATCCTCGAAGCCGAGGCGCAAGGCATCGAATTGCTTTCGGGAGGCATTGGGGGGTTCGGCATGGCTATACCCGTTGCAGACAATCGCTATTGGGTAGACTGGTTCTGGAGCACACAGTTTATCATTGTTTTCAAGCCTTTGTTTAAGCGAATACTAGATTACGACTTTAAGGATACCGACACGGCCGATGGTGTGCTGTCGGCACTTACCATGGACAAAGCGACCATGTACCCCTTTATCTCCATACAGACAGACTTTGGCTACTCGGATGTTACACGCACCAATAACGACAGCGTGGGGCTGGTAGACCATCTTTTCTTGCGCTCTGCCTTACGTTTGCGTATCGTTCAGCAGGTTGCGCGCAAATATGGGAGAACTGTTCATGGAAGACAATAAGCGCAATGAAAGGTCGGAAGAGGTGCAAGCCATCGTAGACCGCATGCCCACGGAGTGGGTTAAATGGGTTGCACTGTGCGTTGGCGTGCTGATGGGCATCGTCGTTTTGCTTGGTTTCCTCATTCAATACCCCGACACGGTAGACGGCCCCATATCGGTTACCGCTAACACCGCGCCCGTTCGTTTGGTGGCAAACGGCAACGGACGCATATACTTGCTAAAAGCAAATAAGACCAGGGTGAAGAAAGGCGACGTTATATCTTATCTTGAAAGTGGAGCCAACTATCGACACATCCTGAAAGTGGAAGGCTTGCTAAGCAACCTTAACAAGAACATGCAAGCCACCATAGGCCTTCCCGATACGCTCATATTGGGCGAAGTGAGTTCGGCCTACAATGCGTTTATGCTGGCCTACATGCAATATCGACGCGTGTTGTCGTCTAACATCTATGGCACGATGCATAAAAACCTACGGCAACAGATAACTTCGGACAAGTCGGTAATAGCCAACATTAACAATGAAGTTGCGCTTAAATGTCAATTGCTTCACGTTTCTGCAAATCAGCTTAAGAAAGACAGTGTGTTACTTGCTGCCAAAGTAATCAGTGAGCAAGAATTTCAACAACAGCATGCTGCACATCTATCGTTACAAGAAGCTTTGCTCAACCTGCAAAGTACCCGGATGCTGAAACAATCAGAAGTAAGTCGCAACGAGATGGAAATACAGCGCATTCTCTTAGAAGAGTCTGAGTCTAAGGATAAGGTTTACACAGATTTTGTTACGAGAAAGAACGAACTGTCTAACGCAATCAATATTTGGAAAGAACGATACTTGCAATACGCGCCAGTTACAGGCCAACTTGAATACCTTGGTTTTTGGCGAGACAACCGCTTTGTTCAGAATGGACAGGAGCTGTTTTCTATCATACCGAGCAAAAACAACATCTTGGGCGAAGTCACCATCCCCTCTTTTGGCGTGGGAAAGGTGGCTATAGGCCAACACGTAAACGTAAAAATAAGCAATTTCCCCTACGATGAATACGGACTGTTAAAGGGTGTTGTAAAATCCATTTCGCGTATTAGCCACAAGATAAAGGTACAAGATAAGGAAGTGGACGCCTATCTCGTGTTGATTTCTTTTCCACACGGCACCCTCACCAATTTCGGCAAACGCCTTCCGCTCGACTTTGAAAGCAACGGAACTGCCGAGATTATAACGAAAAGAAAACGACTGATAGAAAGGCTGTTCGATAACCTCAAAGCCAAAAGCGAAAAATAAGATGATGAAGTATTGTCGATTTCCTGTAGAATATCAGATGGATTCGCATGACTGTGGACCAGCTGCACTTAAAATCATAGCCAAACATTTTGGCAAATATTACTCGTTGCAGTATCTCCGCGACCGTTGCGGTATCACCAAAGAAGGTGTGTCGTTACACGACATTAGTGTTGGAGCAGAAAACATTGGTCTTCGTACACTGGCTGTAAAATGCGATGTCAACGAGGTGGTTAACAGTGTTCCTTTTCCCGCCATCATATTTTGGAACAACAATCATTTTGTTGTGGTGTATCATGCCGACAAGAAACGCATTTACGTTTCCGACCCCGCAAGAGGACGCGTAAAATATTCGCACGAAACGTTCAAACAAGGTTGGTATCAGAGGGGCGAAAACCAAGGCGTGCTGCTAGCCGTTGAACCCACAGTCGACTTTAAGGAAACCAAGGCCGAAAAAGAGCAAAAACGAAATAGTTTTCTAAGCATTCTAAAGTATTTCACCCCATACTCGCACTCGTTTGCTTTGATTTTCGTGATCATGTTTATTGTTACGGCATTGCAAGGTGTGCTGCCTTTTATCTCAAAAGCGGTGATTGACGTGGGCATTAAAACATCCGACGTTAACTTTATCAACATGATACTCATTGGCAACATTAGTATTCTGTTGAGCGTAATGGTTTTCAATGTGCTCAGAGATTGGATCTTGTTGCATATCACTGCACGCGTTAACATTGCACTAATATCCGATTATCTGATAAAATTGATGAACTTGCCCGTCACCTTCTTTGAAAACAAGCTGATGGGAGACATCCTGCAGCGTGCGCAAGACCACGAACGCATTCGCAGTTTCATCATGAACAATTCTCTGTCTCTCATTTTTTCTATGCTTACCTTTGTGGTATTTGCCATCATATTACTGATATACAATGTGGTTATCTTTCTTATTTTCTTGGCAGGTTCTGCACTTTATGTGTGCTGGGTTTTACTTTTCCTAAATGTTAGGAAAAAGTTAGATTGGGAATATTTCGAACTCCTTTCAAGGAACCAAAGCTATTGGGTGGAGACGGTTTCAGCCATTCAAGATGTGAAAATAAACAATTACGAAAAGCAACGCCGCTGGAAATGGGAAGAGATACAGGCACGGCTATATCATGTCAACAAGCGCGTGCTCGCCATAACAAACATGCAAAACCTGGGGGCACAGTTTATTGAAAGCATAAAAAACATGGGTATCGTGTTCTTTTGCGCCGTGGCCGTTATCAATGGCGACATAACCTTTGGGGTAATGATTTCCACACAGTTCATTATCGGCATGTTAAATGGTCCTTTATCCCAATTCATCAGCTTTGTTATGGGTGCCCAATATGCCAAGATAAGCTTTCTGCGCATCAACGAGATTCGCCAACTTGAAGATGAGGAAGAGCTACTTTCGGTTGGTAACACATGCATATTGCCCAACGAAAAATCGATAACCTTGTCTAACGTACACTTCCAATATTCGGCTAACTCGCCTTTCGTGCTGAAAGGTATCTACCTGCACATTCCTGAAAATAAGGTTACGGCAATTGTCGGAGGCAGTGGTTGTGGAAAGTCTACGTTGCTAAAACTTCTCGTTAGACTGTATAAACCAACATTCGGAGACATCAAGATGGACACGATGAACGTGGATGCCATCAATTTGCGTCAATGGCGAAACTTGTGTGGGGTGGTGATGCAAGACGGAAAGGTGTTTAGCGACACCATCATTAACAATATCGTGCTAGATGCCGACCGCATAGACTACGACCGCCTGCACGAGGTTTGCAAGATTGCCCAACTGGAAGAAGAGATAAACGCCATGCCTAATGGATTCGACACAACGGTAGGCGAAACAGGCCGAGGACTTAGTGGAGGGCAGAAACAACGCCTGCTTATTGCACGTGCACTATACAGAAACCCCAAAATGTTGTTCCTCGATGAAGCTACTAATGCTTTAGACACCATCAACGAGCGTAAGATTGTAGATGCGCTAAACAATGCTTTCGAACATCGCACAGTTGTCGTGATTGCACATCGGCTTAGCACTATCCAAAATGCCGACCAAATTGTAGTGCTCGACAAAGGCTATATCGTAGAAGTTGGAACGCACAAAACGTTGATGGAAAATAAGAAACGATACTATGAGTTGGTTTCCTCGCAAACGCAAACGTTGCCGTAATGCGAAAGGAAAATCTGTGATTTCATACAGTATCCCTAAGGATTATGACTTAATTTGTAGCCGATTTCTCTCTCTGTTATTATTTTCCCTTACGACTAATCTTCTTGCTAACACATAGAAGTGGATGCACAAAATAGCTATTGTTCAACATTTTTTCGCATTTTATTTGGTCGAACGCGAAAAAATACATACCTTTGCATCGCTTTAAGAAACAAAGCACGGGCGTTTAGCTCAGCTGGTTTAGAGCATCTGCCTTACAAGCAGAGGGTCGGCGGTTCGAATCCGTCAACGCCCACAACGCAGAAGTCCCGCAATCTAACATGGTTGCGGGATTTTTTTTTAGCAAACGAAGTGGGCAAATCTGGCAGTTGGGTTAATCGAACCAATCGGACAAATCTGACCTGTCCGACTTGTCCGACTTGTCCGACCAGTCTGACTTGTCCGACCAGTCTGACCAGTCTGACCAGTCCAACCAGTCCGACTAACCCCCACCCCAACACGTTAAACAAAAAAACAAGCATAAAGATGGAAAAAGTAGTAAGCGGAATTAGGCCCACAGGAAATCTTCACTTGGGCAACTATTTCGGAGCGGTAAAGAGTTTCGTGAAGATGCAAGACGAGTACGAAAGCCTGTTCTTCATCGCCGATTGGCACTCGCTTACCACCAGCCCGAAACCCGAAGACATCCAACGCAGTGCGCGCGTAATCCTTGCCGAGTACCTTGCGTGCGGCATCGACCCGCAGAAGGCCAAGATATATGTGCAGAGCGACGTGAAAGAAACGCTTGAACTGTACCTGTTCTTCAACATGAACATGTACTTGGGCGAGCTGGAACGCGTAACCACCTTTAAGGATAAGGCACGCCAACAGCCCGACAACGTTAACGCGGGCTTGCTGACTTATCCAACACTGATGGCTGCCGACATCCTGCAACACCGCGCACAAAAGGTGCCTGTGGGCAAAGACCAAGAGCAGAACATGGAGATGGCGCGCAAGTGCGCACGCCGTTTCAACCATATCTATGGCGTAGACTTCTTCCCCGAACCACAAAACTTCTACTTCAACACGCAGGCCGTGAAGGTTCCTGGACTTGACGGCAGTGGAAAGATGGGCAAGAGCGATGGCAACTGCATCTATCTCTACGAAGAAGATGCCGCCATACGTAAGAAAGTGATGAAGGCCGTAACCGACATGGGGCCGCAAGCGCCCAACAGTCCGAAGCCCGAAGTGATTGAAAACCTCTTTACCTTCTTGCGTATTTGCTCGGAACCTGAAACTTACAACTACTTCGACGAGAAGTGGAATGATTGCTCCATCCGTTATGGCGACTTGAAAAAGCAAATCGCCGAGGACATCATTAAGACCGTTACGCCTATTCGCGAACGCATTAGGGAATACAGTTCGAACATGCAACTGCTCGACCGCATTGCCCAAGAAGGAGCCGAAGTGGCACGCGCAAGCGCAAGCCAGACACTTAAAGAGGTTCGCCAGATTATCGGGTTTAGGTAAATGGCTCTGCCTTGCGGCGCATCTTAACGAGTTAACTGGCCAACTCATCAACTTGATGTTTTGTCTGTTTTTCAGCAAGAATTTTAACATTATGAGTGCCATCGTTATCCACCAACCGACAACCCAGCCGCAAAAAATCGATTCTCGCGAAGGTTTGTTATGATGCAAAAAGCGGTTAGGTTGCGAATATGGCAAAATGAATTTTTATTTAAAGCAACCGCCATTTGCACCCGTTTTTGGGCTATTTGCTGCTAAACACACTGCGTTTTGGTGCAAAACACAGTGCGTTTTGGTGCTAAATGCAGTGCGTTTTGGTGCTAAATGGCGTGTGTTTTGCTACTAAATGCAAGGTAAAATGGTGCAAAATGCAGTGCAAAATGCCGCTAAATGCGAAACGATGTGCATAAATATCCGCCGAAATAGCATAAACAAAACCCCTTCGAGCCATGTTTTTAATGCCTCGAAGGGGCAAAACAACCACCAAAAAGTGGGTTTTTAGGGGCAAAAGCGAGTTATTGGGCTTAAAAAATTACGAGTTGGCAACCAAACTAGAAAAGCAAAGTGGTGCAAAATGCAGGTTGCTTTCTCAAAAGTAGACAAACACGAAGGCATGAAAGGCCAGAATTTGTGGCTATTTACCCCCTTTATAACCTATATTTTCGCTAGAACGGAGCGAAAAATAGAGCCGTTTTGTAAAATAAAATCAATAATTTCGGTTTTGAGTTGAGGAGTTTTTGAGTTGGTGAGTTCATAAGTTAGTGAGCTTGTTAGCTGGTAAGCTTGCAAGTTTATAAGCTGGTAAGCTTGCGAGTTGATAAGCTAGTAGGTTTACAAACTCATCAGTTCATGGGTTTATGAGTTGGTAAGCTTGCAAGTTTATTAGCTGGTAAGCTTGCGAGTTTACAAGGTGGTAAGTTTACAAGTTCGTAAGTTTATGGGTTGAAGAACTGGTGGTTAAGCCAAGTTAGCAGCCGTTTTGCACGTGCCACATTCTAAATGCAGCCATCGTTTCATCTTGCCACATGCCCATTGTGGAATGGAGTTTTGCCAAGCTCAGCCTTCTCTTACGTTCTCTTTTTAAGTCGTTTTGCTTTCCTTTTCATACCTTTTCCATGTTCTTTATTCTTTACCCAGCATGTATCTGCCTGCTATGACGTTTCATATTCAAGGCGTCTGTTTTATAATTATTGTTAATTAAATTGAGTTTTTGAACACAGAACTTTTGAGATAGACATAAAAATAACTACATTTGCTCGTTGCTAATCTGAGAGAGGTAGGTTCTGAATAGTTGCCATCGGCACGTTGCGCGTTACACGACTTTGATTTCGCAGGGCTTTGCAAAGAAAGATAGTTGACGAGTTGACGAGTTAACAAGTTGACAAGGAGATTGAGTTAACAAGTTGGCGAGTTAACGAGTTAACAAGAGTAAGGGCGAGCAAGATGTGAGAAACCTAGCGGGGTGAGAGCATGTGAAAAGAATGACGCAACGAAAGACGCAGCCGAAAGAAAAAGCGCACAACGACAACAAATACATGGGGATTATGCCGACTAGGCCCAACAAACCGACATAACCCACAGCGTATAATCTACGGAACAACCAGCAAGGAGAATGTTTACTTCATTATGGATGTTTGCCCAAGGGGGCTGGCAATGGCTGCAAGCCATGCCGTGTTTTGCAATGCTTAAACCTAGGCGTACGCAAAACAAATGGTACACATTGCAGGCAGAATAAATCACGACCAACTAAATAAATACAGTCAAAATAGATGAAAGTTTTATGAACAAAAAGCTACTTATGTGTTTGGTTACGTTCTTGCTGTGCGTTAGCGCAGCCGTAGCACAAACTAAAATCTCTGGTACGGTGGTGTCGGCTGGCGACAACGAGCCGGTTATCGGCGCCACCATCACCGTGGTAGGCACCAAAACGGCGGCTGTTACCGACTTCGACGGTAAGTTTTCGCTTACTACCGACGTGCCCAACCCACAAGTAACCATCAGCTACATCGGCATGGTGGCACAAACTTTAAAGGCATCGGCCAACATGCACGTTGAGTTAAAAGCCAACGCCCAGGTGCTTAACGAGGTGGTGGTGACGGGTCTTACCCGAACAGACCGCCGCTTGTTTACGGGTGCTACCGACAAAGTGGACGCCGAGAAAGCCCGACTGAGCGGTGTGGCCGACATCAGTCGCTCGCTAGAAGGGCAAGCAGCAGGCGTGTCGGTGCAAAATGTGAGCGGAACCTTTGGTACTGCACCGAAGATTCGCGTGCGTGGAGCAACATCCATCTACGGAAGCAGCAAGCCGCTGTGGGTGGTTGACGGCGTTATCATGGAGGATGCAGCCAATGTGGGCGCAGACGACTTGGCATCGGGAAACCCCGAAACGCTTATCTCTTCGGCAATAGCCGGACTTAACGCCGACGACATCGAAAGCTTTCAGATATTGAAAGACGGTTCGGCCACATCCATCTATGGTGCGCGTGCCATGGCCGGCGTTATCGTCGTTACCACCAAGAAAGGAAAGCAGGGACAGGCCCATCTAAGCTATACGGGCGAGTTTACAACAAGGCTTGTGCCATCGTACAACAACTTCGACATCCTCGACTCGAAAGAGCAAATGGGCATTTATAGGGAAATGGCCGACAAAGGTTGGCTCAACCTCTCCGAAATTCTTAACGGCAGCGAGTATGGCGTGTACGGTAAGATGTACGAATTGATAAACCGCTACGATGCGCGCACGGGCCGTTTCGCATTAGAAAACGCCACTGAGGCGAAGAACCGCTACCTGCAAGGGGCCGAATTTAGAAACACCGACTGGTTTAATGAGCTTTTTACGCCCAGCATCATGCAGAACCACTCGATAAGTTTGAGCGGCGGAACACCAAGCTCCAACTATTACGCCTCGTTCAGTGCCATGTTGGATCCAGGATGGTACAAGCAGAGCAACGTTAACCGCTATACGCTCAGCTTGAACTTAACACAACACCTATCAGACAAGCTGTCGCTCAACTTCATTGGCAGCGCAGCCTATCGTAAACAGCGCGCACCAGGAACGTTGGGACAAGATGTCGACGTTGTTGGCGGCGAAGTGAAACGCGATTTCGACATCAATCCCTATTCTTACGCCAGTAATACGTCGCGCGTGCTAGACCCCAACGAGTATTATGTGGCCAATTTCGCGCCGTTCAACATCTTCAACGAGTTGAACAACAACTACATCGACCTCAATGTTCTTGATGCCAAGTTCCAGTTAGAGTTGAAGTACAAGCCCATAAAGGGGCTGGAGCTGTCGGCATTGGGTGCGTTTAAGTACATGGCCTCAACGCAAGAGCACAACGTAAAGGATAATTCTAACCAGGCAATGGCCTATCGCGCCATGTACAACGGCATCATCCGCGAGGCCAACAAGTACCTTTACAACAACCCGTCCGACCCTTACAAGATGCCTTTCTCGGTTTTGCCGTACGGCGGTTTGTACCATAAAGGCGACAACAGGATGAGCGATTACGACTTGCGCGCTACGGCCAACTACAACCATACCTTTGCCGACAAGCACATTATGAACCTTTTTGCAGGTACGGAAGTGAAGAGCATCGAACGCCAACGCAACACCTTCGAGGGTGCAGGCTTGCGTTACGATGCGGGTCAGGTGCCGTTTTACATTTACGAATACTTCAAACGGGCCGTCGAAGGGGGCAACACCTATTATATGATAACGCCAACAAACTCGCGTAGTGTGGCATTTTACGGCAACGCCACTTACAGCTATAAGGGCCGTTACGTGTTTAACGGAACCCTTCGCTACGAAGGTTCGAACCAAATGGGCCGCGACACCAATGCCCGATGGATGCCAACATGGAACGTTTCGGGCGCGTGGAACGTGCACGAAGAAGGCTGGTTTGGCAAGCTTTCGCCGCTTTCGCGCCTAACTTTGCGCGCATCGTACAGCCTTACGGGTACGCCTCCCGACGCCTCGTATAGCAATTCTACGGCCATTATCAAAGCATCCAACCCCTTCCGCCTTTTTGCCGAAGACCAAGAGCCGCAACTCGAAATATACGAATTGGCCAATGCCAACCTTACTTACGAGAAGAAAAACGAGCTTAACCTAGGTTTCGATGCCTCGTTATGGAACAATCGCCTGGGCATAACCTTCGATTTCTACACCCGAAGGAACTTCGACGAAATCGGTCCGATGGTAACCGCGGGCACAGGTGGCCAAATTATCCGCGCTGCCAACGTGGCCGAGATGAACTCGAACGGCGTAGAACTGAGCCTTTCGTCGGTGAACTTGAAGAACAAGCACTTCTCTTGGACCACCAACTTTATCTATGCCTACGCCAACACCGAGATAACCAAGCTCTTTAACCAAGGCAACGTGATGAGTTTGGTTAGCGGCAGCGGATTTGCCAAGCGCGGTTATCCCGCCCGTTCGCTGTTCTCCATACCCTTCGTTGGCCTCAACGATGAGGGTATGCCAATGGTGTTGAACGAGAAAGGGATGATAACAACCGACGACATTAACTTTCAAGAGCGAACGCTTACCGACTTTCTTAAATACGAAGGACCGACAGACCCCTTGCATACAGGCTCTATCGGCAACATGTTTACCTATCGCGGATTTAGGCTTAACGTATTTGTGACCTACGCTTTTGGTAACGTTGTGCGCCTCGACCCCAAGTTCCGCGCACGCTACAACGACCTCGTTTCGATGACCAACGCCTTTAAAAACAGGTGGACAAAGTCGGGAGAGGAAGACCACACCAACGTGCCGGGCATCATCTCTAAGGCACAATACATGGCCAACACCAACCTTCGCTTGGGCTATAACGCCTACAACTACACCAGTCTTCGCGTTGCCAAGGGCGACTTTATCCGCCTAAAAGAGGTGTCGTTGGGCTACGATTTGCCTGCCCAATGGTTCCAAAAGGCGATGGTAAAGAACGTGTCGTTGAAACTGCAAGCCACAAACCTCTTCTTGCTCTACGCCGATAAGCGACTGAATGGGCAAGACCCCGAATTCTATAACGTGGGTGGTGTGGCCTCGCCCATGCCCAAACAATTCACACTAACAATAAAACTCGGACTTTAAACCCTACGAAGATGAAAGTCAACAAATATATAACGGGGCTGTCGATGGCTGCCATTTCGTTCGCGCTAGCATCGTGCAACGAATTCTTAGACAAGTATCCCGACAGCCGTATGGACCTCAAAAACCCATCAGAAGTTAGTCAGCTCTTGGTTAGTGCCTACCCTTCGGCACATCCGGCCTACCTTACCGAGATGTATTCGGACAACACCGACGAGCAGATGCACAGCACGTGGAGCACGTTCGACAGGTTTCAAGAGCAAGCTTACCAATGGAAAGACATCCAAGAGGTGCGCAATGCCGAAACGCCTTATCAGCTTTGGGAGGCCCACTACACGGCTGTGGCCACGGCCAACGAGGCCATTGCGCACATCAAAAGCGTAAGCAACCCGCACGATTACGACGCACAGCTGGGCGAAGCGTTGCTTTGCAGGGCCTTTGCCATGTTTCAATTGAGCACGGTTTTTGCCAAGCTTACGATAAAACCACGGCGCAAAGCAACTTAGGCTTGCCTTATCCAAC
>NZ_HE999448.1:153626-162094 GCF_000312305.1 Prevotella conceptionensis 9403948 | reverse complement strand
TGGAGCGTGGAACGCTTGAACAACTTTACGCCAACATCGAAAAAGACCTTTTGGAAGGCATTTCGCTTGTTGGAACCAAGTATGCACGGCCCAAGTTCCACTTTACCAAGCAGGCCGCTTACGCTTTCGCCACGCGTTTTTATCTCTATGCCCAACAATATGATAAGGCCATTAAGTATGCCGACTTGGTGCTAGGCAACCAACCGGGCGACATACTGCGCAATTGGGCCGAGTGGAACCAACTGGGCCCAAGCGGAAACGTTCAACCCAACGCATTTGTGCAAGCATCCAACAACGCCAACATCTTGTTGTTGCCCGTTCCCTCCGAGTGGGGCGTGATAAGCATCCCCGTATTGGCTGGAAGTAAGTACGCGCACGGCGAGATGCTGAGCAAAAACGAAACGCTACAAGCGCCAGGGCCGTGGGGAAACAGCGGAACAGAATTGCTCTACACCGTTACTTACAACAACGGCGTGTCGAAATACGCCTTGCGTAAGATACCATACGTGCCGCGCGTGATTGACGTAACGGCTGGTATCGGCATCCCTTACAGCGAGTATGCCGTGTTCAACACCGACGTTACCCTGCTAGAACGTGCCGAGGCCTACGCACTTTCGGGAAAATACGCCGAGGCTTTGAAGGACATCAACACCGAGTTGACGGCTTTCTCGAAAAAGAAAATGCAGCTTACACTCGACCAAATTAAGGATTTCTACAACTCGCAGGCTTATTACACCCCCACTAAGCCCACGCCGAGAAAAGCCCTTAACCCGCTTTTCGCGATAGAAAAAACCACGCAAGAGCCGCTGTTGCAGTGCCTGTTGCAGTTGCGACGCATCCTAACCATACACGAAGGGTTTAGGTTGCAGGACGTGAAACGCTATGGAATAACAATGTATCGCAGGCAAGTAGACGTGCAATCGAAGGTTAACGCCGTTACCGACTCGATGAAAGTGGGCGACCCACGCTTGGCCATACAGTTGCCGCAAGACGTTATTTCTGCCGGAATAACGCCCAATCCCCGTAACAAATAAAAAACATACGCTCATGAAGAAGTATCTATATCTAGTGGCAAGCGCATGCTTATGCTGCGGCGCAATATTGCAGTCGTGCAGCGAGGGCAAGCTCAGCGGCGACTCCATATTCTCTACCGAAGCGCAGAAGAGAAACGCTTTCGACCAATGGTTGTACAAAAACTACACCATGCCTTATAACATAGATTTTCAGTATCGCCTTAAAACGGAAGAAACCGACAAGGCCTATAACTTCGTGCCAGCCGATTCGGCCAAGACCGCAAAGTTGGCCATCATCACCAAGTTTATGTGGTTCGACCCCTATGCAGAAACCATTGGGCTCGACTTTGTGAAAGAAAACGTGCCGCGTATCATCGTGGCCGTGGGCATTCCAGGCTATACACGCTACCGAACAGAAGTGGTGGGCAGTGCCGAAGGCGGCTATAAGGTGACGTTGAGCAAGGTGAACGCCCTTACCGACGACCTGCTGAAAGACTATCACAGCATGACGGGCTTTTATTTCCACACCATGCACCACGAGTTTATGCACATCCTGAACCAGAAAAAGCCCTACGATGAGTCGTACGACAACATCTCGCGTGCCGACTATGTAAGCGGAAACTGGACCTCCGTGCCCGAAAAGCGGGCATACGCGCTGGGTTTCGTGTCGCCCTATTCGATGGAAAACCCTGCCGAAGACATTGCCGAACTCTACTCCATATACGTTACCAGCACGCCAGACGAATGGAACACCATTTTGAAGGCTGCCGGAACTAAGGGCACAAGCATCATCAATAGGAAACTGAAGATGGTGCGCGACTATATGAAAAACTCCTGGAATGCCGACATCGACCTGCTGCGCAACGCCATATTGCGAAGAGGTGGGAAGATATCCACGCTCGATTTGAACAGCTTGAACTAACAAAGCGGCGAATATGAAGATTAAAAACATTAAAGAAGAAGTAAACGATAAGCAAATGAAAAAGGCATATTTCCTATTCATGGCTGTGGTGCTAACGCTATTGATGCAAGCGTGTTTGCACGACAACAAAACAGCTTTCGACCTTCCTGCCGCACAGCGGATAGACCAAAGCGTGGCCGAATATACCGCGCTTTTAGAGTCGTCGGAGGGTGGTTGGATGCTGCAATACTAAGCAGGGAAGAATTATAGCTACGGCGGCTACACGCTGTTGTTGAAGTTCAAGGATGGACAGGTTACCGCCATGGGCGACGTGTTGGACCCCGAGGTGAAGGCCACTTCGGATTATGAAGTGGTGAAAGACCAAGGCCCCATGCTCTCTTTCAACGTCTATAACAAGGTGATACATCCCCTTGCCGAGGCGTGGTTGGGCAATCCCGACGGCATACAAGGCGACTATGAGTTCTCCATTCTCCGCGCAACAGCAGATACGGTTGTGCTTAGAGGTAGGAAATGGAAGAACGAAATGGTGCTGACACGCCTGCCGAAAGATGCCAATTGGGAGGAAATGATGATGGGCATCATCAACGTAAAAGATGGAATGAGCGTGAGCACCTATAACTTTATTCACGGCAACGACACCTTGGCGCAAGGCACCATCGACCCCACAACACGCCGACTCACCGTTACCTTGGGGCAAACCAAATGGGATATGCCCTACTGCACCCATGCAACGGGCATCGTACTTCGCCAACCTATCGTTATCGGCGATAAGCAATACCAGAACTTTACATGGGACGAAACCGACAAAGTGCTTACCGACAACGACCTGAAACTGGCGCAGTTCGTACCAAAGAACCATAAAACGCTAGACTTCTGGGTGGGCGAATGGCAATTGAAAACAAGCCTGAGAAAGCGCATTACGCTAACTTTGGAACTTGGAACGGCCGCCAACACCCTGAAAGGACACTTGCTTTACGACAAGGTTAGCTACGAACTGCAACTTACTTACGACCCCGCCACAGGACGTATTGAACTGCCTGGCCAACCCGTTATCGACCCAACCTATAAGTATCCCGCAGGAATTGTACTCATTCCCGCATCCCTAAAAGAGAAAAAACTGTTTGGCGAAGGTAAGGGCAGCATGTATTTCACATGGAATGGAGACATGGAACGGGCCGATGCAGAAGACAGTGGGCAGGTAACGGGCCACACCGTAGACTCGTTCTTGGGCGTTGCCTACGGCGAAGACCTAAGTCCCATACTCGATCCGAAGGGTGATTATGTGTACGCTTTCACGTTGCCGAACATTGAATACATGAGGAAAATTAAATAAGAAGAATGATGAACAAGTTCATTTCCATATCGTTGGCCACAGCCTTGGCCGCTTTTGTCGTGGCGTGTAGCAGCGACAAAGAACTGCCAGAGTATGCCGCAGGGCTCTCTGTGGTAAAGGCACAAACCGCATTTGGCGTGCTTGGCGGAACGCAAGAGGTGACATTGGCTGCACAACCGGCACAAGCTTATGCGCAAGATGCGTGGCTGACCGTGAAGACTAAGGCCGAAACCATTGCCCTGACTGCCGAAACGAACACCAGTGCGCAAACGCGAAACACCCTTTTAGTAATAAAAAACCAACAGGGCGACTCGATTACACTTAACGTTCAGCAAGAAGGCGTTGCCTTCGGACTGCCTGTTGGCGAAGACATTTACACCGGCGACGAGGCTTTCTCAAAGTCTTTCACAACGCCATCTAACGTGCCCGTAACTTACCACGGCACCGAAAGCTGGATAACTGTAGAGGATAAAGGCGGCGCAATTGAGGTAAAGTTGGCTGCAAATGCCACAGGAAAACCACGCGTGGGCTGGGTAACAGCCAAGGCCGTTGGGCTTACCGACTCGCTTAAAGTGGTGCAAGCTGCCCTGTCAGATGTTGAAGGCGAATACATACAAACGGCTTTAATGCGACTGCCCAATAGGGAACTGGAAGAGAAAACCACTAACGTTCGCATCGTGGCAACAGGTAACAACAAGGCCAACTTTATCGTTGAAGGCAAGTATGCGTGGGAAGTGGCTTTTACTCCGGGTAAGGGTTTCACCATGAATAATGGCAAGATAGTGGGCAAAAACGAAGTTAAACCAGGCGTGTACGAGTATCTTATCACCGTGATTGTGGCAGATGATTTCAGAAAAGGACACGAAACAGCCATCAACGGAACGAAAGAAAGCGTGTTGCTTACTTTCGACGATAAGGGTAATTTCGTTTTTAAAGAGGCGCAAAAAATTGCATCCGAACAAACATTCTCTTCCTATGGCTGGAACCGTTTCTCCGATTCGAAACCCGTTATGGGCGCTTTTCGCGGTATTGGCGAGGTGTTTGTGAAACCCAAACTCACGCGCAAACCTTAATCCGCACTGCACTATTGGCATTAACGCACTAAGCTTTTAGGCGCGCCGCGCAAGTATTTTGCCACTTGGCATAGGTACTTGCAGGGCGCGCCTTTTGCGTTTCTATGCCATAAATCTGTTATTCTAGTTTTTCGGAGTTAAGAAGTTAAGGAGTTAGAGTTAAGGAGTTAAGGAGTTAAGGAGTCAGGGAGTTAAGCCAAATGTCTAGTTACAGAGTGGACGATAATTCTTGTCAACTCGTTAACTTGTCAACTCGTTAACTAACATCCTAGTTAAGGAGTTAAGCCAAATGCCTAGGTGGCGTTAGCCGTCTTTTCACCCTTTCACCTTTTCACCTTGTCACTTTTAGATGTTAAGCCAAATGCCTAGGTGGCGTTAGCCATCTTTTCACCCTTTCACCTTTTCACCTTTTCACTTTTAGATGTTAAGCCAAATGCCTAGGTGGCGTTAGCCATTTTTTCACCCTTTCACCCTTTCACCTTTAGATGTTAAGCCAAATGTCTAGTTGCAGAGTGGACGACAATCCTTGTCAACTCGTCAACTTGTTAACTTGTCAACTCGTTAACTAGTTAACTCGCAAACCCACAGCCTTGTCAATTTTTCGGTATAGATTTTAACATTATGAGTGGCCTTTTTATCAACCAACCGCCAACCTTGCCGCAAAAAATCGATTCTCGCGAAGGTTTGTTTGGGTGCAAAAAGGGGGTAGTTGTGCATGTGGGCAAAATGAATATTTATTTAAACGAACTGCCACTAACACCCGTTTTGGGGCCATTTTCAGCAAAATGAAGTGCGTTTTGGTGCTAAATGCAGTGCAATATGGTGCAAAACGCAGTGCGTTTTGGTGCTAAATACAATGCGTTTTGGTGCTAAACGCAAGGCAAAATGGTGCTAAATGCAGTGTAAAATGCTGAGAAATGCAAGGTAAAAAGCATAATAATTCACCGCAATTGGTATAAACATACCTATTGGAACCATTAAAAACATGGCCGAAAAGGGCAAAATACCCATTAAAATGTGGCATTTTAGGGGCTAAATGCAGGTTTTGGGGGGTGAAAAAACAACGAACTTGGCACCAAATAGAAAGGCAAAATGGTGCAAAATGCAGCTCCTTTTCTTAAAAACGAATATATTGAAAGGAGTGAAAGGCTAGAAAAAGTGGCAATTTACCTACTTTATGGCCTATATTTTCGCTAGAACGGAGCGAAAATCAGAGCCGTTTTGTAAAATAAAAGATAATGATTTAAGTTTTGAGTTGATGAGCTTTTGAGTTTTTGAGTCGGGGTGTTTTTGAGTGAATGAGTTTTTGAGTGGATGAGTTTTTGAGCTGGGGAGTTTGTGAATTTGTGAGTTAATTCTTCGGGAGTTGTTAGACTTTCGTGAGTTTATAAGCCAGTGAGTTGACTTGTCCTGCACTCCTCTCAATTTATAGAAATATTAATCAAGGAGTTAAGGAGTTAGGGAGTTAAGGAGTTAAGCCAAATGCTTTATGGTGAGGAGTTAAGGAGTTATCGAGTTAAGGAGTTAAGCCAAATGCTTTATAGCGAGGAGTTAAGGAGTTATCGAGTTAAGGAGTTAAGCCAAATGCTTTATGGTGAGGAGTTAAGGAGCTATCGAGTTAAGGAGTTGAGCCAAATGCTTTATAGTGAGGAGTTAAGGAGTTATCGAGTTAAGGAGTTAAGCCAAATGCCTAGGTGGCGTTAGCCATTCTTTCACCTTTTCACCCTTTTACCTTTAAAAGGCGTTAGCCATTTTTTCACCTTTTCACCTTTTCACCTTTAAAAGGCGTTAGCCATTTTTTCACCTTTTCACCTTTTCACCTTTAAAAGGCGTTAGCCATTTTTTCACCCTTTCACCTTTTCACCTTTAAAAGGCGTTAGCCATCTTTTCACCCTTTCACCTTTTCACCTTTTCACCTTTTCACCTTTTCACCCTTACCCATTTCCCTTTATCAGCTTTCGCAAACAAAGTATTGATATTTATCAAGATAGTGTATGAAAGTTAAGCAATTAAGTTCTATCTTTGCATCGTCAGTAGAACCTACACTTAAACGTTTATTAATTGCAGAAATGAAAAGAATAAAGCTTTGGTTAGCAGCTGTTGTGCTGCTCCCCACCATGTGTTTCGCCCAGAAATGGGAAAACTTGGCACAAACTCCGCAGATGGGATGGAGTTCGTGGAACAAGTTCCAAGGCAACATTAACGAAGACATTATCAAGGGAATTGCCGATGCCATGGTTTCTAGTGGACTGCGTGATGCGGGTTATACCTATATTAATATAGACGATTGTTGGCATGGACAGCGCGATGCCGACGGCTTTATACAACCCGGCCCTAAGCATTTTCCTAGCGGAATGAAGGCTTTGGCCGATTATGTACACGCTCGTGGACTGAAACTTGGCATTTATAGTGATGCCGGAACGGAAACTTGTGCAGGGCGTCCAGGGTCGTTAGGGCACGAATATCAAGATGCTTTGCAATATGCCCGTTGGGAGGTAGACTATCTGAAATACGATTGGTGCAACACAACTAACGTCAATCCTCGCGGTGCTTACCAGCTAATAAGCGATGCCCTTTGTGCTGCGGGCCGCCCCATTTTCCTCTCGATGTGCGAGTGGGGCGACAACCAGCCTTGGCGTTGGGCAAGAGATATTGGCCATTCGTGGCGCATTGGGCCAGACATTTGGTGTTCGTTCGACTCTACGCGCGTGTTTCACACCTACGTGCAATATAGTGTTTTAGACTGTATCAACAAGAACGACAGCCTTCGCCGCTATGCTGGCCCTGGTCATTGGAACGACCCCGACATGCTTGAAGTGGGCAATGGGCTTACCGTTAACCAAGACCGCGCCCACTTCACGATGTGGTGCATGATGGCTAGTCCGCTTATCCTAGGCAACGATGTGCGCAACATGAGTGCCGAAACGAAAGCCATACTCACCAATCGCAACCTTATCGCCATTAATCAAGACAGGCTTGGCGTGCAAGGTTTGCGCTTTCTTAGTCGCGATGGACTGGATTATTGGTTTAAACCGCTGACAAACAGCGATTGGGCGATGACCATTTTCAACCCTACCCGCAAGTCCATTGCCTGCAATCTTAATTGGCAAGACTTTAACTTTACCGACGATGAGGTGAGTAAACGGAGCACCGAGTTCGACAAGTATATATATAAGGTGAAGAATTTGTGGACTGGACGTATGGAAGGAAAAACTTCTACCAAGCAGAAAGTAGAACGCAAACTTGTTGTTCCTGCACAAGATGTGATTGTTTATCGGCTTGTAAGGTAGCGAGGAGTTATCTTCGAGGAGTTAAGGAGTTAAGGAGTTAAGGAGTTAAGCCAAGTGCATAGGTGGCGTTAGTCATTTTTTCACTCTTTCACCTTTTCACCTTTTCGACCTTTCACTTTCCCAATCTCTCATATTACAATAACATATAATAATGAAAAGAATAACGCTCGTTTTGGGGCTTTTCCTATTGGTAAGTCTTGCCGTTGTGGCACAAATACGTGGTAACGAAATTGTTGTGCAGGTGCAACCCAACCACGCCGATTGGAACTATCGGCTGGGCGAAGAGGCCATTTTCAACGTGGCAGTATTAAAGAACGGCTGTCCGTTGCCGCAAGCGAAGGTGGATATCGAGGCTGGCCCCGTGATGTATGCCGATGTTAAACGCAGCGGCGTGGTGCTAAAAGATGGTACAACCACATGGAAAGGTACGATGAAAACGGCTGGTTTCTATCGCCTTAAAGTGTGGGCGCACGTGGGCGAGAAGACTTACGAAGGTCTTTGCACCGTGGGTTACGCCCCCGAAACGCTGCAACCCACCGACAATTGCCCAGTCGACTTCGACCAGTTTTGGGCCGATGCCTATGAGAAAGCAAGTTATTACCCGCTCGAAGCCCATCGCCGGCTGCTGCCCGAACGCTGCACCGAGCGCGTGCAAGTTTACGAAGTGAGCTTTAACGGACTTAATCCCGGCAACCGAATTTACGGCATTCTCTGCATACCCACGGCCTACGAAGATAAACGTCCTGCGTTACTTCGCGTTCCAGGAGCGGGCGTCAGGCCCTACCAAGGCGACGTAGAAGAGGCCAATATCGGGGCGATTACCCTCGAAATAGGTGT
>NZ_HE999448.1:150060-153321 GCF_000312305.1 Prevotella conceptionensis 9403948 | reverse complement strand
TGTGCATGGCATACCCGTAACGATG
This sequence comes from Prevotella conceptionensis 9403948, assembly GCF_000312305.1. Classification (GTDB taxonomy): domain Bacteria; phylum Bacteroidota; class Bacteroidia; order Bacteroidales; family Bacteroidaceae; genus Prevotella; species Prevotella conceptionensis. The sequence continues at coordinate 153,296 of NZ_HE999448.1, read as the reverse complement.
CCGCAGCAGGTGTACGACGACCTGCTGCACGGCGCATTGAACGGATATTGGGAGACAAACCTCGACAATCGCGACCAAATGGCCTACAAACGCATCTTCATCGGCGCACTAAGGGCGGTGGATTATCTTACCCAACTGCCCGAATGGAATGGTAGAGAACTTGGCGTAACTGGTGCTAGCCAAGGCGGAATGTTGTCGTTGGTGTGCGGCGCACTGCATCCTGCCGTTACGTTTGTGGGCGTGGTGCATCCCGCTATGTGCGACCTCACCGCCTCTCTTCACGGCAAAGCCTGTGGTTGGCCACATTATTTCTACGGTCAAAAGCAGCCCGATGCTAAGAAAGTGGCCACAAGCGGCTATTATGATGGCGTGAATTTCGCCCGCCGACTGACTATTCCCTGCTGGTTTTCGTTTGGATATAACGACGAGGTAGTACCACCTAACAGCGCATACGCTGCCTATAACGTTACTCAGGGACTACGAACTCTGAAACTATATCCCGCCACGGGCCACTTCTGGTTTCAAGAACAATGGGAAGAATGGCGAGAGTGGCTGCGCAAACAGCTAAAAAAGCCTCACCCCCAACCCCTCTCCAAGGGGAAAGGGGAGTGATGCGCCCTGTGAGTTTTGTAAGAAATGTCATGATGGGCAAATGAAAGTCGAGCCGAAACATACGTATATTCGCCACAATATGTCCTTATGTTCTTCTGTCAAAAGAACCTGTATTTCTGTCAAAACAATTAATATTTCTGTCAAAACAGCCTGTATTTCTGTCAAAAGAAGTCAAGCAAATATTTCTGTCTAAACAAAGAAACAAAACGCAATGAATAAAATACGATACTACATGATGGCACTACTTCTTGTTTGTGCCACAGCCGTTAAGGCGCAATCATTTGTTACGGTGAAGAACGGAAGACTTTATCGCGACGGCAAACCCTACATTTTTATTGGGGCAAACTATTGGTATGGCGCCATTCTTGGCTCGAAAGGGAAGGGCGGAGACAGGCAAAGACTGAACCGCGAACTAGACGAAATGAAACGTTTGGGCATAACCAACCTGCGTATTTTGGTGGGTAGCGATGGCGAAGAAGGCATTAAGTGGAAGGTGTCGCCTGTGCTCCAACCATCGCCCAGTGCCTATAACGATGTCCTATTAGATGGGCTCGACTACCTGATGCAGCAGTTGCAACGCCGCGGAATGGTGGCCGTGTTATACCTAAACAACTCATGGGAGTGGAGCGGAGGTTATGGTTTCTACCTCGAACACGCAGGAGCGGGCAAGGCATTGCAGCCCAACGAGGTGGGTTATTCGGCCTACATCAAGTACGCCTCGCAGTTTTCAACCAACAAACTGGCGCAACAGCTGTTCTTCAATCACCTCTGTTTTATCCTCAAACGCACCAACCGCTACACGGGAAAGCGCTATGCAGACGACCCCGCCATCATGTCGTGGCAGATTGGCAACGAGCCGCGCGCCTTCGATAAGGCCGTTCTGCCACAGTTCGAGGCATGGTTGGCCAAGGCCGCGGCTTTGATGAAGAGCATTGACAAGCGACATTTGGTTAGCGTTGGTTCGGAAGGTGCGTTCGGTTGCGAGGGCGATTACGACTCGTGGCAACGTATCTGCGCCGACCCAAACGTCGACTATTGCAACATACACGTTTGGCCTTACAACTGGAGTTGGGCCAAGAAAGACTCGCTATCGCAGAACCTGCAACGCGCCAAAGACAACACCAAGGAGTACATCGACCGCCATTTGGCCATCTGCGCCAAGATAAACAAGCCCCTAGTAATGGAAGAATTTGGTTATCCGCGCGATGGTTTCGCCTTCTCAAAGCAGTCGCCCACCACTGCCCGCGATGCCTATTACGGCTATGTTTTCTCGCTTTTGGCGGCCGATGCAGCAAAGGGCGGATACTTTGCAGGCTGTAACTTCTGGGGTTGGGGTGGTCTGGCGCAGCCCAAACACGAGCAATGGGAGCCTGGTGACGACTATACGGGCGACCCAGCACAAGAGGCACAGGGACTTAACTCGGTGTTCTCGTCAGACACGTCTACCGTTAACGTGATAAAAGCGGGCATTGCCAAACTGCCAAAATACTGATAAACGATGAAACGATTATTAACCCTAGCCCTCGCGGCACTAACACTTCCAGCCATGTCGGCAAAGAAAGAACAACCCCTATACAAAAATCCCAAGGCCAGTGTGGCACAACGCGTAGACGATCTTTTAGCGCGCATGACACTGGAAGAAAAGGTTGGGCAGATGAACCAGCTTGTGGGCATTGAGCATTTTAAGCAATATTCGACCTCGATGAGCACCGAAGAACTGGCCACCAACACGGCCAACGCGTTCTATCCAGGCGTAACGGTGCACGACATGGAAGCGTGGACACGCCGCGGACTGGTGTCGTCGTTCCTCCATGTGCTCACGCTCGAAGAGGCCAACTACTTGCAAAAGCTCAACATGCAGAGCCGTTTGCAGATACCTTTGCTCATTGGTATTGATGCCATTCACGGCAACGCCAAGTGCAAGAGCAACACCGTTTACCCCACAAACATTGGTTTGGCCTCATCGTTTGATGTGGACATGGCCTACAAAATCGCCCGACAAACAGCCGAAGAAATGCGTGCCATGAACATGCACTGGAACTTTAACCCCAACGTTGAGGTGGCTCGCGATGGACGTTGGGGCCGTTGTGGCGAGACCTTTGGCGAAGATCCCTATCTGGTTACGCTCATGGGCGTGGCCACCAACAAGGGTTATCAGCGCAATTTGGATAATGCGCAAGACGTGTTGGGCTGCGTTAAGCACTTTGTGGGCGGCTCTTATGCCATCAATGGAACAAACGGCGCACCCTGCGACGTATCCGAACGCACCCTGCACGAAGTGTTTTTCCCACCCTTTAAGGCTGCCATTCAGCAGGGCGGAGATTGGAACGTGATGATGTCGCACAACGAATTGAACGGCATTCCTTGCCACACCAACAGCTGGTTGATGAACGACGTGTTGCGAAAGCAATGGGGATTCAAGGGATTTGTTGTGAGCGACTGGATGGATATTGAACATTGCGTTGACCAACATCGCACTGCCGCCAATAACAAAGAGGCCTTTTACCAAAGCATCATGGCCGGAATGGACATGCACATGCACGGGCCGGAATGGCAAACGGCCGTGGTTGAGCTGGCGCGCGAGGGCAGAATACCCGAAAGCAGGATAGACGAAAGTGTGCGCC
>NZ_HE999448.1:148668-149453 GCF_000312305.1 Prevotella conceptionensis 9403948 | reverse complement strand
AGTATATGATGCGGTTCCGTTGGAACGAACGCACGTCGGGCGAAGATACCGACCGCGATAACCTCGACCTCGTTGGACTGCAAGAACAGCTGATACGCCGACTGAACGAAACGGGCAAACCCACGGTGGTTATTATCATCAGTGGCCGTCCGCTCTGTGTTCGTTATGCGGCCGAACGCGTGCCTGCCATCGTCAACGCATGGGAACCAGGGCAGTATGGCGGACAAGCCATTGCCGAAATACTTTACGGCAAGGTGAACCCATCGGCCAAATTGGCCATGACCATGCCGCGCCATGTGGGGCAAATATCCACGTGGTACAACCACAAACGCTCGGCTTTCTTCCATCCAGCCGTGTGTACCGACAACACGCCGCTATATCCCTTCGGCCACGGCCTGAGCTACACCACCTTCCGTTACTCCAACTTACAGCTTAATAAGGCCAGCATTCCCAACGACGGCAAGACGCCCGTAACGGCTAGCGTAACGATTGAAAACACGGGCAACCGCGATGGTGTGGAGATTTGTCAGCTATATATTAATGATGTGGTGGCATCTGTGGCCCGACCCGTGAAAGAGCTGAAAGACTTCCGTCGGGTGGCGTTGAAAGCGGGAGAGAAGAAAACCATCGAGTTCACCATCACGCCCGATAAGTTGGCTTTCTACGACATCAACCTCAAACCCATTGTAGAACCAGGCGCGTTTGAAGTGCTGGTGGGCGGAAGTAGCCGCGACGAAGACCTGCAAAAAACAACGTTCAATGTTCAATGATATGAAAAAAATAAT
>NZ_HE999448.1:145097-147877 GCF_000312305.1 Prevotella conceptionensis 9403948 | reverse complement strand
AGCAATGGCCATAGCAATGCTCGCCTTGGGCGCAAACGCAAAGCAAAAGGTGCAGAAAACGCCTGCACAACAACTCATCGAACGTCTGAAAACGCTGCAAAAGCGCGGCGTGATGTTCGGTCATCAAGATGCCCTTTTCTACGGAACGACGTGGAAATGGGAGTTTGGGCGCAGCGATGTTAACGATGTTTGCGGCGATTATCCCGCCGTTTTAGGCTGCGAATTGGGCGGACTAGAACTGGGAAACGACAAAAATCTGGATGGTGTTCCCTTTGATAAGATGCGCCAACAGATTATAGCCCACCATCAAAAGGGCGGCATCGTAACCATCAGTTGGCACCCCTACAACCCCGTTACAGGCAAAGATGCCTGGAATACGGAGGGAGATGCCGTTACAGCTGTGTTGCCTGGCGGTAAAGAAGTGGCCAAAATGCAACTTTGGCACACACGTTTGGCTCAATTCTTGGGCTCGCTTAAAGACGAAAAAGGCCATGCCGTACCTGCTATTTTCCGTCCGTGGCACGAGATGAGCGGTGCTTGGTTTTGGTGGGGAAGTAAGCAATGCACGCCCGAACAATACAAGGCGCTGTTCCGTCTTACGTTCGATGCCATGATGCAAGCAGGCTTGCGCAACCTGGTTTGGAGCTATTCGCCCAACGCTCAGGCCAACGACACGCCCGAACATTACTTTCTCTTTTACCCCGGAGATAGCTATGTGGATGTGCTGGGCGTGGATTTGTACCAGTATAACGGCAGTGCGGTCTTCATCGAGCAATGCCAAAACGAGATGCGCATCATGTCCGAGTACGCCAAAAGCCACAACAAGCTGTATGCTTTAACCGAGGCAGGCTACCGAAACACGCCCGATGCCCAATGGTATAGCTCTACATTGCTGCCTGCCATCAAGGGATTTACCCCCAGTTACGTGCTGCTTTGGCGCAACGCATGGGATAAAGCCGAAGAAAACTTCGGTCCGGCACCCGAGAAGACCTGCGCCAACAATTTCAGGAAGATACACAAGGAGGGCGCGTTCCTTTTTCGTAGCCAGTTGCAATGCGCACCAACAAAAGGCTGTTGGATGGTATCGAAGAAAGGTAAGAAATAAGTTTCTGAGTTTCTGAGTTTTTAAGTTGATACGTTTGAAGGCTTATTCTGCTTTTAAAGGAGATAAAGTGAATGAAGAAATCGCAAGCCTACAAACTCTCCAAACTCATTAACTCATTAACCCCCCTAACTCATCAACTCATTAACTCCCCAACTCATCAACTCACAAATATGTTAACATTCAATTCAAAACTCAATGCACTTCGCCAACGCCACGAGGCATTGCTCACCACCCCTAACCAAATGTTAGCGCATGGCAACGGCATTTACGAACGCTATGCGAACCCTATACTCACTGCCGAACATACCCCTTTGGAGTGGCGTTACGACCTAGACGAACGCACCAACCCCCACTTGATGCAACGCATCATGATGAATGCCACGCTCAATGCAGGCGCAATGAAATGGGGCGACAAGTATCTGTTGGTGGTTCGTGTTGAAGGAGCCGACCGAAAAAGCTTCTTCGCCGTGGCCGAAAGTCCTAATGGCGTAGACAATTTCCGCTTTTGGGACGAGCCGATAACCATGCCCGAAACCGATAATCCCGCAACAAACATCTACGACATGCGCCTTACCCAGCACGAGGATGGCTACATCTACGGTGTGTTTTGTGCCGAACGCCACGACGACAGCAAGCCAGCCGACCTATCGGCAGCCACGGCCACGGCCGGAATAGCACGCACACGCGACCTGAAAACGTGGGAACGACTGCCCGATCTTAAAGCGCGGAGTCAGCAACGCAACGTTGTTTTGCACCCCGAGTTCGTTGATGGCAAGTACGCTTTCTACACCCGTCCGCAAGATGGCTTTATCGATACAGGTTCGGGGGGCGGCATCGGCTGGGCATTGGTGGACGATATAACCCACGCCGAGGTGCACGAAGAAACCATTATCAACCCTCGCCACTACCATACCATCATGGAAATGAAGAACGGCGAAGGTCCGCATCCCATCAAAACGCCACAAGGCTGGTTGCATTTGGCACATGGCGTGAGGGGCTGCGCTAGCGGATTGCGCTACGTTCTTTATATGTATATGACCGCACTTGACGACCCCACGCGACTGATTGCCCAGCCCGGCGGCTACCTTTTGGTGCCACAAGGCGGCGAATATGTGGGCGACGTGATGAATGTGACGTTCTCTAACGGATGGATTGCCGACGAAGACGGGCGCGTGTTTATCTATTACGCCTCGTCGGACACACGCATGCACGTGGCCACGTCGACCATTGAGCGGCTGGTAGACTATTGCCTACACACGCCGCAAGACGGACTAACCACCGCCGCTAGTGTTGAAACCATCAAGAAACTCATTGCCAAAAACCGCGCATTATGAAGATTGCACTTAGCGAAAAGATAGGTTACGGACTGGGCGACATGTCGTCGTCGATGTTTTGGAAACTCTTCGGAGCCTATCTCATGATATTCTACACCGACGTATTTGGCATCTCGGCCGCCATTGTCGGCACCATGTTCGCCATCACTCGCGTATGGGACTCGTTCTTCGACCCCATCGTTGGAGCCGTAGCCGACCGCACTTCGTCGCGCTGGGGGCGCTTTCGCCCGTACTTGCTCTATCTGGCCGTGCCCTTCGGAGTCATTGGCGTGCTAACATTCCTCACCCCACCGATGCACGAGACGGGGAAAATCGTCTACGCCTTTATCACTTACGGGCTG
>NZ_HE999448.1:140679-145021 GCF_000312305.1 Prevotella conceptionensis 9403948 | reverse complement strand
CCTTGTTGCTCTTTATGCCGTTGGTAAACGCTTTCGGGGGCGGCGACCCCAAAGGCCCCATGCGTGGCTGGCTCACCGCTCCACAGTTTGGTTGGCTCATGGCCGTGGTGGTTATTGCCATAGTGTGCATCGTGCTTTTCCTTGGTTGTTTCGCCCTCACGAAAGAGCGCGTAAAACCCGTGAAACAAGAGAAGAACTCGCTCAAAACCGACCTTCGCGACCTGTTGCACAATCGTCCGTGGTGGATTTTGCTGGGTGCGGGTGTGGCATCGCTTGTGTTCAACTCCATTCGCGATGGCGCAACGGTTTACTATTTTAAATATTACGTAGACGAAACCGCTGTGGGCAACATCTCCTTCCTTGGTCTGCCCTTCGTGCTTAGCGGTCTTTATCTTGCCGTTGGGCAAGCTGCCAACATCGTTGGCGTTATACTTGCCGCCCCAATAAGCAACCGCATTGGCAAGCGGCGCACCTTTATGGCGGCTATGGCCGTGGCAACAGTGCTTAGCGTTGGTTTCTTTTGGCTCGACAAAGGTCAGCTTGCGCTCATCTTTATCTTGCAAGCACTTATCAGTGTTTGTGCTGGCAGCATCTTCCCTTTGCTGTGGAGCATGTACGCCGACTGCGCCGATTACAGCGAATTGAAGACAGGCAACCGCGCAACAGGGCTTATCTTCTCATCGTCTTCAATGAGTCAGAAGTTCGGTTGGGCCTTTGGCACGGCCGTAACAGGTTGGATGCTCGCCCAATTTGGTTTCCAAGCCAACGCCGTCCAGTCGGCCGAAACCATCCAAGGCATCAAGATGTTCCTCTCGTTCTTACCCGCCGCAGGAGCTTTCCTCTCGTTGGCGTTCATTTATTTCTATCCGCTTTCTGAAACGAAGATGAAGGAAATAACCGCCGAACTACAAGAAAAAAGGAAATGATTATGGAGAAGTTGAAGAACGAATTGCAGGCCGAACTCACCCAAAACATCTTGCCATTTTGGCTTAATAAGATGGTAGACCATCGTTATGGCGGTTTTCTGGGGCGCATTGATGGGCACGGCAACCCCGTACCCGATGCCGAAAAGGGGGCGGTTCTCAATGCGCGCATATTGTGGGCCTTTGCTGCTGCCTATCGCGTTTTGGGTAAACCCGAATACTTGGAGGCTGCAACCAGGGCCAAAAATTATTTCGTGGCTCACTTTATCGACCCGCAAGAGGGTGGCGTTTTTTGGAGTTTGGATGCCCAAGGGCGTCCGCTCGACACCAAAAAGCAAACCTACGCCCTCGGTTTTGCCATCTACGGATTGAGCGAATACGCACGAGCCACGGGCGACGAGGTGGCCTTGCAGCAAGCAAAAGACCTTTGCTACTGCATCGAACGCTACGCCTTCGACAGCCTAAACAATGGCTATGTGGAGGCACTAACGCGCAACTGGCAGCCCATTGCCGACATGCGACTGAGCGATAAGGACGAGAACGGGTCGCGAACGATGAACACGCACCTGCACATTCTCGAACCATACACCAATCTTTACCGCGTGTGGCGCACGCCCCAGTTGGCCGAACGCATAGCCAACCTCATCGACATCTTCCTCACGCGCTTGCTTAATCCGCAGACAAACCACCTCGACCTCTTCTTCGACGACCGTTGGCAGGGCCGTCGCAACATACAAAGCTTTGGTCACGACATCGAGGCGGTGTGGCTGTTACACGAGGCTGCGTTGGAGTTGAACGACCCCAACGTGCTACAAAGGGTTGAGCATGCCATCAAAGCCATTGCCAAAGCGGCCGACGAGGGTCTGCAAGCGGATGGCTCGATGGTGTACGAACGATGGACGGACACGGGTAAAGTGGACACCCAACGCCAATGGTGGGTGATGTGCGAGTGTGTTATTGGTCATATAGACCTATATCAACACTTCGGCGACACCGCAGCTCTCGACATCGCCCGCCGCTGTTGGCAATATACTCGCGAACATATCGTAGACCATGAACAAGGTGAATGGTTCTGGGGATGCGACGAAAACGCACGTCCAAACCTCGTAGACGATAAGGCCGGCTTTTGGAAATGCCCCTATCATAATGCGAGGATGTGTTTGGAAGTGATGGAAAGAAAAAGCCTCACCCCCAGCCCCTCTCCAAGGGGAGAGGGGAGTGAATAGCCTTGTTTCGACATTGCAAGCAAAGAATAATATCCTAAATTGCAAGAAAGAATAAAATTCTAAAATAGCATTGATAACAACCAAAGCAGCCAAGCTATCTACTCCCCTCTCCCCTTGGAGAGGGGTTGGGGTGAGGTCTTTTTCTCCACCACTTGACTGGTTGGGGGTGAGGCTTATATATTATATGGACACTTACGTACTACACGAAATAACCCCATTGATGGAGACCGATGCCCTGTACATCGCAGACAGGCATAAGAAAGAGTTCTCCTATCCCGTGCACAACCACGACGTTTTCGAGCTAAACTTCGTTGAAAACGCCGCGGGGGTGAGGCGAACGGTGGGCGACAACAGCGAAGTGATTGGCGATTTCGACCTCGTGCTCATCACCAGTCCCACGCTAGAACACGTTTGGGAACAGCACGAATGCAAGAGCGAAGACATCCGCGAGATTACCATTCAGTTTAATTTCGGGGCGGGAATGACCGAAACCGACCAGTTTTTCGGCAAGACACCCTTCGAAAGCATACGCCGAATGATGAAAGAGGCGCAAAAGGGATTGGCGTTTCCCATGACCACCATCATGAAGGTGTACGACAAACTAGACGAGATGAGCCGCATAACCGACCGCTTTCGGGCCTTAATGCAGTTTCTCGACATACTGCACACGCTGTCGCTTAGCACAGGTGCGCGCACATTAGCCACCACCAGTTACGCCAAAGTGAACATCGAAGACGATAGTAGACGGGTACTCCGCGTAAAGAAATACATCTCGGATAACTACATGTACGAACTGCGACTTAAAACCCTGGCCGACCTTGCCAACATGAGCGAGAGCGCATTCTGCCGCTTTTTCAAGCTGCACACAGGCCGCAGGCTTAGCGATTACATCATCGACATACGCATGGGACATGCTGCGCGCATGCTGATAGACACCACCGAGACCATCGTCGAGATAAGCTTTAAGTGCGGATACAACAACATGAGCAACTTTAACCGTATCTTCAAGCGAAAGAAAGGATGCTCGCCAACAGAGTTTAGAAACAATTATCATAAGATTAAGGTGATTGTGTGAGGGGGCAATAGCACTTTATTGGGTTGGTTTTCTCATGCAGGAAAACCTGGAATAACAGACAACCCCCCATAGCAAACAGGGGGCTTTGGAGGCAAAGAAAACCAAGACTTATAGTCTAGGGAAACGCTATAAGTACTTGTGCTGCATGGATAATCTCTTGTTGTTGTCCGCTAAACTCCAAATCGGCTCGGCCTTTCTATCCGCAATGCCCACCAATAGGCGTTGCGGATTTCTTTTTCGAAAGGTAAGCTCCCCTTTCAAACAATCCTTCATCCCCAAAGTTATTCCGTGCAAGTGCACGTTTACTGGCACAAGCATTAAACTCAACACAGGCATACAAAGGCACGGAACAACAATCATAAGATTGTAAAACATTTGTACCAAAATTTAACATTATGAGTGCCTTCGCCGTAAAATATCCGAGCATCAGTTGGATTTTCGCGCGTATTTTTAAAGTTTGTAACCACCTGACTTATTGATAATTACGAGAAATTAGGCGCAAAAACACGCTTTTTAGCACGTATTAGGATTGCAAAACAACATGAAGTGTTCAACCAAACGCCGCCACGCAGTTTTTCATTCCACATAATCAAAATGCCTATAAATAACGCATAAAATGGTGCTTTTTATGGGTTTTGGCTACATTTTGCTACATTCTAGCTTGTATTTTGGTACATATTGCATTGCATTTTGGTGCAAAATACACTGCGTTTTGGTGCATATTGCATTGCGTTTTGGTGCAAAATGCACTGCGTTTTGGTGCATATTGCGATGCGTTTTGCGGCAAAATGCGTTGCAACAACCAGCAATTAGGCACCATTTTCTTGTCGTTTCGGATGCAAATTTTGGGGATTTTTTCTTCAAAGAGAAATGCAAAAGCATAGTAAATGGCCAAAAACGGAGGGGATAAGCACGCAAAAAACACTGAAATTTCTTCGTTTGGGTGCATTTTATATGGCTTTTGGCGGTTATTTTCTTCTAGAATGGTTCGGCCGAAAAACGCGATTTATAAAATATATTTATCGTTTTAACAAATCGTTAACACACGATTTTGGAGGTAAGGCCAACGGCTATGCGGCGGCATAGGCAATAAGACTAAACGTGATGGGCGCAATGTT
>NZ_HE999448.1:123113-140046 GCF_000312305.1 Prevotella conceptionensis 9403948 | reverse complement strand
CTTTTGAGGTAAGAGCATAGGGCAACGAGGCGCGCAGGGCGTTTGCGTTTCACCCAGTTGCGCCTTTAACCCTATCGGCTTTCCGCCATATCGCGCTAGTGAAGAACAGAGAGGGGCTTACTTTGGGTGAGAGGTGAAACCAATTTTTCTATTTGTCGGCAACCTGAACTCCCCATTTGCTGTTTCAAATCTTTTAGCGAACAGCAATAATAATCTTTATTAATTTTCCTTACTGGCGCGTACACCCTACCCCGTTTTTTGTTACTTTTGTATTGTAGGCCGATGCCATTTTGCGGCAAAGTCCTTCATCGTACAAAAAACAATAGAATATGGAAATGAACATTAAAGAGATGTTGGCACAGCTTGCCACCACCACACAAAAGGCGGAAATAGAAAGCATGCTGCAACAAACCACAGCCCAACTGCTACACCATTATAAGATACGCGCGCGCGAGGTGGAACTCTATCCCATCGAATTAGAGAGCTATTTCTACCGCGCAGGCGTGTTCGAAGACCCATACGTGCACACCAACGAGCTGCAAGCTAACCATTTTGGCGAGCTGTATGTGCACCGCCGAGGCAAGGAGGCCACCTCTCCGTATAAGATGGACAATCGCGTTTGCATGGGCATTTCGCTCTCTGTAAGCACTGGCTATTATTATTCGGCCCTTATTCGCAGCGCGGTTTTTGCCGACGGCAGCATGGTTTTCGGGCCAAACAATGTGTTGATGCACTTCATGCGTAGTGTAAACGCATCGGCCAAGCTGCTTGATGCCCACTTCTTCGATACCCACCATGCAGGCACATTCATGCTTGCCCCCCTCTTTCACCTTGTTGAAGGACAACAAGTGCTGTTTGAAGTAGATGCCTCTGCCGACCCGCGCGACAAGTCGTACCTGATGCACGGCAGTAGAATAGGGCTGGGCGACACCGCGCCTTACTTCCAACAGCTACCCCTTAGGGCCGCCATCGGCAAGCTGTCTAAACCATTCGAGTTTAAGGAGAAAACCCAACTGATGGACAACTACCTGGCAGAACACAAACTAACCGGCGACAAGGCTAAAGAAATGGCCAAAGAAATGCGCCAATAGTGTGCTTCAGCGGTCCGACGGACAATCGGGGTTTAACATGGCAGTTTGCATGCAAAAGCAGCCGTGTTACTTCGTTGCGCTCACACAAATCGCTTTTGCAGCCATCGCCTTACGGGCATATCGTAGAATTTAAGGCATAGCCACGCCAGGGCGATGCAGGCAAACACAAGGGCTAGGACTTGCGGAATGGTTTGGCAGAAAGGTAGGTCGTTTCTCTTTGCGTAAGCAAAACAGGTGTAGATAAGGGGAAAATGAATGATGTAAATTGGATAAGAAATGTCGCCTAGGAAGTTGCATATACGCGTAGAAAGGGCATCAGTGGTTTCTCCCGATGCGCCTATCCACACCACAAGAGGGAAAACCAACAGCACACAAAGTGCTTCGTAGATGCCGTTTGCCCACATCTGGCTTTCTCCGCCTAGGCGCGGAGGCACAGTAACGGCCACAATGGCTAGGGCACACCACCAGAAAGCACCGCGCACCCGCCACTTACGAAACACGCGCGAAAGCAGCAAACCCGCAGGGAAGGCAAACATAACGCGGAGCAATCCGCCCCAAAAGCCATAGGTGGCGAAGGTCCATCCTGCTCCTAGATTGCCGTACTCGTTGGTTATGGCGTAGCCAAACAGCGCACCACCTATGGCAAATACCAGCATGGCGAGCCAACGCGTAGACAACTTGCGAATGGCCAACACATAGAGTAGGTTGGCTATATACTCGAAAAACAACGACCATGTGGGGCCGTTAAGTGGAAAAATCTCGCCATAACCACGTACCTCAACCTCTCCCCAAGCAGGTACTAAAAACAGATTCAGCAGCGTTGCGAAGGTCAAAAGGGCCACAGGCACATCAGACACTTTTAAATATTCGGTGCCTTGGGCATAAAACAACAGTCCGCCAAGAAGGGCACCTATCACCACCATGGGATGCAGGCGGATAACCCTTCGCTTAACAAAGGCCATAAAGCCCATTGTTTTTAGGCGGTCGTCGTAGGCATAACCGATAACGAAACCCGATAGCATGAAGAAGAAATCGACGGCCAAATAGCCGTGATTGACACACTGCGTGAGGCAGTTTGTGGCAAAATCTTCGCCTATATGATAACAAATAACCACGAGGGCGGCAACGCCGCGCAATCCGTCTAGCAAGTGATAGTGTGGCTTGGTATCGGCAAAAGCTGCCGCAGAGGTGTTGTTTGAGGTCATGGGGCGGTAATCGTGTGAAGATGGTGTGCGAGCTGTCGCGGATTGGGGCGGTTATCGCTTTTGGTCGAAGGCCACGAACTCTTCGTAAGTGGGCGTGCGCCCTGTTGTTACTTGCATCACCTTGTTGTAGATGGCGCGGCGCGAAGGGGCGTTAAACTCAATATGGTCGACATCCGTGGTGCGCATAATGCTATTTTCGCTAGGACGCCAAACGCCAGTGGCATAACGTGCGCCACCTCCTAGGAATAGCCCTAGGCCTTGATTGGCATAGCGCGTGTCGGCCAAGAACTCGGCCCAAGGTGCCTTGGTGGCATCATTGGTTGTTGAAACGTTCATCAACCAACCCAAAGTGTGACCGTAAGCAAAACGTTCCCTACCAGCATCGTCGAGGTCGAGGTTCTGCAAGTCGTATTCGTCGTCGAGCTTGCCGATAGCATGCCCAGCCGTTTCGTGTACGAGGGTGTGTCGGAAGTAGGGTCCATCAACACCGCCATAAAGCGTGGTATAGGCGCAAGCCAATGTAGAGTCCCAATTGCCCCAGAATGTAATGCCGCCTGGTTTGGTGGTGTTCATCACCACACTGATAACAGAGTTCTCTTCTTTATAACCAGGAACAGTCGAGGCGTAAAGCATGGTCTTGTAGTCTAGGTTGTCGTCGTTGATAAATCCGCAAACCTTACCGTTCTTAATGGTGCTTGCCAAGGCCGTAGAGCCACTTAGGTCGCTGCTAAGCGAAACCTTTTGAACGACGTAGACATTGAAATAAGACCTAAGCGACTTCATCGGTTCGAGCGCGAACAGATGTTCGGCCGACTTCTTCATCACCTCTTCGTAGGTTCCGTTCTTTATCAAGTCTACCGTAAATCCGTCGCCCATAAGGATGATGTTGTAGCCATTGCCCTTTGTTGCCGTTTGCAGTGTGGTTACTTTTCCGTCTAAGGCCACAATTTCGTCGTTCTGTTTAACGAGCGAAGTTTCCTCAACGTCATCGCCGCTTTCGTTACATGCCGTGAAAGTTAGCGCGAGAAGGGCAAGTGCGATGTAAGTTAAATGTTTGAATTTATAAAGCATAAGTGTTGTTTTAGCGGTTGAAAAGCGGAGAGGCCAAGACGATGGCCCCTCCATTGTAGCTTATTTTAGTTGGAAATAAAGGTAAACCCAACTCTCCTCTTCGCCTGTGCTGTACTTGGCATGCTCGATATAGATTTTACCCCAAGTGCCGTTTGAGGTGTAAGAAGAGTAGTCGGGCCCTCCGTATAGTGTCAATTCGTTAATCCACGGCTTACCGCTAGCGTTGCCAAGCGGATAAAGGGGATAGGGTTTCAGCTGCTTGTCTACAACTTTTTTGAAGTAATACGAGTAGCTGCCTGGTGCAGAAGTGTCTGCCACGATACAGTTTTTTGCCCACGAATCGCTCTTAACTCCGAGCACACCTGTTGAACTGGTTATGAGCCAGAGGTTCTCTCCAGAGTGCATAAAGTCTTTGATGTAGAAGTTGTTGTTGCCTAAATCCATCACCGTTTCTGTCCAAGCGTTGAAAAGAGCATAGTTTTTCGAAGCAGGGTCGGCATAAAATTCGGCCTTCTTCGACATGGGGAAGTTAAGCTGGCCAGAGAATACCACGCCGCCATCCAGTTTGGAATAGGGGTCTACATCGTTGCCTTCTAGTTTAAGTTCGTAGCTGTACACATCTTTCAAGGCCACCTTTTCTGGGGCTTTGATGGCAAGTGTGGCGAGCGAGTCGCCAGCAGCGAAAGTCACTTCGGCGGGGATTGTTAGCCCAGCTGACTGCGAAACGACTTTTATTGGCATTGTTAGTGCTGTGCCGGTGTTGTTTCGTTTAAGCGTGAGCGTGGCCGTTCGGTCGTCGGTATTGGCCTCGTCTAACACGCAGATGGGATTGTTGGTGTCGGCAAAACGCACTTGCTGACAACCGCTGGGCACTTCGGGGCCGGGCGTGTAGTCGTCTTTATCCGAGCAGGCCGTAAGCAATGCCCCGGCTGCTAGCACCCCTATCATACCTATATGCTTAAATGTTTTCATTCTAAAAGTTGTTATGTGTTATCAAAACAAAGTCTTACTTCTTCTCTTCGTGAACGCCCGAGGGGTCGGGATTGTTAACGATGTTCGCGTTATACTGTCTTTCGTAGTGGCTGATGCAGATGTTCATGCGCGGCGCAACGAAACCAACCTTGGTGTTCCACTGATAGTCTGTGGGATGGTTAGAGCCTTCGTAGTGGCGGATGACTGCCTTTTCGAGCCGCTTGTAGTCGAAGAAGACGATACCTTCGCCCCAGAACTCAATACGTTTTTGGCGTAATATCTCATCGTTAAAGGCATCCATGGTTGTGGCGGTGCACTGATAAGAGTTGTCGTCGTAACGGTAGGTGTTGAGGTAATTGGTCAATGCCTGCTTGCCAGCCGCCAATCCCTCGTAATGGGCTTTGGCCTCGGCCTCTATGAGGAACATTTCCTCGGCGCGCATTAATGGAATGTCGACGGCTGCCCCCACCTTGTAGTTCTTCATTTCACCGCTGCGTGGGTGGAACTTTAAGCCTGTATAGGCTGGTAGTTTTACCCAGTCGTCGGACTTGTAGAGCGTGGTGTACTTCGAGTAAGCCGCAGTTTGGCCAGCATCTGCGGGGGCAATCCACGTGTTTTTACGCCAATCGCCGTTCTCAATGCCTTTATACAAGCCTGCGTCTATCATGCGGAAAGCCTTGTATTCGAGGTTGTTCACACCGAAAGTGTTTTCGGAAGACATGTTGCCAACAAAGTTTTTCCAGTTCCAATCAGACCCATTCGTCATGTCGCTCGAGTTGATTTGCACGGCCAGCAGCCACGCTTCGTTGGCCGTATTAAAGCCCGTTGTGCTATTAAACCATTCGGCCTTGGTAAGCGGACGATGGCCTTCGCTAATGGCCAAGCGCGCATATTGGGCCGCCTTTTTAAAGCAATCGTTGGCCGATGTGATGCCCAGTTTGTCGTATTTGGCTAGTGCCTCATCGTTTTCGTGGCTCAGTTGCATTTGCAAATCATCGTTGTTTTTCTCGAACCGCGTACCTAGTTGCAACCACAGGCGTGCCTTAATACCAAAGATAACGCCTTGGTCCATCATGTTGGCACCGCTCCTTTTGTAGCCTTGCAGGTATTTCTCAGCCCGGTCTAGGTCGGTCATGATAAAACGATACATCACGTAGAAGGGCGCACGCCTATCTGTTGTCGCCTCTTGTTGCGTGGTGCTCTCGGTACGGATAGGCACAGTAAGGCCGTAGATTTTATCGATAGCAGCCTTTTCATCCAGTTTGCCATACCCCGTTTTCTTATACTCGTAGGCGAAGGCCATATCGTAATAGGCAAAAGCGCGATAGCCAAGTGCGTTGCCAACGTGGGCAAGTTCTTCGGCTGTTGTGTTTTCGTTGATGGCTACCGCGCCCACAGTGAGGTTGGCTTTCTTGATAAGCTCGTAGTAGAAAGGCCACCAATCTGTTGCCACATAATACTCGGGACTATAATTGCGGTCGAAACCCTCATCCTGATAAAAGTCGTAGAGTACATCGTAAACGGGCAGCTCGGCACACATAGTTTCTCTGTCCATTGCTAGGCCCGCATATCCGTAATGTCCGTTTCCTTTGCCCATGCGCAGCATTGCACCAGGTATGGCCTTGCTTAGAGCGGCTGCCGTATTGTCGGTTTCAAACAATTGTTCTTGCGTGAAACCCCGTCCAGGGTACGCTTCTTCTAGGCAGGCGGTTAAGGCAGGTGCTGTTAGGCTGAGCAATATGATGTTTTTTATGAATCGTTTCATAAATGTTGTTCCTTTCTTTATTGTTAGAATTTAACAGATATGCCAGCAGATGCTGTGCGCATGGGCGAGTATGCACTGTCGCTTACGTCTCCGTTAAGACTTGTTCGGGGGTCGAATCCCTTACGTTTGCTCCAATAAGCCACGTTGTCGCACGAGAGGAAGACACGCAAACTGCTTAGTTGTAGCTTCTTGATAAGCTGTGCAGGGAAGGTGTAGCCTAGGCTTATCGACTTGAATGTAAGCGTGCTAGCATCGATTAAGAACCTATCAGAGAAGGCAGTTGTTTTCAAATCGCCGTATTGGAAACGAGGTATGTTGCTGTTGGGGTTCTCTCGTGTCCAAGCTTTAAGCAGGTCTTTGTGGTAAGCCTGCGGTGCAATCGCGGGTTCGGGGTTGCGCATCATGCCTTCGTATCCGTTGTCGTAGGCCTTGCCACCGAGCGAGTAGATGAAACTAATGTTTAGGTCGAAGCCGTAGGCGCGTACCGATGTGCCGAAACCTCCGTACACGTCGGGATGCGGACTGCCGCCCAAATAGTAGTCGGCCGAACTGTAATCGGTTGTGGGTTTCATCTCGCCTGTTGTCTGGTCGGTGTAATACCATGTGCTCAATCCCTCATCGTTTACGCCTGCAAACTTCTTGATGTACCACGTGTTGATGGGCAATCCTTCGCCGATATAGCGCGAACGGTCGGAATAACCTGCGTGTCCCTCTTTCTCTAACGTCTTGTTTTCTTTGGGCAGATAGCTTATCTTGTTGCGGTTATGGGTGATGTTGAAGTTCATCGACCATGTAATGTCCTTGGTGCGGATGATGTCGCCGTCGAGGTTTACTTCGATACCGCGGTTCATCATGTCGCCAACGTTGTCGTAGTAGCCATCATATCCCAGCGAGGGAGGAACCGAAAACCACAGCAACATGTCGGTGGTTTTGCGCTGATAGAGCTCTACGCTACCCGTAAGTCGGCGCTTAAACAATTCAAATTCAAAGCCGGCGTTTATGTTGGTGTTGGTTTCCCACGTGATGTTTCGCTTGCCTTTGTTGCTGAAAGCCAACGAACCCTCGCCGTTTACGGCCAACAAGTCGTAGAAGTCTGAGTAGTAAAAGTCGCCAATGGCGTCGTTTCCTTGCTGTCCGAAACTGGCTTTAAGCTTAAGCATGTCTACCCACTTGGGTGCGAACCACTTTTCTTTGGTCATTATCCAAGCACCGCCAAACGACCAGAAGTTGCCCCAACGGTGTTTGGGATGGAATCGTGACGAACCGTCGCGACGGAACGATGCCGAGGCGAAGTACTTGCTGTCGTAGTCGTACTGTCCGCGGAAGAAGAAACCTTCGATGTTATAAAGGTCCTTGTAACTATTGGCCGACACCAGCGTAAGGGCGCCCGACAGCTCGGTGTTCATCTTATAAGCAAAGATGTTGTTCTTTCTTCCCGTGAGTGTTGTGCTGCTGTTGCGTGTGTACTCGTGACCTAACAAAGCCGATATGGTGTGTTTTCCGAACTCCTTATTATAGTTAAGCAGCTGTTGCGTGTTGAAAGCGAACGTGCGATAGTGCGAAACGCCCACCTGTCCGCCACGCGTTTTGTCGAACCCATAATATGGGTTGGCGGCATCGTTGTCGCGGTTTTCGGTGTTATAGATGCTTACGTTGGCCGTAAACTTAAAGTCTTCGAGGAACGAAAAGTCGGCATATCCCTGCATTCCGTAAGCGTTGCTGCTGTTGGCAGATATGTTCAGCAGGTCGTTTTGCAGCGGTGCATCGTTCAAGAAAATCTCCCTCGTTACGCCGTTAACGGCTCCGTTGCCGTAGTCGTACATCTTTCCGTTACGGTCGTACAGGATGTTGCCTTTGCCATCGCGCAGGTATAGCGGGTAAATGGGCGGCACTTGGTGGGCTGCACCGAACGCATTGCCCGACGCGTTAGACTCAGAATGTGTGTAACTGATGTTTCCGCCGAAGGTTAACCACTTGCGCGCTTGGTACTCTGACTTTAAGCGAGCCGAGTAACGCGTGTAGTCTGAACCATAGCAAATACCATTATTCTTCATGTAGCCAATGCTGGCGTAGGTCTTGAAGATGTCTGTTCCGCCATTGATGCCGATGTTATACTCTTGTCGGAAGCCTTTGCGCAGTCCTTCTTTCTTCCAATCGTCGGGATAAAGCATGTACTCTTTGCCGTTGTGCCGAACCACATTGCCCAATGTTGCATGTGGGTTTAGCTTGCCGTTTTGTCCTATAAGGTATTCGCCTTGTGGCACACTGTACACGATGCTGCCCAGTCCGCCTTGGCTTCCGGGCTTGTAAATGGTTTCGTTTGCTTTGAGATAGGCCGAGTAAGCATCCATTCCGTCGCCGTAATGAAACTTGTTGTAGATGGCTTTATAAAACATTTCGTAGTACTCGCCGGGCGATTTTACGTTGTCGTAATCCACTTTGGCATCTTCGTTAAAGCCCCACTTGGCGTCTACCGAGATAACGGCATTGCCGCGTTTGGCCGTTTTGGTGGTAATGAGAATTACACCATTGGCGCCGCGTGCACCGTAAAGCGAGTTCGATGCGGCATCTTTCAACACGCTGATGCTCTCAACATCGGCAGGATTGATGTCGCTGTAATAGCCCGAATAGGGCAGTCCGTCGACAACGATGAGCGGACCATTGCCTGCATTGAGCGAACTGATACCGCGGATTTGGATGGTTGGCGACGATGACGGATCGTTTCCTTCAATCATCTGTACGCCCGACACCTTGCCGTTAAGAGCCGACAAGGGGTTGTTTACCTGTCGCTCGGCAATCTTGTCGGCATTAAGAACGCCGGCCGAACCAGTGAACGCTTCGCGCTTTTGCTTACCGAAAGCCACCACGATAACGTCGTCGATTTGTTTCGCATCCGACTTCATGACGATGCGCATCTCGGGCTTAATGGCTGCCGTTACCGTGTTCATGCCAATGTACGAAACGATTAACTCGCGTGCCGTTCGTGGTACGTTGTCGAGCGTAAACTTTCCATCGAGGTTGGTGGCCGCGCCCAGCGTTGTGTCTTTAACCTTTACCGAGGCTCCGATAATGGGTTCGCCCGACTCGTCTACCACCGTTCCACTGACTTTCATTGTCTGCGCTGCGGCGAAGAAAGCCACAAGGCACAGAATCATTAATGTTGCAGTTCTTCTCATCATAGAGTAAAGTCAATTGTTAATAGTATGTTTTTTGTTAGGTTTGAAAGGCTCGTTCTAAAAAATCCCCTATGGTAAGGACGCATTGCAACCATAGTCCTCCAATGTTTTCTCTGCCGTGTCACGTTTCTTTCGCGGCTCTTTCAACAGCGTGGCCTTACCGTCAATTTCAACCAAGTCCGCAAAATAATGCCGTGATAAAACTCAAAATACATTGTTAGGTTATTTCCAAAACTTGCCAAGAGCTTTTATATTCATTTCACT
Source organism: Prevotella conceptionensis 9403948 (assembly GCF_000312305.1). GTDB lineage: Bacteria > Bacteroidota > Bacteroidia > Bacteroidales > Bacteroidaceae > Prevotella > Prevotella conceptionensis. The sequence continues at coordinate 130,502 of NZ_HE999448.1, read as the reverse complement.
CTCTGGATGGCAAATGTAATTAAATTCTGCAAATGCAGCAAAGATTTGGCGAGAAAAAAAGCTTGTTTGTTGAATTTTGTTGGCGTGGCACAATGTGAGTGTTTTTCTTGAAGTTACTTATGTTCAATAGTTTGTGCAGTTGTTAAGGCACACAGAAAGAACGGCCGCCTTGTAAGATTAATGAAAATATATGCAGATGTCGTCTTGACTTTTAATATTTCTAGAGATTGAGAGGAGTTTATGTCTTTGTGCTGTGAAACCAAGATAAACGCCCCGCTCATATATGAAGAACAGGACAAAGATATGATGAAATCTGAAATTCTGCCCCATTCGCCTGCGGCAAAACATGGCTCTGTCTCAAAAAGGTAACCTGGCGAGAGTTCTTTCAATACGTTCTTTACAAGTTGAAAGCATCTTTCCCATGGCACATAATGAGGAAAAAAATAAAGCGCAATTCTTTATGTTTCATCTGTTCTCATGTCAAAATGGGCGTATTTATGTCAAAACACGAAAGATGAACGTTTTCGTTAAGCCAAATGAACAATGCCGAGCTTGCTCGAACATTGCCATGGCGAGAAAACGCACTTTTCGAGGAACGAGAAAAGAACGTTTTCGTTAAACCAAATGAACAATGCCGAGCTTGCTAGGACATTGTCATGGCGAGAAAACGCACTTTTCGAGGAACGAGAAAAGAACGATTAACTTATTCACTTATCCACTTGTCTTCTTCTTAACCTGTTCATCTGTTAACTCATCAATCGCTGTAAGCTTTTCAGTAATAAATTTAACATTAAAAGAGCCCTTTTTGCTCACCAATCGCCCACCTTGCCCCAAAAAATCGATTCTCGCGAAGGTTTGTTTTGATGCAGAGCGGGGGTAATATGTGAATGCAGGAAAATGAATTTTTATTTAACGGGAGTACCAGTTGCACCAGTTTTGGAGCTATTTTCGGCTAATTCCACTGCGTTTTGGTGCAAATTGCACTGCGTTTTGGTGCTAAATGCACTGCGTTTTGCCGCTAAATGCACTGCGTTTTGGTGCTAATTGTAGGGCATTTTGGTGCTAAATGCAGGGTGTTTTGGTGCTAAAAACAGGGCGAAAAAGCATAAAAATGCACCACAATGGTATAAATACAACCCTTGCGAGTTATGAAAAACAGGGCTCAAAAGGGCAAAATAGCTGCTAGAAAGTGGGATTTTAGGGGCTAAAAGCGAGTAATTGGACCTGAAGAATTACGATTCTGCAACCAATCTAGAAAGGCTAAATGGTGCAAAACGCAGGTTTTTTCTTAAAAAAGGACACGCCAGAAGATGTAAAAAGCAAGAAACGGTAGTGGTTTACCTACTTTTGAACCTTTATTTTCGCTAGAACGGAGTAAGAATTAGAACGATATTGTAAAAATAAAGATAACAATTTAAGTTTTCGAGTTGGTGAGTTTGTTAGTTTACGGGTTGACAAGTTAACGAGTTGACAAGCTGGCGAGATGTTTTTAGTTGACGAGATAACAAGATGACAAGTTGGTAGGCGCAGCCATCTTTTCACTTTTTCACCTTTTCACCCTTTCACTTTTAGGAGTTAGGGAGTTGAGGAGTCGGCAAATTATAGTCAAACAGAATAGCATTTGGAAAATTGTTATTAGCTGCCTGTAAGACGTGCGTTGCACAGGGTGAATTAACCCTTACGCGAAGGAAAAGGAGAGTTTTTGTATGCTTACGATGCAGCGATGTCTTTTCAAATCTAATTCTGTTTGACTATAACAAGGTGACAAGTTGCCAGGTTGATGGGTTATAAGCTAACAAGTTGTCAAGTTAACAAGAAGGCAAGGTGAAGAGCTGACGAGTTGAGGAGTTGTGGAGTTGAAGAGTTGGTAAGCTTACAAGGTGGTGAGTTAACAAGACGGCGAACAAAAGAGCATTAGGTATAGGAGCAAGCGAGGGCTGTTAGTATCTGGACTTGCTGGTTAAGGTATACCGCCTAGTTTACCAGGGTTACCAGTTATCCCCAATCGGTCGTTAGAACGTTTACCTATTATCTTAGGTTGTTTCCATCGATTCCTGTTCATCTTTCGTTTGTTTGTCGGCATCTTGCCTGTCTTTTTCTCTCGACGTAGCCCGCTACGCCTTCAAGAACAAGACAGGCAATATGCTCAACCATACACAAAATCTGCACAGGCTCTAACAACCGATTTGGGGCTATACGCCACTTACTTGTTACACGTGATTTACTTTTTACACGTGATTTACTTGCTATGCGTGGTTTACTGGCTATGCGTGGTTTACTGGCTATGCGTGGTTTACTGGCTATGCGTGGCCTTCTTGTTGTATTTGGCTTAACGGCCTTTACTGCCCTAACCCAAAAAGGGGCGCACCACAAATGTGGCACGCCCCATGAAAGCATCGGTGTAAGTAACACGATGCTGCGCCTAGCACATCTGGCCAGGACGAACACACCATGCAAACATGGTTGTATGTGTTAAGCCATTGGCCTAAGCCTTACGAAATACGTAATAGCGGCGGCCTTATTCGGTAAATCCACTTCGCCGAATGCCCGTTACACGATAGGTTTTGCCTGGGTAACTGCTCAGTTGCACGTTAAACACGATGCTGTCTGTGGGCATGTTGTGCAGGTTGTGTCCCTGCCCTTCCAGCACTTTCCCGTCGGTAATGCTCACTGTTGCCCCAGTATCGTCGCTGTTGTACACGGCTTTCACATTTTGGCAAGCAAAGGTGCGCGCGCCATAATTAATGGGCGTAACAAGCAACAGGCTCCACTGCTTGCCAACACTTACGTTCACCCACATCTTATCGGCCGTGTTTTCTACCGTGTTATAGGTTTGCAGGTTATAAGTGCTGCCGCCAAAAACGTTTGGCGTAAGCGTTCCGTCGGCATTCACTTCGTGCACACGCACGTCCCAAAAGCCCGCCATCTGCTCCACTTCCGTTCCGCCCGGTTTCTCGTTGGTTTCTACGTCGCAAGCCGAAAGGCCCATCAGGGCGAACGCTGCTGCGGCCATCTGTATGATGTATTTCTTCATAATCATTGCTTTTTATCTGTTCAACACAATGTTGTAAGTGTCGCCTTTGTAGGTTAGGGTCCATGTAAACACACCCTTCTTGGCGTTAAAAGTGGCATTGGAGAAAGCGTCTAGTTGGACGGGGGCACCGTTTGCCTTTACCGAATAGGGCTGAAAAGTGCCGTCTTCGGCCATAAGCAGCAGTGCCTGTATGGTTACGGCGTCGGCCGTTGGCTGTCCTGTGGCTTTCATTGCCTGGTAATATCCGCCCAACAGGTCGTCTACCTTAACCAATCCACTGGCCAGTTGCGTAACGTTTACAACACTCTTGGCGTATGTTTGTTCCACGCCATTGGCATCTACACGCTTTGTTCCGGCAGCCGTGAAGAAGGTTCCGGCAGCCTTATACTTCACCTTGGGGTTGCAAACGGCCACCACACGCTGTGCTTCGTAGGTGTAGCCGTCGGGCGTTGTGCAAGAGTAGTTAATGGGGTATAAGCCAGGCGCGTTGGTGTTTACGGCATCCAGCCCGTCCACTTCCATCTTGGCGGTATAGTCTTTTCCCATGTAGGTGGCGGTGCAACCCGGGTCTTGGTACGTAGCACCCAATGCCACCTCAATCGTGGCATCGCCTGCCATGTCCATCAAGACGATGGGCGTAACCTTCGAGTCGGTGAAACTTTCATCGCCACATGCGCTCAATCCCACTACGAGTGCCAGCGCAGGCAACAGGTTGATGATATATTTGTTCATTGTTTTTGCAGTTTATACGTTATATAATAAGGTGTTTTGCATCATCCACGTCTCTCTCTGCGCGGAGAGAGAGACGTGTTGGGATAAAGGCCTCATATCATTTAACATCCCAAAAAACAGGGTCGCTCAGTTTCTTTTCGGGCGGCGTTTGCGCCGGGTTCAGCCTTCGGGCGTGGTTAGGATAAGGTACGCGCTTGGCCAAACCGCCCACTTGTATGTGGTTAACGGCCGGCACAATGAGGTCGCCAGGGGTATAGCCTTCGCCGTCGAACACCTGTTTGGCGGTAAACTTGCTGGTTTGCGGCACGTTGGTACGCCTTATTTCTGACCATGCTTCCATGTGGTTGCGCATAAAGAATGCGGCCCACTTCTGCATATATATAAGGTGCAGCTGCTCTTCAACGCTCTTTCCGTCGAACTTCACTTTGTCGTTTGCCAAGAAAGCAGTTGCTTCTCCCACTTTCAAGTTTCGCCAAGCGAAGTCTGCCTTCACGCCTTGCTCATAGCATGCTTTGGCTTTGGCAGCATCGTTGTTAAACCTTAGCTGTACTTCGGCCAACAAGAATTGCAATTCGCTTTCGGTAAAGGCAAAGATGGGTTGCGCCTTCATGACGGAAAACTTGATGGCACTGACGTTTTTGTTTTTCCAATCCTGGTTGTTTCTCCATTCTTTCATCGTAGTTTTTGCGCCAGGCAACTGGCCCACGTAGTTACCGCCCGAAGAGGTTACGCTTATGGCATAGCCTATGCGCGGGTCGTCGGTGTCGCTGTAGTATTCCACCAAAGGATAAGCCGCCACATAGTTGTTGGCATTCAACGCAAAGATGGACCCATACCAAGGATTGTACTGATTTTGCACAGGCGAAAACACATCAAACATGATGTCGCCCTTGAAGAAAGCGTTGGCCGCCACCAAGTCTTTCGCCTTTTGCGTATAGTTGGCCACGTCTATGCCGCCGCCTATGAATCGCATGTAGATGCGCAGGCGCAAAGCGTTGGCAAAACCCTTCCACTGACTTAATTTCTTATTCATCATGGGGTCGTCTACGGTCATGCTTTCACCGCCGACATTAGCCTCAGCCTTGTCCAGTTCGTCTAGCACGCCCATGAGAACAGTCTTACCGTCTTCCCACTTAGGCGTTGGGTTGGCCTTGCCTTTAAGTGCTTCGGAGTAAGGCGCATCGCTCATGTTGTCGACAAGCAGCTGATATGCCCATACCCTTAGCACTGTGCAAGCGTAGTGGTCGGCCTTGTTGGGGCTCTTCGCCATCACCTCTTGCAAGTCTTTCAGTGCGCCGGCATAAAGCGTTTGGTAACACCGGTCGAAGAGATTGCTACCTTCATCAAGGTGCAATTCAGCCAAATTGTTGTATTGGTTCTGTTCGGGGCGTTGCTCGAAGTACTGCGAGAAGAAGCCCGCGTAGGTGAACATCTGGTCGCCCAAGGCATCGGCGATAGCGTTCTCGGCAGACGGGAACAACTTCTCAGGCGTTACCTGTGCCTCCGACGGGTAGTTGGGATCGTCGTTTATGTCGAGGTTGCAGCCGCTTAACACCATCGTTGCGAGGGCTGCCAGTATTGTTATCTTTTTCATCATGCTGCGGGTTTAGAATTTAACGGAAACGTTGAAGCCGAACTTTCGCGAGCTAGGATTGGCCGACCACTCGCCGAAGTTGCCTCGCAAGTCGTTGCCGAACGATGTTAGCTCAGGATCTACAAAGGTATTCTCTGCCGGCGTCCAAAGGAAAAGGTTGTTTCCAAATGCCGACAGGCGCACATCGGTGAGGAAGGTGTTGGCCAGCCACTTCTTGGGCAAAGCCCAACTAAGGGTTATTGCGCGCAGCTTAATATACGACTTGTCGATGAGGTCGCCCGCCCCCAATTCCAATCCGCCATCGTCCCAGAACTTATAAATGCTCGTGGCATTGAGCGGCGTGTTGTTGTCAACATACACGGGTTTGCCTTGCGCATCGGTTCCGTTCTGCACCACGGTGTTGGGTATAATCCACGGGTTGCGGCTGTTGTAAGCCGTCTGCATGGCGTTTCCTGTAAAGTAAGTTATGTTCTTGGTGCGCGAGAACATCTTTCCACCTTGACGTATGTCCACGTCTACCGAAAGGCTAACGCCCTTATAAGTAAAGGTGTTGTTGATGCCCATGGTGTATTTGTAGTTCATGCTGCCCACTATTTGCTGCTTGGGATCGCGGACGGGCAGGCCTTGGTTGTCTACCACGACCTTCCCCGTTGCGGGGTCGCACAGCGGCACGTAAGCCTTAAACACGCCAAGCTCTTCTCCCACTTTGGCGTAAAGGCCCGTTCCGCCAGTCAATCCGTAGATAGACGACTCGCCGCCTAGCTCTTCGGGCAGGCTGATTACCTTGCTCCAGTTCTTGGTAAAGTTCCAAGTAACGTCCCAAGCAAAGTCTTTCAGCTTCACGGGTGTGCCGCTAACAACGAGTTCAACGCCGCGGTTACGTATCTCGCCAAGGTTCATGTTCTGGTAAAGATAGCCCGAAGCGGCATCCATATCGAGGCTAAATATCTGGCGGTCGCTGGTTCGGTTGTAGAAGGAGGCATCAAAACTGAGCCTGTTACCAAAGAAAGCCATGTTCAGTCCCACTTCAAACTCGGTGGTCATCTCAGGACTTAGCTTGCTGCCGCCAAGCGTATTGCCCACGGTATAGGCATTCCAACTGCCATTGGTGAAGGGGAACTTACTTGTTGCCCACCCGCTACTGCTGGCCGAACCTTGCGGATAGATGGTGTTTACCATGTAAGGCAGGGCGTCGTTGCCCGTCTTTCCCCATGCAGCACGCAGTTTGGCGTAGTTAACTGTCTTCTTTACGTTCTCCGGAAGCATCTCCGAGAATATCCAACTGGCCGTTGCGCCTGGGTAAAAATACGAGCGGCTGCCGCGCGGAAGCGTTGACGACCAGTCGTTTCGGGCCGTAAGCGTGAGGTAAACCATGTTTTTAAACGCCACCTCGGCTTGTCCCAACGCGCCCATCAGCCGCTGTGTGCGCTGGTAACTCTTTATCGTAGGCTTGTCGGCAGTGTTGGCAAGGTTGAGCCAAGTGGGTATGGTGAGGTTCGTTATCTCCGAACTCTGGTAGCTGTACTTGCGTTCGTTGCCGTTAAATCCCACTAATGCGTTGACGTGCCAACTGTCGGTAAGGTCTTTGTCGAACGTAACCAGCAGGTCTTGGTTTATCTCTCGGCGGCGTGTTGTTTGCTCGCTCACTCGCCCCGTGAGGCTACGCAGGGCGTCTTCCCAGTTGGGTGTGCCCTTAAACAGGGTCGACATGTTGGGTTCGCCCATATCATGATGTTCGGTACTTGTGTCAAGTCCGAAGCGGTAAGTAAGCTTAAAATACTTCAAGAAGTCGTAATCCAGTTGCAGTTTGCCATAGAAACGCTCGCTTTCAAACTCGTTCTTAAAGTTGTTGAGCACGTAATAGGGATTGGTTACACCATAAGGTGTATAGTAATAACCCGGTGTGTTGAAGGGGTTGTTCAGGTCTTTCAGCTCAACGAGGCTGATGTCGCGCGGCGTTTGCATCACATTGTTGTACATCGAGCTCGACTTCTGCCCCGTAGACACGAAGTTGTTGCGTTGATAAGCA
>NZ_HE999448.1:113197-122678 GCF_000312305.1 Prevotella conceptionensis 9403948 | reverse complement strand
CTTGGCTTATCTGCGACAGGCTGAGGAAGAAGTTGCTCACGTCTGTTGCGCCGTTAAGCGACACACTATTGCTGTACCGATAGCCCGTGTCGAAGAAATCGCGCACGTTGTTTTTTATCGGCACGTAACTCTTAAAGTTCTGTGTGCCTTCGTAAACCGCTCCGTAACGCAACCACGAACCATCGAAACGCGGCCCCCAAGAGCCGTTCTCGTTGTCGGTTTTGTTGCCATACCAACCCATACCAAAGTCGTTTTGCATCTGCGGCAGGCGCAACAGCGTTTCCCACTGCATGCCGCCGTTATACTCTATACCCAGTCCCCTTTGGGCTTTCTTACCCGTCTTGGTGGTGATAAGGATAACACCGTTGGCGGCTCGGCTACCATACAGGGCCGTTGCAGCCGCTCCTTTAAGGATGGTCATGCTCTCCACGTCGTCGGGATTTACGGCACTAGCACCGTTACCAAAGTCGTAACCGCGGTTCAAGTCCCTGTCGGTAGATACCGTGCTGTTGTTAAGCGGCACGCCATCGATAACGTATAGCGGCTGATTGGTGCTGCCCAACGAACTGATACCGCGCACGATAACCGACTTAGACGAGCCAGGGTCCGACGAAGAACTGGATATTTGCACGCCCGCCACCTTACCTGCAAGGCTCGACATGATGTCGTTGGTGCGCGCCGCGGCAATCTCGTCGCCCTTAACAGCCGTGGCCGAAAAGCCCAACGCCTTGGCCGAACGCTTAATGCCCATCGCCGTAACCACCACTTCGCCCAACGTAGTGTTCAGTGGTTCGAGCACAACACGCATGTTATCCTTGGCTGTTACGTCCACAGCCTTCATGCCTGCCGAAGATATATGCAGCTTAGCACGTTCGGGTACGGTAAGCGTAAACTGTCCTTCGAGATTGGTAACGGTGCCCTGACCCGTACCCGTTACAACGACAGAGGCCCCAATCACGGGTTGTCCGTCTTCCGAACTGATTACTGTTCCTGAGATTTTCATTTGGGCCAAGGCCGCTCCCATACACAAGAAGAGGCTGCCCAATAGCATAGTAAACCTTTTTCCCATAAAAAATTCTCTCATTAGTTATTATAAAAAACAACACCTTATGGTTGCCTATTGATTATTCAGCGTAGAAGGATGGCCAAAGCCTTATGTTCGAATTACAAACGTTTAATGAATATTGCAAAGCTATGAAAAATTTAAACACCTACCAAATATTTTGCAACTAAAATCGTTATTTTGATTAATATTCGGCAATAAATGAATAAAAACACAACCAAAATACAATGTTTTCGCACACATTCGCTATCTTTTTGACAGCAAACATTTTTGCAATTCTTTCATTTTATGCGCTTTATTTACCACCAATCCTTTTGCATTTGCACAATAAATTCATACCCATGCGCAACTTCTTCCTAAATGTTTTGGGCGTTCGGGCGCATTACCTTAATTTTGCATCACCGCTAACGGCAAGGCAAACGCCGCCCATTGGGCCTTCGGGCCACACACGCCAAACATAAAGACAGAACGACATGGACAACAGAATACCGCAAGAGTGGAACGACATCCTGCTCAAAGACGTCAACTTCATCGACCTGATGAAACACCGCATATATAATGTGCTTATCGTAGCCAACCCCTACGATGCCTTTATGTTGGAAGACGATGGCCGCATCGACGAGAAGATGTACAACGAATACGTTGAACTAGGACTGCGCTATCCGCCCACATTCAAGCAGGTTAGCACCGTTGAAGAGGCCGAAGAGGTGATGCAGAGCATTAGCGTAGACCTCATCATCTGCATGCCCGGCAATGCCGACAACGACGCATTTGCCGTGGCGCATGCCGTAAAAGAGCGTTTCCCACTGGTGCCTTGCGTGGTGCTTACGCCGTTTTCGCACGGCATAACGCGCCGAATGCAAGACGAAGACCTCAGCATCTTCGACTACGTGTTTTGTTGGTTGGGCAATACCAACCTCATCCTCTCCATCATCAAGCTTATCGAAGACAAGATGAACGTGGAACACGACATCGAAGAAGGCGGTGTGCAGATGATTTTGCTGGTTGAAGACAGCATACGTTTCTACTCCTCCATCCTCCCCAACCTGTACAGCTACATCCTCGTTCACAGCAAGCGCATATCCACCGAGGCCCTTAACCGTCAAGCGGCCGCCTTGCGAATGCGGGGCCGGCCCAAAGTGGTTCTCGCACGAACATACGAAGAGGCGATGGAATACTACAACAAATACGCCGACAACATTTTGGGCGTCATCAGCGACGTACGCTTTCCCAAAGACGGCGTAAAGGACCCCGAGGCGGGCATCAAGCTGCTGCGCGAGATACGCCGCCGCGACGAGTTTGTGCCGCTCATCCTGGAAAGCTCCGAAACAAACAACCGCGAAAAGGCCGAGAAAGAGGGATTTCGCTTTGTAGACAAGAACTCGAAGAAGATGAACATCGACCTCCGCCACCTCATGGAAGAGCACATGGGCTTTGGCGATTTCATCTTCCGCGACCCCAAAACGCGCAAGGAGGTGGCGCGCATCGCCTCGCTTAAACAGCTGCAAGACAACATCTTCAACATCCCCTACGACTCGATGCTCTTCCACATCAGCCGCAACCACGTTAGCCGTTGGCTTTCGGCCCGGGCCATTTTCCCTGTTTCGGCCTTCCTCAAAGGCGTTACGTGGCACAAATTAAAGGATGTGGATGCGCACCGACAAATTATCTTCGAGGCCATTGTGCGCTACCGCAACATGAAAAACATCGGTGTTGTGGCCGTGTTCGACCGCATGAAGTTCGACCGCTACGCCCACTTCGCACGCATCGGCGACGGCTCGCTGGGTGGAAAAGGCCGCGGACTGGCCTTTCTTGATAACATCATCAAGCGGCATCCAGAGTTTAACAACTTTCCGGGCGTAAAGGTGCACATCCCTAAGACGGTTGTGCTGTGTACGGATTTCTTCGACCAATTTATGGAGCAGAACAACCTTTACCAAATTGCCCTAAGCGATGCAACCGACGACGAGATACTTCGCCACTTCCTCGCCGCAAAGCTTCCCGACAGCCTTAAAGCCGACTTCACCACCTTTTTCGAGGCCACGCGTTGCCCCATTGCCGTGCGTTCTAGCTCGCTACTCGAAGATGCGCACTACCAACCCTTTGCTGGAATATACAGCACATACATGATTCCATACGTGGAAGATGCCGAAATGATGCTCCACATGCTTGCCGCGGCCATCAAAGGCGTGTACGCATCCGTGTTCTATAAAGACTCAAAGGCCTACATGTCGGCCACAAGCAACGTTATCGACCAAGAGAAAATGGCCGTCATCTTGCAGGCCGTGGTGGGTAAAGACTATGGCGGGCGATTTTATCCCAACATCAGTGGTGTGCTGCGCTCCATCAATTACTATCCCGTTGGCGACGAACAAGCCGAAGACGGCATTGCCAACTTGGCTCTGGGGCTAGGCAAATACATCGTGGATGGCGGTCAGACACTGCGCGTTAGTCCCTATCACCCCAACCAAGTGCTGCAAACAAGCGAGATGAAAATTGCTCTGCGCGACACGCAAGCGCAATTCTACGCCCTCGACACCACACACCTCAACACCGATTTTGCCGTAGACGACGGCTTTAACATCCTGAAACTGGGCGTAAAGGAGGCCGAGGCCGACCATTCGTTGCACTTCATCGCCTCTACATACGACCCCAACGACAACATCATCCGCGATGGCCTTTACGAGGGCGGGCGTAAGCTCATCACCTTTGGCGGCGTGCTTAGGCACGATGCTTTCCCCCTACCGCAAATCATGCAAATGGCCATGCGCTATGGCGAGGACGCCATGAAACGCCCTGTGGAAATTGAGTTTGCCTGTAACATCAACGCCGACCGTACGGGCGAGTTCAACCTTTTGCAAATACGCCCCATCGTAGATGCCAAACAAATGCTAGACGAGGACCTGTCGGCCATACCCGACAAACAGTGCCTGCTACGTTCGCACAACACCTTGGGACATGGCGTTAGCGACGACGTTACCGACGTGGTGTACGTTAAGTACGGCGACAACTTCTCGGCTGCCGACAACTATCGCGTGGCCGAAGAAATTGAACGCATCAACAACAGCTTTCTGGGCACCGACCGAAACTACATTCTTGTGGGTCCTGGCCGTTGGGGTTCGAGCGACTTTTGGTTGGGCGTTCCCGTAAAATGGCCGCATATCAGTGCGGCGCGCGTCATCGTTGAGGTGGCATTAAACAACTACCGCATAGACCCAAGCCAAGGAACGCACTTCTTTCAAAACCTCACCAGCTTTGGTGTTGGCTACTTTACGATAGACACGAACATTCCCGATGGCCTTTTCCGCAAGGACATTCTCGATGCTATGCCCGCCATCGAAGAGACACAACACGTGCGACATGTGCGCTTTAACCAGCCTTTGCGCATATTGATGGATGGAATGAAGGGAGAAGGTGTGGTTGCTTTTTCTAAGTAGAAAGGAGAAGGAAGTAAGGAGAAAGTAATAAGTAGTGAGGAGGAAGTAGTAAGGTAGTAAGGAGGAAGTAGTAAAGTAGTAAGGAGAAAGGAGGAAGTAACAAGAGGGGAAGTAACAAGGGGGAAGTAACAAGGAGAAAAAGGAAACAGGGAAGTTTATAAGCGCACAAGACCATTGAGCCAAATTTACTAGCTTAGTTAGGCTGGCTAGATTAACCAGAAATACTAGATTTACTAGGATTGCTAGATTTACCATGACCACTAGATTAACTAGATAACTTGGATTACTAGTTACTAGATTAGCTAGGATAACCAGTTACTAGATTAACTAGGACTACGGGATTAACTAGAATTACTAGATTCACTAGAATTGCTAGATTTACTAGGATTACCAGCCCATCTAGATTTACCAGCCCATCTAGAATTTCTAACCCATCTACTTTTACGAGGCTTACCAACTTCAAAAACCTACCATATTCTTTACAAAACACACCTTCTATCCCACTCCATTCTAGCGAAAAACAAGGCTAAAAAACGTGCAATTAGCCACAATTTACTGCTTAACGCGCTCCCGTTTCACCCCAAATTTAAGGGAATTGTTTGCATTTTGCACCATTTTACCTTTCTAGATTGGGTGCCGGCTCGTAATTTTCCAAGCCCAAATACCCACTTTTTACCCCCAAAAACCCATTTCTTAATGGCCATTTTGCCCCTTTCAGCCATATTTTTAACCATTCGAGAGGGTTGTATTTATACTTTTCAAGCGCATATTTATACTTTTTGGCTCGCATTTAGCACCATTTTGCCTTGCGTTTTGCACCATTTTACCCTGCGTTTTGCACCAAAACGCACGCTATTTAGCACCAAAACGCACTGCATTTAGCGGTAAAACGCACTACATTTAGCGGCAAAACGCACTACATTTAGCATCAAACAGCCCAAAACCTGTTGCAAATGGCGTTCCCTTGGAATAGATATTCATTTTGCATCATTCGCAGACTACCCCCATTTTGTACCCAAACAAACTCGTCTAAGAATCGATTTTTTGCGGCAAGTTGGGCGTTTGGTTGAAAAAAATGCAGTAATAACGTTAAAGTCTTTACTGAAAAACGGACAAAGATTGGCCAGTTGAGGAGTTAAGGAGTTAAGGAGTTAAGCCAAATGTTTAGGCAGCGTTAGGCTAATAGGATAGGTCAGACCAGTCGGACCAGTCTGACTTGTCCGGCTTGTCCGACTTGTCCGAAAGCTAGAATAAACTAGAAATCTAGAAACCGCTAGACAACTTTAAAGGGCGTTAGCCATCTTTTCACCCTTTCATCTTTAGGAGTTATGGAGTTATGGAGTTATGGAGTTAAGGAGTTAAGCCAATTGTATAGGTGGCGTTAGCCATTTTTTCACCTTTTCACCTTTTCACTTTTTCACCTTTTCACCTTTTCACCTTTTCACCCTTTCACCTTTTCACCCTTTCACCTTTTCACCCTTTCACCTTTAAAAGTCATCTTTTCACCTTTTCTCCTTTAACGCGCAAAAGCCATATCTTGCCGCGATAACGGCATAGATATGGCTTTCGCTTATGATGTAACTTACGCTGCATTAATAGGAGCCTAAGAAAGTGCGGCAAGGCATTTTGCCGTGCCACACTTTAAGGCAGCCTGCGCTGCAAAGCAAAGCTAGAAGGCGTAACCTATGCCAACCATCAGCGCATCTACGCCGTAATCGGCGAAGGCATGGTGGTAGGCCACGTTGAGTTTGAAACCCGATAACTCGCCACCAGCACCAAAAGTAAGGGCATTAGAGCCCTTGTCGGCGTACTGATAGCCCACCCTTGCAGATAGCATGCGGTTGTAAGTGTACTCCAAACCACCGGCAAGCAAGGTTTCGCTAGCATCTTTCGGGGTGAAATAACGACACGTAACGGCATAGGTAAGGGCGTGTTGCGGCGCGAAATTTACGGCCCAGTCACCACCTACAACCACCGAAGTGGGCAGACTTTGGGGTATGCCCGTATCGTTAAACTTCACCGACTTGCCGAAATCCAACAGTCGTGCGCCAACGGTTAGCGTGGTTGGAACAGTTGGGCAGATGTTGAAACCCTTCTGATAGGCCGCTCCAACAGAGAAAGCGTAAGCGTTTGCGCTGGTTGCGGCATGACTTCGGGCGTAGGTTGCAGTGGCATACACGGCCACTTCGGGCGTTACGGCGAACGAATAACCCAAGTCGAGGGCCATATCGTAGGGCGAAACCTTATCCGGTTCGCCCGTAGCACCCACCGATGGAACCGTTAGGCCGCCAAGGTAACGCACGCCTGCCATCAATGCCGAACGATTGGCAAAGCGATAGCCCGTGGCAAAGTTGTATTGCATCAGTCGGCCCTCGTCGGTCTTGGGCTGTGCCTCGGCAGACACGTCGGCCACAAAACGTTTTTCGCCAAAGGTAAGGGCGGCCGGGTTAGTGTAAATGTGCATTTGGTTGGCATTGCCAAGCAAAGTGCCACCCAGGGCTGCTGTGCGCGCATCGGGTGTGGCTTCTAGCACAGGTAGTATGCGGCTTTGCGCCGTGGCCTCCATTGCAAGGCTTGCGCCAAGCGCGAGGAATGCCATTGATATCTTATTCATAGCGTGCTGTTTATTTCTTGATGAAGGTGTGTTTGCTTGTTATGCGCTCGGTTTTGAGCAGCAGATAATAGGTGCCAGGGGCTAGTCGGTCGATGCCCAAAGTCACTTCGTGCGTGCGACTGTCGGGCGTTAAGGTTTCGTCGATAAGCTTTTGGCCGCGCAAAGAGGTAACGATAACCTGCACTTTACCTACCCCACTGCGCATAAGTGCCTTGATGTAGCTGTGCGCCGGTATGGGATAGATGGTGTGCACGTCGGGTGCGTTCTTGTCGGTAACACGCACCTGGATGGTTGTTGTGGTGCGTTTGCCGCCGTCGATGGCCGTGAGGGTTATCGTGGCCGTACCTTTTTGTCCAGGGGTTAGCGTTAGTTGCGTGCCCGTTACCGAGGCTTTTACCACCGCATCGTTGCTAGATGTGGCCGAGAATTGCATCTCGCCACCGCTCATGGCCGTGAAAGCGTTGGCCAAATTGATTTGTGCGGCCTCGCCCTGCTCGAACAACGACACGTCGCCAAGCGCGTTTGTGGGCGTGGGAGCCGTGTGCGAAACCACTTTATAGGCGAATTTCTGCACCGTCTTGCCGCCAAGTTGGTCGGTAAGGGTCACTTCAAATCCGTACGAACCTACCGAACCTACCTTTATAAAGAGGTCTAAGGCGTTGCCTACACGTTTAATTTCAACGCCACTTGGCAGCGCGGTGGTGGTATAGTTCCATGTGTGGCCGTCTTCATCGGTTACGGGCATCACCTTATGGAAGTAAGGTTGCGTGTCGAGTAGTCGCAACGTGTCGGTCATTGCGCCGCCAAGTACGGGCGCATGGTTAAGGCGCGTTTTGAAACCAGCCGTTACATCGGCCGAAGTATTGTTGAAACGGTCGCGCGCCGACATCTTTACCACATAGTCTACATCAGTGTCTAGCCCCGTAAACTCTTGCTCCAGCTGTGTGCCGACAGGCTTGTCGTACGAATAACGAGTAAGGCTTTGCACGGGTTTGCTCATGTCGGCCTTCTTATATAGGTGTATGTCGTAGGCAAAGGCCGTGTGTTGTGGGTTCAGCGCATCGGCATCGGCGGTTACTTTCCACGTTATGCGGGCATCATAATAGCCGCGAGTGGCATCCGCAGAATAGTCGGTAACGGTTATTTCTGGTGCATCGGGTTTCTGCGTTTCGGGGTCGGCAAGGGCAAAATCTGCATCAATAAAGCCCACACCCATCTTGCCTGCGAGGTTGGCATCGGTCTTTACGGCATAGGGACTAGTGGCCTTTACGGCTCCTAGCAAGCGGCGGCGAAGGTCCTCGTTGGTGAAGTTGGGGTTGGTTTTACCAAACTTCGACACAATCAGCGCGGCAATACCCGATACGTGGGGCGCGGCCATAGAGGTGCCTTGTGCGTAGGCATAGTTGTTGTCATTGGGCAAAGTGAAGTCGGTATTGGGCGTACCGCCAGTGCTCATTTGGGCAAAACTACTGGGTACGGTACTTAATACGCCCCTCATTACCTCGCCTGTTTCGGTGGTTCCGCCCGGTGCAAGGATGTCAACCCACGGCCCTTTGTTCATATAGTCGGTGGGAATACCCATGCTGCTGGTTGCGCCCACGGCCACCACGCGCGGATAAGAGGCGGGTATCATGTCGATGTCGTATTGCGAATCGTTACCCGATGCAAAGACAACAAGACCACCTTTCATGTAAGATCCAGGCTTTTTGTTGCCCTGCGGGTCGCATCCGGCATAGTCGGTAAAGTAGTTGATGCCGTCTTTCAGCAAGTCGAACTGCGCTTTGAAGATGCTTTGGAAGTTCTCGTCGTTGAGGTATTTGCTTCGGTCGAAGGCGTAACCCCACGAGCAGTTGCATACGGACGCACCGTTTTCGGCAGCAAATTCGAAGGCTTTAACGATGTAAGCGGTAGATGCAGTCTCTTTGGTTCCATCGCGGCCGTATATTTCGCAGCTCATCAGTCGCACGCCCGAATCGTCGCTGCCGTTGCCACCAGCCACACCACAAACGCCCAGGCCGTTGTTGTTTCGTGCGGCAATGGTTCCTGCCACGTGCGTTCCGTGTCCGCCAGCCACGATAACGTTGGGGTCGCCCTTACCGCTTTCGGCTGCATAGAAGTTGCGTCCGTGTATCTTCTGGCCCGTATTCTTGTCAACACCTTGCCAGGCAGAGGCGGCCAAGTCTTCGTGTTCGAAGTCGACACCCGAGTCCATCACGGCTACCACCACATTGGGGCTGCCCGTTTCTTTCTGCCAAGCAGGGAACAGGTTTACGTCTGCCCCTTCTTTAAACAGGCCATACGAACCGATGGTTGTGGTGTAATGCCACTGGTATCGTAAGTAAGGGTCGCTAAAATTAAGTGGACCTG
>NZ_HE999448.1:106288-112910 GCF_000312305.1 Prevotella conceptionensis 9403948 | reverse complement strand
GTTAGAGGGGATGGGCGCACGCGATGCTGCGGTGTACTTCACCTTGCTGGGCGCAATCTGCACGTTGCCGTGAGCCTTCTCGATGGCAGGGTCGCGGCGTAGTTCGTTGATAACTTCTTCAACGTTCTTCGTGCTGTCGAATTTCACAACAAACCATCGGTCGAGCCCCCTTGCACGTTTCAATGCGGCATATTCGTTGTTCATGTCGAACACCTGTTCCACCTTTACGTCGGTGTTGTCGAACACCTTTGCACGCGTTACGCTCTGCGTTGCAGCACGGGTGCTGGGGTTTACGCCAGGTTTCAGTTTGATGAAAGCCATGCCGGGTTGCCAAGGAAAGGCCTCGTCGGCGGCGGTTTGGGCAGCGTTAGGGTTGTTTTGCGAGGAGAGCAAGTCGTCGCTACAAGCCGAAAACATGCCTAAGGTCAACGTGATACAAGCCGCCAATGTATATATTTTTCTGAACTTTTTCATTGGATGAGTGTCTATAAGTTGAGGGTTTTCTTGATTAGGTCTACATAATGCTTACTCTTATAGTAAGTAATGACCGTACGCGTTTGCTGCGGACGCATGTCGATGAGGTCGGCCTCGCCGCGGAAGTAGGTAACAAAGCCGCTATTGTCGCCACGGAAGTAGCTGTAACCCTTCTCTTCCATGGCGTTCCTTGTGCTGGTTGGCAAGGTATAGGTGTACCATTCGTACACGCCGGGAGTGC
Organism: Prevotella conceptionensis 9403948; assembly: GCF_000312305.1. Classification (GTDB taxonomy): domain Bacteria; phylum Bacteroidota; class Bacteroidia; order Bacteroidales; family Bacteroidaceae; genus Prevotella; species Prevotella conceptionensis. Next base: position 112,195 of record NZ_HE999448.1, on the reverse strand, counting down.
CTTCCACCTCGCGATTATACAGCACTTCGCCGCCCATGTAGAACACTTGGCACGAACCAACGGTGCCGCTGAGCTCTGCATCGGCCACCAAACCTGCATCAATGTCTTCGGGCGTAACGCCTCGCCAGTTGAAGAAGTAAATCACATTGGCCAACGAACCGGCATCGTAACTGGCATTTTCGGGTACGAAGAGCAGGCGCGAGTACTTGCAGCTGGGGTCTTCTGTGGTGGTAGTTATCTTTTCGCTGTTGAATTGGTTCTCGAAATCGGGTTTCATTCCGCGTTTCTTTTCAAACTCAATCACCTCTTGCAGCTTGAACGACTTGTTGTGCATGCGCTCGGAAATGAATACGGGGAAACAGGTGGCCTTGCCGTTGCTGCCCACTTTCAGTTCGTTGGAACTCACCACATACTTCATGCAGGGACTCTTATATATGCCGCCAAACATCTTGAAGTTGTTGGGGTCGTTGTAGACGTGTACCAGTCGTGTTTGGTTTTCTTCTTCGCAGTAGTATTGCGCTTCGGTTGCATTACGCTGTTTGTTGCCGTCTTTAAAGTTCTGTTGTTTCAACCACGGGTCGTACGATTCTTTTTGGAACTCCTTCCCTTTGGGTGCCTTCAACCACGCGGTAGTAATGAGTTTGCTGTAATAGTTGGGCGTGTAGAATATGCGAGGTGATTGTTCGCCGGGCGAACGGAACGCATAATAAATCTTATCTACGTCTTCTTTGAACGGCAAGAGCGAGTCTATCTCGAACGCTTTGTCGCGACTGTTGTTCCTTTCGCCTTCAAGTTCGGTTACACGAGCCAAGTTAAAGTTGTCCAAATCCCACACGGGCAGCTGGAACTGCACGTATCCGTTTTGCGTTACGCTGAGCAAGAAGTGCTTGTTTCCGTTAGATAGGGACAGCTTTTCGGTTCTACTGCTCTGCGCCCAAGGGCTGTTGCGGTCGATGGCGGTGAGGGTTAGCCTCAACTTGCGTTGCTTTTGGTCGACGTCGTACGTGAGCCATTTGTTGTTTTCCTTGTCAACTTGCTCCACGCTCCAGTTATCCGAGTTGGAAATAACGTTCAGTTCTACGGCCGTATGCGCCTCATGGTTAAAGATAGCCGTACCATTGCTGCCGTCTACGGCAATGAAAGGCGCCGTGCCGAACTGCGTAACCGTTACCGTTTGCTTGCCGCTGGGCGTGGCCAGAACCACTTCGGCCTGGCGTTCGTCGGCTCCCTCGTTGGCCGTAGCCGTTAGTTCGAGTGCTTGTCCCACTTTTTTCGCGGTGAGCCAAGCATCGTAAGCTCCTTTTTCCACTTGCCATTCGTCGCCAAGTGTTGCAAAGCTTACCGTCTTAGTTTCGCCCTCTTGTTTAAGAGTGAGGGTCTGCGCCTCGCCTTGAACGAACTCTTCCGTTCCGCCCAAGGTAAGATCCTTCTGGCATGCGCTAGCCAGCGATGCCACGATGAGCAAAGCCCATATCTTTATATTCTTATACATAGCGTATTTGTTTTTTGTTAGCGTATGTGTCATTGCTTATCCCAGCCAGGGTTTTGCTTAACGTTCGGGTTTATCTGCACTTCGTTGTCGGGGAACGGCCACACAAACATCTTGTTGCCTGTTTGTATGTCTACCTTGTAGCCCCCTGCGTAGAACGATGCCGGCACTTGATAATATCCCTTGGCACCTTGTATCGTACGTTTGCGAACACCTAACTTCCAACGGCGCAAGTCCCAAAGGCGGAACCCTTCGTAAGCCAGTTCGCGTGCGCGCTCGTTCTTTATTTCTTGGTACAGGTCGTCGCCCGTTGCGCTTGTGGTAGGCACGCCACGCGATTGGCGAAGGGTGTTAAGATAGCTTTGGGCATCGGCCGTGTTCCCCAGTTTGTAGGCTGCCTCGGCCACAATGAGGTATTGTTCGGCGATGCGGAAAGGCTTGGGTGCTTGATTTCCATTGGGAACATAGCCGCCCCAATGGGTGCTAGTGAGCGTTGCGTAGTTGGGGTTGCCCTTAAACTTAGACACAACGTAAAGCTGTGTAGACACATTCACGTCATTCACCGTGGTATTTACAAACTCGAAGTGGATTTGTGCACGGTGGTCGTTTCCGTTGGCAAAGAGGTCGTTAATCACTTCGCGCGTTGGCACGTAGGGCGGTTTGTTGTAGTCGCCCACTTTGCTTGGCTGCTTGGCCTCGTCCCAATGAGTTGTTGTGGAAAGGTCGGCACCATAGAGCGAAGTTACCGTAGGCACTTCGTTTTCCTTGGCCACATAGGGTTGCCAAATCTGTTCGGTACCCTTATCATAGAACCACATCTGCGCAAAAGGGTCTTCGCTGGGCGTTACTTTCCCCTCGCTGTTAAGCTTTGCCGTGTAGGGAGCGATAAGCGGATAGGTGTTTTTGTCTACCAATTGCTTCGCCTCTTGGTAAGCTTTGGCCATGTCGCCCATATATAAGTACACGCGTGCACGAAGTGCTCGCACCGCATCGGCGTTTATTTCCGTATTTCCGGGCATGGTAGGAACGTCGGCCAACAGCGTTTCGGCCTCGTTCAGATCGTCCAACACCTGCTTATAGGTCTGCGCGTTGGTGGCTCGTGCGGGTTTATCTAGCGAACCTGGCTCTAATGCCAACACCACACCGAGGTCTTTGTCGGCCGTGGCCGCATCGTAGATCATTCCCCATCGCAAGGCCAAGTTAAAGTGATAGAAGGCCCTTGCGAAGTATGCGTTGCCCAAATAATGGCGTTGTGTGGGCTTTTCGGCCTCGCTAACGGGCAGCTGGGGCAACTTTTTTATCACCACATTGGCATCTACGAGCGCCGAATAATACGAATGGTAGATTTCTTGTATCACGCTGCTTTCGGGCAAGATGGTCCATCCGTGAAACTCTCCATAGAGGTTTCCGAAGGCTGCATGCGCGTTAAGCATGTCGGCTTGCGCCTCTTGGGGCAACACATAGCCGCCCCCGAACTTGCCGCGAAGGGTGGAATAGATGCCGTTGTCCCATTTGGCGGCATCTTGCATATTGCGAAACGAGGCGTTATAGTCTATATAATCGGCTGGTTCGCGGTCTAGATTGCACCCTTGGAGCATGGCCGCAAGCGTAAACGCCCATAATAATATCTTCGTTGTTTTCATATTCGTGTTCATTGTTTGTGTGTGTGTTGTTAGAGTCCTATCTCCACACCTACGCTCAATTGCTTGGTGTTGGGATTGACGCCATACGAAACATTGCGGTTCACTTCGGGGTCGATACCGCGGAACTTGGTAAAGGTAAGCAGGTTTCTGCCTGTAAAGAACACTTTTGCCGTGCGTACGATGTTCTGTCGTCCAAGGCTCTTGCGGGGGATGTCGTAACCCAAGGTAAAGTTTTTCAGGCGCATGAACGAAGCGTTTTCAAGCATTTTCGAGTCCACGTAGTTGCTTTGGTGGTTGGCTTGGCGCACCCATGCCAACGAGGGATATTCGGTGTTGTCGCCCGGTTTCTTCCAATAGTCGAACAATCTGCGCGACCCATTGAAGTTTCCTTCGCGGTTGCGAACGTGATAATCGTTCTCGTAAAACTGCTTATCCATCGAAATCATGTGCTTACCGAGAGCCACAAAGAAGTCGGCGTTGAGGTAGAAACCTTTCCAATAAGCCGAAATGCCCCAACCGCCCGTAAAAGGCGTGTAAGCGTTTACGCCTGTGTTTTGACTGAGCGAAGAAGAATATTCGGACACCACGTCGTTGTCGTCGCGACGTGTTTGGTTCTTGTCTGCGCCCGGTTTATACCATTCGGGTACGCCCGTTTGGGGGTTCACGCCCTTATAAAGCGGAAGTACAAAGGTTACAGGCTTACCTACCATGTAGGCGAGTTGGCCGCCTGGTTCGTGCCACGACTGACGTCCTTCGAACAGTTCGAGCACTTTATCGCGGTTGTAGTTGAAGTTAATGTTGGCCGAAACGCCCCAATCGCGACCGCGAAGGATGTCGGCGCCCAGTTGAAAGTCGATACCGTGGTTCAGGTAACGCCCAACATTCTCGTAACGAGTGGCATAACCTTCGTTGCCGGCAGGCATACCCGATGTGTAGGGCAGTGGAACTTCGAAGAGCATGTTGCTCGTTATACGGTTGTAGTACTCCACGTTCAGGTCCAGCCTACTTAGCAAACGAGCCTTCACGCCCACAGTGAACTTACTTTGGTGTTCCCATCCCAAATCGGGATTTCCAAGACTAACAAAGCCAAGGCTCATACCGCCTTTCTTCTGTCCCACTTTTCCTACATACGATGATGTGCTGTAAGGAGGTATCGAAGAGTTGCCCTGTGTTCCGTAACTCGTTTTGAAGTCTAACTCGTTAAGCCACGATACGTCTTTAAGGAAGCTTTCGCCCTTAGCCTTCCACAACAAGCCTACCGACCAGAACAAGCCGTTGCGCTTGTTGCGCCCAAAGCGCGAAGAGGCGTCGTTACGCAAAACCAAGTCGACGAAATAACGTTCGGAGAAGTCGTAAGACAGCTGGGTAAAGAACGAAAGGAAAGCATAGCTGTTGGTTGCCTCGCCCACATTCTTCTTTTGTGTGGCGTTGTTAAGCAGGTTAAGGCGGTCGTCTAAGATGCCCGAACCCGATGCAGAGAAACCATCGTCGTTATAATTGGTGTATTCATGTCCCAACAAGGCGGTAACGTGATGGTTGCCAAAGCCCATGTTATAGGCTGCCGTGTTGGTGATGGTGAAGTTCGACACCATCGAGTAGCCACGTTCGGCGCTGCCATTGCCGTATGCGCGATAGTAGCTAGGCAAGGTACGCGAGCGGCTATCGCCATAATTCAGCTCCAATCCCACAAGCGAACGCAAGGTTAGGTTCTTTATCGGCGTGAGCGTAAGGTTGCCGTTAGCCGACAGGATAAAGGCGTTGGTCTTTGCCGGGTTGGTAGAAATAACATGCTTAGGCGTAGTGATGTCGAGCAGCGGCACGCGTTCCAGTTCTTCTCCCGTCCTCGGGTCGTAGGGCGATGCAAAGGGTGCGTTCATGGCTGCAACGCCACCGCCCACGGCATTGTTGTTGCCGAAGGGCGAAACGTGCGTATCGTCGTATGCTATTTGGGTGTTTATGCCGGCGCGAACCCATTCGGCCAGTTTCGCATCGAGGTTGATGCGGCCGAAGGCTTTCTTGTAACTCGACCCCATGCGCAGTCCGTCTTGGCTCAATGCGCCGCCCGACAGGTAGTACCTAACGGCAGATGTGCCGCCCGATACCGACACGTCGGCCGTGTACATGGGCGCAGGCTGGTACACATACTTATACCATTGGAAGTCGGTTTCCTTGAAATACTTGCTCTTTAAGGCCGCTATTTGGTCGGCGGTGTAAATACCCGTTTCCTGATAATAGCGTAATAGTTCGGGCCCAGTCATCAGTTGGTCGAAATAATCGGTGTTTGCCAACGACGAAACGGCGTACTGCGCCCTAAGATTGATGGTGGGGCGCGTCTCTGTTCGGCCGCGTTTGGTGGTAACATACATCACTCCGTTGGCTGCACGTGCGCCATAAATGGACGTGGCCGCAGCGTCTTTCAAGAACTGAACACTCTCTATGTCGTTGGCGTTCATGGATTGTAGCACGGCCATACTAACTTGCATGCCGTCGAGGATGATGAGCAAGCCCGTACCTGCGCCCAACGAACCTTGCCCGTGCAAAGCCATCGACAGGCGCGAAGAGGGTTCGCCCGACGAGGAGAACACCTGTAAGCCGCTTACTTTGCCCTGAACGGCATCCAATGGGTTGGCCACGGGTTTCATGGCTAGGTCTTTGGCCGTTACCTTTACCACAGAGGCCGAGGTGTTGGCCACCTTACGTTCCATGTAACCCACCACAACAACGTCGTTCAACCGTCAGGTCGGAGGGTTCCGATCCGAACGTCCATCTGGGGTG
>NZ_HE999448.1:95119-106039 GCF_000312305.1 Prevotella conceptionensis 9403948 | reverse complement strand
CTATGTTAGACACGGTGCCCGTCTTCGGGGCCGACTTTGGGATGATGCTTACGCCAGGTAAGGCCTCCCCGTTTTCATCTACGACGTTTCCCTTCACTGTTATTGTTTGTGCCAAAACCGAACTCAATCCGGTTAGCAAGCAAAGGGTGAACATCCAAAATCTTACTTTCATAATTATCTAGGTTGATTATAGTTTTTCCTATGCCCCACGCAACCGTATGTTTAGTAAGCTTGGCCGCATGGTGCCTCCGTTGTAAACCCATTTTGTTTTAGTACAGCTGTCAGTACATTCACAGAGTTAAACCATTCTGCAAATATATGCAATAAATTTATAAAACCAAGCAAATAAGAAGAGTTATTTTCCAATTAATGCGCATTTTGTTGAAATCATGCGGCTTACTTGCACTAATTGTAAAAAGTATAATTTAATAATTGGTATCATTTTGCCAAGCAAACGGCACATCGTTTTTTACCTTTAAAACAAGGATAAACAAACATTTTAAGGCAACTTCCTTCGTTCCACGCAGCTAGAAAATTCTGCCATATTAGAACGTAATAAGCATGTTGTTTAACCCATAACACCAAAGTCCGCAAAGGTCTACTAGCAAAAAAAACGTTTTTATATTTTGTTCCATTGAGAAAATTTACCTATTTTTGCAACACCTAAACGTTCATTGTATCACACTTAATAAAAAAATAACTTCGTATGAAATCATATATAGCAGGCATAATCATCATGTCATTTACCTTGATATCTTGTCAAATCTCGGGCTTGACGTCAGGTTTTTCTCATCTATCAAAGAGAGCGCAAGAACGGGTTGTACATTATAAAGGTGCAATAGATGACATTCGCGATTTCTCAAACATATATGCGATTGGCGTAGAACAAACAAAAGACTACCTTACAAAGCACGAAAAGGTCATCATATATGATTTCACTCCATTTTGCAAATCGGGCTTTTGCGTGTCGCCTTTGGCACTTTCAGAAATCTGCAAAAGGCAAAACATCGACTTGTTGGTTATCTCAAACATCTATGACGACGTCTTTAGTGCGGTGAATAAGAATTTCCCCATACTGATGATAGACACAGATGCCCTTCAAACCAAGTGGCGGGGAAAGTACATTGAGGCTTTTTACCACCCGCTTATCGGCCGATCGCAAAAAGAAATAAACTATGCAAGCTACCTTTATTTCCATAATGGCACCTACGTAAGGAGCTTTAAAGATTATAGGGAAATAGAGAAAGCCGGCTTATGATTTAAGCTTACGGGCTTGTTGGTTTGTAAGTTTGCAAGTTTTTTCACAACCAGTGCAAGCAGAACGCCACTAACCCATAAGCGCAAGCATAAACCAAAGGCCGACAAGCCATAAAGCAAAAGGCCAAATGCCCATAAGGCGAGGTAGGCCAATGGCTTTGCACACCTCTTATTGACCTACCATTTAGCTAACGCCCACCTATCGCACAAGTTGATAGGTGGGCGTTTGGATTGTCTATCATACGCTTGTTAGAAATAAAAAACATGGTGTTTGGCCAGCCCTCGCCAGCCCATGTAAAACCGTAAGTTTGTGCCTTCTTAGAGCCCCTGTTAGCTCAATGTCAGAACAAGACGACTGTTCATATCCCACTCCTTATCTGCACACAATCCGTATTTTTTCATTATCTTTGCCTCATGGACAAGTTTACGCCCCGACAACGCCATCGCATCATGGCCTCGATTAAGTCGAAAGACACGAAGCCAGAGCTGCTCGTACGCAAGTATTTGTGGGCGCAGGGGTTCAGGTACCGACTAAACTACGGCCGCTTGCCAGGCCATCCCGACCTGGTTTTGCGCAAATACCGCACCTGCATCTTTGTTAACGGCTGCTTTTGGCATGGCCACGAAGGCTGCAAACGATGGACCTTGCCCAAAACCAACACCCCATTTTGGGAGAATAAGGTGAAACGCAACCAACAGCGCGATGCCGAAACGCAACGCCAACTGGCACGCATGGGCTGGCATTGCCTAGTGGTTTGGGAGTGCCAACTGCGCCCTTCGCTCCGCCAAAACACGTTGCAAGCCCTTGCCCACACACTTAACCACATCTTGCTAACCGACTACCAGCAACGCTATGCACTACCCCACCCCGATGAAGACGAGCCAATGATGGCGGCCGAAGAACGAAGAGGTTATTTATAATAAAACCCCGTTGGCGTAATTAATTTAGGGCATTCTGAATTCCGCCAATGGGTTAAGTCACTAAAAACAAACGACATGTGCAACTTTTTATCTGCATTTGTTGATTTGATTTGATTCCACCAACGGGTTTATATCGTATAATTATAGTCGGCAAGGAAATGGTTTTGGAATGAACCAATTGGAAATTGGGAGCTATAAGCTACTTCAACTCCCGATTACGAACATTCACCTCTCTGATAAAATCGCCTAAACGTTTATGCTCCGCTTTACTCATAGTTGTTTTTGTTTATCAGGTTAACCACAACTTTCACCATAACATCCTTTTCTTCTGTTCGACTTTCGGCAATCATCAGCGTGAGCGCAACAAGGGTACTGTCTGCTATGCGCTTGCTGCCGTCGGGATGATAGAGGATATGGTTGCCGTTGAGGAACCAAAGAAACAACGTGGCGGCAATGCGCTTGTTGCCATCGCTGAACGAATGGTTCTTGGTAACAAGGTAGAGTAGCATGGCTGCTTTCTCTTCCACACTGGGGTAGAGTTCTTCTCCGCCAAAGGTTTGGTATATCTGCCCGATAGAACTTTTAAAGGAATTGTCCTTCTCATGGCCAAAGAGAACAGAGCCGCCAAACTTCTCGCGCAACCCTTTGATAGCCTCCATTGCATTATCGTAGGTGGCATGGAACGGCTCTTCTTTTGTGGTCTTATTGATAGTAAGTCGCTCATAGTCGTAGTTGTCGAGGGTGTCCAGAGCGTAAGTATAATCTGTCACCACCTTAAACAATGCATCGGTCTCGTCGTTAGACAATAGCGGTTGGTGCTGAATGGTGCGCCCAAGCATACCAACCAGTTGGCGCAACTCGCCAATCTGCTCCTTGCGCATACGCTCGTTAATGGCATAGCCCTTGATGAGATATTGCTTTAACACCGTGTTTGCCCACTGACGGAAACGCGTGGCGTTTTTGCTGTTAACCCGATAGCCAACAGAAATGATGACATCGAGATTGTAATACTTTGTGCGATAAGTTTGCTTTCCTGTATTACCCACGTGTTCCAAAATGGAACATGTGCTCGTTTCGTCAAGCTCTTCGGATGCATAGATATTCTTCAAGTGCTTGGTTATTGCCGGGCGTTTTGTATTAAACAACTCCGCAATTTGTTGCTGTGTAAGCCACACCGTTTCGTTCTCCAGGCGTACATCCACCTGTGTCTGTCCGTCCTCAGACTGGTATATCACAATTTGATTATTCGAGTGCATAGTCTAAATGAATTAAATGGTTCTTTTCCAGTTCCTCTAAAAGTGCGTTTTCTCGCCAAGACAATGTTCGAGCAAGCTCGACATTGTTCATTTGGCTTAACGAAAACGTTCTTTTCTTGTTCCTCGAAAGGTGCGTTTTGCCTTTCCACTTCGCTCAAAGCTCCGTGTCGGCGATTTCCAATTCTCGCCATGACAATGTTCGAGCTAGCTCGACGTTGTTCATTTGGCTTAACGAAAACGTTCTTTTCTCGTTCCTTTAAAAGTGCGTTTTGCCTTTCCACTTCGCTCAAAGCTCCGTGTCGGCGATTTCCAATTCTCGCCATGACAATGTTCGAGCAAGCTCGACATTGTTCATCTGGCTTAACGAAAACGTTCTTTCAACTGCAATTTGTTCTCTTCCTTCTGTTGCAACAGGTCGTTTCTGGAAGGTGAGACTCAACACTACATACTTGTATTCTGACGGCTCGACAGAACCGCGCAGATAGTTCACCGTTTCCCAAAGCGTTTCTTCGATTGTCTTGGACTTTATCTGTTTCTTCGCCATTGTTTCTTTTTATCATCTTTCATTTTAGGAACTTGGCATTAGTATCATAATCTACGTCCAACAACTCTTTGAAATCAAACAGAAGTGGGCGGGCAATCTCCACTAACAGTGCCATAGGTGGTTACATCTTGTTGGTTATATAATATCACTCTAATCCCATTTTTGAAAGTTCTCTTTGGCCATCTATAACGTTTATAACGTTAGTATTGATGGTATGCAAATTTAATCATTATTTTTTACATAACAACAGGCTTTGTCGCTATATTTTTAATTCAGACAAACTATTTGTCGCATCAGTCTTTGGCTTATCCACAACGCGGGTATATTTTCCTAAACTCCCCTCTCGTTATAATAGAAACTCGTGTTGATAACTATCTTCCTTAGCATCTTGCATTGCCATTCGGTGAGGTTGGGGTTATCTGAATGGGGGATGGCAATAGTTGTTTAAGTCTCGTGTACCACGCGCATAATGTTTGTTTTTTTTGCGATAGTAACGAGCGTTGGCTGATATGGCGTATATGTAGCATGCCTCGATACGCTTGGTAAACGCTGACTTGCACGGCACTTCCTCGTTATTCTTGTAGGTGAACCCAATGCTGAGGAGGTTGCCGGCCGTCTCCCCAACTGAGTGAACGACACACCGCAAATCGCCTTATTTACTTTTCACAACAACAAGTTAGTGGGCTAAACGTCGGTCTCGTTTTGCGGATATGTAAAATATTCAGTACGAACTTTAACACTAAGAGTGCCGTTTTTGCTCGCCAATCGTTAGCCGGGCCGAAAAAATCGATTCTCGCGGAGGTTGGTTTTGATGCAAAAAGGGGTTAGTTGTGAATGCTGGCAAAATGAATTTTTATTTAAACTGACCGCCACTAACACCCGTTTTGGGGCCATTTTCAGCAAAATGGAGTGCGTTTTGGTGCTAAACGCAGTGTAATATGCCGCTAAACGCAGTGCGTTTTGATGCTAAATGGAGTGCGTTTTGGTGCTAAACGCAAGGTAAAATGGTGCAAAATGCAGTGCAATTTGCTGCTAAATGCAGGTCGATGCGCATAAATATCCGCTGAAATGGTATAAACAAAACCCCTCCGACCCACTAAAATAGGACTAAAAAAGGCAAAATGGCCATTAAAAAGTGGGATTTTAGAGGCTAAAAACAGGCAATTGGGCTTGAAAAAAGTGCGAACCGCCGACAATCTAGCAAGGCTAAATGGTGCTAAATGCAGCTGATTTTCTCAAAAATGGACTGAAAAAGAAATTCATAAGGCTGAAAAAATAGCTAATTGCCTGCTTTTGAAGCTTTATTTTTGCTGGAAAGGAGTGGTAGATAGAATGTGTTTTGTAAAATATAAGTAATCAATTTAACTAAAATCGGCCATCAGATAAAGGTGGAAAAAATGGTCTCTGATGGCCGATAGGGGATAAACAATGAACTCATGAACTCATGAACTCACAAACTCACAAACTCATGAACTAACTCAAAACTTCATAAACTTATGATAGTCGTTTCGTAGCTTTTGTGCCTTACGCCCGAAGGGGCCAGTGGGACACATGTTGGAGTAATAGTCGAACGATACGGCACGCGTTATGCGGGGTATGGCCAATTCGATGTTTAGTTGTTGCGATACACGCGAAATGCTTGCAGGACTATTGTCGCTGTTAAACGTTTCGAGGTCTGTCCAAAATTCGCCCTTAAAGGCAGAACCATCACCAAACAAGCCCGTTTCGGCGTGCTTGTAGTAAGTTTCTAAGCGGTCGAGCAACACGTGTCCAACGCCAACGCCATCTTGCAGCATAATTACTTGAAGGTTGCACTTGGCCAATTGCGACATGAAGGTTTGCAATTGTTCGGGCGTGCTTAGTGTGCTGTTCCAAAAGGCTGCGATGGCCACGGGCTTATTGTTAAGCTGGTGCAAGTGGTTTGAGATGCGGTCTACAAAGTGCGTTCTGAAGAGGTTCATCTTCTCTTCGGTGTTGTAGGCGTAGGGTTCGGGCTCGTGCGGAATATACCAACCCTTGAATGCGGGCTGTGTGCCGTAGAGCGCATTTATCTCTGTTGCCATGCGGTTGCATCGGTTGGCATGCTCGTCGAGCCATGTTTCGGAAGTTTGATTTTTCCAATAAGTCTCGTCAAAGTAAAGGCCAACATACACTTCCATGCCTTTTTCAGCTGCGGCAGCAAGCAATCTACCCAAGGCATACTTGCTTTTTTGCGTAACAAAAGTTTCGCTTGTGTCGAACCACACTTGTTGGTCGTGTGCAGAGAATTGCGCGATAACAGTACGCATACCTATCTTCTTCATGCCTTCTAGCAGACTGCTCCATTGGTATGGTGCCCAATTGTCTTTGTCGTAGAAGGTAACGAACGAACCCGTAAGGGCTTTCTTGGCATCGGGATTGGGATATTGTGTTTCGTCTAGCGATGCCATTCCGCTGTCTTTGGCGCATGCGGCGAATAGGAAAGACAGCAATAAAACTAAAAAATACTTTTTCATATAACTTTTTTTAGGAGTTAAGGAGTTAAGCCAAATGCTTTCTAGTGAGTAGTAAAGGAGTAAGGAGTAAAGTAGTAAAGGTAATAAGGATGTAAAGGGACTTTTTGAGGAGTTAAGGGGGTAAAGCTGTAAAGAAGTAAAGTTAGTTGCCTATAAAAAGGGTTGCAAGCATTCTTGTTATTTCCTTAATATGGTTATTAGCTAGCGAGTTAGAGACTTTGCTTGGAAGTTAGTGTCCCCAACAAAACGCTAATGGCGTTACAACTTTACTTCTTTACTACTTTACTACCTTACTACTTTACTACTTTACTACCTTACTACTTTACTACTTTACTACTTAAAAGAGCCTATTGCATCTCATCCAACACCAAAACGGGCTGTTTGCCATCGAGGTCTTGTTGTGCGAAGGTGGCAGTAAGTTCGCGTTCTTCGCCAGGGAAAAGGGTGATGAAGTTGTCGCTCCATATCGTGGGTAGCACCTCTGCACCACCTTCGCCCTTGGCAATGTATAGACGATGCATAAAGGCTAGCTGTGTGGAGGGGTTCTTCACCTTAATGGTCATCACCACGTCGTCGTCGCGTTGAGTTGTTTGCGTATCGAACTTCAAGGGCACCTTGGGCAAGCGCGTTAGTTCACGGAAATCGTTTTTGCCGTCGGCCGTTTGCCAATAGAAATTGTCTGACACGATGCGACCTTGCTTGTCTACCAGTTGTAGGCGAACGAAATGCACGTTGCTTACGCCCTGCGGAATGGGCACGGCAAACAGTTCGGTAAAGCAGTCGGCATCAAACGCACGCTGTGGCACCGTTTGTTGCCAAGCCACGTTGAGGTTGTTGTCGTACACTTTCACGTTCACCGTGATGTCGGTTTGTGGCTTGTGCATCGTGTTGATAACGCTCACCATGCGGTTATGCTCGTTCATCTGTATGTGTAAGGGCTCTAATGCCTTCTTTGCATAGTAGTACCCTGCGTTGGGATTGAGGAACCAATCGTATATTTGCCACAACACCTGTGGCCATGTTGCATTAAGTTTCCAGAGCATTACGCCCGTGGTGATGTCCCACATGCGATGATTGGCTGCCTCGAACATGGCCCGATAGCTGCCCGCGTTGATGTATTGCGCCCAACGGATGTAGTCTTCGGCCGACGAGGGCTGACCAAACTGCTGACGGATGGCGTTGTCGTAGGGTTTGAAGGCGTAACTTGACGGCGGACAACAAATGGAGTCCCAAGCATCGTGGTAGGCCCAAACCTTATCGAGCGGATAGTGTGCATTGCGCGGACCCTTGCCTAAATCGAACACATACTTCTTCATACTCTCGAGCGTAGATACGGCAGGAACACCCATTTCGTTGCGAAACATCTGGTCTTTTACCTCCAACACCTTATTATAATAATAGGGATGAGGGTACCAAGTGTAGTCGGGTTCGTTCTCATCGGTCATGCCTGTGGGCAGGTCGGGCTTGATGTAGGGCGTAAGTTTGTCTACATCCCAACCATGACTAGACGTTGCAATGAAGGGGCGAGTGGGGTCGTGCTGCTTAATGTAGGCACGTAGAGGTACGTATAGTTCTTCGCGCACCATCGTTTCAATCTGCATACACCACAGTGCCAACGAGGGATGGTTGCGGTAGCGTTTCACCACATCGTACATGTTGCGCAGTGCAAGGCGCGTATCGGTGGGATTGTTGAAGGAAGGCTCGCCGGGATAACTGGTCCAGCATTGGAAAAACACCTCCCACATCAGCAGTCCGTACTTGTCGTAAGTTTCCATAACAGCCTCTGGGGGCGAGGGCATGTCTTCGTTGGCAATCATGTTTACGCCGGCATTAGCCAGCAGTCGGGCCTCGTCGTACATGCGCTTGGGGTTCATATCGAGCAGCATGTCGGGCTGAATAAAGCCGCCCCGACAGAAAATGCGCTGGCCGTTTACCCAGAAAATGCGACCATGTTCGCCGTCGCGTTCCTTTAAAGTAGAGGTGATTTGGCGTATGCCGAAAGTGGTAGACTGCGTGTCGGACACCTTACCGCCCACTTCAAACGTGAGGTCTAGGCGGTGAAGATGTTGCAAGCCATAGCCATTGGGCCACCACAAGTGGGGATTTTGCACGTTGAGTTGGGCAAACTCTTCGGGCGAGAAGTTAACAGTGAGGGTTTTTCCGGCGGGTATGGTGACGCGCTTTTCAAAGGCGATGGTGGGCATTTGGCCCGGCATCTGCTTTTTATAGGTGTGGAAGTCTATCTCCTTTAGCAGGTTGATACGCCCGCGCAACACACCCGTTTGGGGCTTGTTGCTTGCGTTTCGCTATTCGGTTTGCACGGATATGCTGGCCTTTGTGGTGTCGGGCAGGTTCAGGTTGGTAACGATGTAGGGGTTTTCAATCTTCACGTTGTCGGTGTAAGTTAGGTACACGTCTTGATAAAGCCCCATGTTGCGGTCGCGTACCACGGGCGAACAGTCCCAACCGGCCATAAATTTGAGGGTTACATCCCTGAAAATCTCTTCTCCTTGACCTCTACCCTGCCCGAAAGGGGTGAAGAGATAGCCCGGACGAGGCGTGCCTACGTTGTCTACTTGGTATATCTTTACGGCCACCACGTTGGGTTTGTCTGCCGAAACAAGGGCTGTTATGTCGTATTTAAAGCGCAAGAACATGCCGGCCATCTGCGTTTTGTTGGCTACTTGCTTGCCGTTTACCCAAAGGTCGGCGCGATAATTGATGCCGTCGAAGTTGAGCCACACGCGCCTTCCGCGTTCGCCGGCAGGTATGGAGAACTGCGTGCGGAACCAATAGGGGTGCTTAAAGGGGTTAGGCACGCCCTTAATGTGCGAGTACTTGCTAAGTCCCAATCGGCGGTTTAGGTCGTCGGAGGCATCGGGTATGCGTAGGTCGTTGAGGTCGAAGTGCGGGTCGGGGTACACATTCTCTTTCACCAAAGCCCCCAATACGCTTGTGGGTATGGTGGCATTGTGCCAGCGTTGGGGCTTATAGGTGCGTAACGACAACACGTTGCCCGCTTGTGGCACGCGCGTGGTGGACTGCATTTGCCATTGCGTTAGCAACTGCCTACCGTTTTTTAGGCTGTTGTTGGCGGCGTGCGCCATCGTGAAACAGCACAGGCATACGAGCAAAAACTTTATTCTCATTATCAAAAATGGGTTTGGGTTAAGGGTTAGACGAGGGGCGCATAAGGCATGCTGCGCCCACAAAACCGGCGTTGTCGGCCAACGATGCCATAACGATGGGGGTGCGTTGGGCGGGCAACGGACAGATGTGCACCTGCAAACTGCGCATCAGGGCAGGCATAAAGAAGGGATGGGCAGTGGCAATGGAACCGCCAAGCAGAACCACATCGGGGTCGATGAGGTTGATGCACCAGGCTAAGGGCACGGCTAGATGTTGCCCAAAGGTTTCCCATGCGTCGAGCGCATGACGTTCGCCTTGCTGTGCACGCAGGTAAACTTCTAGCGAAGAGGCGTCGGTATGGGCTATTTGTTTGTAGATGTTGGCCACGCCCTGTCCCGAAATGGCGTCTTCGATGATGCCTTTTCCGTGGGGCGAACACCATATTTCGCCTGCTGTGCCAGTGGCACCATTCCATATTTTGCCGTCTACCACCAGCGCACAGCCAATGCCCGTGCCAAGCGTGAAACCAAGAACAGTGCGTTTGTTGCGCGCCGCACCGAATACGGCCTCGCCCAATACCAGGCAATTGGCATCGTTGTTGAGGGCCACGGGTAAGTCTACGGCCTGTTGCAGTGCCTCGCGCAAAGCGAAATGTTGCATGGTGGGTAGCTGCGGACAATCTAAAACCAAGCCCAGGTCGAGGTCGAGTGGCCCCGTAGAACCCACGCCCACGCCCACAACGTCTTGCTTTTGAAGTCCGTTGGCACTCATCACTTGTCTAATAGACTGTGCGATGTTCTCCACAATCTGTTCTTTCGGCAGCTGACTTTGCGTGGCAATCTTAATCGGCGTGCCGATAACGCGGCCGTCGGTTGCATCTATGGCGCCAGTCATTATCTTTGTTCCGCCTAGGTCTACGCCTATAATGATATTGTTCATTGTTGTTTTAAGTTTATGAGAATCTTTGAGGAGTAAAGGAGTAATGGAGTAAAGGAGTAAAGGAGTAAAGCCAAATGCCTTGTTGCTTTGTTGCTGTTTATCTTGTCAACGCTCCTTCATCCCTTTTCCCCACACGGCCACAGCCATGACGTATGCAAAGGCAACGACATTTACAGCCATGCCCCAAACCATGCCGTATGCGTTGCCAACAGCACCTACAAGCCAGCCAATGAAAGCTCCGCCCACAATAGCTGTGCCTAAAATGCCTGAGAGCATGCCGTGATCGTGGTTGAAACTGTTGATGACGGCACTGAATAAGGCCGTGAACGACACACAAGTGAAGTAACCCACAAGGGCAAACGACACCAAGGCCACACCT
>NZ_HE999448.1:63399-94522 GCF_000312305.1 Prevotella conceptionensis 9403948 | reverse complement strand
TGGTGGTGGTCTTTGGGAAGTGCGCGAAGGCTACTACCACGAATATCACGGCATTAACCACTGCCAGGAGCAGGTAAATGGTGGTCCAACTGAGGTTGTTGGCCTGCAAAACGGGTACGATGAGCGGACTAAGGGCGTAACCCAAGGCACCAATGCCTATGATGAGGGTTAGGTTAGACGTGTAGCGCGATGGCTGGTCGAGCTCCCGAACAAAGGGATTGCCCGCTATCTGCACAGCCGTTACACCCGTGCCGATGAGAAATACAGACACGATAACCGCCCAAGCCGCGGCACTGAGGTAACAAAGGGCAGAACCTGTGCCCATCAATGCCGTGCCCAAAAGCAACACAGACTTTGCCCCGAAACGGTCGGTAAGCAGTCCAAAAGGTATCGATGTTAGTCCATAGGCCAAGAAAAAGGCCAAGGGCAACAGGGCGGCCACACCTAGCGACACGCCATATTGCGCCTGAAAACGGTCGATGGCCACGCCTATAACCGATGTTAGAAGGCCAAACACCACGTATATCAAGGCCGTGATGCCCAGCAATAAGGTTTTTCTTTCGCCACTGTTGCTCATCGTTCGCCCTCCTTTCATTATTCGGTTACGGTTACTTTTGCACCGCGCGAAAAGCTGCCCGCCTCGAAACCATGACGTTTGGCATACTCGTCGATGAAGAGCTGTAAGGGCACGATACTTAAGATGGAGAACAGGAATTCGTCTTGTTCGTCTACGTAAACGGGCAGTATATTATCTGTTACATGCTGTGCAGCATCGTGCGAATTGGTGATAAGCCATACGCGTCCGCCAAAACCTGCAATGTCTTCGGCCATCTTCAGACTTTGTTCGAGCGTGCGCCCCTCGGATGCAAACAGCACCGACTTAAAGCCAGGAGCAACCATTTCCATTGGTCCGTGCCTGAATTCGCCGCCCAAGATACCCGTTGCGGCAATGTGAGTGGCCTCTTTAAACATCAAGGCACTTTGGCTGGCGGTGGAGAACGACGGGCCACGGGCGATGATTTGCAACGTGGTGAGGTCGCCAAGGAAGTCGAGTCCCTTGTCCAGCCATTGGTCGTGGCTTGCCAACATGTCTTCGAACTTGGCTTGTAAGCCTGCCAACTGGCGTTGCGTGTGGGCGTTCCAGCGGTCGCTAAGATACAATCCCAAGATGCAAGCGGCCAGGGAAGTTAGCACATAGGTCTTTGTTGAGGTCATCTCTTCGCGGCCGCCCTTGCACAATAGGGCCACATCTGCCTTTCTTGCAAGTGCGCTATCCTCCTCGTTTACAATGCCTACGCAGAACACCGACTGCGGCAGATGCTCTAAAACCTCTTTAATCTCGTAGCTTTCGCCCGACTGCGAGGCGCAAACCAACAGCGTGGGGCGGTTGAGCAGCGAGAGATTGTAGTGCAACAGTTCGCTCGTGTTGATGTAATGGGCGTGAATGCCCTGTTGGTTGAACAGGCTTGCGGCTGCAAACGAGATAAAGAACGAACTGCCCATGCCCGTAAACACCATGTCGTGGATGTTACGTTGGGCGATGGCCTCCCTCGTTTTGCGCAAGAGTTCCATGCCTTCGGGGGCTGAATAGAAGTGGATGATGTTGCCTATGGCAGCAGGTTGTTCCAGTATTTCGGTAAGAAACTTATTGGTTGACATATTCATTAACTGTTGTGCAAGCATGTACGCGCAAGGCGAACATGCCTGCAATGAAACATTACAAATGGCGTTTCGCCTTATTTTGTCTTCATCATGCGCATAACCCACTGGCCTTTCGAAAGGTCGGTGCAGTGCGAATAAGTTACGTAGAGCTGCCCGTCGAGCACGTATTGGAAGGCGCAGGCATCGTTTTTATAAAGTACGGGGTTGTTGGTTACGCGCTGGTAGCCGCGGTCTACCTCCTTAGACGAGAACGCATTGGTAACCCATTTTGTGTGGGTGTCGTCGCTAAACTCTTCTACGAGCAGGTAATATGTGCCGCCATGATAGGCAACGGAGGGTGCGGCAAGGGTTTTGTTGGATGTAACCACCTCGTAACTCTTCTGCTGTGGCAGGTCGGCCACGCGCTTACTTTTCTTTACCAGCACGTTCCAACGTGGGTTGTTTTTCGCTCTTTCGGTACCGTTATAATAGAAAAGATAGAAAAAGCCGTCGTTCTTATTAAAGTAGATAAAGGGGTTTTGGTTTTGTTCTCCATCGGCGTATGGCACAACAACGCGCTTGTTGTCGAAGTCGATGCCGTTTTCGCTCTCGGCCATAACGATGCGACTGTCTTTATTTGGACCCTTATATTCGGCGTAAAACATGTAGAACTTGCCGTCGCTCATCACCACAGTGGGCCATCGGCAGTTGGCTGCGATGATGGGATTGGCCTCGTACTTCACCCAATCGGTGAGGTTATTGCTGCGCACCAGTCCTGCCTTACGAAAGTGTACGTCGTTTTCGTAATGGTCGAGGCCATAGTAGCCCCAGTATTTATAGCCGTCTTTGTTGGCCTCTACTACCGAGAAAGTGTGCACGGTGCCGGCATCCCAGCCGCATTTGTCGCCTTGAATAACCAGTTGGTCGTCTACTACTTGGGGATAAACCTTGCTTTGAGCGTTCGCTCCAACCGTGGCCACGGCAAGCGACGCCACGGCCAGAAACATTTTCATTGTTCTCATTTCTTATCGTTGTTTTTTGTGTTAAATGCAATTCTTTTGTTCCTTGCATCTCGCACACAACCACCCCTGAGAACACTTGGAGGGCCTCACACCATGAATATGTCGATTTCGTTTTCGCTCAGTTGTTGAAACTCTTCTTCGCTTAGATGCTTGGTTGTGATAAGCTTATCTATAGCGTTGAGGGGCGAAATAACGCCCAAACTGCGCCTTCCAAACTTGGATGCATCCACTAAGAGGAACACTTCGCCGGCCGATTCCATCATCACCCTACTTGTTTTGGCCTCGTTGATGTCGGGCGTAGTTAGTCCGATGTTCATGTCTACACCGTCTACACCCATGAAAAGCTTGTCGGCCGACACCTTTCTGAGCGTGTCGTCGGCCAATGGACCCACCATAGTGGCGGCCATTTTGAGCAGATTTCCGCCCACAACGATAACCTCCACGCTGGTATCGCTTAGGTCGCTGGCTATGTTTAAGGCGTTAGTGATAACCACCAGTTGCTTAAAGTTGCGCAGTTCTTTGGCCAAAAGACTGGTTGTAGACCCCGAATCGAGGATGATGGTATCGCCTTCGGCCACAAAAGTGGCGGCCTTGCGCACTATTCTGATTTTCTCTTCGAGGTTAATCTTCTCCTTTTCGTTAAGCGCTTGGCCAGGATAAAGCCGGTTTACCTTCACCGCTCCACCGTGGGTTCGTTTCAACAAGCCACGCTTTTCTAGCAACAAGAGGTCTTTTCGCAGCGTTACGGGCGTGGTATTGAGTTCGTCTACCAAGTCTTTCGTAACAATTCTTCCCTCTCGTTCCAACTTTTCGGCAATCGTTTGCAGTCGTTCTTCCTGAAAAACGATGTTGTCTGCCTGTGTGTTATGCTGCTCCATAATTCGATGATGTGATGTTGTTCTACCTCGCAAAGATACACAATTTGCTTTGTTTTTGTTTCGCATTTGTTGTTTTTTATATCGTTTTCGGCAGCTCTGCGAGCATGTGCGAGCCCGCTTCAACGTTTTTTCCGCAACGTTTGCGAGGTGTGGTTGTTGTGCAAGATGTCAAAGAGCGCATGTCGTTTGCCAGTCCGCCTGTACGCATTTGGCACAACGGCTTTCAACGACTGCAACGTTATTTGTTGTGTTTTGGAGATTATTTCTTTCGTTTAAAGCTCCATCCCCAGCCTTCTCCCGAGCCAGGTGCAGAGGTCGGTGCCTTTTGCATTTGCCAAAGAACAAGCTCGTCTTCGGTGAGTTTCATTATCTGATATACGCCCGTAGCCGTTGCAGCGGGTTGCGTACAGCCCACGGCATGGTCTAGGATGTAGGGGTTTTTCACCGTAAACGTGCGCTTTTCGGCATCTAGTACGAACGTACCTTTTACGCCAGCGTCGCCTGCCACATGGTGATAGGTGTAGTTAACGCCGCCGTTGAGGTCGAAAACCATTTCTCCATTGATGTCGGGCGTTATCCTTTCGCACTGCCCCCAGCTCGACGAGGGCATCCAGTTATTGGGATAATTCACCAAGTCGCCTGTGGTTTGGTAGCAGTAGTCGGGCTTTCCCGTCTGCGTATCGGTGTTATACACCCATGTTGCACCCTTTCCTCCGCCCGTTAGTTCTTTCCAAAGCGGTTTCTCCGCCATCGTGGGGTCGGCCGAAGTAACGGTGTATGTCGTGTCGGCACTAACCTCTTGCGCCCCTTCTCCATAGATGGTAACGCTCACGTTGTAGTTTCCGGGCAGCGGATAGTAAGCCGTTGCGGTGTCTCTACCAGGTGCAATAACCTGTCCGTTACCCAAATCCCAGCTATAAATAAAGCCGTTGTCGGCCCAAGCCTTGAAGACGGGATTGTAAGGATCGGCATCGTTTATCGTTATGTGTGGGTTCGATGGGCCTGGCCCCATCTTCCCCGTTTTGCTTTCTTGTGGTTCGCAGGCGGCGAAACATATCACTGCCACCGCAAGAGCGAACATACTATGTTTGGCATTCATTGTCGTATGTGTTATTTGGTTGTGTTAATAACTTTAGTTGACGGGATAAGTGGCCGCAGGGCAACAAGGCATTTGGCTTAACTCCTTAACTTCTAAAGATGAAAAATGGCTAACGCCCTTTAAGAGTTGTTTAGCGGTTTCTAGTTCATTCTAGTTTTCGGTACAAGTCGGACTGGTCGGACAAGTCGGACTGGTCCTATTAGCCTAACGTCACCCATGCTATTGGCTTAACTCCATAACTCCTCATTAATACGGATTTTGTGTAAGGTTCGGGTTCAATCCTATTTCCGATTGCGGTATGGGCAGATAGCGTTTGTTGTCGGTATAACCCTCAATCAAGTTGCCGCGCCCTGTGCGAACAAGGTCCCAATAGCGATGGCTTTCCATAGCCAGCTCCACGCGCCGTTCGTGATAAACGGCTTTCAAGGGGTCGCTCTTGTAAGGACTTTCGCCCAACCCCACACGTTTTCTCACGGCATTGAGCGGCGTTTGCCAATCGCTGCCATTGTGTGCGGCGGCCTCGGCCTGCCAAAGCAGCACGTCGGCATAGCGTATCACGCGCACGTTAAGGCTTGCCGCATCTTCCATAGACGGGCGTTGACTTTTGGGCAACGTACCTTTGCGGCGACAATAACCCACGGCAGGTGCATCGGGATTGTGCACAGGGTCGTAGTTGGTGTAAATGGTTTCTTCGTCTTTGGTTCCCTGCCACAACACGTCGCCATGCTTAATGATGGTCCATTCGCGACGTGGGTCGCCCGGTTCAAACTCGTCGTAAAGGTTCTGCGTGGGCTGGTCGAAACCCCATCCGCCGTTGCGGTCGTCGCGCGAGCGTTGGTATATCTCAATCATACTACCCTCGTTTTCGTCGCCCCATTGCGTCATGTTGAAGTCTTTAAGCTGAACATCAAACACCGACTCCACGCCGTTGTCGGTGGCAATGGTAAAGAGGTCGCCGTAATTGGGTTGCAAGCTATAATCGCCAGAGGCCACAATCTCCTTGGCCAAGGCCTCGGCCTCCTTCCATTTCTCCTGCCAAATGTAGCATTTGGTAAGGAAGGCGGCAGCCGAACCCCACGTGGCGCGCCCCAAATCCTCCGCGGGTTGGCTCTTCTTATGGGGCAATTCTTGCATGGCGGCCTTGAAGTCGGCCTCCACAAAGGCCCAACATTCCTCCATCGATGCCCTTCCGCCCTTGTATTCGGAGGGTTTCAACAGATGGTCTACCAACGGAACAGCTCCGAAAACCTTCATCAAACAGAAGTGGTAATACCCTCTCATAAAGCGTGCCTCGGCTATGAAACGGCGTTGGGCGGCCTCGCTGATGTTGGCATTGCCCTTAACGCCTGCGATAACGCGGTTGGCGCGGTTTATTCCTTCGTATTGTTGTTGCCACGCCGTTGAGAGTTGTTCCTGTTCGGGCGAGGCGCGAAAGTGTTCTATGTCGTACATCTCGGGCTGGTCGCTGTCTCCGCCGCCGCCTTTCGTTGCATCGTCCGAGGCTACGTCGCCGATGGCCCAGTCAAGATATTGTATGTAACCCATCCAGCCGGCCGGGTCGTATGCGCCCACGAGCGTGCTTTTGGCCGCATTCTCATTGGCAAAGAACGTATTCTGGTCGATGCTGGGCACAGGTGTGTCGAGAAAACCTTCGGGGTCGCAAGCTGCAAAGCCCATTGCCATCGGCATGATGATATATATAAGGTGTCGCTTCATTTTCGTTGCGGTTTAGGTTGTTGTGTAATATAATGGATGTAAAAGGGAGGCTGAACCGCGGTTTAGAACGACAGTTCTAACCCCACCGAGTAAAGTCGGGGTGTGGGATAATAACCGCGGTCCACGCCAATGTCGAGAGGATCTTCCCCGCCTCGCATGCCTATTTCGGGGTCCAGACCCGTATATTTGGTAAACGTATATAGGTTTTGGGCATTGAGATACACGCGTGCTTTGGTAAGTTTGGCCTTGCTAACCCATGCGGCAGGCAGTTCGTAGCCCACTTGCAGCATTTTTATGCGCAGGTACGAGCCGTCTTCCAGGTAGCGGTCGCTTTGCAATATCGAGTTGTTGCTGTCTGTTCCGCCCATGCGCGGGTAGCGTGCATCGGTCTGTGTGCCTTCGCCATGCCAGCGATTAACCATGTCGCGCGAGAAGTTGTAGCTCAGGTTGCCTGTGGAAAGGCTGTAAGTAGACGGCCCATTGTACAGCTTGTTGCCGTAAACGCCTTGCAGAAGTAGGCTTAAGTCGAAACCTTTATACGATAGGCTGCCGTTGAGCGAGTAAGAGAACTTGGGCAGCGGACTTCCCAAATAGGTGTAGTTCTCTGGTGCCATCAAGTCGTCTTTGTTCACCGTTTTGTAACGAACGTCGCCCGGAGCCACGTTCTTTTGCGCCTTTTGTGCATTCACCTCGTCCCAGTTTTGGAACAGTCCGTCGGTTTTCAGTCCATAGAACTGCGCCATCGGTCTGCCCACGACGGTGCGTGTAAGGTACACCGAGTTCATGAAACGCGCCCCTTCGATGTAGGCATCGGCGCCCAGGTCCAGCACGCGGTTAGAGATGGTGGTGAAGTTTGCCCCCACCGAGTAGCCCAAGGGGTGGTCGAAATTGCGATATAGCAACGATAGCTCCAATCCGCGGTTGCGCATTTTGCCTGCGTTTTGGAATGGCGGTTCGGCAATTCCCACCTGTCCAGGTACGGGAACGCGCAGCAACATGTCGCTCGTAGTCTTGTCGAACACCTCGATTGTACCCGAGAGCTTGCCTCCTAGCACGGCGAAGTCGAGCCCGAGGTTGGCGGTTGTGGATGTTTCCCACTTCAATTCGCTGTTGCCTGTGCTGTTAAAGCTAAACCCAGGCATCAGCTTTCCGCCAAACACATAGTTGGAACCTGCCGAGGCAGACGTGGCATACGAGTAGGAATCAACACTGCCTTCGTTGCCTATCTGTCCCCAACCGGCGCGCAACTTCAAGTTGCTAAACACCTTCTGGTTTTTCATAAAGGGCTCTTCGGTTACGCGCCATCCTGCCGAAACCGATGGGAACACGCCCCAGCGGTGCCCGCGTAAGAACTTAGACGAGCCGTCGAGCCTCATGTTCAGCGTTAAGAGGTAGCGTTCTAGGTAGTTGTAGTTGATGCGCGCCATGCCCGACAGCAGCTTGTGCTGTGTGGTAATGCCCTTGGCGGCAGCCGCTGCATCTTTGTTGCGCGCGTTGTTGATGAACATCACCGAGGGGCCGTTGCTGGGCACGTTCTTCACCGATGCTTGCAGGCTTTTATACGTTACGGCGTAACTCTCGCAACCCAACATGGCTTGCAGGGCATGGTTGCCCAGGTGCGTGTCGTACGTAAGCGTATTGGTAAACTGGCGCATGTAAGTGCTGTATGTAGAGTTGGTTATGCTGTTTTCCTTGGAATTTTGCTGTGCCGCGAATACGTAGTACACGGGCGTATAGTTGGCATATTCGTTGTTTGAGTACTCGGTAGAATAAGTGGACCGCCATTTAAGTCCCTTCAAAGGCGACACTTCTGCGTAGACATTGGCCAATACGCGATAGACAATGTTTTCGGGATTGTTGTACTCGATGGTTGCAACGGGGTTGTGAATGTCGCTGAAAGTAGACTTGGTAAAGCTGCCGTCTTCGTTGCGCACGGGCGTTATCGGGTCGCGGGTGTAGGTGGTCATCATCGGACTTGTCCACTCGTCGTTCTCCAAAGTGCCGTTTTGGCGTGTGCGCACCAGCGTAATGTTTTCGCCGATGGTCAGCCAATTGTTGGCCTTAAACTCGCCATTGGCACGCAGCGTAACACGGTCGAAGGCCGTTTTCTTCATCAATCCGTCTTGCGAAAAGCCGTTCAGGCTGAGGTAATAGTTGGCTTTGTCCGTTCCGCCCTGTACGGATAGGTCGGCGTTCTTCACGGGTGCGTTCTTATGTAGTATGGCATCGAAATAATCAACGGTGGGCAACGAGCGCACGTCTCCAAAAAGCGGCACCTGCCCCAAAGCCGCTTGCATTTCGTTTCGCAGCATTCCCCACGTCGGACCGTCGCAAACGTTGTTCTTACGCCATACGTTTTGTATGCCGTAATAAGCCGAAAGGTTGATGGTGGCCTTGCCTTGCGAGCCGCGTTTGGTGGTTATAATCACCACGCCGTTGGCACCGCGTGCGCCATAGATGGCCGTTGCCGAGGCATCTTTAAGCACTTGCACGCTCTCAATGTCGTTTGTGTTCAGGAAGTTGATGTCGCCCACCATCATTCCGTCTACCACGAAGAGCGGGTCCGAATCGTTCAGCGTGCCAATGCCGCGCACCCTAACGGTAATTCCCGAACCAGGCGCACCCGAAAAACTGGTTACGTCTACGCCGGCCACTTGCCCTTGCAAGGCGTGTGCCAAGGTAGAAGCCGACAGCTTGTTCACCTCTTTCATGTCTACCACCGATATGGCGCCTGTTACGTCTTTCTTCTTTTGCGTTCCGTAGCCCACCACAACCACTTCACCAACGGCGTTAGCCGTTTCGCTCATTGTAACGGTGATGTTTTGTTTGCCTGCTACGTTAACGCTTTGTGGGGCATATCCCACGTACGAAAACAGCAGCATGTTGTCTGTTCGGGCCAATCGCAACGAGAAATTGCCGTTGGCATCGGTGGTGGTTCCGGCTCCGCTGCCTTGTGCCAGCACCGTAACGCCCTGCAAGGCCTCATTGGTGGCAGCATCGACAACCGAACCCACGATTGTTCTTTCGCCCGTTTGTTGTGCCATCAAGCACAGGGGCGGGAGTAGCAGTGCGAGCAGCACCGCGAGATAAAACCCTTTTCCTCTCATAACGGTCATGTTATTAAGTTAAGTTTCCCCGTATCTGGGGGTGAAGTTTGATTACAGGTTGGTTCTAAAAGTCCATTACGGCTGGTTTTAAAACTCGCCTTTGTCATTGCCCTCTGGCCGCTGGTAGGTAACGTTGTTCAATGCGCGCGGCATTTAATTGTTTATGGGTATGCATGTATTGCAGGCTGTTCATGGTTCCCTACAATTGGCCTTGTGGCAGGTTAAGCGGTTGTGCCGGTGGCAACCAACAACGCTTTTACTGATTGTTTACGATGCAAAGATAAGCAAAAAGAAACTAAACGAAAGTATAGATAATGAATTTTGTTTGTCGTTTTAATATTAATTAATAATTAAGGAGCGAAAAGAGGCCTCACCCCCAGCCCTTCTCCAAGAGGAGAGGAGGGTGATGGGCTTTGCGCATTACCCGCTTGTTAACGGGTTGTTTGGCTAACTTGTTCGCTCATCAGCATGTTATAGCCAAACAGAATTGTTTTTGGAAAATTGTTGTTAGGAGATTGCAAGAGCAGGATACACCTCAACGCTTGCCGCTTGATTGTTTTTTGGAAATTGTTGTTAGGAGGTTGCAGGATGCGCATAGCATGGCATCCACATACCCTTACGCAGGGGGAAAGGGATGCCTTGCTTTGCTTACGGCGTGCCTATGGCTTTCCAAATCCAATCCGGGTTTACTATAACTGGCTGATTGGTCAATTCGTGCGTTTGTCAACTCGTTAGCTTGCCTACTCGTTCCACTCGCCAACTTGCCTATTTGTAAACCTGTAAACTCGTCTACTTGTCTACTTGTATGTTCGTCAATTCGTCAACTTATATGTTCGCCAACTCGTTAATCTATTAACTCGTCAACTTGTGTTTTGTAAATTTTTCAGTGCGTTTTTTAACATTATGAGTGCCGTTTTTGCTCGCCAATCGTTAGCCGGGTCGCAAAAAATCGATTCTCGCGGAGGTTTGTTTTGATGCAAAATGGGGGCAGTTGTACATGCAGGCAAAATGAATATTTATTTTAAGGAGCCGCCATTTTCACCCGATTTTGGGCCATTTGATGCTAAATACACTGTGTTTTGGTGCTAAATGCACTGCGTTTTGGTGCTAAATACACTGCGTTTTGGTGCTAAACGCGGTGCGTTTTGGTGCTAAACGCAAGGTAAAATGGTGCAAAATGCAGTGCAATTTGCTGCTAAATGCAGGTCGATGTGCATAGATATCCGCTGAAATAGCATAAACAAAAGCCCTCCGAGCCATTAAAAACAGGGGTAAAAAGGGCGAAATGGGCATCAAAAAGGGGTGTTTTGGGGGCAAAAAGCAGGTATTTTGGCTTGAAAAATTGTGGGCTGACAACCAAAATAGAAAGGCAAAATGGTGCAAAATGCAGGTCTTCTTCTTAAAAAGCGACAAACCAGCAGGTATGAAAGACTAGGAATAATGGCTTTTTGCCTACTTTACAACCTATTTTTTCGCTAGAACAGAGCGAAAATTAGAGCAACTTTGTAAAATATAAAATAACAATTTAAGTTTTTGAGTTGGTGAGATTGCGAGGTTATGGGATTGTGAGCTGACGGGATTGGGTGTTGATGGGCTTGTGTATTTACGGAATTGTGTGTTGATGAGCT
This sequence comes from Prevotella conceptionensis 9403948, assembly GCF_000312305.1. Lineage (GTDB taxonomy): Bacteria > Bacteroidota > Bacteroidia > Bacteroidales > Bacteroidaceae > Prevotella > Prevotella conceptionensis. Next base: position 83,431 of record NZ_HE999448.1, on the reverse strand, counting down.
GGTGAAATGGTATGGTTATGCGTTGATGTCTTTGGGAGTTGTTGGCTTTTCGTTAGTTTATAAGCCAGTGAGTTGATTTGTCCCACACTTCGTATATGAGAGGAGTGTCCATGTTGTGCAGGCATCACAAAGCAACAACCTACGCTCAATTTATAGAAATATTGAAAGTCAAGACGATTTCATCAACCGTATGCACTTTTCAAAAACAATTTTCTACTTTTACATTGGTTCCATCTAATCATGAATATAATGAGTTATCATCTTATCATATTCTGTTTTAAAGGTATCAACATCTTGTTGAATGCTTGAAAAGAAAGGATTAAGTACTTTTACACCACCTCTTCCCCAATATTGTAATTGGGAATTTAACCATTTCTTCGCATTTTGCCGACCTTGCTCACCAGATGCGGTAATCTGCTTATACTTTATTTCTCGGAAACAAACTTGTTTGGTATATCCTTTTGATACACTTTCCCATAAAGTATCAGAATCAGAGATGTTAAATAGAAATTTAGCTAACAATCTTTCGGGAGACTCATTGCCTGGAAGTAATAGTACATTTTTTGCATTGGCAATTTTCTTTGTATCGGTTTTCTGTTTTCTAACATCTCCGTCCAAAAAAACAATTGAAAATGGATAGCTAAATGCGGGAACACCTTTAGTAACCATTTCAACAAGTATACTACATGGCATTGTGACATCTATGAATTTTAAGCAATTAGCTTTTGTTTTGAGAATAGCTTTAACAAACAATTCTGTTTCTTTATCTTCTACATATACCGTGATTTTATTTTTGTTTTTCTTAGGTGTAATAACTGCTACATTCAGATCTAAAACAATGCCATTAAAATCTACATCACTTTTTATCAGAACATTATCATCAGAGCGTTTCAAGTAAATCATTCTTATCTGGTTGGAAGTTTCTGAGTGCAATTTCACTTCTTTGCACAAATCATCCACAGCTTTCAACAAAGAAATAGAATGTGTTGTGAAGATTATCTGCAGATTCAAGTCTGATGCATATCTCCTTAATACTTTTAGCAACTCTACCTGAGATGCAGGGTACATTGTTGCATCAAGTTCATCAATAGCAAGTATTCCACCTTTATAATCGGATGGAAATTTGTCTTTAAGCCTTCTAAAAGAAAATAAAGCCAATAAAATTTTTGCAAGATTATCTTGCCCGATTGAATTTTGGTTCCAATCATACAATGCAGTACTTACACCCATTGACTGTTTATTGGTAGAAGAAATTCCTGTCGTTGATGTAATTTCTGTATTAGAAATCAAAATTCTATTATGTAGCTCCTTAAATTTTGCTACTTCAGCAGGAGTCAACAATGTATCATCTGTTTTAACAGTATTCTCTTCTGCAAGCGGTACCAATCGTTTCAAACTAAGAAATATTGTAGGGAATTGTTTATATCCATCCCCTTTGTCTCTACTTCCTTTTCGCCAAAAACGCACATTAGGTTCTCCTTTACGCACTATACTTTCAATATCGAACCGCTCACCATCGTCAAAGAACAATGACCACTCATGCTCTTTGGGCTTATCGAATATGGGAGAAAGACGGAATTTTTCACTAAAAGCAGATCGGTAACTACCACCACACAATGGTTTTTCTCCATACATTGGGTTTTCTTTTGGAATGGAAAATGTCTGTGTTATTATACCTAAAAGGGTTGACTTCTGTGTTCCATTCTGGCCTGCAATAGCCGTCAGTTGACTGCCGAGCTCAAACTGTTGTTCCTTAAAACCTCTGAATTTACATATACTTACCTTCTCTATCTTCATCTTTTATACACGTAATGCGTTATTTAATTGTGATATTGATTCGTCATAGTTAAGTATGTCATCAAAGATCAATATTTCATCGCCCACTCTATTTGAAGCACATTGTGATAGTTGGTACAACACTTTCCTGTTTTTCTCGTAGAGTTGCATTATGAACTTTTGATTGTCATAAGATATTATCCACTTCTTGCGCATTGTTTTCACATAATCCGCTAATTTCTTATGGTCATTATCACAAAAAGCATTCATATACAAATCTGAACCTTTTTTGTAATATGGTGGATCCAAATAGACAAAAATATCTTTTTTCATTCTTTCTAATTGTCTCACAAAATCAATTCCATCAAGATTAGAAAGATGAATCCTATGGGAAAAGCGTTGTATATCACGGATACGATTTATCAACTCGATTTTGTTAAAACGAGCATCTATTTTATATTTCCCTCTTTGATTAATCCCCCCAATAATGCCCCCTGAAATGACCCCTGATACATTCGTACGATTCAAAAAGAATGTCGATTTTGCCAATTCTAATATGTCAGCAGTTTTATAGTTAGCTTGTATCCGCCTATAAATGTTCCATTGTTCTACCGTTATGGGAACCTGTTCTATCCACTCGCATAGATAATCGGCCATATTAAGTACAGCGTCCCAGAAAGCATAGATAGAAGGATCTAAGTCGTTTATGTAAATGTCTCCAACATATTCATCCATCATCAATCTTAAGGCAAGACCTGCCCCACCAGCATAGGGTTCAGCATAGTCCGTTCCAACCAAGCCATTCTCCTCAAGGAAAAGGGTCATAAACTTGAAAATACATCCTTTACCACCTGGATAGCGAAGTGGTGACCTATATATACGTCTTTTGCCTTCCATGTGATTCCTTTAACATTGCACCTAATATAATTGAGACGCCCATTGCTTTTTCTGAGGAGATTGAGGATTGATAATTATGCGCACCAGTATGAAATAGTTGAGGGAGAGTCTCTTGCAAAATATTCTGTTCATGCAAGAAGGTCTTTACATCTTTACTTAATTCTTTCTTTGCAAGAGGATAGAACTTTTCTATGTACTCGTCTATAGATTTTTTTCCAGTATATCCACAATCTGCAGCGGCAGTTTCACATAACAGACGTAAACTCATTCTAAATACTGCGTGTATCTTAGGAGAGAAAGCTTTTGTATTGCTATCAACATAATTATAAAGAGACAATATATCACTATACAGATTATTGACATCACCAGATTTCAAGATAAGTTTATCACCAAAGAAGACCTGCTTTGTCTTTTTTGTTATTGGGGTTTTTCTGTGTAATGGTACTGCAGAAACCACAATTTTTGCGACCTCATCATTTTTCGCTGGTGGATTAAAGGAATGAAGAGGTTTCTGTTTGTTACACTCAATAATGTCTTTTGAGCGCTGATCCAATACCAATAAAGGATTACCACGATTAATTCGTGTGGTAATCTGCTTACCTTTTACTTTACAATAAATATCATCCAATATTGTCAAGACTTCTTCATCCGAATGCCGAGTCTTGAGTTTGTCCCCTTCAAATTCAAACCCCATTCTTAGAAGAATATTTTCAGTGAATATTTCTTTGCGTACAAAACCTTGATTAAGTTCAGGGTGGCTTGTTATAAAGCCTCCTGTAGACTCATCGAAACGAAGGAATGCACTTTTATCTTCGCCAAGATACTTTGAGGCAAATAGATCTCGCTCTAATGGCTGCCAAGTATTTCTTAGTTGAACATGCTTACGATATATGCTTTTTAAAGCAATATCTTCAGAACATACATTACATGGCAACATTTCCGGAACGTTTGGCAATATGACGCTTAGCCCTTCACCTTTTACATATCCTAATTTTATTTTAGCCAAAATAACCCTCCGGTTACCATCATACACTATAGGCTTTTTAGCTTTATATACCACAATCGGCAATTCGCTATAATCGTAATAATCCCCCATATCCTTTGCAAGTTTACCCAATTCCCATTTTACATGAGGGTCATTTATCGCTCTACTAACAACATCTTGGTCTTTTGCAGTAGGGTCTATTGGATCACGCGGATTCTCCGTCCACAAGACCAAATCTTTTATGTTTATATGTTCTATTTTCTGACTCATCAACAATTCTTAAGTATTAAAAGAGTTCAAATTATTTGTGCTACATAATTTGTTGCCTTTAGTCTTTATTCATTGAATGATTTACATATCTAAACTTGCAACATCATTACTTGAAGAACAGCACTACAGTTAGTCCCTTTTCGTCAGCATCTATTTCAAGAGATTCTTAACAACAGCCTGGAACATACGAGTAATTCAATAGTTTACACTATGGATGGTTCTATCTTGTTAGTTTCCCATCGAAAGGCGGTCATTTCTGTTACTCCCAACTGTTCTACACGCCAACGATTGATACCTCGCTGCTCATTCAATACTACTCTAAATCCTGTTTGGGCAATCTTACTTTGTCATCTATTATTTCATTAATTGATGATATGTGCAAAGATAAACATATTTTTTTAGACAACGTCACGCTTTGCACCTATTATTTCAATTTAAACAAACTATTTCTCTCCTTCGATTTCAACTTATCCACCGCAGGAAGTATTTTCTCTGTGTGTACTTCAATACGGCATGCTCTTTCTCCGTATTATAAGAAAATGAATTTAATACACCCCTTATCAACCGCTTTAAATTGCTAAGTAAATATGAATTTAACATGCCAAGATGTTTACTTTGTTTCCTGCGACAGCAAATGTCGTTTATATTCTCTCACAAATCGTTCCCTTATATCAACATCTAAGAGATCTGCAATTCTCAGCAAGTTACTAAGATCGGGTTGAGAAGAGTTTGTACACCACTTTGACACTGTGGTTGGATTCACGCCTAGCTGTTCTGCCAACCATTTACTAGTTCGTTTCTTCTCTACGAGGAGAACCTTAAGGCGATTTATATCTTCCATCTCTTTGAGTTTAATGGCGCAAAAATAATGAAAAAGATTCACTTACTATGTAACACTCCGAAGAAAGTTGCACTTTATCACTCTTTTTTGTATTGCTTATGAGCTGATGAACTTATGAACTCACAAACTTGTTAACTCACAGATTCATCAATTGGCAGTCTTGAAAATTTACAAAACATGCCTTGCTCATCGCTCTTTTCTAGCGGAAATAATGGCTAGAAAGCTGTCAGTTTGCTGCAATTTTCAGCCTTGCGGATTTCTTCTTTAGTCCAATTCCAACCCGTTGCCAGAATAAAATCGAATCAATAAATACAGATAAAAGTTGCACATGCCGTTGTTTTTCAACAATTTAGTGACAGTAAACCCATTAAGTTTAAATCATCGCATGTACGCAACTATTCAACAATAACGTCACTCCACTCCACGCCCTCCTTGGTTGGTCTATTTTCCCTAGCTTTCGTCCTATATTGTGGCACATCCTCCTTTTTATTCAACAACTATGATTTAGCTGCGCTTTTATTTGCGTAATCCAAATGTTTTTTGTACCTTTACACTTATGAAAGAGACAGTTACGGACATATCGGCAATGCTTAAAAGCTTGACATCTCAGGTGCAGTCTATGCAAGAGGCCATTGACGCCCAGCACACGGAGATAGCCAGCCTCAACCGTAACATAAACAGGTTGACCAACGAGAACCGCATCTTACGGAAACGCCTTTCCAAATATGAAAGCCCTGACAAGAACTCGAACAACAGCAGCACTCCCCCTTCTAAGGAAAGCATGAAAGACGAGGTGGTGCGTCGCACCAAATCACTGCGTACCCCAAGCGGCCTTAAGCCTGGCGGTCAGCCGGGGCACGAGGCACGCGGCAAGGAGATGGTCGAACATCCCGATGCCATAGAGGAGCGCATGAGTGAATACTGCCGCAACTGCGGGCGGGACCTGTCGTGCGTCGAAGGCGAATTGGACTATGTGAGCCAAGTGGTGGATTTGCCTGCCGTCGCTCCCATAACAACGGAATACCGACATTACAAGAAAACATGCACATGCGGATGCTGCAACAAGGGCTACGCCCCTCGCCGCCGCGGCAGCCAAATAACTTTTGGCAGGAACATCAAGGCGATCGTAACTTACCTCAACGTGGTGCAGTGTGTCCCCTTCGAAAGGTTGGCCTCCCTGATGGACGAGGTGTTCTCCGTCCACATGAGCCAGGGTACGATAGCGAACTTCGTGCAAGAGACGCTGAGGAAGTCGCGGCCGGCCATCCTGTTGCTTGAAAATCTGCTTAAGCAATCGCCAGTTGTCGGTTTTGACGAGTCGGGCTGCTACAACAACAAACGGCAGGATTGGGCCTGGATAGCACAGACGGCGTACATAACGCTCTGTTTCCGCGCCACCGGCCGTTCCTCAAAGGTTCTTGAAGAGAGATTTGGAGACGCGTTGCAACGGATGATTGCCGTAACGGACAGGCACAGTGTTTATTTCGTGCTCGACTTTCTCAACCACCAAGTGTGCCTTGCCCACCTTTTAAGGGAGCTTGAGTACCTGACGGAACTGGATGAAAGTCAACGTTGGTCAAAGGATGTGGCCAACCTGCTTCGTTCCGCCATCCACCAAAGGAACGTGCAACCGGAAGAGACCGTTGAAAAGGAATCTTGGACCGACAGGCTTGACGATTTGCTCAAGGCAAATTTGCTCCACTTGAATGACAAATTTGAAAGGCAGAGGAAAGGACTTGTAAAATGTAGGGACTACATCTTCAACTTCTTAGAAAATCCCATGATACCTCCCGACAACAATGCAAGTGAAAGGGGAATCCGAAAACTCAAAATAAAACAGAAGATATCAGGGACATTCAGGGCAGACAAAGGAGCAGACGCCTTCTTTGCCATACACTCTATTGCCGATACTGCGTGGAAAAATAAACAATCGCAACTGCAAGCCATTAGTACCATCCTTTCATTATAAGGGACTAAAAAAGGAAAGTATGCGAGATTGCTGAATAGTTATTATGGAGAAATCTAAATCAAATGAGCCTAGCGAATTGAAAGATGTGCGAGGGGCTCTTGATATCGTAATGGACAAGAAGGTAAGGGAATATCATGTTAACATAGAAACAAAATACATCGCTGAAGACAGGCGGCTGATTGAATGCTCGTCGGATATGAACGTCACCATCGACTTTCTGCACATTTCCGAAGGTCGCAACATCATGGATGTGCACATAACCAGGCGAGAAAACAATTATGGTTTGACGGACATGCCGGAAGAATACTTGCAACTGATGGACCAAGTGAACGACATACAAGCGCACTTGACACTGGCCATAGACCGCTATGGGCGCATAAAAAGCGTGCTGAAATATGACGAGTTGTACAACAAATGGCAGGACATAAAGAGCCGCATTAACCCAAACTCGAACGGGATGGCGAAGATTATGCACGATGGCGACGAGGTATATGGCATGGGAGCGGCACACTTTGCAAAACAACTGAACAAAGCCACGCTGTATAAGGCCTTGGGGATGGGGCTGTTTTCGTTTGAGAAGGCAACAGGCAATAGAGAATGCTGGGGATGGAGAACAACATCCATCCTGATTCCCACAATGGGCATCGACTTGAATATCATTCGCGATGAGATGGTACATGCCCCTTACGCCCCGACGACCTTACAGGTTTTTAAGAACAAAACTGCCGAATCTAATGCCCACAAGATGGAGGCTAAGTTTCTTAGTTTGTTTCCTTTCTTGAAGAAACAAATGGGAAAATATCGGGTGCAGTTCATGTGTACCGTTACTAGAGATGCCTCGCATGGCTGGCCTGTCTCGATAGAGTGGGACATGTCCGAGTCTGTTTCGCCTGTTTCGGCAGACGTGGTTTGTAAGATAGAACTAGCTTAGAAATAATAAAGGCATGGGTACCAGTAGATTTTTATGCGGTTTGCACCAATGGTAGTAGAAAAGAATGAGATGCAGGAAGAAACAACAAAAAGGGCTGGACGCCCCATCCAGAGAAACCACAAAAACAGACAGGCAAGGTTTATCTATTGTCAATTTAGCGTGCGCAACATAAACGCAACTGATGAAACGGCCTTCAAAATAAATAAGGCAGACTTATAATCATTAAAGCAGAACCACAAACAAAATGGAAATCTATGAAATTAAAGCATAAATTTAAAGTTGGCTCTTCATTCACGTGCTGCGGCATACCCTTCCGAATTATCGTACTCGTAATGCTTATTCCGAGTATGTTGGCATATTATCATACTGCCTTTACGTCGGTAAACCGCAATCTTCCCACTAAGTCTGGTGTGGTAAATTGGGTACACACCACTAACACAGGGTCTGGTTGGAAAACAACCTTTGTATTGGAGGACGACAGTTTGCACGCTTATTCGCAATACTACGAAACGCTTTCAAGGATTTTTCTTTTGTTTCCACCGACATTTAAGGTAGACAGGCGCCACATTCATTTCGGAGACACCATAACCTTTTATCTTTCTCAAAAGCAAGACCAAGACGAAGACAATGCGTTTAATGACGATAGGATTGTTTACACGGAAGGACTAATTATTAATGGCGAAACAATAGCTAGTCCTGTTGTCGTTTCGTTCACGCGTCCTTGTCTTGATACCTTAGGGACAGCGGTTGGAATCCTGTTTTACTTAACAATAGCACTGTTCATTGCAGACTATCGCCGGTGGCATCGGCAGAAAAAGAACGGTGAGAAACTAACTGAGTTTTTCTCTAACAGAAACCGTTTCATCCAATAGAATGGTAGGCAACGCACAGACAAGTTGGGCGGTAGGGAGCTATATGGCATTTATACCGATGCCGACGAAAAGATGAGAAAGAGAAAAGTTAAGATGCCGTCAAGCAAACGAAAGATGAGCAGGAAACGAAGGAAACGGCTTAAAATAGTTGACAAGCGGTGTAACGAACCGACTGGGATTTAAAGAGCAGTGGCGCATATCAAGATGATGGCGATGTCTAAGGCCAAAAGGAAACCGTAAAGCACTCGGCCAGAAAAAGCCGAACTTTTCTTGTATTGATGATTCAACAACAACCAAGAAAGTGCAAATAAGACGGCACTGACCAGATAATACAATGTGTATTGAATGGCCGTGGGATGATGAAGTTCTGCATCTTCCATCCCTACATATTTCTCTGCATCGAACCAGGCCCCTTGCATCACACCTAAGAGTGCAAGAATAAGCAGCGGGCTTATTACGGACAAAACCTTTAACAGTATCTTTTTCATACGCTCCATCCTCGTTTTTGAACATTCTTTTTTCAACCTACATCAGCGACTTCTGCTACACATAACGCACCTGCAAATGTACAACTATTTGGCTACAAGACACCGCTTGCGTATGATAAAAGATGTTTGGTGTTTATAATTTCTGTATTCAGGTTTTCCAACTACAAACGGCTTGCAAGCCATTGCACCATCCCTGTGGAGAAGAAGACGCCTTTGGCGGGGCTGTAACTACGGTGCTGTTGCCGCAAGTGGGGCACAATCTCGCCCGTGGTTAATGTGGGTTAAGCAAAAAAGCAGTCGGGCATTTGGCCCGATAAAAGAGCGACTCGCCTTTGCGAAACCCCAGCGTAACGTGTTACAATCAAACTGATGAAGAAGTCTGTCGTAATGGTATAAACCTAAGTTTCGCACCCCAAAACAAATACATGCCGCATTTTTTTTGTACTTTTGCAGTGCCTTAACCCGATGCAACACAAATACGGAGGGAGGAAACGGGCAAATACACATGATTATATATAGTACAATGGAACAGAAACAATACAAACGAACCACCATCACAGCTGCCTTGCCTTACGCTAACGGCGGCGTGCATATCGGACACTTGGCCGGCGTTTACGTGCCTGCCGACATCTACGCGCGATACATGCGACTGAAAAAGGAGGACGTGGTGTTTATCGGAGGTAGCGACGAACACGGCGTGCCCATCACTATCAGGGCAAGAAAAGAGGGCGTTAGTCCGCAAGACGTGGTGGACAGGTTCCACGCCATGATAAAAAAGAGTTTTGAAGACTTCGGCATTTCGTTCGACATCTACAGCAGAACGACCTCGCCCACACACCATCAGTTGGCAAGCGACTTCTTTAAGAAACTATACGAAGACGGCAAACTGCTGGAAAAAGAAACCGAACAGTATTATGACGAGGAGGCACATCAGTTTCTGGCCGACCGCTATATCATGGGCGAATGCCCCCACTGCCATAACGAGGGGGCGTATGGCGACCAATGCGAGAAGTGCGGACGCGACCTTTCGCCTACCGAACTGCTGCACCCACGCTCTACCATCAGCGGTTCGCAACCTGTGTTGAAGAAAACCAAAAACTGGTATCTGCCGCTAGACCAGTACCAAGACTGGCTGAAAGAATGGATTTTGGAAGGGCATAAGGAATGGCGCCCCAATGTGTATGGACAGTGCAAAAGTTGGTTGGACTTAGACTTGCAACCACGAGCCATGACGCGCGACTTGGATTGGGGCATTCCCGTTCCCATCGAAGGGGCAGAGGGCAAAGTGCTCTACGTGTGGTTTGATGCGCCCATCGGTTACATATCGAACACCAAAGAGCTTTTGCCCGACACGTGGGAGAAGTGGTGGAAAGACCCCGAAACGCGTTTGGTGCACTTCATCGGCAAAGACAACATCGTGTTCCACTGCATCGTGTTCCCCGTGATGCTTAAAGCACACGGCGGCTATATCCTGCCCGAAAACGTTCCTGCGAACGAGTTTCTCAATCTGGAAGACGAAAAGATATCCACTTCGAAGAACTGGGCGGTGTGGCTGCACGAGTACTTGGAGGATTTCCCTGGCAAGCAAGACGTGCTGAGATACGTGCTTACGGCCAACGCTCCCGAAACAAAAGACAACAACTTTACGTGGAAAGACTTCCAAGAACGTAACAACAACGAACTTGTGGCCGTGTATGGCAACTTCGTCAACAGGGCTTTGCAGCTTACAAAGAAGTATTTCGGCGGTCGTGTTCCTGCCTGTGGCGAACTGAACGAGGTGGATAAACAGGCCTTAGACGAGTTTAAAGACGTGAAGGAGAAGGTGGAAGGCTTGCTCGATACGTATAAATTCCGCGATGCACAGAAAGAGGCCATGATGCTGGCACGCATCGGCAACAGGTATATCACCGAGTGCGAGCCGTGGAAAGTGTGGAAGACCGACCCCAAAAGGGTTGAAACCATCCTTTATATCTCGCTGCAATTGGTGGCCAACTTGGCCATCGCCTTCGAACCTTTCTTGCCTTTTAGCAGTGCTAAGTTGCGCAGTATGCTTAATATGGAGGGGGTAGACTGGAATGCACTCGGCAACACTGAGATATTAAAGCCTGGGCATCAGCTGGCCGAACCCGAACTGCTGTTCGAGAAAATAGAGGACGATGCCATCGAGGCGCAACTGAAAAAGCTGGCCGATACCAAAAAGGCTAACGAGGCCGAAACATATAAGGCCAAGGAGATTAAGCCCACGGTGGACTTCGCCGACTTTGAAAAATTAGACCTCAGAGTGGGCCGCATACTTGCCTGCGAGAAGGTGAAGAAGGCTAACAAGCTGCTTAAATTCACGCTCGACGACGGCAGCGGCACGCCGCGCACCATCGTTAGCGGTATCGCTAAGTTCTACGAACCCGAAGAATTGGTGGGTCGCGATGTAGTGTTCATCGCCAACTTGGCTCCCCGACAACTGATGGGCATCGAAAGTCAAGGCATGATTCTCTCTGCCGAGAACTACGACGGCGGGCTGAGCCTGCTGTCGCTGATGAAAGAAGTGAAGGCAGGAAGTCAAGTGGGATAACCAACCTCACCCCACAGCTGACCAACTACCGGCCTCACCCCCAACCCCTCTCCAAGGGGAGAGGGGAGTGATATGTATTGCGGCGGTAAAACTAACGAAGCAGAAATGTCTGTTTATCGACGTTACACCCACAGCAATAGCAAGGCATACTACTCCCCTCTCCCCTTGGAGAGGGGTTGGGGGTGAGGCCAGTTGTTGGGGGCAGTTGTGGGGTAGCTGTCGCTTTGCCTGTGTAGAACATAAACTACTTGTTAATTGAGAATAAATAACCTTTGATTGTTTGGCGGACTTGAAGTTTTTTCATACCTTTCGCCTGCAGAACCAACACATCTGATAGAATGAACACTAACAACAACTATTGCCTGATATTGGCAGGCGGTCGAGGACTTCGCCTGTGGCCTTACAGCCGTTTGTCTTTTCCTAAACAATTCGTCGACTTCTTCGGAGTGGGCAGGAGTCAGCTGCAACAAACCTTCGATAGGTTCGCACAACTGATAGACCCGTCGCACATATTGGTGAGCACAAACGAGACTTACGCAGACATCGTGCGTAATCAGCTGCCCGAACTTCCTCCCGAGAACATTCTTGCAGAACCCATTTACCGAAGTACAGCCCCAAGCGTGGCATGGGCTTCGCACCGCATTCTGCGCCAATGTCCTGAGGCGTGCCTCGTGGTTACGCCCTCCGACCAAGCCATTCAGGGCGAAGAGGCCTTCCAACGCGACATCATTCGCGGGCTAGACTTCGTGTCGAAAAAAGACGGCATGCTTACGTTGGGCGTGAAACCAACGCGTCCCGAACCCGGATACGGCTACATACAAATGGGCAAAGAGGTGGAAAACGATGTGTTCGAAGTGCAGTCGTTCACCGAAAAACCCGACCGCGAGTTTGCTCGCATGTTCATGCAAAGCGGCGAGTTTTATTGGAATACGGGACTTTTCCTACTGAATGTGCAGTTTGCCCGCAACCGTTTCTGCGAGCTGTTGCCCCCTGTTCTTAGGAAATTCGACGCAGACAACCCTAAGTTTAATCCCCACGAAGAGGCGCTTTTCATACGCGAAAACTTCCCACTATACCCCAATCTCTCTATCGAGCACGGCATTTTGGAGTCGTCTAACGATGTGTTTGTGATGCAATGCCACTTTGGATGGGCCGACCTCGGCACGTGGCACGGCATGTACGAGACGATGCAAAAGGGCGAAAACGACAATGTGGTGATTGATAGCGACGTGATTTTGGAGGATAGCAGCAACAATATCATTAAGCTGCCCAAAGGTAAACTGGGCGTAATAAACGGGCTAGAAGGCTTTATCGTGGTGGAGAAAGATAATGTTTTGCTTATCTGTAAGAAGGAGGATTCATCGGCCAAGGTACGCAAATACGTTAACGAAGTGATGCTGAAAAAGGGCGAAGGTTTTGTGTAACGGCATCTTGGGGATGCGCCAACCTCTTTATATCTGGGCTGCCTGCTTTCGCAGCACGTGCGTAAAAGGTTTCTTTGAAACAATGTCTTTTAAGATTCTCTTTGCCCACCATATCTGCGATATAGGCCACAGCCCCACATGTATAAAGGGCATTTGAGATGGGGTTTACCGCACCACATCTGCGCCGCCAGCTATCGCAACACATGCGTAAAGGTTTCCTTGAGACTGCATTTGCTGTAATATATCTGCGCCGCCAGCTGCAACATCACTTGCATATATACCTCTTAGAAACAGTGCCTGCCTCATCATATCCCCGGCAATCACCCTATTCTCTCGCTATCACAAACAAGCAAACAAAAGTAAACGCCGCAAGTTTTTCGCCAATTCCTTTGCTCATTCAAAAAATATACGTACCTTTGCACACGCTAAGCCCAGATGGCGGAATCGGTAGACGCGCTGGTCTCAAACACCAGTGGAGCAATCCATCCCGGTTCGACCCCGGGTCTGGGTACTATAAATCCCTTGTAAGTCTTTGATTTACAAGGGATTTTTCTTTTTCAACATGTACTAAAAGTGTACTTTCTAACAAAACTATTGAAAAGGTGTACTTTTATAGTTTATCGCCACTTAGATTTATATTTAATTAACGACAACTCTTCCCTTTTATTCTGTTTGTTTCCCTTTCTTGGCTTTTTCTCCAATGAATACCTTATCTTTGTAAACAGTACCCATCATAGAAAATTGCAAAATGGGAAATGACAATCTAAAGATACAGCTTGACAGTATTCAACGAATATTAAGCTATTGCATTACTCAGACCTACAATGTGCTCATTGGAAATATTCTGAGGAAGAAAGGTTGCATCAACAATATACAGTTCAAAGAGATTTTGCAAAAAGAATATATCCGAATAACCGATAAACTATCTTCCATTTATCTGAATCATCCTGCTCTTGCATGTGTAGAGGAATATTACAACGATGATGACTTTTTGTGGGAAAGCTCCTTCTTTGAATCACTGACCAAAGAACAAAAACAGAAATATGCCTCATTCTCTGTATCTTCGTTTGAATATGCGAAATACATTGAGACACACACCTTATATAATGATGTCCTGCCGATGTTCTCGTATCTTGTTGATGCAATTCTATATGAACGATACGCAAAATATCTCATGGCAGAAATAGAACGAATTGAATTGACAGAGGTACAAACTGATCGGTCTCGCTCTTCTGTCTTGGTAAACGATGAACCATGTGAGCAGAAAAAGAAATCTGTCATCGTTGGTAAAGGAACAAATCCATTTCAATCTGATTTTACAGACGAGCAAATTGAGATTCTTACCGCTTGCATCAACGAAATTCAATTATTCACTACTTGTATCTCCACCAAGATACTTAAAGATTTCTTTGCTTGTAAGTAAAAGGTGTTCTGAAATCAAACAATAACCGCCAGCTGGCATATATCATGCAAAGTCTTAATCTTCGAGGGTTCATTACTGATGAATGGCAATCTGCGATTGCTCGTAATGAACTTGTCTTGGGGAAAACAAAAGATACGCCACTGACACGCACCGACCTTTCCACCGCAACAGACCAAATCAATATGAAGCAACCGAAAGGATGGGAAACCATTGATAACTACATCAAACAACTGAAAAAAGGTTGAGCATAGGTTGATACCTCAAACATTGCTCAACGTCATTTACTTTTATCGTTTCTAATTTTGCCCTCGTTAACAAATAATTAACGAAGGTGCACCTTCATATTGTTTAATTTAAAATGTTTTCAATATGAACAAGACATTAGAAACTCGAGTTGAAGAACTCGAACAAATGGTATTCATGAATAAGAACGTGCTGAGTTTTGAAGAAGCCAGCAGGTTCTTAAACCTCTCAAAGAGTTATCTCTACAAACTCACATCGGGAAATCTGATACCTCATTACAAGCCACAAGGTAAAATGCTTTATTTTGAGAAGGCAGAACTTGAAGCGTGGCTACGGCAGAATCCTATTAAGACCACTGCACAGATAAATCAAGAGGCTCAGAGGTATATCATGGGCAACAAACCCTTAATGCAGAAATAGCTTATGGCACAGGAAGAATTTATCCGTGTTGGCACGACTTTATACAAGATAGTGAACCAACCACGCATCAATGGCGGTTTTGTCAAGAAGCGTATAGTGTGGAACAATGAAACACTACGGCAGGACTATGGAAAGGATTTCATTGCCACTGTCCCGAAGTACGATGGTTTCTGCACAGTCCCTAATCATGTGGATTATCAGCCTGTGGTTGATAAGTTCCTCAATCTCTACGAGCCGATAGGACACCAACCAAAAGAAGGAGATTTCCCGCACGTTGAATCCCTGATAAGGCACATCTTCGAGGAACAATACGAGTTGGGTATGGACTACTTGCAGTTGCTCTATCTCCAGCCTGTGCAGAAGCTCCCCATCCTCCTGATGGTGTCAGAAGAACGCAATACAGGCAAGAGCACGTTCCTTAATTTTCTCAAAGCCGTTTTTCAGAACAATGTAACTTTCAACACCAACGAGGATTTTCGCAGCCAATTCAATGTTGATTGGACTGGCAAATTGCTTATTGTGGTAGATGAAGTTTTGCTCAACCGCAGGGAGGATAGTGAACGGTTGAAAAATCTCAGTACAACACTTTCCTATAAAGTGGAAGCAAAAGGCAAAGACCGAGATGAGATCTCCTTCTTTGCCAAGTTCGTGCTGTGTTCCAATAACGAGTTACTCCCCGTCATCATTGACGTGGGAGAAACCCGATATTGGGTAAGGAAGATAGAGCGTCTTAAAAGCGATGACACCGACTTTCTGCAAAAGCTGAAAGCCGAAATTCCAGCCTTTCTCTATTTTCTGCAGCACCGAACATTATCCACCCACAAGGAAAGCCGTATGTGGTTTGCACCCCAGCTGACCTTTACGCCAGCCTTGCAGCGCATTATCCGCAGCAACCGCAATAAGATTGAGTTGGAAATGTCCGAACTCTGTTTGGAGATAATGGAGCAGATGGCTGTTACCGAACTTTCATTCTGTATCAATGATATGGTGTGCTTGCTGAACAACACAGGATGCAAGGCTGACAAAAGTCAAGTCCGCAGGATTGTGCAAGATATTTGGAAACTCACTCCTGCATCCAACACGCTGACATATCTGACTTATCAGATGGATTACAACAGTTTGCGAAATTATTCACCCATCAAGCGGACAGGCAGGTACTATACCCTAACCAAAGAACAGCTCACAAACATTTAATCATTATTTTGATGAAATGATGAAAAGTATATATAACAGATTGATTGGCAATGCCTATTTGATTCATCTTTCCACTCATCAGTATGAAAGAATGATGAAAGGAAAAGACGATACTGGCCAAAAGAGAAATACATATTTTTCTTTTGGTAAGTCCGGTGATGAAACCATGATGAGCAAGTAATTTATTTGTTATGAAAGGATTATGTGCATTTTCATCAAATCATCAATTTTTCAAACCATCCAACTTCGTTGTAATATGAACATACAAGAAATTAAAACGATAAAGTTGCAGGATTTTCTTGCAAGTCTGGGATATACTCCCACTAAGCAACAAGGCAACAAGCTGTGGTATCTTTCTCCCTTTCGTCAGGAGAGCCATGCTTCATTCAAGGTAAACACCGAGCGTAACCAATGGTACGACTTCGGTATTGGCAAGGGTGGAAACATCATAGATTTGGCAGAGCAACTCTACAAATCCTCAGATGTGTCGTATCTCATTCGTAAGATAGCGAGTGATACTCCACATTGTATGCCAATATCTTCTGCTTCATTTGCAGATATTAAGGCAGGACAGCGAACAAACTATTTTGAGAATTTGCAGGTACATCCTTTGGCACATCCTGCATTGATAAGGTATCTCAATGACAGATGTATTGACATAGAGGTTGTAACCTCTGTATGTAAAGAACTGCATTACGACTCCAATGGCAAACACTATTTCGGTATAGGCTTCCCCAATATAGCAGGTGGCTATGAATTACGTAATCCATTCTTCAAAGGCTGTATTGCACCGAAAGACATCAGCCATTTCTATGCCGATGAGCCAAAGAAAGCATGTTTTCTTTTCGAGGGTTTCATGGACTTCCTGTCATTCATGACGCTGAAAAGGAAAGAAAATCCGCAGGATACAGAACTACGGCAACAGGATTGTATGGTACTCAATTCTGTAACGAATATTCATAAGGCGATAGAGAGATTATCACGCTATGACAGCATTCAATGTTTCTTGGACAATGACGATGCAGGAAGAAATGCCTACCTGCAATTATCAATGGAATTAAGAAATTCTGTTGCGGATGCTTCAATTTTATACAATGGTTTCAAGGACTTAAACGAGTATCTGTGTGCTGAATTCAGGCATTCAGAGATAGCAGAAATCAAGAAATCCAAAGGGATTAAGTTATGATTATAGGAATATGTTCTGTATAAGCTGTTTTTCGGGGAGCAAGTTTATGTTTTGGGCATACCAAAACCACTTGCTCCACCTCCTGACAGTCGTTGCAGAGGATTATCCCGCTGTTCTCCATCAAATCAAATTAAAGAAACAAGTATGGCAAAAATAGAATATAAAAAAGGTGGTCGTCCAACTAAGGGCGTAGCCGAAAAGAAGAAATACCGTATCACGGTGAAACTGAATACGCAGGATTACTATACGCTCAAAGGCAAAGCCAAAAGCGCAGGAGTAACCATGAGTGAGTTTGTAAGAAAAGTTCTTGATAAAGGAAATGTCATTGAACGACTGACCGTAGAGCAAGCAGACTTCATCCGCAAGCTGTGTGGAATGGCAAATAATCTCAACCAGTTGGTACATCGTGCCAATGCGGAAGGGGTTCATGCCGTTGTCCCTTTCCATAAAACCATCATTGGCAAGATAGATGAAATATTAAATCTGATACGAAGATGATAGCCAAGATAATAAAAGGTTCAGGCTTCAAGGGTGTCATCAATTACATCCTTGACCCGAAGAAAGGAACGGAACTTATAGACAGTTCCGGAGTGAGAACAGACGGCATCAGCCATATTGTCCAAAGTTTTATTGCCCAAACGGAATTGAATCCAAGGGTAAGTAAGGTTGTCGGACATATCTCCCTAAGTTTCTCCGCACAGGATTCTTCCAAACTCAGCAATGAATGGATGGTGCAGATCGCTCGTGAGTATATGGAGAAGATGGGGATAAAAGATACGCAATACATCATTGGGCGCCACTTTGACAAAGAGCACCCTCATGTGCATATAGCTTTCAACCGAATAGATAATAACGGCAAGACTATCTCTGACCGTAATGACAGATTCAGAAGTGAGAAGATTTGCAAGGAACTGACCACCAAATATGGTTTATACTTTGCCGATGGCAAGGAGAAAGTCAAGGAACATCGCTTGAAAGAACCTGATAAGACCAAGTATGAAATCTATCAGACGTTGAAAACTGAAATTACTCGGTGCAGGGAATGGAAAGACCTTCTTACTCATTTGAAAAAACAAGATATTGATGTCCGCTTCAAGTACAAAAGCAACTCACAGGAGGTGCAGGGCATCATCTTTGAAAAGAACGGTTATCATTTCAATGGCTCTAAAGTGGATAGGAGTTTCAGTTATTCCAAGATAGACTCTGTCCTGCAACAGAAAAACAGGGAACAAGAACAGCAGACACAAGGAATGATAAACCTTATATCCAATGTTGCAAGTGTTACGAGCGAAATTACCAACAACCTCATAGAAGGAGGATTGGATTTGTTTCAAACTCATGGTACTGTCCCTGCGGAGATTTACAACACACTCGATAAAAAGAAGAAAAAGAAAAAACGTAAAATACATTTATAACTATGGCAGATAATAATACATTCGTCCTCTTTGAGGAAATAAAAAACAAGCTGGAGACAATTTACAGGGAACTAAAGGAGCTGAAAGAGAAAGGAAACAGTCCTGTTTCTTTCCATGTCCCTTCCACAACCGTACAAAGTGACGAACAACGAGAACAGGAATTGCTCAATCAGTATGAGCAGCGGACAAAAGAAGTGATTAACAAGTATATTGGTGTGCAAGTGCGCATCAAAGACGAGGAGGCTAAATCCATGGACAAATTGGTGGCAAGCGTCTTGACCATGTTGCACGAGTGGCAGGAGACGAAAGAGCATCCAATACCGCAGGAATATATTCACAGGCACAGTTTTGACCTCAAGTCATCGAAAGTCTTTACTTATATGGTAGCAGTATCTGTCCTTTGTTTTGTTTCTTTGGTCGGCAATTACTTCTTATGGCAAAGTAAACGGCAATACAAGGACGATACCTTGAAATTCCGTATCATCAGAGTATGGAGAGGATGTAGCCCAAAGGAAATCCTGTGGCTCAACGATGTGTTTGACATTCATCGCAATGAAAAGATTATCAAACTAATCAAGGAAAAAGCAGATGATTACGACATGGAATTGAAGCAAAAGGCGGATAGTTTGATGCAGAAGAAATTGAAATAGCCCTATACAAAACAAGTCCAACCAAACAAAGTTCTTGGTTGGGCTTGTTTTGCAGCATCTTAGTCTATGATTTCCCAAAATCCATTTTTATCCGAGCCAACTCTGCGGAGGTATTTATCACGCATAAATTTAATGTTACGCATAATCGTGCTTGCATTCAGACTTGTAATAGCAGCCATTTCTTCCTTTGTAATATAAGGATTTTCAGCCATTAATCGCAAAATGGAAATACGATTGGCTGTAAGTTTTTTTCCTCTTACAGTTGCTTTTTCAATTAGCCTCTTAATAAGGTTCTCACTATTTACAGTTGCATTTTTGGCAATTACAGTTGCATTTACAGTTCTTTTTGAAGAATTTGCAGTTGTTGGCTTTCTGCTTGAGATGCAACCTTCGGTATTGTAATTTTCAAAATAAAATCATCAAGATGGAAAGATAAATGTGGTGTACCTTTAGCTTACAGTTCTCTGTATATTATTATT
>NZ_HE999448.1:33434-62359 GCF_000312305.1 Prevotella conceptionensis 9403948 | reverse complement strand
AGTTACTATTATTTTTCAGTTCTCTAAAAGTTGATAAAACTGTACCCATTAATAATGTGGGTCGAGATTTCTTAACATTAGGTAAAATGCATATAGGCGGGATATTTTTCTACCAATTAGCTCTTTTTCGATATTTTTGCCTGTTATGTATAATAAATCTATGCTATTGGGGTTAATCGCTTAGTTTATTGTTAAGTCCATCATACACTTCGGAGAACTTTGGATATTTCTTATAATATAAACTTAAATATTCTTTGGAATCTAAAAAAATATTATCACTAGCCAATCTTTGCTCCATCTCGTCTATTGTAAGATCGGTTACCTTATAATATCTACGTTCTTTTGCTTGTAATATTTTTTTTCAAAACAATCTCGGGTAACATCACAAAACTCTTCCTTATTATTTTGTACAACATGAATCCAAAAGTGCGTATAAGCAAAACCATTTGTCAAAACAACAATACCCTCGGAAATATTTACTTTTACTGTTGGATATTGTTCTTTAAGCATAATTGCAAATAATAATGAATTTGCATGACATAGGTTTAAACCGTAATGTAATTCAAGACTTCCGACTCTTTGTATGCTATTATCATTTTCTATGCAAGTAATATAATTTTCAGAGAGCTGCTCTATTAAAACTTCATTTAATATTATATTAGAATCCAAAGCTAGCTTTTTTTTCTTTCTTTTATAGTTGGGATTCATTAAACGCTGTAGAAAAGTGTGATAATCTTGGAACTCTGTATTGGATGGCTCAAGGTATAGAGCATACATTATTTTTCCAGCCAAATGTTTCAAGTAATTCTTTTTATTACATTTAATAAAGTTTATATGATTTTCTAAACCTCGGGTAATTACATAATACATTTCTTGCCTCAATTCCTGACGTTTTTTCTTTGGTAAACGCATTCTTTCATTAACAACTATCCCTGTAACAATTTGGGCGTCGGATTTGTACATTACCTTACTCTTCGCTGGGTTTAAGGAAAGTTTCTTATTCCTTAATTCATGCTTAATGAATTCAGTTAAAGTTTTAATATTAATATCACTTTTGGAAGAAAAAGTAATATCATCAGCGTATCGTGTGTAGATTATTCCTTTCTCACGACAATATCTCATTATATTATCATCGAAAGAAAACATATAGAGATTAGAAAGATATGGACTTGTAGGAGCTCCTTGAGGTAGCTCATTATTTAAGCAACATAGTTTAGCTAATAAGAATGAATTTTTCTTGGAATAACCAATATTAATAAAGATCTTACTAATAGCCTCTAAATCAATAGAAGGAAAAAAGTTGTGTACATCAAACGAGATTACTAGTTTTTGTCGAGTATGGTATTTTGCATTCTCCTTTAACTTTCTTTGTGGTACATAAGCCTTTGCACAGGGATGAGTTTCCTGTTTTTCTAGTATATGATGGAGTATCCATAACTGAATGTCTTTTAATAAAGGTAGAGGTTCATTAATAGTTCTTTTTCCACCATTTAATTTAGGAATATGAAAGTTCCAATAATATTTATTAGTGTATGTTATGGCTCTTCTTATATAATCCTCCTTTACACCAACTAAAAGAGAAAGATGTTTTATATCATATATAACAGGGACTTGTTGATTATAAAGTTTCTCTGCATAAGAAAGACATAAGTTTATATAATCAGAATCCCTCCCATTATTCTGTGCTTTTTCTGTAAAAAGCCGTTTATATTCTTTAAAGTCCATTATTTAAAATCTTTTTAGGAGGCTAGCATTGCTAGCCTCCTGACATCTTTGTCTTCTGACATCAGGCTCTAATGTTGTGGAAGCGGGCTCTGACCGCTGAAACAACATTAGAAGCCTGAATCGCTTGAAACCTTATACCTATACAGCAGTATGACTCATACAACCGCTTGCCCCCTAGGACAAATTGATATGTTATTTTAAACTTTTTGTATTATTCGGCAAATATATATAATTTTCTTGGATTGGAGAAATTATTTCATCAATTTTTGGAGAAATCCATCCGTTATGCTTACGTTGTAGAATCATTTTCAATTTATCATGTTCAGCTTTACCTTTCTCCGTAATTCGAAGTTCCTGCTCATCATATTCTGCACATCCATCTTCTAGTAAAGATTTCAATGCAGAAGCGATTTTTGCGTAATCATGTTTTTTCAAAAGAGGAGATATATCTCCATTATGCTCAATGACCTCCAGTAAATATTCTTGGTCTATAGTATCTAATATCATCATTGTATATTCCTTCTAAAAATTGGCTCTAATTCTCCATTTTGTCCATCCTTCCCTTTATACCAATAGAAAGGAAATGTATTATTTGGGGATTTTTCCATAATTGAAACTAGAGATTCACTCGACTTATATCCAAAAGAGAAATCTCGGTTGAGATTTTGTAATACCTTATTCTCTATAGATTTCATCAAATCTACGTTACTTTTAGTGTTTAGTTCTGGGCTCCCCGTTATACCTTTTTGTTTCGAAAAATAACAATAAGAGTTTACTTTTTTTATATGAGAATTAATATAATCTATTCCCTCCTTCATAGCTATTATAACAACAATACTAAGTTGACTTGCATTAACATTAACACCTTCGCATTGAAAATAAGATAAGTATTCGTTAATATTTGTAACTGCTGTCTCCCCTGAGCCAATAAAATCATCTATAAAAGCTATTTTGCAAGTATTCTTGAAATTCTGTTTTATAGCTTGTGGCGTATCACAAAAATAGAAATGTAAGTTCTTGGCATATTCTGACTTTATAAAGGTGTTTTTTAAGGTTGTATAGCAAAAGTCTGAACTTTTGATTTTTTGTGTTAAATTCCTTCCTGCGCTGTCTTTCGTAAACCTACTTACAAATGGGGATTTTAATGGTGCTATTATAAATTTGTCACACTGATTGTTGTTACTAAGAAAATTTCCAAATGTTTTCTTTAAATATTGGGGTACTTCTAAATAATCTATATAACAAAATTGGTCTGTCAACTTTATTATTAGTTCTTTCTCCTCTTTTTCCAGTAAAGACATTCTACGAGCCAAATATCCAACTCGTTCTTGATCTCTTTGCGCCCATTTAGTATTCTCGTATCTTTTATTGAGATTTAATAGGGCTGAAGGAGTTATTATTTTCTTCATTATATAATTGCTGCTACAAAGATTCTTATTATACAAAATGAATTATCTAACCTCATTCCTAATATTTATTCGGATGAGAAGGCCATTAATTGCGCATAGGGATTATCATATCATCTTTGGTGTAGGCTATTTTCATTCTCATTAAGAGATAGTTGCTAACTCTTTATGATAATATATTGGGACTATATTACGTTTTTCTTATAGCCCTTTCTGTTTTTTACTGCAAAGTTAAAAAAAATAGCATAGTTAAAACATTCGGAACAAAAAATAGTTGTTACAATGAGAAATTATTTTTTTCTGTATTGACATCTATAACTTTAATTCTGGCAAACTATTGATTGCTTCCGACTTCAATTTATCCACAGCACGAGTATATTTCTCGGTGTGCTTCAATCCGCTATGTCCCAACAAACTTGCAACGGTCTTGATGTTGGCACCATTATTCAGGATGTTCACGGCAAAGCTGTGGCGAGCGCAATGCCAGCTGATGTGTTTATTGATGCCTGCACGTTTTACCCACCGTTTTACCGATTTGCAACAACTCTCATATGTTGGCAAATTGAAAATGGAGGTGTCTAAGTTTTCGGGAGCTTCTCCTATCAATGAAAGTAAACCATCATTCAAAGGGATAACGACACCACTATTGGCAGAATGCCCTTTGGTCTTATTCTGCTCAAACTTCAACAGATGGTTGGTGTAGTCGATGTTCTTATAGGTTAGATCTTTCACATCGCAGAAACGCAAACCGCAATATAGGCATAGAATAAAGGCTCGTCGCACATTTGGGTTCTCGTTGTCGTAATGACATTGTATCAAAGATTGGATTTCATCCATAGACAGCACGTCCTTGCGCAAGATCTGTTCGTCGACTTTGCATACCACACCTTTACATGGGTCTTTCAACATTACTTCATGGTCAATGGCGTAGCGCACCACTTTCTTGAAACGCTGATAGATACTCTTTGCACCTTCACCAACACTTCGTGATTGCAGATATTCAACAAAGTGCTCCATCATATCTTTAGTTATTAGTTCGGGCTTAATACTAAATTCATAAACAGGATATTGTTCTTTCAAAAAGTCTTTAAAACGATTCAAGGCTATCTTAATCATTCGCAGGTCTTTCTTGGTATAGCTATCAATATAAGCCTGATAATAGTCTAAGAAGTTGATATTTCTATCTTTCTTCAAACGATAGCCAAGCATACTCTCCTTAAACTGTTGTTCATGCTCCGCACGGATTTTGGCAGCCAATGCAAGTGTTTCCTTATTCTGTTGTCGCTCCACAGGAGTACGAGGCTTGGCTATCAAGTACAACTGCAAGTTCTCTTTTCGCCTGTTATGCTTAATATGCATTTGGGGTTTACCAGCCATCTTTCCTGTTCCGTATAAAACAGGATTACCGTCATCATCCAATACAGGCGTTTCTTCTCTACCGAGATAATACTCCAGATAAAGACTTATTCGACCATCAGAAAGCACATTTTGCTCCAATTTCGGGTTTTCCTTTGCTTTATTTTCTAATTTTGCCATAATTGATAGTTATGTACCTAAATGTGTATCAAACCGAGTAAAATCATTAACTCATTTATTTTCAGATGTTTTCTTATTTTGCAAAGATACTAAAAAGTTCCGAATATCAAGGTGTACTAAAAGTGTACTATCTAACAAAAAACAGGCAAAAATGGGTAAAGTCGACAAATATAAGAAAATTATAAGTTGTTGATTATCAATTTAATATATTCTTTTGGCTTCTCTTATTTTCACGGCATTGTACCGGGTCTGGGTACTAAGTAAAAAGCTAAGTAGTTTATTTCTAAACTCTTAGCTTTTTCTTATTTTATAATTGTTCCCAAATTGTTCCCAATCAACATTATGGTTTTTCCACTATTGCTTTCATTTTGTCAAACCAACTTTTAATTTCCCCCTCAGTATCTCGTGTCATTAATAATTGGTATGTCATATTGTCAAATGCTTTTTCAAGATAGATCTTGGCTGTTTTTGCTTTCATTGGATTATCCAACTTTTTCTTTTTAGCATAAATTTCACCAAACCTTTCTGGTACCTTGTCCTCATCTGTATCTACATCTACATCATAAGCTGCTTTAATTGCATCACTATGAAGATAATTTTCTATTTCATGTTTTTTTGTGAGGACTCCCCATGAATCGTCATTTTGCGTATTGACTTTATCTATAGTATTTTGATATGCAGCCACATCATTGTCATAGATATGCACACATGGGCAATGCAAATTTTCCAAATAGTGAGCATCTACCCAATATTTAAGAATACTACCGCCAGATGGTATCAGCAATATACGACTATCGGACGATAAATCAATAACTTTAGGATATTTTTCTCGTAAACAACGAGAGAAACATTTTAAAGCTATAACATCCGTAGGACCTTCTACATGAATAACCAATTTTATATTTTGTTCAGGATTAGGAAATATACCTAAGGTCTTAACGACATTGGAGATAACAACTTCCGTTCCCCCTTGAACAACAGAATTATTGTGTTCGTCCTTATTTATAAATCTTATGCTATTAGTTGGTAATTCTTGAGCTAAACCTGGACTATGTGTTGTAAGGATAATCTGACAATGGGGAGTATCTGATAATTCTAAGAAGGAGTTGATTAAAATCTTTTGGTTATTAGGGTGTTGAGCAGTTTCAGGCTCCTCTATCGCATAAATAATATCCTTTTTATTGCTTTTCTTTGCTTTCCGTTCTGCCTCTGCCTTAAAAAAACCTACCAAAATCATTCGTCTTACACCACTACCGCGCTTATTAAGTGATATTCCTGCATCTGTATCCATCGCTATTGAAAATAGGCTGTTCCACTTAGATACAGAAGGTGTTGCAAATGTAGGTGTTAACTCATTTGCCAATGATGGGTCAATAGATTGTAAAGCTTCATGGGTTTGATTTGCAATTGCTGTTGCCTTTTCACGCACCTTTTCTTGAATTTCTTGTATCACCTTCTGAACTTCACCAATAGCCTCCAGTATAGCTACTTTCATTGGATTTTGAACCTCTCCGTCAGAATCACTACTGGAACGGTCACTTTGGAAAAGTGCATAAGTTGGCAAATGTGATTCTATCTTAGACCAAATATCCTTTACATCTTCTTTAGATTTTGTCAAAGAGATTTCAACCTCAGATATATTAAGATCATCAGCAGATTCCCATAAAGCTTTACGCATTATAGGATTACCTTTTCTAGAACAATCTAATTGGCGCTCTTTAACCATCTTCTGCAGCTCCCTTTCTTTCAAAGAAAGAAGATTCTCAAATCCGTCTGCTGTTGGATGATTAGCTACAATGCATATATCTTCAGAAGGTTTGGATTTACTACAATCATAAGTCTTTTTAATACGCATCGTATCCTCATCTATTAGCAGGTATTCCTCTTTCAATGACGTGTTCTCACCAGAATCTAAAACCAGCTCATTTGGTAATTCCGTAAAATCGCATGCTATTGTAACTATTTTAGAATCCGAAAACACATTGGCATCGGAGCTATCAATTTTAACTATATCACTGTTGAAAAAAATCTCTAATGCCTCTAATATCGTTGATTTCCCCACATCATTTTTACCGATAAAAGTAGTTATGTTCTCAAAGTCTATACTAATCAAGTCCTTATAACTCCGAAAATTCTCAAGATATAATCTTTTTAATTTCATATTTATTTTAATGTTATTCTATCTGTTACTGCACTTGTCAATAATGCATGTACGTTTTGTAGCATACATTAAAGTCATCTAGACTTTTTAAATCTCTACAAATTGAGAGGAGTTTATTATCTTTGTACTGTAAAAACCAAGATAAACACTCCTCTCATGTACGAAGTACTGGACAAAGATACAATAAAATCTGAGATCTTGCCATATTTGTCGGTGGCAAAACGCGGTTATGTGACAAAAAGTGACCTGGTGGAGGTCATTCAGTGCATTCTCTACAAGTTGAAAACGGGCTGTCAGTGGCACATGTTTCCCATTTCAGCCATCTTCACGGGGCGGGTTTTGAGCTACAAGAGCGTGTATGCCCATTTCCGCAAGTGGTCGAGGAACGGCGAATGGAAAAAGGTTTGGGGCATGATGTTGAGCCGTCACAGGTGTTTCTTGGACATGTCCAGTGTGGATTTGGACGGCAGCCACACCACCACGCTTCGCGGTGGGGAGTGCTGTGGATACCAAGGACGCAAGAAAAGAACGACCACCAATGCCATCTATGTCACAGACCGGCAAGGCATACCGCTTGCCATGTCCACACCTGTTTCGGGTTCTCACAACGACCTTCACAACATCTCCCAGGTTCTTCAGGATTTGTTCGCAGGTATTAAGGGCTCAGGCTTGTCCGTATCGGGACTCTTTCTCAATGCAGATGCCGGCTTTGACTCTGCACTATTCAGGCGAGGTTGCCATCAGCAGGAGGTGTTCCCAAACGTCGCCTTCAATAAGCGTAGAGGTATGCGGAGAGATGACGAGTTACTTGATGAGCTGCTTTACAAGGAGAGATACAGCATTGAAAGGACTAATGCGTGGATGGACTCATATAGGAGCGTGCTCAACAGGTTCGATACAACACAAACCAGTTGGGAGGGATGGAACTATATCGCATTCATACTGATTTTTCTGAAAAAGATAAGAAAGAGGGAAAAGTCTAGATGACTTCAACTTAAAAATTCAAAAGCTCAAAAGCTTAAATAACTGCTTTTTTATTTTACAACACCACTCTAATTTCCACGCCGTTCTAGCGAAAATATAGGCCATAAAGTAGGTAAATCGCCCCTATTTCTTGGTTTTCACGCCTTCCAATATGTTCATTTTTAAGAAAAAGAACTGCATTTTGTACCATTTAGCCTTTCTAGATTGGTTGCCAACTCGAAATTTTCTAAGCCCAATTACACGCTTTTAGCCCCTAAAATCTCACTTTTTAACCACTATTTTGCCCTTTTCGGTCACGTGTTTCATGGTTCTAAAAGGTTTTGTTTATACCATTGCTGTGAATGTTTATGCTTTTCGTCTTGCGTTTTGCACCATTTTGCCTTGTGTTTTGCACCATTTTACCTTGCAAGATAATTCTTAAAATGTATCTAATTGATAAAGAAGAAGTTACCTTGTGATACAAACTAAACAGGTAACGATTTGGAAACGAGCGAAGTGCTTTCTGTCGCATGTTTCTACATCAACAAAGAACGCTTGTTATTCTGTTTGCAAAGATAATCATTTGCTTTGAATAACAAGCGTTTTTGATAAGAATTTCGTTCATTTGCGTCATCATTGAGTTTTTTGGTGATTGGAAATAGAGAAGAGCTATCCATTATATACCTCTTCCTCGTTTCTTCTTTTTCTTGGCTTGGTTTATGAGTTTATGTTGCCATGCCATCTCGGCATAATCATCACCGTGTGTCTGTGGATTGATAAGTCCACCTGCTCCCGAAATCATTTCTTCGGCTACATTCAAGGCGGTGCTTGCTACATTTCCTACGGCTTGTGCAATAGATGAACTATCATTTGTATTTTTCGGTAGTATGCACGAACGGCTGGGAGGGACGAGTTGATAGCCTGTATCTGATTGAACTTTATTCTTTGTAGTCTTGTCTGCTATTGTGTGAGCTTTTGTTATCGTCTCCTTTGTTTCGGCTTTATTGTATGATCCAAAGTTCTTTTGCAAGGAGCGGTAACCTAACTCCCTGCCGATTTCGGAAGCTTTGAATGTCTGGCCACAGTAGGAGAACTTCAAACCATATACTTTGCCCTGCTTATTCTTCAAACGTTCTATGATTACACCACTCTTGTTAAGGTCGTAGAGGAACATGGAGTGCCCTGTGATGCCTGTACCTTTGTATTTTTCAAGTAGGTCATAGCAAATCTTCTGTATTTGTTGCTTGGTCTGTTCTCTCGTAGGATTGGCCTTTGCTTTTTGGTGTTGTCTTTCCGCCTTTACTTCCTTTGCAATGGTCAGGCCGTACTTACGGCTAAGTTCCTCTGCGACCCTCGCTGCCTTGTTGCTCACAAAGGTAGTGTCATAAACGTTGCCATACAGACTAATGCGATTGGCGATGATATGGATATGCATATTGTCGGTGTCTTTGTGTGTAACCGCTACCCATTGATGGTCGGCAAGCCCCATGCGCCCTGCAAAGTTTGACGCAAGATTACGGACAGAGGTTAAATTCAATCTTGGTTCATCTTTCGGTGCTATACCGATTTCAATGCGGAGGAATTTGTTTCTGCACCCGGGTGTTATAGTCGTTCACTATCTTCATTTCCTCGTAAATTTCCTTTGGTGTTGTTCCACAGAGATTATGAAAGAGAAGTGTTTTACCGAGTTTTCCCTCTCTAAAAATATATTCCAGTGCATTGCTGCCATGTGCAATTGCTCTACATTTTCCTATCATTCTCCATCAGATTTAAGAGTTTAATTGCCCTTTCCTCAATGTGGTATTTGGGATTGAAGAAACGCTTAAATGCCTCCCTTGCCAGATAAGAAAGACTTTGGGTAATCAGTACCCATGCATCATCCTTTACCTTGATAAGATTGGAAATATGAGACCTCTGCAAAACCTACACCCTCTCAATTTTCTCCCATATACTTTTAGAAGAATGAATATTTTTGACCAAAAGATGCCGTTGGAGGTTACTTTTTGAGTAGATAATAATCTTTTATCGGTGTATTTTCATATTATCTGATACAATTTGACACAATAATCCCTGGTGTTCGGTATAAGTTGTAGGCAATGGATTCCATAATATGCTGCGCATGTGTTTTTGAAAGTCCAACGTATCTTGCTATTCCTGCACCAAACCATCTATGCATAGAACCAAAGGTACGTTCTACTTTCTAGCGTGTCTTACTTATCGCAACGTTGATGCGCTGCCGCCTTTCTGTAATTTCATGTCCTCTTGTTCCCTTATGCATGATACGGCTTTTAAGTTTCATACGTCTGAGGGTTTCTTTGTTCTCCATCGAGTCATATCCTTTATCGGCATAAACAAGTGCTTTCCGTGGCAATTCAGCTTTCTTTAGGGGTGTTTCTAAGTGTTTCATATCACTTTCATTGGCAGCTGTCGTTTCCTCGGCAAGCACCATTCCGTTTTCATCCGTTACCGTGTGACGCTTGCAACGCCGTTGCATTTAACTTTCCTTTCGGTTTGACATTTGCAACGCCGGTGTATTTAACTTTCCTTTTGGTTTGGCATTTGCTCATGTTGAGCATTTAACTTTCCTTTTGGTTTGACGTTTGCAACGCCGGTGCAAGCCTCCCGCCAGTTGTCGTGGCGTCCGACTAAGCGAAAAAAAGTATCTACGTTAGGCTTGACAACCTCTTTGAGCATGGCTTTCTCAGAAGCCTCTATGTTCTCATCCTCTTTTCTATCCTCAACGACCTCATAGCTCTTACCTCCGCGGGGGCGACGGGGCGTATTCGTAATGCTGGCATCAACAATGGCACCACGCTTAACAATGATTCCTTTAGCTTCCAATTGCCGATTAAACTCCGCAAGAAGCGTATCATACAGATCCGCTTCAACAAGAATGTTGCGAAAACGGCACACTATAGTACTATCAGGAACGATATCTTCCATGCCAAGACCTGCAAAGCGACTAAAAGACAGGCGGTCGTTAACCTGATCTTCAACTTCTCCGTCACTCAGACCATACCAGGTATGGAGTAATTCAATCTTGAATAAAACAAGGCTGTCATAGCTGGGCCGGCCAGTAGACTTATAACCTTTTGTATAAGCCACTTCTATTATAGCACGAATGGGTGCCCAATCAATGACTGTGTTTATTTGTGAAAAGAATGTCTGCTTGATCTTTCTTTGCCCAAGGAATAGGTCAGCAAAACTGGGAGAGGATAACTTTTGTTTCATACCATAAAGGTACAAAAAAGATTTAAGAAAGACAAATTATATGAGGAGTTTTGCAGAGGTCTCATTATATCTATTTTTGCAAAATAAACAATAGTAATAACTGGCAAAAGAAGATACGATTGAGAAGCCAGAAAAGATGAACGCTAATAACAAAAGTTATAAAATAACTACATAGGGTCAGTTTCAAAGATTACATGGGGACAGTTTCAATGATTTTTTCCAATAAAGGCACAAAAAGCGAGCAGTACGAATAAAATATTGTTAAAAAACAAACTTTACTACAAATTTTTATAGTAAACGTTTAGGCAATACGATTTTTTATAGTATCTTTGTCTTGTCTTAATAAAACAACAGAATATGAAACAAGAAACCGAAACAATGAAGGTTACACTCGAGGAAAGAGACCTGATTGAGCAGATGAGAAACTATAACCGTTCCTATCCTAACGGTTATCCCAGATTACTGGAAATCATCATCGAGAAGTTCTACTCAATGCTTCGCCAACCCTATTAACAACAAAACACCGCCTCTCCCTAAAAGGGGAGGAGCTTTAATAAAAGAAAGGAATACAACAATGGAAACAGTTATTAGAAAGCCGGTAGTAGTCAGCGATATGAAGCAGCGTTTGGCAGACATCAACTTGTCCGTGTCGTGGATGGACTTTGCCAATAGATACTTCCACAAGTCATCATCGTGGTTCTACCACAAATTAAACGGTATCGACGGCAATGGTGGCACAGGCGGTTTCAATGAGGAAGAGATAGAGCATCTCCGTGGCTCACTTTTCGATCTGAGTGACCGCATCCGCCGAGCTGCAGAAAGAATTTAGGCGTGGTTATCTGTTGACCATTCAAGACAAAAGCCGCCCGTCGCCTACGGGCGCACATCAGCCTCTCGCATTGCGAGGGGCTTTCCCTTTATCCAATCCCACCTCCTCCCTTTTATACAATCTTAAACAACTCCCCATTTAAGATAAGCAGTTATTATTATCCTAAATGAAAATTTGTTCGAAATGTCTATTACGCTTATAACGAGGGGATTCATGGCGGATTACGCAGAAAAAACGCAACACCGATAGTGTTGATATGTATATTTCTCAATGCGTTTTATATAGAAACATAATGTGATGGTTCTTGTTTATAAGCATACCTAAATCAAAATCACAATATGTTTTCCGCTGAAAAATTTCGTGATTACGAATAAATCATTTCAAAAAATCACTTGCTTTTGAGTTTGATGAGCCTTATTCTCCGAGACTTCTATATAGGTCTACGACACAGGAAAGCTGCTGTTGGCGTGTTTCAAGCAGTTCCATTTGGGCATCAAGCGCATCGCGTTCGGCCTCAAGTACATCGAGATAAGTAGCTCGTCCGTTCATATAAAGTTGACGAGATACCTCAACCGAGTGTTCCAAAGTCTTCACTTCTTCCTCTTTTAACGCATAATAGGCGGCGAGATTCTTGTTCTTTGACAGCAGCGTACATACCTCAGAATAAGCTGTGAGCAGTGTTTTGTCATATTCATATAAGGCTTGTAGCTGTGCGGCATCAGCCTGTTGGAAGTTAGCTTCGATAGCCTTTCGGTTGATAAGTGGTGCAGTTAGTCCTCCCACGACACTGTAAGCGAGCGACTTTGGCATACGCGTTAGGTAGGTAGGATTAAAGGCTTCAAGTCCCAAAGTGGCACTAATGTTTACCGAAGGCAAGAAGGCTTTGCGCGCCGTTTCTACGTCCCAATGAGCTGCAGCGAGTTCATGTTCAGCCTGACGGATATCGGGTCGGTGGCTCAAAAGATTGGAAGGAAGTCCTGTAACGATTGTTTTCACGTCTTCATTCAACAACTGTTTGGCATCTCGTTGAATAGGCGTTGGGTAACGACCGAGCAGTAAGTTGAGTGCATTTTCACATTCAGTAATCTCTTGTTTCAATGCAAACTCCTGCGAACGCGCCTTTGCAAGCTCTGCTTTGAACTTCTCAACAGCCAGTTCTGTGTCGCTATCGGCCTCCTTTTGTATCTCAGCTATCTTCTCCGCCTGACGCTGAAGATCGATATATTTGCGTATAAGTGCGAGCTTGTTATCTAAGGCCAACAGGGTATAATAATTGCTTGCGACCTGTGAAATCAATGAAGCGCGCACGGCATTCTGGCCTTCTAAGGTTGCCAAATAACGCTCGACAGCCGCTTTTTTGCTTGACTTCAACTTGCCAAAGAGGTCGAGTTCCCAGTCAAAGGCAAAGCCCGGGTGATAGTTCATGAGTGGATCGGGGATGAGTTTCCCAGGAGTCATCTCGGTAGAAGCATTGCCGGCACCCTCACTTGTGTATCGTCCGGCCTTGCTAACTCCTACTTCAGCCCCCACGGAAAGCGATGGAAGCATGGCTCCTTTGGCTGCAATCATTCCGCTTTTTGCTACAGCTATCTGCTGCAATGTTATCTTTAAGTCTTGATTATTGACTAAAGCGGAGTCGATAAGTGCCTTGAGTTGTGGGTCGGTGAAAAACATTTTCCATGACGTAGGCGTAGTCTTCGCCGTCAGCGTATCACCATTATATTGCGTGGGTAGCTGCAAACGCGTGCGGCTATTGACTTGCGTCGCTTGGGGAGTCTTGCAAGATGACACTCCGATGACAATCAGAATAAGAAGGAAAATATTATTTCTTTTCATCATTTTCAAGTTTATATTGTTTGTCTTTCTCCTCAGTCAATGGCTTGTTTCGTTGGTAACGAACCATCTTTACATGGTCGGCCATGCGCCCAAAGATATAATACAATCCCGGAACGAGAATGAGTCCGAAGCATGTTCCGAATAGCATTCCACCTGCAGCTGCCGTGCCAATGGTTCGGTTTCCAATAGCCCCTGCACCATGAGCAAATACTAATGGCAGCAAGCCGGCTATGAAAGCGAACGATGTCATGAGGATAGGACGGAAGCGAGCTGCCGCACCTTCGATGGCTGCTGCACGTATACTCTTGCCTAAGTTGTGGCGTTGCACGGCATATTCTACCATTAACACGGCATTCTTTCCAAGCAAACCAATCAGCATGACCATAGCAACTTGGGCGTAGATGTTGTTTTCCAATCCCGTGAGTTTTAGGAAAATGAACGTTCCACAGATGCCTGCGGGCAGACAAGTAATAATTGGAAGTGGCAAAAGGAAGTTCTCATATTGTGCTGAAAGGATGAGATAGACGAACGTTAAACATACAATAAAGATGATCAACGCTTGGTTTCCTTGGTCTACTTCGTCTTTAGTGATGCCGGCAAAGTCGTAATCATAGCCGTGAGGTAGCGTCGAAGCAGCCACCTCTTCGATAGCTTTGATGGCCTGACCACTACTGTATCCAGCTGCTGCTGAGCCTGTAACTTCGGCAGAATTATATAGATTATGCCGCGTCATCTCACTCATTCCATATACCTTTTCCATGTGTAAGAAGTCGGCATAAGGCACCATTTCACCTTGGTTGTTCTTAACTTTTAACTGCATCAAGTCTTGTGGAAAAGCACGATATTTTGGGTCGGCTTGCACGATGACCTTATAGGGCTTACCAAATCGAACGAAGCCCGTCTCGTAGTCAGAACCAATCAATGTGGAGAGATTATCCATGGCTGTACCGAGCGTAATGCCTTTTTGTGCGGCGATATCATTATCTACTCGGAGCATGTATTGAGGGAAACTGGCCGAGTAAAAGGTAAAGGCTGAGCCTATTTCTGGACGCTTATTAAGAGCTGAAACGAAGCTCTTGCTGACCTTTTCCATAGCATGATAGTCGTTACTTCCAGTCTTATCGAGGAGTCGAAGCTCGAAACCTGACGCCGCACCATAGCCTGGAATAGAAGGTGGTTCGAAGAATTCTATGTTGGCATCTGTTATTTGTTGGCACTTGTTTTCAAGGTCATTGATGATCTCTTTTGCCGTCCGACTGCGTTCCTTCCAAGGCTTAAGATTAATCAAACACGAACCAGAGTTGGCGCTGGTTCCTTCAGAAAGGATCTCATATCCAGCCAAAGAAGACACACTTTCTACGCCATCTTCCTTTGCAATTATACTCGCAAGTTGATGTGCAACCTTATTCGTTCGCTCAATAGTAGCACCAGGTGGCGTCTCAATTACAGCATAAATCATGCCCTGATCTTCTTGAGGAATAAAGCCCGATGGTAACGAATTGTTGATAAAGAAGGCTCCAATGCAGAACAAAAGTAACAGCGGAAGTGTGATAATCTTCCTCGAAACAGTGCGTTGAAGCACGTTGCGATAGCCGCCGATTCCTTTGTCAAAGCCCGCATTAAACTTATCAAGTACACGATTAAGCCACGTCTTTTTGATGTGGTTATCACGCTCTCGAGTCAATATTAGCGCACAAAGCGAGGGCGTAAGTGTTAGGGCTGTGAAGCCCGAAAGCACGATTCCAGAAGCTATTGTGATTGAAAACTGCCGATAAAACATGCCTTCTGGGCCACCCATAAAGGCTACAGGAATGAACACAGATGCCATAACCAACGTCACGGCTACTATGGCTCCACTGATTTCTTTCATTGCCTTTTGCGTGGCTTCCAAAGGTTCTAAGCCTTCTTGGGCTATCTTCACATTGACCGCTTCGATTACCACAATGGCATCATCGACCACGATTCCTATCGCCATTACTAAGGCAAAGAGCGATATCATGTTAAGCGTTATGCCGAAAGCATTCATGACTGCGAAGCTACCTATTAACGAAACAGGGACTGCAAGGCATGGAATGAGGGCAGAACGCCAGTCTCCGAGGAACAAGAATACAACGAAACCAACGAGTATAAAGGCTTCAAACAGCGTGTGAATTACCTTTTCTATAGAGGCATCAAGGAATCTACTGATGTCGTAACTCAACTCATAATGCATGCCCTTTGGCATGTCTTTTTGAAGGTGAGCCATAGTTTTCTTGACGTTCTGAATAACTTGTCGCGCGTTCGATCCATAGGCTTGTTTCAGTGTTATGGCTGCAGACGGGTGACCATTCAACGTAGAATATATGTCATAAACCTCACTCCCGAGGCTCACATCTGCTACATCTTTGAGTCTGATAAATTGCCCATCAGGAGTTGATTTCACGACAATATTGCTATACTCTTCAGGCGTTGTATAACGTCCCGGATACTTCAACACATACTCAAAGCTTTGTGCATGCTTGCCCGAACTTTCCCCAAGCTTGCCTGGAGAGGCTTCAATGCTCTGCTGTTGTAAGGCATCTGTGATGTCGCTTGCAGACAAACCATAGGCTGTAAGCTTATCAGGCTTGAGCCAAACACGCATGGCAAAGCTCCTCGTTCCAAGGATATCAAGATCTCCAACGCCATCAACGCGGGCGAGTTCTGGGGAGATATTTATGTCCGCATAATTGAAAAGGAAGTTCTGATCGACTTTAGGATCATCGCTATATAGGTTGATATACATGAGGATATTAGGCTCCTCACGAGATATTTTCACTCCTTCGCGCACAACAGCTGGCGGTAGTTTGTTGGTCGCTGCCGACACTCGGTTTTGCACATTGATAGCATCGACATTTGGATCTGTACCAAGTTTGAAGACAATATTTATCTCTCCTTCGCCGTCATTGCCTGCATCCGACTCGATATACTTCATTCCCGGCACACCATTCAGTGCCTGTTCAAGAGGAATAAGCACTGACTTAATCATCAGTTCATTGTTGGCTCCCGGATAATCGGCTACCACATTAACCTTTGGAGGGGATATAGATGGGAACTGAGTAATGGGTAAATTGAACAGCGAAAGAATGCCAATGAAGACGATTACCAATGAAACAACGATGGCAAGTACTGGTCTTCGAATAAACTTTTGAAACATATTGACTGTTTATTAGCGTCTTTTTTTCTTCTTATAAATGGTTATTCTCATCATGAAATAATACGATGTGAGAACTTTTTTCGGTTGTAAAGCGTGATGAAAAGCCACCTGAAAGCCTTAGTCGGCATTCAGTTGAACACGCTTCATGGCTTCACTTGGTGTGTAATAACGCGTCTTTACGTGTTGACCATCATGCACTTTCTGCACTCCACTCAATAGAATCTTGTCGTTGGCAGTTACTCCTTCGGCGATAATAAACACCTCTGGTTGTTCAAATGCCACTTTAATCTCGCGTGAATGTGCATAGCCTGCGCCATCAACAACAAACACATAACGGCGGTCTTCCTCTTCATACGTGGCCTGTTGTGGGATTACCAACACGTTGTGTAAAGGCATATTGATGCGCACTGTGCCTGTTTCACCATTGCGAAGCAAACCTTTCGGATTGGCAAAGCGGGCACGAAGAGCTATATTTCCAGAGCTACTGTCAAACTCACCAGCTATGTTTTGGATGTAGCCTTTAGCCGAAAAGGCGCTTCCATTGGCAAGAATCAGCGTCAAAGGAAGTTTATTTCGTTCGGCCGAATGTTGCTGATAGTCTATATATTCGGGTTCAGAGATATTGAAATATACGTTGAGTGACGAGTTGTCGGATAGTGTAGTGAGCAAGTCACCTCCCTGCACTAAGCTTCCAATCTTTTTCGGAAGACTTCCTATAACGCCTGTAAATGGGGCGCTGATTAAGCATAATCGTGCTTGAATCTGGGCCAATTTATAATCTGCCAAGGCTGCATTGAGCTTCGCTTTAGCCATCTTTTGTGCGTTGGGCGAAACAATTTGCCCCCTCGTTAGCGTTGTTGTGTTTTGCAGTTCAATGCGTGCTTGCTCGGCTTCTGCCTTTGCCCGCGCCACATTCTGTTGCGCTCCAACAATCGAAATGCGGAAAAGCGGCTGACCGGCTCGCACTTGTTGCCCTTCTGTGACATAGACTTGCTGCAAGATTCCCTCCTGCTGCGCGCGTACTTCTATGTTTTTTCGCGATTCAATATTGGCCACATAGTCCTTTGAAACTTGTGTATTGGTTACCCAAGGAGACGTTACTGCGTAGACCGTTTGGTCGCTGTTTTCCTTGTTTTTGCGGCATCCTGTGACTACAATCAACGTGATGATAGCCATCAACAGCATCTCTTTCTTCATACCTAACTAATGGGTTATCCGATTATCTTTTACTAATGACTCAAGAATTAAATACAAATTTATAGATTTTTTAAGCAGGTTGCTGTAAATCTATCATTAAAAAGACTTAATAGATAGAAATTAATTGCTTCTTTAACTCTATTTTCATATAATGTAAAGTGAGGTTAATCATCTTGCAATCTGCCTCATTTCGTCGTGCGTTTTGCCTCAGATTACGCTACAAAATCATAGGAATTATGAGCGCATCTCACTTGTTGTATTTTTTAATCCTCCTTTATGGTCTTTGCCTTTGAATGCAGTGTGGGTTATCATTTGGCTTACAGCATGCTGAAATAAAACACTATGCGGTGCATCATACAACCGAAACTTCTCTATAAATCCTTTGAAAAGACGAGATGATTTGTTTGCTTTTTTACAAAAACAATGCAGGATTTTGTAAATAAGTTATGACATTTTTCATTTATCTTTGTATTCAAGAACGAGACAAAAAGTTTGTTTCTATAAAATGTTATCATTGCTTATATGGCATCATCTCAGTTGATTTCTCTGCCGAATGCGTTGTCGGTGTCGTCCCTTCTCACGACAGAAAAGGGCGCTTTTCAACGTGAATCGTGCTGTGCATCAGTGCTGAGTAACGAGTCAATCGAAGCAAAACGTCTATACCTTATATATAATGGGGGCTTTCATCTCCATCAACTTGTCGGCCCCTATGCCTCACTTTTCCTCGCGAAAGGGCAGGATAGGCGTGACAAACTGCGGCAAGAGCCGACTTCTTAGCAATCAAAAGAATTTATTTATTTACCGGAATCGGAGCACCTTTCGATAGTAAAGATAACTCCATTCCATAGTAAACACTTCAAAAACAACACCTATGTCAGAAGAAAAATTCAGAGTAGAGTCCGACCTTTTAGGCGAACTCAAAGTACCAATCGATGCCTATTACGGCGTACAGACCCAGCGTGGCATCAACAACTACCACATATCGCGCAAGAAGATGCGTGACTATCCCGACTATATCGTGGCCATTGCCTACGTAAAACTGGCTGCCGTGCAGACCAATCACAGCCTCGGTGTCATCAATGATGAGATTTCTGGCGCCATCAGTCAGGCCTGTCAGGAAATCATCGACGGTAAGATGCACGAGAACTTCCCCATCGATATGATGCAAGGAGGAGCCGGAACGTCGGTCAATATGAACGCCAATGAGGTGATAGCCAACCGTGCTCTCGAGATAATGGGACACAAAAAGGGAGACTATCAATACTGTTATCCCAACGATCATGTGAACTGTGGGCAGAGTACCAACGATGTTTACCCCACTTCCATCCGCCTTGCTCTCATTCGAATGAACAAAAGTCTCGTGTCAAGTCTGACGGGATTGATCAGCGCTTTGCGCTATAAAGGCGAAGAGTTCAAGGACGTTTTGAAGATGGGACGCACGCAGTTGCAGGACGCAGTGCCCATGACTGCGGGCCAAGAGTTCAATGCCTATGCCAATAACTTAGAGGAGGAAGTCCTCAATTTGGAGCGTAATGTCAAGCTGTTGCACGAAATCAACATGGGCGGAACAGCCATCGGGACAGGCTTGAACGCTGTTCCGGGCTTCGCAAAGCTGTGTGCGGCCAACCTGAGCAAGCTCACCGGAGAGCCTTTTGTCTCTGCAACCGACCTCGTAGAAGCCACACCCGACACCGGAGCCTACGTCAGTTACAGTGGCGCTTTGAAGCGTTTGGCCGTGAAACTCTACAAGATTTGCAACGACTTCCGACTCATGGCATCAGGCCCGCGCTGCGGTTTGAACGAGATAAACCTGCCACCCAAGGCCCCCGGTTCGTCCATCATGCCGGGCAAAGTGAACCCCGTTATCCCCGAAGTTACCAATCAAGTGTGCTTCAAAGTCATCGGAAACGACGTCACGGTCACCTTTGCTGCCGAGGCAGGTCAGCTTGAATTGAACGTCATGGAGCCTGTTATCACCGAGTGTCTCTTTGAAAGTCTGTGGTGGTTGCACAATGCCATCGACACGCTTACAGAGGAATGTGTACTCGGAATCACCGTCAATAAGGAGCGTTGTTACGAGATGGTGAAGAACTCAATCGGCATCGTTACCGCGCTCAATCCATACATTGGATACAAGAATAGCACAAAGGTTGCGAAGGAAGCCCTTGAGACTAACCGCTCCGTTTACGACATTGTACTCGAAAAAGGCTTGCTAACGAAAGAAGAACTTGACGAGGCCCTCGATCCAAAGAATATGCTTGCATCGCATAAGTTCATTAAATAAATTATCTGCTTCAAAAGAAAAGAGGCTGCAAGGAATTATCCCTGCAGCCTCTTTTTTATGCTTATAGCCTCGTCCCTTTAACCAAATCATCTCCTTATGTTATGCAATTCTAAGTGTCTGTTTTAATTAGTCGGTCGATGAAAGTAATGGAAAATTAAGCCCAAAGAACCCACTTTCTTTCTGAATATACATGAAATTTTATTGTGAAATAAATGAAAGAAAGTCAATAGGTTACGGAGCTTACCCCATTGTTCTTTTGAAAGGAGACAATAATCTGCGTCATATCATGGTGTAAAATAGGGCAAATCACCGCGCAAGATGATTTCTAAAATGTATCTAATTGAAAATAAAGAAGTTACCTTGCTATACAAACTAAACAGGTAACGATTTGGAAACGAGCGAAGTGCCATTAACCGCAGGTTTCTGCATCAACAAAGAACGCTTGTTATTCTATTTGCAAAGATAATCATTTGCTTTGAATAACAAGCGTTTTTGATAAGATTTTCACTCTTTTGCGTCATCTGTTGTTTGGAAAGATTGAAAAATGAGGAGAATGGTTATATACCTCTTCCTCTTTTCTTCTTTTTCTTGGCTTGGTTTCTGAGTTTTCGTTGCCAAGCCATCTCTGCATAATCATCACCGTGTGTCTGTGAATTAATAAGTCCACCTGCTCCCAAAATCATTTCTTCGACAGCATTCAAGGCGGTGCTTGCTACATTTCCTACGGCTTGTGCAATAGATGAACTTTCGTTTGTTTTTGTAGGCGGTATGTATGAACGGCTGGGAGGAACAAGTTGATAGCCTGTGTCTGAGTGAGTTTTATCTTTTGCAGTCTCGTGTGCCAATGTGTGAGCTTTTGTTATCGTCTCCTTTGTTTCGGCCTTATTGGCTATCTCAAAGTTTTTCCGCAAAGAGTGGTATCCGAACTCCCTGCCGATTTCGGAAGCCTTGAAACATTGCCCGTTGTAGGAGAACTTCAAACCATAGACTTTTCCCTGTTTGTTCTTCATGCGCTCTATGATAATGTTGTTCTTATTCAATTCGTAGAGAAACATGGAATGCCCTGATATGCCACCGCCTTTATATTTATCCAACAAGGCATAACAGATTTGCTGTACTTCTTTCTTTGTTTGCTCTCTCGTAGGATTGGCTTTTGCTTTCTGATGCTTCCTTTCCGCCCTGACCTCCTTTGCAATGGTCAAGCCTTTCGAGCGACTTATTTCCTCCGCCACTCTTGCTGCCCTGTTGCTTACAAAAGTGGTATCATAGACCTCTCCGTACAGACTGATGCGGTTGGCAATGATATGGATATGCCTGTTGTCGGTATCTTTATGCGTTACTGCTACCCATTGGTGGTTGTCAAGTCCCATTTGTTTGGCAAACAGATGGGCTATCCGCATGAGTTCAGATACGGGTAGTTTCTTTTCATCCTGAGGTGCTATACCGATTTCAATGCGGAGGAACTTGTTTCTGCAACGACTGTTATAATCGCTGACCACTTTCATTTCCTCATAGATTGCTTTCGGTTCTCTGCTGCAAAGATTGTGGAAGGCAAGCCGATTACCGAGTTTGCCCTCTCTGAAAATATAGTCCAAAGCCGTGCTGCCGTGTGCTATCGCCCTACATTTTCCTATCATCTCTCGACATATTTAAGACCTTATATATTTCGTCGTCCACACGAAAATGCGGGTCGTAAAATCGCTTAAATGCTTCTTTGGCACATAGCGAAAGGTTCTGTGTGATATGTACCCATCTCTCATCCTTGACTTTAATAAGGTTGGAAATCTGCCCATAGAACCTGCCCGTATGCTGGAGAATACAAATGGCTTCCCTCTCATTTTCGGTCATCTTAGGAACTGTTGTTACCTCTCCATTAAGTAATATCTCACGGCAGTAGTCTGAGAACTTCCGTCTTGTGCTTTCCGCCTTTGACTTGATGCGCTGCTTTTCCTCTAAGGTGCATCTTACCTTGATGAACTCCGTCTTGTTCATCCTCGCTTCTTCTTTACCTCGTTGCTGCCACTTGGCAGTTCTGCTATCATATCTGTTCATATAAAAGTCCTCTTTTCTTTGTTTTCAATCTTGCTTAATTTCCGAACGCTGACCGATGAGAACGGAGTGATTACGGTCTAATCTCCCCGATAACCGAACGAGGGGAGCAAGCGCAGTTTGTGGGTACAAACTGACGTCTTGCAATGTCAGCTAACGTTCCGTTTACGCATAAAGCGTTTTGTCGTCCAAAAATGAATGCTATGCATTCAGAAGATTAACTGTGTTCGTGGCATTCCCACCGTTCAATGTGTTCAGTAAAAATCTATTGTTAGTACTACCCTAAAACGGTCGAGGATTTTGAGTGAAAGGGACATCCTTTTACTCGATAGTCCTTGACCGTTTTTCTGTTGTTTACAGCTTCCTCCATTTTTCTATATCCTCACCGTATTCCTCCAAATGGATACGCACAAGGTTTTCGATGAAGCTCGAGACATTGGCTCCTTTATCTCCCAATCTTCGGACAATGAAGTCCGCACGTTCCTGTGTTTCCCTGCTCAGATAGACCGCCTTTCTCTCACTTAGCTTTGTCGGAACAAGGAACGCCTGCTTGTATGCGTCGAGTGTCTCTTTTCTCATCTTGGCACTGATGCGTCGTTGAATAGTTGCATGCTCTGTATGCAGTACAGACTCGGATGGCGTGGCATGCTCTATGGCATGTTCTATTTCTTGTTGTTTTTGCTCTTGAATATTTTCCATTCCCTTTGCCTGGAATTCAGAGACAGATTGTTCACTTGAATTTTCAGCTTGGCTCATACCAAAAGTTTTTCCTATGAAACGATCTATTTCTTCCATATTTCTTCTTTCCTTTTTCATCACTCTATCTTATTTTAAGTTTGACTTGTTTTATTTTGTTGCTTGTATTTTGAGATTTCTCATGCTCACGGATACGGCTGACGTGATACTCGTTGAGGTCTTTGAAGTCTCTATAATACACTGCCATATCTTCTACCTTAAAACCTGCGTTTACAAATTCCTGCACAGCTTTTCTCCCTACATCGTCATTATCAAGAAAAGCACGAACAGAGGTTATATTTCTTTTGTTCAGGTAGTGAATACTTCTTACAACATTACTCACGGAATTCATCACAAGGCATTGGTTGGTTACTTCCCCTTTCATTGAAAGAAAAGAGAGAAAGTCCATAAATCCCTCGAATAGGTAGACAGGTTGCGCCTTGTTCTCAAATATCGGGGTGATGTCTTTCGGGGCAACTGTTCCCTTGAACGTATTGTTGTCCCGAAGTTCATAACTACCTGAAGAATTGGCAAAGGCGATGGCTTCATATCTTCTTCCTCTTACCTCGTAACTGATACATTTGAGAAAGGCTGTTGCCTTTTCCAAATCAATGCAGCGTTCCTTTTTGAGATACTCCTGCAAGTGCGGCGACAAGGTGTCTGATATGCTTATCAGTCTCCTTGTTCCGTCTGCTTGCCTTGTAGTAGTCTGGTTGAGACTAATACGGGGGTCAGTCTTTGGATAGCAGTATGCTGTATTATCGGGAGCGTTCTGTCCCAAACGGCAGATGGCTTCCGAGAGCGTGTAGCCCTCCAAACGCATACAAAGGTCTATGATACTTCCACCCCTGCCTTCGGCATAGTCTATCCAAAGGTTCTTTTCCGTGTCCACTTTGAAACTCGGACGCGTTTCCTCCCTGAGC
Organism: Prevotella conceptionensis 9403948; assembly: GCF_000312305.1. Classification (GTDB taxonomy): domain Bacteria; phylum Bacteroidota; class Bacteroidia; order Bacteroidales; family Bacteroidaceae; genus Prevotella; species Prevotella conceptionensis. The sequence continues at coordinate 38,309 of NZ_HE999448.1, read as the reverse complement.
GGTGAACGGTACATTGCATAGGTCGGTGTTTTGCGGACAGGTTTGATACCTTTCCTTTCGAGATATTCCATGATGGAATATCGCTTGATTGCTGATAAATCTTCTTCTTTCATTGTTTTGATACTTTAATGGGTTGAATGATAATTATTTATGTTTGTCTGTTTTTATGGTTTTACCGTTTCCAAAGTTTTTTCCCTCCAAACTTTTTCATCTTTCTTCTTACTACATACTATTTTGTGATAAGTGATTGATAATCAGTATTACTTTGTAGTATAAGACAATACTACACATTCTACTACATTTGGCTACTACAAGTTTGAAGGAGCGGGCATGGCAAGATTTTCCTAATCTTGTAGACATAGATGGGGCTACCACCGTTTCTTCGTTTGCTCACCTTTATGTATCCTGCTTTCTTTAAGGCTTCGCCCATACGCTTGGCAACAAGTGGCTGGTGGGTATAAATACCCAGATAGGTGAGTATCTCCGTAGTAGTCATTAACGAATAACTTTCATCCTCCGTTGGCTTTTCAAAACAACGCAATAAAAGTTCCATCTCTGCAGTCTGTACTTGAAAGTCTTCACTCTCCCTGTATAGTTCGGCTATCTCATCATCATCAAACCAATAGCGAAAACCTGACTTTAACAGGGCTTTGGCTTCAGCATAGACATTGTCCATTGAAATACGCTTGGCTTTCTCTATGTCTATGGAAAGAACTTCAAAGGGCAGGAAGCGTCTGCTGCCTGTCGGGTCTGTAAGAAAGTCGTTGCCGTTCACCGATGCCACGAAGCTTGCCAAGTGGGGATGTTCCTCCACGTACTTGTCATACGGCATACGGTATTTGACCATCGGACAGGTGATGAGGTTTTTCAGCTCGTTCTCGTCCCGCTTATTAAGGGCTTTGAGCTGGTCGTCTATATTTACGATAAGGTTCTGACCGATATAAGTGAGTGTGTCTTTCTCCTGCGGATATATTTTTCCTGTGTAACTGTAACCATGCAGTGCTGGGGGACAGAGCAAATCGAGAAACGTCGTCTTGAACTTGCCCTGCTCGCCTGTCAACACAAGGCAGGTGTGGTTACGGCACTCGCGGTCGTCCATCGCATTGGCGACCACCGCCACAAGCCACTTGGTAAGGTACGGCAACCACTTTTCATTGTTGCGGACAACAACGCAGCTTGCCAAATCGAAAATTGTTTTCGGTGAAAAAGAAGATACATTACTATCCCTGCAACCGTCATCATCACAGCTACTGCTATCACATATATCTATCAAGGGCAACTCTTTGAAATACTCTTGCACAGGGTTGATACGGGGAGAGAAGCTGCTCTCGATGATGGAATAAAGGTTCTCGGCAGAAGTCGCTATGCCTTCATCGCAATCAAGTTCCCTGCGAAGCGTATTGATTTCATAGCGACCGACTTTTGTAAATATGCCGCTGTTCCTGCTTCGGTATTCAGTTCTGCTCAGCACGGTATTGTATCTGAACTCGTAGTGTGTAGAGAGGTAGTTTTCTATCTCTGCGTTCTTGGATGAGCTACCCCTGTGATGAGGATTTCTTCTGTTGTCTATATTGCCTGCATCTGCGTTCTTTTTCATTATTCCATTGAATTGGTTTCCAAGAGTGAAGTTAGGGTGAGAATGCGTAATTTCCAAGCATTCAGAACCTTCTTGCATAATATTGCGCTCGTCCGCTGCAAAATTCTTAGGAGAACAGGCTGTCAAGAAGGGCATTTATAGCCTCATTAAGCAAAAAATGGACGACAGGAAAAATAGATTAGCAGAAATACGGATGTTACTGTCTGCTTTCAGATGTACTCTTTTGCTTTGATTGTCTTATTAGCCTTATTTGTATAGTGGCAAAAGTATAAATCTGTCTCTTTTGCCCTTGTTATAGCGCCACAAGCTGCCACGTGAATGGAAAGTGATGGAATAAGAAATGCCCGATATTAATTTTGCAATGAAAGAAAAAAGACGGGGCAGGAAAACGCAAATGTGAACCGATGAAACGGATTGCTCTTTTCCCGATTGTTCCCGATACTTCCCTGCTGTTCCCCACGGCTTTGAGAGGCGCACGTACGCCATTACCTTTGCCAGCAGAAACAGGAAAGAACTGAAACAACAAACAATAACAATATAAAATTATGAACTATTACATCATTACGGAAACCAATTGGGCAAAGCTTCGAGATGAAATTTTGAGCCTTGCCGAGAGTTGCCACAAGGCATTCGGAGAAAAAAGCAAGCACACGGACTGGCTGCACAACGGTGATGTGTGCCGGCTGCTGAACATCAGCAAGCGCACCTTGCAGCATTATCGGGATACGGGTGTGCTGCCGTTTACGCAAATCGGACACAAATGCTATTACAAGCGTGAGGATGTGGAAGCATTGCTTCTTACGAAGTCGAACAAACCTAAAAACAGGCAGATATGATGGAAACAGCAAGAGATTTGAACATGGAGACGGATGAGATGCAGCTGGTCGTCTCGGCTTTGAGAGGTGTGGGTAAACGGATTGTGGAAGTAGCGCAGACGCACAAGCCACTCTTTGCAGGCGAACTTTTCCTCACGGGTAAGGATGTGTGCGAACGGCTCTATATCAGTCCCCGCACCTTGCAGGACTACCGCGACAGGAAGATTATACCCTACACTCAGTTTGCAGGAAAGATACTCTATAAGGCTTCGGACTTGGAAAGGATGTTGGAGGAGAATTACTATTTTAAGTCCATATGAGTTTAGTATTATAATTCGATTAAAAATACTTATTAATAAGTATTGCCAGTATAGAATTCTTCCCATACCTTTGTATCCAAAATTGAATTAATGATAAAAAATATCACACAGCCGCATAAAGGCAACAATAAAAGGAGCGTACTGTTTTTAAACAGTACGCTTTTTTTATGAACAAAATTGAACGATGTCCGTTAATAAAATAGTAATGAAAATATTAAAAGAAGATATAAGAAACAGAATTGTCACAGCTGCCCGCAATGAATTTATTAAAAATGGTTTTAGAAAAACTTCGATGCGAACAATTTCTGCAAAATCAGGAGTTGTCTTAGGTAATATATACAATTATTTTAAGACAAAAGATGATATTTTTTATGCTGTCCTTAGGCCTTTACTTGCTGTCTTGGATGGAAGGCTGTCCTCCTATCGCATAGAACCCAACAAAATAGACAAACTTCGTTTCTCTATACAAAGTCAAAAAGATTTGCTAAGAGAAACGCTTAAAATAATTTTCTTGTATAAAGAAGAATTAAAGTTATTGCTTTTTGAATCAAAAGGTACTTCTGTAGAATTTTTCCGTGAAAATTTTATCGAAGAACAAGTTGCAATAAGTAAAGAATATATTGACCAAATGCAAAAAGTCTATCCACAAATACAAACAAAAGTTTCGTCACTATTCTTTCGGATTTCCTCTTCTACATGGGTAACAATCGTCGGAGAGATTGTCTCAAATCCAGAAATCCGTAAAGAAGAGGCAAAACAGGTTTTGTCTGAATATATACGCTATAATACAGCAGGATGGCGAGAACTCATTAATCAATAAGATTATGAACAGATTATTCATCGTAACGATACTGTGTTTGTGTACAACAGTTTTGTCTGCCCAAAATATATTACGTGGGAAAATCATAGATAAAGAAACAGGACTTCCCATATCTGGGGCATACATATCAATCAAAAATACAAAACAGAAAACAGTTTCTGACAAAACAGGCAATTATCAAATTGACATTCCCTCAAATGGAACATGTATTGTTGAGGTTTCATTTGTTGGATATAAACGAGTAAGGCAAGTCATTGTGTTAAACGGCAATATCACAAAAGACTTTTTCTTAGAATCATCAGCGAACGTCCTTAACGAAGTTGTAGTGAGGGGATCTTCCCAGCAGGCGGAAATAAACCGCATTCGGCAAAGTCCTATGGCTGTAACCGTAGTGGACGGATCCAAGCTGCGGGGACGTTCAAGCGGTATAGAAGAAATTCTTACACGCACGTCTGGCATCAAAGTAAGAAAGACAGGAGGATTGGGAAGTGCGTCGCGCATATCTGTACATGGTTTAGAAGGTAAGCGTGTCGCCGTATATATTAATGGTTTTCCACTCAACAGTCCTGACGGTTCTTTCGACATCAACGATATTCCAATAGATGTGATCAAATATATAGAGGTGTACAAGGGTATTGTGCCTGCAGAATATGGAGGCGACGGATTAGGAGGAGCCATCAATATTGTGACACGGGAGGATGAATGCGACTTAGTAGGATTCACGCAGGAATTGGCATCATTCGGAACATCCAAGACACTTACAAGTGCTCAAAAGCTTTTTGCAAAGTCAGGCATATTATTTAATGTTGCTTTCTTTAAGAATAAATCCAAGAACAACTACACGATGTCATGGCCAGTATTCGAAACAAACCTGCCAGTCTCAGAATACAGAAAGGTAAGACGAAATAATGACTATTATGACGCAGACTTCTATCATGTCGGCATTGGTTTTAGAAAGCTATACTTCGATAAACTGGATTTGGAATGCGCCTTCTACAGAAATAAAAAAGGTATACAGTCTCTTAACTTTGATTCGCAGCATGCCTATATGAAAGGCTTTAATATAATGCCCACTTTGCATATAGAAAAAGACGACTTCATCTTTAAAGGTTTGGAAATGAAATCATCCCTTGTTATTCCTATTATACAAACGAGCCTGATAGACACAACAACAACAAGAAGACAATGGGATGGAACCATCACTCAGGCAATGGGGGAAACAGAAGACAATCTTCTTAATGAATCCCATAACCGGCAATTTGAATTACGAAACAAATTTAATTTAAAATATACATTTGGACAACATACATTCAACATAAATAA
>NZ_HE999448.1:11416-32367 GCF_000312305.1 Prevotella conceptionensis 9403948 | reverse complement strand
GTTTCCAAGTGGTGCAAAGGCCACATACATTACATTCTTATCCGAGAAGAAAGCCTACGTTTCTTGTCTTGGATTAGGAAAGGTATGGATTATAGATCCGTCCTCCATGACAAAAACAGGAGAAATAGATTTATCTGGCTATTCCTTGGGGAAGTTGGCTGGCGACAATAATCCTGAACCATGTGCTTCCATCATCAGAGACGGCATCTTATACGTGACGCTCTGCCAGTTAAAATCTGCCTACTCATGCGAGAAGGGAGCACACATAGCCTTAATAGATACCAAAACCGATAAGCCCATCAAAATGATTAGTGACCCTCGTGCTACAATGGCCTCCTCTATGACCCCCGCTGGGGATCCATTCGTGGACGAAAAGGGTGACATCTATTTCTATTGCGTAGCTATGTTTGGATACCAGCCTGGGGTCAAGGAAGGATTCTTGCGCATTAAGAAAGGGGAGCAAGACTTTGACAACTCATATTGCTTCACCCTTGCAGACGTAAACTTAGAAGGAGTAAAGGGGAACAGAACATCGTATGCTTATAATAAAGTGTATGGTGGAAACGGAAAGGTTTATGGATACCTTAACATTCCTGGAGCGGCAAGCAATCCACCTGACTACGTTCATGACAAATCATTTCAAGCCTTTGAGATAAATCTTTATGACAAAACCTGCAAAAAGATGGACTTAGATGGGACAACCGGCTGGGCAGCATCGGTTTGTAAGTCTGGTGATGACATTGTCTTTGGGATGTCTACCGACAAAGGTACGGGTTATTTTGTCTATCACATGAAAGATGGAAGCTATGAAAAATTGAAGGTAAAGGTTTCCGGAGCACCCTATATGTTGCATGAGCTTAAATAGTTGTAATAGAATATTACTTATGATATTTATTGGGACATAACCCCAACATCTAAAAGAATGTGAACTTCTTGATTAGAAACTTTAACCTCCTCAAAACAAGGAAAAGAGCTGTATCGTTACTCATTATAGGGTTTGATACGGCTCTTTTAGTTTATGTGTTATAAACTATAAATTCTCATGGTTGTGCTTTTAGTTTTTATACACTGTCAATTCAGTTTTAATAAAAATCTTTCTTTTGTAGTAGCGTAGTAAATAAATGAAAGAATATTCGTATATCAATAAAAATCTTTAATCCTTTTTCTTTCAACGTATTATACCTTATTGTAGTTATGTAGTAAGATATAATCAATGAAAGAAAAAGAAAATATAATCATCAGGTATCCGTCTTTCCTATTAAGAATATCGGTGTTATTATGGATGTAGGTTTCAGTAATCTCTGACATACATGTTTCCTGAACAAGTGGGCTTCCATGCTGTCCAATTGATAAGACAAAGCGATGATGATAGTGAGCGGATAAAGCAAGGCATAACCTCGCAGATGTCCGTTCACGAATACCTCCACCTCTCCTGCATCCCTTTCTTCGGGTTGCAGGGGAGATATTTTCAGAAGCAGTTGCAATCGATAATTGAGTTTCCTCCATGTTACACCGAAGAAATCTACAAGCTCGCTCTCTGTCATTGCTATTTCGCCTTTGCCTTTGCGAATGATTTGCATATTGCCGCCCCACTCGAAATAGCTACGGTCTTTTTTAGTTTGATAGTGATAGGCATTCATACGGCTTCCTCCTTCGTTTCCTTTGTCTGATGTTTCCTTATCAGCCTGTCCATATCCTCCGAAATCTTATTGTCTGTCACCTGTGCGTAGATTTGAGTACTGGATATAGAGGCGTGCCCCATCATCTTGGCAATGCTTTCGATGGGTATTCCTGCACTTAAACTCATCGTCCCGAATGTGTGCCTTGCCATATGATAGGTCAACCGTTCCCTGATACCACAAGCCTTGCCCACGATGCTCAGCTTTGCACTCATTACGCTACGGCTGCAATTAGTTCGGAAGATAAAGCTGCTGTCTTTGTCTTTCACCGTCTGACTTTCTTTATTCAGTGGTTGTTCTTCCTTACATTGATTGATGATGGCCTCCGCTATCGGGTGCAGGGGCACAATAAACTCAACCTTTGTCTTCAGACGCTCTTTGCGTATATACCTCTGTCCGTCTGCTGCCGTTTGGACGTGTCCAAATTGCAAATGTTCCATATCAGCAATAGCCAAGCCTGTAAAGCATGAGAAGATAAACATCCGTCTTGCTTGTTCTGCTTCCTTATCAATTACTCTCAATGCCATGAGTTTGCCAACATCGCTTTTTTGCAAGAAGTGTATCTTCTGTTCCGTTTTCTCATACTTGGCATTCTCAAAAGGATTACAGCGAATGAGCCTTTGACTGACCGCATGATACATCAGCCTACTCAGCCAACAAAGATAGCGATTCATGGTTGCTGTTGCCAAGCCTCGTCTTTTCAGATAGAAACGGTATTCTTCAAACAAGTCTTCCGTTATAGTGGCTATGACTATATCCGCCATTCCCTTATCCTTTACAAACTCCGTAAGTAACTTATCTGAATAGAGAAGATTCTGATAGGTTCCTTCAGCTCTCGATTTGCCCACGCACACTTTAACGGACAGCAATTCTGCCTTGCTCATGGCAAGGAGCGTTGTTGGTGTGGTGGCTATTCCCTGTAAACGGTTTTTAAGTAGTTCCACACTTACCACTCCGTCCTTTATCAATATCTCCTGATAGGTCTTTTCTACAAGTTCCTTAAACTTGCTAATTCTTTGATTGGTCTTCTTGTCGGTTGTTTGTCCCTGTTGGCTGTTCCACTCGGAGGATTTGCATTCCTCGCCTGTGGTAATGGCGGTACTCTTTCCGTCTATGGTGATACGGCAGAGAATAGCGGTCTTGCCGTCTGCTTTTATTTTCTGTCTGTTGATATAGAATAATATCTTGAATGTACTTCTCATAAAAAATCTTGGTTAAATGGTTAAACGCAAATCTTCAGTGAAAGAAAGGAAACGGTTAAACTCCTCAAAGAGTTTCTGCGGTGTAACCTTCGCATAACGTTCGGTCATACTTACGTTCGTATGTCCGAGCATCTTGCTCACCGTTTCAATAGGAACGCCCTGCTCCAATGTGATAAGTGTGGCAAAGGTATGCCTTGCAGTGTGCGTAGTAAAGGGAAAAGAAATGCCTGCCCGTAATCGCAAGGCTTTGAGACAAGACTGATAAGTGGGATATTTGATGAAAGGCAGCAGTGTTTCCCTTTCATCGCTGTGCATTTTCTCAATTAACCGAACAGCTTCCGGCAATAGCTTGATACGACAAAGCACACCCGTCTTCTGTCGGTTGAACTTCAACCACAAACTGCCTGCATCATCACGGACGAGATGCTTCTTGCTTAGTTCCATCAAATCACAATAGGCTGCACCGGTATAACAGGCGAAGAGAAACACATCACGAGCTGTTTCCATTTCTTCTTCCAATTCATCAAAGCGGAGTGCTTTGAGTTTATCTAATGCTTCCTTGTCAAGTGCCTTGGGTGTTTTCTTGTCTCCGCGTTCTATATGGACTTTGTCAAACAGAAGAGTGTCAGCCAGCCCCTCACGATAAGCCAGCCTACAGACGGTCTTCAAATCTGCTGCAACTCTGAAAAATGTGCTTTGCTGATGACCGAGTTCGCCAAGACAGAATGTCTGCAATTCGTAGATAAAGCTTTCTGTGAGCTGCGAAAAAGCCAAATCCGAAACATGATACTTCTTCTGTATAAACTCCTGCAACCGTTTTCGAGTGGAATGATAGGCGGACATAGAGTCCCTCTTGATGTCTATACCGATATGGCTTTCTTTCTCCTTGATGAGCATTTCCAATCTCTCGATGAGCATACATCGTGCCTGCACACAGCCTTGAAACTGTTCCTTTACATCAGTTGCATCAAATGGCTGTCCTTTGGCAATTAGCGACTGATAGGTAGATTGAATGGAAAGCAACAAGTTCTCCAACCTTCCGTTAATCTCCACCGCCTCACGGCTCTTACCGTCCATCCTGCTCTCACGGGGATTCCATAAATCGGGATTGCAGGAGAGCTTGCAACTGAACTGGGCAATGGAACGCCCAATGGTAATTCGTCCCATAATCGGAGCCTTCCCCGACTTGTCCAAACCGCTCTTTTTAAGGTAGAGCAACACCTTCATCTTCTCTGTTTTCATACGCTTTAATATTTGTGGGCAAAGACAGTGCAAGCGAGTTCCATGAGAGCTTGCTCTCAAATGGACGAGCTCAGCCTGTCTTATGCAAAGTTACCCGAATTAAAGCGTTCCTCACGTACGCAGAAAACTGCCGACCAAAGCAACAGCCACACGAGCGAAAATATTTCAGTTACCGAATGCTGCACCATCGTTACCAACATCAAAACAAGGTAACACTCTGGTAACTGAACTTCTGCTTAAATCTGCATATTTTTACCCTTTACAAATAGAGCAGAATTGTGTAAATCATAGTATTTCCTCCTCATTATCAGTTAGTTTACACCAACTTCGATATTTCCTCATTTTCAATGATTAGTTACCTTGCGTTTAGCATCAAAACGCAGTGCATTTTGCACCAAATCGCAGTGCATTTTGCACCAAAACGCAGTGTGTTTAGCAGCAAAACGCAGTGTATTTAGGGGCAAACAGCCCAAAATCTGGTGTAAATGGCGGCCTTTTTAAATAAAAATTCATTTTACAGCATTCATAGGCCAACCCCTTTTTCCATCAAAACCAACCTTCGCGAGAATCGATTTTTTGCGGCAAGGTGAGCGGTTGGTGGACAAAAAGGGCACTCACAATGTTAAATTTATTACTAAAACTAGACAAAACAAGTATGCCATAAACTCGCGCGAGTGGCCAACGGCACCGAAAACATGTACGCTTGTGGCCTCCAGCCCGAGCGATTGCAGGGCATGCTACTTACACACACTCCTGTATATCTTTTTCGCGTAAGCCATGAGCGCGAGCGGTTGCAGGGCATACTACTTACATACTGCATCATGCAAACGCAGAAGTAATCTGCCATTTACGGCCGGGTTTCCAACTTGTAGAGAGTGTATGGAACAACTTCCGCCAAGTTGACTTCTGAAATATAACCACGTTTTGCCACAGACAAATGGGGCAGCATTTCAGGTTTTTATCGTATCTTTGTCCAGGAACTTCGTACATGAGCGGGGTGTGATTTGACTGCTTACCTTTCCAAAAAATACGGAGCACCAACGAAAGAAACCAAGCTCAACCTCTTGCCGCCACTGAAAGAAGACGAATACGTACGCACATTTGGCGAATGGTGGTACTTGGCATGCGATGTAGGAGCCATTCTCCCACGAGCAGAATGGAAACAGGGCAACATGAAAATTGTTACGGGTATTACTAGCTCTGGCAGGACATTCATTTCTTTTCTAGACGAAAGGACCCTGTCGCACGCCAATCTTGACGAATACTTTAAAGAAGGCCAAACTACAAAAGCGAAAGTGGCTTGGTGATAGGCTTTCCACCTGCACTTATCCAAACCCAACAACATCACCTATTATATGACGCGAGAAATATATTTATTGCTGAGCATCTGCCTCATCGCAAGTTGTAACCAACCGAAAGATAAAGTCATGCATAAAGGACAAGAGCTGCATCGTTTGGTTACAATGATGTCGTATTGCCAATATATTGACACGTTAGCGGCGTGGAAAGACACAAGTAGTTATTTCGTTAACAAAGCAGGCGAACCTATAATGGTAAACAGCCGACCGCTCTTTGTGGAGAGAAAAGGCACAGACTCGCTACGAACGATAAGCCATTTGCAACACCATAAGGGGGAAACGGACACAACATATACATATAGAGTGATTACGGGAAACCTCGTTAGAGAGAATCCTATAGGCGTTTTAGACCGCTACCTGTTTACGTACGACGATAAGCACAGGCTTATTAAAGCCATAACCTACGCCACGGACACATACCAATATAAATTTAAATGGGTTGGCAACCTACTTACTGACATCATCATGGAAGGTGGATATTACAGCAGAACATTTCGTACACATATAGAATACGACAAGTCTCAAACCATCCCGCAATCAGGTCTGCCAGCATTGCTTGACGGTGCTGCTTATTACCTTTTCATGCACCCCTCGTCAAACGCCTATCTGCTAACAGGCTATATGGGCAGATTGCCCAATTCGCCTGTGAAGAAGATGACGACAAAGGCAGAAGATGGTGAAACCATTGCAGCGTATGATGTTAAGATGGAATTCGATAAAGACAAAAGAATTACATCATACGCGCTAATCAAGCCCAATGGTATGCTTTATGTAAAACGAGATTTCTATTATCCCGACTAACGTGAGAAAGACAACACAACAGGTAAACCGCAGAGACATGACAATAGACAAAACAAAGCTTGCGCTTGTTCTATTTGTGGCATTTGCTACGATAATAACATGCGTCAACCCCATTTATCCCCACGAGCAATTGCTCCAACACATTGGAACGGCCTTGTTGTTCATCCCGCTAATCACCGATGTTTTTAAGAAAGCAATGCCCATGTCGGCGTTTGTAGGACTCGCATGTTTCACCATCCTGCACGTTATTGGCGCACGCTATATCTATTCGTACGTGCCGTATAAAGAATTAGCTGTTTCGCTGGGGTTGGTTGATACCGGTTTCTTTCTGGACCCTCGTAACCACTACGACCGCTTGGTTCATTTTTCTTTCGGCATATTGCTGTTCCCATACTTGGTCTATCTCTGTAAGAAATGGTTTAAACAGCAACAGCCCATCGCTGTTTTTATGGCATGGCTGATGATACAAACAGGCAGCATGATATACGAACTGTTCGAATGGCTGCTTACTATTGTTATGTCGGCAGATGCAGCAGACTGTTATAACGGACAGCAAGGCGACATGTGGGATGCTCAAAAAGACATGGCCTTAGCCCTGCTTGGTTCCACGGCAATGCTTTTCTGCTATATGCTCCGCTATGCCAACACAAAAAGACAATATTAAACCCAGCGTCGTTATAACCTTAAAACATCACGCTGGCACGACCATCCCCACCCCATATTTCCCTTCAACTTATTTGCATTTTTCGATATTTTTTCGGAACTTTGCAAGCATATAATGTAGGACGATGATTGTAGAACCTAATGAAACAAATGGCATTTAAGTTGCCTATGTCGTGCTTACAACAATCTTGTTAAGGATAAGTATTCTAGTATCTCATACGGATAATAGATATCAACATAATCAGTTACACCTAATAAAGATGAACAGTATTTACGTAAACAAACATTGTAGGCGGCTCTGCTTGGCGGTGACGCTCATTTTTAGCTTGTCGGTTGCTGCACAACGCGACTTTTCCACCATCCACACGGGCGTTAATGCCGCCGATGCGAAGATTATTGAGCGTGGCATTAAAAACGTTGAACTACCCAAAGACGTGGCACGAACACGCGGAAACGGATTCGACGACGACAATAAAGACCACGGCGAAAGTTGGTTCGGCTACGAATATTACCGTTACACCTACCCCAGCATCAACGCTAAGGGCGAGCCTGTTACACTTACGGCCCTAGCTGCCATGCCCAAAAACTACAAAGCCATCATCAACAACATCATTCTAGGCTGCCACATCACCATTACCGACAATGCAAGTACGCCTTCAGAATACATCACAAAAGGCAGTATAAAAAGTGATGTGGGCATGCTTACCATGCATGCGCAAGAAAAAACACCATCCAAACTGGCCTATACCTGCCTAGTAATTCTACCCGATTACCAAGGATATGGCATCACCCGAAACGACGCTCACCCCTATCTGGCCCAAGAAATTACAGCCAGACAGAGTGTAGACGCATTGCGCTATGGCATCGAACTGTACAAAACCAGCAAGAAAGAGCGGGCCAAGATAAGGGATAATTGGAAAACAATATGCGTGGGCTACTCGCAAGGCGGGTCGGTTGCTATGGCTTGCCAGAAGTTTATGGAAACCAACTTCCTCGACACCGACCTGCATTTGGGCGGCTCGGTTTGCGGCGATGGCCCTTACGACCCCTTCGCCACGCTGCGAACTTACATCACCGAAGACAAGGTTTACATGCCCGTTGCATTGCCCCTTATCATCAAAGGCATGCTAGACTACAACCCTTACATGCGCCGACACGCCATGAGCGATTACTTCAACGAACGTTTCCTCAATACGGGCATCGTTGAATGGATTGAGAAAAAGGAGATAGCCACCGACGAAATACAGAAAAAACTAAAGTCGACATACACCTTTCAGAAAGACAATAAAGGGGAATATATAAAGGTGTCTGAGATATTCAACCCCGACGCCTTTGACTTTATGAGCAAGAAAATGAAGGGCGAACCCACCGAGAAGAACCCCAAGTTCGACGACTTGTACACGGCCATCAGCGTTAACGACCTTACCGAGGGATGGAAACCCAAGTACCCCATCTATCTTTTCCACTCGCGAGTAGACGAGGTTGTGCCCATCGGCAATGCCGAAAGCGCATATCAGAAAATGCGGACAGATGCCAACCCCAACATCATTAAATACACTTACCTATCAAAGGGTAGCCATGTGGATAATGGTTCATCGTTCTATTTCTCATTCTGGAGCAAAAGTTACGAGGAAAAGGGCGTAGATGCCATAGCAGGAGGAGAAGAAACGTGGAACAAGTTTAACCCCTAATGGCAATTAGCACACGCATCATTGACAATCATCAACACAGAAAAAAGACATGAGAAAATATATCATATTACTGCTGCTTGCCATCTGCACACAGCTTTCGGCCGATGTGTTAGGCAAGGAAACGCTCATCAAGGGAACGGCCAAACTTAACGAGAAAGACGTGCCGATGTGGTTTAACGTAACGGCCGAAGGCGTTGTAGAGGTTGGTAATGGCAAGAATGCCGCCATCAGTCAGTATTCGGAAGGCGAGCTCGTTGTGCCGGCCAACATCGTTAACCCTGTCGACAAGCGCAGGTATAAGGTGGCGAAAGTGGCTAACTTTGCATTTAGCCTTTGCAACAAACTAACCGCGGTTACCCTAGAAGAGGGCATCAAAGAGATTGGCGAGAATGCCTTTTCGGGCTGCAACGCCCTGCAAGCCATCGGCTATCCCTCGTCGCTAACCACCATTGGCAGAGGTGCATTCGCGGGTTGCAAGCAGCTTAGGCATGCTCAGTTACCTAAAAATCTGGCCTCGATAGGGCAAGAGGCTTTCGCCGGAAACCAATTCGCAGACAACAAGGTGATACTTCCGATAAAGGTAGCCGCCATCCCCATCGCCGCGTTCGATGGCTGCAAGCTGCAAATGGCGATACTGCCCCCTACGCTGCAAAGCATTGAAGAAGATGCTTTCCGCGGAGCAGGCTCGTGCGACTTCTACATGTTCGACGGCAACACCATCCCATCGGTACACAACAAGGGCGTGAACGTTGCCAGCCATTGGTATGTCAGCAAACCGCAAAACTATGTCCAAAAGAGCTACTGTAACGGGCTGCTCCCCATCAGCGCAATGGCACCCCAAGACGAGTTCGTTGCCGATAACATCACCTATCGGATAGTGCAAGTTGGCCAATATCCGGGCATATTCACGGCCTCGGCCTACAAGAGGAACGACAAGAAGGATTGGTCAAGCGAGTTTAAAGACCTGAAAGCGGCCGTGCACAATCCCACGTTCGCCGGTAAATGGAAGCCCGAATACCGCATCAACGGCATAGATGCCAACTTCTTTACCGGCAACGACATTGTTAAGCTACACCACATTGCCTTACCTGCTAGCATCGAACCCGCTCAATCGACAAACGCCTTTGCACAATGCAAGGCTTTGGTTTCGCTCGATTTGTCGGCCATGAGTCCACTAAGTAAAGCCGAAAGCGATGCGCTTTTAAACGGACTTCCCGAATTTACCATCGTGTATGCACCCAAAACACAGACACAAGAGCATCGCGCCGCCAACACCGTGCTGACAAATAAGGAGGGGAAACGCCACACAAGCCTTTACAAGATGCAGCTCGACGAGAACTTCAACGCATTGGCTCTGCAAGGAAACCTTACCTATCGACTGCCTTATAGCTTTGAGGCCAAGCGTGCAACGTTCTTCCGCTCGTCTTTTAAGAACAAAAAGAAAGAGACACTTGTTTTGCCTTTTGCCGCCAAACCGCGCGGAAAGGCCTTCGCCTTCGATGGTATGGACAAGCAATCGGGCACCAACACCACCCTGAAGTTTGCCAAAAAAGACGAGTTGCAGGCCAACACTCCTTATATATATGCCTCTGACGGCACGGAGATTTGGGCAGAAAATGTGGTGGTTAACCCACAAAACAATACAAATACGCAGACGAAGGATGGCTTGTTTGGCGTATACAAGGCCGATTTAGTTAAGGCATTAGCCGCTGCGCAACAGCTCAACGGGGCTGCTTACACCCTTAATGCAGAGGGCAACAAGGGTAATGCAACGTTTGTGCAAGCCACCGATGAGGCTAAACTTACGCCCTTCCATGCCTTCTTGCACTTGTCCGACAAGCTGGTTGGCGCAAATCTCAAACTTCTCTTCGAGGGAGAAACGGCCACGGGTATAGAAAAAGTGGACAACGATGTGGATAACGAAAACAACACGTGGTATAACCTGCAAGGCATCAAGTTCAATTCCAAACCCCAAAAAGGCATTTACATTCGTAATGGAAAGAAAGTGGTGGTGCAGTAAGTAGGAGGTGAGTTTGTGCGTTCATCAGCTTGTGAGCTTATGAGTCTGTGAGTTCATGAGCCTGTGAATCCATGAGTTTTGCGAGGGGCCATTAAGCCTCAGACCCATCAAATGCCACATCAAGCTATTAGCAAAATGCGCCTCATCACCATTTAAACTCCCCAAAGAAACGGGTATGTCCATCGGCATACCCGCTTTTCGTTTCATCGCCACAAGTAGGCGAAACGTTTACGCGTTATGTTTTAAGCGCATACGCTCAAACCTTCAATGGCTCGTACTTTGCAAACATCCTGTTGGCCACCCAACAACACGCGAACAACAACACCAGACAAAGAGCCATAAATAACAAGAAAAAGCCATCATCAAGCGGTAGGCTGCCAGCCATTTCGTTGTCGTTGCCAAAGAAAAGGCTACCAGCCGCAACCAACGAATTGTTGGCCACATGCACTACAATGCTAGGAATAAGGCTGCCAGTGCGATAAAACAACCAACCCATCAAAACGCCATGAATGAAGGTATAAAACACTTGCACGATGTTTAGATGGGCCAAACCAAACAATGCCGCCGAGACAAGGATGGCAAACCACGCATTACGTTTCCAACGGTAAAGTGCAAGCATCACCGCACCCCGAAAGCACAGTTCCTCGGCTATGGGTGTTACTATGCAGCCATACGCAATGCCGACAATAGAGATAGGCGCGCTATCTAAGTTAGACAGCAGCTTTGGTGGTGACGTATCGGGGAAGAGATTTATAATAATCGTCCCCATTGGCGAAGTTGCTAAAACAAAGAAAAACGAGAGTACAATTATATATGGCCGTGCACGCTTAGTAATGCTACCCCAACTTATTGTTGCCCACTTTTTATCAATAAATAGCCAAATAACTATGACGTGGCCTAAGAGTAACGCCACTAAAAGGGTTAAAGCGAATACGGGATTATCAGAGGGAACACCAAAGATTGTCTTCCCAAGCATGGCACCACAGCCCCATATAGCAAAAACACCAATGAGTATTGCTGCATATACTAAGAGGTAAAACAGAGCTCTTTTCATTTTTTTACACACAATTTTAATCCCAATCGGTAATTAGACCGCTTGGGGTTCAACCAAAGGTCTGTGCAAGTAGCGATACCGCCCCATCAAAGTAAACCTTATCACCCGCAAAATTCGATGTTCGTTCTTATTTATCAGCCCAATCTGATACTTTGTAGACATACGCTTTCTTGCTTTTGTTGTCCACACGAAGATTAATACCACCTAACGCATTCGCAGGAAACCCTTCTGTTTCCCAACTTCCACGAGTAAACTTAAATTGGGCAGGTAGTTGTACTTTTACATCAATCGCACGAACAGAATCATTTACATGTGTCATCTTAATCTCCTTGGCGTCCCAATTGCCTAACGATGCTTGGTTTCCACAAATATACACTTCGTACTTAGGATTATCAACAATCACCTCTATATGCTTTGCATAGACTTCTCCTTCTGCCACGGCGTCTTTCGCCTCACGATAGGCGAAATAATCCTTGTAAGCATCTTGCAACGCCAACGGAAAACTTGCAAAATGTTCTGATTCAGGGTACGACTTGTGCCTACACACAATGTTGTTGGGCAACGCCTTCGAGTCAATATACCTATAAACCTCATCCCTTGGTGTCTGCCAACCTTCCCAGCCCTTTATTTTCTCTTCGGCTGCATCGCTAAAAAAGAGATAATGCCTAGCGGTTCTATCGAAAGAATGCTTTACAAACTTATTCGCCAACATGTTTTTACCAAAAGCAAGATTAGGCGAAAACAGAAAATAGTCATTAAAGATGTCGTAATTTAACAGGCATTGCAACAAGAACGATGCACCTAACGAGTGACCGATAGCAAGATTTTTCTCCGTTGTGCGATAATGCGAACGGATATATGGCATTAGTTCGTCTTTCACGAAACACATCAGCTTGTCAGAATGGCCCTTTCTGATTTTATACGCATTGCATGTCAAACTATCATCGGGCAAGAAATCTTCTCGACGGTTGTATTCTAAATCTTGTGGCGAACAAATGCCAACAACAATAGTCCCTTTCGAAAACCAACCTTCGTTTAAGAATACAGGATATGCACTAACCAACTCAAAGAAAGGGGTAACTTGCGCATCGAAGATATAAGCAACATCATAATCTTGTGCATCCGTAAAGCTGTAATCAGACGGTAGTCTCACCCATATCTTGCGGTCAAAATCAAAATACTTCGACTTTAAGTTAATCTCTTGTACACCAACTACATGGTAAATATCTTTCTGAGCATGAAGTAAGTTGCATACTAGGAAGAAACACAATAAGGCTAAATACTTTATTTTCACCATTTAAAACTTAATCATCCAATGCGAAATAACTCACCCCTTTCCACTTATGCCGATTCAACTCCGCACTATTTTACACTTGTTGCGATGAAGAACTACCTAATACGAATGAATTTAGATAATCCAAAACGTTTTTCCAACCACCTTCTTCTGCTCTGTAGCCCCACAGCTTTTCAGAAAGGTCGTCTAACCTTTGTACACCCTTATGGTATGCCCCGCTCAATGCCGTCCGCTCCTCCTTAGGGATAGCGTTCAGCCTTTCGTCGGCAACTTTAAATCGTGGATTAATCAAGAAGTTCATCACATCCGTATAAACTTCCTCGTTGCAATCGCTTGCAAAATCGGGGAATACGGATAGCGTTTGCTCAAAAGCATCTTTAATTTCCACCAGTCCTAACTTACTCAACGTATCAGGAATATAGGGAAGTAACGCCCTTCCTTCATAAAAGATAAAATCCCAGCCATCGCCTTTCCAATTACCTATCATATTTACTGCCACATGAAAAGTAAAAGTTTCGGCACTTACCTCGTCCTTAATCTTTTCAATTGGGCCTAATTTCCATATATCATCCGATATGCTGGCAAACTTAGACTCCACATCGAGGTCGCTATACTTCTCCCAAAGCGTTCTTAAATCGTCCATTGCATTGCGTATTTACATTATGAGGAATAATAAACTTACAAGAAAAAGATTAGCCGTTAAGCCCGCCAAACTCAACATGATACTGGTTATCAATCTCCATAAAGGCCAAATGTCCAAGCAAATAGTCGGGTTCAGCATCTAAATCGAGGGCAAAGTCCGTGTCCACGCCCTTAACCCAGATAGTAACATTGTCTACAAACAGCGCATTCACAAAATCGTCTGCCGATATTGGCCCATCAGCCTTAAAGTCGCCACAGGCTATCATCTCATTAACAACATCTACATAATGGTCGTTTTCCTCCATAAACGCCTTCACTATCTTTTCTTTGTTATGCTCTATCCAATTTATTTTTTCAGTAACAATCTTATCGATGCTTTCACCCTCTGCATGTTCTGTATCAAGAAAAACGTCTGTTTCTCTTCCCCACACTTGCAGTTTTCCTACATATTCACCGCAACCTTTGTCGAAGGTAAATTCGGTCGAGCCAATCATCATCTTCTTTTCCATAGTAGTCGAGACATTATTTAGTAAATCGTAACCATCACATGGCCATTAACCTCCAACACTTCCCGATAAAAGTCTTTCATGTTTTGGAAGTAATCGCTAATTTCTTCTTTCACCAACTCTTCTTCATCGTCGTAATCCCAAATGTCGGGGTAAAGTTCAGCCTTTTTGCAAGTATCCATACTGAACGTTGCCATAGCCTGCTCCATGTCAAAAGCCTCCAAAGCCGCAAGTATATCCACAACCCTCTCCTTTTCCGTATAGGCAACAAACTCTTCTATGCCTTCAAGCGAACGTACACCAACTACAGCCTCGCTTAAAGGATTGTTCTCAATGGGGTCGCAACTGCTTACACCGGTAAGCACAAAATGCAGCACATCCCACATTTTGTCTATATCCAGCAGCATTTCGCTTTCTTCGTTCATTTCCTCCACCTCTGCCAACACGTCCCTCTCTTTGCTGTCCGAGTTCTTCAAGAAGTTTAGTTGTTCATCATTGATGTACTGATAGTTTGCAATCATTCCCATAACTTTTCCGTTTTGTTAATAAAGCAGGTGTCAACCACCTGCCATTGGTTCCACATGTTAGCGTTTCATCTTTATTTGCCGATGCCCAAACTGACCGTTGCGCCGCCTAGCCATCATGGCACGCCCCCTTCCTAAATGCCCGCTGTTGGCAAGCCAAACAGATGGTGCCACCATTGTTTGGCGCAGAAACAGCCATTTGCCATAAGCAGATGAACTCCGCACAAAGGTAGCTGTTATAATCAAGAAAAACGAAACAAAGCGCCAAAAATCTGCAACATGGCCATCAAAATCCATCTTTTAAGGATGGAGTTACGCCCATTTTCAAAACTCCCTATGGTGTATTTTGCTTTTTAAAGGGCGGCATGGGCAAGGTTTGCTCACTGCGAAGTTATGCTGTGTTGACGAAAGTACCGCTAAGGGGATGTAATGTTTTGCGCATAGAATTTAACATTATGGCTGCGGTTTTTCTAGCCATTCCGCCGTTCGGCCACATTTTTGCGAGTATTGCGCCAACTTGTTTGGGGCAGAACAAGGTGCGTATAGAGGTGGATAAATAACCACTAAACATTGTTTAAACATACAATTTGCACACCATTAAGTGCCTTTTGCAGTATAATTTGGGGTAAAAAGCACCAAAACGCAGGGCAAAATGCACCAAAACAGCAGGCATTTTGCAATAATATGCAGTACACAAAAGGGCATAAAACCCTTTCGGCAGACTGAAATAACGTGCAAAAAGAGGCAAAATGGTACTTAAAAGACTACTGTTTTGGTGCTAAATGCAGAAAAATTGGACGACATTTTTTGCGGGCGAGCAACAATCTAGAAGGGTAAAATGGTGCAAAACACCGCTCGGACCATCATATTTTGACAGAAAATGGGACGTGCAAGACCACGAATGGCGGCTAAAAACATGCTTTTAGCACTGTTTTGACCCTAGAATGGGGCATCACGAAGAACCTGTTTTGTAAAACAAACGAAACACAATTAACGTTTCAGAGAGGGGTGTGAACTACGCTATTTTGATTGCACTGCGAACGACTTAACGACATAACAATGCCGCTTTACAGCCACTTTCCACCGAACTTTGCCGCAATCGCGCCCACCAAACAATCGACACAAAGCACCGCCCAAAGCCACAAAAAGGCATGGCACATGGCGCAACGGCAAAGCACATCCTTAAAAGTGGTAAAAGAGAACAAATAAACCTACATACAAAACACGGCCAAACCCAAGCCCCAACAAGCAACCACAGCAGCCAACCCACATGCAAAACACGAATACAAACACAAACATAAAATAGCATAAAAACGACATAAACAAACAAAATAACCATTATTCACAATAAATTTGTAATTAAATTTGGCGATTTAACAACAATTCGTTACTTTTGCCAGCACAAAGGCATTCAGACATAGTGGTGCCATCGCCCCATCACACAGGCCAACCTGACGGCGATTGAGCACCCATTGCAACAAGAAAAAACGATTAAGAAAGCAAAAGAGCGTTGCATACAACACCACCATCGGCATTAAGGAATAGACCAATCGTTTGCTTCCAGTTCATTAACTATTAAGATTGCTATATATACTGTTGTATGAATTATTAATTAATTGAGAGAATTTATGGAAAAAAGACTAATGATGTTTCTAGTCTCGCTATTCTTAAGCGCAGGGATAGCGATGGCGCAAACACAAGTTTCCGGAACAGTTATCTCGTCGGAAGACAACGAACCCATCATTGGAGCGTCCGTCATTGTGGAGGGTTCGAAAACAGGTGCCGTGACAGACCAAAACGGTAACTTCACCCTCTCGGTGCCCAAAGGCAAGAAAATTGTTGCAAGTTACATCGGCATGCGCCCCCAAACGCTAAACCCCAAGCCCACAATGAAAATCACGTTGTCGCCAAACAACGAAACCTTGAACGAGGTTGTGGTAACGGGCGTGTCGAACATGGACCGCCGAATGTTTACCGGTGCTGCCGACAAGATTAAGGCTAACGATGCCTTGATAAGCGGCATAGCAGACATTAGCCGCTCGTTGGAAGGTCGTTCGGCCGGCGTGAGCGTGCAAAACGTGTCGGGAACGTTCGGCACAGCGCCTAAAATACACGTGCGCGGAGCCACCTCCATCTATGGCAACTCTAAGCCGCTGTGGGTTGTAGACGGCGTTGTACAGGAAGACATTACCGACATCAGCGCCGATGCGCTGTCGTCGGGAGATGCCGAAACGCTTATCTCTTCGGCCATTGCCGGCCTCAACTCAGACGACATCGAGAGCTTTCAGATACTGAAAGACGGCTCGGCAACGTCCATATATGGTGCGCGCGCCATGAGCGGCGTTATCGTCGTCACCACCAAGAAAGGCCGTTCGGGGCAGGCACACGTCAACTATACGGGCGAGTTCACCTCGCGCTTAGTGCCCTCTTACAGTCAGTTCAACATCCTTAACTCGCAAGAACAGATGGGCATTTATCAGGAAATGCAAGACAAGGGCTGGCTCAACCTATCGAGCGTGCTTAACGGCAGCGACTATGGTGTGTACGGAAAGATGTACGAACTGATTAACACCTACAACCCCAAGACGGGCCAATTCTACTTGGAGAACACCCAAGAGGCCCGCGACGCCTACTTGTACAGTGCCGAAATGCGCAACACCAACTGGTTTAAGCAGCTGTTTTCGAGCGCACTCATGCAAAACCACTCGGTAAGTTTGAGCGGCGGCACAGGCAAGTCTAACTATTACGTGTCGATGTCGTTCATGGCCGACCCGGGCTGGTACAAGTCTTCTGCCGTAAGGCGTTACACAGCCAACGTAAACGCCACCCATCACCTGATCGACAATCTCTCGCTCACGCTGCTGGCCTCGGTTTCGTACCGCAAACAGCAAGCGCCGGGCACGCTGGCGCAGGATGTGGACGTGGTAAACGGACAAGTGAAGCGCGATTTCGACATCAACCCCTATTCGTACGCATTGAACACGTCGCGCGCATTGGACCCCAACACGTACTATCACGCCAACTACGCCCCCTTCAACATATTGAACGAGCTGGAGAACAACAAGATAGACATGAACGTGCTGAACACGAAATTCCAAGCGGAGCTGGCCTACAAGCCCATCGAAGACCTGCGATTGGCCATCATCGGCGCCGTGCAATACGACACCTCTACACAAGAGCACAAGATTACCGAGTACGCCAACCAAGCCCTAGCTTACAGGGCTATGGACAACGCATTGATACGCGATGCCAACAACTACCTGTACAAGGACCCCACAAACACCTATGCATTGCCGATAACGGTGCTGCCCTACGGCGGTTTCTACCAAAAAACCGACTTGCAGAAGGTGAGCTGGGACGTGCGCGCCACGGCCAATTACAACCACACGTTCGACAACACGCACGCCGTGAACGTGCTGGGCGGCATCGACGTGTCTAACGTAGACCGCAGGCGCACGTACTTCAACGGCGTCGGCATGCAGTACGACGGGGGCGAAATACCCTTCTACGTCTACCAGTTCTTTAAGAAGAACATAGACGACAACGCCGTTTACTACTCGCTCAACAACACCCACAACCGCACGGCGGCCTTCTTTGCCACGGGCACCTACTCGTATAAGCAACGCTACAACCTTACGGGCACCTACCGCTACGAAGGAACAAACCGCCTTGGAAGGAGCCGAAGCGCACGCTGGTTGCCCACATGGAACGTGTCGGGAAGTTGGAACGCCAGCGAAGAGCCGTGGTTTAGAAAACATTCAACAACGCACTGACGCATGCCATGGTGCGCACCTCTTACTCGCTTACGGCCGACCCAGGCCCGGCAACCTACACCAACTCCACCCAGATACTCAAAGCGTACACGCCGTACAGGATTGTGGGAACCGACAAGGAGTCGGGTATCATGACCAGCGAGTTGGAAAACTCCCAACTAACGTACGAGAAGAAGCACGAATTCAACATCGGTTCGGAGCTGGGTTTCCTCAACAACCGCATCAACGTAACGTTCGACCTCTTCTGGCGCAACAACTTCGACCTCATCGGTCCCATAGCCACACAGGGCGTAGGCGGACAAGTGATTAGGTATGCCAACACCGCTACGATGAAGTCGCAAGGCCAAGAGCTCTCGGTGCAAACGACAAACATCAAGAACAACAACTTAACGTGGGTTACCAACGTGATATTTTCGCACGTAACGACAGAGGTTACCTCGCTGATGAGTCAAGCCCGCACCATCGACCTTGTGAACGGCGAGGCCAGCAGCGGCTTTACGATGGAGGGTTATCCGCATCGCGCCATCTTCTCGATGCCTTTCCAAGGGCTAACCGATAAGGGCATACCCACCTATCTCAACGAGAAAGGCGAGCTGACCTCTACCGACCTCGACTTCCAAAACCGCAACAGCAACGGCTACCTGATTTACGAAGGACCGACGGAACCCACGATAACGGGGTCGCTAGGCAACGAAATTAAGTGGAAGAACTGGCGACTGAACGTATTCCTCACCTACTCGTTCGGCAGCTATGTGCGCCTAGACCGCATCTTCAGCGCACAATACAACGACCTCACCTCGATGACCAAGGAGTTTAAGAACCGCTGGATGCAAGCCGGCGACGAAGAAACAACCTCGGTTCCTACCATACTGCCCTACCGCAGCTATGCATCGAACAGGAGCCTGAGCATTGCCTACAACGCCTACAACTACACGAGCAACCGCACGGCAAAAGGCGACTTCGTACGCATGAAAGAGATTTCGCTGGGCTACGATTTCCCCAAAGCAATGCTTAGGTCAACGCCCTTCACCAATCTCTCGCTGAAACTCCAAGCCACAAACCTGTTCCTCATCTATGCAGACAAGAAGTTGAACGGCCAAGACCCAGAGTTTGTTAACGCAGGAGGCGTGGCTGCCCCCATACCACGTCAGTTTACAATGACCCTCAAATTCGGTTTATAAACAAATAAAAGAATAAGTTATGAATAAGCGAAACATCTACATATATGTGTTGTTGGCCGCAACAACATTGGGCATCACCTCGTGCGACAAGTTTCTAGACAAGCTGCCCGACAACCGCATGGAGCTGAACAACAAAGAGAAAATACAGAAATATCTCGTTTCGGCCTACCCCGACCACAACCCTGCCTATCTGGCAGAACTGTATTCGGACAATGCCGACGAGTTCGACGTAACGGGCTGGGGAAGCGACGGCCGATTTTACGACCAAGCCTACTCGTGGAACGACATCACCGAGACACAAGAGTCTGAATCGCCGCAAGAGCTGTGGAACAGCCTGTACACGGCCATGGCTACGGCCAACACGGCCCTCCAAACGATAGAACAGCAGGGCAACAACAGCGACCTGATGCCCTCGAAAGGCGAAGCTTTGCTGTGCCGCGCATACGCCGCACTGACCCTTGCCAACACCTTTTGCATGGCCTACGACCCAACGACGGCCAGCAAAAACCTAGGACTGCCCTACCCCACACGCCCCGAAACGACGGTTGGAACCAAGTACGAACGCGGCACACTGGCAGCCTTTTACGAGCAGATAAACCGCGACATTGAAGAGGGACTGCCGCTGGTAACCGACAACTATTCACGTCCCAAGTACCACTTCACCCGCAATGCGGCCTACGCCTTCGCTGCACTTTTCAACCTATACTACCAAAAGTACGCCAAGGCCGTGGCCTATGCCACACGCGTTTTGGGCGCAGACGCCTCTTCGAAGTTACGCGATTGGAAAGCGTTCAACGCCCTCTCGGTGAACGGACAGATAGCCCCGAATGCCTATGTGAACGTATCCAGCCAGGCCAACTTGCTGTTACAGACGGTTCATTCGCAGGCGGGCGCCCTCCTAGGCCCTTACCGCATGGGCAACAAGTATGCGCACGGGCAGCTCATTTCAGAAAATGAAGACCTGCAATCGCAAGGCCCGTGGGGGCGCAGCAGCAACTTCGGCTACACCGTCTGGAGCAACAACAGCCTGTCGAAGTACTTCATCAACAAGGTTCCTTACGCCTTCGAATACACCGATGTGCAGGCAGGCATAGGTTATGCGCACTCGGCCTACGCCGTGCTTACAACCGACCTCACCCTGCTTGTGCGCGCCGAAGCCAACGCCATGCTGGGCAACTACGATGCTGCGGCAGCAGACTTGAACACCGAAGTGAAGGCCTACTCGAGCGGCGCACTGGGCGTTACGCTGGAAGGCATCAAGAATTTCTACAACGGAATAAGCTATTACACGCCAACAGCACCAACGCCAAAGAAGAAATTC
>NZ_HE999448.1:8971-10875 GCF_000312305.1 Prevotella conceptionensis 9403948 | reverse complement strand
GCCTTCAGCATCGAACCACCACGCAAGAGCCGCTGCTGCACGCCATCTTGCACCTTAGGCGCATCATAACCGTGGGCGAAGGCTGGCGACTGCAAGACGTTAAACGCTACGGAATAGTTATCTACCGCCGCACGCTGAACGCAAGCAGCCACATCACAGACGTTAAAGACTCGCTGACGGTGAACGACCTGCGCCGCGCAATACAGCTGCCACAAGACGTTATAACAGCCGGACTTACGGCAAATCCCAGAAACAAATAAAACAAAAACGCGTAGAATATGAAGAAGATTTGCTTATTTGCCTTGGCGGCAATACTGTCGTTGGGCTTCAATTCTTGCTCGGAAGACAATCCAACGGGCGACAGCATCTTTGGAAAAAAAGCCGTACATCGCGACAATTTCGACAATTGGTTGCTCGCCAACTATACCTATCCCTACAACATCGACGTGAAATACAAGATGGAGGACATATATAGCGACATGAAATATCATCTCGTTCCGGCCGATTCGGCCAAGTCGGCCAAGCTGGCTATCATCGCCAAATACCTCTGGTTCGATGCCTATGCAGAGTGTGTGGGGGCCAACTTCGTCAAGGCCAACGTGCCCCGAATTATCCACCTGATAGGCTCGCCCGCATACAACAGCGGACAAGGAACGATGGTGCTCGGCACGGCCGAAGGCGGACTGGTGATAACACTCTACATGGTGAACAACCTAACCGACAAGATGCTCACCGATTATGCCACCGTCAACGAGTACTACTTCCACACCATGCACCACGAGTTTACGCACATCTTGAACCAGAAGATACCCTACGATGAGAATTTCCAACACATATCCGAGGGAAATTACGTAAGCGGCGACTGGTATCTCGTACGTAAGGCGGCCGCCAACAAGAAGGGTTTCGTAACGCCTTACGCCATGAGCGAACCCATTGAAGACTTTGCAGAGATGCTTTCCGTATACGTTACCACTCCGCCTGCCGACTGGGAAAAGATGATGAGCACGGCAGGAACCACGGGCGCGCCATACATACAAGCCAAACTAGACTTGATTAGGGCGTATATGAAGGACTCGTGGAAACTGGACATCGACGAATTGCGCAGCATTGTACTTCGCAGAGCATCCGAGATTGGCCACCTCGACCTGAACCAACTAAACTAAAAAAAGGAACGTAGCTTATGAAAAAGATATTGATTTGCATGCAGGCACTTGTGGCAACAATGCTGCTAGCCGCGTGTCTGCACGACGATAATGAGGTGTTTGACGAGCCGGCCGCACAACGGCTCGACAAAGCCGTGGAGAATTACAAGCAAGTGTTGGAGTCGGCCCCCAACGGATGGGAGCTCAACCTTTGGACCGAGCCGCGCTACTCTGGCGGCGGATACACCTACCTGATGAAGTTCAAGAACGGAAAAGTAACGGTGGCAAGCGAACTGGCCGATGCCGACAAGGCCTCAACATCGAGTTACGACATCAAGAAAGACATGGGACCCGTGCTCACCGTCAACACGTACAACGAGATTTTCCACTATCTGTCTACCCCCTCACAAAGGGACGACGACGGAAAGGGACAAGACTACGAGTTCATCATTCAGCGCGTAACCAACGATTCCATCTTCATCGAGGGCAAGAAGTTCCACAACAAGATGGTGATGACGCGCCTCAACGACAACGTAAGCTGGAAGGACCACATCGAGAAAATGCAGGATGTGGCCGACAATGTTAAGGTTAACTACAAGTACATTGCGGGCAACGACACCACCAAACTGTACATATCCTCGTCTAGGCGCGCCCGCTTCGCCTTCAAAGACAGTGTGGTTTACGTACCCTTCTGCTACACCGAAAACGGCATCGAGCTGCAAGCCCCCGTGGCAATTGGCGGCAAATGGGTGAAGAGCTTCG
>NZ_HE999448.1:0-8797 GCF_000312305.1 Prevotella conceptionensis 9403948 | reverse complement strand
GCTTACGACACCAACAAACTCACCTTCACGGGCAACGACACGGGCACAAACAACCTGGTGTTCAACGCCGACTACATGCGCTATGCCGACTATGCGGGCACGTACAACCTTGAATACAAGAACGCCTCGGTACAGGTAAAGATGGTTGCGGCAGGCGACGGAAAGACCTATTGGATGGAAGGCTTGTCGCCCGACTTCAAGCTTACGTTCGTCTACGACAAGAAAACAGGAACGCTAACATGGAGCCCGGAGAAGATATACACCGACCCAAACAAGCACGAATACTGGATGTGCTCGTGGGATTCGGCCGATCCGGGGCAGATGTTCAAGTTCGACTTTCTGGGCTTTATCGTAAACAAAGACTTCAACAAGCCCGGCGTCTTCCTCACCTTCACATCCACTCTTGCAGGCTACATCAACCTCGACTCGATGATTATCCTCGAATATAACGGCACGAAGAGAGTGGGCGTGTCTACCACCCTATTGGTAAACGGCAGTGCCAAGATAGAATCGATTAAGGGTATGACCAAGATTTAAAAACAACCAATTGCAAATGGAAATGAAAAGAATTAAATTCACCGCCATCATTGCCTGCGCCCTCGTCTGCCTATTGGCAGCCTGCGGCAACGACGACATCACCAACGAGGTAAGCCAACACACGCTAAAAGTGGTGTCGGCAAACACATCCTTCGACGCGTTGGGCGGCACAGACAGCATCTATGTGAACGTAGATGCCGCCAAGGCCTATGCAATGGCACCCTGGGCTAAGGCCGAAACTAAGGGGAAACTTGTAACCGTAACGGCCGATGTGAACAAAGAAATGCAGTCGAGACACACAACGGTGGTCATTAAGTCGGCCGACGGCGACTCAACCATCGTCGCCATCGACCAGCAAGGCCCCGTTTCGCAAATCGACTTGCCCGAACAGATCGTTATGGGCGACAAAGCCGACACCCTTACATATAAGGTTAAAACCACGTTCGACATCAGCATCAAATCGCTAGACAGCTGGTTAACCACAACCTACGAGAAGGGCGAGGTGACCATCATCACCACCGAGAACAACGAAGGGCATGTGCGCACGGGCCAATTTGTGGTTGAAACCACGGTGGGCAAAGACACCATCAGCGTTACACAGATAGACCTGGACCGCGATGTGCTAGGCGAGTATTATCTGCAACTTACCGAAACAGACGAGAACCGCAAGCCCGTTAAAAACGCCTATGCGGTGAAGTTGTACAAGGAGAACAAGAAACTGATGCTCGCTTTCACCACCAACCCCTTTGCCTTCCCCGTTACGTTCTCGGCAAAGCAAGGTACGTTGTCTATTGCCGGCGGGCAATATGCGGGCATGTACGACAACGATTACGTCGCCACCGCAGTGGGTCCGCAAGACGGGCAAGTGTCTGTAAGTCCCGAAGTAACCATCTCTGGCCAGTTATTTTACAGTGCAGGGCTAGCCGCCAAAGTCAGTTCCTTGGAAGGAACGGTTTTACATTTCGGCACCGCTCCCGCCTTTGTGTTGGGCAGGTTCTCGTCTAAGGTCTTCGAAAACAAAACGTACAAGGGCTATCTGGTTTACGGAAACGACGCTTATCTGTTTAAACGCAAAAAATGAGCCGCGGCACACAACGCCACTTGTTGTGGCAAAACGCCGCCCAGCAACGTTTCTTTAAACCGCCCGAAAGAACTTTTTTAAATTTCTTTACCTATGCAAAGAGGGTCGATATAGCGTTATCGGCCCTCTTTATTTTGGGCATTACAACAAGGCACTTGGCGATTACCGCCAATTGGGCATTAGCAATTTGGACAGAAGAAAAACCAAATACCACACCTCTTAATGCAGCTTTGCCCTATCAGGAACAGGTCTTCCATCAAAAAGAATAGCTCCAACCTTTATCAGCAGAAACAACCATCTTTCACCTTTCCACCCTTTCACCGCTTTTCGATAACATACTCATAAAAGCCCCTATCGTCATACAACTTAATTGCAATAAGCTCCTTATCTGTATCCATAGCAACAGAAGGCGTTACGTTTAATGTATCGGGGCGTGCATTCTCAAAGCCATAATGCTTGGTTATGAGAACTTTTAAAAACCTCGTATTAAACTCGTTGACGAAATTAATATGAACAACACCTGGTCTCATCCGCATAGGTTTGTATGCTCTTGTCATTTCATAGTCATCTACGGCACATTCTTTAAGCATCCGCTCTAACACTTCGTTTGGCTCCCAAAAATGCAAGGTCAGCCGTGCTTTATGAAAACGATAGCTACATAACTTGTTGACCGTAAAATCAATTTTACGATTTAACGGCAACCAATCCAAGTCGTATGAAATCGCCACTATACCCTTCCTCCTCTTACGACTAAAAACTCTACTTAAAAGTTCCTCGTTATATATCGAGATATTTTGCATTTCGTATGTATGTTTAAATTTTCATCCATAGTTCCTACCCTTTATTTCTTGCCACCGTTAAGCACAGCTCTTGCTCACAAAACGATAGGCAGTGGTAATGACAAACGGCGCCCTTGCACCCTATCCATTCTCTTCTTTATCCCTTAACAAGCAACTGCTGTGAGTTTGTCGCCTAAACCAACAACAAGTAGTAACATACAGAGATAGAGTCTATCCCCCTCCTACTCATTTCGTCGAAAATTTAGTTCCGCTTGCCTCCTACACAGATGTATGCGCAAGAAAGGAACATGACAAGTAAAATTATCCTGGGTTTCATCTTTCCTTTTCCTTATTGGGATTAATTTCCTGCTCGTTTAGTTTCAGCAACAAATAGTCGAGCATTGAACCTTTATAGCCAGAATTCTTAGCTATCTTGTAGCGCAACGGCAGTTCACCTGGGAAAGACACAAGGATTGTTCTTAGTCCACTTTCACGAAAACTCTCAATTGCAAGTTTCAGCTGTTCTTCATACGTACGGTCAATATCTTCTAGAGCATAGCAAATAGGCATCCGCACCACATTTTGTTGAAAGTAGCTTTTAAGTTTACTTACCGCTTCCTCGTGTTGTGGTCGGGGCATTTCCCCACCAGCCTTTTTAACACTTAGTACATATCCTAAGCTGTCTATATTTAGCCATAAAGTCAAGCGCTGATTGTGTTCTAACATTTCTCGTACAGTATTTAGCCCCAAAACTGTCAACACCACTCGCCCGAATATTCTACAACTGCGAAAACCACAATCATTATCAATCGCCACCTGCCCAAAGCATGGCAGATAGAATGAAAGGAGAAATGCGATAACTTTTGCTTTCATATCATTAATGTTTCATTTGTAAGTGTTTAATCTTCTTTTTTGAAGGCATAGGGTTTAACCTCTTTTTCAGGGTGTGAGCAACGATTTCGTTGGCCACTAGGCGGGTTTCTCCGTGTAGGCTTTCTCCTTCTATTTCGCTTGTGTCCGTACATCAGTTGGCTCTAAGGCAAAATGATATGAAATATTCGGGCATTCAAATGTCACCAGCTCCCCCTTTTGTTTTTCCTTATTCACTCGCACTATAAATTTCTCATACGTATTCTTCCGCATAAACTCAATGTACTCAGAATGCGTGAACAATGTTAAGGTGTCACACTTGATACTCCACTTTAATGTATCTATGGGGCCGGTTTCATTCCAAGACAAAGCTATGCTTGAATCCTTAAAAGCTATTCTCCTACATCCACCGTTTCCACACGAAATTTGTGTACTTATCAGCCTTTTCTCAGACTTCTTCACAGGCGTTTTGTCTACATTCATAATTAAGGTATACTGGTAAGTCCATGTATAATCTCTCATAAGCTGGTACTTGCTAGAAACACCAGGCCAAAGCACGGCCAACAGCATTAAATATACACCATTCAACATGTTTCTCTCCTCCTTTCCTTAATGGTTTTCCTGTTCTTTCCACATCTTATTCTCATTATCAATTGCATTCCCCGTATCAGTTCCTGCATCTGTTTTGGGTGCAGCATGCCCCGCAAACTCATGTATACTATTCTTTTCTGTTGATAGGTTAATCATATCTACAAATAGGCGTATTGCGTTTCGTTGCCGTTGGCAAACTATATGCGCAGGGAGTTGTTGTGCAGGTCGCAGTCGATATGGAGGATGTGGCGCGTTATCATTCTAACCATACTATTTCTTGTCCATACGAACTTTCTTCTTAATCGGTATCTTCTGCTGGCTTATTCTCAGCAACAAATAGTCGAACTTTGAGCCCTCAAAGCCCTTCCTTTTATCAGCTTCATAAGGAAAAAACAAGCCTCCTGGGAAATTTGCACCGAATGTCCTCTCTTTCTTTTCGCTAAAGATCTTACGTGCCAACTTTAATTGGTCCTCACTCGATAGTCCTATGTCTTGAAGGACATAGCAAAGGGGGAACTGCACCATATTAGTTTGGAAGTACTCTCTGAGCTTATCCGTCATTTCCTTTACTTGGGTTTCGGGAAAGTTGCCTCTACCATTACGCACACCTAGCACATACCCAGCAGTATCAACATTCAGCGCAAGTAGAAAACGTTGACCACTATCCACCATTTTATGGACGAAGCTTGTATCAAAAACTTCGAGTATTACTTTTGCGAATATCCTGTTACTCCTATCAAAACAATCATCATCCATAGTGATTTGTGCCGAACAGAATAGCGGCAGCAAGAAAAACATTACTAAAATTTTCACCTTCATATCGTATGTTTTATTTACCGAATTCGTCTTTACTCTCATAAATCGAGGGCGTTGATTGTCTTTGTGTTGCAAAAAATAAAGCAAGGCAAACACGCCTTTCATATACAAAGTACTGGACAAATTTACAATAAAATTTGAAGAACAATCTCATTTTCTGGAGTAAAATTTGATTGTGTCTTGAAAAGTAAGCTATTGTAGGGTATTCAGTGCATGCCCTACAAGGTGAAAACAGGCTGTCAATGGCACATCTTTCCTGTATCATCATCCTTCGTCACAAGGAATCTCCCTTCACCTGTTTATGTGCAACATACTGGTTCGTAGAGGCAGGCTGCTTGGTGCTTATTGTGCAGCTTGCCATTAACATGATATGAAACAATAACAATACCGAACGAATGAAATAAGCACTTAGTGATATCACACAAGAGACTTTCTCTGACAAGGCGGAGTAAAAGTGGTTATCACTCGTTACAAATCTAAGCCTATGCAACCTTTACCTTTTATAATAGGCAAGCAAACAAGAGAAGAATTGTGGGACAAAGGTAACAAAAGTGCGTGAAAGCGTTTTAGTTGTCTTCGTAAGAAAGATGTAGCAGTAAGAAGTTATGGGTAGCCACGGCATTCAACCCCAATCGCCCAATAGAGCTTGAACGGACCCTGCTTGCTTGTCGGCATCTTACCATTGATATTCTTGAAGGCATAGTGGACTACGTCAAAGAGAATAAGACTGGCAAAATGCCGACAAGCAAACGAAAGATGGACAGGAAGGGGTGGAAACAACCCAAAATAATTTATTGGCGGTATAATGGCCGATTGAGGTTAAAGGGGTTCGCGGATAAGATTTGCTCACTGCAAAGTTATGTGATGTTGACGAAAGCACCGACAAGGGGATGTAACGTTTTGCGTACGAAATTTAACATTATGGCTGCGATTTTTGTGGCAATTCCGCCCTTCGCCCACATTTTTGCGAGTATTGCACCAACTTATTTGGGGCGAAACAGGGTGCGCATAGAGGTGGATAAATAACCATTGAACATTGTTTAAATATACGTCCTAGGCAGCACAGCACGCCTTTTGCAGCATAATTTGGGGCAAAATGCACCAAAACGCAGGGTAAAAAGCACCAAAACACAATGCAAAATGCACCAAAACGCAGGGTAAAAAGCACCAAAATGCAAGGTAAAAAGCACCAAAACGCAGGGTAAATTGCAGCAAACAGCAAGCCCGTTGCAAGAATATGCAGTGTAAAAAAGGGCTTAAAACCCTTTCGGGGGACTGAAATAACGTGCAAAAAGGGGCAAAATGATGCTTTAACCACTGCCGTTTTGGTGCTAAATGCAGAAAAAGTGGACGACATTTTTTGCGTGCGAGCGACAATCTAGAAGGGTAAAATGATGCAAAACGCCCTTTGGACCATCATTTTTTGATAGAAAACGAGGTGTGTAAAATGGTGACTGGCGGCTAAAAGCATACTTTTAGCGGTGTTTTGGAGCTAGGATGAGGCGGCAAGAAGAATAGGTTTTGTAAAATCAAAAGAATATGTTTAACATTTTAACTCAGGTGTGAAGTACGCCATTTTAATTGCCCAACGGACGACATAACGACTTACCAATCCACTTTACAGTCCTTTTTCCACCCCACCTTGCCACCATCACACCCAGCGCATTTGCAAAAAGCCACACACGCGCCGACAAACAGACATGCCACTTGGCACAATGGCAAGACACATCATTACGCCAGCTTTGAACAAGAATGTTCCCTAAAAAATTGGTAATTTCTCTATCGCTTTGCAACTTCATGATTGAAAATCAACAACTTACAAACACATACAGTAATGATTACCACTGACTAAGTTTCAGAGATATCTTGTATACAGTATGAGTTCTGCAAGAATTTAGAAGCCGACTTAACGAAAAACCTACACATCGACCCCACAGACAAGGGATATAAGCGCTTGCGAAACCGCAAAGGACGTTACCAGAAGCGTGCGCCACTTGCGTAGCAGGGTGTTAACACACTTTACGCGGAGGAGGGAACCTGTGTTTGTTAACGATACGCAGATGGTTTCTCATGTTCAATTCCGTATGGCTATAAGACATAGAATTTATCCCCCTTCGTATCTTTTGTGCTAAATTATATGTATCTTTGTGCTTAATAATTTACATGGCGTATTGGCGATTTGTGAAAGATTGATATGCCGCAGGAAGACAACTGATTAATAAATGCGAATCATGAATATCAAAGAATCCATACAAGTTAAAAATGTCGGTGCATTAAGGGATACTGGTGAGATAGAAATTCGTCCTCTTACTGTTGTAATTGGCAGTTCCGCAAGTGGTAAGAGTACCCTGATGAAATTAGTCATACTGATGCGCTATTTATATAAGCGCGTCAATATCCGCGCTTACTTGAAGAACAGTTCGATTGATAACAAGCTTTTTACTATTCGCTTCAAAGACAGCCTGCGTGACGACATGAAGAATTTGTTTAAGGATGGCTCTTATATCCTTTATCGCGTAGAAATAAATGGCAACACTTACGAACTTAAATACGACAAGGGTATTTTTTCATACGATGACAGCATTGCAAATGAGGATATTGTCTTTGCCAAGGATGTATGGGTGTCTGAGATGAGAAGTGCTATCCCAGCTTTAGTTAGCAAAGGCACCCTTGCTAAGAATACAAGCCTTGGTTTCTTCTTTGATGAGACGCTGAAAGATTTTGATGCTGCCACTGATACAATCAAACACTTTGATTTGGATTATGTGGGGCTGAAATTGGATGTGCAAAAGGGAGGTAACAACCAAAAGAAATATGTGTTAACTCCCAACGACGACGCCTATGAAGCCTTTGAGTTTCGTCATGCGTCATCAGGAATTCAGACAACAATCCCGCTAGTAGTTATGACCAAATATTTCTCAACGGAGTTCTCATTTAAAAAGGCACAAGAGAGAAGCATCATTCAATATCTTTTTGAAAAGGATCTGACCACCAAGTACAGACCAGAAATGGAGATTGCAGATATGCAGAAGGTTGTACAACTACATATCGAAGAACCTGAGTTGAGCTTGGATCCAAACTCACAACGTAGTTTGATTGACTCTTTGGTGAAGGATGCTTTCCATAATAATGCCGCAGACAGAGCCGTTTATTTAATGTTGGCGACTCACAGTCCATATATCCTCAATCACCTGAATGTACTACTCCGTGCAAGTTATTATGACAATGGTCGTAGTTCTTGGCCTTTCATAAAACCAGAGAACGTCATTGTGTACAGAACGGTTAATGGTGGCTTGATGAATCTGATGGCTACAGACGAAGACACCCACGAGGATGTGATTAACACGCTTGACCTGTCGGAAGTAATTGAAGACATCTATAACGATTACGAAGCTTTGGGAGGGAGCAACGTATGAGTACGCTCTGCGATTTCCTGAAAAAAGATTATTCTGCCCATTTCGGAATAACTTGGGATGACAACACCATGCTAATTCACAAGGAGTGTCCTGCAAGTGTCGTTTTTGAAATTAGAGACCAGCAGCCCACCATCGTACAACCCACGGGAAAGGGCGTTTCGGTCATCCGCAAAAGGGACTACTCCGTTGAAATTGTGGATTTTGAAGCGTTTTGTAAAACAATACATGGCAGGAACAATGCTCCCAAGTGCTGTGATTTTATCATTTCGCCAAATGTTGGTGAAGAGTTTATTGTGTTAAATGAACTGACAAATACAGAATCTAAATACATTTTACCCTTTGCCCAGAGTGCCACTGGTACACAACAAACAGGTAAACTAGCCTATGCAAGAGAACAGCTTGAAGCAACCATAGAACGTATTTATGAGGTTGGCAACGTTCTTGATAGTTATGATAAAAAAGTAGCCTTGTTTTCTTGCAGATTGAGTGATAAGAAAGGGGTTC
The DNA here is from genome assembly GCF_000312305.1 of Prevotella conceptionensis 9403948. Taxonomy (GTDB): domain Bacteria; phylum Bacteroidota; class Bacteroidia; order Bacteroidales; family Bacteroidaceae; genus Prevotella; species Prevotella conceptionensis. Next base: position 203 of record NZ_HE999448.1, on the reverse strand, counting down.
ATCCAATGGCGAAATCAGCTCGCCAATTCAGTCGCCCAATAATGAAACTTGAAAAAATGAAACTTCACGAAACCCTTCCCCATGGATTTGAATTCGTTATGCGGGTGCACAATAAGGAATATGAATTATAAAAGGCAGGAATAAAAGAGGTTTCTCTGGCATTGACTGTCAATCTGGTGTGAGAAGAAATGTAAGCATCCAAT
>NZ_HE999447.1:322072-390160 GCF_000312305.1 Prevotella conceptionensis 9403948 | reverse complement strand
GGATGCTTACAGTCTACCTATCTATAGAATCGGTAGGCTATCCATTGATTTTTTTAATTAAATTCAAACCTTATGGTTTGAACACTTTACGTACAAGCACAGCGGCAACGAGCTCCTTCATACACATTGACGTTGACGTTCTTGTTGCAGTCGGAACTTTCTGAATCGTCTTCGTTCTCATTTGCGGCGAAGCCACCATGCATCAATCCTAATTCGTCACATGACAAAACGGATATTTTCTCAATAGCACGATCTAATTCGTTCATAATCGTTAGGAGAATTTGATTATACCTACTCATTGTTGGCTTTTCGTTTTCCGCCATTAGAGCCTAGCTCTATTCTCTGTTTTATGTATTTTTAAAGGTGAAACCGGCTGTTTTGATGTTTTAAAGCGATAAGAAATTGTAAGCATAAAACTTCGTAATGCCGATTGTGTCCAAGTCTTGTTCGCAATAAAAGGATTTGTTGTCCATGTTGATGTATGATTCTTGCGAATTAGATTGTTAAATAGAAATCCAATGACCCATTTGTTGTTCTTGGAAATATAGTGAGTCCCTATTTGTGATGTAAGCCGTCCACTAATTCTACGAGTTTGCATAATCCATGGTGTTGCGCCATTCATATTGATATTGGCTTCTATGTTTGATGTTAACTTTAATGTGTTGTGGAGTGATACATATCCTTGTACAATATCCTTTTGGAGGTATCCGTCAGGAATATATATGTATTGTATTCCAAAGTTGGTAGATAAATTCCAAAATGAGAAAGGCTTGTTATTACTGCCTAAGTTAATACTGAACTCATGTCTGTTAAGCATATTCTGATTGGTAAGGCAAATAACACTATCTGAAACAAAGAAATTTTCTTCTATAACTTTATGATGTACGCGGTATGCAGCGGATAACGAACACCAGGTATTTGTATACGAAAGATTAATTTCATCAGTTTCTTGTGTTTTCAAGAGCGGATTTCCTACAAAATAGAGAAAATCGTTAACTTTAGTCTTATAATTTGTAAGCAAATCGAATGATGGGCGGAATAAATATCTAGAGTACGATAATACAAGTTCCTTAGAATTACTTAGGGTATAGCTCAAAAGAAATGAAGGTAACCAGTTGGAGTATCGTTGTGAAATAGTCTGTTTTTTCCCATGCAAAGAGGTTCTTTCTAGTCGTAATCCACAAGTGATAGTTACTTGTTTCCAAGACTTGGACAATGAAAAAAATGAAGCAGTTAGTGTTTCTCTATATCCGTATGTTTCGATGTCGTCATGTTTTAAATCCGTTTCATGTATATAGTCACTTGTACGATTTGTCACGTTTGCCTCAATGCCAGTATTGAGTGATAGACCTGGTTCAAGTTTAGAACTTAGTTCGCTGTTCACAAAAAACAATTTGTTGGTTGCCCTGTTCTCGCTATCTTCTTTCCTAGTAGTCTTTGTTAAAATAAAATTAGTAATAGTTTCTTCAGACTCATTTTCTTTGTCGTATAAGTAATTAATTGATGTTTGCAGTGTGTTTCTTTTGTTTTTAGATGTCCAAAGGTGAGTTAGTTGTATCAACGACAGTTTTGTTGTTCTACTTATAAGAGTGTTTGCAGTGTAGCGAGCATATTTGTCTGTTCTGTACTCTTGAAAGAACTCGTTTTCTTGTGGTTTCTTGTCGTTTAAGGTAAAATTGTTTTCAATTTCGAATGAAAGGCGGTGTTGCCCACAAACTCCACTTGCCCCAAATGTCGCAATGCAATTATTGGATCTTAAGTTTCCATCAATTGTGGATCTTTGAAAGGAAAAGGGCTTGTTGGTCATTTCGTAAGTAGAATGGTGTTTCAACCCAGTCTTTGTCCCATTTTGTGTGGAAAAATGGGCGTATGCTTGCCATTTATTATTACCATATAGTACAGCAAGATTGCCATTTTGTAGCACTGATGTGTTTAAATCGCAATTAAAAGGCTTACCCAAAATAGAAAGTGTATTTTTGGCTGATAGTGTAATTCCTGTTTGAATTCGTTGATATACATTCACAACTCCACCTGCGGCTTCGCCTGAACTAGATGCTGTTCTTCCGAAAACAACTTCTATTTTGCTAATATCAGCTGCATTGATTAGTGATAGTTGATCATTTGCATTTACTTTCTTTATACCATTGATTCTTATTTCTGCGGGTTTCCCATCTATAAGCACTTGTTTTCCTGTAACCTGTATTCGTGGTATTCTTGCAAGTGCATCGTAAGCAGTGTACATAGCTATTGATTTTCCTAAGCCTCCGTGTTGCACATAGAAAATCATTTTCCCTTTCTCTGGTTTAATGGAACTGGCTTTAACTATCACTTCACCTAGTTGGCGGCTGTTGTTTAATCGGATAGCCTTTTCTAACATCTGTGTATGCGCGTCTATAACAAATTCTTCTTGATAAACTATTTTTCCCAAAAAACTGGCAACAAGTCGATAAGGTATGTTATAAGCACCTTTAAATTGTGCCATACCTAAGCTGTCAGATGCACAATAAGCACTGGGGGCTAGTGTATCATTCATAGTGTATAAAATACAATTCACGTTCTCCAGAGGTGTTAGGTTGACACTATCTGTACAGACAACTTTAATTGTTGGCCTCATTGCAAAATCAATCTGTGCGCAAAGTCCACAACTGTATGAAATGTATAGAGCGAGTATGTAAACCATTCGTAAATCCATATAGGCTAAGATAATGGTGGGTAAAATAATGTTTGAATGTCAATAGAGTTTGGTTTTATATGACTTATCGACAAGTATTTAGAGAAGATCAAATGGTTAGTAACACTTTAACTTTGTGTATAGTTATATATGGAAGTGTTGTTGGTTTGTCAAACTTCCTCTACAAGGATTGTCATTTCTTTTTATCAATATCGGTTGAAACCTTATAATTTGCAATTTAAAAATAGACACATTTCAAGTAGAGTTCCCCTTGTTCAACCTTGGAAGATTGTGTTCTTTGAACAATGCATTTTTGCAGATTTTGGCTATTCAGTAAAAATATCGTATTGTGATATTCTTCTACAATTTGAATTAATAATTCCTGTTTGCGGTTTAGTTACTTTACTTGTTGTTTTTTTGTTATAAAGGTATGCCACATCCTCCTTGCAGGGAACTCTGTGAATGCATGTTAATATGTAGCAAATTTACTAACTTTGTTTGTATAATCCAACTTATTTGTGTTAAATGTTGTATATATCAGGTTGATTTGTTCAATGTGCCTTCTTAATAATGTGTAATCTAATTTCTCCATACAGGTGTTTATTTTGCGAATCTGGAAGTGTCGTTCTCGTTTTTGTTCACTTTTATTTGTTTTCCATTGTTGCTTATGCTATACGTCATAGACAAACGGATGCATTGCGTGTTAGGGAATGTGAGGCGAGTGACACTAAATCTCCCATAATTGTATAAATGTTCCCCTTTCAGTTGATTGAAAGGGTCTTCTATGGTAAGCGCAAAAGCAATGTCCTTGTTTTTAGGCAAAGCATATTGCATTCCCATGTCTATGCTCATCGTTCCTTTTCTCCTTTCTTGCAATAGGTTGTTGCGGGTTTTGAAGAAGGGATTGATGAATATGGCAAAGTTGTCGGTTGGCTTATACGAAAGATACAGGTTACCATTTGCGAACCAATTATTCTTGCGATTGAAAGTTGATGGGAGAACATCGTATGCTAAATGGCTGAAACTGAGATTTCTCAAATAAAGATACAACGAACCGTTCAGCTTTCCTTGGATAAAGGAAAATGGAATGGAGGCATCGGCATATATGGATAGCAGGTTGGCATAATTTTGGGGCTTGGTGTATCTTACTCCATCGTTATCGATATTATAAGTATTTCCGAAAACATTAGACCTTAATCGTGTTCCTATACTGACAACCACGTGTTTAAACAGCAGGTTTTGTATCTTGAAGTCGTATTGCATGGACGGCTTTAAGAAAGGATTTCCAACGCTATATTCATTGTCGCTATAATAAGTAGCACCTGGAAGCATGGAGAAATATCCTGGACGTGTATTCTTCATCGTGAGATAAAGCGAAGAGCTGAAATTGTTACTCGCTTTCCTGTCGAGCCTTAGATAAGGAGCAACGTTCCATTCTTTGCTCCTTGAAATAGTATTAGCCACTAGATATTTATAATGTGCATACTCCGTCCGCGCCCCCAAGTACAGCGACAGGTCTTGAGTTAACTTAATTTTGCCCGACATGTACAGCCCCATGATGGTTTCCCACATTGAGAAGTCAGAGCCATTCTTCGACTTAACGTTTTCGTTCATTTTAGAAATGTAGTTCTGGTTGCCGACAGTATACACAAACTTAGGTCGTTTTAAAGTGTATTGGGTTTCTATGATATGTCTATGTCCATCCATTGTCTTGTTGGTATTAACCGAGTTTCCCAAGCTATTGTTTACGGTTTGGGCATAGTCGTCGCTACCAGCAAGCAGGCCGTATGATATTTTGAACTGGTGTTTCATGTATCTGCCGAAAGATACTCGATGTTTGTGGACAACAAGTCGGTCCAATCATTGATTTCTCTCTCTGTAAGCTTATCTAGGACAGCATCTGTATTGTAAGCTTCTTTGCCCTTACGCCGTGAATCGTCCACATAGTAAGACACAAAATAATTTAAGCTCCCTTTTAAGAAGCTCGGCATCCAGCTCATGTTCAACACTCCGAAATAGGCATCCTTATCTCTAGTCGCTTTCTGGTTAATCAATTTCTCGTGTTGCTCATAAGGAAATCTTTCCTCTTCCTCAGATTTGAGTTTAGATTTGACGTATCCAGCAGTTGCACTTCCTGACAGATTGTCATGCCTGGCTCGTATGTCAATGTAATCGCCCCATCTGAAAGCGTTGTTACGTAGAAGCGTTCCGTGGATAGTGTTGCTGATGTTGGAGCCGCGTGTTTGCATTTTCTTTGTCTGCAACTCAATTGTTGCGTCTTCACCAGACAGCCTATTCTCTGCGGTTGCCATGCTCTTTATGAATAATCGCTTAAGATTAGCGGCAGGCATCGACTTAAGGTAAGTGAGAAGAATGCCCATTGGCATCCTTTGTTTCACCCCATCGATAACTACAAGTGGGTCGTTACCTTGAACTGTTATGGCATCATGAGAAACAACAACGCCAGGAGCTCGCTTCAACACGTCTAACACATTGTCGTTGTTGCCTAATCTAAGCTTCTCTGTGTCTATTCCTATCTTCCCGTCTGCAAGCGTAATCGCTTGTTTGTATGCAGAAACTACAATTTCATTCAGTCCAATCACGCTCTCTTCCAGCGCTATTGGCTTTTCAAACGTATGATTGGCCGCCACAACAGTGTGAAATGTTTTATACCCAGCGCAACTAATTTTCAAACGCAGCGTGTCATTTTTGTGTAAAGAGCAGTCTAAAACAAAATACCCCCCTTCTTTACTAAAGGCGGAAACGATTGTCTTAGTCGTGTCTAATGGTGAAACGCCAATAATGCTAGCGTATTCAATGGGCGTATTTTTCTCATCCACAATCTGTCCAGAGATGCTCTGTCCCCAGCTAGGGAATAAAGGCAACAATAGGGAGAGAAGAAGAAAGATGGTCTTATGCATATGATCTATCGCGTTTACTAGTTCTGGCGTTAAAGAAATGAATGAAAAAAAGTTAATGTGAAAACATTACTCCTTTCTACATGTAAGGATGTCTGCAGGGCGAATGTATGTTGTCACCTCACCACTCCCGCATCGTTATCGGCATTATCCATTTGTTTTTGCAGGTTGCGCACTTTTCCTTTCCTGAAGCTATATCTAAGGGAGAGCTGCACAAGGCTATCTTTATATTTGGCAAACTTGTATGTGGTGGCACTGATTAGTTCGCTATTCATTGTCGAAACCGTGGTGGCGGCCGACATGAAGGGATTGTTTATGCTGAGGGTGCAACGTAAGCGGTGGAGGTTGTAATAGGCACTTAGCTGCAAGTTGGGTGCTGTTCGCGTCTTGGTTTGGTTGAACATGGTGGTGATAGCCGAACGGAAGCTGGCTTGCAAACCCCATTTGGGGCGGTCGTAGCTCGCAGACAGGCTGCCAATCACGTCTGTATAGGTGGTGAAAAAGCTTAACCCATTGTTGATGTAGCGGTTAAGTGTGAGCCACCCCGACAGTCTCAAGGATTGCGAAAAGAGGCTCTGGCTGGCGTAGAGGCGCATTTGCAGGTGGGTGAAGCTGTGCTGATTTGCCGATGTATAGACGAACATGTTGGTTGCGGCATCATATACGGGGGGATTGTTTGTGAAGGGATGGTTGCTGTAGTGCAGGTAGGTAACGAAGCCTAGCATGGTTTCCCGCTTCTGAAAGCTAAGCGAAAGCTGGTTGATATAGGCCTGATAGGGCTTGAGATGTGGGTTGCCTTGCCACAATTCATATTCTGACTGCGTTTGGACGAAGCCCGACAGCATGGCCAATTGTGGCTCCACAGGGTTGATGCCGAGATAATATTGCAGCCTGAATGTCTTTGAAAGCGGGTAGGATAGTGTGAGGGAAGGTCGAAAGAAGTGGTATTGCGCCACAAGACTGTCGTTCTTCATGCGGTAAAACGAATAGCCCCCACCTACCGAATAGGCCAATTTGCCCAGCATACCGCTTAGTTCTACGTAGTCGTAGTTGTTGAAGTTGAGCAGCGAAGTGGGGGTCGTTGTGTTGGTTGCAACGTAAGTGTTGTTGGTTTTGGATAGGCGATTGTGCGTGCCGATGGTAAGGTTGAGTTGCTTAGACAACGGTTGCTTGAAGATAACCTCGCCGATAACCGACTTGTGTTTGCCGTCAACGTCGTAGGCATTGGAGAATGCAGGCTGTGCAGCGGCATGGTATGCCTTGCTGTAAGCCCTGCGATAGTCGCTGCCGATGTAGGTTGCCGTGAGGTTGGCCAGCAGGTTTGCTTTGCTAGCGAATTGCTTGTCGAGGTAAAAGTCTAGCGAGGCGTTGTGCGTTCTGTCCCTAGTGAGCAACGCTTCTGAGAAGAAGGGCGCGCCGTTGCTTTGCGCATGGCTTTGTGAAACATTTTCGGGCTGGCGCGATGTGGCGTAATTGGCCACGATGTTGAAGAAAGAGTTGCGCGTGTCTAGCAGTTTGTTATACTCCAATTTCACGCTGCCGTTGCGATAGCGGTAAGCCTTGTCGTCGCCTTTGGTGTTAAGTGTCAATTCGTTGGCAGGGTAACGCAAGGTTTTGTCGCTGTTGTTGAACACGCCACCCACGCTTTTATAAAGCCCGTCTATGGTGATGGCGAGTTGGTGTTTCTGCCCAACAATCTTCAAATAGGCGTAGGCGTTGCCTTGTTTTGTGGTTAAGGCGTTGGCGATTTGCACTCCGCCTTGCATCCCCTCGTATCCTCGTTTGGTGTGAACCAATAACACAGCGGCCACGCCATCGCCGTAAGCGATGCCTGGGTTGTCGATGTATTCCACCCTGGCGATGTCTTGTGGTTGCAGGGCAGCAAGGTCTGACTGTTTAGAAGGCACGCCATTGATGCGTATTTGCAGTGCACCGCCTTTCTGCGAAGATAGCGTTCGGTTCATCAAGTCGAATTGAAGGTCGGGTAATGCCATGCGTTGCAGCACGTCGTAGGCATCTGTGCTTTGTCGCTTTATTGCGTCCGAGGGGTAGAAAACCCACCTATCGGCATTCTTTTGTAGGTTGGCCGACACCATAACTTCACCTAGTTGCACGGTGTCGGGCTTTAAAAGAAGTTCGCCTAGGTCTATGTCTTTGTTCAATTCCACGGTGGTTAGCAGCATAGGCTTATAGCCCACGCTGGTTATGCGTAGATGATAGGAGGCAGGGGGAAGGCTGGTTAAGGCGAATTTACCATCTTCGTTACTCGCTATAGATGCCTTTGCGCTTACTCCATCGGCTGCTAATAAGGTTATTTGCGCTGCCTTTATGGGCTTTCGTGTTGTGTTGTCGTTTATCTTACCGATAAGGGAAAAACTCTGGGCATAAATTATCTGCATGGCGCAGAGCAACACGAGGCATAGCTTTTTGCGGAGCGAGAGAAAAGCTTGTGCCTGCGAACGCATAGCGTTCTTCAACATGCAGTTGTCTGTCTTTTTTGTGTGGGGCATTGTAGTTGCAGCTATTATTCAACACCTGTCTTTTGGTCTGAACTCTTTAAGCGGCTGTCGCGTTTCAGCTCTTTGGGGTTTCCGCTTTTAAAGGTATAGGTTATGTCTAGGCCGAAGGCCCTAGCCGTGAGATAGTTGGCTTGCGAACGCCAGAAGTGGGTGAGATGTTGTTCAACCAACAGCTCGTTGTACTTTTGGAAAGGCGAGTTCATTACTGCCCTCACATTGAGTGCGCCTTTAAAGAACGACTTGCTTATTGCCAGTGATGAGATGGAGAAGGCGTGCGACTTGGCCCATATCTCGGCTGGGTTTTTGTAGTTGCCGTACTGCAAGCCAATGGTCCAGTTCTTCTTCAAAAATACGTCGCACATCAGCGTTAGGTTGTGTGCGATGTTGCTTTTATCCCAAAGTTGTTCGCTTTCTTGATTCTTATACCAATCAATATTTCCAGAGAAAGTGAGCGAAAGCAACGGTATGGGACGGTAATTAAAGTAAAGGTTCGACCCAAAATCACGTGCGAAGGCTATATTTTGATATTGGGTGATGAGCTGTTTTTGGTGAGTGTCGTATCGAGGAAAGGCCATGATGGGTTGGTTTATCCATTTGTAATGTAGGCTATAAGAGAGGAACAGCGTGTTGGAGTAAAGCGAATACGATGTTTCCAGTGTGTGCGTGTAGGTGTTTTTCAGTTGTGGGTTGCCCTCAGCCGCTAAGTATTGCGACACAATAGCCTTAAAAGGGTTGAACATGAGTATGCTTGGGCGTGTTATGCCAGCATTGTAATTAAGTGACAATGAAGAACTTTTGCCCTGATAGTATATACCTGCGTATGGTAGGACATAATGTTTTCTGCTAGCAAAGTTGTACGCCGTTTGTTTTGGATATTGCATCTTTAAGTCGCCATATTCCCACCTTAGCGAGGCGTCTAGGGTAAAGTTGCCTACACCAAGCGAAATAGATGCGTAAGCAGCCGATACGTTTTGTGTGTATTTCAGATGCTGTTGTTGTAGGCTTTCTGCCACATCGTCTACCCATTCTCCGTCTTTCAACATTCTGTGCGAAGATTGGATGTCGCCGTTTCGTAAGGTTTGTTTACCGCCAATGAGCAACGTTGCGTTGTCGTTGTTAAGCAGATTGAGGTCTACCGACAAGCTATGCTCGTGCAGTCCGCCGTTGGTTTTGCGCCTGATTCTGCGCTCGTTGCCAAGTAAATTGCTGTTGGTTTGGTAATAATGTCTTACGTCAGGGTTGTAGGTATATCGGTAACCTACAACCCAATGCTCGTCTCCCGTCTTGCGAAAGAGGTTTCGATAGATGACATTCGCTTCGGCAGTGCCGGCTGTGTTCTTGTTTTCAGAGTCGTAAGCACTATGTAAAGGTAGTTGTCCTTGTTCGTTAAAGGTTTGTTGCCACAGGGTGTTTAGGTTGGTTTGTTCTATCAAGGCGTGTCCGTCTAGATACAAGGTGTTTAGCGTGTCGGGCCTCCATTGCAACATGCCCCTTACGGTATGCCTTTTCCAATCGCCGTCGCCAATGCCTTCACCGTTGTATTCTTGCCATAGCGAACCTTGCGCATACCTGCTCTTTGAGTTAATGGGCTGCTTTCGTTGGCCATCAAGAGCGTAGTTATAACCCAATGAATAGTCTATGTTTTTGTACGTTCCCATGAGGTTGAGGCCTGCATTGGCCCTTGGTTGGGTGTTTGCCCCGGCGTTAAGGGTTAGGGCATAGTTGTCGAAAAGTTGCTGATTGGTAACGATATTGATTATCGCATCGCCCACATCGCCGCCATAACGGGCGTTTATGCGGTCGATAACCTCAATCTTTTTCACAGTGCTAACGGGGATGGATTGCAGTACGGCCTTGGGCGAAGACTGCGCAATGCGATAAGGATGCCCATTAAGAAAGATGGAGAAAAAGGTGCTGCCCTTCACCGTAATGTTGTCGTTGGCATCTACATTCACCAACGGAACGCGGTTGAGGGCGGTAAGTAGGTTGGTGGATTGTATGGCAAGGTCTTTCGATAGGTCGTATTCCAATCCGTTGTGTGTTATCTTGATAAGGCGTTTTCGTCCCACAACCGATACTTCGCCCAATACTTTGGCATTGGCCGAGAGTTTTATGTGCAGTGTTTTGTCTGCATCGAGTGTTATGTTTTCTTTGTGATTGATGTAACCTACATTGCTAAACAGCAACTCGTAATTTCCTGCTTGGAGTGGAATTACGCACTTGCCGATAGAGTCGGAGTAACATGCCAAGCTGTCTTTCGCACGCTTAACCTTAATGTTGACGAAGGTTAGGGGCTCTCCACTAAGGCTGTCGCTCACGAGAAGGGTCAGTGTTTGTTGTGCCTCTGCCTTCTCTATATAAACCGAAAGACAAAGGAACATGAGCAATAGATATGTGTTTAATATTTTCATTTGTCGTTGGGATAAGGGATGAAACGGTGGGGTGTTGGTGGTCTTCTCTTTGATGTAAGACGCTCTGATATGGGGTTCCGCATTGCCGTTGCCAGCGGGCTTTGGTTGTGTCATGGGGTATAGGTAACCATTCTGCACATTTCTAGGTGTGCAGATAGGGGTTACACCTTGCAAATATATGAATTTTCTCAATATGTTCCAAATTAAATTTCAACACATTTACCTTGCCAATGTCTTCACCATCATTGCATTTGGCGTTTTCGAAGTTACGCATTGCCGCTTGTTTCTGTTGTCTGTTGTGTTTGCTTTCAAGGGTAATGAATAGCACCTTTGTCGTTTGGTTGCGGTAGGGTTGGGCTAAATATGGCTTGGCAATAGCTATTTGAAGTACGGCTTGTGTTGACTATTGAAGGGACAATGTTCTTTTGTTGTGCGTGGGAGTTTTGCACCGTATTTAGGGCTTTAATTTGTTGTTGTAGTATTATTTTGCTACCTTTGTTGCATAATTTGGTACTTTGTTTGCTGGATTAGTACCTCATCAAACAAGTCTACTTACGATGTTTATAAACGAAAGATACAGCTGAACAGCATTTATGAAATCACGGAAAGTATATAGTTTGGCGTTATTGGCGGGCCTCTGCTTGTCTGCTTGTGGCCTGCAACCGTCTAAGCTTGGCCGGCAGTTGGGTGGAAAGTATGCCTATCAAGAACAGAAAGACGGGCAGATTAATTCGGAAGGCAAGAACGGATATGGCACCGATAAGCAAGGGAAAGCAGCATATAAGGTTGCTGATGGACTTGAAGTGCCTAAGAAACTGACCGACAGACCTGAACAGATATTGAAACGAGTGGCTTACACGGCATCGTATAACAGCGACTTACACATACCTAATTGGGTGGCGTGGAGGCTTACAGGGGCGCATACCGAGGGAAAGAACAAGCGGGCGGGCGTTAAGTTTCATGAAGATACCGATGTGCCAATGCCTAGGGCGGTGGACTTTGACTACGTAAGGAGTGGTTATGACCGTGGACACCTTTGCCCATCGGCCGATAATCGCTGGGATGCTACTGCACAAGAGCAATCGTTTTTGCTTACGAATGTGTGTCCGCAAGACCATAACCTGAACGTTGGCGACTGGCACGAACTGGAAATCCTCTGTAGGAAGTGGGCTAAAACGTATGGCAGCATTTATATAGTGGCGGGTCCTGTGCTGTTTAAGGGGAAACATAAGACCATCGGAAAAAACAAGGTAACGGTGCCAGAGGCTTTCTTTAAGGTGGTGTTGTGCATGGAGAAAAAGCCCAAGGCCATTGGCTTTATTTATCGTAACGAGTCGGGAAATAGGCCTAAAAGCTATTACGTGAATACCATCGACGACGTGGAACGTATCACAGGTATCGACTTTTTCCCTGCTTTGCCCGACAAAGTGGAGAACGAAGTGGAGGCAACGAGTAGCTTGGACGATTGGTAAGAACTGGTAAAAGAGCGGTGAAGTTTCTGCTTTTAAGATGTTAAGAGGGCTTGTTTAGGGACTTAATAAGGAGTAAGGGGAGTAGTAGCTTTGCTTGTTGGGAGTTTAGTCGACAATCTTTTTAGCTTTGGGGTGATGAGTTATTCGTTTTTGACTTTATTTCTTAGCCCGTTTTAGAAGTTTTATCATGTAAAAAACTGGTAAACTTACGATAGATAACTTACAAACAAATAGAAGTCGTCTTGACTTTTAATCTTTCTATAAATTGAGCGGGGTTTGTTATCTTTGTGATGCCAACAACAAGGCAAGCATTCCTCTCATATACGGAGTGCAGGACAAATCAACTCGCTGGCTTATAAAGACACGAAACCCAGCTACTCCCGAATACATCAACTCACAATCTCACAATCTTATCAACTCACCAAATCATCAGCTCACAAACTTACCAACTCAAAAGCTTAAATTATTATATTTTATTTTACAATATCGCTCTAATTCTCACTCCGTTTTAGCGAAAATACAGGCTAAAAAGTAGGTAAATATCTACTGTTTTTAGTCTTTCCTGTCTTTTGTTCTGTCTGTTTTTAAGAAAACAACCTGCATTTTGCACCATTTAATCTTTCTATTTTGGTTGCCACCCCATATTTTTTAACTCCCAATTACTCGCTTTTAGCCCCTAAAATGCTACTTTTTAAGGCCTATTTTGCCCTTTTGAGCCATGTTTTTAATGGCTCGAAAGGGTTTTGTTTATGCCATTGCAGTGCATATTTATTCTTTTCGTCTTACGTTTAGCTGCATTTTGCACTGCATTTAGCACCATTTTACCTTGCATTTAGCATCAAAACGCACTGCGTTTAGCATCAAAACGCACTGCATTTAGCGGCATATTGCACTGCGTTTTGCAGCAAATTGCAGTACATGTTGCCGCAAATAGTCCAAAAACTGGTACGGAAGGCGATTTTATAGAATGAATATTCAGTTTGCCTGCATATATAACTAACCCCTTTTGGCATCAAAGCAAACCTTCGCGAGAATCGATTTTTTGCGGCAAGGCAGGCAATTGGTAGCCGAAAAGGGCACTCATAATGTTAAAATTTGCGCCGAAAAGATTACAAAAACTCGGCAGGCTGATAGGTTTAATGGTTGACAAGCGTTTTCATTTAGTTCGTCGTTTGCCTGCTCCCACTGGTGTTTATGGTTTCTTTTTGTTTCTTGAAATGTGTGCTGGCTCGTTGTGCTAGTGCTTTTTGTGTTGTGGATAAGGAAGATTTGTGTAGTGCGAAACTGGTGTTTTATGCGAATTAATTAGTAAATTTGCACACTTATGAAAACTTGAAGTAAATATGAAAACGAGAAAAGTATTTTATCTGGCGTTATTTGCCTTTACTTATTTGTCGGCCTTTGGCTTGCAACCCGTAAAAAGCGGCAAGTCGATAGTGGGTGTGCAACCTCTTCAAGGACAGCAGGTAGCTAAACAGCGGCTGTATGAAGGGGAAGACAGTGTTCGAGATACGGTTGTGCACAAGTGTACTTGGGTGCAGAGGAAAGGTTTGGGGCCACTTGAAGTTCCTGGAAAACTAACTGATAGGCCCGAACAACTGTTGAAGCGCGTGGCTTACATGGCATCGTATAACAGCGATTTGAGGATACCCAACTGGGTGGCATGGAAACTAACGGCCGAACATACAGAAGGTGCCAACGAACGTAAGGGAATGAGGTTTCAAGAGGACAAGGAGGTGCCAAAGCCAAGAGCCGTTGATGCTGACTACGTGAGAAACGGCTACGACCGCGGACGCCTTTGCCCCTCGGCAGACAATTGTTGGGATGCTACTGCGCAAAAGCAATCGTTTCTGCTCACTAATATATGTCCCCAAGACCATAAGCTGAACGTTGGTGATTGGAAAGAGTTGGAAAGCCAGTGCAGGAAATGGGCTAAAAAGTATGGTTGTATCTACATCGTTGCGGGGCCTATACTGATGAAAGGCGAACATAAAACCATCGGAAAAAACAAGGTAACGGTGCCAGAGGCTTTCTTTAAGGTGGTGCTGTGTATGGAAGGACAACCAAAAGCTATTGGTTTTATTTATCGCAACGAAGGGGACGACCGCCCTAAAAGCTATTACGTGAATACCATCGACGAGGTGGAACGCATCACGGGCATCGACTTTTTCCCCACTTTGCCCAATAAGGTGGAGGACGAAGTGGAGGCAACGAGTTGCCTGGACGATTGGTAAGAGCTGGTAAAGGCCCATTGTTAACAGGATGACCTGTTAACTGCGCCCTAATATTTTGCTATGTCAGTAGAAATTAGTAACTTTGCACTTCAATAACATAAAGCTAAGTTAGCGTGAAAATAAAGGAAGTGCTACGTGCCCTTGAACAATTCGCGCCCCTGCCCCTGCAAGAAGGATTTGATAATGCCGGCTTGCAGGTTGGATTGACAGAGGCGGAAGTATCAGGGGCTTTATTGTGTCTTGACGTGACTGAGAAGATTGTGGATGAGGCTGTGGCCAAGGGTTGCAACTTGATTGTTGCACACCATCCGCTTATCTTTCGTAAGCTGGCACAAGTGTCGGACGCCAATGCCGTTCAGCGAACGGTGATGAAGGCTATAAAGAACGACATTACCATTGCTGCCTTGCACACCAACATTGACAATGCACGAGGCGGCGTGAACTTTAAGATTGCCGAGAAAATGGGACTGCTAAATGCAGACTTTTTCGGGGCGCGAAAGCGTGTAGAGACCTTTAACGACAAGGGCGAAAGCATCAGTGTTGAAGGGGCATCGGGCGTGATGGGTGTGTTTGAGCAGCCTTTGGCGGCCGACGATTTCGTGATTTTGCTTAAAAAAACGTTCGATGTGGAATGCGTGATGTGCAACCAGCTGTTGCGCCGCCCCATCAGTAAGGTGGCCATTTGCGGCGGGTCTGGGGCTTTTTTGTTAGCAGACGCCATCGCAGCAGGGGCAGACGCCTTTGTAACGGGCGAGATGCACTACCACGATTACTTTGATCATGAACAGGAAATACAAATTGCTGTGATTGGACATTATCAAAGCGAGCAGTTTACGAACGAGATATTTAAAACAATAATCGAGGAAAGGTGCCAGGGCGTGAAGTGCATTCTGACGCAGACCAACACCAATCCCATCATCTATTTATAAGTTATGGCAAAGAAAGAAATTACCGAACTGTCGGTGGAAGAGAAACTCAAAGCGCTCTACCAGTTGCAAACAACGCTCTCGGCTATTGATGAGAAACGTGCGCTGAGGGGAGAATTGCCCTTGGAAGTGCAGGACTTGGAAGACGAGATTGAAGGTCTGAACATACGCGAAGACAAAATTCGCAGGGAAATTGACGACTTTTCCAGGGCTATTTCGCAGAAAAGGGCTGAGATTGCTGAGGCTGAGGCTAGCGTGGAACGCTATAACAGACAGCTTGACGAGGTGAAGAACAACCGCGAGTACGACACGCTGAGCAAGGAAATTGAGTTCCAAACGCTTGAAATAGAGTTGTGCAACAAGAAAATAAAGGAAGCACTTGTGAAGATTGATGAGTGCGAACGCGAACTGAGTGTTACGGGACAACAAATATATGACCGCGAACGCGACTTGCACCAAAAGCGTAACGAGCTGGACGAAATTATGCTCGAAACGAAAGAAGAGGAAGAAAAACTGCGCGATAGGGCACGTGACTTGGAAACGAAAATCGAGCCGCGACTGCTGAGCAGTTTCAAGAGAATTCGTAAAAACGCACGCAACGGACTAGGTATTGTGTATGTTCAACGTGACGCTTGTGGCGGATGCTTCAACAAAATACCGCCACAGAGACAGCTAGACGTGAAGATGCACAAGAAGGTTATCGTTTGCGAGTATTGCGGACGCATCATCGTAGACCCAGAATTGGCTGGCGTTAAAAACGATAAGTCGGCTGCTGCCGAGAAACCTAAGCGCAAACGCGCCATCCGAAAAACAAAAGAAGAGACGGAATAAGCGCGAGGAAGTGAGGACTTGAGCGTTGGGAGTTTATCGTGAAAGGGTAGTACCTAGGCGATAGGACATTCAGACTAGATATTAAAGTGTTTTTGATTTAGTCTGCTAAAGCGTTAAAATCAAGTCGATTTATGCCACTTTGCACCTATTTCCGAGGGCTATTTGTTGCGTAATTTTATAAAGAGAAGGCTTTATACACAGGCCTTGTTGCACATCTTTCGCGCTAAATTCAGCGTAGCCCTACAAAGAATAAGCTCCATACACAACCACGAGGCGTGTATGGAGCTTGTTTTGTTGTTGGCTAGTGGCTATTTAAATTTTGGCCGGCTAGCTTTTAATTTCTGTGTAAGCAGGTTATTGTACGTGCTTACTTGGCGGCCTTTTTGTCGCAGTTTTTCTTGCAATCTTGCTTAGCGGCCTTATCGCATTTCTTTTTGCTGCACTCTTTCTTGTCCTTGCAAGCAGCGTCTTTCTTGCAGCATTCTTTGGCGGCAGCGTCTTTCTTGCAGCAGCCCTTCTTACCTGCTTTGTCGCATTGTTCGGTCTTAGCCTTGTCGCATTTCTTGGCTGTTCCTTCACTCTGTGCGTTAGCAAATCCTATTGCAGCAACGAAAAGAGCTGCGCTGAAAATGATCTTCTTCATACTTCTTACTTTTTGTTTTTGTTTTGAAATAGTGATTTTATCGGCGCAAATGTACGAGTTTAAAATGAAATAGCAACATTTTGTTAGCAAAAATTAGCAGTTAAATGCAATATGTTTGTGTGCGACGAACTTGTGGTTACGATGTGTTTTGGGCTATGTTGTTGGTTTTGGGCGTGTTATGTGCGTTCCTCGTTATTGGCAGTCGATACCTGCCTGATGCGTTTTTCGGCTTTGCATCTTTATATTAGATGGGCGTTTTGTCGCACAGCTGTTTTTACATTCCGCGTTCCTTGTATATCCTTTCTTTGGCATCGTTAATCTCCTTGAACTTCTTTTCGGCCGCCAAACGTATGTCTTCGCCCAATGTTGCAACGCGGTCGGGGTGGTGTTGCAGGGCCATTTTGCGATAAGCAGTCTTCACTTCGTCGTTGGTAGCGTTGGGCGATATTCCCAAAACTTTGTATGCCGAATGCGTGTCGTGCTTATCGAGGTTGAACATCGAGTCGAGAATGCGAGCGTCGAACCCTAACCACTGTGCCAAGTAGCGAAGAGCGTTCACCTCACTGGGGTCGATGCGCCCGTCGGCTTTGGCCAATTCGGCCAGAAAACTAAGCAGTTGCAGACGCTGCGCGCTATTCATGTGGGCGGCGATTTGAAAGCAACAGTCGCGTATGATGCTCTCGAAAGCCATTGCGCCCATTTGTTTTTGCTGATTGAAAATGTTGCGGATGATGCTGTCGCCCTGCTCTACGGCCACTTCGCCAAAGTTCCTTCGCAAGAAGGAACGTAAGGTTTCCATTTCCGAGTGCATCACTTTGCCATCGGCACGAATGATGTATGCCGAGAGCACTAGTAACGAAAAGAGGAACGAATTGCGTTCGCCCTGTTGCCGCTGTTGTTGGTTGGCGGTAGCGTTGTGTTGGTAGAAGTTGGCTTTTGAACCACCCGTATTCCAGGGTTGTCCATTGCGATCGGGCTCGTTAACCTGATCTAGTCCCACGTCAAAGAGTGCACCGAGCACTAATCCTGCTAGTCCACCAAGCGGTCCGCCGGCGATAAAGCCCAGAAATCCGCCAATCCATTTTCCTATTGCCATAAGTGTAAGTCTTTATATGTTACCATTTAGAGTGTGTTTTGTGCCGCTCGGCGTAGTGTTTTACCATTTCAGCGTGCCGTATTTCTGCTTATACCACATCTGCCATGCGTTGATAAGGTTTTGCCAAACCACGTAAGCGCAAGGCGCGATGGACGCTATTGGATTGAGAAAGGCGATGGTGAGCCATATGCCCACAACGGTATTCTTTTGTCCCAAGGCTTGTCCGGCGCTGATGCTGTCGCCATAATGGTAGCCCACGGCCTTGCCAATTGAAAACAACAAGAGGCTGATGACGAGGGGCAACAACAGAAGTAGAGCCAAAATCGTGCCATAAACTTGGGTGGAAAGGATGTTGCGGATGGTTAGTCCCATGATGATAGAGAGGTTAAACCCCCAAAGGTAAAAGGCTAAGTTCTTGGTTTCCTTGATGCGTGCGGCCACTTTCGGCAGGAATTTTCGCGTGAGTAGGGCCAGACAAAGGGGCACGATGAGCACGAATGTGATGCGCCGTAGTATCATGACAAAGGCAGTTAGGAAGGTGATGTCTGCACTTTTCTCAACCATCGGGAAGAACAAGGGAATGATAACCGACGTAACCACGTTGGCAAGGATGGTGTAAATGGTGAGTGAGGCAATGCTACCGCCAAGGCGTTCGGTGATAACGGGGGCCGCGGCCGCCGTGGGGCAGATTACGCAGACGAAGGCTCCTTCAAGCACAAGCTTGGCCATTGGGTCGGTGGTATGTAAGATGGCCAACACCAATAAGCCCGAAAGAGCAATGCGAATGGCTTGCAGTATGAAGTGCCACGCACGTGGTCGGAGGTCGCCCAGCTGTATTTTGCAGAACGTGATATAGAGCATCACGAAGATAACCACGGGGAGAAGTTTCACCAAAAAGGGGCCAACCACGTTGCCAATGGGTTGAAGTGGGGCGATGCGCGAAAACAAAAGGTAGACCGCAGCACCGATAACAAGACCGCTGGGCAGCGTCCATTTCTTTAAGAAAGCAATGATGTTCATGTGTTTATTATATATAATGTACGCGCGAAACTATATTTCGGTATAGTTAGGGAGGTAGGGTAAGAAGGTGTAGCTGTTGTCGGTGTAGTTCATTTTGCAGCAGATGTGTTGCAGTCCGTTGCTCACCACGAGATAGTCTACGTGCAAAAGCATGTTGTAAACGGTTATTTGGTCGAACACCTTTTGCGTAAGTGCGATGGTGGGTGCCTTATATTCGAGAACCATTTGGGGTTTCAAGTCGCGGTCGTACAGCACGCTGTCGGCCCGAAGGCTTTTGTCGCCGATGCTCAACGCCACCTCGTTGGCCATCAGCAACTGGGGATATCCCTTGTGATGAATAAGGTAATTGACGAAATGCTGCCTTACCCATTCTTCGGGAGTAAGGGCAACGTACTTGCCACGAAGTGGATCGAACACAGTGGGGCGCGCCTTCGTGCCTCCCACTTTTATTGCATACGAGGGTAGGTTTAGTGAATACATTTTGTTATCTTTGCAGTGTAAAGCACAATAAAGCTTATCGGTAAGGGTGCGGCAAGACAGGCTTGTCGCAGTTTGCCGTGTGCCTTATGGTGCAAAGTTACTAAAAATATGTGGGCGACGAGGTGGTTTTAGCAACTTGTTGTCCTGCACTCATCCATTAACAAGAACCTTTCATGGCAGAAAAACGAAACGCGCTTGGCCCCGAAGTCATCATTAAAGACATTAAGGCGCGAAACTTTTCGCCCGTATATGTGCTCATGGGCGAAGAGTCGTATTATATAGACAAGATTGCAAGCTTGCTCGAAGAGACGGTGTTGCAACCGCAAGAGCGCGACTTTAACCAAGACATCCTCTTTGGCGTTGATACCAACGGGGTGCAGGTGGCCGACCTTTGTAAGGCTTATCCCATGATGGCCGAACGGCGATTGGTGATGGTGAAAGAGGCGCAGAACCTGAAATTGGTAGATGCCTTGGCCAAATACTTGGAAAACCCCGTGAATACTACCATACTTGTGCTTTGCCATAAGAACGGCACCATCGACAGAAGAAAGAAACTTTTGGCTCGCGCCGAGTCTATTGGCGTTGTTTTCGAAAGCAAGAAGAAACGCGATTACGAATTGCCTGCTTTTATTAAGGGCTATCTTGCCACGAAGAAAGCAACGGCGGAAGACAAGGCGGCCATCATGATTGCTGAACATGTTGGCTCCGACTTGAATCGGCTGACATCGGAACTAGACAAGGTTTTGATTTCGCTACCCGAAAACGACTTGCGTATTACGCCCGACATCGTGGAACGACAGATTGGCGTTAGCAAAGAGTTTAATGGTTTCGAATTGCGAAACGCCATCGTAAACCGCGATGTGTTTAAGGCAAACCAAATTATTCAGTATTTCGATAAGAACCCTAAGGCCGGGTCAATCTTCGCCTTCTTGCCTTTGCTTTTCAGTTTCTTCCAAAACTTGTTGATTGCCTATTACGCACCAAACAAAAACAACGAAACAGAGGTTGCAAAGTTTCTCGACTTGAAATCGGTGTGGGGTGTGAAAGACTTTATGGTGGGGATGAGAAACTACTCGGCCATGAAGACAATGCACATTATTCATAAGATAAGAGAGATTGACGCTAAATCTAAGGGGTTGGATAACCCAAATACCCCTGTTGGCGACCTTATGAAAGAGCTAATCTTCTTTATTTTGCACTAAAAATGGCCTTTTTCGGTCCTTTTTCGTTCTAGAATAAGTGTCTCTGAGAGGCACTTTTTTTTGGCTAACTTCCAAATAAATCAAGAAGTTAGCCCATTTTAACCTCCAAAATACTCGCGAATTTGAAAGCAATTCGACCCTTGTTTCAGAATAATCAATTCTCGTTCTGTTTTTGCATTTTCGGCTTACTTCAATTTACAATTAACAAATATTAGTTTGGGGTTTCCTGGGTTTTGATATGTAAATCATTCTCTTGTTTTACAAATGTAGAATTGTTTACATTTGGTTTTGTAAACCAAAGAAAGGTGCCACAAGTCTTATATTTACATAACTAAACCATATGAATTACGTTTCAAAATCTAAATGAATACTTATTCATTGCAATATGCATGCTCATTTTTACGTGATTTTCAGCTATTTGTAGACGTTTTCTAACCTTTATACCTCTAAAAACCCCCTTTTATGCCTCTAAAACCCCATATTTTAGGCAATATCGGCCTTTTATACGCTTATAATAGCCTAATAACCAATAAAATTCAGTTTTTTGTTAAACCTTATTACAAACCTGGTTTAGGTAATCTTATTTTGATTTGTAAATGTAAATCGCTTGTGTGGACACTTATATTTACATCCCTATATAGTTTAGATTTACAAACCTAACATTTTATTTGCTAAATTATCGTTTAGAAATTTGCAGCGACACGAAATTTGTTTTACCTTTGTAAAATCAACGCGAAAAGGCCTTAAAAGGCCTCTTACACTAAAAATAAGGGTATGAAAGATAGAATAAAGAAGGTTATGGAGAGCCAACACATGAGTCAACAGACCTTTGCTCTCTCTATTGGAATGTCGCCTGCGTCACTTAGTAGTATTTTTAACGGACGCACAAAACCCACCCTCAACATCGTTGAGGCTATTAAAGATAAAATTCCGAAGATTTCAACCGACTGGTTAATCTTTGGTAAGGGTGAGATGTACTTAGACGAAACGGGGACCGCTAACAATACCCCCACTACCCATTCAATCCCTGATAAGGAACCGCAATTAAACTTTGACGCGCCTGCTGCCAGTCCGTCGTTATTTAACGAACAGCCAGTAGTTGCCCCAAAAGTGGTACAAGCCCCCAGAGAACCCGAGCGAGTTGAAGTGAAAGTGATTGAAAAACCACAACGTAGGGTTACGGAGATACGTATCTTTTACGACGACCGAACATGGGAATCGTTCTATCCAGAAAGCAGGGATGGTAGAAGTTGAAGTGTATTTTACTGGCCGATTAAGGTGCAGACTTACTTATAGCTCTGTTTCAACAAAGTGTTTTTGATGCTTCCTTTATGTATTAGACGCAATAGTTTGTGGGTAAGAATGCAGCATACATTTACTCACTGTTCGCAACACGCATTCGCCGTGCCAACCGCTACGCGCGACGGCTGCCTGATGGAGTTTGCTTAGCAAACAGGCTCTTACAGGCTGTTTGCAAGCCCAAAACTTGAATGTATCATGAGAAACCAACCTAAAAAACTCCTAAATACCTGCCTTTTCTCATGTAAAGTGGCGGATATGTGGGACGTTATGCTCTAAAACGCCCCTCTAATGCCAACTTTTCTAGTGATAGGTGGAGAATGATAGGCTTGATTACTCCAATGATGGTCCTAACCATTGACTATATCTCGTGAAAAGCAGCGAGTGTGTGCTGTGTTATGCCTAAAACATTCGCGAACGCTGTTTATTCTATTGACAAACGGAGATTAATGGGTTGATGCCCCCCATTGTAGGCCCTAAGTACTGCTCATATCTTGTGAAACGCGGTGGAAATAAAGGTTGTTATGCCTTAAAGCCACATGCTAACGCCAATTAGGGGCTAGTGAAAAGTGGGAATTTATAGGTTGATACTTCCAATAATAAGCCCTAAACCACCCTCTAATGCCGATTTTATCTCGTGGACAAACGGCAACTAATAGTCTGTTTGAAACCTTAGAATACACCCTAAACAGCCACTGTGATTCGTAAAAAACAGCAAGTGTATGAGGTGTTACTTCCCTAAAACAACCCATAATCGCCCCCCTAAGACCACACAAAACAAGTAGTGCGAATGATGTTACTCCCTAAAAACGACCCATAATCGCCGACCTAAGACCACACAAAACAAGTAGTGCGAATGATGTTACTCCCTAAAAACGACCCATAATCGCCGACCTAAGGCCACACAAAACAAGTAGCGCGAATGGTGTTACTCCCTAAAAACAACCCATTATCGCCGACCTAAGCCCACATGAAACAAGTAGTGCGAATGGTGTTGCTCCCTAAAAACAGCCTATAATCGCCGACCTAAGGCCACGCAAAACAAGTAGTGCGAATGGTGTTGCTCCCTAAAAATAACCCATAATCGCCGACCTAAGGCCACGCAAAACAAGTAGTGCGAATGGTGTCGCTCCTTAAAAATAACCTATAATCGCCGACCTAAGCCCGCACTAAACAAGTCGCGCGAATGGTGTTACTCCCTAAAAGTAACTTGTTATCGCCGACCTAGGCCCACACAAAACAAGTAGTGCGAATGGTGTTACTCCCTAAAAACAGCCTATAATCGCTGACCTAAGGCCACGCAAAACACGTAGTGCGAATGGTGTTGCTCCCTAAAAACAACCCATTATCACCGACCTAAGGCCATACAAAAAAAGTAGTGCGAATGGTGTTACTCCCTAAAAATAACCCATAATCGCCGACTTTTCTCGTGAAAGGCGGTGAGTATATGGGATGTTATGCCCTAAAATATTCTCGAAATAAGGACATTATCTAGTGACAAACAGAGAGCGTATTGGCCTGTACCCACTAGGATGCGCCCTATACATCGGTTATATTTGGTGAAAAGTGGCGATAATAAGGCATGTTTAGCCTTAATTATCCGAGGTCGTCTTGATTTTTAATGTTTCTATAATTTGAGAGGGAGTTTATCGTCTTTCTGGTGAAAAACCAAGATAATAACACTTCTCTTCATGTATGAAGTACTGGGCAAAGATACGATAAAATCCAAAATTCTGCCCCATTTGTCTTTGGCGAAACGTGGTTATGTCTCAAAAAGTTGCCTGGCGGAAGTCATTCAATACATTCTTTACAAGCTGAAAACTGGCTGTCGATGGCAGATTACTTCTGCGTTTGTATGATGCCGTCTTCGTTGGCTGTGAGCAACAAGCCCTGCAACCGCTCGCGCTGGTGGTCGTAAGCGCACGTGCTTTCCGTGCCGTTAACTACGAGCGTGTATGTGGAATTATTGTTTTTTTTGTCTAGTTTTCAGTAGGAAATTTAACATAAAAAGCGGCCATTCTGTCCACCAATCGCTCACCTTGCCGCAAAAAATAGATTCTCGCGGAGGTTTGTTTTGATGCCAAAAGGGGCTAGTTGTGCATGCAGGCAAAATGAATTTTTATTTAAACTGACCGCCACCAACACCCGTTTTGGGGCCATTTGCAGCAAAATGCAATGCGTTTTGGTGCTAAACGCAGTGCAATATGCCGCTAAACGCACTGCGTTTTGGTGCTAAATGCAGTGCATTTTGGTGCTAAACGCAAGGTAAAATGGTGCTAAATGCAGTGCAAAATGCTGCTAAATGCAATGCGATGCGCATAAATATCCACTGAAAGAGTATAAACAAAACCCTTTCGAACCATTAAAAACATGGCTAAAAAGGGCAAAACAGCCCTTAAAAAGTGGGATTTTAGGGGTTAAAAGCGAGTAATTGGGCTTGAAAAATTACGAGCTGGCAACCAAACTAGACAGGCTAAATGGTGCAAAATGCATCCTTTGTTCGTAAAAATGGACATAAAAGGAGGCATGAAAGGCTAGAAATAGTGGCTATTTACCTGCTTTTTGACCTATATTTTCGCTAGAACGGAGTGAAATTTAGAACGGTATTGTAAAATAAAAAATAAGAATTTAAACTTTTGAGTTGAGGAGATTATGGGTTTGTGAGTTTATAAGTTTATGGGTTGATAAGTCTGTGAGTTGATGAGTTTGTGAGTTGATGAGTATGTAAGTTGATGAGTATGTAAGTTGATGAGTTCGTAAGTTGGTGAGTTTGTAAGTTGATGAGTTTGTAAGTTGATGAGTTTGTAAGTTGATGAGTTCGTAAGTTGATGAGTTCGTAAGTTGATGAGTTCGTAAGTTGATGAGTATGTGAGTTGATGAGTTTGTGGGTTAATGAGTTCGTAAGTGGTGATGAGTATGTGAGTTTATAAGTTTATGAGTTGATAAGCCTGTGAGTTGATGAGTTTGTGAGTTGATGAGTTTGTAAGTTGATGAGTCTGTGGGTTGATGAATAGGCAAGTTAGAATGTCCAAGCGCGTTGGTGATGCTCTAAGCGCGTGGAAGTATATCGTTATCAATCGGTTGAATCTCAGTTGTTACCTACTTGAGATATTAACAAAGATGAACAGTGGGAGAATGCAAGTGGACAATTATTATCGGCTACCAAAGTTATCTGTTTCATGCCTTGCGATTTTGTTTTTCTTCTATTATAATGGACTGAGGCGTAAAATCTTGCTGAAAATGAGGTCTGGGATAGGGTGTGCAGTGTTAAGTGGCCATTGTTTTTGAGTAAACGCAAGTTTGTAGGTCGCTAAATCTGTTGTGCAAAATGGCTTGCATAAAGGCATTGCCTTACGTTTTATCGGTGCAGGTCTTGCTAGAAGGAGGGAGGTTGGCTTGTAAGTGTTGGCGTATATCTTATCGGTATAGATTTTAGTCGACGGCTATAAGTTGGGCGGCAGACTTGAAAATGTTGACCTATACTTTTAGGGGTGCAGGTGTGTGTTGAAGGCCTACGCTGACAATAGCTTTAAAACAAACAAAAACGGGTGAGAGCATGCCCATTTAGGACAGCTCTCACCCATTTTATTAGGATGGTATTAAGCCGAGAAACCGTTTAGGCAACCGTTTCTTCGTCTTTGCTCCAATCTTCTTGCGACTTGCGAACGTAGCTCTTGTAGCGAAGCTTGGCCATCTCTTCGGCAGCCTTGAACAATTCTTCGGCTTCGTTGGGATAAGCTTTCTTTACAGAGAGGTAACGAACCTCGCCCAACAAGAAGTCGTGGAACTTGCTCCAATCGGGCTCCTTAGAGTCGAGCGTGAAGGGGTTCTTGCCTTCGTCGGCCAACAATGGGTTGTAACGCCACAAGTGCCAGTAGCCGGCAGCAACAGCTTTGGCCTCTTCGGCTTGGCTCTTACCCATACCGGCCTTCAATCCGTGGTTGATACAAGGTGCGTAGGCAATGATAAGCGATGGACCTGGATAAGCCTCAGCCTCGCGGATAGCCTTGAAAGTCTGGGCTTGGTCGGCACCCATTGCAATCTGAGCCACGTAAACGTAGCCGTAGGTGGTTGCCATGAGGCCAAGGTCTTTCTTGCGGATGCGCTTACCTTGGGCGGCAAACTGAGCAATTGCGCCTAGTGGTGTGGCCTTAGAGCTTTGTCCGCCCGTGTTAGAGTAAACCTCGGTGTCGAGAACAAGGATGTTTACGTCTTCGCCCGAAGCGATAACGTGGTCCAAACCGCCGTAACCGATGTCGTAAGAGGCACCGTCGCCACCGATAATCCATTGCGAACGCTTAACGAGATAGTGGTCGAGCGTTTTCAGTTCGGCGCAAGTTTCGCAACCTTTGGCAGCACCGGCCTCGATGAAGGGTTTGAGTTTTGCACTCGATTCCTTCGATGCGTCAGCGTCGTCTTTGGTGTTGAGCCATTCGTTGGCAGCCTCCTTAAACTCGGCAGGCACATTATCGTTGGCCACGAGGTCGGAAAGCAGCATCGTAATGCGCTCGCGCATCTTCTTGTTGCCCAGTGCCATACCCATACCAAACTCGCAGAAGTCTTCGAACAGCGAGTTATCGAAGGCTGGACCTTGACCGGCCTCGTTGGTTGTGTAAGGCGTTGAGGGGATAGATGCAGAATAGATAGACGAGCAACCCGTGGCGTTGGCAATCATTTCGCGGTCGCCATAGAGTTGTGAGATGAGCTTAACGTAAGGCGTTTCACCACAACCAGCACAAGCACCAGAGAACTCGAAGAGGGGTTTAGCAAACTGCGAGTTCTTCACATTGCTCTTAATGTCTATCAAATGTTGCTTGCTCTTAACGTTCTTAGCAAGGTAGTTCCAGTTGGAAATCTGCTGTTCGTCGTGCGTGAAGGGCACCATTGCCAATGCCTTCCCGTTCTTGTTGCCAGGACAAACGTCGGCACAGTTGCCACAACCAACGCAATCGAGCACGCTCACCTGAATGCGGAAGTTCATGCCAGCCATTGGCTTGGGAACTTTCATTTCGAGTGTCGCATCCTCAAAGCTCTTCATTTCTTCCTCGTCGAGAACGAACGGGCGGATACAAGCGTGAGGACAAACGTAGGCGCACTTGTTACATTGAATACAGTTCTCGGCAGTCCATTCGGGGTTGAAGGCCTCAACGCCGCGTTTTTCGAAAGCTGCGGCACCATTAGACATCGTACCGTCTACCATGTCGTAGCGCACGAAGTCGGATACTTTGAGCAAGTCGCCCGATTGTCCGTTGATTGGGCGTACAATCTCCTTGATGTATGCCGGTACATCTTCTTCGGCTGCAACAGCATCATCGGGTAGGTTAGCCCAAGCAGCATCTACTGCAAGCGTTTTGTATTCGCCACCGCGGTCAACGGCCGCATAGTTCTTGTCGACTACGTCTTGTCCCTTGTTGCCATACGACTTAACGATGAACTTCTTCATTTGGTCGATGGCCAAGTCTACGGGGATGACCTCTGTAATGCGGAAGAATGCACTCTGCAAGATGGTGTTGGTGCGGTTGCCCAGCCCAATTTCTTGTGCAATCTTCGAAGCATTCATATAATATACGGTGATGTTGTTCTCGGCGAAGTAGCGTTTGATGCGGTTGGGGATGAACCTAACCAGCTCGTCGCCTTCGAAAACGGTGTTCAACAAGAACGTTCCGTTCTTTTGTAGACCGCGAATAACGTCGTACATGTTCAGGTAGGCCTGTACGTGGCAAGCCACGAAGTTGGGCGTGTTGACCTGATAGGTAGAGTGAATGGGCGAATTGCCGAAACGCAAGTGCGAACAAGTGAAGCCACCCGACTTCTTCGAGTCGTAAGAGAAGTATGCTTGACAGTGCTTGTTGGTGTTGTCGCCAATGATTTTAACCGAGTTTTTGTTGGCTCCAACGGTTCCGTCTGCGCCCAATCCGTAGAATTTAGCTTCGAAAATGCCTTCGCTTCCCATAGGTATTTCGGGCACGGCGGGCAGCGAAGTAAACGTAACGTCGTCTACAATGCCCACGGTAAAGTGGTTCTTTGGTACTTCCAGTTCGAGGTTGTTGAACACGGAGAGTATCTTAGCAGGCGTAGTGTCCGAAGAACCCAGTCCATAACGTCCGCCAACGATTAGCGGTTTGTTCTCTACGTCGTAGAAAGCGCTCTTCACATCGAGATACAAGGGTTCGCCTTCTGCGCCAGGTTCTTTGGTACGGTCGAGCACGGCGATGCGTTTAACCGTCTTGGGAACGGCAGCCAGCAAGTGCTTAACAGAGAAGGGGCGATAAAGGTGAACCGAAATCATACCCACCTTCTTGCCTTGCTTCAACTGATAGTCGATTGCTTCGCGGGCAGCTTCGGTGGCCGAGCCCATCAAGATGATGATATTCTCGGCATCTTCTGCGCCATAATAAGAGAACAGATGGTATTCGCGGCCTGTTATTTCCGAAATCTTACCGAGGTATTCTTCAACTACTTCGGGAATGTTGTCGTAATGTTGGTTGCATGCCTCGCGATGAGTGAAGAATGTTTCGGGGTTTTCTGCCGTACCGCGCGTAACGGGGCGTTCGGGCGAAAGGGCGCGATCGCGGAACCGCTTGATGTCATCGTGATTAACCAACTTGGCAATCTCGTCTTGGTCAATCAGTTCAATCTTCTGGTATTCGTGCGAAGTGCGGAATCCGTCGAAGAAGTTCACGAAAGGTATGCTTGTACGGAGTGTTGCCAAGTGGGGAACGGCTGTGAGGTCCATCACCTCTTGCACCGAACCCGAACAGAACATGGCGAAACCCGTTTGTCGGCAGGCCATAACGTCGGAGTGGTCGCCAAAGATACACAAAGCGTGCGAAGCGATGGCGCGAGCCGATACGTCGAACACGCAGGGCAGCATCTCGCCGGCAATCTTATACATGTTTGGTATCATCAACAGCAAGCCCTGCGATGCCGTAAAGGTGGTGGTAAGCGCGCCGGCTTGCAGCGAACCGTGCATGGCACCAGCCGCACCGCCTTCCGATTGCATTTCTTGAACCGTTACCGTCTGTCCGAATAGGTTCTTTCTACCTTTGGCAGCCCACGTGTCTACGTGCTCGGCCATAGGCGAAGACGGGGTGATGGGATAGATGGCAGCAACCTCAGAGAACATATAGCTCACGTGAGCGGCGGCCTCGTTACCATCACAAGTGATAAACTTTTTTTCTTTTGCCATTTGAATAAAATATTAATTAATGTATTTGTATTAATAGAGAAACCCGAAAAGCCAAAGGGGTATCTTGTTGTCTTTTCCCACTTCGGTGTTGTATCGGGCATATATGGTATCGTTATTATATCTAACCTTGCTCGTTCCTCTGGCATCGCAAATGCGAAATTTCCTTTTTTCGTCTACGATATAGTAGTGTTCCTTGTTGCTTTGGTTCACTAGATGGTCTTTCCAAAGCGCATTAACGAAGAACGTTTCCATAACAACCTGTTCGTCGGGCACTATTGGATAGATGGCGTACATCAAGTTGGGGTTGTGCATCATTATCTTAGATGGTTTCTTGGGGAAGTCGTCGCCCACAAGGTGCATCATGTTGATGAGCCGCGCATCGGCCAAGTACTTGATGTAATTCATCACCGTGGCTCGGCTTGTCTCTATGTCTTGGGCAAGCTGACTGATGTTCGGAGCTTTCGTTGAGTTGAGTGACAGCAAGTAGAAAAGTTTCTTTATTTTAGTGAGATACTTCAAGTCTATTTGCTTAATGAGCAAGATGTCCACCTCGGTCATCATGTTCATGGTCTTTAATAGGTTCTCCGAAAAGTTGCGTTGTTCCAAAAAGAAAGGGTAGAAACCGTGGTGAATATAGTTGCGGAAGTGTTGCGAAGGACTAACCAAAGGCAGTATCTCTTTCACAATCCTCTCGTGTTGCGATATTATTTCCTCCAAACTATATGCCTTAAAGCGTCTTCCAGTAATGATGTTGAGGTATTCCCTGAACGAGAACCCCCGCAAATTGTAGCTTTTAACAATGCCGTTCAGTTCTGGATTTTCGTCTTTAAGTCGCATAACACTCGACCCCGTGAAGATAATCTTCAGCTCAGGGTACCTGTCGTAGCACTTACGCAGTTCCGAACTCCAATCCGGTTGCTTGAAAACTTGGTCTATGAGCAACACCTTTCCGCCGTGATTAACGAAGTCGGCCGCAAAGTCTGCGATGCCTCGGCTTTGGAAATAGAAGTTGTTCATGTTGATATACAGGCATTGCCTGTCGCCCTTCGCAAAATTCTCTTTGGCATATTGCAGCAAAAATGTAGTTTTCCCCACACCACGCGTTCCCTTAATGCCAATCATGCGGTCGTCCCAATTAATTTCATCCATAAGGGTTCGACGCAATGTGGCATTGGTATGTTCCACAAGATAAGCGTGAGTGCGAAAGAAAGCCTCCATAGTTTTGCTACTATATTTAAGCGATTAAAACCATGCAAAGATAACATTTTTTTATTAGATTTGCAAACTCTACCTTGCAAAAAGAGTGATTTAAATCATCTTTTTTAGGTATTGCCCATCCTTCTTACCTTTAAATACGTGCGTAGAGCAACCATTGTGCATCGTCAAGAGCTTATATGCAAGGCCGGTGAGCATGCCTTTTTGCGTTTCTTTGCGCGTACGAATACTAATTTTTCAGCTTATGCGCAAACTTTTCTGATATTTCTTTTGCCGACTAGAAAAAATACTTAACTTTGCTGCATTGTTACTAACCATAAACACATAGATAAATATGTCTGAACACAAAAGAAACACATTGAGCGAGGTTTTCAGATTCAAGAAATTCTCCTTGTTCGTCTTGGCAGTGGTGGTCACAGCCATTTTGTGGAACTTGCCCTCAACAGCTTTTGGCATAGAAGGGCTGACGGTTATCCAACAACGCGTGATAGCTATCTTCGCATTCGCCACAATCATGTGGGTGACAGAGGCTATCTCCTCGTGGGCCACTTCGGTAACGCTCATCGGCGCGCTGCTCTTCACCACCTCCGACAATGCTTTCCTCTTCTTTCGAACGGGCATCGACAAGTCGGAGTTGATACACCACAGCGCATTGATGGCTACTTTCGCCGACCCAATCATCATCCTCTTCTTGGGTGGTTTCATGTTGGCCATTGCCGCAACCAAATCGGGACTTGATGTCTTTTTGGCGCGTGCGTTGTTGCGTCCTTTCGGTAGGCGATCCGAGATGGTTCTCTTGGGATTTATTCTCATTACGGGCGCTTTCTCCATGTTCGTGTCCAACACGGCCACGGCAGCCATGATGTTAACCTTCCTTACACCTGTGTTCAAGGCATTGCCGCCCGAAGGTAAGGGACGAGTAGCACTAACGTTGGCCATTCCCGTAGCGGCAAATATCGGCGGAATGGGAACACCCATCGGTACACCGCCCAATGCCATTGCCCTGAAATACCTTAACGACCCCAACGGGTTGAACCTTGGGTTGGGCTTTGGGCAGTGGATGGCCTTCATGTTGCCGCTAACCATCATTCTGTTGCTCATTGGATGGTATCTGTTAAAAACCTTCTTCCCCTTCAAGAAGAAAGAGATTGACCTGCATATCGAAGGCGATATACACCGCGGATGGCGAACACCAGTGATAGCCGTCACTTTTTGTGTCACCGTTTTGTTGTGGATGTTCGACAAGTTTACGGGTGTAGGAGCCAACACTGTGGCCATGTTGCCCATATCGGTGTTTGCTTTGACGGGCGTTGTTAAGGCAAAAGACCTGCAAGAAATCAATTGGAGCGTTATCTGGATGGTGGCTGGAGGCTTTGCTTTGGGGCTTGCACTCAACGAGTCGAAACTGGCCGAACTAGCCATTAAGAGCATACCGTTTGGCAATTGGTCGCCTATGGTCATCCTCCTCATATCGGGAGTGATATGTTACATCCTCTCCAACTTTATCTCTAACACTGCAACTGCCGCTTTGTTGGTACCTATCCTTGCCGTTGTTTGTAAAGGTATGGGCGATAGTTTGGCAGGAATTGGCGGAACCCCCACCGTTCTTATCGGTATCGCCATCGCCGCCTCCACTGCTATGTGCTTGCCAATCAGTACACCTCCCAATGCCATTGCCCATTCAACGGGGCTTGTTCATCAGAACGAGATGATGAAGATTGGCCTTGCCATTGGTGTAATTGGTCTTGTGTTAGGTTACATCGTGCTGTTCTTGGTTACTAAGATTGGCATGCTTTAAAGTCTTGTCAGCTCTTCAGTTCCCAAATAAGGCCAACTTTAAAGGCTTGTTCTTCAAAGCCAAGGGCTTTTATATATGGATATAATAGTTCACCCTTTCGGCAGAATACACGGCTATTCTACCGAAAGGGTGAATTACTTTTCAAACAGAATTGCTTTTGGCGAATTGTTGTTAGAAGAATGCAAAACGTTGCGTAGCAGGGCATCAATAAACCCTTACGCAGAAGATAAGGAGGACTTTTGTTTGTTTACGATGCGCCAATAGCTTTGCAAATCCAATTATTTTTTGACTATAACATCAGTACAAGCCCCCTTGTACTGGCACTACAAAGTGCTTGTACTGACACTACAAGACGCTTGTACCCGCACTACAAGCCGTTTGTAGTGCGACTACAAGATAGTTTGTAGCCGCAGTACAAATAGTTTTCACTAACACTTTGCCAACAAAACGGCGGTGTACAACCAGCATTCCAAGGGCAATTCTTTGTGCCTATAAAGTGCGAAACCGTACTGCTTTATAGTTGCGTGATGTAAACGAAGTGGTCTTTAAACTGGTGTTCCACTTCTTTTGGGCGTTGCTCGAACAATCCGAAAATGGCACTTCCGCTGCCCGACATTTGCGCATATAACGCTCCTTGCGCGTAAAGTTCGCGCTTAATGTTGGCTAGTTCGGGGTAAATGGCAAACACCGACTGTTCAAAATCGTTCGTCAACTCGTCTTTCCACGTTGCTATGGGCTGCCTAACAATGTCGCGACAGCATTTGGCAGGCCGCTTAGGCACAATGTGCTTAAAGGCCTCGGCAGTAGAAACTGCCACATCGGGTTTCACGATAGCCAAGAAATAGCTGTTAAGGTTGTGTTGTGGCGTGTCTACTGGTTCGAGAATTTCGCCCTTTCCTGTGGCGAACGATGGCTCGGCCGTAACGAAAAAGGTGCAGTCGGCCCCAAGTTGGGCGGCGTATCGCTCCATTTCTGCATTGCCGATGTTCAGCCTGAAACGCTCGTCTAGTAGCCTTATCATAAATGCGGCATCGCTCGAACCGCCGCCTAAGCCTGCTTGCGAGGGAATACGCTTATGAAGATGTGCGTGTATGCGTGGCATAGAGAAGTCGCGCGCCAACAAATTGTAGGCCTTACACACCAAGTTCTGCTGCTCGTCGCCTACAAGGGTGTTGCCTGTAACCTTCAAGTCGCACGCCACTTCAGACGGAAACTGCTCGTCCATCAGCTTTACTTCCAGGGCATCGGTTAGCGGAACGGGGTAGAAAACCGTCTCTAAGTCGTGATAGCCATCATTGCGTTTGGCCACAATGTTCAGTCCTAGGTTTATCTTTGCACAGGGAAATGTAATCATAAATTGTCTTGATTGTTAACTATGCAAAGGTAACACATTTTTGCGCAACGACTTTATATTGGTCAAATTAAATTAAAGGTTGCACCAAAGTGCAGCATGTTTTTCGCAACGAGCATCGCTAATCGCATTATTTTTGGTAAATTTGTACCTACGTTCGCTTTTGAACAAGGTGCAGAATACATGCCGCACCACATTCGGTTATGCTCTTCCCGCAATATAACATCGGCTTAGGCCTGCTTGTTGCACGCTGCTGCGCGTTGTGCCGGTGTTGCGAAGAAGAGATATACATGTTGCGAACGGCCAAATTGTTGATTGAGAAACGCCCCGAACGATAGGGGACAACACACGATATAAACATAATAGAACATGCCCGAAACAAGCAATACGAACAGAAGAACGAAAAAATCGGTGCCCGTTGACAACACCTACGGACACTTGCCGCCCCAAGCACTAGACTTGGAAAGGGTGGTGCTGGGTGCCTTGATGATAGACAAGGACGCTTTCGCCGTGGTAAGCGAGATGTTGCATCCCGAAACCTTTTACGAACCCCGACACCAGAAGATATACACCGCCATAAGGTCGCTCAACATGGACGAAAAGCCTGTTGACATCATGACCGTTACCGAACAACTGAAACGCGACGGCACCATCGACGACGTTGGCGGCGCACCTTATGTGGTGGAACTCAGCTCGCAAGTGGCATCTTCGGCCCATATTGAGTACCATGCGGCCATACTTGCCCACAAGTTCTTGGCTCGTCAACTTATTTCTTTTGCCAGTAACATCGAAACAAAGGCTTTCGACGAGAGTATCGACGTTGAAAATCTGATGCAAGAGGCCGAGGGCGCGCTCTTCGAACTATCTCAGAAGAACATGCGGCAGGACTTTACGCAGATAGACCCCGTGATAAAGCAGGCTATCGACATACTGCAAAAGGCCTCGGCCAATAGCGGTGGCATGACGGGAGTGCCCACAGGTTATACCAAACTAGACGAGATAACGTCGGGTTGGCAACCGTCCGACCTGATTATCATTGCCGGCCGCCCTGCAATGGGTAAGACGTCCTTTGCGCTAAGTTTGGCTAAGAACATCGCCGTAGATGCACAAGTGCCCATCGGATTTTTCTCGCTCGAAATGAATAACGTGCAGCTTGTTAACCGACTTATATCCAATGTATGCGAGATTGTGGGCAGTAAGATACTTAACGGACAGTTAACGCCCGATGAATGGGACCGACTTGACAAACGGTTGCGTAACCTACAAGGGGCACAAGTGTACGTGGACGACACGCCTGGTCTCTCTGTTTTCGAACTGCGAACCAAGGCACGCCGTTTGGTTAGAGAGAAAGGTGTGGGCGTTATCATGATAGACTATTTGCAGCTGATGAATGCCAACGGCATGAAATTCGGCAGCCGACAAGAAGAAGTGTCAACCATCAGCCGTTCGCTTAAAGGCTTAGCCAAGGAGTTAAACATCCCCGTCATTGCGTTGTCGCAGCTTAGTCGTAACGTAGAGAATCGTGAAGGCCTTGAAGGAAAGCGTCCACAGCTGAGCGACTTGCGCGAGTCGGGTGCCATTGAGCAGGATGCCGACATGGTTTTGTTTGTGCATCGCCCCGAATACTACCATATATTTGAAGACGATAAGGGTAACGACTTGCACGGAATGGCGCAAATTATCATTGCCAAACACCGTAAAGGTGCCACGGGCGACGTGCTGCTTACCTTTAAAGGGCAGTACACGAGGTTTGAAAACCCCGACGATACCCCCTCGCAACCCGCTCTGCCCGACGATGGTGGCGGCTTGATTGGTTCGCGTATGAACGATGAACCGATGCCGTTCTAACGCTCCTTGCAGCGTTCTTTAAAGTAAGGGAATAACGAGATTGGCAAACAAAATACCCCTCCATTCTCAGCATATAAGAAATGAAACGAAACATAATTTTGGCCTTCTTGGTCGCCACAATAAGCTTTAATGTTGCCGCACAGACAAAGAAAGAGTTGCGCGACAGCATTGCCGTGTTGGCTAAGGAGGCCGACATGCACCCCGATTCTGTTGACTTACGCTTGCGAAAAGCGGCTCTGAACCTGCAATTGGAACAATGGCAATACGCCAAAGACGAGTACGACAACGTCTTAACGCGTTTTCCCAACAACGCAACGGCATTGTATTTCAGAGCCTTTGCATACGAACGGATGCGCCGTTACGACCTGGCTAAGGCCGATTACGAAAAGCTATTGGTGCATATTCCGGGCAACTTTGAAACATTGGTGGCCCTTGCCCTTTTAAATCAAAAGATGAAACGGCACACTGAGGCCCTTGATTTGGCGAACAGATTGGTGAACCAACACGCTGATAAGGCTTTGGCCTACGCTGTACGTGCAGGGATTGAACGAGAAAGGGGCATGCTGCAATTGGCTTTGTTCGATTACGAGCAGGCCATATCAAAAGATAACACCAATACCGAATACTATATATATAAGGTGGAAACGCTCATCGACATGAAACAGTTTGATAAGGCTATGCAAGAACTTAACAGGCTTACAAAGATGGGCGTACCGCGTGCGGAGCTTGCCGAACTCTACAAACGATGTAAGCGGCGGTAGCTTTTGTTTTTCACTTAAAGTGCTTGTTGTAACGGGGTGGACTTATAAAAAGGGGGACTTTAGTCTTCCTTTTTTCATTGTCTGCTGTTCTAAAACTCCCTTTAATTCCCCATAAATCCATCCTTAGTGTTAAACTTTGCTTAATTCATTACATCTTTCTGCTTTGTGATATGCAAATATTTGCAAAACAACTATATTTGCATCATTAACTAATTAATACCTACTAATAACCATGAAACATCTGTACATAAGAACTTTTATCTTGTTGTTTGCCTGCGTTTGCGGCATTGTAGGCATGCGCGCAGAAGTGTTAGACCTTACCAAACTAATGCCCAAGGTTAGGAAAGGCCAAAGTTATCCCCTCACTACCGTTGAGCAAGGTGGGGTGTTGCTCACTTTCAGCAGGGGTGAGGGTAGGGTTGTGCCCGTAAATTGGGGCTATGCGCGCTTGTACAGCAACAACACGCTCATTATTGCCGCACAGAAAAACATGCGAAAAGTAACTCTCCATTTCCTCAAATCGGGCAAAGAAGTTCTGCCGAAAGCAGGAGAAATGGAGGTGTCGAGTGGTAAATTGACGGCTGATAATGTTTGGCAAGGCAACACACAGCAGTTGGTTATCACGGTTTATCCGCCAAGGGGCAAGACATTTTCGCTCGAAAAAGTAGAGATAGCGTACGAAGAAGGGCAGACACCACCAACAACAGACCCCAACGAGGACAGACCAAAAGAAGAAGAAACCATTGCCGACATCGCCAGTTTCAAACAAACGGAGCATGGGAAAGCTGCGACATTGAAAATGAACAAGGCACTAGTGTTGGGCAGTAATGATGCAGAATTGTTTGTGAAAGACCATACCGCACTTATTCGTGTGTTGGTTTCCAAGCGTGGCGATTGGCAAAGAGGCGACCTCGTTACGGGCGAAGTGCGCGGTGTTTACGAAGAAGTGGATGCCCTCCCCACCATCAATGCCGTTGAAAGGATAAATCTAAGAAAGGTTTCAGGCCAAAGCGCATCGGCTCCAAACGTGCCTTTCAACAAGTTGTCTGAGTATACTTACAGCTGGGTTCATACGTCGTTCACCGCCAACGAGAAGTATAAGCTGGCCGATCTGCGAGCAGGCGTGTCTTGTTTTGCTTACAATGGGGCGGAAATAGATTGTTATGGAATTGTTATTCCACAAGGCACAACCCTTATCTTGTACCCGCTCACGGCCCAAGATGTAACCATAAACTATTACGATGACAAGCTAAACACGTATGGAGAGGCGCAAAACGTAAACGTACAAATTCATCAAGCACTTAAACAAGGCGTGTTCAACACCCTTACATTGCCCGTTTCGCTCTCTGCCAGTGAGGTGAAAAGCATTTTCGGACAAGCAGCGGTCATTGCGAAGTTTGCTTATGTGGAAGGAAATAACGTTGTTTTCCAACGGCTAACAGATGCAGGAATGCAAGCAGGCGAACCCTATTTAGTGAGTCCGCAAACAGATACGAAGAGCATCTTTGTTGCCCAAACGCAGGTGCATTCGCCCAAAACAAACCCCAATAGCCCATTTGTGGGAACGCTTAATGCCACCACGCCGCCAGCGGGAAGTTACTATCTCAACAGGCAAAACAAGCTGCAAGCCTTCTTCGGCAATCAACAAATAAAGGCGTTTAAGGCCTATTTCAATGATATAGAGAATGCAGAAGGTAAAACAATCGTTGTAAAGGATGTTACGAATGGCATCCAACAACCGACGTTTGAAAATGAAATAAACGCCCCATTGCCAACCATATACAATCTTAACGGGCAAAGAATATCGGGTGATAAGGGTGCGCTTGCGCCTGGAATATACATCATTGATGGAAAGAAAACCATCGTGAGATAACGTATGTAGAATGTTTTTCGCTGTAACAAAGTTTTGTTAGTGGAAAGAAAGCTGGTGAATAATAACGCGTGACGACTGTTTTTTGTGTTCCACAGCTAGGCTTGTATGCGAGACAACTGCTGCTGTTTCAGAAGGAAAAAATCCAATAAAAAAGGTTGCGCAAGGGGATTGAACATCCTAACTTGCGCAACCTATCAGTGAGCATTATGTTGGAATGTGGCCAGAAAGAAGTTTCTAAGCCATGCCACCACAGTGCAATGTCGCTTTGTTTTTACTTCATGTTGGTGTAAACCGTCTGCACATCGTCAAACTCTTCAAGTCTTTCCACCATCTTGTCGATAGTTTCTCGCTCCTCGTCCGTTACCTCTTTCAGGTCGTTAGGGATGTAAGTAAACTCGGCACCAGTAACTTCAAAGCCCTCTTCTTCCAAGTGTTTTTGTATTTCGCCAAAGCTGGTAGGAGCGCCATAGATGGTTATTTCGCCCGTTTCTTCATCCTCATCGTATTCGTCTTCCACGCCATAATCAATGAGATCGAGTATCAATTCATCCATTTCCAGTCCGTCTTTCTTCTTGAAAGTGAACACCGACTTATGGTCGAAAAGGAACGAAAGCGAGCCAGAAGTACCCAAATTGCCATTGAACTTGTTGAAAATAGAGCGAACGTCGCCCACCGTTCTCGTTGTGTTATCGGTAAGCGTGTCTACGAATACGGCCACACCATGCGGCCCATAGCCCTCGTATGTCACCTCTTTATATTCGCTTTGGTCTTTACCCATCGCGTTTTTGATAGCCCTTTCGATGTTGTCTTTGGGCATATTCTCGCGTTTCGCGTTCGCGATGATGGCCCTAAGCGTAGGGTTGTTCTCTGGTTCGGGGCCTCCTGCCTTTACGGCAATGGCAATTTGTTTACCTATCTTTGTAAACGTGCGGGCCATATGGCCCCATCTTTTCAGTTTCGCAGCCTTGCGATATTCAAATGCTCTTCCCATAGGATTGTGCGTTTACGAGCGAGTTTGCGCCCTTATAACATCGTTGCATGGCAAAATAAGTGCAACATGCAGCAGGGCGTCAGTGCCTCACTCCTATATTATTATCTATTTTTATCGTTATATTCTTACGTTAGATGTCTTTACCAGCATCTTTTGTTGCAGCCCGTTTAGCGCAATTCAGCTCCAAGTTTGCCTTTAAGGTTGGCTATCAACTTCTGCATAATGCTTTCAATCTGCTTGTCTTTAAGTGTTGCATTCTCGTCTTGCAGGATGAAGTTCACGGCATAACTCTTCTTGCCTTGCGGCAGATTCTTGCCTTCGTACACGTCGAACAGCTCAACTTTCTTGAGCAATTTCTTCTCCGTCTGCGTGGCCACGGCCACAACATCCTTAAACAACACTTCCTTATCGAGCAACAAAGCGAGGTCGCGACTAACGGCCGGGAACTTGCTTATCTCCTTAAATTCTATGTCTTTCTTGCTTGTCAGCTTAATAAGGGCAGTCCAATTCAAGTCAGCAAAGAACACTTCGTTCGTCAAACCAAAGTTCTTGCGAATGCCATCGGCCACATATCCCAGTTCGGCAACAACCTTTCCGCCCCTGTTCATCACTTTAAGGGCATAAGTAAAGATGTTGTTTTCGCTCTTTTCGTAAACCAATAGGCCAGCAGGGATGCCAAGTCTAGCGAAGATGTTTTGCACATAGCCGTTCAATTCGTAGAACGAAGATTGCTCATCGGGATGAATCCACGAGCCTTCCACGCGTTTACCCGTTAGCCACAGTGCCAAGTGCTTTTCTTCCGAGTAGGCTTTTATGGGGCTTTCCTCGTCTGCTTTGTCGGCATGGTAGTGATAGCAGTTGCCAAACTCAAAGAAACGCAGGTTTTGGTTCTGCCTGTTGGCGTTGCGCGAAAGGCTTTCCAGTCCACCAAACAGCAATGTTTGGCGCATCATGCCCAAGTCGGCGCTAAGCGGGTTCAGCAGTTTCACGCAAGTATCTTCCGTGTAGTTGTTCAATCCCTCGTAATAGGCCACCTTCGTTAACGAGTTGTTCAGTATCTCGTTAAATCCGCAGCCAACAAGTTGTTCGCCAATAAGCGTTTCCAATTTATGCTCCCTATCTTCGTCGCCGTGTACCGTTAGCGAACTTTTCAGTTGTGTGGGTATCTCCACGTTATTATAGCCGTAGATGCGCAGAATATCTTCCACAACGTCGCAAGGACGTTGAACATCTACGCGGTAAGCGGGAACTTTGAGTTGCAAACCTTCGTTGGTTTCTTCAACCACCTGCATGCCAAGACTCGTCACAATGCGCTTAATAACATCGTTTCCAATCTCTTTGCCAATAACTTGCCCCACATAGGCATATTTCAAGTCTACGTCAAAGTCGGCTATTGGTTCGGGGTAAACGTCCTTTACCTCCATAGATATTTTGCCACCTGCCAGTTCTTTGCAAAGAATGGCGGCCTGTTTCAGGGCATACACCGTGCCGCTAGGGTCGATGCCACGCTCAAAGCGGTAGCTCGAATCGGTGCTAAGTCCGTGGCGGCGTGCGCTTTTCCTAATCCATGTTGGGTGGAAATACGCACTTTCCAACACAACATTGCGTGTTGTTTCGTATGTTCCGCTGCCTTTTCCACCAAACACGCCAGCGATACACATCGGTTCTTCTGCGTTGCAGATGCTCAGGTCAGAAGGGCCAAGCGTATGCTCTTCGCCATCTAGAGTAACGAATTTTGTTCCCTCAGGTTGAGTCTTTACAATGATGTGGTGGCCCTTAACCATGTCGGCATCAAAGCAGTGCATGGGTTGTCCGTAGGCCATCATGATGTAGTTAGTGATGTCTACAATGTTGTTGATGGGGCGCAGACCGATGGTAAGCAACTTGTTTTGCAGCCATTCGGGGCTTTCTTTCACCTCGCAGTCGGTTATCGATACGCAAGCATAGCGTTTGCAGGCATCGTTATTCTCGATGGTTACATCTATGGGCAGGTCGTTATTGTCTACCACGAAGGCATCGCAGCTGGGGCGTTTCAATGTAGTTTCATAACCATTTTGCACCAACCAGGCGTACAGGTCGCGTGCCACGCCATAATGACTTAGTGCATCGGCATGGTTAGCTGTTATGTCAATCTCGATAAGCCAGTCGCTTTCCAGTTGGTAATATTCGGCGGCAGGCTGGCCAACCTTAGCGTCGGCAGGCAAAACGATGATGCCGTCGTGAGCCGTTCCCACGCCAATTTCGTCTTCTGCACAAATCATACCAAAGCTTTCAACGCCGCGCAACTTCGACTTCTTAATAACAAACTCGTTGTCGCCATCATAAAGCACGGCACCCACATCGGCCACTATTACCTTTTGTCCGGCGGCAACATTGGGTGCGCCGCATACTATTTGAGAAGGTTCGCCCTTGCCCAAGTCAACGGTTGTGATGTGTAAGTGATCGGAGTCTGGATGCGCCTCGCATGTAAGCACTTCGCCCACATACAGTCCTTTCAAGCCACCTTTGATGGTTTGAACCTCTTCCACAGAGTCTACTTCAAGGCCGCAAGAAGTCAATACCTCTGCCGTTTTTTGCGGTGTAAGGTCGAAG
Source organism: Prevotella conceptionensis 9403948 (assembly GCF_000312305.1). Classification (GTDB taxonomy): domain Bacteria; phylum Bacteroidota; class Bacteroidia; order Bacteroidales; family Bacteroidaceae; genus Prevotella; species Prevotella conceptionensis. The sequence goes on along the minus strand of NZ_HE999447.1, from coordinate 348,820 downwards.
TCGACATACTCTTTCAGCCATTTGTATGAAATGTTCATTTATATAAAGTTGTTTTGTATACCCAAATAATGCGCAAAATTACTAAAAAACATGCAGTTTCGCAAAATATTGAAGTTACAAATTGTTTCTGTTGCCGTCTCCGCGATGCCAACACGCCTTTGGCTTGCGCCTCTTGCAATGGTGTACATCCTGCGGACATGTGCGTAAGTTCTCGCTGTTTTGCATGTTGGGGATATAAAATTTGGCCGTGTCTAGCGTGTCTTTGGTCGCGCATTTGCTCTTTAAATGGTATGTGTTTCGCTGGAAGAAGGGAAAAGTTTAATCAGCCTACTGGTTAACTCGTCATCTAAGTCCCCTTGTCAACTCATCAACTCACAAAACTTAAAATCGTTTATTTTATTTTACAATAACGCTCTAATTCCCACTCCGTTCTAGCGAAAATTTTGGTTGAAAAGTTGGCAAACATCCACTATTTATAACCTGCTACGTCTTCTAACTTGTCTGTTTTTAAGAAGAAGACCTGCGTTTTGCACCATTTTGCCTTTCTGGTTTGCTTGCCGACTCTTATTTTTTCAACTCCAATTACCTGCTTTTAGACCCTAAAATTCCACTTTTTAACGGCCATTTTGCCCCTTTGAGCCATGCTTTTCATGGTTCGATAAGGTTTTGTTTATGCTATTTCGGCGGATATTTATGCTTTTCGTCTTGCATTTAGCAGCATTCGGCACCGCATTTAGCAGCATTTTACCTTGCGTTTAGCACCAAAACGCACTGCATTTAGCGGCAAAACGCACTGCATTTAGCACCAAAACGCACTGCGTTTAGCAGCATATTGCACTGCGTTTAGCAGCATATTGCACTGCATTTAGCAGCAAATAGCCCCAAAATGGGTGCTAATGGCGGCTTTTGGGAATGAATATTCATTTTGCCGCATGCACATGCTAACCCCTTTTTGCATCAAAAGAAACCTTCGCGAGAATCGATTTTTTGCGGCAAGATGGGCAGTTGGTTGTCGGAAAGGGTACTCAGAATGTTAAAATTCTTGCTGAAAAGTAGACAAAAGCGATTGCGCCGTGTGTGCTGATTGGTGTTAAAATAAAGACAATCTCGATATGTGCGAACTTGCCCATAAGGCAATTAGTACCTAAAACGAATCGTTTTCGATTATGATAAAAACAAAAGCATCCCCTGCACAATGACGTGCGAGGGATGCTGGAAATCATTGTGTTGATGCCATCACGGCATATTCACAAATTTACATCTCTAATATCTGATAACATATTATTAAGGTGTGCCTTGAATATTCTTTCGTCTGCTATTTCACTACCACCTTCTTGCCGTTAACGATATAGATGCCCTTAGGCAATTCGTTTACTTGCTTGTTGAGCTTTATGCCTTCAAGTGTGTGCACTTCGGCGGCTGCTTTGTCTGTCGAAACGTTATCAATGCCGTTTACTATGTTTTTTTCGTCAGTAGACCGATATACTTCGTTACCATCCGAAGAAACCTTCAAGCTGTAAAACGATTGCGAATTGGCATGTGCCCAATTGTTTCCTCCACTATTCTTTGTGGGTTGACAATAGGTTTGCGCCATCATAGCAGAAAAAGTGGAAAGCGATAAGGTCGCTCCCAGCAATAGCGTAGAAATTCTCATCATTAGTTTGTTTTTATAATTGTTTTATCGTTAGTTCAGTTTCTAATGCGTTTGTACAAATGTGGGACTTACGTTTCGGATTAAGTTAACCGCGTTTAGCAGAAAAGTAGTTTTTATGGTGCGTCCCCCATGTTGTAATGGCCCTGTTAGGTTTTTAGTATTGTTCGCAAAGGTATAATTCTTTTCTTAAATAGGCAAACTTTTACATAATTTTTCATCAAAATGGTGAGGAAAAGATTAAAAAGGAAGGTTGGTAAGGGTGTAAATGTGTTTATTAGCAAGTTTTGGGGCCATGACTTGTGCTAACAATCGATAGGGGTAAGGCGGCTTATACCACCTCTACCACCAATAGTTGCCCCTCGGCAGACACCGTGAAACGCACATCCTTGTCCATAAAAGGCATGCCATACACCTTTTGGGGATTGTCTTGATAATGCGGGCGAGGGTCGAGTGCCAGCACCTCGCAAAGCGTTTTGAGGTCTTCGGGAGAGAAAATGGGGCGAAAACGTTCGGGTATGCACACGTCAAGTCGTGCAATGGCCGTTCTGTCTACAAAGCCACTGCGTGCCCCCACGTGGCAATCGGCGTATGCGATGTAGGGTTTTATGTCGAAAATGGGTGTCCCGTCCATCAAGTCGGCACCCAAAACATGTATAACAGGCCCTTGACTTGTTTCCCATTCAATGCGTTCTAGCCGCACAGAGGACAGTCCCAAGCCATTAGGACGGAAGGGAGAACGCGTGGCAAACACGCCCATCTTGGCGTTTCCGCCTAGCAATGGCGGACGAACAACAAGGCTGTTGGGTGCGTGTTTGTTGGCCGAAAAGTGCCAAATAAGCCATAGGTAGTCGAACTCGTCGAGCCCACGCAGGGCGTCTTTTGTGCGATAAGTGGGTTCGAAAACTATTTGGCCGCGTACATCTTGTACCAATCCGCTTTGTTTGGGTATGCCGAACTTCGAGCTGAAAGGCGAACGAAAATGGGCTATGGGGTGTATTTCTGTCATTGTGCAACTGTGATTTGGGCATGGATGGTGTGGGAGAACGAAGGTGTCGGCCAATCCATACGTGGTTTAATTAGCTGCAAAGTTAAAGCAATTAACCCACTTTAACCGCACAAACCATGAAATGTTATGGGCTGTTGTGGCAAAAAATACTTAATTTTGCCGTTAAAAGAAGAAGTTATGAAATACAATAACGACCATGTTAGAAGGCGCGACCGACTGTTGACCGAGCAACGCGCCATAGAACTGATAGATACGGCCGAGTATGGCGTTCTTTCGATGATAGACGAAGAAGGGATGCCTTACGCCATTCCCGTGAATCACGTTTGGGACGGCGAAAATACGCTTTACCTGCATTGCGCACCCGAAGGAAAGAAGTTAAGGGCAATAGCCAAGAACCCGCATGTGTGCCTTTGCATTGTGGGTAACGTTAATTTGCTGCCTGCAAATTTCACTACCGAATACGAAAGTGTGGTGATTTATGGCCAAGCCCGAGTGGGATTAGACGAAGACGAACGCATGAAAGCCTTGCGTCTGCTTATCAACAAGCTGTCGCCTGAACACAAACAATTGGGCGAGAAGTACACGCGGGCATCGTTTCATCGTACAGAAATCATTAAGATTGAGATGCAAGAGTTTTCTGGTAAGTGCAAGAAGGTGAGCAAGGCTGGAGGAAACCAAGCTGCAACTGGCAATAAGGCAGATTGAGAAATATTGCTGTCCGCTAAAAGATTTGAAACAGCAGATATGGTGTTCAGGTTGCCGACAAATAGAGAAATTAGTTTCACCTCTCACCAAAAGTAAGCCCCTTTCTGTTCTTCACAAACGCGATATAGCGGACAGCCGATTGGAATTAAAAGCGCAACTGGGTGAACGTGAACGCCATACGCGTTTCGTTGCCCTATATCATTACGTCAGTAAGGGCTTAAACTTGTTCGCATCATTGCGCCCATTATGTTTAGTCTTATCGCTCATGCAGATACATGGATGTTGTTCTTATCTCGGAAAATGTCTACTTGCGATTTGTTAAAACAATAAATATATTTTACAAAGCACGTTTTTCGGGCGAACCATTCTAGAAAATAATACCTCCTAAAAGTTATATAAAATGCGCCCAAACGATGAGTTTTCAGCAATTTTTGCGTGCTTATCCCCTCCGTTTTTGGCCATTTTCTATGCTTTTGCATTTCTCTTTGAAGAAAAATTCTCCCAAATTTGCATCCGCAACTACAAGAAAATGGAGTCTAATCGCTAGATGTTGCAACGTATTTTGCATCAAAACGCAGTGCAATATGCATCAAAACGCATTGCATTTTGCATCAAAACGCATTGCAATATGCACCAAAACGCATTGCAATATGCACCAAAACGCATTGCAATATGCACCAAAATGCAAGGTAAAATGCTGCAAAATGCAGCCAAAACCCATAAAAAGCACCATTTTCAACGTTATTTATAGGCATTTTGACCATTTGGAATGAAAAATTGCTTGGTGGCGTTTGGTTCAGCACTTCATGTTGTTTTGCACCCCTAATACATGCCAAAAGGCATGTTTTTGTGCCTTATTTATCGTAAACGTCAATAAATCAAATGGTTACAAACTTTAAAAATACGCGCGAAAATCCGACCGATGCCTGGAATTTTTACGGCGAGGGCACTCATAATGTTAAATTTTGGTACAAATGTTTTACAATCTTATGGCCGTTATTCAGTGCCATTGCGCGACTGTGTTGAATTTAATCCTTGTGCCAGTAAAAGAGCACTTACATGGAAGAGTTTCTGGGATGAATGATAATCTGAAAGGGGGCTTACTTTTCGAAAACGGAATCTGCAACGCCTATGGATGGGCATTGCGGATAGAGAAACCGAGCCGAATTGAAGTTTAGCGGACAGCAATAATTAAGAAACGTTTGCCTGTGTCTGTGTTAGTAAGGCGAAACACGGCGCGCTAGCCAAGTGCTTGTATGCAATAGTGTGGCCAATGTTACGCAAAAGCATGATTAATGTTATGTAATGTAATGGCGTGGCTAGTGTTATGTAATAGTGTGGTCGGTTATATACGGAAAAGCCCCAAACCTTTCCTTTACAGAAGGGTTTGGGGCTTTTATTTGTGGATGAACCAAGGTTATTTCAGTTGTTCTTTAAAGAAATTGGTTATCTGGCGCAACAAGTGGTTGCGTGTGTTGCCGCCATAGATACTATGGTTGCGGTTGGTATAATACAATTCTTTGAAGTCTTTGTCGGCCTGAACAAGCGATTCTGCATACTCAAAGGTGTTTTGCGGATGCACATTGTCGTCTGCCAATCCGTGGCAAATGAGTAAGGCTCCATGCAGATTGTGGGCGCGCGACATGGCGTTGTCGTCGTATCCCTTGCCATTCTCTTTGGGCGTACGCATGTATCGCTCGGTGTAGATGGTGTCGTAGTAGCGGAATGAAGTGGGGGGAGCCACCGAAACGCCAGCCTTGAAGACGTTGTCGCCCGAACTCATGCTCATAAGCGTGTTAAAACCGCCGAAACTCCAACCCCAAATGCCGATGTTGTTGGCGTCTACATAGGGTAGTGAGGCGAGATAGCGGGCTGTGGCCACTTGGTCTTGCGATTCTAGCTTGCCTAATTGCAGGTAGGTGGACTTCTCGAAAGCCGAACCTCTGCCGCCTGTTCCGCGCCCATCCACGCATACAACGATAAAGCCTTCTTGGGCCAAGTACCTGTCGAAGAGTGCACCTTGCCCCATCGAGCCAATGCCCCACGAGTTTACTACTTGCTGACTGCCCGGTCCGCTGTATTGGAACATGATGACGGGATATTTCTTTGATGGGGAGAAGTTGGCAGGCTTAACCATCCAGCCGTCTAGCTTTACGCCATCGCCTGTTGTAAACGAGAAGAATTCGGGCTCGGAAAGTCCTTCTTGCTTGTATTTGGCAACGAGCTGTTTGTTATCTAGCAATGTGGATATAACTTTGCCGCGAGCGTCGCATAGCGTGAAGGTGTAAGGCGTGGTGGCATTGCTCCACGTGTTGATAAAGTTCTTCAAGTCGCCCGAGAAGATGGCGTTGTTCCAGCCTTCTTGCTTTGTTAAACACTCAGTTTTGCCGTTTTTGTGGTTCACAAATACCTGTCTGTCGTGCGCGGTAGGCACGGCAGCTTGGTAAAATACGTCGCCCGTTTGCTCGTCATAGCCATAAACTTGGGTGATGTCGTAGTTTCCGTCGCCTATCTTGCGTATCTGCTTTCCGCCCATGTCGTATAGATAGAGGTGCATGTAGCCGTCTCGGTCGCTTGGAAGTAGAAAGCTATTGTTGTAAACCGATATGTTGGCGATGGCCTCTTCTTTCACATACTTGTCTCCTTTTTCCCTTACCAACAGCTGTGCAACGGTGCTGCGAGGGTTCACCGTATATACGTTCAGCATGTCTTGGTGGCGGTTCATGGTGTAGACAAGTATCATGTCGGCATTGTTGGTGGTCTTAATTCGTGGTATATAGCCGTCGGCATCCAATGGCACGTCGAGCTTTCTGGTTTGTCGCGACTTGATGTCGAAACTCCATACCGACACTTTGGCGTTGTCTTCGCCTGCCTTTGGATATTTGTATGCAAAGAAAGAAGGATAAGTTTGGTTCTCCTTGTGCGAAGGGTATTGCCCTTGATACATCTGTAACGAGAAGGTTTTCACGTCTTTCTCATCATAGCGCACCCAGCAAATCATGGTTCCGTCGGCATTAAACACCAACGAACTGCTAATGCCGAACTCCTCCTCGTTTACCCAATCGGGCACGCCGTTAATCACTTCGTTTAGCTTTCCGTCTTTGGTAACTTGGCTTTCGGCGTTGTCGTAGAGCAGTTTCACCAAGAAAATGTTGTTGTCGCGCACGAAAGCCACCTGCCTACTGTCGGGCGACCACGTGGGATTTTGCTGTGGCCCTCCGTCGGATAGTTTGTCCAGTCGGCGCGATGCCACAGTATATATATAATAGGTGGCCTTGAAGGTGCGCCTATAAATCTTTTTCGGGTTGGTGCAAATAAGTATGCGCGTGCCGTCGGGCGAAAGGATGTAACTGTCGAACGACTTCACCTTTTGCCCTTGCGTGTCGTTCACGTCGAACAGAACGTCTACCTGTTTGCCTGTCTTAAACGAATAGCGTACGATGCGTTGCCCGTCGTCGCTTATCTGCGCGTAGAGGTCGGTACCCGCAATGGGTTTAATGCCGCTGATGTACTCTGGCGAGAACGTACCATCGGTAATCTTTTTCAAGTCTAGCGTGCCAGCCGCCGAACCGCTAGACAGCGACAGGAGGAAGGCCATGCACGATATGATTACTTTTTTCATGATTGAATGTTTTTAGTCGTAATTGCGGACAAAGATAATTAAAAATCCGTACTTTTGCAAACCAAAGGCGAGCAATTGTTGTTGCCTACCACTACAAAAATACGAACAATGCAACTACCATATAATGATTTTGGGAACTGGATGAGGCGCCAATTCCCCTTCAAAGTGCAGAAACTATCGGTTAATGCGGGCTTTACTTGCCCTACGAGAGATGGACATACGGGGTTCGGAGGGTGCACCTATTGCAACAATCGCAGCTTTAATCCTGCCTATTGTGAACCTCAGCAGGGGGTTGGCGAGCAGTTGGAGGCAGGCAAAAAGTTTTTCGCGCGCAAGTATCCCAGCATGAAATACTTGGCTTACTTCCAGGCTTACACCAGCACTTACGACACTATCGACCGCCTTAAGGCCATGTACGAGGAGGCTTTGATGGTAGAAGATGTGGTGGGCTTGGTTATTGGTACACGTCCCGACTGCATGCCCGACGCTCTACTTCGTTATTTGGAAGAGCTTAATAAGCATACGTTTCTGATTGTGGAGTATGGCGTTGAAAGTGCCAACAACGAAACTTTGGAACGCGTTAAGCGTGGACATACGTTTGAGTGTAGTCGAGAAACCATCGAGCGAACACACGAATGCGGAATAAGGACGGGGGCGCACGTTATCCTAGGCTTGCCTGGCGAAGATGCGGAAGAAAGCATTAGGCAAGCCACAATCATGTCTGCCTTGCCCATCGACATCTTGAAAATACACCAGATGCAGATAATACGCGGAACGTTGTTGGCTAGGGAATACATGAAACAGCCGTTCCACTTATATACGGTAGAAGAATATTTGGATGTGATTTGCGAGTATGTTAAACGACTACGCAAGGATCTTGTGTTGGAAAGGTTCGTTAGTCAATCGCCCGAAGGCTTGCTTATTGCGCCAAAATGGGGATTGAAGAATTACGAATTTACCAACTTGCTCGTTCGCAAAATGGCAAACGAGCAAGTTGTTCAAGGCAGCATGGCCCTATAATTTTCGGTGGATATAAGTTCTTCGTAAGTAACGTTAGGGTGGGCACGCATGTATTTGTCCACCTGGTCGACAAACTTGTTGCGGTAGCTTTGCTTAGACGTGGCTTTATTAACCACCCACCATATCTTAGCCATGTGCAAGTCGCGGTCTATTTGCGGGCGTGTGTCGTTTCTATCTAGCGAATATTGGGCAAGGAGATAGAAACTCAGGGCGTCGGGAACGATGTAACCGCGGTACATGGTTTTGGTTTGTTCGGGGGTGTAAAAGCGTTTGTAAAGCGAATAGTCTTCGCCCATGTACTTATCAAGCGATACACCTATGGTGCCGTTTCCCACGATGATGCTTTGGTCGAACGAACTAATCTGTGAGTAAATCTTTGGTTGTGGCAAGTTAGGGAACCACTTACTAAGCTTGCTAAACGCATGGGTGAATTGTTCGTTGACATCGTTGATGTTGTTAAACTCTGCTTCTACATCGGTAATTAGTCTTTGCAGGGTGGTGTCTTGATAATAGTGCAAAAAGCGATGATGTATTTCAGAGTCTTCAATAGTTCCCAACTGCAAAACCTTTTCTATCAGCGTACGCGTTTCTGTTGGATAGTCTGTGTTCATTTGTTGCAGTGCCGAGTAATCGCCTGTTGAGAGGTAACGACTCTCTAAGCGGTCGTAGCGTTGCACCTTAATGCAGTCGCCATGATCGCCATTCATGCTGTGCCACATCTTTATTTCGCAGCCAACAAACATGAAAGAGTATAACATGAGTATAAATGACAGTATCTTCACGTCGTTACCTTTTGTTGATTTCTCGTTGCGAATTTACTATTTTTTTATTTATAAACCAAACTTATTGCTAAAAAACATGAAATTTTTCTTGTTTCAATACTCGATTAGGTCTTTTGTGTTAATAAATATGGATAATATGCCAACTGTTAATGCTCGATTAAGGGTGAAAAGGTGAAAAGGTGAAAAGGTGAAAAGGTGAAAAGGTGAAAAGGTGAAAGGGTGAAAAGGTGAAAGGGTGAAAAGATGAAAAGGTGAAAAGGTGAAAAGGTGAAAGGGTGAAAAGGTGAAAGGATGAAAGGGTGAAAGGGTGGAAGGTTGAGAGGTTGAAAAGATGGCTGCGCCTATCAGCTTGCTAACTCGTCAAGTTGTTAACTCGTCAACTCGTCAACTTCTCAACTCGTCTACCTGTCAACTTCTCAACTCGTCTACCTGTCAACTCGTCAACTTGTCTACTAAACTGATGTACGCACCAGCAGATGAACTTAAAATTGTTAAGAAACCCCACCAGGTGCAGAACAGATGGCCTGGATAATGAAAAACAAGGGTAAAGAAGTTGCGAAAGCGCGTAATTTACATTACCTTTGCACCACATTATGTCATTATACAGCACCCCTCGCAGGTGTGTAACACCCTATATATGAAAGAATTTTTACGAGTATTGCGTCGTTTTGTGCCGCCGTATAAGAAATATTTGGCCCTATCCATAGTGTTCAATGTCTTGTCTGCGATATTGAACATCTTCTCTTTCGCAACGCTGATACCCATATTGAACATACTCTTTAAGACAAGCGATGCCGCTAAACCTGTGCCGTACGTGGCTTGGGGAAGTGCGGAGAGCATTGGCCAGCTAGTAGACATTATCGTAAACAACCTGAATTATTACATACAGCGAATGATAGTGGAGTGGGGAGCAACAACCACCCTGCTTGTTGTGGGCTTACTGTTGGCTTTCATGACTATGCTAAAAACGCTTTCCTACTTCTTGTCGTCGGCCGCCATCATACCCATACGGACAGGTGTTGTGCGCGACATCCGCAACCAAATGTATCGAAAGATTACATCGCTTTCGTTGGGTTTCTTTTCAGAAGAACGAAAGGGCGACCTCATTGCGCGAATGAGTGGCGACGTTCAAGAGGTTGAGGGTTCCATCATGTCGTCGCTTGACATGCTGTTTAAGAATCCCGTTCTTATCATAGCCTATTTCATCACGCTGGTTGTTGTGTCGTGGCAACTAACGCTTTTCACCCTTATTTTCGTGCCTTTGTTCGGCTGGTTCATGGGTTATGTGGGGCGCAGGCTTAAGCAAAACTCCATTAAGGCACAGGCGTTGTGGAGCGATACGATGAGCCAAGTGGAGGAAACATTGGGTGGACTGCGCATTATCAAGGCATTCTGTGCCGAAGATAAGATGAATGCGCGATTCGACAAAGTGAATAGCGCCTACCGAAACGACATCATGAAGGTGAACATTCGCCAGCAATTGGCGCACCCCATGAGCGAGTTTTTGGGTACGGTAATGATTGTTATCGTGCTGTGGTTTGGCGGAATGCTGGTTCTGAACAATCAGGTGATGCAAGGCCCAACATTTATTTACTACCTCGTTATTCTTTATTCTATCATCAATCCGCTGAAAGATTTCTCGCGTGCAGGCTATAACATCCCCAAGGGCTTGGCCTCGATGGAACGCATAGACAAGATTTTGAAAGCCGAGATAGACATTAAGGAGAAGGAAAACCCTGTGCACATAAGCAGCTTTGAACATCAAATAGAGTTTAGGGACGTATCGTTTAGGTACGGCGAACAATGGGTGTTGCGCCACATTAATCTAACTATACGCAAGGGACAGAGTGTGGCTTTGGTGGGGCAGAGCGGTTCGGGCAAGTCTACTTTGGTAGATTTGATTCCGCGTTACTACGATGTACAAGAGGGCGAAGTGCTTATCGACGGCATCAATGTGAAAGACTTGGGCGTGCACGACTTGCGCCAGCTTATTGGCAACGTGAACCAAGAGGCCATCTTGTTTAACGACTCGTTTTACAACAACATTACTTTCGGCGTAGACAATGCCTCTATGCACGATGTGCAGGAGGCAGCACGCATAGCCAATGCGTACGATTTCATCATGGAGACGGAACATGGTTTTGACACAAACATTGGCGATAGGGGCGGCAGACTTTCGGGCGGACAACGCCAACGCGTGAGCATCGCTCGTGCAGTGCTTAAAAATCCACCCATACTTATATTGGACGAGGCAACTAGTGCTTTGGACACTGAGAGCGAACGACTAGTGCAAGACGCCCTTGAAAGACTGATGAAAACACGCACCACGGTGGCCATTGCCCACCGCCTGTCGACCATTAAGAATGCCGACGAGATATGTGTGATACACGAAGGGCACATCGTTGAACGTGGAACACATGAAGAACTGCTGGCCATTGATGGCTATTATCGTAAGTTGAACGACATGCAGTCGCTCTGAAACCACAGTTATTATAATAAGGAGTACAACATGAAAAGAAATCGTCTGGACATTATGCAAAGTCCGTTGGCGCCATTCGTGGCGTTGCTTGCCAACCTGCTTTTGGCTTTTGGCTTGTATATCGTGGCTCGAATAGAATTTTTGTTTGAGAACTACAATTACTTTTGTGCCGTCCTGTCGCCCGCCCGTCTTTGGCGATTGTTTTATGGCGGCTACATGTTCGACCGCTCGGCGATATTCTACACCAACTCCCTTTATGTGGTGATGATGCTTTTCCCGTTGTGGATGAAAGAAACGCCGTTGTATCATAAGGTATGTAAGTGGTTGTTCGTTGTGGTTAACTCACTCACGTTGGTAATCAACTTGGGCGATTCCGTTTACTTCCCTTATACCCTTCGGCGAACCACGACAAGCGTTTTCAGCGAGTTTAAGAACGAAAACAACCTAGGCGATGTGTTCTGGGGCGAGCTTTTAGAACACTGGTACTTGGTGTTGTTGGCTGCATTGTTGATATTTCTGCTGTGCAAGCTATACGTTACGCCTAAGGTTAGGGCGGGACAATATGTTTCGGTAAAGCAACGCGTGGCTTATAGCGGAATACAGCTATTACTGTTGGCTGCCGTCACCCCCTTTGGCGTTGCAGCCTGTCGGGGTGGTTTAGACTCAGCCATTAGACCGATAACCATCAGCAATGCCAATGAATACGTTGAACGCCCCACCGAATGTGCACTAGTGCTGAACACGCCATTTGCTCTTATTCGCACCATTGGTAAGAGTGTATTCACTGTTCCCGAATATTTCAAGTCGCAAGAAGAATTGGAAAAGGTGTTTACACCCATTCATAACAGGCATAGGCCCTCAGCTTTATCTGCGCTTGATGCTAAGAATGTGGTGATATTGATTGTAGAAAGCTTCGGCAGAGAATACATAGGTGCACTGAACAAAGAGCTGGAAGACGGTAATTATAAAGGCTACACCCCCAATGTGGATAAACTTATAGAACAAAGTGTTACCTACAAGTATTCTTATTGCAATGGACGCAAGAGTATAGACGGCATGCCTTCTGTGCTCTGTGGAATTCCAATGTTTGTCGAACCGTTCGTACTTTCTCCACAATCCATGAACACTTACACCGGTTTGGCTGGCATCTTAAGTAACGAAGGATACAACACGGCCTTTTTCCATGGGGCCAATCGAGGCAGTATGGGTTTCTTGGCTTTTGCAAAGAAAACAGGGTTTAAGGAGTATTATGGACGCGAAGACTATGCAGCCGACCCGCGTTTTGGCGGTGATGCCGACTTTGACGGGCATTGGGGAATTTGGGATGAACCATTTTTACAATACTATTGCACAAAGATGAGCGAGATGAAACAGCCTTTCATGACGACAGTATTCACCGTTTCTTCGCATACGCCTTACGTCATTCCTGAAAAGTATAAGGACGTATACCCTGAAGAAGGACTGATTATGCACAAGTGCATCAGGTACACCGACATGGCCATAGGTAAGTTCTTCGAGAGCGCACGCAAACAACCTTGGTTCAAGAACACTATTTTTGTACTGACAAGCGACCACACCAACCTGAGCGACCATGCTCAATATCAAACGGATATAGGTGGATTTTGCTCGCCTATCATTATCTATGATCCCAGCGGCGAAATAGAACCAGGCATGCGCGACGGTATCGCTCAGCAGATAGACATATTACCCACTGTGCTCAGTATTTTGGAGTATAGTAAGCCCTTCCTTTCTTTCGGGTGCGACTTGATGACAACACCGATGGAGGAAACGTATGCAGTAAACTACCTTAACGGTATTTATCAATATGTGAAGTATGGATATGTGTTGCAATTCGATGGTAAGCAAACCAAGGCTGTATATGCACTGGACGACCTCTTGATGAAACATAATCTTAAAGGGAAGGTGAAACAGCAAGCGCAGATGGAGCGTGAGGTTAAGGCTATCATCCAGCAATACATGTATAGGATGGTTAACGACAAATTGATGCCTTGAGAATGAAGAATGTTATCAGTTTCATTGCTTACTATCTATTGTATGCAGCTTGGTTCGTCTTTTCTCTCTTGCCTTTCTGCGTGCTGTACGTAATATCCGACTTCTTGTACCTTGTTACATATTATGTGGTGAAATATCGACGCCGCGTTATTCGGCAGAACATCGAGAGCTCTTTTCCTGAGAAGTCGGATGTTGAGCTTCGGTCGATAGAGAAGGGCTTTTATCATTGGTTTTGCGACTACTTGGTGGAAACGATTAAGCTGATGACCATGAGTAAGCGGCAGTTGATGGAACATCTCGTGTTTACGGGGACTGATGTTATTGACCACTATGTGGACCAGGGACGTTCGTGCGGTGTGTATTTAGGCCATTATGGCCAGTGGGAGTGGATAACTTCGCTACCTTATTGGATAAGCGACAAGGGTCTGTGTACGCAAATTTATCATCCTTTAGAAAACAAACGTTTCGACAGCCTTTTTAAGAAGGTGAGGGAAAAGCAAGGTGCACGTTGTATTGCCATGGCAGAAACCTTGCGACGTGTAGTGGCTTACCAACAACAGAAACAACCCATCGTGATGGGTTACATATCAGACCAAGTGCCGTTTTGGAACAATATCCATCACTGGTTTGATTTCCTTAATCATGATACACCTGTATTGACGGGAACGGAAAAGGTTATGAAGGCAACCAATCAGGTGGTTTTCTATTGTGACGTGTCACGAACTAAGCGTGGATATTATCGCTGCGACATGCAATTGATAACCGACCAACCCAAAGGGAGAGCAGACTTTGAACTGACTGACACCTATTTTGAAAAGCTGCAACACACCATTCGCCGAGATCCGGCCCTTTATCTTTGGAGCCATAACCGTTGGAAAAGAACACGGGAGGAGTTTAACCTACGATATGACGAAACCACAGGCAGGGTAGATCTTGGTGACATTGAAGACATTAAACGTCGAAAACTGATACAACAAAATCAACAAGGAATATGATATTTGTCAAAGGATATGGGCAGATGTGCAATAATATTCTGCAATATGCACATCTTTACGCCTTCGGAAAAGAGCATAAAGTAACCGTCGTTTCGTTGCGTTTCTCTTATAAATACCGCTTTTTTGAAATTTGCAAAAAGTGGTATCACAACCCACTTACCTATATTCTCGGCAAACTACTCATTACTTTCCGCGTTATCACCTGCATTAAAGATGGGTCGAACATTATCCAAGACCAGCAGTTATGCAAGCCCTGGATTATAGCGAGTGCAGCCTGGCACCTACGTTATCCAGACTTGTTTCTCAAATATAGGGATGATATTGCTCGCATTTTTGAAATAAAACCAACTATTCAAGCAAAAGTGAACTGCTGGATGAACACCCATCCGCAGGCAGACATTAACTTAGGACTACACATCCGGCGCGGAGACTACATTCGTTGGCAGGGCGGAAAATACTTCTTCAGTGATGAAGTATATCATCGCATCATAAAAGATTTCACCGCATTGCATCCCAATGAAACCATCAATATTTACATTTGCACTAACGATAACGCGCTCAATATCGATGGCTTTACCGCTGTTCACCCCACCACTTTCCTTTCAGAAGGCAGTGCAATCGAAGACTTGCAACTCTTGGCATCATGCGATTACCTCATCGGCGTTAAAAGCACTTTCTCGCTTTGGGCGTCTTTTTATCGCCGCGTGCCGCTTTACTGGATTATGGATAAAGACGTACCGCTCACCGCGCAGTCATTTGTCTACTTCGACGACGTATTTACCACAGTCTAAATCGCTCACCCATTATGCCCAAGGTATCCGTTATTGTGCCCAACTACAACTATGGCCGTTTTCTTCCGCAACGCCTGGAGAGCATTCTCTCCCAAACCTTTCAAAATATGGAAGTCATTCTGCTCGATGATTGTTCCACCGACAATAGCCAAGCTGTTTTATCTCAATATGCCACACATCCATTGGTCAGTCGCATCGTTTTCAATGAGAAAAATAGTGGAAGCCCCTTTGCACAATGGCGGAAAGGTATTGACTTGGCCCAAGGCGAGTATGTTTGGATAGCAGAAAGCGACGATTATTGCGAGCCTACTTTATTGGCAACACTGGTCAGGGCACTCGATCAATATCCTACGGCCGCCATTGCCTTTGCCGGTGCTGTCTTGGTAGATGAGAATGGAAAGCCCACTGGAAGAGAGTTTGATTATTGGCACAAGCACGAGGATGGTTCAGTTCGCTTTTATCCTTCAAAAAGCTATCTGCGCAAATTGTTAATGTGGCGATGTTCTGTTTACAATGCTGCCGGTGTCCTGTTTCGTAGAGACCTGTACCTGCAAATTGACAAACGATACGCCGGCTTGCGTTATTGCGCCGATTGGTTGTTCTGGATTGAGATGGCATTGCGTGGGGATGTCGTAGAAGTTCGTAAGAAGTTGAATCGCTTTAGAATGCATAACGATAGTGTAACTGCACGTTCTGAGAAAACCAAAGGTGTTTTTGAAGAACAGCTTATCATCGCCCATCGCCTTTGGACTCTACCTTTTATTGGTTCCTATCGTTTAAGTTTGGCGCGCGGAGCTTTCTACAAAAAAATTAAACGAATGTTTCCCGATGTCCAAAATCGCAAAGAGCCAATGCAAAGAGCGAAAGCATTAGGTGTAAAACGTTCTGATTATGTACTCGAACGTATCATCAAATCAATCCATCAAGTAATTCCTTTTCTATATCATTCATAATTTAAAACTCGGTTATATATGAAAACTTCGATCATCGTTTCTACCTACAATTGGCCTCAAGCCTTGCAAATTTGTTTGGGAAGCATACTGAAACAAACCGTACTGCCAGACGAAATCGTTATAGCTGACGACGGTTCTACAGGCGAAACACGGCGGCTTATTGAAGAAATGCAGGCCAAAAGCAATGTACCCATTGAGCATGTGTGGCATGAAGACAAAGGGTTTAGGCGAACCACCATCATGAACAAGGCAATAGCCCGTGCATCAGGTGACTATATTCTGCAAGTAGATGGGGATGTTATTCTGTCTCCTCACTTTGTGTCTGATCATCTCGAATTGGCGGAAAAGAACTATTTTGTATGCGGAAGTAGGGTAAAGCTTACGCCCCAAAACACCCAAGAAATACTAGCTACGTCTCAATTCAAACTCAAATACAGCAGCCTGCCCCTCACGTTTCTACTCAACAGTTTTCGTTCACGGCTGTTTCGCCACCTGTTGGCTGAGCGTTATGCCCGCAAAATAGACCACCTCCGGGGATGCAACATGGCGTTTTGGAAAAACGACCTTATCAAAGTAAACGGTTATAACGAAGACCTGGCGCAATGGGGACACGAAGACGGCGAACTTGCCTACCGTTTACATTTCGCCGGAGTAAAAAAGAAGGCACTCAAAATGGGTGGAAATGTGTATCACCTTTATCATAAAGAAGCATCAAAAAGTAACGAGCAACGCCATTTAGACGAACTGGAAAAAGTTAAACGCAATCATCTTGCTTGGTGCGAAAATGGATTAAACAAGCATCTTTAACTTGCGTTCATTGGTAGCTTAACAAAGCAAGTCTGTCACATTACATGGCTCGTCCTGCTGTGTGCCTAATCCCGAAGGGCCTTGCAATTCTTTTGTAACAGCCTTGAAGAAAGGCCGTACCATTTTATAAAGGAAAATGAAGTGTTGGTTAAAAGGAATGGGCGTGGCACGATGCCCAACTCTTTCTGTGCATCAATAATGTTTAATCTACCAACTTCTATTTGGCTTGCCTCCTAAATTCAATCATCTTCGCTACAATAGTGAACTGATAGATGCCTTCCCATACGGCATGAATAAACCCAGGGACGCCATCCCTAAAGCCTCCTTTGAGAATGTACGAACGGAAGAAACGGAAGAATGGACGACCTAACAGTGCACCAACACCATAGTGTTTGTGGAGCCGTTTTGAGATTTCATTGTCCGAATACACATTGTTCTTGTTGTTCAATGTTGAGATAGAGTCGTTAGCCAGATGTTCGAAAGCCAAGTCTTTACGGTTTCTAGGTAAGCGAATAACTCGGCCTTCTACTATGGGCGAGGCGTGTATGATGGCGGGCCAGGTTGTCACTTCTTTTTTAAAGAAACGCAAAATATAGTCGGGATAACAAGCATGCATGAACTTCCCCATGAAATAATTCTTGCGCGGAATGGCCACTCCCTCTGCGCATGCAGGCTGAGAGATGTGGTTGTACAGGTAAGTTCGTAGCTCTTCACTAACGATTTCATCTGCATCCAGCACCAAGACCCATGGAAATGAAGCCTGTTCAATGGCGAACTGGCGTGCGGGCTCAACGATGTTATGGTCTTTCTTTTCAAAAGTAACAACTCGGCAGCCCATGCCTTTCGCTATGTCCAAGGTGTTGTCTGTACTTTCCATGTCGCAAACCACAATCTCGTCAAAACCACTGGCTGCATTTATCACTTGCATCAAATGGCGTTCGGCGTTGTAAGTATTTATAACAACAGATATTTTCTTTTCATCATTCATGTTGCAAATGTAATTGATTATTGTCTACAAACAACAAGCGTATATGTATTTATCCCGATTCAGATGACGCTCCTGTCTACAGAATTTCCCCTTAAACGGAGCTTTTTGGCGGCATTCCGTTTAAGGGGAGTTTGCCTTTCGAAGGTGGGATGTGGTATTTATGGCCTTAGTAATTGTCGTCCTCGTCACCGATGTTTTCGGCCTCCATGCCCAGTTCGTCGTTGTCTTCTTCGAACGTTGTTCGGTAGCTTTCTTCGGTGAGGATGTCCTCGTCGAACGAATCGTCCTCATCCTCGTCGTCCTTATATTGGCTTTCCGAGTCGTTCACTTCATCTTCGTCCTCATTGTCTTCGTCACGACTGCTAAGGTCTTTCTCGTCTGCAAAGTTGTCGTCGTGTCGGGATGTAACCCTTTCCATTTCGGGTTTTTCCTTAACGAAAATGGCCTCCACCCACGTTCCTTTCTCTATTTCAAGTGCTTCAAATCCGTCTTCGGTCTTCTTATCGAACATGCCCCCTTTCTTGTGCAAGCGGTCCTTTGGCAATACGGTCGTGCTCACCTCAAAGCCGCTTTCGATGATGTCTTTCACGCTTTGTGACAGCGAATCCCAGCCTCCGCCAAAGTTTCTGTCAAGCACTTCGATGAGTTTTGCTGCCGAAATGTGGCGTATGTTTTCGTAAGTAAGGTCGGTAACACGCATGATGGGGCGTTTCTTAATGGCCAGTTTCGTCTTTTGTCCTTCTTCCAGCCTTATCGCTCCCACCTTAAATCCGCGGTCCTCATACTTCTTTATGATTTCAGGTCGGTCTATCTTTATCTCTTCTGCTTCAAACGCGCTTTTCACAACGTCCATATAATGCCGTGCGTTATCTTTTAGGTCGGCGTCTTTTTCAGCTGCTTCCCACATTCTGAACACGTCATTCTCTTGTATGCTCCACACGTTGCTCTTGCTAAGTGTTTTAAGAGTCAAAGCTTTTTTTTCTTGTTTCATATATGATTGATTATCTTTCTTGCGATGATTGTTTGTCGGAGGGATGTCGCGTAAATGTGCCGTCTGCACAAAGACAACCCGATAGTCTGTTTTCAACCTTTTGTGTGTTGTATTGCTGCAAAATTATATACTTTCATTAAATCTACAAACTTTTGCAACAAAAATATTAATCACACCCCCATTATAGTTGTATCAGAATGCACATTCCACGTACTTGCGCCAAGCCAACCCCGCTTTCGGTTGATGCCAACGCACAAACAATAGCCCACTAAACGCGCACTTGTGTAGGTTTTCTAAATAAAAATAAGTATCTTTGCAGCAAAAAGAAACGAAATGGGTATATTCGGGTTTTTCAACAAAAGCAAGAAAGAAACGCTAGACAAAGGTTTGGAAAAGACCAAGCAAAGCGTTTTTAGCAAGTTAACGCGTGCGATAGCCGGAAAGTCAAAGGTTGACGACGAGGTTCTCGACGACTTGGAGGAAATCCTAATCACATCCGACGTGGGCGTAGACACTACGTTGAAAATCATTGAGAGAATTGAAACACGGGTGGCTCGCGACAAGTATGTGTCGACAAGCGAACTGAACAACATCCTGAAAGAAGAGATTACCGCACTGCTTTCCGAGAATAACACGCAAGACAACGACAGTTGGGAACTCCCCGATACGGGTAACCCATACGTGATACTTGTGGTGGGCGTTAATGGAGTGGGAAAAACAACCACCATAGGTAAGCTGGCCCATCAGTTTAAACAAGCAGGCAAGAAGGTTTACCTTGGTGCCGCCGACACTTTCAGGGCTGCTGCCGTAGAGCAGATTTGCATCTGGGGCGAACGCGTTGGTGTGCCCGTGGTGAAACAGCAGATGGGTTCCGACCCCGCATCGGTGGCATTCGATACGCTTAGTTCGGCCAAAGCCAACGGTGCCGACGTCGTTATCATCGACACGGCAGGCCGACTACACAATAAGGTGGGGCTGATGAACGAGTTGAAGAAGATAAAGGAAGTGATGAAAAAGGTACTGCCCGAAGCCCCCAACGAAGTGTTATTGGTGCTAGATGGCTCAACGGGGCAGAACGCTTTCGAACAAGCCAAGCAGTTTTCGGCCGTTACCAACATCACCGCACTGGCCATTACCAAACTCGACGGCACGGCTAAGGGTGGTGTGGTGATCGGTATCAGCGACCAATTAAAAGTTCCTGTAAAGTACATTGGCCTAGGCGAGGGCATGGAAGACCTGCAACTCTTCAACCGCCAGCATTTCGTAGATTCGCTTTTCAATGAATAACAAAGGTTGCTGAGTTTGTAATATAGTGAACTCGTTGAGTACTTCAACCTTCAAGTTCGTCGGTTTTTAATTGAGAACATGATGGTGAAACATTAAACTAGTGAACTTACAAACTCATCAACTTACAATGAATAAACGGGGGCAACATTCCCCATTCGCCTTACCAGAGTGCCACAGCGCCTGTGCTATGCCTCTTCGTTCCCCACGTTGTTCGTGCGGACAAGGCGACATCTCAACAAGTACTCAAACATTAGAATGAAAAAGAATCAGGTTGACATCATCACAATGGGGTGCTCAAAGAACCTCGTTGATAGTGAATTGCTGATGAAGCAATTTGAAGCGAACGGATACCACTGCGTGCACGACAGCAAAAAGCCAAATGGAGAAATAGCTGTTATCAACACATGTGGTTTCATAGAAAGTGCAAAAGAAGAGAGCATCAACACCATCTTAGAGTTTGCACAAGCCAAAGAAGAAGGGCGTTTGAAACAGCTTTATGTGATGGGTTGCCTGTCGCAACGCTACCAAAAGGAGTTGGAACAGGAAATACCGCAGGTAGATAAGTTCTACGGCAAGTTCAATTACAAAAACTTGCTTAAAGATTTAGGAAAGGGTGTCATCGCATCGTGCAACGGAACGCGCAGCATTACCACGCCCCGCCACTATGCCTACCTGAAAATTAGCGAAGGTTGCGACCGCAGTTGTGCCTATTGTGCCATACCGCTTATCACGGGCAAGCACGTAAGCCGCCCCAAAGAAGAAATTCTTGAAGAGGTGCGCAGCTTGGTTTCGCAAGGCGTAAAAGAGTTTCAAATCATTGCCCAAGAGCTTACCTATTATGGTGTAGACCTCGATGGGCAACGCCAGATAACCGATTTGATTAGCGAAATGGCCGACATCAAGGGCGTGGAGTGGATAAGGCTGCACTATGCCTACCCCAATCAGTTCCCCCACAGCCTGCTCCAAGTCATCAAGAACAAGCCAAATGTGTGCAAATACATCGACATCGCCCTGCAACACATATCCGACAACATGCTTACACGTATGCATCGGCATGTTACCAAGGCGCAAACGATGGAACTGATAAAGCGCATTCGCGAAGAAATACCCGGCATTCACCTGCGTACAACGTTGATGGTAGGATTTCCGGGAGAAACGGAAGACGACTTTAACGAGTTGCTCGACTTTGTGAAATGGGCGCGTTTCGAACGCATGGGTGCCTTTGCCTACTCGGAAGAAGAAGGTACTTATAGCGCAAAACATTACGAAGACGACATACCAGACGAAGTGAAACAACGCCGACTGGACCAACTGATGGCCCTGCAACAGGATATCAGTGCGGAGGTAGAGGCTCAAAAGGTGGGCGAAACGCTCCGAGTGATTATCGACAGAAAGGAAGGCGACTACTATATAGGGAGAACGGAATGGTCTTCGCCAGAGGTAGACCCCGAAGTGCTTATCCCAGCAACGGTGAAATTGCGCGTTGGAAGTTTCTATAACGTGCGCATCACCGACAGTGAAGAATTTGACTTATATGGTGAAATAGAATGAACAACAAAGAGTTTATAACCGAACTAGCGCAACAAACGGGTTATACGCAGAACGTAACCCAAACCTTAGTGCGCAACGTCATCGACGAAATGGCTGCACGTTTCGACGAGGGCGACGTCGTTTCGATACCTGGATTCGGCACATTCGAAGTGAAAAAACGACTCGAACGCGTGGTGGTCAACCCCGCCACCCAGCAGCGCATGCTAGTTCCACCTAAACTCGTGTTGAATTTTAGGCCCACGGCTTCCATTAAGGAACGTCTCAAAAATGGAGGTGAAGATGAATAACAGAGTTGGTATCCGCGAGTTGGCAATGGCTCTTGTCAACAAAAACAAGCTTTCTTTGAAGGAGGCCGAGAACTTTGTGGCAACAATGTTCGATACGCTTAATGTGGGATTGAACGACGATAAGCAAGTTAAGCTAAAAGGGCTTGGTACGTTTAAGGTGATGAGTGTTAGTGCGCGCAAGAGCGTTGACGTTAATACGGGCGAGCCGATAATCATTGATGGGCGCGATAAGATTTCCTTTACGCCCGACAGCACCATGAAAGATTTGGTGAACAAGCCCTTTGCCCAATTCGATACGGTTGTTATCAATGATGGTGTTGACTTGAAAGAGTTGGAGCGAATGGACTGGACGGAAACGGCATCCGATACAGACCGCACGCCCTTGAACGATAATTCGGACGATGCAGAGTTAACGCCTACCTCTACTTTGCCGCCTTCTAAGATTGAAACCGTGGTGAACCAAGCTGCCGATGCATTGGCTAGCGCACCCGTAGAAGTGCCCAACGAAACAGAAGTGCCGGTTAAGAAGGCTCCCGAAAAGAGTCATATTCTCACGATGCAACAGCTTTCGGCGCTTAATGGCGACCAGCTGCCAACCGCTACGACCGAAAATGCAGTGAATGCAATAAGCCAACTTACCCTCACTGCCGACCAGTTGCGCCTGCTTAACGGCGGCGAAAGGCACAACGAACAGGAACAGCGTGTTGTTCAGCGTGCGGAGTTAGAGTTGGAGGAAACCTCCATTGAAACAGGAACAGGCGCGCCCGACATCCTTTCTGATGATGAAACGGAAGGGACACAAGCACAAACCCAATCGGTTGAAGGGCTTTCTGAGCAGGCAGACGAAACGCCCGATGCTACCGAAATGGATGTTGTAGATGGGGTAGAGGCAAGCGATGTGGAAGAAACACATAATGATGTGGAAGGCGAACCCGCAAAAGAAGAAGACATGCTTGATGCCGACAATGACATTGTAGATACCGATACCGACGCTGATAACGAGTGCGAACCTGTACAAGCGGCTTGCGCGGTGCCTGTTGTTGAAGGCCAAACGCTTGTTGACGAGAACCCGGAAACAGAAGACGAGCTTACACCAGAAGATACGGAAAGCAACAGTGCTGACGACTCGGATGTGGAAACCGAACTTCAATCTGATGAAGAGGACTCAGACGAAGACGACGAAACAGATGAAAACTCGTGTGAATACGAAGAGGACGAATGGGAAGAAGAGGAGCGCAGAAGAAAGCGCAGAAGGCTTATTGTGGCCTGTGTTGTTGGCATTATTGTGGTTGTTGGCGGTGTGGCTTGGTACCTATTGAACCAAATGCAGCTGAAAGACAACCGCATTTCGCACCTTGAAACGCTCCTGAATACCTCTAAACCTTCTGATACAAAGGCATCCGAACAAGCACTTTCGCCTGCCGATTCGGCACGCGAAGACTCGATAAACAGGCTAATAGATGCCCAAACCAAAGCCGATTTGGCAGCTAGCGAGGCGAAGATAGCACAAAATGCGGAGAAAAGGGCGGAGAAAGCAGACAATAAGAAGTCTGCTGCAACAGCCTCCGAGAATAAGAAACCTGCCGAAAAAACGGCGGATAAGCCTGCACCAAAGCAAGAGAAGGCTAAGGCCAACACAGACGAAAGCCAAAACTACAAGCAATACGAGAAAGACGCCCGTGTGAGAACGGGTGCTTATAAGATTGTGGGTATTGCCCATGTGGTAACGGTTACCAAAGGTCAAACGCTCTATTCGCTAAGCAAAAGCATGTTAGGTCCTGGTATGGAGTGCTACATTGAGGCTGTTAACGGAAATGTGAAGGAACTGAAAGAAGGACAAAAAATAAAAATTCCTAAGCTTGAATTGAAGAAACCAAAGACAACATCTAAGAATTAAGCTTGTTGGGGGACGTAAGCAGTGAGGCTTGCGCCCCCCAAATCATTTCTGATGTTTCAAAACTCGCATCAATTTACCAACTCGCGAAAGTTAATACCCCACACACCCATTAGCTCATTAACGCATAAACTGATTAACCCGAACCTAATCTACTTTACTTTACATACGCACGAACTCCCGAACTCATAAACTGGAAAACTCACCAACTCACAAACTTCCCAACTCATCAACTCACAAACTTCCCAAGTCACAAACTTCCCAACTCACCAACTCACCAACTCGCCAACTCAATAACCCATCAACTCAAAAACTTAAAATCATGCGTTATATTTTACAATGTCGCTCTAATTTCTACTCCGTTCTAGCGAAAAAAAGGGTTGTAAAGTAGGTAAACAGCCACTATTTCTAGCCTTTGACGCCTTTTGTTTTGTCCATTTTTGAGAGCAGAACCTGCATTTTGTACCATTTAGCCTTTCTAGTTTGGTCGCCGACTCGCAATTTTGCAAGTCCCAAAACCCACTTTTAGACCCTAAAATCTCACTTTTTGACGACTATTTCGCCCTTTTGAGCCATGTTTTTAGTGGCTCAGAAAGGTTTTATCCATCTCTTTGCAGTGAATTTTTATGCGTGCTGTACCGCATTTAGCACCATTTTGTACTGCATTTTGCACCATTTTGCCTTGCGTTTAGCACCAAAACGCACTGCATTTTGTACCAAAACGCAAGGTGTTTTGTACCAAAACGCACTGCGTTTAGCGGCATATTGCACTGCATTTTGCTGCAAATAGCCCAAAATCTAGTGCGTATTGCGGTTTTATGCAAGGTGTATTCATTTTGTATGCATTAACATACTAACCCTCTTTGCACCAAAACTAACCTTCGCGAGAATCGAATTTTTGGGGCAAGGTGGGCGGCTGGTGGATAAAAAGGGCATTCATAATGTTAAAACTTGTACGTAAAATAAGACAAATTGAAGTTGGAAAGTTGACGAGTAGGCAAGTTATCAGGTAGACAAATTAATAAGTAGACGAATAGACAAGTTAACAAGTAAACGAGTAGACAAGTTAACAAGTAAATGGGTTGAACAGTTGATAGGTGCAGCCCTCTTTTTTCGCCTTAGCTAGTTTACAAGTTTGTGAGTTAATGAGCTTACCGCTTAACAAGAGGACTAGCTGAGCAACCAATGAGTTGCCATGTGGACAAGTTGAACGGTTTACTCATTGGCAAGCAGCTAAGTTGGCCAATGATAACCTTGTATATAGGAATGGCATTTACCCCAAACGGATTGCAAAATGGGGGATGCTTGCTAAGCAAATTTGAAGTATAGTGAAACAGAATTGGATTTGAAAAGCCGCAGCTGCATCGTAAGCAAACAAAATACCTCCTTTTCCTCCGCGTAAGGAATTATTCATTCCAGGCAACGCACGTGGTGCACGCTTCTAACAACAATTTTCCAAATGCAATTCTGTTTGACTGTAATAATGAACTGCATCGAATACTCATCGCATTTCTCTAAAACAAGTTCTTGTATTTGTTCATCCCCATATAAAGCAGAAATCCCAACCATATTGCTATGGTTGGGATTCTGTTGTTTGTTTGGAATAAGTGTAATTGTTTATTTATGCCTCAGCTTCCGGTATTACAGAAACATAGCTTTTGTCCTTGCGGCTCTTGCGAAAGTTCACAACACCGTCGATAAGTGCGAAGAGCGTATCGTCTTTACCGATGCCCACGTTCTTGCCGGGGTTGTGTTTCGTGCCACGCTGACGAACGATAATGTTACCAGCAGTAACCTTTTGTCCGCCATAAATCTTAACGCCAAGTCTTTGTGAAGCTGATTCGCGTCCGTTCTTAGAACTACCAACACCTTTTTTATGTGCCATTCTTAATTCCTCCTGCGTTTAAGCGATTACTTGTTTAACTTCTACTTGCGTGAACTGAGCGCGGTGACCATTCTTCTTGCGATAGTCTTTGCGGCGTTTCATCTTGAAAACGATGACCTTGTCACCTTTTACAAGGGGGTTCACTACTTCTACTACTACTTTCGCACCTTCAACGGTGGGTGCGCCTACGGTTACTGCTCCTTCTTTGTCTACAAGCAGTACCTTGTCAAACTCAACAGTTTTGCCGGCCTCCACATCTTTAATGTGGTGAACATAGAGTTTCATACCCTGTTCTACCTTAAACTGTTGACCGTTAATTTCTACAATTGCGTACATTATAATGTTTGTAAAACGGTTTTCCGCGAGGCGTTCAGACTCGTTCCGACACTTTTTTTAAGCCTCCACGGACTAAAACAGGTGCAAAGTTACGAAATATATTTGGGTGTTTTATTTTATTGAGACAAGGCAATAATAAATTTAACACATATTAAGTATTAAAGTGCCTTGTCGTCTATAAAGCGCATGGTTTTAAGGCGTTAAGTCATCTGTATTTTAGGCTTTATGCCCGTTAGTCTTGTGCCTGTAACTAAAGTTTCCCACCCTTTAAAACGCAGTCTTTTCTCATTTGCCTTTGCCTGTGGTCCCCCATATCCATTGAGTTTTAACACATGGCTAATAGAAGTTATGCAGTCTGTCCACGTGCTTCATCCCATTTTTCCAATGTTTCCGCCATTACAAGGATTTTGACCATCTCCTTGTCGTTGCCGCTGATCGTAGCCATAAGTTGTTGTGGCGTCATCCCAAGCGTTTCTCCCAAAACGCGAAGAATGCGTTCGATACAGGCTAGAACTCGCTTCCATAACGTGAGTGCCATGAGTTCGCCCTCCATCTCCGAAAAGAGTTCGCCCATGGTTTGATATTCTGTGAACCTCTTTTCCAAGGCCATGACGATATATGTAAGGTAACACAGCGTTGCGTCGGCTATCTGGCCATTAAAGTCGCAACCTTGATAACCCCCTAATCCGAGATACTGCTTAG
>NZ_HE999447.1:320409-321156 GCF_000312305.1 Prevotella conceptionensis 9403948 | reverse complement strand
TGCCTGTAAGTTCTTCATTGCATTGCTTTGTAAGTTCATTCGTTCATAAGTGCGTAGGGCTTAAACCCTGGAATGGCCTGCGATAAAAGCCTATAAACTTAGTTGTACAAAAACTTGCAAACGCAACTATTTTCGCCTAGCGTTGCGTTTTCCGAAAATATTTCTATATATTTGCATGCGTAACCGTAAATATATAGGCTATCAGTTTGCTTTTCCAACATCGGCGCAAGGCGCTTGTCGTCAGGCATCTTTTGGTTTGCCTGTGGGTGTTGGGCCTTTTTGCTTGTGGCGACAAGAATGTTGCCGAGGCAGACAGGCTCAACAGTATGGCCTATGCCTTTCACTATCGCAATCTCGATTCCACAGCAGCCTATGCCCAACGCGCATTGAACGTGTCGGGAAACTATGCAGCCGGGCGAGCAGAGGCTTTGAACAATATGGCATTCGTGCGCATATCTAAGATGGAGTTCGAAACGGCATCGAAACTGCTTAACGATGTGAAAGACATCACCGACAACCAAGTGGAACTGCTTGTGGCCGATGTGCAGCTGATGAGACTTTGCCAAAGGCAGTCGCGCAACAAAGATTTCTATAATTATCGCGAAAGCGCATTACGCCGATTAAAGCGCATCAAGGAAGAGGCCTACAACCTTTCGCCGCGACTGCGCAAGCGAATGATATACGCCGAAACCGAACTTTATATCGTGGCATCGGTGTATTTTTACTATATCGGCTTGCCCGATAGGG
>NZ_HE999447.1:317485-319605 GCF_000312305.1 Prevotella conceptionensis 9403948 | reverse complement strand
CGATATACAACAAGACACGGCGCAATGGTTGAGCTATATGTATAATGTGGGAGCAGGCGGACTAATAACGGCACCCACAAAAGAGGCCATATCGCAGCAAGAGTTCGATTTCTTGTTTCGCTGTTATGGGCTTGCCATACAAAGCAATTATCCTTATTGGGAGGCCAACTCGCTGCAAGCCATAAGCGAACACTTAATAGACAAGCAACAGCGGCGCCAATTGTTGCGAGATAATGCCACAGCCATTACCATACTTAACACCGACGACATGCCCGACAGTTTGCTGGCAGGCAACTTGGCACAAAGGGCGTTGGTGATGTTTTCCAGCTATGGCAACGTTTATCAAACGGCTGGTGCATACCGTACACTGGCCTCTTGCTACTGGGCACTGAAAGATTACAAGTCGGCCCTTTTCTGTTTGCAAAACGCCCTGTACCGAAACCCGGACATAAACAAAGCCCCCGACCTGGTGTCGTCTATCTGCGAACAGCTCAGTTTGGTGTATTCGGCCATGAACATGAAAAGCCAAAGCGACGTTAACCGCAACGTGTACCTCGACATACAACGGCAAACCCGACAAGACAAGCAACAAGAGGCGCGAGCCGAACAGCTTGAAAACTCGTCGAAACAGCTTAACATGATGCTTGTGTATGTGGGGGTGGCCATCGTGTTGGTTATACTTTTGCTCTATTTCTTCAACTCTTTACGTGCAAGGCAGGCCGCAAAATATTCGCCAGAGAAGATGCTCGAACCCCTGCGGCAGTGGGAAAAGGTGAACGCACAGCACGTTGAAGAGCAAAACGACCGCTACGAAGAACTGCACGAAGAGCAGGAGATTGGCAAACGGCATGTGGTGGAGAACAAGAAGAAGAACATCGAACAGCGCGCCAAGGTGTCGTTGGTAAACTCGGTGGTGCCCTTTATCGACAGGATGCGACACGAAATTCATCGGCTGAACGCAGTGCAAGAACCCGAAAAAATTAGGCAAGAGCGGCTGGACTATGTGAAGGAACTGACCGACAAGATAAAAGAATACAACGCCATTCTGACCCAATGGATACAGATGAGGCAAGGAGAACTGAGCCTGCACGTGGAAAGTGTGGCACTGCAACCGCTCTTCGACATTGTTGGTAAAAGCCGAATGGGATTTGAGCACAAGGGGGTAAGGCTGGTGGTGGAGCCTACATCCGAGGTTGTGAAGGCCGACCGCACGCTTACACTCTTTATGATTAACACGCTGATAGACAATGCGCGCAAGTTTACGGAAAGGAATGGCAAGGTTACACTTAGCGCACGTGTTGCCGAGGAGGAGGGCTATGTAGACATCGTGATTGCCGACACAGGCGTGGGAATGACCGAAGAAGAACGGGCACACTTGTTCGAACGCAAGGTGATAAACTCGTCTTCGGCCGATGTGCAGACGTCGCATGGTTTCGGATTGCTCAACTGTAAGGGCATTATCGACAAGTATAAAAAGGTAAGTAGGATATTTAGCGGCTGCTCCATTTCGGTTGAAAGCGAAAAGGGTAAGGGCAGCGTGTTCTGTTTTAGGCTGCCCAGAGTGGTGCGTATGCTTGCTGTTGTGCTGGCGCTGTGTGGGGGAATGCAGGTTCATGCCGCGACTGCAAGAGACAGTGTGCATGGCAACCGAAGTAAAATTCTAGACCGAATTTCGGCTTACACACCCGAAGGAAAGTTGCTTAAACGTGCTAACGCCTACGCCGACAGTGCCTATTTTGCCAACGTTAACGGCCGTTATGCCAAGGCTTTGCAGTATGCCGACAGCTGTATAGGAAAGCTTAATGACCTATATCGGCTGAAAGCTCCGCACGGAAAAGACCTGATGGTGACTTATTCGAAAGCGGTGGACAAGCCAGCGGAGATACAATGGCTGAACGATAGCTTGGAAACCAATTTCAGCATCATACTCGACATACGCAACGAAAGTGCCATCGCGGCATTGGCCTTGCACGAATGGGACCTGTATCGTTATAACAACGAGGTGTACACGAAGCTTTTTAAGGCCCTTTCGGCCGACAATACGCTCGATGCTTACGTGGTGGGCATGCAGCAATCCAAGGCCAACAAAACCATCAGCATCGTTGTGCTTGTCTTGCTTT
>NZ_HE999447.1:313345-317311 GCF_000312305.1 Prevotella conceptionensis 9403948 | reverse complement strand
CGTTGTGCTTGTCTTGCTTTTGCTGCTTATCATCCCTGCCTATTATGTGCTGTTCTATCGCCATTACGTAGCCTATCGCATCTATGTGGAAAGGGTTGAGGATATAAATAAGGTGTTGATGAACACCGGAGAGGCACAAGCCAAACTCGACGCCATAGCCCGTATCATCAAGTCGATAGACAGGCATGGCGGCGAAACGGTGCAGTTTAAGTCGCTTAACGAGGTGGTAAGCCAGATAAGCGAGGTGTTGCAAAAAAGCGTAGAGATGGAGAAGGCGCGCGAAGAGAGCATAGAAATGGCCGAAGACGAACTGCGCCGAGTGGAGATAGAGAACGATAAGCTGCACGTTAACAACAGTGTGCTGGACAATTGCCTTAGTGCACTGAAACACGAGACGATGTATTATCCCTCGCGCATTAGGCAACTGATAGAGAACGGCGGCGAAGACCTGCACGACATGAACGAGTTGGTGGACTATTATAAGGAGTTGTACATGCTGTTGAGCACCCAAGCCATGCGCCTTGTCGACGATTTGCGCTATTCGTACAGGCATGTGCCACTGAAAAAGTTGCTCGATGTTTTTCCCCACACAAGCGAAGACGATGTAGGGGAGCGGCACATCCTGGGCGACGAAGACCTCTTGCGCTACTTGTTCGGCATTCTCGCGCATCTCTTCGAGGGCCATTCGGCTGTGCTGTCAGTAAAAGATAAGGGGGTGAGATACGTGGAAATAGACCTCGAACTGCCCTGTGTGATGTACACCGACGAACAGTGTAGAGAATTGTTCACACCCACAACGCCCAACTTGCAGTTTTATCTATGTAGGCAAATCGTACGCGACACGGGCGAGTTTACCAACGCTAGGGGCTGCGGCGTGTTTGCATCGAACATCGAAAACAAGACACATATCGCAATAACACTGCCCAAAACAACGCAGGCATAAACACTAAACATCATACAACCACAAACGACATGGACAAATTTAAAGTGATAATCGTGGAGGACGTACCCTTAGAATTGAAGGGTACGGAAGGCATATTCAGAAACGAAATACCGGAGGCAACCATCATCGGGACGGCAGATAACGAACCGGCGTATTGGAAATT
Organism: Prevotella conceptionensis 9403948; assembly: GCF_000312305.1. Taxonomy (GTDB): domain Bacteria; phylum Bacteroidota; class Bacteroidia; order Bacteroidales; family Bacteroidaceae; genus Prevotella; species Prevotella conceptionensis. The sequence goes on along the minus strand of NZ_HE999447.1, from coordinate 316,205 downwards.
GCTGAAACAAGAGCTGCCCGACCTGGTGCTGCTCGATCTTGGTTTGGGTGGTTCTACCACCATCGGCGTAGAGATTTGCAGGCACACCAAGGAGCAATTTCCCAAGGTTAAGGTGCTTATCTTTACGGGCGAGATACTTAATGAGAAACTGTGGCTCGACGTTCTCGACGCAGGTTGCGATGGAATTATACTCAAAAGCGGCGAATTGCTTACGCGGGGCGACGTGGCCAGCGTGATGAATGGCAAGCGACTGGTGTTTAATCAGCCCATTCTCGAAAAGATTGTAGAGAAGTTCAAGCGCGTGGTGAGTAACCAAATTTTTAGGCAAGAGGCTTTTATCACTTACGAGATAGACGAGTATGACGAGCGTTTCTTGCGCCATTTGGCTTTGGGCTACACCAAAGAGCAAATAACCAACCTGCGAGGAATGCCTTTTGGCGTGAAGAGTTTGGAGAAAAGACAGAACGAATTGGTAAATAAACTCTTCCCAAATGGTAATGGTGGGATGGGCGTTAACGCCACGCGACTGGTGGTAAGGGCCATCGAACTGCATATACTTGATATAGATAACCTTGTTCCAGACAATGGGTAAGCACAAGATGGTTTGCCATCGGCGAACGGGAAAGTACGTTGCACGGCTCGCACTGGCGTTAGGTGTGTTGCAATTAGTTGCCGTGTTGGGTTCGTGGATATTCAAAGCCGTGAACCCTGAACTCCCTATACGCTCGCTTTTAAGTGCAGAAGGCATCAGATGGATGGTGGGAAACTTCGGTGACAACCTTGCGGGGCGAGGCTTGGTTTGGCTCCTGCTGGGCAGTATGGCCTATGGTTCGGTGCGATTTTGCGGCATTCTCGATGTGCCGCGCAAATGGAAAGCCATGTCTTTTTGGGACCATTTCGGGCTGATGGTGGCCTTAGCCGAACTTTTTGTGATTGTGGTATTGATGCTTTTGCTCACGGTTTTGCCCCATGCCGTTTTGCTTGGGGTAACGGGAAACCTATATCCCAGTAGCTTTTCAAAAAGCTTTTTCCTCATGGTTTGCCTTTCGGTATGCTTTATTAGTGTGTCGTTTGGGGTGGTAAGTTCGCGTTTGCGTTCGCTCGAAGAGGTGTGCGACTGTCTCGTTGCGGGCATTGTTTACACCCTTCCGCTATGGCTTATCTATATTTTGGCCATCGAACTGTACGCCTCTTTGCGGTTTGTTTTCGTGCTTTCGTAATGAAAGGGTAGGGAGGAAACTGCGGAAAGAGTAGGGCGCGAATAACGAAAGAGTAGGGCGCGAACAACCGCATTCGGGATGAAATACCTGGTCATAGCGTGCTTTTGTGATGAAAGGGTAGGGCACGAACGAGCCAATCCGCACGGCATAGGCCTTGCCACGCACCTTAAACGCCCATGTTTATCAGCCGTTAAACGGCCTTTTTGCCCACTTTATGCCTTTAATCGAACAATGTTATAGTGCTTTTTGGCGTATTTTAGCGGTTTTTGTTTTACCGAATGAGAAAAATATCGTAACTTAGCACCTTGTAAATCGTGGAGAAAAAGGCCTTAAATCGAAAGGAAATGGCCTTAGAACGAATATTCAATAAAATCACAATAGATTAGATGGACGAAAATCAAACAATCGATCAAGACAGGATAATCAAGATCAATATCGAAGAAGAAATGAAGTCTTCGTACATTGATTATAGTATGTCGGTTATTGTTGCGCGTGCGTTACCCGATGTGCGCGACGGCTTTAAACCCGTTCACAGGCGCATTTTGTATGGAATGCTGGGCTTAGGAAACACCAGTGACAAGCCATATAAGAAATGTGCGCGCGTGGTGGGCGACGTTTTGGGAAAGTATCACCCACACGGCGACTCCTCGGTATACGGCGCATTGGTGCGCTTGGCACAAGATTGGAACATGCGCTACACCTTGGTAGACGGTCAAGGAAACTTCGGAAGTGTTGACGGAGACTCGGCTGCGGCCATGCGTTACACCGAATGTAGGCTCTCGAAATTGGGCGAACGCATCATGGACGACCTTGAAAAGGACACCGTGGACATGGACGAGAACTTCGATGCCACGCTACAAGAACCCCAAGTGATGCCTACCAAGATACCAAACCTGTTGGTTAACGGTGGTAACGGTATCGCCGTGGGTATGGCTACCAACATGCCAACCCACAATTTGGCCGAGGTATTGGACGGTTGCTGTGCTTATATCGACAATCCTGAAATTGATACAGAGGGACTGATGCAGCATATTAAGGCCCCCGATTTCCCTACGGGTGCTTATATCTATGGCTTACAGGGCGTGAAAGACGCCTACGAAACGGGGCGTGGACGTATCGTGCTGCGTGCTAAGGCCGAGATTGAGAGCGATGAAAGTCACGATAAGATTGTGATTAGCGAAATACCATACGGCGTAAACAAGGCGCAACTCATCGAAAACATCGCCGACTTGGTGAAAGAAGGCCGCTTGGAGGGCATCTCCAACGCCAACGACGAGTCGGGAAGGCAGGGTATGCGTATCGTGGTAGACGTGAAACGCGACGCCAACGCCAACGTGGTGCTGAACAAATTGTTTAAGATGACGCAGCTGCAAAGCTCGTTCTCGGTGAACAATATTGCGTTGGTGAAGGGTCGTCCACGCTTGCTCACGCTTAAAGAATGTGTGAAATACTTTGTAGAGCATCGTCACGACGTTACCATTCGCCGCACCAAGTTCGACTTGAAGAAAGCGCAAGAGCGCGCCCACATTCTGGAAGGACTCATCATTGCCTGCGACAACATCGACGAAGTGGTGCAAATCATCCGCAAGAGCAAAACTCCGTCGGAGGCACAGCGCAATTTGGAGAAACGTTTCGAGCTT
>NZ_HE999447.1:288306-313019 GCF_000312305.1 Prevotella conceptionensis 9403948 | reverse complement strand
AATTTGGAGAAACGTTTCGAGCTTGATGAACTGCAAAGCAAGGCCATCGTAGACATGCGTTTGTCGCAACTCACGGGCTTGCGTATCGAACAACTGCACGCAGAATATCAGGAATTGGAAGAACTTATTGCCAGATTGCAGCTTATTTTGGACGATCCCGAAGAGTGTAAGCGTGTGATGAAGGCCGAATTGGAGGAGGTGAAGGAGAAGTTTGGTGACGAAAGGCGCACCGAAATCATCCCCGACGAACACGAATTCAATGCAGAAGACTTCTATCCCAACGACCCCGTGGTTATCACCGTTAGCCATTTGGGCTACATCAAGCGCACGCCACTCTCCGAGTTTCACGAGCAAGCGCGAGGCGGTGTGGGCAGCAAAGGGGCCAACACGCGCGATAAAGACTTTACGGAGTACATCTATCCGGCCACGATGCACCAAACGATGCTCTTCTTTACCAAGAAAGGACGCTGCCATTGGTTGAAGTGCTATGAAATACCCGAAGGGGACAAGACTTCAAAGGGGCGTGCCATACAGAACTTGTTGAACATAGACGCCGACGATTCTGTTAACGCTTTCCTCCGCGTTAAGGGGCTCAACGATGCCGATTTCATCAAGAACCACTTCATCGTGTTCGCTACGAAGAATGGTACGGTGAAAAAAACAAGTCTTGAAGCTTATTCGCGTCCACGCACTAACGGCGTAAACGCCATCACCATTGCCGACGGCGACGAGGTGGTAGACGTGCGCCTGACCAACGGAAAGAACCAACTGATTATGGCAAACCGCAATGGGCGTGCTGTGTACTTCGACGAAAATACCGTTCGAACCATGGGAAGAACGGCCACAGGTGTACGCGGTATGCGTCTGGATGGCGGCGACGATGCCGTGGTTGGCATGATTGTGGTGAACAATCCAGAAACCGAAACGGTGATGGTGGTGAGCGAAACGGGCTACGGAAAACGCTCGCTTGTGGCTGATTACCGACAAACCAACCGTGGCGGAAAGGGTGTGAAGACCCTCAACATCACTGAGAAGACGGGCAAGTTGGTGGCAATTAAGAACGTTACCGACGATAACGACCTTATGATTATCAATAAGAGTGGTATCGCCATTAGGCTTGCTGTGGCCAATTTCCGTGTTATGGGACGTGCCACACAGGGTGTTCGACTCATCAATCTGAGCAAAAAGAACGACGTTATTGCCAGCGTTTGCAAGGTAAAGACTTCTGACGAGGAGGACGACTTGAACGAGAATGATGAGGAACATCCCAACAACGAGGCGATGTCCGCGACTGAACAAGGTATGGCAAACGCCAACAACGATGCCCAAATCCAAGGCAACGATGCCAACGGAGGGGCTGAAGTGGAGGCCGACGCCACAGAATAAGGCTTAGAAACGGCCGTTTGGTGCGGTTCTGTTTGTTGTTCTCATACGGCAGATACCGCACCAACGCGCCAAAAGGCTTGCCGTATGGCAGTCTTGGCAAGGGCTGATGGGGGCTTGAAAACACCCATTGTGCCTCGCCGAAAGAGAGATAGACTATCGTTAAATCTTAAAAAATTACAGTTATGAGAAAAGTTATGATGTTCGCCCTGATGCTTGCAGCATCGTCTGTGGCGTTCGCCCAAGATGCCGTGAAGGAGGTGTTGAAGGCCAAAAACTACGCCGATGCGCAAGCGTTGGTAAAGGCCAACCTTTCTAGCATGAGCGATGCCGATAAGGCAAAGGCCTACAACAAGCTTGTTGATCTCTCGTTTGAGAAGATAAACAAGGAGCAGAGCGTTATCACCGCCAACCAAATGGCCGAGCAGTTTAAGCAAGGAAAGGTTGAGGCTTACGACACGCTGGGTTTTTACAACGCCCTTGCCGATGCGCTTACCAACGCCATCGAGTGCGAGAAGTACGACCAAATGCCCAACGAAAAGGGTAAGGTTAAGCCCAAGTTCCACAGCTCTAACCAAAATCGCTTGTACAACTTGCGCGTTTATTTGGTTAACGCCGGACAAGAGGCTGCACAGAAGAACAACAATGCAGGCGTGTTGAAGTTCTGGGGACTGTACACCGCTACGGCCGATACGCCCCTGTTTGCCGACATGTCTAACAAGCAACCCGACCAATATGTGGGTCAGGTGGCTGGCTTTGCCGCACGTTATGCCATCCAAGACAAGGACTATGCAACTGCCGATAAGTATCTGGATGTGGCCTTGAAGTATGCGGGCGACAATAAGGACGACTATAAAGACGCTCTGGGTTTGAAGTTCTACATCGCCCAACAGCAGCTCAAAACTAAGGAAGACTCGCTGGGTTATGTCAACAAGCTGAAAGAATACTATGCCAAAGACCCCTCTAACGACATGATTATGGGTACATTGGCCAACATGTACACCAACTTGAACATGAAGGACGACATGAAGAAACTCATCGACAGCCGTTTGGCAGCCGACCCCAACAGTGCTATGGCATGGACTTTGAAGGGGCAAGCTGAGATGAACGCAAGCCAATGGGACGATGCTATTGCCTCGTTTAAGAAGGCTATTGCCTTAGACGACAAGAACGTTATCGTGCTTACCTACCTCGGTTTCTGTATCAACTCTAAGGCTGCTGCCATCAATAACGACGTGCCTGCACAAAAAGTTCTCTACAAAGAGTCGATGGGCTATTTGGAGAAAGCCAAGGAGTTGGACCCCAATCGCGAGAAAGCCAATTGGAGCTACCCGCTCTACCAGTGCTATTATGTTAACTATGGCGCTGCCGACCAACGCACCAAGGACCTCGAATCATTGCTTAATAAGTAATAAACAGTAGTATGAAAAAGCACAGAACCGCGGCCTTGGGGCTTTGGTTCTGTGCTTTGCGTTTGTTCAACTATGCTTTTAGGCAGGTTCTAAAAATTACCTTTGCTGTATTTTTAGCTTTTAGCTGAGCAGGTTTTGCTTACTCCTTGAAGGAGCATAGTGAACTATGCGGCTGGAAGAGAAAGCAAAAGATGCCAGATAAAAGCAAAAAGACAGTGAAGAGCAATACAAGGAACAATAATTGAGCCTTTGCGGGGAATTTTTAGAACATGCCTTAATTGCTCGTTCGGGCATGAAAAAAAGTCGTGAACATTCGCTGCCGTATCACCAAGAGGCGTAAAATAGATTTATCTGAATGAACAGATTTTACTTTATATTGTTGTTTTCGTTTATCACTTTGGCCAGTTCCGCTTCGTTGAAAAAGGACTTGGCACAGGTGAAAGCGTCCCTAAAAACGGGAAAAGAGTTAGATAAGGCCGAACGCATCATGAACGATGTGCTGGCCAAACCCGACAATCGAAAAGAAATTAAGACATGGTTGCTGCTTTTCGATGTTATCAAAAAGCAATACGAACAGGGTAACGAACGATTGTATTTGCAGCAGTCGGCCGACACCGTAACCATGTACAACCTTACAAAGAAGATGTGCTTAACGCTCGAAAGCATCGACTCGGTGGAGTTGGCCAATGCCAATGGCGACGCAAGCAAGCTGAAATATCGAAAGAAACACGCCGACGAGTTTTTCACTTATAAGGCAAACTTATTCTATGGTGGCACTTATTTCATGAGCAAGAAGATGTACGACAAGGCTTATTCCTTCTTCTCGCTCTACATAGATTGTGCCAAAATGCCCATCTTTACAGGTTACGACATACTCAATACCGACAGCCAACTGCCACGCGCAGCGTTCTTTTCGGTATATTGTGGCTACAAGTTGCACAAGCCCGAATTGGCTTTGCGCTATCTTCCCTTGGCTCAAAAAGACAAAGAGCGCTACGAATACCTGTTGCAATACCTTGCCGATGTGTATCAATCGCAGAACGATACCGACAAGTATATGGCCGTATTGAAAGAAGGTTTTCAGGATTATCCCACGCAAACATATTTTTACACACGTCTAATCGAGCATTATTCCAAAAACAACAACTGGTCTTCGGCCAAAGCCTATGTAGACCAAGCCATGCAAGCCATGCCCGAACACCTTTGGCTGCGTGTGGCCAAGAGCACCATTCTCCTGAACCTTGGCGACTATAATGGCTGTATTTCCCTATGTGATAGCATCATTGCTAAGCATAAGGACCTGCCCGAAGTGTACCTCAACGCTGGCTTGGCCTACTTTAACCGTGCCGTTGAAGAGGAAAAAACGGCTCGTACATCGCGCGACTTGAAAAAGAAAGTGGCGGCAAGTTATCGTGGTGCGCTGCCTTATATGGAGCAGTATCGCCGCATGGCTCCAAACGATCAGAGCCGTTGGCTGTTGCCGCTTTATACCATTTACCTCAACTTGAACATGGGTAAAGAGTTTGAAGAGATGGACAACTTGATGAAGGTGGCGAAATAGAACTTACACATTCACACACTCATAAACTCATAACGATGAACCATATAGACTTGGCTAAAGCCTTTCGTAAACTAGGTGTTGAAAGCCTTAACGACATGCAAAAGGCCACAGCCACAGCCATGCAGGCTGGCAAGGGCGATGTGGTGGTGCTCTCGCCTACAGGTACGGGCAAGACACTTGCTTACCTTTTGCCCCTAGTAGAGATGATAAACCCTGAGAACGATAATGTTCAGGCCGTGGTGATTGTACCCGGACGCGAACTGGCTTTGCAGTCGCAGCAGGTGCTGGCGGCTGTGGGGGCAGTGCGTGGCATGGCTTGTTATGGCGGACGAACGGCTATGGAAGAGCATCGCGCTTTGAAACAGCTACGCCCACAAGTGATTTTCGCCACCCCAGGGCGTTTGAACGATCATCTTGCAAAGGGCAATATCTCTGCCAACGATGTGCGTCTGCTGATTATCGACGAGTTCGACAAGTGCCTAGATATGGGTTTTGAAAACGAAATGCGAACGGCATTGGCCTCACTTCCGCAGGTGAAAAGGCGAGTGCTGCTATCGGCAACCAACTCGCCGCGCATTCCCTTGTTTGTTGAGAATGCCAAACTTGAATGTATCGACTTTGTTGGCGAGGCCGAGAAGGTTAAGCAACGTATTGCCGTGTACGAAGTAAAGAGCGACTCGAAAGACAAACTCGATACCCTACATCGTCTGTTGTTGGCTTTCAACGGCGAAAGCACCATTGTTTTTCTCAATCATCGCGAAAGCGTGGAGCGTACCAATGCCTTTTTGGTTGAACAAGGATTTGTAACCAGTCTTTTTCATGGCGGACTAGAACAAGATGCTCGTGAGGCCGCGCTTTATCGCTTTGCCAATGGCAGTGCCAATGTGCTTGTATGCACCGACTTGGCATCGCGTGGGCTTGACATTGACGATGTGCAGCACATTGTGCATTACCATTTGCCCGAAACAGCCGATGCTTACACACACCGTATTGGGCGAACGGCTCGTTGGGATAAGCTGGGTAATGGCTACTTCATCCTTTCGGAAGGCGAACGAATACCCGAATATGTAGACAGCGAGGTGCAACCTTTTGCCCTTCCCACTGTTAATGGTAAGGCACAAATGCCGCGAATGGCCACTTTATATATAGGTAAGGGTAAGAAAGACAAGATTAGCAAAGGCGACATCTTGGGCTTTCTCTGCAAGAAAGGCCACCTTAACAACGACGACATCGGCCGTATTGACGTAAAGGAACGTTATGCCTACGTTGCTGTTAGTCGAAACAAAGTAAAGCGTTTGCTTGCTGATGTGGCTGGCGAAAAGATAAAGGGTGTTAAGACGATTGTTGAGGAGGTGAAGTAAGAGGGGGCTGGGCATTAGTTCTATTTCCATGCTGCTGCTTCTGTTGGTTATGAACTGCATGCCCTGCAACCGCCCGCGTAGGCCATCGTGAGCGTACGTCTTTTCCATGCCGTTGCTTAAAGGCGTGTATGCGGCATAATCGTTTTTGTCTAGTTTTCGGTAAGAAATTTAACATTATGAGTACCCTTTTCGCCAACCAATCGCCCACCTTGCCGCAAAAAAACGATTCTCGCGGAGGTTTGTTTTGATGCAAAAAGGGGCTAGCCCATGAGTACGGCAAAATGAATATTTATTACATGGAGCCACCATTTGCAGCATTTTTTAGGCCATTTGCAGCAAAATGCAGTGCAATATGCTGCAAAATGCACTGCGTTTTGATGCTAAACGCAGTGCGTTTTGCTGCTAAACGCAAGGTAAAATGGTGCTAAATGCAGTGCGTTTTGGTGCTAAATGCAAGTCAAAATGCGGCTAAATGAGAGATGAAAAGCATAAAAATACGCTGAAAAGGTATAAATAAAACCCTTTTGAACCATGAAACACATGGCTAAAAAGGGCAAAATAGCCGTTAAAAAGTGGGTTTTTAGGGGATAAAAGCGAGTAATTGCGCTTGAAAAATAACGAGACGGAAACCAATCTAGGAAGGCTAAATGGTACAAAATGCAGGTTTTGTTCTTAAAAACAGACAAAACAAAAGACGTGAAAGGTTAGAAACAGTAGTAAATTACCTACTTTATGACCTATGTTTTCGCTAGAACGGAGTGAAATTTAAACCCGATTTGTAAAATATAACGCAATGTTTTAAGTTTTTGAGTTGGTAAGTTTTTTGAGTTGGTGTGCTTGTGAGTTGATGAGTTTGTGAGTTTATCAGTTGATGAGTGCTTGTGTTTGTAAGTTGGCGAGTTGATGAGTTGGTGAGTTGCTGGGTTTTCGGGAGTTTGTAAGCCAGTGAGTTGGTTTGTCCTGCACTTCGTATATAAGCGGGGTGTTTATCTTGTGTTGGTGCCACAAGGACAACAAACTCCTCTCAATTTATAAAGAGATTAAAAGTAAAGTCGACTACACGATAATATTTGAAATCCCGACTCATTTGTCGGTGGCAAAGCGCAGTTAGTTCTCAAAAATGGCCTGTTGGAGGTCATTTAATGTATTCTCTTCAAATTGAAAGTAGGGTTTATAGTATGGCACGTTATGAGGAAATAGTCATGGTTACTTAAAAATAGAGGATTTCTCTGTGCCATAGGGCACGGAGAAATCCTCACGAGTTGTTGGGATAGAGATATGGCGTAGGCCGCTTACCTCACTGTTTCTTTGCGCTTGCCAATCCAAGCCAAGATGCCGCCTTCAAGGTTTACCACCTTATAACCTTTGGCACTTAGCTGCTTTGCGGCTGTTGCGCTGCGCCTTCCGCTGCGGCAATAAACGGCCACGGGGCGTTCTTTTTGCAGCTTGCTTTCGGCATCTGCCAAGAAGTTAGGGCTGAAAACGTCTACTAAAACAGCCCCTTTGATATGGCTTTCAGCAAACTCTTCGTGTGTGCGAACGTCTAGGATTTGTGCAGAATCGTTCTTAATGGCTTGCTCGAAACCTTCAACGTCTACGTTGGTGTATTGACTTTGTGCGCAAGCACCGAATATTGTACTCCAAATTGACATAAAAACAAATGCAATTTTTTTAATTTTTGATGTTTTAACCGATTGGTTCTGTTGGTTCATTATTAATCCTTTTTAAAAAGTTTTGCCTTGATGTTTGTTCGCAAATGCACGTAGGGTAGGGGCGTAAACATAGATGTAAACCCTGTTAGTGGCCTGCCTTACCAGGCTTGCAAGCAATTATAAGGCATTTTTTGTTGGCTATTTCTGTTCACAAGTTAGATCTAAGGCACGTTGGCAAGGCCATTGGGTGCTTAGTATAGTGGCCAATTGCTTATCGAAATAGTTGTTCTAGTTTTCTTTCGAGTTTCTTCCAAAGCACAGTTCCCATCACTACTTTGCCTTCGGGGTCGACAAGTACCATTGATGGAATCCACTTTACGCCATAGGTTTTTGAAATTTCAGCCTCGCGCATCTTCTTTAACTCACTGGCATGGGCATAGTTCATACCGTATTTCTCGATGGCAGCCTTCCATAGTTCGGCGTCGACATCGAACGAAATGCCCACGAAGGCTACACCCTTATCTTTAAACCTATTGTACAGGTCAACAATGTTAGGGGCGTCTTTGCGGCAGTCGGGACACCACGATGCCCAAAAGTCCAACACCACATATTTGCCTTTAAACTGACTGAGAGTTACTTTCTTGCCATCGGGTGATGGTAATTCGAAGTTGGGAGCAATCGTTCCTGGTTTCACAAGCTCGGTAGCGTATTTCGCATCATAGTCTACTTCTGTAGATTGTTGGGCCTTTGCGGTGTTGTTTCCTAGCGAAAAAGCAACCAAAAGGGCAGCTGCTGCCCTGCGTAAATGCTTTATGTTCATGTTGTAATGTTTTTAATTATATGTTTGTGGGTCTGCAAAAGTAATCTTTTTCTTGCTTATTATGGCATTGTTTGCGTAAATATTTTGTGCGTTTGTGCGTTTTTGAGGTCGTTAGGTTTTAATTTTTTGAGTTCTTGAGCTCATTGTTTTTTAATTGTTTTTGAGTTCGAAAGAAGGTTGTTTGTGGGTTAAAGTGTTTTAACCACATTCTACTAATAAGCCCAAAGTTAACGAACATACAAGTATACCAAAGGCTTAAGTGTGGAAGAATGCCATAAATACACAAACTTAGAAACTTAAAAACTCACAAATTTATTCCTCATAACAAACTCAAAAAGACCGCTGTTCCTCGCTTTATTGCTCACGGCTGTACCACTATTTCTATAAAAAATGTTGCCAATTGCGCAGCAAGAGAATAAAAAGACGTACCTTTGCACAACGAATAACATTAGAAAACATAGTTAGAGATTTATGAAGAAGATGAAAGTTTTGACACTATTGATGTGTCTCGTGTTAGTGTTTGGCTGTAAAACCAAGCAAGGAACAGGTACCCTTATCGGTACTGGCGGCGGAGCACTCTTAGGTGCAGTAATTGGTAAGGTAGCAGGTAACACAGCTGTTGGTGCCGTTGTTGGTGCAACTGTTGGTGCTGCCACTGGCTCAATGATTGGTAAGCACATGGATAAGGTGGCTAAACGTACCGCCGAACAAGTGAAGAACGCCAAGGTTGAGGAGGTTACCGATGCCAACGGACTAAAAGCTGTGAAGGTAACATTCGACTCTGGTATTCTGTTTGCCACCAATAAGGCTACACTTAACCAATCTTCGAAAAACGAGTTGGCTAAGTTCTCGCAAGTGCTTAAAGAGAATAGGGACTGCCATGTGGACATCTATGGCCACACCGACAATACGGGTAACGATGGCATTAACATCCCTTTGAGCAACAGTCGCGCACAGAGCGTTGTTAACTATCTCGCCAATTGTGGTGTTCCACGCAGCCAATTCCAAAAGGTTGAAGGCAAGGGAAGTTCAGATCCCGTTGCTAGCAACTCTACGGCTAGCGGCAGACAACAGAACCGCCGCGTAGAAGTTTACCTCTATGCTAGCAAGGCTATGATTGACGCCGCCAACAACGGAACGTTGAAGTAAGGCCTGCGCCAAAGCCATAAAAAGCTAAAAGGCGCGAAAGAAAAGCTGCATTGGCCAACATTCTCTGTGGGCGATGGCGTCTTTTCTTTCGTGCCTTTCGGCTTTAACAAGGGTTATATAAGTAAACGCAATATGAGGGAAATCTAGCACAAGTGGCCGATGGAACACACTATAAGGATGTCTCTAAAAATTTCACGCCGTCGTTCAACCACACCTCAAGCAACGCTCTTTGCTGTATTTTTGCTTTTATCCGGCATCTTTCACTGGCCTTTTCGGTTGCATAGTCCACTATACTCACGCAAAATGCAAGCGAAATTTGCTCAGATAAAGCCTAAAAATTCAACAAAGATAATTTTTAGAACCAGCTTAAACGTTTATTGAAATGAATCTAATGAAAAAGAAAATATTTAAGGTTTTGCGGTGGACGGCCGCCCTGTTTTTCGGCTCTACCATCCTCTCGGTGGTGGTGTTGCGTTTTGTCCCCGTGTTCTTCACGCCATTGATGTTCATTCGTTGCGGCGAACAGCTGCTCGACGGCAAAAGCCTTACCATGCATCACCATTGGGTTTCGCTAGAAAAGATTTCGCCACATCTGCCTGTGGCGGTGATGGGAAGCGAAGACCAGCGGTTTTTGTTGCATCACGGGTTCGACTTTGCGGCCATTCAGAAAGCCGCTAAGCAAAACATGAGGGGTGGAAAGAAAATGGGTGCCAGCACAATCAGTCAGCAAACGGCCAAGAATGTGTTTCTATGGCCTGGCCGTTCGTGGATAAGAAAAGGTTTTGAAATGTACTTCACGGCACTTATCGAGTTGATGTGGAGCAAACAGCGCATTATGGAAGTGTACCTCAACTCTATCGAGATGGGCGACGGCATCTATGGTGCGGATGCTGTGGCAGAATATAACTTCGGTACCACGGCCATCAACCTTAGTCGCGCCCAATGTGCACTCATTGCCGCAACACTGCCCAATCCGCGAGTGTTTAGTTCCAAATATCCTTCGGCTTACATGCGCAAAAGGCAACATCAGATAATGAAGAACATGCGCTATATGCCTTCGTTCCCCAAGGAAGGCGAAGACTATAACCCCAATACAGCCAGTGGTGGCGTGTATCGGAAGAAGAAATAAGCGGGCACGACAGCCCGCACAACAAACGAAAGATGGAGAATTTGCTCGATAAACTAAACGAAAGCCAGCGCGAGGCGGTGGTATATACCGATGGGCCACAACTGGTTATCGCTGGTGCAGGCTCTGGTAAGACGCGCGTTCTTACCTTTAAGATTGCCTATTTGTTGCAACAGGGACTGAAACCGTGGAACATATTGGCGCTTACTTTCACCAATAAGGCGGCCAACGAGATGAAGGCGCGCATTGGAAACCTCGTTGGACACGATGGGGCCAAGCACCTTTTTATGGGTACTTTCCATTCTATCTTCTCGCGAATATTACGCGTTGAGGCGCCTCGCATTGGTTTTTCGTCGAACTTTACCATCTACGATGAAACGGATTCGCGGTCGCTTATCAAAACTATCTGTAAGGAAATGCAGCTAGACGATAAGGTGTATAAGCCTGCAACGGTGCACGCACGCATATCAATGGCTAAGAATCACTTTATCCTTCCCGATGCTTATGCAGCCAATGCAGAGCTGATGATGCGCGATGCACGCGAACACATGTCGGCTTTGCACAAGGTGTATGCCGCTTATATGCAGCGTTGTCGTCTGGCTAACGCTATGGATTTCGACGACTTGTTGTTGCTTACCTACCGACTTTTTGACGAACATGAGGATGTGAGAAAGGAATATGCGGAACGTTTTCGGTATGTGTTGGTAGACGAGTACCAAGACACTAACCACGTTCAGCAACTTATTGTGACGTTGTTGACGAAAGAACACCGCCGAATCTGTGTGGTGGGCGACGATGCACAGAGCATTTATGGATTTAGAGGTGCCGACATTGACAATATTTTAGACTTTCAACAGCAGTTTCCTGAGACGCGTCTTTTTAAGTTGGAACAGAACTATCGTTCAACACAAAACATTGTGAAGGCGGCCAATAGCCTTATCAGCCATAACCAAAGGCAGATAAAGAAAGATGTGTTTAGTGAGAATGATGCGGGCGAGAAGGTTACACTGAAACCTGTTTATTCGGACAAGGAAGAGGCGTTGGTGGTGTGTAGCGACATCAAGCGTATCATGGACGATGAGCAGGGAGCGTATAACGACTTTGCCATATTGTACCGAACAAATTCGCAAAGCCGCTCGTTCGAGGAAGAGTTGCGCCGACAAAGCATTCCTTATCGTATCTACGGAGGATTGAGTTTTTACCAAAGAAAGGAGATAAAAGACATTATCGCCTATTTCAGATTGGTGATGAACGTTGACGATGAGGAGGCTTTTAAGCGCATCGTAAACTATCCTGCTCGCGGAATTGGCAACACCACGCTGGCCAAAGTAACGATGGCGGCGCAGCAAAATGGTGTGAGTTGTTGGGAGATTTTGACCAATCCTGCCCACTATCAACTTGATGTGAACAAGGGAACATGGACTAAGTTGCAAAAGTTTCGCGACATGGTGAATACCTTTGTGGCCGAACTTGCAGCCTTGGATGCCTACGCGTTGGGGATGAAAATCATCAAAGAGAGTGGCATTCAGGCCGACCTATACGCCGCGAGCGATGCCGATAGCCTTACGCGACAAGAAAACTTGCAGGAGTTTGTGGGCGGGCTAAGGGAGTTTGTAGACATTAGGCGCGAAGAAGGTAACGAAGGTGAGGTGTTCTTAAACGACTATTTGCAAGAGGTTTCGTTACTTTCTGACCTTGATAGTGAAGGCGACGACGAGAGTAGGGTTGTGTTAATGACCGTCCATTCGGCCAAGGGGTTGGAGTTTCCTACGGTGTTTGTCGTGGGATTGGAGGAGAATATCTTCCCAAGTCCGCGGTCTACCGACTCGCCCCGACAGCTTGAAGAAGAACGTCGACTGCTTTATGTGGCCATCACTCGTGCCGAAAGGCATTGTATCTTGACGTGTGCTAAGAACCGTTATCGCTTTGGACGAATGGAGTTCGACACGCCCAGCCGTTTTATTCGCGACATAGACCCTAGCTTATTGAATGTTCAGAACCCTATGGCCGACTTCTCTAAGCCGCGGTTAGAACGCAGTTTGTTGTCAGACGAACTGCCTTCGGCACGCTATAACGGGGGTAGGAGTGCCAGGGAATCGGGTGAAAGGCGTTTTGATAACCCACGTTTTCTTAACTCACGACCTGTTGCGAGTCAGTTCATGGCCGACCCAATACCCAACCCTGCGCGTCCTAGAAAACCCGAACCTGCGGTAGACCCGCTGTCGGAAGGCTTTAAAAAGAGGCTTGCAGCTAGTGGTGCGAACCTAAAAAAGGTGTCTGAGGCCATTTCTCATTCGTCGTCTGGCTCTGCACCTGCGGAAGTTATGCACGATGCAGGAGGCAAGGAAATTATAGAGGGCTGTGTTATTGAACACGAAAGGTTTGGTATCGGCACGATTGAAAGGCTTGAAGAAACGGGCGAAAACGCTCGTATGACAGTTAACTTTAAGCATGCTGGCTCAAAAAAACTGCTCTTGAAGTTTGCCAAGTTTAAGGTTATAGGGTAAGGCCGACCCAAAATAAAGGCGTCTGAGCCTGCGATGTGTATGCGTTACTTCGCACTTCGCACAGGTTCAGACGCCTTTGTTATGTTTGTTTGTTAGTGGCAATGGCTCAGGTGTGGCTGGTTAACTCATAAACTTTCTTGCTCATAAACTCACCAGCTTACAAACTCATAACCACACCAGCTCATAAACTTATAAACTTACTTGCACACAAACTCATAAACTCATCAGCTAACAAACTTACCTACTAACCACCACTTTCTTCTTACCTTTTATATATACGCCCTTGGGTAAAGCGTTGAGGTTGGTGCCCACATAGCGGCCATCAATGGTGTAAATCTTTTCTGCGTTGCTGCTGTCTGTGGTGCTTTCGGGCTGTTCGATGCCGGTAGACGTTTGGTCTTTAAGGAAATCGAAGGTAACAATACCGTTTTTCAATGCAATGTTATAGATGGGTTTGTTAAGCATTCCGCCCGTCCATGGTGCATAGTTCACCATGTTTTGGGCATCGGTAAGGCGATTAACGTTATTCTTACCAGGGTAAAGGTCGCCTGCAAGCTGTTCATCGTATTGCTTTTTCTTCATGTAAGGCGCGGTAAGATTGCTGTTGTCTGACACCTTTCTATACGAAGACGGCAAGTAACCGTCGGCAGGAACGATGGTCATTCGGGGGTGTTTCTTGATGTTGTTCACCGAGTTGTCGCCTCCATGAAACACGGAGAAGGCTCGCGGTACGTACTCTACGTGGCTCACCATCATGCCAGAGGCAGGCAATTTCTTATTCCAACCCTTAGCTTGGATATTCTCAACGATGTAATATTCGTTGCCGCTGGTATTCTTGTCGTTCTTAATTCGATAGGCCTTTCCGCCTTCGTCGATGCTTTTCAACTCCACTTTACCTTCCTTAGTAAGTGTTTCGATGGTTAGCCAACCCATCTTTTCGCGTTCCCATGCGGTGTAAGCCGTGGGCGAGTAGCCATTATAAAGGTATATGCCATTGTCCATCACGTCCCATTCTTCCATGCCTTGGTTGTCGTAGGCATCGAAATCTTGTTTGTCATTGGCAGTAGTCCATTGTGGACTTACTGTTGGGTAGAAGTCGGGTAGGCCCATGCAATGCGAAAATTCGTGGCAGAAAAGTCCCACGCCATTGATGAGTAGGCCGCTTTTAGAGTTATAATTCCCATCCGGACGGCCATTTAATTCGTTGCTTATACCAGCCAAACGCATATATTTTCCGTCTTTCTTAATATCTGTTCCGCAAACAAATGCCTTCGGCCAAAGCGTAGAGTCGATGCTCGAAACGCTCTCACCATAGCCTGCATATATGATATAAACAAGGTCTACGTTGCCATCCTTATCGGCATCATACTTTGAAAAGTCTAGCGAATCGTCCATCATGGTACAAGCTTCGGACACTAATTCACGGTATCTTTCCATCGAAGAACTGCCTTCGCCGTAATAAGCGACATTCTTGGGCATGGTTATTGGACCATAAAGGTCGAATTGTGGCTTGAACTTTCCGCCGCTCATGTCGCTGAAATACCTCTTAACGCTACCCGTGTTGCGGTCTTCTGCGTTTCCAAAGTCTTGGTGCTTGTCGGCCATACTATTAAGGTATTGGTTGAAAGCCTTGCGTGGTTGAACCTTGAATGGCCTGTTGGCGAACTGCACGAGCAACACAATTGCGCGTGGTGAGCCTGTATGGGGGAAGAAACTTGTTGAGCTTTTGCCGCCAAATCCGCGTGTGGCAGTTAGGCGTTCTGGGCGTGTGTTAACGGTAAGAAAAGCCTTAACATCTTGCTTTTTGCATAGAGATTGTTCGGCGGAACTACGTTTGTCGGCATCATGAGCCAACGTTCCCGACGATGAAAGCATGCCATTTGTATCAATGTTGGCTATGTAATAGCCGTTTCCCACTTGTTTAAGAACCACGTTGTCGAGTGTGGAAACCCAGTTAAAGTCGGCGTCGCCGTTGATGCGAATGGTGAGTTGGGTGCCGTCTGGCTGGCTAACGGTGATGGGATAGGGCCATCCTTTGGAGGCATGGCTTGCCAAATGGCACAACAATGTGATGAGAATAAGTACCGTTTTCTTCATTTTCTAATTCTTTTTATAGTTATATGATATTAGTTATAATTGGTTTCTACCATACCAGTATTGCCCTTTTTTCTTGGTTTGTCTGCCAAACTCTATGGCATGTTGTGGACAGTGGTGGTAGCAAGCAAAGCAAGTAAGGCAGCTGCCATTGTGTTTCCACGTTGGTTCTTGTCCCTTTCCGCCCTCGATGTCGGCTGTTGGACACACCTCGGCACATACTCCGCAACGCACGCAGCGGTTTGTTTCAACCCGAAAGGCCTTGTCGTTGACGAGCTTTCGTTCGAAAAACTCGCCGATAACACGGCTGTTTATGCGCGGCCAGCGACCCACGTTGGGCTCTTTTTCCACCTTTTCTGCCTCGTTAATCTGTGCAACGATGCTCGTTAGGTGTATCTTGGCCTGATTCTTTTTCTCCCTTTCTTTCTCGATGGTGTCTACATCCATGAAGGGCAACCCCACGTAACTTTCTGGCATGAGCAACGAAAACACCGCATCTAAGTGCAGCGAACGTTGCGCCAATGCACGCCGAAAGATGCGCATACTCTCGCCCGTGGTGTCGCCAGCTGTGCAAAGTGCGAAACAATAATGGCCCTCGGCGTTGGCAATGCTTAGCTTTTCGATAAACCGGCGTACCAAAACGGGAGGACGCCAAGCGTGTACGGGAAAGCAAAAGCCAATGCGCTCGCCAGCTGCAAGCGTGTAATGGCATTGTCCTTCCATTGCATCGGGAATGAAAATAAGGCGTTCGCCTGTCTTTTCCGATAGCTGTTGAGCGGCCCAACGGGTGTTGCCCGTGGCCGAGAAGTAGAATATCATTAGGCAAAGTTACTACTTTTCGGCGTTATAGTCAAATCTTGCGTAACGTTTTTGCTTACAAATTGCACTTGCAAGGTGGCGTTTCGTGTTGGTTTGAACTATTCCGTTTGGGCTTTAAATTCTCTTTGCGCCGAATGTGTTCAGGCAGTCTTCGTAGATGGCGAGATTGTCGGATTGCGGGTTGATAGCCGCCATACCAGCATCGAAAAAGCGTAGTTTGCCTTCGAAACGTGGGTCGTTGCGCATGTCTTTCACCGATTCGGCCACGCAATAGTCTTTTGCAAAGCCGCATACAACTACCTCATCGTATTGCGCCAATTGGTCTAGAACTTGCTTTCCGTGTTCGTTGGGCGTGCGTTCGTTTACATACGAGAAGATGGAAAACATCTCTGCGTCGGCATATTCGCCCTTTTGGTAAACATGTAGTGGGCGTTGGCCGTGGTGTAAGTTGTCCCAAACGTTCACGGCTTGCACCAAGACGTCGGGGAATGCCCATCCCCACGAACCTATCAGGCAATGTTCGGGCCACAGCGTGTGCACCCTGCCTTTGCTTTCCATTGCTCGGAGATAGTTCAAAACCTGCTCTTTGGTGGCGAATGTGGGTGAGATAACGCCTTGCTCCACGTCTTCAGAGCGCACGTTGGCAAAGGGTTTCACGCCCTCGCCCTGCCAGTAGGCGCAGTGTCCTACGTGGTAACGTCGGTGTGTGTCTTGCGAAATGGCGATGCCCTCCGGGTTATTTTCCTCTATATAATGGGCAATGGCCTTTAAAGCCTTGCCGGCGTGGGGCACGTAAAGACTGCCGCGGCTGTCGGCAAAGTCGTTGTTGGGGTCGATGATGAGTAGCATTTGCATGGGTTGTTTATCTTAAATTAGCGGATGTTTTGTTCTTCAAATAAAGTTTTGTGCTTGGAAGAGAACGGCTTATCCCATGTTTCCACTTGTCAGACATGTCATGTGTATTAACGATGAAAACGATGTATGGATCTACATTCCGGCACCTTGCAAAGTTAGTTATAAATTCTGATAACTTCACATCTTAACGCTATTATATTGTATTTGAACAAGGTTTCTCGGTTCTCTTTCGCTTGGTGGCGCATAAATTTCGTCCAACTGGACGAATGCAAGTCGTTCACTTTACGCCATAATAAAGCGTACCGAATGCCTTTGATAAGGCATGAATAACGTGTGAAAAGTATTTTTTCGAGGCATCCTAAAAAAAAGAGTTCAAGTTTGTTGTATCTCAACATTAATTCATAACTTTGTATGAAAATACTTACTTATCATGAATCTGAAAATACGCTTGTCGCTGATGAACTTCCTCGAATTTGCTGTTTGGGGAGCTTATCTCACCTCCATGGGGACTTATTTGGTAAAAATCGGAATGGCAGACCAAATTGGTTGGTTCTATGCCGTGCAGGGTATTGTATCTATTTTCATGCCTGCCATCATGGGTATAGTGGCCGACCGCTGGGTTCCTGCCCAACGATTGATGGGCTTATGCCATTTGTTGGCCGCCCTCTTCATGTTTGCCACAGCTTATTACGGCTTTGTGGCTATGGGCGAAGTGGCAGATGGCACCTCCGTTGCAGGCACTTTCGCCGGTTCAATGATATTTCCCCTTTACAGTTTAAGCGTAGCTTTCTATATGCCCACGTTGGCATTGAGCAACTCTGTGGCTTATACAGGGTTGAACCAAGCAGGAATGGACACCGTGAAAGATTTCCCGCCAATACGCGTTTTTGGCACAATCGGATTTATTTGTACCATGTGGTTTGTTGATTTGATGGGGTTCCAGCCCAACCAAAACCAATTCGTGGTGTCGGGAATATTCAGCATCATCCTCTTTTTATACAGCTTTACGTTGCCCACATGTCCCACATCGAGTGGCTCCGAGCGTAAAAGCATTGCCGACCAGCTGGGGTTGCGCGCCTTCTCGCTGTTCAAACAGAAAAAGATGGCCATCTTCTTTTTCTTCTCCATGCTGCTGGGCGTCAGCTTGCAAATCACCAATGGCTTTGCCAACCCCTTTATAACAAGTTTCGAAAGCATACCCGAATATGCCGACACTTTTGGTGTAAACCACGCCAACATACTTATTTCGTTGTCGCAAATCAGCGAAACCTGCTGTATTTTGCTCATTCCCTTCTTCATGAAACGTTTCGGAATAAAGAACGTTATGCTCATTGCCATGTTCGCATGGGTACTCCGTTTCGGACTCTTTGGCTTGGGTAATCCTGGCAATGGCGTATGGCTCTTCGTGCTTTCGATGATTGTTTACGGAGTGGCATTCGACTTTTTCAACATCTCTGGTTCATTGTTCGTAGACAAATCCACCGATGCGCACATGCGTTCTAGTGCGCAAGGCCTGTTTATGTTGATGACTAACGGCATTGGCGCAACGGTTGGCACGCTGAGCGCACAAGCCATTGTTAACCATTTTACCGTAGACGGAGTGACCGATTGGCAAACTTGCTGGTATGTATTTGCCGCATACGCCCTGGTTGTGGGTGTGGCTTTTGCCTTGGTTTTCCGCCCTAAGGGAATAGACAAAAAATGAAATCGAAGATAAGACTAATATTCAACAATGTTGCCGAGATAGTTGGTAACGAGCGTCTTGGCTTACTTGCACTCACTGATGAGGCTCAAACGATGGAGTTGCTCATCCCTTGCGACAGGGAAATGAAAGAACAACTTGGCCTGCGGCTTAACCATTTGCCCATCACCAAGATGCTTTTGCCCGAAGTTTTGTGGCAGTTGGTGCGCTCGCATACCGATGTCGACTTCGAGATAATCATCGATGACATCATTGATGGCCAGTATCGGGTGTTGCTCTACAACACCTTAACACTCGAACCCATAAAACTTAGGGCCAGCGATGCCGTGTTGCTTTCTCTCATTGGCAACATACCTATATATATAGAAACCTCTCTGATGGCGCGCCAAGGTACGGCTTTCAACAAGAATGCTACGGGTGCGTCGCTCCCGATAAACATACTGGACAACAAAATGATAGAAGATGCCCTTGCCAAAGCCATTAAAGACGAGAACTACGAACTGGCATCGCGCATCAGCGAAGAAATAAAACGGAGGAAAGACAAGCAAAAATGAAGGAAACGCGCTATTTCTATGTACCCGATGCAGCACGTTCTAACGAGTTGCCTGCCGAGGAAGCGGCACACGCTTCAAGGGTGTTGCGCTTGGAAAGTGGCGACGAAGTGTTTCTAACAGACGGTGCCGGCTGTTTCTTCAAGGCGCAACTCACCCTCGTAACAAAGGGCAGATGTCTTTACGACATTGTGGAACGGCTGCCACAAGAAAAGACATGGAACGGCCGAATAGCCGTGGCAATGGCTCCAACAAAGGTTATAGACAGGGTGGAATGGACCTTGGAAAAGGCCACGGAGATAGGTATTGACGAGTTCTCGTTGCTTAATTGCGCCTTCTCCGAACGTAGAAACGTTAAGTTAGAAAGGCTGGATAAGATTGTTGTTGCCGCTGTTAAGCAAAGCAGAAAGGCTTGGAAACCGCTGTTGAACGACCTCCAACCTTTCGAAAACTTTGTGAAACAGCCACGAAAGGGAGCCAAATACATCGCCCATTGCTATGCCGAGATTGATAAAAAAGACTTGTATGGCGAGTTGTTGCAGCTAAACGGCGATGAGGAAGTAACCATACTCATCGGGCCAGAGGGCGACTTTTCCATTGATGAAGTGCGTTTGGCCATGAATAAAGGGTATGTTTCCGTTTCGCTTGGCCAAAGCAGACTGCGGACAGAAACTGCTGCCTTGGCCGCAACAATGATTGCTCAACTTGCATTTAGGAAATAAACAAATAAGATGAAAGATATTATAGGAGCGTTGGTCTCGTTGGTTGTGCTGTTGGTTTCGTGTTCGAAAGCCAATTATGTACAGTCTATACCCAAAAGCAGCATGGCTGTTATGGCGATTGATGTGCCTAAGTTGGGCAAGGACTTGAAGGCAGAAAACATCCTGAAAACTTTTATTGGGGCAGACAGCAACGTAGCCGATTGCGGAATAGACCTATCTTCAAAGCTGTATCTCTTTGAGGCGGCCGACATGAATTTCGGGCTTTGCGCGAAGGTAGACGACGTTTCTAAACTTGCTGCCACCTTTGATGCGCTTGTGCAAAAGGGAACGGCAGTGGCAGGAAAAGAACGCAAAGGATGCCAATTTTATACCGTTAACAACGTTTGGGCTGTGGGTTTTAACGACGATGCCCTGCTGCTGATGGGGCCGCAACCGCTTGCCGTGCAGCCCGACTTACAGTTGCGTATGGCCAAGTTGCTCAACATCGACCTCAAAAAAGAAGACCGCCGATCGCCTTTGTTAGCCTCGGTAGACGCCATTGATGCGCCTATGGCCCTTGTTGCGCGACTTGATGCACTGCCCGAAAACGTTGCGCTTCCCTTTACTTTGGGCCTACCAAAGCGCGTAAACCTATCGCAAGTGGTGTTGAAGGCAGGTTTGCATTTTTCGGGAAACGCTCTTTTGATGAAAGGCGAAACCTTTTCGTACAACCAAACGATTGACGAATCCTTGAAACGGGTAGCCAATGCCTATCGTCCCATTGGCGAAAGCTTTTTGAAAGACGCTACTTCGCCAGCCGCACTCACCCTTTTTGCCAACATGGAAGGCGACAAATTGTTGGGCATTGTGCAAGATAATGTTGTGTTGTCTACACTGCTTACAGGACTGAACACGGCCATCGACATGGATAACATCATCCGAAGTGTCGACGGAAACATCATCATTTCTACCTCCACTTATGCCAGCGGACAAGCCAACCTCTCGATGAAAGCTCAGGTAAAGGCCACCAATTGGCTGATGGATGTAGGTTATTGGAAACGTTCTTGTCCGCCAGGCTCTACCATTTACGATGCTGGCCCTCGCGCTTACGTGTTCGACAACGGCAGTTACAAATACTATTTCGGGTTAAAGGCCGACAACAGTTTCTATTGTTTGCCCCATCCGCCTTTTCAACAGCCCGTCTCGGCAACGGCTAACGGCCAAGTATCGCCAAACGTAGCTAACGAAATACGCGGAAAACGACTGGCCCTAGTCTTCAACTTAGACGCCTTGGCCGGCATAAGGGGCATCAAAGCCAATAGCTTAGACATAGTGAAAAGTTATTTGGGAGGGGTAAACACAATCGTTTATATATTAGAATGATGAACAGTATTAGCTTTGAACAAGTTACGCCGCATGTGTTCTTGCAACGCGAAAACCTGCAATCGGATGTGTGGCAACAGCCCAATCTGAGGTTCGAAAAAGGTAAATTCTACCTTGTTGAGGCCCAAAGCGGCCTTGGAAAAAGCACTTTTTGCAGCTATATTTTGGGTTATCGGCAAGATTACGAAGGCGTGGTGAAGTTCGACGAAACGGATATCAGCCTGCTCTCCACAGCCGATTGGGTGAACGTTCGCCAACGAAACGTAAGTATGTTGTTCCAAGAATTGCGGCTGTTTCCCGAACTAACGGCTTTGGAGAACGTGATGTTGAAGAACCAACTTACCCATTTTAAGACCGAAACCGAGATACGTGCGTGGTTCGAACAGCTAGGAATTGCCGACAAGATAAATGCGAGGGTGGGGCAGATGTCTTTCGGACAGCAACAACGCGTGGCCACACTTCGCGCCCTGGTGCAGCCTTTCGACTTCCTCTTAGCCGACGAACCCATTAGTCATCTCGACGATCTTAATGCCGACACGCTTGGCGAACTGATGGCAGCCGAGGCTAAATCGCAAGGGGCGGCACTGATAGTAACAAGCATTGGCAAGCATCCTGGCTTGCAATACGATAAAATTCTGAAACTATGAAACTGGTTTGGAAATTACTTCGCCAACATATCAGTTGGCCACAGTTCGTTGGTTTCTTCTTCGCCAACCTCTTCGGCATGACCATTGTGCTGCTTGGCTACCAGCTATATTGTGACATCTTGCCCATATTTACGGCTAATGACAGTTTCTTAAAGGCCGATTACCTTGTGGTGAGCAAGAAAATTGGCATGGCTAACGCCTTGGGGCAGCAGCATTCGGGTTTCTCGAAAGACGAGATAGCCGACCTTCAATCCCAACCTTTCGTTAAAGGCGTGGGCCAGTTCACCTCTACGGCATACAAGGCAGAGGCAACGATGGGCGTTAGCGGCATGAAGATACTTAACTCTGAATTGTTTTTCGAAAGCGTTCCCGACCCATTCGTTGATGTTTCGCTCGATAATTGGCACTATACGCCAGGCGATAGCTTGGTGCCGGTTATCCTTCCGCGAAGTTATATCGCCATGTACAACTTCGGTTTCGCCCAAAACCATTCGTTGCCCAAAATAAACGAAGGGCTTGTAGGCATGATAGACTTGCACATTCAGGTGCAAGGCAAGGGCGGACAAGGTTGTTTCAGGGGAAAAGTAATCGGCTTTTCGTCTAAGCTTAACACCATTCTTGTTCCCCAATCGTTCATGACATGGAGCAACAGTCACTTCTCGCCCGATAGCGAGATGCCTCCATCGCGACTTATATTAGACGTTACCAATCCTGCCGACCAGCGTATCGGGACCTATCTCGAAGACCATAACTACGAATTGGAAGATAACAATCTCGATGCCGAGAAAACCACTTACTTCCTCAAACTCATGGTTACGTTGGTTATGGGTGTAGGTGTGGTTATTTCCGCACTAAGCTTTTATGTGCTGTTGTTGAGCATCTATCTGCTTGTGCAGAAAAACACCACCAAGCTACAAAACCTCTTGCTCATTGGTTATAGTCCTTCGCGCGTGGCGTTGCCTTACCAGATGCTTACCCTTGTTCTTAACTTTGCAGTGCTTGTTGCAAGTTTCTCGCTCCTGCTTATAATACGAGGTTACTACATAGACATCGTGGAAACACTTTTCCCCGACCTCCCTTCTACGGGAGTGGCACCCACCTTGGGTATTGGTTTGGCGTTGTTTCTCTTTGTTACGGGTATCAATTTCGCCATCTTGTGGCGCAAGACAATCAGCATTTGGCGACACGGCAAAAACTAGTGGACGGCAAATGTCGTAGCACTTGTTTCGTTCTGCCCACCTAAACTTTGCCCATACATTTTGCGCTTTAAGCATTTTAGCGTAACTTTGTAGGCTGAAAAGAAATAACACGAAAGATAAATGGCAATAGAACTAAAAGATTTAACCAAGCGTGCCGACAATTATAGTCAGTGGTTTAACGACTTGGTTGTGAAAGCCGACTTGGCGGAACAGTCCGCCGTGAGAGGATGTATGGTTATCAAACCCTATGGTTATGCCATCTGGGAAAAGATGCAACAACAGCTTGACCGTATGTTTAAGGAGACGGGAGCACAAAACGCCTACTTCCCACTCTTGATTCCAAAGTCGTTCTTCTCGCGTGAGGCCGAACACGTAAAGGGGTTCGCCAAAGAGTGCGCTGTGGTAACGCACTACCGCCTACGTGCATCCGAGGATGGGAACAGTGTTGAAGTGGACCCCTCGGCCAAGCTCGATGAAGAACTTATCATACGCCCCACATCCGAAACCATCATTTGGAACACGTATAAAAACTGGATACACTCTTGGCGCGATCTGCCCCTAATGTGCAACCAATGGTGCAACGTTATGCGTTGGGAGATGCGTACACGTCCCTTCCTTCGCACTTCCGAGTTCCTTTGGCAAGAAGGACACACGGCGCATGCAACGCGTGAGGAGGCCGAAGAAGAAGCAAAGAAGATGCTAGACGTGTATGCCAAGTTTGCACAAGATTGGATGGCCGTGCCTGTTGTGTGTGGCGTTAAGAGCGAGACTGAGCGTTTTGCCGGTGCGTTAGACACCTACACCATCGAGGCCATGATGCAAGACGGCAAGGCCTTGCAAAGCGGAACGAGCCATTTCCTTGGCCAAAACTTTGCCAAATCGTTCGATGTTACTTTCCTCAACAAGGAAAACAAACCCGAATATGTATGGGCAACAAGCTGGGGAGTTAGCACTAGGCTTATTGGTGCATTGATAATGACCCACTCGGACGACAATGGTTTGGTCCTTCCACCAAAGCTTGCACCCATACAAGTGGTTGTTATTCCCATTGGTAAGGCCGGCGAACAGATGCAAGCCATTGCCGATAAGCTGCAACCTGTTATCGAGCAGTTGCGCAAAGCTGGCGTGACGGTGAAGTACGACGACTCGGATAATAAGCGTCCGGGCTTTAAATATGCCGACTATGAGTTGAAGGGCATCCCCGTTCGCATCGTTATGGGCGGCCGCGACCTAGAAAACAATACGGTGGAAATTATGCGTCGCGACACCTTAGAGAAAGAAACCATCGGTTTCGAAGGTTTGGCCGAACATATTGTTTCGGTGCTCGACGACATGCAGGCCAATATCTTTAAGAAGGCATTAGACTATCGTAACGCGCATATTTACGAGTGCAACGACTACGAAGAGTTTAAGGAGCGTATTAAAGATGGCGGTTTCTTCCTTTGTCCTTGGGACGGAACGGAAGAAACGGAGGCGCGCATTAAGGAAGATACGCAAGCCACTATCAGGTGTGTTCCTTTTGAGTTCGAACAAACGGAGGGTGTAGACATGGTGAGTGGAAAGCCTGCTAAGCACCGCGTTATCATTGCACGCAGCTATTAAATCTGCATATTGGGGGGCTAAGTTGGCCACCCAAATCGTGCAAACGCCATATTCATGTACGCAATATTGTGTATGATATAGGGGTGTTAGGCTAGTTTCTGGCCTAACACCTTTTTGTATGTAACGTCTGTTGGCTGTTTATCCCAAATCGGTTGTTAGAAAAATCTGCTTTCATTGTAAGCATCCAAT
>NZ_HE999447.1:243504-287077 GCF_000312305.1 Prevotella conceptionensis 9403948 | reverse complement strand
GGATGCTTACCTTTCATTTTACCAAAGGAAATACTGAGCACGCGCAAATAGTTAACTCGCTGGTCGTACTTCAAATGTCAGATGAAGACTTTCCTAATACTTTGCTTTTGAAAATTCGTAATGGCCGAATTTCGGTTTATTGTGTTAGTCTTTCTAAGACAATGAGGCTGTCTTGACTTTTAATATTTTATAAGTTGAGCGGAGTTTATTGTCTTTGAGATGCCAACACAAGATAAACACCCCTCTCATATACGGAGTGCAGGACAAATCAACGCACTGGTTTGTCAACTTGCGAAAGCCCAATAACTCACGATAACCCAACAACTCCCGAATACATCATTGCATCAACTTACAAACTTACCACCCCATCAATTTACAAACTCAAAAGCTCCTCAACTTACAAACTCAAAAACTTATCAACTCACAACCCCACCAACTCATCAAATCAAAACCTTAATTTATTGCTCTTTATTTTACAATACCGTTTTAATTTTCACTCCGTTCTAGCGAAAATATAGGCCATAAAGTAGGTAAATAACTACTATTTCTAGATATTCACGCTCTTTGGTTTGTCTGTTTTTAAGAAAAGAACCTGCATTTTGCACCATTTAGCCTTTCTAGTTTGGTTGCCAGCCCATATTTTTTTACTCCCACTTACACCCTTTTTACCCCTAAAATTCCACTTTTTAGCGGCTGTTTTGGCCTTTTTAACCATGTGTTTCATGGTTCAAAAAGGTTTTGTTTATACCATTGCGGTGTATTTTTATGCTTTTTGTCTTGCATTTAGCAGCATTTTGCACTGCGTTTAGCACCATTTTACCTTGCGTTTTGCAGCAAATCGCACTGCATTTAGCACCAAAACGCACTGCGTTTTGCGGCATATTGCACCGCGTTTTGCACCAAAACGCACTTCATTTTGCTATAAATCACTCAAAAACGGGTGTTAGTGATGGTCTGTTTAAATAAATATTCATTTTGCCTGCATGTACAACTAACCCCTTTTTGCACCAAAACAAACCTCCGCGAGAATCGATTTTTTGCGGCAAGGTGGGCGATTGGTGGACGGAAAGGGCACTCATAATGTTAAATTTCTTACTGAAAACGAGACAAAAGGTAGTTGTGCCGTATGCACATGCGTGGGCAATGGCCCGGAAAACACGTACGCTTACGACCACCAACGCGAGCGGTTGCAGGGCATGCTGCTCACGGGCAACGGAGACTGCATTATGGCAACGCAGAAGACATCTTGGTTTTTGGAGATGAGGGAATAAAAAAAAGAAGTGTCGATAACGACACTTCTTTATTGAGCCTCTTGTCGGATTCGAACCAACGACCTCAAGATTACAAATCATGCGCTCTGACCAGCTGAGCTAAAGAGGCGGGGTGGGTAAGCTACTTACATCGCGCCGCTACAACCAACTACCTTTGCTACGTTCCCGTCCTGGAGGGTTCGAAGGGAGCTGGCCGTGCAAGACTTACCCGTTTTGCGGTGCAAAGGTAATACTTTTCCATCAAAAACAGCAAGGGATAGATTGTTTTTATACATATTTTAACGCTATAAGGCTGTAAATAGAACGTTTTCGTTAAGCCAAATGAACAACGTCGAGCTTGCTCGGACATTGTCATGGCGAGAAAACGCACTTTTCAAAGAACGAAAAAGAACCTAATGCCACGATTTCTTTATGCTGCACCCCCCCATCGGTAGGTTTTGTTGGGAGCTACTTATGCCTGTCTTATTAGATAAAAGCAGGGGCGTTGCAGCCTTACTATTAGTGAAGACGTAGTTGTAAGTTGCTTTGTATATGGTGCAGTTGGTGCTCTTTGTTCGGTCTTTTACACAAAAAGTGGACATAAAAGGTCTGCATAATACATTTTTTATTGTACCTTTGCGTAAACAATAAGCATAACTCACAGCTAAGCCCGTGGCGCATTCTCCGCGACAAGAACGCGGATGCACGGGCGAAAGCCATTGATTGGACGAAGTATGAAAACAACATTTATCGCAGGGCCATGCGTAATAGAAAGCCAAGAACTGTTGTACACGGTTGCAGAAAAGCTGGTGGAGATAAACCAAAAGTTAGAGGTTGACATTATCTTTAAAGCCTCTTTCGACAAGGCTAACCGAACGTCCATCAGCTCTTTTCGCGGTCCTGGACTAGAAAGGGGACTCGAAATGTTGGCTAATGTGAAATCCAAATACGGATTGAAGTTGCTTACCGACATTCACGAAAGCTATCAAGCCGAGGCTGTGGGGCAGGTGGTAGACGTGTTGCAAATACCTGCTTTTTTGTGCAGACAAACAGATTTGCTGGTGGCCGCTGCCAAAACGGGCAAGATTGTGAACATAAAGAAGGCCCAGTTTTTGAGTGGGCCCGACATGAAATACCCCGTGGAAAAGGCAAAAGAGGCTGGCGCAGCCGAGGTGTGGCTCACCGAACGCGGCAATACCTTTGGCTATAACAACCTTGTTGTGGATTTTCGGAACATCCCCGACATGAAAGAAATCGTTCCAACGGTTATCATGGACTGTACGCACAGCGTGCAACGGCCTGGAGCTATGGGCGGAAAAACGGGTGGCGATCGCCGATTTGTGCCGTCGATGGCCCTTGCCGCAAAAGCTTTTGGCGCAACAGGCTACTTCTTTGAGGTGCACCCCAATCCCGACAAAGGTTTGAGCGACGGCCCCAACATGCTTGAACTAGACAAGCTTGAAAGCTTGATTGCGAACCTAATATAAAAATACGTTCATCGAGAACATATACGGAGAAGAAACACTTATGTCTACATTGGCAACAGATTCGACAGAAAACAGGCTTAACAATGTGAGGGCATACGCCACGCAATGCCTGAAAGACGAGGCGCAAGCACTGCTCGACCTTATTCCGCAACTAGACCATCATTTCGACAAGGCTGTGGAAATGATGTTCAACTGCAAGGGTAAGGTGATTGTAACGGGCGTTGGAAAAAGTGGAAACATCGGTGCAAAGATTGCCGCAACGCTTTCTAGTACGGGTACTCCTGCCTTTTTTATTAATCCATTGGACGTATATCACGGCGACTTAGGCGTGATGACGGCCGATGATGTGGTGTTGGCACTTAGCAATTCGGGGCAAACCGACGAGTTGCTGCGCTTTATTCCTGCCATATTGCATCGTGGCGTGCCGCTTATTGGCATGAGTCGCAACCCCCATTCGTTGCTGGCCAAATACAGCGTGGCCCATATTACGGTGAAGGTAGACAAGGAGGCGTGTCCCCTGAACCTTGCCCCTACAAGCAGTACCACGGCAGCATTGGCTATGGGCGATGCCTTGGCGGTGGCATTGATGCAGGTGCGCAACTTCAAACCCACGGATTTCGCGAGGTTTCATCCTGGTGGCGAGTTGGGGAAACGTTTGCTTACCACAGCCGCCGACGTGATGCGTGTAGACGATTTGCCCATCATACCACGCCAAATGCACCTTGGCGACGCCATCATACAAGTGAGCAAAGGCAAGTTGGGGCTTGGGGTGTCGGTAGAAAACGGCAAGATTGTTGGGCTGATTACCGACGGCGACATCCGTCGGGCGATGGAAAAATGGCAGGCCGAGTTCTTTAACAAGACGGTTAACGACATCATGACCACCAATCCTAAAATTGTGTTGCCAACGACAAAGATTGCCGATATACAACAGATAATGCAAAAATATAAAATACACACGGTACTCGTAGCAGATGAAAATGAAAGGCTTGTTGGCATTGTAGACCATTACCGATGCATGCTGTAAGGTCTCTGCAACACTTAACGAATTATGATTGAACCATCGAGAATACGCTCGCTCCTTTTATCGCTCCTTATATCGTTGGCTGCCTTGTCGCAAGGTAGCGACTCGCTTATCGTGCAACAGATGCGCGACGAGGGGGTTAAGTTCTCCCATAACAACTCGGTGGTGCTGCTCACCACGGGGCAGGAGAAGTTCGACGACATGTTTTCGGCCATATCAAGGGCGCGACATAGCGTACATTTAGAATACTTTAATTTTAGAAACGACTCCATTGCCGACCGCCTTTTCGAGCTGCTTGAAGAGAAGGCAAGCGAAGGTGTGCAGGTACGCGCCTTGTTCGACGGATTTGGAAACGACTCGAACAACCGCCCATTGAAGAAGAAACACCTGCGCACCTTGCGCGAAAGGGGTATCGAAATCTTTGAGTTCGACCCTGTTCAGTTTCCTTGGGTGAACCATGTTTTCCATCGCGACCACCGCAAAATTGTTGTCGTAGACGGCAATGTGGCCTATACTGGCGGCATGAATGTGGCCGACTATTACATCAAGGGCACAGAAGTGGTGGGGAGTTGGCGCGATATGCACTGCCGAATTGAGGGGCAGGAGGTGAATACCTTGCAGGCTATCTTCTTGAAAATGTGGAATAAGGTGGCCAAACAGAACGTGCATGGGGTAGAATATTACCGCGGAAACGATAACCTTGGGTACTTTGACAACTTAAAGCCCGACACTTGTCAATCGGCAGGAAAGAAGATGGTGGGCATCATAAACCGCGAACCACGCATATCAAATAAGATTATCCGTAGTTTTTATACTAAGGCAATCAATGATAGCCAGGATAGCATTAAGCTCATCAACCCTTACCTCACGTTGAATAGGGCGTTGAAGAAAGCTTTACGCAACGCGGTTAAGCGTGGAGTGAAAGTAGAAATAATGGTATCTACCCACAGTGATATTCCTTTAACGCCCGATTGCGTTTTCTACAATGTTCATAAGCTAATGAAACGCGGCGTAACGGTTTGGATGTACGAGCCGGGCTTTCATCATACCAAGGTGATTATGGTTGATGGTAAGTTTTGTACTGTGGGCAGTGCCAACCTTAATGCGCGTAGCCTGCGTTTTGATTACGAAGAGAATGCCGTTATTGTGGATAAGGAGACAACGCAACAGCTGTCTGACTTGTTTGATAAGGATAAGTCCGACTGCTTTAAGCTGACGCCCGAATCGTGGAACAAGTTCAGAACCCCTTGGCAGAAGTTCGTTGGCTGGTTTGCACACTTGTTGGCTCCGTGGTTATAGCACTGTTCATTACATCAGTAGCAGGTCTTAGCGCGATTTGTTATTTCTTGTCATCGCACACTATATTATATGGTAATAAATGTTTACGCACGTTTAGCGGTGTTTAGTGTCTTTGTATCAATTTTGGAAGTGTTAGGTAAGAGGGGCTCTTGTTTGAATGGAGGGTAGAATATAAAAGGTAAGCATTTAAATAACTGGATGAATATCTATGTGGAGTACCTGTTGTGATATGTATGTTGTTTGCTGAAAAGTCCTTTATTGTGGCTGGTTTTACCGACATATCGCAGTCTTCTCTTAATGAGGTGTGCATAAATATAGAGAGAACGAAGTAGGGCGCGTTGCTTAATGTTATGGATGTGGAGTTGGTTGCAAGTCGTGGTAGATGCTTGGTTGTGAGCGGTTAGCGTAAAGCTTAGCGAAATTCATTTACATATTGTTGGATGTAATAGAGTTAAATTATCATTATATTTCAGTAAAATATTATCCAAAAAATAACTTTATACGTTTGAACTATGGGGGAAAAATCGTAACTTTGCATTCGTGATTGAACTACATAGACATATCGAAATCTTACTGCTGGATAACGACTGCGTCATCATTCCCGACTTTGGGGGATTTATGGCGCACCATGTTGAGGCTAGGTACGACGACGGCGACCATACGTTTCTGCCGCCGACGAGGACGCTTGGGTTCAATCGCCAACTCCGTTTGAACGATTCTTTGCTTGCACAATCGTATGTTGAGGCCTACGATTTGAGCTATCCTGAGGCCTTGACGCGTATTGCGAGCGAGGTTGAAGAGATGCGGCAGCACTTGCACAACGAGGGGTATTACGAATTGAACGACCTTGGAGTGCTTTATTATGCAGATAATGGCACGTACACTTTTGAACCTTGCGAGTCGGGCATCCTCACGCCAACGCTTTATGGGTTGGGTTCCATTGATATTGTTCGTCTTTCTGTTCAGGATGCTTTCAGCGAAGTTCCTGCTGTAGAATCAGTCGGCAATGTGCAAGAAATCGAAACGGCAAGAGTTCAACAACGCGAGTCTAAGCCCATTCTGTTAGAAATGGACGAAGCGGCTAAGTCACTTTCCAATAGCGATGCGGAAGAGGATAACGACGATGAACCCAACAATAGCGACCTTATCATTCCCG
Organism: Prevotella conceptionensis 9403948; assembly: GCF_000312305.1. Lineage (GTDB taxonomy): Bacteria > Bacteroidota > Bacteroidia > Bacteroidales > Bacteroidaceae > Prevotella > Prevotella conceptionensis. The sequence continues at coordinate 280,861 of NZ_HE999447.1, read as the reverse complement.
TTGCTTGGGTTCGAAACGCAGTTGCCGTTTGTGTGGCTGTCGTTGCTTTCTTGCTTTTCCCCTCTACCGTCACCGAGGGCGAAGTGAACACTGTGTCGCATAGCGTAGTAGATACAGGTCTGCTTACATCTGTGATGCCCAAAGAGATGATAAAGGGCACAGAGAGCATAGCCGAGATAAAGGCGCCTGCTCCTTCTGTTGCTAAACAAACGGCACCAAAATGCGAACAGACCAAGCCAACCGAGACCAAACACGCCAACCAGACGTTTTATTGTTTGGTGCTGGCTAGCAAAATAACTAAACGCAACGCCAACCGTTATGCCCAAATGTTGAAGGATAAGGGCTACGATAAGACCGAAGTGTTGGTTGATGATAAGGACGTGAAAGTTACTTATGGTCGTTACGAGACAAAGAACGAAGCTTATTTGGCTTTTGGAAAATTGCATGGCAAGGCCGAATTTAAGGATTGTTGGGTGATGCGCAGCGAGGTTCGTTGAGCATAATCGTCTTACATGTAGAATTAAACACACTAGCAAAGCATGAAGAGAGTAAGATGTCCGAAGTGCGACAATTACATAACTTTCGACGAAACACGTTACCAAGAAGGGCAATCGCTCTTTTTTCAGTGTCCAGATTGTGGTAAGGAGTTCGGCATACGCATTGGCGTTTCGAAGTTACATAACCGTCAAAAGGAAACAAACGCCGACGAACTAGACTGCAAAGACCACTGCGGCACGCTAACCGTTATCGAGAACGTGTTTCATTATAAGCAGGTTTTGCCCCTCCGTATGGGTAGAAACGTTATTGGACGGTACATGAAGAATAGTGGAATAAACTGCCCCATAGAAACAAACGACCCAAGCATCGACATGAATCACTGCGCTATTGAGGTGAGCAGAGATAAACGTGGGCGCTTGAAATATGTGTTAAGCGATGGCCCAAGCTACACGGGGACATTCGTTGACAATGAAATATTGGGCGACCGAGAGCGGCGTTTGCTCGAAAACGGTTCGCTGTTCACCATCGGCGCAACAAGCATTATCTTGCGAACACTAGACGAAGAGGACTGATTCAGTCCTTTTTTTGTGCTCGTTATTTTATGTTTCAGGCTAGTTCTCTTCTAAACAAATAATGTGAAGAAAAGTAAAGCGCACGTTCGTAGATGCAAACAAATTGCAGAACACGCGATAATAACCCCCATTTTATTTCGATTTTGTTGAACTTATCGCAATAAAATCACTAACTTTGCACAACTTGTACCGTGCAAGCAATTAATTGGCGCGGGCTATTGTATTTCATAACAAAACGAGATGGCCAATGCTTATAGAATATAAAAACGTAAATGTTTACCAAGACGACCGCGAAGTGTTACGCGGCGTTGATTTTCATGTAGACGAAGGCGAGTTCATCTACATTATAGGTAAGGTGGGGACTGGCAAGAGTTCTTTCCTCAAAACCATCTACTGCGAACTGGACATTGACGAAGAAGACGCCGACACGGCAGAGGTGTTGGGGCGCAACTTGAAGACCTTGCGTAGGCGAGAAGTCCCCGCACTAAGGAAAGAGTTGGGTGTGATATTCCAAGACTTTCAACTACTTCACGACCGAAGTGTATGGGAAAACTTGCAGTTCGTGCTTAAATCTACGGGATGGAAAGACAAGGCTGAGCGTACCGAACGTATCGAGAAGGTGCTGGCCGACGTGGGAATGAGCGACAAGAAGCACAACATGCCCTACGAGCTATCGGGTGGAGAGCAGCAGCGTATCGCCATTGCGCGGGCCATCTTGAATAATCCGAAGGTGATTATTGCCGACGAACCAACGGGCAACCTCGACCTCGACACGGCCACGAACATCGTTGCCTTGTTGCGCGACATCACCCAAAGCGGTACTGCCGTGGTGATGTCTACCCACAATTTGTCGATGCTGAGCAAGTATCCTGGCATTGTGTACCGTTGCGGAGACGGAAAAATAAAAGAGGTTACCGACGAGTACAGTAAGATAGACCTCACCGAAGACGATATTTAAACAATAGTTACACTTACTTTTAGCTTACATTGGGTATGAAAGTGATGAAATTTGGAGGCACTTCCGTTGGCTCCCCCAACCGTATGAAGAACGTGGCGTCGCTCATAACGGCATCGGGTGAACCCACATTTGTGGTGCTCTCGGCCATGTCGGGCACCACAAATTCGCTTGTGGAAGTGGCCGACTACCTTTATAAGAAAAACCCCGAAGGGGCCAACGAGGTGATAAACAACCTGGAAAAGCAATATGTAAAGCATGTTGACGAACTGCTTGCAGAACCTCAACACAGGGAAAAGTTGCGTGCTTTCCTAGTAGATGAGTTCAATTACCTTCGTTCGTTCACCAAAGATCTCTTCACTAGCTTTGAAGAAAAGACCATTGTGGCGCAAGGCGAAGTGATAAGCACCAACATGATGGTTAGCTATTTGCAGGAAATTGGCGTTAAGGCCGTGTTGCTTGATGCCTTGGATTTCATGCGGACAGACAAGAACAACGAACCCGATATGGCTTTCATCAGAGAAAATCTTGCCCGACTGATGGAAGAGAATCAGGGCTATCAGATATACATCACGCAGGGATTTATTTGCAAGAACGCGTATGGCGAAACAGACAACCTATTGCGTGGAGGTTCTGATTACACGGCCTCACTAGTGGGCGCAGTATTGCCTGCCGATGAAATTCAGATTTGGACAGACATCGACGGCATGCACAACAACGACCCACGTGTGGTAGATAAGACCGAGGCCGTTAGGCAACTGAACTTTGAAGAGGCTGCCGAGTTGGCCTACTTTGGCGCGAAGATATTGCACCCCACATGCGTGCAGCCGGCCAAGTATGCAGGCATCCCCGTGCGATTGAAGAACACCTTGGACCCAGATGCCGAGGGAACCATCATCAACAACGAGGTATTGCACAACAAGATAAAGGCCATCGCCGCCAAAGACAAGATAACGGCCATTAAGATAAAGTCTAGTCGCATGTTGCTTGCCACGGGTTTCTTGCGCAAGGTGTTCGAAATATTCGAGAGTTACCAAACGCCCATCGACATGATTGTAACTTCCGAGGTGGGCGTCTCGATGAGTATCGACAACGACTCGCATCTTGAAGAAATCGTTGACGAACTCAAAAAGTATGGCACAGTTACCGTAGACACGGATATGTGCATCGTTTGTGTGGTAGGCGACCTTGATTGGAACAACGTTGGATTTGAAACATTGGTGACCGATGCGATGAAAAACATCCCTGTAAGGATGATTTCGTATGGCGGTTCTAACTACAACATCTCCTTCCTAATCAAAGAAGAAGACAAGCAAAGGGCTCTGCAAAGCCTTAGCCACAAGCTTTTCAATTCCTAACAATGTGAGCTGCGGCGCCAGCACGATGCCTTGTAAGGCAGGCCGCTGGCTGTTATTTAGGCACCGCGCGTTGCATCTGGTTGCACCCTGCACACAATTGTATAACACTCTTGGTTGTAATTTCATTAACAATGATTAGTTTACCTACACACGCATTTAAGCACCTGACAACACCTTTTTACTATTACGATGAAGGCATGTTGCGCGCCACGCTCGATGCACTGAACGAACAATTGGCTCAACATCCAAACTTTATCGTGCATTATGCAGTGAAGGCCAACGCCAACAAACGCATTTTGCAGACGATGAAAGCGGCTGGTTTGGGAGTGGATTGTGTAAGCGGTGGCGAAATAGAGGCGGCATTGCGTGCTGGCTTTAAGGGCGACAGCATTGTATTTGCAGGTGTGGGTAAGAACGACTGGGAAATAAAGCTGGCCTTGGAAAGCGGCATTTTCTGCTTTAATGTGGAAAGCATAGAAGAACTGGAAGTTATTGAGCAACTTTGCAACGAACTGAACCGAACGGCCGATGTGTGCCTGCGTGTCAACCCCAACGTGGCTGCCCACACGCATGCGAAGATAACAACGGGTTTGGCCGAGAACAAGTTTGGCATTCCCATAGACCAAGTTTGGCCAACCATCGAAAGGCTACAAGTTTTGAAACACATTCGTTTTATCGGTCTGCACTTCCACATTGGGTCGCAGATTGTAGATATGAACGACTTTCGCGAAGTCTGTACGAGCGTGAACAGCTTGTTGAACCTTTTGAAACAGCATGGCATCGAACCCGAACATATAAACGTGGGCGGTGGGTTAGGAATAGACTACGACAATCCCGACACGCATGCCATACCCGACTTTAAGGCCTATTTCGACACCTATGCTCGGCATTTGCAACTTAATGAGAAACAAAAGGTGCATTTCGAGTTAGGTAGGGCGTTGGTTGGGCAATGTGGTTGGCTGGTTTCGCGAGTGCTCTATGTCAAGCAAGGACAAAGCAAACGTTTCCTCATCCTCGATGCAGGAATGAACGATTTGCTCCGTCCAGCCCTTTACCATGCTCGGCATCAAATCCTAAACCTGTCCAACCCATCAGCTCCAAGCGAAGTGTATGATGTGGTTGGCCCCGTTTGCGAGTCGAGCGACGTATTTGGCAGCGATGTTGTTCTTCCTGCAAGTCATCGTGGCCACTTGGTAGCGATATGTTCGGCAGGCGCTTATGGCGAGGCGATGGCATCGCAATACAATTGCCGCCAGTTGCCTAAGAGTTATTTTAGTAACGATTTAAACATTTAAAACAAGCCTTATGGTTTTAACCTTATATATTGATGCAATAACGATAGTCTGCTGTGTATCGTTAATTATGCTGTTTTTCATCTCCCTGTTCTGCAATCCTTTCTTGCGGGGCAGACGCTTGAAGAAGTTGGCTTTGGCGAATGCTGAAATCGAAGTAGACGTTACCGACGCCTCCGCCACACCCGTATCAATTGTCATACCCATATTGGAAGACGCTCCCGAACTGGCTACTATGGTAGAAACGGTGCTGCAACAAGAATACGCCGCGCCTTTCCGCGTGATATTGGTTGCCGATAAAGGCAATGCCCTAGTAGAGCGGTTGTCGGCCGAACACAAAGGAGATAAGCACTTGTATTGTACATTCGTGCCCAATTCTTCGCGCTACATGAGCCGTAAGAAACTGACGTTAACCATTGGCGTAAAGGCTGCCGAAACCGATTGGGTCGTTATCATGGAGCCCACATGCGTGCCAACGTCTTGCAAATGGCTTGCCGCCTTTACCCAAAGTCTCACAGACGACAAACGCCTGGTTGTTGGTTACACCGCACTCGACACCGATGCCAAGACCTCCTGGCGCATGCAACAGTTTAGATCTGGCTTTTACACACTTACCCGAACCATCAAAGGTAAGCCTTATTGCCACGCAGGTGGAGTGGTGGCCATAAGAAAAGACGACTTTATGAAACGCGACGGCTTTTCTGGAAACCTCAATCTGTTGCGCGGCGAGTACGATTTCTTGGTGAATAAATTTGGCGACGAAGGCTCTGTTGCGGTGGCATTGCATCCCGATGCACATACGCAGACTAAGGCTCCCACGCTAAAAGAGTGGCGCACACAGCAACTTTTCTTTTGGGAAACACGCAAAACCCTGCAAAGGGGATGGCTTGTTAGGTTCTTGTTCAACCTAGACAACATCATGCTTTACCTCAACTACATCGTTGCCGCCACATGTTTGGCCTACGGATTGATAGAAGAAAGGTGGTTCATCCTATCATTGGCATCGGCCAATCTGTTGCTCACCATCGTGTTGCGCATTTTGTTTGCCCACAGAGCCATTAAGATATTCAAGGCCGGCATACCTGCGTGGCGCGTAATCGGGTTCGAATTGATGGTGCCTTGGCGCAAGATGCGGTCGTATCTTAAATACATGAAGGCCGACAAATACGAATTTACAAGCCATAAACTCTAAATTAGATGAACGTGTTGGTGTACATATCAAAAGGTGTATCAGATGTTGACAGGCAATATCTGACAACGCTTTTTGCCCTTTTAGAAACCAACCCCGACATTGAAATAACATACGATGCGCCCCTGTGGCGACACGATTTCTCCCTATTTCATATCTTTGGTTGCTGGGATGCCAAGGCATTACGCCTATACAACATGGCATTCCGCACGCATACGCCCGTGGTGTTGTCGCCCTTTGGCGAACTAAACCCTTGGCGAATACACAATCTTCTAAAAGTAAAACGCATGCTGCTCAACATACCAGTGCAACGAATGTTGAGTAGGGTAGAGGTGGTTCACGCTTGCGGACAGTTCGAAAGCGACACACTAAAAAGCCTAAACGCCACCGCAAACATCGTGCGTATAGACAATCCACGTATCAGCGGAGCCATTGACACCGCGGACATGGCTGCCCAGTTTGTGCGCCTTTATCATAAAACGCTTAACACTTGGCCTGCCACGATGCTCACTGCGGCCGACCTCGAACTAGTGGGCGCGTTGGTGCTTGCCGGCATAGATGCCGAAATGTTCGCCGCAATGGACTTGCGCCTCGAAACCATCGACGCGCTTACAACGCCCCAATGGCGGTACGTATTGATGTATGCCGCACAAGAACGCGTGCTCGACTTGGTGAGAAAAGGACTGGAAAGGCTGCAAACCGAAACGCCTTCAACCGACCTTTCTAAGTTCGAAACCTTCTGTTTCGACCCCATTCCCGAAGACGACAACCTTGCCGAAGGCGAAGAACAAGAGGCCGAGGACGAACAACAAGAAGAAACGGACAACCCAGACGACAATTCCACGGTAGATGGTATCGTCGAAATTGTGCGCACTTTGTACGATGCCCTGCCCAAAGACACGGCGCACCTGCAATTGTTGGCAACGCTTTACGCCAATTTAAGGCTCACCGATTACGACGAACAGGCACTTGTGCAAGCACTAAACAAGGTTAAGCTGTTGCCCTTTTTCAGGCGGGTAGAAAGCGTTATGCACCATTTGTTCAAACTGCCCGAAGGGTTCATGCCCATTCTTCCGCTCGACGACAAACAAACAAAAAGCTTAACGAACAAGATAACTAAGGTTTACAATTAGATGAAAAAGAAGAAATACGAAATAGAACGCGACTTGCGCTACCTTACACTCTTGGCGCAATCGTTCCCAACTGTGGCCGAGGCCAGCACAGAGATTATCAACTTGCAGGCCATACTTAACCTGCCCAAGGGCACAGAACACTTCTTGGCCGACCTGCATGGCGAGTACGAGGCCTTTCAGCATGTGCTGAAAAACGCATCGGGAAACATCAAACGCAAGGTAAACGAGATTTTTGGAACCACGTTGCGCGAGGCCGAGAAACGCGAACTGTGCACGCTGATATACTATCCTGAACAAAAACTGGAGCTAGTTAAGGAGAGCGAAACCGACATTAACGACTGGTATCACATCACCATTCACCAACTTGTGAGCGTATGCAGAGACGTTTCGAGCAAATACACGCGTTCGAAGGTACGCAAGTCGTTGCCTACCGATTTCAAATATATTATACAAGAGTTGCTGCACGAACGTGTTGACGACTCGAACAAGGCCGCTTATGTAAACGGTATTATCGAAACGATTATCAGCACAGGGCGTGCCGACGACTTTATTGTGGCCATTTGCAACGTTATTCAGCGTTTGGCCATCGACCAGCTACACATACTTGGCGACATATACGATCGCGGTCCAGGGGCGCATGTCATCATGGACACGATGGAACGCTACCACAGCTGGGACATACAGTGGGGCAATCACGATATGCTTTGGATGGGAGCTGCTGCCGGCAACGTGGCATGTATCTGCAATGTGATACGTCTGTCGTTACGCTATGCCAACCTCACCACGCTCGAAGAAGGCTATGGCATCAACCTTGTGCCGCTTGCCACTTTTGCAATGGAGACTTATGGCGACACCGCATGCAAGGAGTTCATTCCGAAGAGCAGTGGCGAGTCAATGAAACTCGATGAAAAAACAATGCGGCTTACGGCACTTATGCACAAGGCCATTGCCGTAATACAGTTTAAGGTGGAGGCACAACTCTTTGAAAAGCATCCCCATTGGCAGATGACCAACCGAGCCGTGTTGCGCCACATCGACTATACAAGAGGTGTTATCACGCTCGATGGAAAGGAGTACCAACTCACCAGCAACGAGTTCCCAACGATAGACCCCAACAATCCGTTGGAACTTACGCCCGAAGAGAAGATGTTGGCCAAGCGTTTGCGCCACTCTTTCAAGGTGAGTGAGAAGTTGCAACGCCACGTACGCCTGCTTTTGCAGCATGGTTGCATGTACGCTATCTACAACAACAACTTGCTTTTCCATGCCTCGGTACCGCTAAACGATGATGCTTCACTTAAAGAAGTGGAGGTGTTTCCAGGGCAAACCCTTTCGGGGCGAAAGCTCTTACACAAAATAGGTATGCTTGTTCGCACTGCCTACCAAAAGGATGCCGAGCCCGAAGAACGCGAATATGCCATTGATTACTTTCTTTATTTGTGGTGCGGACCCGACTCGCCCCTCTTCGACAAATCGAAGATGGCCACGTTCGAACGTTATTTCATCGCCGAAAAAGAAACGCATAAGGAGAGAAAGGGCAACTATTTTATGCTGCGAGACAACGAGGCGGTGGTTGACAGCATTCTTGATGCCTTCGACGTTAAGGGCGAAAATAGGCACATCATCAATGGGCACGTACCCGTACACGTGGCTAATGGCGAGAATCCAATAAAGGCCAACGGCAAGCTGATGGTCATTGATGGTGGTTTCTCTGAGGCTTATCACAAGGAAACGGGCATTGCAGGCTACACATTGGTGTATCATAGCCGTGGTTTCCAATTGGTTCAGCACGAACCATTCGCCAGTGCAATGGATGCCATTCGCACAGGAAGGGACATTAAGAGTACCACGCAGATTATCGAAATGTCGTCGCATAGAATGTTGGTGGCCGATACCGACAAGGGCGTTGAACTGAACAAGCAGGTGGCCGACTTGGAAGAACTGCTCTATGCCTACCGACACGGTATAATAAAAGAGGCCGAACGGAAGAAACAAGAATAAAAGGTTAGCCCCAAGCAAGCATTGTCTTGCTTGGGGCTAATACTTTTATACAAATAACACGAAGAATGTAAGTTACAAGCAAAGATACAACTTCATGCTATCTTAGAACTTAATTTCTTTTGTTCATATATATATTGTGGTATTCTATATTTATCGGCTCTTGTCCTGTCTCTGCAATACTGAGTCGTACATAACTTATAATCTTGTTATCCACAGGGGGTGCGCCTCTTCCTTGTTCGCTATTGTGAAACCATATAGGTTTCCCTTCAACAAAATCTCCTGTATATGTGTTTCCATCATAGATAATCTCAAAAGTCATTTTCTTATTTTCCTTTTCAGCCAAGAATCTGTCTGTTTCGGCTGTCCCGTCGTTCACTTGGAAGTAGAAAGCATTATGGCTACGTGACTCTTGGAAAAGGCCACCACTTTGATCTTCTATCTCAACCCACCAAGCCTCAAGCTTTGTGCAATTAAAGTTTATTGGAACATCACCAATTACTGAATAGCTTTCTCCCTTTTTAGATTTTGAACAGCGTGAATCTAATTTGAATGTACCAGGAACCAGTGGCCTAATAAGCAGGACGTACTTCGTGTTAGGTTGGATTAATGTTTCCACATCCTTTAGTTTCGATTCTTGCATAATCTTTTTACGTTGAGCAGGAGCTGTATTCTTGTCATTGTATGCCTTGTAATTGACATCGGTGAAAAGCCACGCTTCGTAGTCCTTTCCCAAAAGTTGATGTGGAATGTTGCCTGAACTAAAAGGATTGAACTTGTAATCATACTTTTCAGCATCTCCTGATCCTGTTACTTCTAGATCATAACGTATAAAGTCTCCAACTCTAACGGAGTTTAGGTCGGAGTAGGGCTGGCCATCTAAGTTCTCTTTTACGATAACCTTAATGTCTCCTAGCCTCTCATCATTCGGGTCATCATTGTTACCACAAGCCGCAAGGCTCATTACTACGGCACAAGTAGCGATTTTTGCTACAGTGCCCATTCTTTGTTTAAAAGTTTGCCACCTTGTCAAGGTAAAAAAACATTGTTGTCTTCTTAGCATCATAAATTAATTAATTAAGATTCTACCTAATGTTATTAATATGCTGCAAATATACTTCGTTTTTTTTGAATGATTGCAATATCTTAATGTGTTATAAAGCATGTCCAATTACCTTTAACTATGATAAATAAATATAATTATTTGTTTATGATATTTTATTTTGTTAGTCAGATAACTTACTGATAATAATGATGGATAAAACGAACAAACGCAAGTGCTAGGATGCCACGTCGTGTCGATTTAGTTTGATGGTTTGGATAAAAGCTTTTCATTCTGGATATAAATAAAGTAAGTTTACAAATCAGTAGGATTGCTTTTATGTATTTGCTCTTCGGGATTTTTCTCGATTTTATCTGGTATCTTTGGTTTATTCCTTCACTAACACCATTCACTATACACATCTATAGGAAGTAAGTTGAATCTGTTCTCGCCGACTTATAAACTTGTCAACTGGTTCATTTATGGCCTTATCAACTCGGATTTTGTAATGTTTTTACTGCTTTTTTTAACATTATGAGTGCCCTTTCTGCTCACCAACCGCCAACCTTGCCGCAAAAAATCGATTCTCGCGAAGGTTGGTTTTGATGCAAAAAGGGGGACGTTGTACATGCAGGCAAAATGAATATATATTCTCCTAAACCGCCATTTACACCATTTTTCGGGCTATTTGTAGTAAAATGAAGTGCGTTTTGCCGCTAAATGCAGTGCAATATGCCGCTAAACGCAGTGCGTTTTGGTGCTAAATGCAGTGCATTTTGGTGCTAAACGCAATGTAAAATGGTGCTAAACGCAGTGCTAAATGCTGCTAAATGCAAGACGAAAAGCATAAACATCCACAGTAAATGTATAAACAAAACCTTTTAGATTCATGAAACACATGGTCAAAAGGAGCGAAACAACAGTTAAAAAGTGGGGTTTTAGGGGCTAAAAGTGGGAAATTGGGGGTGAAAAAATACGAGCTGGCATCCAAACTAGAAAGGCAAAATGGTGCAAAATGCAGGTTTTGTGCTTAAAAATAGACAAACCTCAAGGTGTGAAAAGCGAGAAATAGTGGTCTTTTGCCAACTTTTTAACCAATACTTCCGCTAGAATGGAGTGAAGAAAGGAGTGGTTTTGTAAAATAAAAGCAACGATTTAAGTTTGTGGGTTTATAAACCTATGAGTTTGTGAGTTGATGGGTTTTGAGTTGGTTAGTTGATGAGTTAACCAGCAAACGAGTTGACAAGGGTGGAGGGTTCGCTACTTTATGTGATGACAGGTTAACAAGTTGATGGGTTAAATGGTTTATGAGCTGACGAGTTAACAAGTTGACGAGCTGACAAGTGGATGAAGTCGACAAGTGGTTACGTTAACAAGTTGGTGAATAGATAATTGGGTAAGCGTTATGAGTTGGTAAGTTAATGGGTTTAGCGGTTTTGGCTTGCGAGAAACTTCACAGCATCATAAACTCATCAACTTACAAGCTCATAACAAAACTAGGATTGGCTTATAGCGCGGTGAACGCAGCGAAGAACCCGAAAATAACGCCTGGCGAATTGGCTAGAACCAAAGGAAGGTCGCGCTTTTCTTTAAACAAACCGTAGCAAACCCATAGCGTGCAGTTGATGCCTGCCATGAAAGGCTGAATAAACGAGCCTTTGTTGCCGTTTAAATTCTCCTGTATTTGTGGAAAATAAAACACGTACATAAGGATGGAGGTACACATACCCACCCATCCTACATAACCAAAAAACTTTTCTTTCTTCATCTCTAATTAGCTATTTAACGTTGTGTGAAACTATAAATGGGTTGACCGGTTGACGATTTGACCAGTTAATGAGTGAACTAGTATGATGGGTGCATGCGTTTATGAGTTTTTATTACATTCGGCCACAAGCTAAAAACTTATGAATATCAACAACTCACAATCTTATCAACTCACAACCTCATAATCTCACTAACTGAAAAACGCACACGCTTACCATTCCCTTTATTCGGTGGAGAAGTCGGCCACCATCTTACGATACATGGCGTACATACGTGTGCGCGAAATGAATCCTTGTAGTTCGTTATTGGCATCGACAACGGGCAGATAGGTGGCATCTGTCTTGTCGAACTTATTCATTACCTCTTCCATTGGGTCGTTACGTCCAAGCACGGCAGGCGTGGGAATCATTATTTGCGCCACACTAAACTTCTGATACAACTCTGTTCGGAACATGATATGCCTTATCTTGGTAACGTCTATCTCGCCAATGAGCCTTCCCGCATGGTCTAGTACGGGGATAAAGCTGGTGTGGCTGCGGCTGATGGCATACACCAACTTGCCCAAAGGCATTTCGGGATTAACGGCAATGTAGTTCTTGTCGATGATGCTTTCCATGCTCATCAGCGTAAGGATGGACTTATCCGTGTGGTGGGTGATGAGTTTTCCCTCGCGTGCAAGACGCATGCTATAAATGCTATGCGGCTCGAAAATGTTGATGGTGAGGTAAGAACTGATGCAAACAATCATCAGTGGCAACAATAATTGGTAGCCCCCGGTTATCTCGGCAATGAGAAATATGCCCGTAAGCGGCGCGTGCATCACGGCAGTCATTACGCCTGCCATGCCCAGTAGCGTGAAATTCTTTTCTGGAATGTACACACCGATGTTGTACATGTTCCACAAACGGGCGAAGAAAAAGCCGCCAAAGCCGCCGATAAACAGCGAGGGGGCGAACGTTCCGCCACAACCGCCGCTGCCATTGGTGGCCGATGTGGCGAATACCTTGGTGAAAAGCACCAGACCAACGTACACAACCAGCAGGTTGTCGTGGCCATAGAACAGCGAATTGTTGAGTATCTGACTCCAATCGGTTTCGGTATTGCCGTTGAGTAGGGTGTTTACCGAACTTAAACCCTCGCCATAGAGCGAAGGGAAAAGGAAAATAAGCGAACTGAGAATGATACCGCCCAAAACTAATCGTTGGTATGGGCGGTTCTTCATCTTTCCGAATACGTTTTCGCAAGCGGTCATGGTGCGCATGAAGTAAAGGCTAATCATACCGCAGAAGATGCCGAACAACACGCTTGCAGGCACACGTTCTATCATCCATTCGCCGTCGAGGTGAAAGGTGAACATCGAATCGGTGCCCACAAAGATGTAAGTAAAGCATGTGGCCGTTACGCAAGCGATGAGTATGGGCAGCAAAGAGGCCATGGTTAGGTCGACCATGAGCACCTCTAAGGTGAACACCAGGCCTGCAATTGGCGCCTTATAAATGCCTGCAATGGCGGCAGATGCACCACAACCAACAAGCAATATCATGGTGCGATTGTCGAGTTTGAAGAGTTGCCCGAGGTTAGAGCCGATGGCCGACCCCGTTAATACGATGGGTGCCTCTGCTCCTACCGAGCCTCCGAACCCGATGGTGATGGCCGATGCGATGACAGACGACCAGCAGTTGTGCCCCTTTAAACGCGCTTGCTTGGTGGATATGGCATAGAGCACACGGGTGATTCCGTGCGAGATGTTGTCTTTAACGACATGCCTAATGAATAGGGACGTGAGATAAATACCTACAACGGGGAAAACAAGATACAGCCAGTTGATGGAAGATATGGTGAACCCTTCGGTGAGGAGCATTTGTATCTGCTTGATAATCCAATGCAGAGAATAGGCCGCAATGGCAGCGAACAACCCCACGAAGAACGAGAGGATGAGCGTGAATTGCCTTGTTGAAAGGTGTTGGGTGCGCCATTTGGTAAACCTGCCAATCGGGGTTTTGTCTTCAATCTCTATTGTCGTATCCATTTCTTAGGCTTGTCTGTGTTGTTCTAAGCGTGTTGGCGTTACTTGCGTATTACGGTTACTTCTCCGTCTTTGTTCAACTTGATGATGCAGCTAGGCGTATGCGGCTTGTGTTCTTGCCGTCTGGACCAGCACACGTAGTCGACGGCGTTGAGCAATTCTTCGCTAATGTCCTTGTAATTTTGTGCTGCGGGCTGTCCGCTAATGTTGGCACTAGTGCTAACCAAAGCCTTTTGAAAGCGGTAACATAGTTCTTTTGAGAATGGTTCGTCAGTTACCCGCAAGGCCACCGAGCCGTCTTCGGCAATGAGATTGGGTGCAAGGTTAACGGCATCGTCGAGTATTAGCGTTGTGGGTTTGGTGGCAAGCTCCACCAAATCCCATGCCACGTTGGGCACGTTACGCACATATCGTTGCATGCGCGTGGCCGAATCTACAAGGCATATCATTGCCTTGGAGTCGTCGCGCTGTTTTATTTGGTACACTTTGGCCACCGCCTCGGCATTGGTAGCATCGCATCCGATACCCCAAATGGTGTCTGTGGGGTAGAGTATGATGCCGCCTTTCCTTAATACCTCAACGGCTTTCTTGATGTCTTCTTCTCTTGTCATGTTGTTTTTCTTCTGTTCGACTTGCAAATATATAACAAAAATACGTTAGCCCCAAGCAAATGGCGTTTTATTTAGTTGCTAAAACGTGGTGTGCGCAAGGTTCATTGGCTGATGGCACGATATAGGTTTGCATCGCGAGTGCCATTGAGAAAGTCGCGGCTGGCGATGCGTTTCTTGCCTGCTAGCTGTATTTCTTGCAATTCAAGTAGGCTGTCGGCAGTGTTTACAAACAGGCGATTGCCTTCTACAACAAATGTTCCCGGCTGGGCATTTGCAGGTATTTGGGTTTTTGTTGCACTGAAAATTTTCAGCACTTGGGGTTTGTTCTCGCCCTCGATGCCTGTTTTTTGTATCTCGGTCCACGCGCCAGGGTAGGGGCTTAGTCCGCGAATAAAGTCGTATATGCGCTTTGCAGGTTGGTTCCAATCTATTTGGCAGGTTTCCTTAAATATCTTCGGCGCATGTTTTAAGGGTTGGTCTTGGGGTTGTTCGGTGCTCTCTACCTTGCCGTCGTTTTGCAAAATGCGGTCTACGGTTTCGATACACAGCTCTGCACCAAGGTTCATCAGGTTGTTATACACCCATTCCACGTTGGCATCATCGGGTATGGGCAGGCGTTTATGACTGATAATTCGGCCCGTGTCGATGTCTTCGTCAAGGAAGAAAGTGGTAACGCCCGTTTCTGTTTCGCCGTTGATGACGGCCCAATTGATGGGGGCGGCTCCACGATATTGTGGAAGTAGGGCTGCATGTACGTTGAAAGTGCCGAAGGGTGGCAGGTTCCATACCTGCTTGGGCAGCATGCGAAAGGCTACAACCACTTGCAGATGGGCATCGAAAGCGCGGAGTTGGCATAGAAAATCCTCGTCTTTCATGCGCTCTGGCTGCAATACGGGTATGGATTTAGACAGGGCATACTGCTTAACGGGTGGTGCTTGAAGGGTGGAACCGTGTCGGCCCACGGGCTTATCGGGCTGTGTAACCACGGCCACCACGTTGTAACCGCCTTCTACAAGCAGCTTGAGCGATGGCACTGCAAATTCGGGCGTGCCCATGAAAACTATTCTTAAATCTTGTTTGTTCATTCTGTTGCTTTATACTTTGGTTGTTGTAAAGGAGGGCGAAGGGGCATTTATGCGGTCTTTATTGGCGCGGATGAGTCTGCGCTGTGAGCGTTCTTGTTGTTCGTTCCCCTTGGTTTTGTTGCTGGGATTAGCCTTACAGGCGCGACACGTGCTTAACGCCTTTAACGGTTCGTAGCTTTTTCATCAGCGCCTCCAACTTGGTAACGTCTTCTAATTGTACAACGATGGTGCCGTCGAACAGGCCGTCGTGCGAGTCGATATTGATGGAACGCATCACGATTTTCTCTTCTTTCGAGATGATGCTCGTAATGTTGTTGACAATGCCGAGGTCGTCGTTGCCCACCACTTTGATGGTGATGCTATATTGTCCTGCACTCTTTCCGCTCCATCTGGCTTTCACAATGCGGTAGCCAAAGCGTTTGCGCAGTTCGGGAGCGTTAGGACAATTGGCGCGATGTATCTTAATTCCGCCGCTCACCGTAACGAAACCGAAAACCGGATCGCCATATATGGGCTGGCAACATTTGGCCAACGAGTAGTCTACTCCTTTTAAATTGCGGTCGATAACCAAAACGTCGTCGTTGTTTCTGGCAATCTCTTCGTCGGGATTGTCATAGCTATACTCGGTTGCACTCCTTGTAATTTGGGGCGCATTAAGGTTTTGATCGTAGTCGCGCACCGCTACATACTTCTCGATAACCTCGTTAACGTCGAGCTTTTCGTCGGCTATTTGCTTGTAAAAGTCGGTTGCAACCTTAAAGCCCATGCGCTTGATGAGGTGCATCATGGTGCTTTCGTCGAACTCAATCTTTCTGTTTTTGAGCCTTCTTTCCAGCAGTTCCTTGGCATAGACGGTGTCTTTGGCGATGGTATCTTTGAGTGCCAGCTTTATTTTAGCCTTCGCCCGTGGGGTTTTAACGATGTTTATCCATTCTTGTTTGGGCGTTTGGTTGCTCTGCGTAATGACTTCCACCTCGTCGCCCGACTTCAATTCGGCTCTGAACGATACGTTCTTGCCATTGATTTTGCCGCCCACACACTTGTTTCCTACGCCCGAATGGATGCGGTAGGCAAAGTCGAGGATGTTGGCTCCCTTGGGAAACTTGAGCAATTCGCCTTTGGGTGTGAACACGAACACTTCGTCTTCGTACAGCCCCATCTTGAATTGGTCCATCAACTGCAAGTCGTCGTTGTTCTCCAAGGCTGCCCTGATGTTCGAAAGCCATTCGTCTATGCCGCTTTCTCCCTTAATTCCTTTGTAACGCCAGTGTGCAGCCAGTCCTTTTTCGGCTATTTCGTCCATCCGTTCGGTGCGTATCTGTACTTCAACCCATTTGTTTTCGGGGCCCAACACCGTGATGTGTAGACTTTCGTAGCCGTTGCTTTTGGGCACACTGAGCCAATCGCGCAGGCGTTTTGGGTTGGGCATGTACATGTCTGTTACGATAGAGTAGGCCTGCCAGCATTGCATCTTCTCCTTATCTATGGGCGAATCGATGATGATACGTATGGCAAAGAGGTCGTAAATGCCCTCGAAGTTGCACTTTTGTTTCTTCATCTTCTGCCAAATAGAGTGGATACTCTTCGTTCGGCCTTTCATGTGAAAGTGCAATCCGGCCTCTTCCAGCCGTTGTTGTATGGGCGTTATGAAACGTTCGATATAGCTGTCGCGCGACTTTTTGGTGGCGTTGAGCTTGTCTTTAATCATGTAATAGGCGTCGTGCTCCAAGTATTTCAGGCTCAAATCTTCCAATTCGCTCTTCAACTTGTACAGTCCCAGCTTGTGAGCAAGCGGTGCGTACAGGTAACTAGCCTCTTGTGCCACCTCCAATCGCGCCTCTTCGTTGTCGGTGTCGCGCACTTGTCGCATCAGATTAACGCGGTCGGCAATCATGATCAGTATCACACGCATGTCTTCGGCGAACGAGATGAGCAGGTTTCTAAAATTCTCGCTCTCCACCACAGGCGTTCTTTTGTATAGCTCTTGCACCTTAACAAGCCCGTGAATGATTTGCGCTACGCCTCGGCCAAAGTCTTTTTCTATCTGTGTTGTGTCGCTAAGTCCAGCCACAACGCCCGTGTATAGCACGATGGCTATTATCGCATCGCGTTTCAATCCTATTTCGTCGAAAGCTATTTCGGCTGTTTCTAGGGCGTAGACAATGGGATTAAGACCGAAGATGTTGCGTTGTAGTGTTCCCGAATGAACGTATTGGTCAATGCGTTGGCGTAGTTTTTCTGCATCGTTAGGTTGAAAGCCGTTGGCATCGTTGGCCAACAGCTTAGACAAGAGGCCGTTAGCAGTGTCTTGTTCCTCTGTACTGAAAACGAGTTTTTCTTCCATACGCTGTCTTTTTTCTTAGTCAACCTCATAGGCTTTGTTAAGGACGGGGTACGCCTTTCTTAGTGTTTGGCGATATGTGTTGTGACATAATACCCTGTTCACCATATCGATGGGTTACCCTGAACGTTAGCAATGGGCATCCGTTTACCTGCTCCATCTTTGCCTATATATATAATAAATAAGGAGTAGATTGGCTACTCCGATTATTGCAAAGATACAAAAAATAGCCCAATAATTTCTTGTTTAGCAGAAAAGTTGTTACATTTGTTCAGCACTTTACACATATAATATAAAACCTAGATATTATGTTAACAAAACAAGACCTACAACAGATTGAGAGCCTAGGCATCAGTGAGGCGACGGTTGAGCACCAAATGGAACAGCACCGCAAGGGTTTCCCTTATCTTAAACTGCAAGCCGCGGCATCAATAGGCAATGGAATTATGGCGCCAACAGCAAAAGAACGCGATGCGTTTTTGGCCGAATGGGAGCGTTATCAGGCCGAAGGGCGCAAGGTTGTGAAGTTTGTTCCTGCGTCGGGGGCGGCTAGTAGGATGTTCAAAGACCTCTTCGCATTTCTCGATGCTCCCTACAACGAACCCACAAGCGCGTTTGAGAAAGAGTTTTTTGACAACATTAAGCTGTTTGCATTTAGGAAACAGCTTTGCAAAAGCTGCAAGACCGACACGCAAAGCAGTGTTTGCGACTTGAAAGAGGCTGGCCGTTATAAGGAGATTGTGGCGCATTTGTTGGGCGAAGAAGGGCTGAACTATGGCAATTTGCCCAAAGGGTTGTTGCTCTTCCACAACTACGACGACGAACCGCGCACGCCTTTGGAAGAACATCTTGTTGAGGCGGCTCTCTATGCGGCATCTAATGGCGAGGCAAATGTTCACTTCACTGTGTCGCACGACCATCTGCAACTCTTCAAAGACAAGGTGGCTGAAAAGGCAGGGAAGTACGAAAAGGCGTACAATACGCGCCTGAACATCTCGTTCTCTGAGCAAAAGCCCTCTACCGACACGCTTGCTGTGAACCCCGACAACACGCCTTTCAGAAACGAAGACGGCTCGTTGCTTTTCCGTCCGGGCGGTCATGGCGCGCTAATTCAAAACTTGAACGATGTAGAAGGCGACGTGGTGTTTATTAAGAACATTGATAACGTGGTGCCCGATAGACTGAAAGACGACACTGTTACCTATAAAAAATTGCTTGGCGGCATTCTTGTGCATTTGCAAAAGCGTGCGTTCGCCTATTTGTCGATGCTTGATGAAGGCGGATATTCGCGCAAAGAGCTTGATGAAATGATGCACTTCCTTGAAGAGGAACTGTGTTGTAAGCGCGAGGGTGTAAGCGAACTCGATGATAAGGCACTTGCCGAATACCTCCACAAGAAACTTAACAGACCCATGCGTGTTTGTGGTATGGTTAAGAATGTGGGCGAACCAGGCGGCGGACCGTTCCTTACTTACAACGAAGACGGAACGGTTAGCTTGCAAATTCTTGAAAGTAGCCAAATAGACAGCAACAATGCCGAGTATGTTAAGGCCTTTAAGGATGGCACACACTTCAATCCTGTTGACCTTGTTTGCGGCATCCGCGACTACTGTGGCAAGGCTTTCCATTTGCCCGACTTCGTAGATCACAACACTGGATTTATCAGTTCGAAGAGCAAGAATGGCAAACAGCTGAAAGCTTTGGAACTTCCTGGCTTGTGGAATGGTGCCATGAGCGATTGGAACACGGTGTTTGTTGAGGTGCCGTTGTCTACGTTCAACCCTGTAAAGACTGTAAACGACCTGTTAAGGCCCGAACACCAATAAGCTTTTTGCCTGTGAACAGAAACAAGAAAGGGGAAACGCCGCAACGGAGTTTCCCCTTTCTTTATTTAAGCGAATACTAACTTCTTGCTTAAATGCCTTATCTAATCCGGTCTGCTGCCCTCACCAATTTTTCATCGGCAAGCACGCCCCTGCGTGCCATCCAATAAAGAATGATGGCAATGAGAGGAAAGCAAATGGCGAGGTCGGCGTGGAAAGTGTAGTCGCGATACCCAACATGTAGCGTATAAAAGGCTGCAAGTGCATACCAAACAATCAGCAGCAGCATGTTAACAACACACAGTTTGGCCTGGCGTGGCCTGTTACGAAGCCCACAATCGCCCATACGCCGATGGATGCCGTAAGTACTTGAATGGCTAAAAGCACGCTCGACGTCATGCTTACTCCCCCTTCCGGTTGTTTAATCCACAGGTTAAACATTTCTGCATTCAGTCCCATGCCCTTAGGCTCGAAATATCCCAGCGGCAAGCATAGGCAAGCAATGGTGATGGCGATGGCCAACGCCATGAATACGGTTTGTTTACGTTGCCACATTTAGTCTACCTGTTGTCCCTCTTTCGACGGGTCGCGCCAATAAATGCTGTTGTCAATAAACTCTTGCGTGGCCAACAAAGTGGGTTTGGGCAGTTTTTCGTAGTAACGCGAAATCTCAATTTGCTCACGGTTTTCGAAAACCTCTTCCAGCGTGTCGTTGTACGAGGCGAACTCTTGCAACTTCTTGTTCAAGTCTTGTTTAATCTCGATGCTTATTTGGTTGGCCCGCTTGGCAATGATGGCAACGCTTTCGTAGATGTTGTTCGTTTCGTTGCACAAGTCCATAATGTCTCTTGTGACAGTGTTTAGCGGTGCCTTCGACTTTTTGTAATCCATAAATTTAATGTTCCTATTCTGTTTAATTACTAATTCAATTTTTCGTTATCTCCTTGCATTTGGCAATGTATTTCTCTGCCAGCACGCGCTCTTTCGAGTCAGGATATTCGTTGATGAAGCCGTAGCACTCGTCTTCGGCATCCTGAAAGCGTTCCAACTTCTTTGTTTCTACGCTTTGTTGTGCCAGTTCAAACTTGCTTTTCATCAGCAACACGGCAAAGTCTTCGCGAAGTCGACTATAAGGATAATCCTTCAAAGCGTTTTGCGAAGTGATGATACAAGCCTCATAGTTGTTGCCGCCAAAGTTGCAATTGCCAAAGTAAGTGCCCAAGTCGTAATACAATTTGGCTGTGTACAATTCCTTTTCAACCAGCTTGTCTTGCAGGTCGAAGAGTCTTTGTTGAGCCTGTGGCTTTAATTTCGAGTCGGGGTACAGGTCTAAGAAGGTTTGGAAGTCGGTTATGGCCTGGATAGTCCTCGATTGGTCCAAGCGAGGCTCGGGGGTGCTCATGAACAAGCTTTGCCCCACGTAGAACTGTGCCATCTCTGCGTAGCGTCCTTTGGGGTACGATTGGTAATACTTCTTGAAGTATTGAGCAGCCGTTTCGTAGTCTTTACTGTTATATTGGGCCATAGCCAGCATGTAAAGGCTTTCCTGTGCATTCTCGGTACCTTTCTGTAGGGTTACAAGCTCTTGTAAAAGCGTTATGGCGCGCACGTACTTTCCTTTTGCGAAACATTCTTTTGCGTACTCGTACTTGTATTGTACGTTGTCGCTTTTGTACACCTGATTGAATTCGTGTGCGCAACTAGAAAGCAGCAAAGCGGCCGTAGAAATGATGAGCAGTGGCTTCTTCATTATTTTTGTTCTTGTTTTTGAACTGCAAAAATACACATATTTCGCTTATTTACAAAGTTTAAAAAGCTATTTTTAGCAATTTGAGCAGATGTTTTTTTGTAATTTTGCACTTATGGAATTTAAACTAACGTCGAAATATAAGCCGACAGGCGACCAACCGGAAGCCATCAGGCAGCTTACAGAAGGATTGGAAAGGGGTGACAAGGCGCAGGTTTTGCTAGGCGTTACGGGGTCGGGTAAGACGTTTACCATGGCCAATGTTATTGCCCAGCACAACGTGCCCACACTTGTTCTGAGCCATAACAAAACCCTGGCGGCTCAGCTTTACGAGGAAATGAAGGGGTTCTTTCCCAACAATGCAGTTGAATATTACGTGTCGTACTACGACTATTATCAGCCCGAAGCCTATTTGCCCACCACTGATACCTACATCGAGAAAGACTTGGCCATCAACGATGAGATTGATAAGCTGCGTTTGCGTGCGGTTTCGGCTTTGCTTTCGGGGCGTAAAGATGTGGTAGTTGTGTCGTCTGTGTCGTGCATTTATGGCATGGGAGGCCCTACCGCCATGGAAAGCGGAATTATTTCGCTGTCGAAGGGGCAACGTATCGACCGTAACGAGTTTCTTCGTAAGCTGGTAGACTCGCTCTATGTTCGTAACGACATCGACCTGCAACGCGGAAACTTTCGTGTGAAAGGTGATACCGTGGACGTGGCTATGGCTTATAGCGACAACCTTTTGCGCATCACATGGTGGGATGATGAGATAGACAGCATTGAAGAAGTGGACAGCTTAACTTATCATCGCATTGATAGTTTTAACGATTATAAGATATATCCCGCCAACCTTTTCGTCACCACGAAAGACCAAACGGAGCATGCCATACGCTGTATTCAAGACGATTTGGTTAAGCAAATCGATTTCTTTAACGAGCTTGGCGACAGCATTAAGGCCCAGCGTATTAAGGAAAGGGTGGAGTATGACATGGAGATGATGAAAGAGTTGGGCCACTGTTCGGGCATCGAGAACTACTCCCGCTATTTCGATGGCCGCCAACCTGGTCAACGTCCGTACTGTTTGCTCGACTTTTTCCCAAAAGATTATCTGATGATTATCGACGAAAGTCACGTTAGTGTTCCTCAGCTTGGCGGCATGTACGGAGGCGATAGGGCGCGAAAGCAGAACCTTGTTGAGTTTGGTTTCCGGCTGCCTGCTGCTTTCGACAATCGTCCGCTTAGGTTTGAAGAGTTTCATAGCCTTATCAATCAAGTGATATATGTGTCGGCAACACCTGCCGACTACGAACTTGGAGAGGCCGAAGGCGTGGTGGTAGAACAGCTGATTAGACCAACAGGACTGCTCGACCCAGAGATTGTTGTGCGTCCTAGCGAGAACCAAATAGACGATCTTTTGGCTGAAATATTGGAGCGAAGTGACAAAAACGAACGTGTTTTGGTGACAACGCTTACCAAACGAATGGCCGAAGAACTGACGGAATATTTGTTGGATCATGGCGTAAAGACCAATTACATACACAGTGATGTGGCTACGCTCGACCGTGTGCGTATCATGAACGCACTTCGTGCAGGCGAATACGATGTGCTCGTGGGTGTAAACCTCTTGCGCGAGGGGCTAGACTTGCCCGAAGTTTCGCTTGTTGCCATTCTAGATGCTGACAAGGAGGGCTTTTTACGCAGTCATCGTTCGCTGACACAGACTGCCGGACGTGCTGCCCGAAACGTTAACGGAAAGGTGATTATGTATGCCGATACCATTACGCAAAGTATGCAACGCACCATTGACGAAACGGCAAGGCGGCGTACAATACAGATGCAATACAATGCTGAACACCACATCACCCCACAACAGATTGTGAAAGACATCAAGAGGGCGTTAACAGGGAACACCACAACCGTGGAAACAACGAAGGGTTACCGCTCGCAAGCGGGTGGATATGTGGAACCCGATGCTGTTGCCTTTGCTGCCGACCCCATTGTAGAAAGGATGACACGCCAACAATTGGAAAAGAGTATCGCCAACACAACGGCTTTGATGAAACAGGCGGCCAAAGAACTCGACTTTATTCAGGCTGCTCAGTATCGAGATGAAATTGCGCGCTTGCAAGAACAATTGGAGTTGAAGTAAATTTAGTTTTGAGTTCATGGTTTTTTGAGTTCATGAGTTTTTGAAGTTCATGAGTTTTTGAGGCTCATGAGTTTTTGAGTTCATGAGTTTTTGAAGTTCATGAGTTATACCCTGCAACCGCTTGCGCTGGCGGTTGTAATTGTACGTATTTTCCGTGCCGTTGCTTATGCGCGTGTATGCAGTATAATCGTCTTTTGTCTAGTTTCTAGTAAGAATTTTAACATTATGAGTGCCCTTTCTGCCCACCAATTGTCCACCACGCCGCAAAAAATCGATTCTCGCGGAGGTTTGTTTTGGTGCAAAAAGTGGTGAGTTGTAAATGCAAGTAAAATGAATACACATTGCATAAAATCGCAATTCGTACTTGTTTTGGGGCTGTTTCTCGCTAAATTCAACGCATTTTGGTGCTAAACGCGATGTGTTTTGGTGCAAAACGCGGTCTATTTTGGTGCAAAACGCAAGGCATTTTGGTGCTAAACGCGTTGCGTTTTGGTGCTAAACGCAAGGCAAAATGCTGCTAAATGAGAGACGAAAAGCATAAATATGCACCGCAACGGTATAGACAAAACCCTTTTGAACCATGAAATACATGGCGCAAAGTGGGCAAAAAACACCTTAAAAAGTGCGTTTTTGGTAGCTGAATGCTGAAAAACGGGCTTGAAAAATAGCGAGCTGGCAACCAATCTAGAAAGGCTAAATGGTGCAAAATGCAGGCTGTGTTCTTAAAAGTAGACAAAATTAAAGGCGTGAAAGGTTAGAATTAGTAGCTATTTACCTACTTTATAGCCAATATTCTCGCTAGAACGAAGTGAAAACCAGAGCAGTTTTGTAAAACAAAATAAATAATTTTAAGGTTTTGAGTTGCTGGGTTTGTAAGTTGATAAGCTTGTGGAATTATGATTTTGTGAGCTGATGAGTTGATGGTTTGGCGGGGTTGAGAGTTTGTGAGTTGATGTGTTTGTAAGTTGATGAGTTGCTGCATTCGGGAGTTGTTGGGCTTTCGCGCGTTTGTAAGCCAGTGAGTTGTTTTGTCCTGCACTTCGTATATGAGAGTTATTTTTATTTTG
Source organism: Prevotella conceptionensis 9403948 (assembly GCF_000312305.1). GTDB lineage: Bacteria > Bacteroidota > Bacteroidia > Bacteroidales > Bacteroidaceae > Prevotella > Prevotella conceptionensis. The sequence continues at coordinate 256,208 of NZ_HE999447.1, read as the reverse complement.
TGTTGGCATCCCAAAGATAACAAGCACCTCACAACTTGTAGAGATACTAAAAGTCTGGACGACTTTATGCTGTATTGAACTAAAACAAGCCGTTGAAAAATGGTTGAAAGATGGTTCTAACAAATCGGTTTGGTTTACATGCCTAGCAGTGAAGGGGAAGTTTAAGGCATGTTCTAAAAAATCCCCGCAAAGGTTCAATTGATGTTCCTTGTATTGCTCTTCACTGCCTTTTTGTTTTTGTCTGGCATCTTTTGCTTTCTCTTTCAGTAGTATAGTTCACTATGCTCTTTCAAGAAGTAAGCAAAACCTGCTCTGCTAAAAGCTAAAAATACAGCAAAGGTAATTTTTAGAACTTGCCTCAAATTGTTTTGGGCAAATTGGTCTCTAATTGGTTGATGCACCAAGCAAAGGCCTTGGCTGTGCGCACATCCGTTTCGGCGAAGTGGTTTCCTTCGTTCCATTCAAACGTTGTTTTCTTGTTTTCAAGTATGTGCATAAGGCTCTCCATGTCTTCGCCCACATGGGCTAGCAGCTGATTTTTGGCCTTGGTTTCCTTATTTCCTAAGCTTAGATAAATGGTGTCGGCATGAAAATGGCATGTCGATGCGTATGTAGTCCAGTTGGGAAACCAAACCGAAGGCGAGGCCGCGGCACAGGCTTTGAAATGCTTTGTTTGGGTAACGGTCCAAAGGGCAAACAGACCTGCGAGCGAATAACCGCCGATGATGAAGTGCGTTTCGGTGGGTTTCGCCAATACCTTGTTCGTAAGATGGGGGATAAAGGTGTTGACAACGAAATTTAATGTGTTGGTAGCGCCGTCGCCAAAATGATTTTTGCCGAACACAGCAGGGGCTTTCCACGGGCTAAGGTCGTGAAACCAATCGTCTACAAGAAAGGCAGCGAGCATCACTTTCTTATCGTTGCAGCGTTGGCGAATGGCGTCGAACTCTTTTTCAAGCAGCTGTTCGTCGTGCTCGTCAACGGCTTGTATCAAGCAATAGTCGGCATCCTTGTCGCCCAAAATGCGGTAGTTTTGTTGTTTCATTGTGTACGGGTGGACAATTACTTTAAGTAGAAGTCGCCTGTAAGTTGCAAATACCAGGCCGTGTATTGCCCAAGGGCATCTCTTATTGTGGCCTCTTCTTCTTCCGTGAAGTGGGGGGGACGTTGTTTGGAAAAGGCCAATAAGCAGCGTTTGGCGGGCTTGGTTTCCACCGTTTTCACCTTTATAAGTCGGCTGACGAAAAGGCCTTTGATGCAAGCCTCGGCCAAAAAGCTGTCCATCTGTTCGGTGGGAATAACCGCACTGAAACAACCATCGGGAGCGAGGAGCAGGCTAACGCACTGGAAGAGTTCGGTAAAAGTAAGGCTTTCGGTATGTCGGGCCAGCGTGCGTTCGTGGCTTTTGCTTTTTAACGAGTGATAAAAGGGCGGGTTAGATACGATTGAACTAAAACGCCCATGCAGGAGTGGTTGGTGCGAAAAACGCTGTATCGGCGCGTTGTTTATCGTTACTTGGTGGGCAAACGGCGAGCCAACAACGTTTTCTTGTGCTTGCAGTGCGGCTTGTTCGTCAAGTTCAACCCCCGTAATTTCAGCATCGGGGTATCGTTGTGCAAGCATCAGCGCGATAAGTCCTGTTCCTGTTCCTATGTCGAGAATGTGCTTTCCGCCTTCGGCCCATGCTCCAAGCAACACGCCATCGGTGCCCACCTTCATTGCGCAGCGGTCTTGGTGTATCGTAAATTGCTTGAATTGGAAGAAGTCGGGCATGGCTTACACGTTGTTGTATTAAAGGGATGTTCTAAAAATTCCCCGCAAAGATTCAATTGTTGTTCTTTGTATTGCTCTTCACTGTCTTTTTGCTTTTATCTGGCATTTTTTGCTTTCTCTGTTCAGTAGCATAGTTCACTATGCTCCTTCAAGAAGTAAGCAAAACCAGCTCTGCTAAAAGCTAAAAATACAGCAAAGGTAATTTTAGAATCTGCCTAAATGCGATGGGATTGAAGAGGGAAATGAGAAGGAAGTGGCCGACATCAGATTTTGCTGATGTCTACATAGCCGTGCATCACGGCGTAGATGGTAAGTGCCGATACGCTTTTCATGCCTAGCTTGTCCATAATGTTCTTGCGATGTGTGATAACCGTTGTTAAGCCGATGTTCAAACGGTCGGCAATTTCCTTATTGATAAGCCCCTGCACAATAAGCGAAAGCACTTCAATCTCGCGGTCGGATAGTATTTTCATCTGCAAGGCATGGGGGAGGGGAGGCAAGTTGCGCCCATGAGCGTGGGCGTATTGCTCTAATTGTAGGATTGAACGCACCAACTGTTCTTCGGGGACATTGATGCAAAGGCTGTTAAAACCCGCCATCTGACTGTTTGGCTCAGTCGATGCGGTCAGCACGATGGTCTTGTTTTTATGTTCAAGGAAGAACGTTCGGTTTTCAATCACAACGCTAGTGGCCACGAAATAGTGGAAAAACACTTCGGGATTGGCACTTTTCAGTTCGGCAAATGTGTTGAAAGTGTCTACCTGCATGATGGGCAACACGTTTTGTAATATCTGTTTCAGTCCCAAAATGGCCAGCGTGTTTGGGTCGACGATGGCAATGCGTGGGCGTTCTTTGAGCATGTGCTCAGGTTTGTTGTGCATCATTTGCGGGCGTTTTAGAGGTTTACGGCGGAAATGTCTACCAGGTTGTTCACAATGGCGTAGATGGTCAGCCCAGCTGGCGAGTGTATTTGCAGCTTGCGCGCAATGTTTCGCCGATGGGTTATCACCGTATTGATGGATATGCAAAGGTGGTCGGCAATTTCCTTATTGGTCATTCCTTGCACCAAGCTGATAATTACTTCTTTTTCGCGTTCGCTTAGGTTGTCAACGTTGTCGTTGGTTTGGTTAATCATGTTTGAAATCTTCACCGACACGTCGTTTTGTTTCGACTTGGCCTCTAAGCGGCGTATGGCAGGCACAAATATTTCGTCTTCCACCTGCCCGTGGTGCAAAAGCCATTCCTCGTTGTTGTAAATGTCGTAGAGAACGGCAGTCAGTTGGTTGTTGCGAAGACCGTCGGAAGGCAGGTACTTGATGATGATGTTCTTCAATTCGCGCAATTTCACGTCCGTTTGGCCGTGGTGTTTGGAGAAGGTTTCGATGTCGTAGTTGTTCTGCGCCTTGTTGTTGAGCAGCGAGTCTACGTATGGGAAAACCATTTTCTCTTCGTACTTCATGTGCGAACGTATGCTGTGCGCATACTCGTCATACAGTTTAAGTATGAGTCGGGCTAGGTTGTCTTTCTCATCCAGGGCCGCAACGAGAGCCTTACGCATAAAGGGTAGTTGGAAATCGAGGAAGTATTCGTGGCTTGCCTTTAAGTATTTGATAAGCGTGGGTATAGAAAGCTTATCGGCATCATCGTAATCGCGATAGCCGTTTATGGCGAAATTCACCACCGCCAAGAAGGTATAGGTGTCTACGCTTTGGCTTTCGCACACGTCGCGCACCGTCTTGTCGCCGAAACCCAAGCTAATGCCGAAGGCGCTAAGCGTCTGCAAGATGCTGTAATTGTCTTTGATAAGCAATATCATCTTATCGTCGGGTTCGTACATCTTATGATTCTTCATACCAATGATTACCTATTTGTTATTATGTGGGCTATAACGACTTGCAAAGTAATAAAAAAAAACGAGACGGCCAATAGTTATTTATAGGTATTTTACACGCGCGTACCAAATAATACTTTGTGGGCATGTAAAGATAAGCAGTGTACATACCTATTACTGATGAAACCATAATTACCAACTTTTAAGTATTGCTTTATAATCGAAAACCATTTAATTTTGCACACAGATAAATAAGGCGGCGTGGTGATGATTGCATCTCTTGATCGTCAAGGATTTGGTTATCCCCAATTCAATTCTTACAAGTTACACCGGACATTGGAGACAAGAACGTAACCAGAAATCTGCGCCGCCTTTACTTTAAACTAATATATCGCAAACATTTTTATGGGAAATTCTACTTCCATGCTTGTCGCTTTGGCAATGGCTTGCTCGTCTTTTTCTGTGCGGGCGCAGGTCAATGCGGCAGACAGTGTGATGAACCACGCCAAGGGTAATCGTTTAAGCCTTGGCGGTTATGGCGAGGTGGCGTATTCGCGCAACTTCTATAGCGACAACCAATACCGTTATAGGCGGCCCAATCTTTATTCAAACGATCCTAGCAATGGGCGTTTCGACATTCCCCATGCCGTGATTAACCTGGGATACGACTTTGGGAAAGGCTGGACAATGGGTACGGAAGTCGAGTTCGAACACACTGGTACGGGCAGTGCTGTTGAAATGGAAGCCGACGAAGGGGGCGAATATGAAACTGAAATAGAAAAAGGTGGCGAAGTGGAACTGGAACAATTCTGGATACAAAAGTCGTTTGCAAAATGGGCTAACATTAGGTTAGGCCACATCGTTGTGCCAGTTGGTCTTAACAACGCCCACAACGAACCCCTCCATTTCTTCACCGTATATCGCCCCGAAGGCGAAAACACCATTTTGCCAAGCACTTGGCACGACACAGGGATTAGCTTTTGGGGACGCACTAAGGATTTCAGATACGAGTTCCAAGTGGTTGCCGGACTTAACGCCTTGTTGTTCGGACGAGACAGTTGGGTGCACAAAGGGGCTGGTTCGGCGTACGAATTTAAGCCTGCCAACAAGTACGGCTTTGTTCTGAGGCTAGACAATTACTCCGTTCCCGGCCTTCGCATTGGGCTTTCGGGCTATGTTGGGCAGGCCATGCACAATTCGTCGCCCAACGAGATGGAAGGTAAGGGAAAACCCTATGATGGTGTGAAGGCCATGACTTACATCAGTTCGTTTGACTTTACCTTTAATCGCTTCAATTGGATTGTGCGCGGCCAGGCCGATTACGGTTACATTTCGGGAGCCCAGAGGCTGAGCGTGGCCAAGGCAAACATGCACAAGAACTCTCCTTGGGACAAGACCAACGTGGGTAAGAATGCCTACGCCATCGGCATTGAGGCCGGTTACGACCTGTTTTCGCAAGTTGCCAAGTTGCGTGCAGAAAATCAGAAACTTTATCTTTTCGGCCGTTACGAAGCCTACGACTCGCATGTTGAAGGTCCGTCGCAACCCGTTTACGCCTATACGGCCCGCCAGCGCATGGTGTTTGGGGTAAATTATTTCCCCATTCCGCAGGTTGCCATTAAGGCCAACTATGCCAACCGGATGTTCAAGAGCGGATATAACAACGAGCCCAGCATCAACATAGGCATCGCCTATGAGGGCTTTTTCCTTTAAACTAAATGAACCCAAATTTTTATAAAGACAAAACGATGAAAAACTATTTAAATTTGCTCTGTGCTTTGTGTCAGCAAGCATTATGGCTACTGGCTTCACGGCTTGTAGCGAGGAAGATCCGGAGCCAGTGAACATGAGCAAAGATGATGCACTAGAGGCTTTAACGAAGACCTATGTCAACGAGGTGGTTACCAAGACCTATACAAACCTCGCAAACGAGACGGAGGTTCTGTTCAAACAAATCTCTGCTCTGAAAAAGAAATCGGTGGCAGGGGAGGACATCACTCAAAAAGAAGTGGATGACGTTTGCAGCACTTACAAGCGCGCTCGGGCGCATTGGGAAGAGAGTGAGGCATGGCTTTATGGCCCGGCAGATAATTTTGAAATTGACCCTAGCATTGACACATGGCCGCTTGACCTAAATGTTCTGGCTGAAGATCTCAACGATGCAGAAAAACTTGCAGTGTTATCGAATGTGGAAGGAACCGCATTCATTGAGGCAGTAAATAAATTAGGGGATGCAAACAAGGGTTTCCATGGCATTGAGTTTGTGTTCTCCCGTGACGGACAGCCTCGTATTGCAACTCTTTTGAAGAAGGGAGCTGTGGAAACGGCAGAAGAATTTAAGGCAAACCCTGTAACGGGCGATAAGGAACTTGTCTTTGCTACAGCCGCTGCCGCTTATCTTCGCGACCGCTGTTTCCAGCTTGAAGTATCCTGGCTAGGTAATAAGGCTAGCGCAGCACACGTCGCTCGTGTTGCTGAATGCGCAAAGGCATATCCGGGAATATTCAAAACTACCGTTGCCGCAACGGGGTTGAGCTTCGGCGAAAACATGCTTTCTGCAGGAAAGGGAGAAGCAAAGAGTAACTACGCGACATGGCGAAAAGTGATTGAAGACATTCTTGTTTCAGGTTGTGTCAACATTTGTGATGAGGTTAACGATCAAAAGATGGGACAAGCTTATCGTGCTACCACTGGGCAGGCAAAGTTTCATATCGACGAAAAGGGAAATAAGGTGTATGATGATGACGAAAACTATATAGAGTCGCCTTATAGCTACAACTCTTTCATCGACTTCTATGGCAACATCATGAGCATTCAGAATGCACTCTATGGCAACTTGAATCAAACGAACTATTCGAGTGCATCAATAATGGCCTACCTTGTGAAGTACAATCCTGAGTTAGCCACTAACTTGCAAACCAAGCTGAAGGCTGCTCTTGATCAATTGAAATATTGCCAGCAAAACATTCATCCGTTCGTCAAGAACCGTTCTCACCAGCAAGTTAAAATTGCAATGGACAAGATTGAAGAACTTTCAAAGGTTCTTAACGAAGCCAGCAGCTGGATACTGAAAAACTAAACACAATACCCCGAACTTTGAACGTTGTGCCATCGCTTAATGCGGTTGCACAACGTCATGGTTTGTTCTGACATAACGAGTTTTCTGCCAGAATAAGGTGAAATACAACAAATTCTTAGGGATAAAGGAGAAACATTATGAAACGAATTAGCCTAAATGGGCTGCTTATTGGTGCTGCATTGACGTGCACCTTGTTTGCTTCATGTTCGAAGGACGATGAAGTGGATGTTGCTTACGACAAAGACGACTACAAGTATGTAGGCCAAGCCATTGGCAATATGTCGGCAGATGAGTGGTATCCTGGCGGAAGATTAGGCACAACGGACAACACGGGTAGCACCTGTTACCAGGACCAGTCGCCCGCCATTGATGCAGCAGACTTAGTTGAAGCCTTTCTTAAAGGTGAATATATGTTTGAACACCGATTTCAACTAAACAGCAAGACACCCATTCTGACGGGTCTCGGTCCTGCTTACGTGCGCTCTCAATGTATTGATTGTCATCCTGGATATGGACATGGAAAACGTGTAAATAGCTATTACACAAAACAAAGTGGTAATGGTTACTTGCTTGTAATCTACCATCCGACAGGTGGTGCTAACAGTAACGACGGGCCTTACATCACGGAAGTTACCGGTATGCCTCAGACCAATGCCACGTCACCATTCCTTGCGCCCATCGATGAGGATGCCGTTAAAATTGAATGGAAGGAAATAACGGCTATGGAGAGCGGCTTGAAGATGCAATTCGAGGATGGGGAGAGGTATAGCCTTATCTATCCTGAAGTTAATGTAGACATCTCAGCATTTCGAACATATCCCAAACCCTCAAACTTGGCCTTCCGACTTGAATCTACCATCGGCCTTTACGGCACGGGCTTGATAGATGCCATCCCTGAAGAAGAGATTAAGAAGCAATACCAATTGGAGGCTAGTCATGGTGTTGAACTTAATCCCGCCATGTGGAACAAGGATAAGAACACTTGGGCCGGTGACCCTACGTTAGACAAGTCTAATGGTGCCTACTACAGGCTGGAAGATGGAACGATGAAAGTTAAACGATTTACTTATGCCATGACGCGCGCTTCGTTACAAGATGGGCCTGGTGCAAATGCGATGTGGAATATAACTAACGTAAGCCGTTCTGACAGGCCTTACCTTTACACCACTTCTGCTTGGGCCGAGGCCATGTCGAGGACGCAAAGCGTTATCAACGCGATAAAGCGAGATCCGAAGTCGCCTTATTATGCCGATGGTACAGAAGAGGGAATAAGGAAAGCCGTTAGGAACTTGTTGGACCCCAAAACTAACCAGTTTAACAACCCCTACCACAACTTTAAGCCCGACATGACCGACAACAACTTCTGGCAGTATATGGTGTGGCACAGGGGACTAGCCGTTCCGCGTGCACGTGATCTGCATAACCCCGTGGTGCAAAGGGGTAAGCAGGTGTTCATGGCTATCGGCTGCGCACATTGCCATCGCCCACAATGGAAGACGGGAAATGACAATATGTGGCGACCCGCAGTGCTGGTTAGCCATAATCTAAGCTTGCCTAAGTATCCCAACCAAACTATTTATCCCTACACCGACCTTGTGCAACATCGACTGAAGATGAAGAACGACATTCATGGCTCTTGGTGTCGTACCACACCGCTGTGGGGTAGAGGACTCTCACGAGCCAACACGGGGGCCGAAGACCGCCTGCACGACTGCCGTGCACGCAATGAGATAGAGGCCATTATGTGGCATGCTTACAGTAAAGAGGGCGATGCCTACAAGTCGGCGGAGCGGTTCTATCACCTCAAAAAGGCCGATAGGGACGCTGTGGTGAAGTTCCTTCGCTCGATATAACTCTCTAACACAACATTTCACACACCAACTCAATCAAGGTGCGGCCCCTGGATCTTGGCAACCCCGGGTGCTGCACCTATTATGTATAATATGTCAAGGCACAAACACATCATCATTTTCGTTTATTCGCTTCTCGTTGTTGTAATGGGTTACGCCACATTTTACGAAAGGCTCAGAGGCACGGCAGATGCCCATTCGGCAATTTATGGCTCGCAATGGTTCACGTTTCTATGGGCAATTTTGGCCGCAATGGGCACAGCTTACATCGTTCGTATCCGTATGCGCCGTTGGCATTTGCTCTTGCTTCACCTCTCATTCGTAGTGATATTATGTGGAGCATGGCTCACTAGAACTTTCGCTTTCACGGGTGCGATGCATCTCCGGCTTGGTGAGACCTCGAACACATTTGTTGTCCAGTCCGAAGACGGAGGCCAACACCAATTACCTTTTTGTGTGCGGCTAAACGCTTTCAAGGTAATTAACCATGAAGGCACAGAGGCTGCTGCCGACTACCACTCGTACATCACCCTATGGACCGACAACGACACATCGAAGGCTATTGTGGCTATGAACAAGATTAAGACTTTCCGCGGAGTACGCCTTTACCAAAGCACTTACGATAACGACCAAAAGGGATGTACGCTTGCTGTTAACAGCGACCCTTACGGTATTCCTGTTACTTACATGGGATATGCGCTGCTGTTTGTTTCTTTATTCTGGCTCCTGATTAATCCCAAGGGGACATTCAGGCAGGCTCTCCGCAATCCGCTTATCAACAAAGCCTTAGCCGTTGCGGCAGTTTTCATTGTCGCTCACCCTGTTTACAGCCAAACTTCACCGCACAGCTTTCCTAAACCTTTGGCCGAGAAGTTCGGAAGAGTTTACGTTAACTATAACAATCGTATCTGCCCCCTACAAACCTTGGCCATTGATTTCACCAAGAAACTGTATGGTAAAGCCAAGTATAGGGACTATTCTGCCGAACAAGTTCTGCTGGGGTTTGTGTTTTGGGGACGAGAATGGAGCAACGAGCCAATAATAAAAGTTAAGCATGGCGAGTTGAAGACGACCTTACAGCTGCCAGACTACTGCTCGGCCAATGACTTTTTCAAATTTGGCAACTCTTATCGACTAGCCCACTATGTTGAAGAATTCTACAAAGGAAACAATGACGCGTTTCACAAACAGGCGGGTGACATCGACGACCGGATACAACTTATCTTACAATTGCGACAGGGCAAGTTGCTGAGAGTGTTTCCATTTAGTGATGGGAAAGGTGGAGTCCGATGGTACGCACCGACCGACAGACTGCCGAACATGATAGACTCGCTTCATCAACGCTACATAGCCGAACTGTTTAACGTTCTGAACGCAGACCTAATGGTAGGCAACAATACACACATAGAGGAACTTGTAACCGGATTGCGTAAGTTCCAAGCAATCAATGGAGGTTCCAGCATCCCCTCCTTGTTTCGAACAAGAGCCGAGCGAATATACAATGCCATACCTTTCACCACCATTCTTTTTGTCTTCAACCTCACGCTGGGATTGTTCTTGTTGGCTTGGTTTGTTTACAGAATATCGCACAAGCAGCAGTTCTCCTCGTTGAAGGAGAGGGAAGAAGGTGGCAAGCGTGTTAATTCCTTTTCTTGCGGAGAACTGGTTCGCCGTCTGAGCCTTGGTTTCATGTGGCTTTCATTCATTGTCTTAACTGCTGTCCTCGCTATCCGGTGGATAATATCGGGCAATATACCCATGTCTAATGGATACGAAACCATGCTGGTTGTTGCCTGGTTCGTTCAGATTTTGGTAATAGTCATGCAACGCAAGGCCTCCATCGTATTGCTCTTTGGCTTTCTACTTAGTGGCTTTTTCCTACTCGTAAGCCACATCGGGCAGATGAATCCTGCCATAACCCACATTATGCCCGTACTCAACAGCCCATTGTTAAGCCTGCATGTAAGTGTTATCATGATGAGCTACGCCCTTTTCTCGCTGACATTCATTTGCGGGGTAGGTGCCATCGTACTGTACTTGGTGGATAAACTATCTTCTATTCAACGGGCAAAGCAGCAGTCGCCTGGGGTGTATGTCAATCAGATTTCGGCATTAAGGGTACTTTCGCACATCTTTCTTTATCCGGGCCTCGTCACATTGTCTGTTGGGACATTTGTCGGGGCCGTATGGGCGAACATTAGCTGGGGGCAATATTGGAGTTGGGACCCTAAGGAGGTGTGGGCTCTTATCACCCTCATGGTGTATGCCGTTGCTGTTCACAACCGCTCGTTACCCTTCCTGAACAACGCCATGGCTTACCATGTGTACATGGTTGTTGCCTTTCTCACGGTGTTAATGACCTATTTGGGCGTAAACTTCTTTCTTGGTGGAATGCATAGTTATGCTTAAATTTTATAGAGAAACCAATTTATAATACTTTAATAGGACAATATCGAGGAAATTTCTATTAAAAGTTGGGCGGCTGCCAAAAAAGAATTATCTTTGCACACGTTATCCTGAAAACAATCTTTTTACCTTAGAAGAGGACTGATACCTATTGAAGATCTGAAGCGATAGCCTGCGAAGGTCGTCGCTTTTTTGTACCTATGACGTTTGTGCTTTGCTGCACTTAGCCGTTCTTTTCGTTCCTCGAAAAGTGCGTTTTCCCACCATGACAAAGTCCGAACAAGCTCGACGTTGTTCATTTGGCTTAACGAAAACGTTCTTTTCTCGTTCCAGGAAAAGTGCGTTTTCTCGCCATGACAATGTCCGAACAAGCTCGACGTTGTTCATTTTGCTCAACGAAAAAGTTCTCTTTTAAGTTTTACTGTGTGGTGTTAAATGAAGTTACGCGTACGTTTAAAGCCCCTCGGTGTCGTTGTTTTCTTCCTCAATCTCTGTATTTCTCCCTTATACATGGCTTTTTCGTTGAGGCTTTTCTCTCCCTTTTGTTTGGCCTATTTTTTCGTAAGCAGTGTTCTTGTTTGCATCTGGTGTGGCGATTTGCGATTGAAAAGTTTCCGTGTTCGCCAACAATTACTTATCTTTGTAGTTGGTTCTAACCACTCATCGTATTCCCAAACACGTTAAGTTAGAGGGCTAGTCGATGTTTTTATGCAGTGGTAAACTGCATTTATAGGGGCTTTTCCATAAGTCTCGAACTTCGTTTTTACAACGCAAAGTACGTTATGAAGTATGCAATTATAGCCGCAGGAGAAGGCTCGCGCCTTATGCAAGAAGGCGTGCAATTGCCCAAACCGCTGGTCAGAGTGGGGGGCGAACACCTTGTTGACAGGCTTATCAGAATATTCTTGGCCAACAAAGCCGACGAGATTGTGGTTATTTGTAACGAGCAGATGACCGACGTTGCCGCCCATTTGAAGGATGTGCAGCGCAAGGGCTTGGCGGGAAAACGCGTACCGTTGAGGATAATCGTTAAGCGTACGCCCAGCTCAATGCACAGCCTTTACGAGTTAAGCCCTTATCTTCAGGCTTCGCCTTTCGTCCTTACAACGGTAGATACCGTCTTTAATGAAGACGAATTTGCCCTTTTCGTCAACTCGATGAACACGGCATTAGCGGCCGGCGACAACGGAATGATGGCTGTAACAGGCTTTGTCGACGACGAAAAGCCATTGTATGTGCAAACCAACAACCCACCATATATATCGGGCTTTTACGACGAATCTGCCCCCAACTGCCACTATATCTCGGCTGGTATCTATGGCTTAACTCCCCAATGTCTGCCCGTGTTGAAGGCTTGCATCGAGAGTGGAGAAAGCCGTATGCGCAATTTCCAGCGGGCATTGGTTGCCAATGGTATGAAATTAAAGGCTTACGTAATGGGCAAAGTGTTGGACATCGACCACGTTTCAGACATCAACAAAGCAGAGAGGTTCCTTTATGAGCAGCGTAATTGCCATTTATAGAGACGTGCGTTTCTCGCCCAATTCGGTAGTGGCAGATCGTTCTATAATGGATGCAACGATAGACCGACTAAGTCAACACCAAGTGTTGGCCATCGCCGAACACGAACTAGGCGAACAACATCGTGCAGACTTGTTTCTATCTATGGGCCGACTTCCTCGCACAATACAGCTTTTGAGGGCGCGCGAGCAGCAAGATCACGCCCTGGTAATTAACAAAGCCGCAGCGTTAGAACGCTTTTCGC
>NZ_HE999447.1:150441-243274 GCF_000312305.1 Prevotella conceptionensis 9403948 | reverse complement strand
GTTGAGCAAACCAAGCGCAATTTTGTGCTGCGCGGAGTTGACGACGTGGTAGTTAGTGCCCATGTGGTGGGCGATCTCATTAAGTTTTACGGCGTTGGCGATAGTTTTTTTTGGTATTTCTATCCCACAGACAATGGTCATTCCAAGTTCGGCAACGAAAAACGCAACGGCATTGCCCAGCATTTCGGTTTCAACTTATCCGAACTTAGGGTTGTGGCAATGCGTTTGGCACGGCTAACAGGCATTGACGTGTATGGTGGCGACTGCATTGTAGACTGCGAGGGCCGCTTTTTCATCATCGACTTTAACGATTGGCCCAGCTTTTCGCCATGTCGCGAGCAGGCTGCCGACGCCATTTCGTTATTGGTAAACCGGCTGCTTGCAGCACAAAATAACTCACAACAGAAGAATGGATAATAAATTCAAAACCCTGTTTCGCGAGTCGTTAAAATCTAGCGACACAGAAGAAACCATCGACATATACTTCACCCGTCCCATCGGGTTGGTGTTCGCTTTATTGTGGAACAAGCTGGGAATACACCCCAATGTCATTACCATACTCTCCATTTTCTTGGGAGTTGGGGCGGGCTATATGTTCTACTTCCCCGACCTTACCCATAACATCATGGGCGTATGCTTGCTGATGTTGGCCAACTTCTGCGATTCTACCGATGGACAAATGGCTCGTCTTACTGGCAAGAAAACGCTTTTGGGGCGCGTTCTCGACGGATTTTCGGGCGACTTGTGGTTTTTCAGCATCTATCTTGCCCTCTGTTTGCGCTTGCAGTCGAGCCTTATTCCCTACACCAACGTTAAGTGGGGCTTATGGATTTGGGCTTTAGCTGCCGTGTCGGGACTGCTGTGTCACTCGCCACAAAGTTCTTTGGCCGACTATTACAGGCAGATACACCTGCTGTTTTTAAAAGGAAAGAAAGGCAGCGAGCTAGACACTTACGCCCAACAGCGTGCTATCTTCGAGGCTCTGCCTAAGCGTGGGCAATGGTTTAAGCGTCTGTTTTATTATAATTACGCCAACTATTGCAAGAGTCAAGAGAAACGTACGCCCAAGTTTCAGGTTCTCTTCGCACAGCTTAATGGCACATACGGCGATGCAGAAAAGGCTCCAACCCAACTGCGCAACGACTTCTTGCAGGGCAGTAGACCGTTGATGAAGTACACCAACATGCTCAGTTTCAACCTACGCGCCATTGTTCTGTATGTCACATGCCTAGCTAATTGCCCGTGGGTTTACTTTCTTTTCGAACTCACAGTGTTGAGCGGCATATACATTTACATGCACAAGCAGCACGAGGAACTGTGCGAAAGGTGTTCGAACACGATAAAGCAATAACACGTATGCACGAAAACATGATAACAAAAGAATACTCGTTCAGCAAGCTTAACGCCCTTGGCATCGAGGGAATAATATTCGATTACGGTGCAACCCTCGACACCAGTGGCAAGCATTGGGGGCAAGTTATTTGGCATGCGTACCAATTTGCGGACGTACCTGTTAGCGAAAGCGATTACAGAGCCGCCTATGTGCATGTTGAACGCACGTTGGCAACCAACAAAATAATCATGCCCGACTTTACGTTCGATGCAGTGTTAAGTACCAAGTTGCAGATGCAACTGGCGTATTTGCGCGACAACAAGGTGCTGGATGTTCCGCAATTGGAACTCGATATCATGCACGACGTGATGCTGACATACCTTGCTCGCAACTTGAAAAGAACGCTCGACCATAGCCGTTTCGTGCTCGAACAACTGCGCAAGCGTTATCCGCTGGTGCTGGTCAGCAATTTCTATGGCAACATAAAGACCGTTCTCTACGATTACTTTCTGCTCGAACTCTTCGAAGACGTTATCGAATCGGCGGTTGTAGGCGTGCGAAAACCCGACCCAAAGATATTTGCGCTGGGTATCGAAACCTTGAAACTGCCTGCCGAAAAGGTTCTGGTGGTGGGCGATAGTTTTGATAAAGACATAGTGCCAGCACACTCGTTGGGTTGCCCAACGGCATGGTTTAAGGGCGAACCTTGGGAGGATAAGCCCCACGACGAAAGCATACCGCAAATGATAATTCAGGATTTGGAGGACTTGTTAGACTAGTATTGACTTGCCGATTAGCCCCAACGGTGTTGTTTTTGTTCCTCGAAAAGTGCGTTTTCTCGCCATGACAATGTCCAAGCAAACTCTACATTGTTCATTTGGCTTAACGAAAACGTTCTTTTCTCGTTCCTCGAAAAGTGCGTTTTCTCGCCATGACAATGTCCGAGCAAGCTCTACATTGTTCATTTGGCTTAACGAAAACGTTGGGGTATATGCCCATTCGGGCTGCGTTAATGGTTTTTGTGAACTTCTCCTTGCAGTCCTATGGCTGTTGTTTGCGTCTTTACGAGAGAAGGCCACGATGTTAAAACAGTAAATTTAAGAGATGAGTTATAAGATAAGTAGACTATTGATGGTATTTGCTTTGCTCTTTACGGGCTTAGCTGTTTCGGCCCAAACAGAGGGCGTTCTCACGGGTATTGTTACCGATGCAGCCACTGGCGACACCATATATTATCCCAGTGTTAGTTACAAAGGGCACCATATAGCCGTGTCGGGTACGGCTAAGGGCGAATACACCATCGTGCGAAAAGAGGGACTTGTGCTTACTTTCAGTGCCGTGGGCTATGCTCCCGTGCAAGTGGTTGTTAAGGCGTCTACGCCCAAAACCTTAAACATAAAGCTCAAATCCGACACTCGGCAGCTGGCCGAAGTGGTGGTAAGGCAGAAACGGGGCAAGTATTCGCGCAAGGATAATCCTGCTGTTGAGTTGATGCGGAGGGTGATTGCGGCAAAGAAACGCACGCAATTGGAGAACCACGACTTCTTTCAATACACCAAGTATCAAAAGATAACGCTGGCCCTGAACGACATTACGACAACGCAAATAGATAGTGGTTTTATCGGCAAAAGACGTTGGATGCTCGACCAAGTTGAACATTGCCCTTATAACAACAAACTTATTTTGCCTGTGTCGGTAGACGAGACCGTTACCCAACACCTATATCGCAAGCAACCCAAGACCGAACGCGACATTATAAAGGGACAGAGCAACGCAGGCATTAATCAGCTAATACAAACGGGCGACATCATGGACATCATGCTCAAAGATGTGTTTACAGACGTGAACATCTACGACAACGATGTGCGACTGCTGCGCCACCACTTTACTAGCCCCATTGGTAACAGTGCCATTAGCTTTTACCGTTATTACATTGAAGATACTGTATATGTGGGTAAACACCTGTGTTACCACCTGCAATTCACCCCAAACAACGGACAAGATATTGGTTTTCGTGGCGAACTATATGTTGTGGCCGACTCAACCCTGCACGTTAAGCGTTGCAACCTTACGCTACCCATACAGAGCGGCGTTAACTTTGTGCAGCATCTACAAGTGCGACAAGAGTTTACACAGCTTGAAAACGGTGAGTGGGCGTTGAGCGAAGACGATATGATTGCCGAGATTGAAGTGAACGACCTGCTGCAGAAAGCCATCGTTATCCGAACCACACGCCTGAACAACTATGCTTTCGACGAATTGCCCGCTAAGCTATTTAAGGGCAGTGGGCGCGAAAGGCGTGAGGCCGATGCCATGATGCGCGACGAGGCTTTTTGGAAGAAATATCGCGCAGTGGAACTTAGCAAAAGCGAGTCGTCGATGGACGAGTTCGTGCATCGCGTGGAACAAATGAAGGGTTTTAAGTACATTATCTTCGGCTTGAAAGCCTTAATAGAAAATTTTGTTGAGACAGGTGGGAAAAACCACCCCAGCAAAGTGGACATCGGACCAGTAAATACGATGTTTACAAGAAACTTTATCGACGGATTTAGAACACGTATCAGTGCGCAAACCACGGCAAACCTTAGCCCACATTGGTTTTTGGCAGGATATATGGCGCGTGGATGGGGTAGCAAAAAGAACTATTATAGCGGCGAAATAACCTATTCGTTCAACAGAAAAGAATATCTGCCGCGCGAGTTTCCCAAGCGAACGGTGTCGTTCAAGTCTACTTACGACATCATGTCGCCCTCGGATAAGTTCTTGCGAACCGACAAAGACAACGTGTTTACGGCCTTAAAGTGGGCGAAGGTAGACGCGATGATGTTCTATAATCGCCAACAGCTTACCTTAGAACGCGAAGAAGAGTGGGGGATGAAAACCACACTAAGCCTTCGAACTGAGGAGAACGAGGCTGCTGGTTCTTTGTTCTTCGAGAAACTAAGCAGTTTTTTCCCGCCCATTATCTTTCCTGATACGGATGTTAGTAGCCTGTTGCACAATGGTAAGATACGCACAACGGAACTGCGTTTCGAGTTGGAAATTGCGCCAGGACGTACCTTTATCAACACCAAGCAAAGGCGTATTGCCATTAACTTGGAGGCCCCTGTGATTACGCTTTCGCACGCCGTGGGATTAAATGGCGTGTTGGGCGGACAGTATCGCTACAACTTTTCGGAAGTGGGACTGCTGAAACGTTTTTGGCTGAGAAGCTGGGGTAAGTTTGATGTGCAACTGCGAGCGGGTGCACAATGGGACAAAGTGCCCTTCCCCTTGTTGATTATGCCTGCCGCCAACCTGTCGTACATCGTACAGAAAGGTTCGTTCAACCTGATAAACAACATGGAATTTCTTAACGACAGGTATGCTAGCGTTGACCTTGCATGGGACATGAACGGTAAGATATTCAACCGCATACCACTGCTTAAAAAGCTGAAATGGCGCGAGTACATCGGTTTTAAAGGCCTATGGGGTTCGCTTACAGATAAGAATAATCCCTTTTTGTTCCAAAACATGGGCGATGCAACATTGATGTATTTCCCAGAAGGATCGCATGTAATGAACCCCAAGCGTCCTTATATGGAGTTGATAGTGGGTGTGCACAACATTTTCAAGTTGTTCCATGTGCAATATGTGCGTAGGTTAAACTACAATGAGTTGCCCACCGCGCATAAGCAAGGTGTGCGACTGATGATGCGCATGAGTTTTTAAAGCCGTACTTCTGTTTACAATACGGGGCTGTTCGAAAGCATTCATTGTTCGAACAGCCCCATCTTTTTGTTTGTAAACGAATGTATTATAGTCAAACGGAATTGCATTTGGAAATAGTTGTTAGAAGAATGCAAGACGTGCGCTGCATGACATCAATAAACCCTTACGCAGAGGAAAAGGAGGACTTTTGTTTGCTTACGATGCAACTATGGCTTTCCAAATCCAATTCTGTTTGACTATAAACCCCAATCGTTCATTATCCGCTTATCAAATATTTTAGGTTGTTTTTCCATCGTTTCCTGTCCATCTTTCGTTTGCTTGTCGGCATTCTTTCCAGTCTTATTCTCGCGACGTAGCCCGCTATGCCTTCAAAGATAAGGCAGACAATATGCTCAACGACCAAACAAAGTCTGCACAGGCTCTAACGGCCGATTTTAGTTAAAATGTTACAAAAAGGTTTACAAAACATACCCTGTCTGCCGCTCCTTTCTAGCGAAAATAATGGTTCAAAAGTAGGTTAATTGCCCCTATTTCTAGCCTTTCACACCTTTTGTCTTGTCTGTTTTTAGGAGAAGAATCTGCATTTTGCACCATTTCGCCTTTCTATTTTGGTTGCCAACTCGTAATTTTTCAAGCCCAACGACCCACTTTTAGACCCTAAAACCCTACTTTTTAACGGCTATTTTGCCCTTTTTGGCCATGTTTTTAATGTCTCATAAAGGTTTTGTTTATACCATTGCACTGCATTTTTATTCATCTTACCTCGCATTTAGCGGCAAATCGCACTGCATTTAGCACCATTTCACCTTGCATTTAACACCAAAACGCACTGCATTTTGCACCAAAACGCAAGGCATTTAGCACCATATTGCACTGTATTTAGCATCAAAACGCACCGCGTTTTGCCGCTAATAGCCCAAAAGCTGGTGCAAAAGACGTTTCTTTTAAATAAAAATTCATTTTGTCTGCATTTACATGTACCCCCTTTTTGCATCAAAACCAACCTTCGCGAGAATCGATTTTTTGCGGTGAGGTAGGCAATCGGTTGAGAAAAAGGGTAGTCATAATGTTAAAATTTGAACTGAAAATTTGACATGTTTTAGTTGGCGAGTTCATGGGTTAACAAGTTCATGGGTTAACAAGTTGACGAGTTGACAAGTTGACGAGTTGACAAGTTGACGAGTTAACAAGTTGCTAAGTTGATAAGTTAACAAGTTGATAAGTTAACAAGTTGATAAGTTAACAAGTTGATGAGTTAACAAGTTGACAAGTTAATAGGTGCAGCCATCCTTTCACCTTTTAAAGGGCGTGAGCCATCTTTTCACTTTTTCACTCTTTTACCTTTTCACCTTTTAAAGGGCGTGAGCCATTTTTCACCTTTTCACCCTTTTCGTCTTTTCAATTTTACAACAATGCGATGGGTAAATAAAAAGCGCATCTCCATGAAGAAGATGCGCTTGTTGGTTGGGATACTCGGACTCGAACCAAGAATGACAGGACCAGAATCTGTAGTGTTACCATTACACCATATCCCAATGCTTGTTTTTGCACTGCAAAGTTACTACTTTTTTCGTATTTGCCAAACGATTTATTAACTTTTTTGCCTTTATATAAAGCAGGGTTGTTATGGCGTACTTGTATTTTTGAGGAGCGTAAACAAAGCCTTCTTGCATGGGGATAAGGCGTTATGGCAGTCTTTATTGCCGCAATTGTATGTTAGTGTTGTCGTAATATCAGCCTTAGGTATGTCACTTTGAATCTGTGTTTATGTACAGCATTTTTTGTTAATGAGGGTGTTTCGTCACGTTGTCAACGGTTCTAGCCGTTGGTGGTCTTGAATGTTAGGGTTTGTCTGCACCCTGCGTTATGGGTTGTTGTTGTTTGTTGTGCGGCTATCTTGGGTAGATACGCTTTACTGGGGCGTACCCATTTCCTTTCTCCGTTAAATTTCCTCAAATGCAAAACGTTTTTTTAGGGTTTGTTTTTAGTTGGTATATTTTCACTATATTTGCAAATAAACATTTAGCGAGAAAGAAAAATGAGAGTCGGTTTGTTTGTTCCATGCTATGTTAATGCCTTGTATCCCGAGGCAGGCGTGGCTACATATAAGTTATTAAAACACTTTGGGGTGGACGTAACCTATCCCTTAAAGCAGACTTGTTGCGGTCAGCCTATGGCCAATGCGGGGTTTGAAGATAAGGCAGTACCGTTGGCCGAGAAGTATGAAAACATGTTTAAAGCGTTTGATTACGTCGTTGCACCGTCGGCATCGTGCGCGGCTTTCGTAAGAACACACTATCCACGCTTGCTTGGCGGCGGGAAACACGCCTGTGAAACATCTACAAAGACGATGGATATTGTGGAGTTTCTGCACGACATCCTTCAAGTAAAGGCTCTTCCAGGGCGTTTCCCATTTGTGGTAAGTGTGCATAACAGCTGCCACGGCGTTAGGGAATTGGGACTTTCTGCACCATCAGAACTGAACATTCCACCTATAACAAAATGGTAGACCTGTTGCAACTGGTGGAAGGAATTACCGTAAAAGAACCCGAACGCAAAGACGAGTGTTGCGGATTTGGCGGCATGTTCGCCATAGAAGAGCCAGAAGTGTCGGTGAAAATGGGGCACGACAAGATACAGCGGCACATTGATACGGGGGCACAATACGTTACGGGGCCCGATAGTTCGTGCCTGATGCACATGGAAGGGGTGGCTAGAAGAGAGAAAAGCCCCATTAAGTTTATTCATATTGCACAAATTTTAGCCGCAGGATTATGAGTACCTTACATTCTAAAAAAGCCGCTGCTGCATTGAAGAACGTGGATAAGATAACGCGACACGACCAAACTTTTTGGTTGATGCGCGGCAAACGCGACCTCATGGAACACAAGTTGCCCGAATGGGAGAGCCTTCGCGAGCATGCCAGCGAAATAAAGCGGCATACGGCTACACATCTGGCTCAGTATTTGGAGCAGTTTTCTAAGAACCTAGAAGACAATGGCGTGATTGTGCATTGGGCGGAAGATGCGCGAGAATTTAATCAAACCGTGTTGGAGATATTACAGCAGCACGGGGTGAAGAAATTGGTGAAAAGTAAGTCGATGCTTACAGAAGAATGCGAGTTGAACCCTTATTTGGAGGCACAAGGTATCCATGTGGTGGAAACAGACTTGGGCGAACGTATCTTACAATTGCTAGACGAAAAGCCTAGTCATATCGTGGTGCCCGCCATACATGTTACGCGCGAAGAGGTGGGAGAGCTGTTTGAACGCGAGGGTATTAGCAAAGAGATTGGCAATTACGACCCCACATACCTTACGCAATGTGCAAGACACAGCTTGCGTAACGACTTTATGGATGCCGATGCGGGCCTTACTGGATGCAACTTTGGCGTTGCCGAAACGGGCGACATCGTGGTTTGTACCAACGAAGGCAATGCAGACATGAGCACGTCTGTGCCTAAATTGCACATCGCCGTAATGGGATTGGAGAAGATTGTGCCCGATTATCGTTCGTTGGCTGTGTTCCAACGGCTGCTGTGCCGTAGCGCAACGGGTCAGCCTTCAACCACATACACCTCACATTTTAGGAAAGCACGACCAGGAGGAGAGATGCACGTGGTGATTGTTGACAACGGAAGGAGCGACATGATTGCCAATGATGAGCATTGGCAAACCTTAAAATGTATCAGATGTGGCGCTTGTATGAACACTTGTCCGGTGTATCGCCGTTCCACCGGCTACTCTTATTCTTACTTCATCCCTGGTCCCATAGGCATCAACTTGGGCATGTTTAAAAGTCCACAGCAACATAGCGGCAACCTTTCTGCTTGTTCGCTTTGCCTGTCGTGCGACAATGTGTGCCCCACGAAGGTAGCGCCTGGTTCGCAAGTGTATGCTTGGCGGCAGTCGTTAAGTGGCTTGGGCCTTGCCAACTCAACCAAGAAGCTTATCTCTAACGGCATGGGCATGTTGTTTTATAATCCATCGCTGTTCAGCATGTCGCTTAAATTCGCGCCCATCGTTAACCATTTGCCCCGCTTTTTGGTTTATCATGGGTTGAACGATTGGGGAAAGGGTAGGGAGATGCCCGTGTTTGCTAGTGAGTCGTTTGAACAAATGTGGAAGAAAGGAAAGGTGAAATGAAGAAAGAAGACTTGTTTGAGAAGTTGAAACGCAACACGCACGTGCGTTGCGACATGCCTGATATGAACATGGTTGGCATTGTTTACGACGACCCTCTGGCGCAGTTTTGCGAGATGGTGGTTGCAGTTGGCGGTAAGGTTGCTGTGCTGGGAGATGGCGAAGACGTGAACGAGGCCATCAAACGACTTTATCCCGATGCCAAGGTTTTTGCCTCTAACTTGCCCGAAATAACGATTGCCACGCTAAATCCCGATACGGTGGCCGAGGCACAAGACCTTAACGGAACAGATGTGGGCATACTACGGGGTGAATTGGGCGTGGCAGAAAACGCTTGCGTTTGGGTTCCGCAAACAATGAAAGAAAAGGCGGTGATGTTCATTAGCGAAGAGTTGGTGTTGCTGCTCGATCGCAATAAACTTGTGCACAACATGCACGAGGCATACACGAAGATTGCGATGAACGATTATGGTTATGGCTGCTTTATCAGCGGACCATCTAAGACGGCCGACATCGAGCAGGCTTTGGTAATGGGTGCACAGGCAGCACGTGGCGTAACAGTGGTGTTGACGTAGGGTACACGTCCATTTGCCGTGCCCTTATAATAAGTTGTGTTCCCTGCGTACGCGATGGTTTCGTGGCTCGACCACTCGCTTAATGACTTTTAAAACACTTGTTTATGTCATGCCATTAGGCACTGAACAAGAAAATCTGGCAGCAAGTTTGGCCTTAACCAAACCGCTGCCAGATTTTATATTTGATAGATGTATGCGGCAGTTAGCACACCTATTTTATATCAGGTATTGTGAAGAAATACTCTGGTTTGACTCAACCCTGCGAATGGTTTCGGCGAACATGTCGGCCACCGACAATTGCCTTACCTTCGGGCAATTGTTGTGGTAGGGAATAGAATCGGTGAAGACTATCTCTTCAAGCGACGAGTTCTGCACCCTTTCAGAGGCAGGCCCACTCATTACGCAGTGCGAGGCACAAGCTCTAACGCTCTTGGCACCAGCTGCAATCATCACGTCGGCAGCTTTGGCGATAGTCCCTGCGGTGTCTACCATGTCGTCGATAAGTACCACGTTCTTGCCTTCTACTTCTCCGATAATCTGCATACTCTCCACTTCGTTGGCACGTGCGCGGGTCTTATTGCATAGCACCAAGGGGCAACCCAGGTACTTGGCATAGGTGTTGGCGCGCTTACTTCCGCCTACATCGGGCGAGGCGATAACCAAATTGTCGAGTTTAAGGCTTTCCAAGTAGGGCAGGATAACGGCCGATGCGTAGAGGTGGTCTACGGGAACATCGAAGAAACCCTGGATTTGGTCGGCGTGGAGGTCCATCGTTATCAAACGATTGATGCCGGCAACGTGCAACAAGTCGGCAATGAGTTTGGCGCCGATGCTTACGCGCGGCTTATCTTTGCGGTCTTGCCTAGCCCATCCGAAGTAAGGAATGACAGCGTTGATGGTTCTGGCCGAAGCTCTTTTGGCAGCGTCGATCATGAGGAGTAGCTCCATCAGATTGTCTGAATTGGGGAACGTGCTCTGCACCAAGAACACGTCTCTGCCACGCACCGTCTCTTCATAAGATACCGCGAACTCGCCGTCTGAGAAGTGTGTCACCACCAGTTTGCCCAAGGGACAACCAAGGCTAGCGCATATCTTTTCGGCAAGATACATGCTTTTCGTGCCTGAAAAAATTAAAAAAGAGTTTTCTTCACTCATTTCTTTAATGGTTTAATATGTGATTGATTGTTATCTCTTTGCCTTTATCAACTAAATGAATTGTTATCCTACAATCTTTTGGAAGTTTCGGAAATGGGCGAGCAAGTCGCGGAAGTCGGTTCCGTTGTGTATGTCGAACCGTTTCCAAAGGTCGCTACACACCACCACGCCACCAAAGCCCAGCTCCTTGGCCATCCGCACATTGTCGACGTCGATGCCGCCTAGGGCGTACACACGCTTGTCTATAAGCCCTTTGTCGGCTGCGTCTTCCAGTTGCTTAACCGAGAAACTGGAAGGCTTGTCGGCGTTACCCGCACAGCTGAATATGCGTCGTAAGAAGACGTAATTGCTGTTTTTCTTCATGTCTTTGAGCAAATCGAGGTCTTCGCAGGTTCTGCTTATTTTCCCTTTAATACCGTTTGGCACAATCTCCGTCGGCTTGTTGAGGTGTATTCCTGCCAAGTCGTATTCGTTTTTCAGCCTGAAATGCTCGTGTACCACAATCTTGTCGTGATATCCTTCGGGGATTAACGACAACAGTCTTTCCGAAAAAACGAGTTGTGAACCAGGCTTATATAGGTGCAACTTGTCCATCCCCTCGTCGAAAAGAGCAGTAAGTATCTTGTCTTCCTCTACAAAGAATGTAGATTTTGTCATAATTACGAGCTTCATTGCAGCCATTTATTTCACATGCAAAAGTAGGAATTTTATGGCAAACC
Organism: Prevotella conceptionensis 9403948; assembly: GCF_000312305.1. Lineage (GTDB taxonomy): Bacteria > Bacteroidota > Bacteroidia > Bacteroidales > Bacteroidaceae > Prevotella > Prevotella conceptionensis. The sequence goes on along the minus strand of NZ_HE999447.1, from coordinate 231,639 downwards.
TGCAATTTAAACAATATAAAAGTTACCTTTGCATACGCAAATCATTGAGATATGAGAATTAACTTAGATACTTTCGAAGAAGTGCGCAGGCCGATGTACATTGTGGAGGAGGCCAAACTGAGGCGCAATTTGGAACTTATCGCCTCAGTGTCGGCAAGGGCTGAGGTGGAAATTATACTTGCTTTCAAGGCTTTTGCCTTGTGGAAAACCTTCCCCATCTTTAAAGAGTACATCCGTTCTACCACTGCCAGTTCGCTTTCTGAGGCGAAATTGGCTTTCGAAGAGTTCGGTTCAAGGGCGCATACCTATTCTCCTGCATACACCGACGATGAGATTGGGGAGATTGCCAGCTGTTCTAGCCATCTCACTTTCAACTCGCTAACGCAGTATGAGCGTTATGCCGCGCTCGCAAAAGCAAGTAATGCAAGTCTTTCTTTTGGCTTGCGGGTCAACCCTGAGTACTCGGAAGTAGAGACGGAGTTGTATAATCCCTGTGCCCCAGGTACAAGGTTTGGGCTGTCGGCAGAACGATTGCCAAGCCGTTTGCAGGCGGACATCGAGGGATTTCATTGTCATTGCCATTGCGAGAGTGGTGCCGACGTGTTTGCAAGAACCTTAGCGCACATCGAAAACAAGTTTTCGGGGTGGTTCCCTGCGTTGAAATGGATTAACTTTGGTGGTGGACACCTGATGACACGCAAGGATTATGACGTGGAGTTGCTCGTTGATACGCTGCGTTCGTTTAAGCAACGCCACCCCCATTTGCACGTTATACTCGAACCTGGCAGTGCTTTCGCTTGGCAAACGGGTCCTCTTGTGGCACAAGTTGTAGACGTTGTTGAAGACAAGGGCATACAAACGGCCATCTTAAACGTGAGCTTTACTTGCCACATGCCCGACTGTTTGGAGATGCCTTACCAGCCTGCGGTTCGCAATGCGCAGTCGCTTGACTTGGAGGCAGCGGTGAATGGCGGTGCGAAACACATTTATCGCTTGGGCGGCAACAGCTGTTTGTCGGGCGATTTTATGGGTTCGTGGCAGTTCGACCATGCCTTGACCGTGGGCGAGAACGTAATATTTGAGGATATGATACACTATACCACGGTGAAGACGAACATGTTTAACGGCATTTCACACCCCTCGTTGGCTATTGTTCGCACTTCGGGAGAACTGGAAATGCTGCGCACTTATGGTTACGAAGACTATAAGGCGCGGATGGATTAGCACCCGTAGCACAGCTTTTTTGAGTAAATGTTTTACCACAACGCCCCGCTTAACCATTGTAAGGGTTAAGCGGGGCGTTGCAGTAAATGTATATTACGCAGATAATGCCTTTTTACTTGCTTGCCTATGTGGGGCAGGGCGGCATCCTTCGTTGTGTTATTCCTCCTCGTCTTCAACGGCCACTTGGTCTACCGACACCTGCCTATCGATAAGGGCATTGAAAGAGATAATGGTCTCACTGCCCGAAAGTCCGAGCGGTTGTAGCTTATCGTGGATGATAGACATCAAGTGGCGGTTGTTGGTTGCATACAATTTGATGAAAAGGTCGTAGTTCCCAGTGGGAACATGGCACTCAACCACCTCGGGTATCTTCTCCAAAGCCTCTGCCACTTTGTCGGAAGTGCTGGGGTCTTTGAGGTGAAGTCCAACGTAGGCACACGTTTCATAGCCCACTTTTTCGGGGGCAAGAATAAATCGCGAGCCTTTTATTACGCCCAAATTTAAGAGCTTTTGTATGCGCTGATGTATGGCAGCACTACTAACTTTGCAAATGCGCGCCACCTCTAAGAAGGGTGTGCGTGCATCGGCAGAGATAAGTTGAAGTATCTTCTTGTCCAGAAGATCTAGATTATGATGTGACATATTTATTCAATTTCTTTGCAAAGGTAACATATAAAAATGAATTTGGCAAGTAGCCGAGAGGTAAGAAAAATCTTTTTACTGATTGTTTGGGAAACTGCCAAAATGCTCAGCGCAACCTCACACTGGCGTAACAGCCTTACAATGTAACCTTTTCGGCGATTACTTCTACCTTTAATGCTTGTTATAATGTTATTACTGATTCTTAATTGTATGCTTATTTTTATGTTATTTAACCATGCGTGGGTGTGGTTAAAGGTTATTGGTAGGTAAAGCTTGGCTTGGGTTCTGTTGGTAGCGAACAAACAGACGGCGCAACTTAACGCGTGCTTTTGCTTTGCGTGGCGGTAAAGTTCACGTTGTAAACTTTTGCCTCGCGCAAGGCTTGTTTCACTTCGGCGATGGTCTTCATCTTCGTATCTTTGTCGGCTTTTATTGATGCCGTTAGTTCTTTTGCCTCGTCGGGAGAGTGTTTCGCGCGTTCGGCAGCAATGTATTTTCTTAGTTCGGCAAGGGGAATAACCTTGTCGTTAAATTGCACGATGGTGGCTTGTGCATTGTCGGCGTCCCTTTTTTCGATGGGCTTACCTATATATATGTGCATCACCGACGACTTCTTGGCAAGCCGATTCAGTTCTTTCCCCTGTGGCACTTGATACCTCACCTTCACTGTAACGTTGCGCATGTGGGTTACAATCATGAAGAAAAACAACACCGTAAATATCAAGTCGGGTAGCGACGAGGTGTTGAGCACGGGTATTTCGTGGTTTCTTTTGCTCCTGCGTATCATGCTTATGGCGTGTTGTTATCCTTATTGTCGAACGATTCCACCATGCGTTGGGGCATCAGTCGGTTCACTTCGTCTTTCTCTTCGGCCGAACATAGCGCGTAAGGATGCCGAAACATCTTTACGGCCAGTTGGTTTTTAAGCAGGTTAAAGGTAGACACGATGGCATCTTGCACATGAAAATACGTGTCGTAGTTGGCATTTTCGCTCGCTTGTAGTTGTATAAGATGGTTTCTACCTTTACGTGCCACAAACTTTTTCAGCTTGTCTTTTAGCTCGTCTAGCGTGCAGGGTGCATCGTCAACAAGAACTTTATTGTTGCCCGTTATAAACACCTTGATGATGTTATCCTTATTAACAATACTTTCCTCTTGCTTGTTCTTTTCCACGGGCGGCAACTTCCTGGCCAATCCCTTGTCGAGATCCATTGATGTGGTGACAAGGAAAAAGATGAGCAACATAAACGAAATGTCGGCCGTTGATGTCGCGTTGAGTTGCGGAACAGTTCTTCTTCGTCGGGCAAACATGGGCTTTCCTCCTCTTTATCTTTTGCGGTAATAACGGGTGAAACCGAAAACAACGGCAGCAAATGCCACAAAAAGCAAGATGCCGATGGTGTAAATGAACATGTCGGAGAGTTTGAGAAGGAAATTATTGGCAAACAACGAGCCATTGACCACCATCTCCTTAGACGAACCGAAGAGCAGGGCGAGCAGCAGAATGACGGCTGTTCCCACGAACACGGCATACGAAATGGCGCGATAGGGGACGTTGTTCTCCGTGCCGTCGCTCTTTCCCGAAAGGCTAAATCCTTTAACGGCACTCCAAATGGCACATGCCAAGGCCAGTAAGAAGAGCACATACATCGTGTCGAGAACCACACCTGTGAACATGGGCGCAGTGATGTCGGGGTTGAAAACGTAGGGAATGTCGTAGCCCACCATGTAAAACAGCCCGAAAACAACCACGCACAAGCCTACCAACACGTAGAAAACGCGTTGCGAGAGCCGCTCGGCAGGGATGTTTTTGATGTTTAACCTTTTCATTTCGACAGCTTATGTTTCATAATAGAGTCGAGTAACGTAATGGACGACTCTTCCATTTGGGCCACCAAATGCTCTATCTTAGAGAGTATGTAGTTGTAAAACACCTGCAAAACAAGTGCCACAATGATACCGAAGATGGTGGTGATAAGGGCCACTTTCATACCGGCGGCCACCACAGGCGCACTGATGTCGCCTGCTTGCTCTATCTGGTCGAAGGCCATTACCATACCGATAACCGTGCCCAAGAAACCCAACGAGGGAGCCATAACGATGAAGAGCGTTATCCATGAGCAGCCTTTTTCGAGGTTGGCCGATTGAACGGTGCCGTACGAAACGATTGAACGTTCGATATTGTCTATCGTTTCGCTGATGCGCGTCAGTCCTTGATAGCAGATAGATGCCACAGGGCCGCGCGTGTTTCGGCATTGTTCCTTGGCCCCTTCTATGTCGCCTGCACTTATCTTTGCGTCTAAGTCGGCCATAAATCGTTTGGCGTTAATCTCCGAGAGGCTAAGATAGATGATGCGTTCGATGCAGAAAGCCAGTCCTAGCACCAATGCCAAGGCCACGAGCGACATGAAACCGGCATTGCCTTCGATGAATTTCACTTTAAGCGATTGGTGTAGTCCCATGCTTTCTTCCGTGTCGGCAAGGTCTAAGGAGGGGTTTGGCAATGGCACGGCAAGCGTGTCGGGCATGGTCTTTGCCGTGTCTTTGGGTTGCACTGGCGCGCTAACGCTGTCGGCAGTCTTTGCTTTGCGTGGCGTAGGTGTTTTGCCGTTGCCTTGCGCTTTCAGTTCGGCTGTTGCTGCAAAGAGCAACAGGGTTATAAATAATAAGTGGCTTAACTTGTGTCTCATTGATGTAATCAGTTGTCAGCGCATTATATGAACGCCGTTTTTTCTTCTCTTTATGTGGTTTATAAATATCTGCAAATGTAGTGCTTTTAAATCAATTGCCGCTTAAATGCCTTCGGGCTTGGCTCGTTTTTAGCAAGTATTAATCTTTCGTCGCAGTCAATGTGGCATTGGGTTGCCATGTAAACGGGGGCGAAAAACAAGCGGCAAGTGGGGCGATTAGCCCTTATCCGTTTTTTTCATCCGGCTTTTTCTGCTGATAGTTCTTATCCATTCTTGGCAGACCGTCTAGTTTAACCTTCCATGTTCCGTCTTGTTTTACCAGTTGCAAAGGAAAAGTGGCACTGTCTTTCAGTCTGCCGGGCTTGCCAATCGAGTCGAGAACAAAGAAGTTTTCCACGTTCAACGCCACTTCGGCAGCAACGCCTTTGGTGTCGCCTTGGGTTATTTCGTACGAGTAGGCAAAGTTGTTGGGCAGGTTTTTCATCTGCTCCAAGTCTTCGGGTTGCACTTGGCTGGCCGCAAATTGCAGCCATTTCTTCGAGTCGGGCGTACAGAACTGGGCAGCCTTGTCGAGCCGCCAATTAAAGAAATAGACGGCAAACGAGTCTACGCTGCCATCAAATTCGCGCGAAAAGGCAACCTTGCGCACGTCGCAACCAACAAGCAGGGTGGGGAGGAGCAATGCGCATACGGCGAGGAACTTTTTCATGTGTCAGTTAATTTAGCAAAGACAAAGGTAGGAAAAACTTTGGTTATTTCGCACTTTTTCCCTAATTTTGTGGAAAACTTTAAACGCAGGATGTTGAACTTCATTTCGTTGGGAAGCGGTAGCAGCGGCAATTGCTATTACTTATATACAGAAACAGAGGGACTTCTTATAGATGCAGGTGTGGGTATTCGCACTTTAAAAAAGCATTTTCGTGAATACAGCCTTTCGCTTGCACACATACAAAATGTTCTAATCACGCACGACCATGCCGACCATGTTAAGTCTGTTGGCAGTCTTAGTCGCGATTATGGGTTGCCTATCTATGCCACCCATCGCGTTCACGTGGGCATTGAGAAGAATTATTGCGTTCGGTGCAAGGTCAGTCCCGAACGATTGAAGTTGGTAGAGAAAGGTGTGGCCTTTCGTTTGGGCAGCTTTACCGTCACGCCTTTTAATGTTCCGCACGACAGTTTAGACAATGTGGGCTACCAAGTGCAGTTTGGCGACATTACATTTTGCTTGCTTACCGACGTGGGAGAAGTGACCGACGAGATGAAACCTTTTATCAATGCCGCCAACTACTTGGTGATTGAGGCCAACCATGATGTGGAAATGCTTTCGGGCGGCCCTTATCCGCAGCACCTTAAAGAACGTATCTTGGGCAAAACTGGCCATCTTAGCAATGCGGACTGTGCCGAGGCGTTGGCCCAAAACGCATCCGAAAACCTTCGCCACGTTTGGCTTTGCCACCTAAGCGAGGAGAACAACCACCCCGAATTGGCCAAGAAAACGGTTGAACAGACTTTGCGCAGCTATGGTATTGTGGCAGGTAAAGACTTTGAGTTGGAGGTTTTGAAACGTAAAAGTCCAACAGGCGTGTACGAGTTGACCTAGGTTTCCATGCCCTTTAAGGCTCTTCATTTGGGTAGTCTTATATTGTATGAAAGGCAGGTGCCAATCGTTTTGCTAGCTTATTAAACCCAAATCGGACGTTAGCAACCTACTTGCACTCTTTTCCCAACGTCTAATGTGGTGTTAATTCTGGTGTTTTTATTTTACAAAACGCCTTCCGCTTACCACTCCATTCTAGCGGAAATATAGGTTATAAAGTAGGTAAATATCTACTATTTCTAACATTTCACGTCTTTTGTTTTGTCTGTTTTTAAGAACAGAACCTGCGTTTTGCACCATTTAGCCTTTCTAGTTTGGTTGCCAGCTCGTATTTTTTCAAACCCAATTACCCACTTTTAACCCCTAAAAACCTACATTTTAATGGATGTTTTGCCCCTTTTAGCTATGTGTTTCATGGTTCAAGAAGGTTTTATTTATACCGTTGCAGTGTATGTTTATGCTTTTGGACCCACATTTTACGACATTTTACCTTGCATTTAGCAGCATTTTGCCTTGCGTTTAGCACCAAAACGCACTGCATTTAGCACCAAAACGCACTGCATTTAGCACCAAAACGGCTTGCGTTTAGCAGCAAAATGCATTGCATTTTGCTGCAAATAGCCCGAAATCTGGTGCAAATGGCACTTTTGGAGAATATAAATTCATTTTGCCTCATTCACAGACTAACCCCTTTTTGCATCAAAACAAACCGATGCGAGAATCGAAATTTTGCGGCCGTGTTGACAATTGGTGGAGAAAAAGGTAGCCATAATGTTAAAACTTACACTGAAAATAAGACATATTTTAGTTGACGAATTGACAAGTTCTTATGCCGTGCTTTGACACAAACTCTGCCCCATATTTGACATAAGAACATAAGGGACATAAAGTGAATCAATGTTTTTTTCTGGATTAGATAGCTAACATGTTATAGGTGCAGCCATTTTTTCACCTTTTCGTCATTAGGAGTTATGGGGTGGAGGAGTTATGGGATGGAGGAGTTAAGGAGTTATGGAGTTAAGGAGTTAAGCCAATTGCAATGGTGGCGTTAGCCATTCTTTCACCTTTTCACCTTTTAGAGGCGCAGCCATCTTTTCACCTTTTCACTCTTTCACCCTTTCACCTTTTAAAGGCGCAGCCATCTTTTCACCCTTTCACCTTTCCATCTTTTCTTCCCTATAAAGCCAATGCGCTTTACCTGTCATGTTGTGCATCCGGCGAACCACCTTTTGTGGCGAAAGCACCTTGATGCCAGGTCCATAACTCATCAACACTGAGTAAAGTTCGAAGTTTAGCACCACTTTTATGCTGAAAACGCAGCCTCCTTGTTCCGGATGCTCGTCCTCAACTTGCTGAGAAGGGTGCAGCGGCTTGGTGGAAATGTACCCTGCTTGCTCATCGTCTGCCCAGAACATCACGGTTCTGGGTTTGTCTCCCACATTCTTACTCACTCCGATAACGTCGTCGAAAAAGTGCTCTGCATCAAAATTGGGGTTGTCGCGATAAGGCTCGTCGGCCGTTTCCACCTTCACTATGCGGTCTAAGGGCAGGTTAAACAGCACCATGTCGTCCGCAGTAGAACCGAACAGGAACCAACGATTGCGAAACTCTTTCAGCAAATGCGGACACAAAACCAGCGTTATAGGCTCTTTGGCCGAGAACGATTGGTAGCTGATGCGCAAGGTCTGTCGATGCGCAATGTAGTTGTATAAGGGGTTAAGCAGGCGCAAACCTTTCAGGTTAGGCATCTTGTCGAAATGCACAATGGGTTTGCGATGATTGCGAGCAATGGCCAAATGGTCTTGCAGGCGATTCACAACATCGCTCATTTCGGTAAACTGCTCAAAGTCTTCAAGCTGCCTAAGCAGGTCCACAGCCTCTTGCATCACCTCGTAATCGTTTTGCGATAAGGGCATGTTGTTGATGCTAAACGTGGCGTCGGCATAGCGATAGAACTTGTGTTCGTACACTTCGATGGGCGCGTTATAGCCTAATTTGTCCGAACGCATCATCTGCAAGTCGGCCTGAACCGTTCTTACCGATACGCCTTTGCGTATTCCTTCCAAGTCGTAAAGGGCATCGCTGCATGCGTCTACCAAGTCGTCGAGCGTCCATCGCCTGTAACGGTTGCGCAGGCAGTCGTCAATGGTTTTATACCTTATCAGTGCATTCTTATTGGCTGGCATCGTTATATATATATTAAATTAGGTGTATGGCGAAGGCCGTTCGCTTGTTCCATGTGATGGAGAAACTACCATTGGCATGCTTGTTTGATGGCTTATGCAAAGGCGGTAGTGTTATGGCGATGGCTGTTCGCTGTACTAAAACATCACAAAGATAGCGAGTTTCTACGCAACCTATTTGCGTAGAGGTGATAAAATTGAAAAAAATGGGGTTTAAATGCAAGTTTTTTCTCATTACGCAAAAACACTGCGTACCCTTAAACGAACTTTGCAAACGAAAAGGGAAGGCAACCAGCCAACCTCTAAAAAACAACATATCGGCAACATAACACATTAAATATATATAGCAATGGAAATAAAAATAATAAACAACAGGCCTGTGATGATATGGGCTAGCAGTGTAGATGCTAAGGCTATGCAACAGATTGAGAACCTTATCACGTTGCCCTTCTTGTTTCACCACCTTGCCATTATGCCCGACGTGCATGCAGGAATGGGTATGCCCATTGGCGGTGTGCTGGCTTGTAAAGATGCAGTTATACCCAATGCCGTGGGCGTAGACATTGGTTGTGGCATGTGCGCAGTGAAGTCGAACTATAAGGTGACCGACATATCGCCAGATGTTTTGAGGAAGAAAATAATGAGTGGCATTAGGCAACGCATACCCTTAGGCATGATGCACCATACGGAACCTCAACCCGAATGTTACTTACCCAAGGGGCATGAGATAGACCGCATGGAGGTGGTGAAACGTAGGCAGGCGGCCATTGTTTACGAAGTGGGTACGCTTGGCGGAGGAAACCACTTTATAGAACTGCAAAAAGACGAGGAAGGAAACCTTTGGGTGATGTTGCATTCAGGCTCGCGAAACCTTGGTAAGCTAGTTTGCGAACATTATAACAAGCTTGCCCAGCAGCTTAACGCCCGTTGGCACACGGTGGTAGACGAGAAATTGCATTTGCCTTTCTTACCCGTTGGGTCGACAGAGTTTAAAAATTATTGGGCAGAAATGCAATATTGTATAGATTTTGCGTTATGCAATAGAAGCCTGATGATGCAAAGGGTGCAAGAGGTGCTTGCAGAAGCACTGCCCGGCATTGCGTTCGAGCCGATGATAAACATTGCGCATAACTATGCCGCATGGGAAAACCACTATGGTAAGAACGTTATTGTACATCGCAAAGGTGCTACTTTGGCTCGCGAAGGCATGGTGGGCATCATCCCCGGCTCGCAAGGAACGGCATCGTATATCGTAGAGGGGCTTGGCAATGCTGCCTCGTTCAATTCTTGTTCGCATGGTGCAGGTCGCGTTTTAAGTAGAACGGCCGCCATAGCATCACTGGATATGCAGGCCGAAGTGGCACAGCTTGAGGCCAAAGGCATTGTTCATGCCATACGTTCGCAAGACGATATGCAAGAGGCAACAGGCGCATACAAAGACATCGAAGAGGTTATTGCCAACCAAACAGACCTGATTAAGGTGAAAACCAAACTGTTACCCATCGCGGTGATTAAGGGTTAAGGTGGCTAGGCAATGAACAAGACTGCGCAACGGGTGATAAGGCGTAGTGCTCCTTTATATAAAGGCATGTGTTTATCGCTAACACACCCTAACGGCGCAGCTTGGCGCATACTGTAAAGGGAAATGGAGGGACGGTCAAGTTGGTCTTACTTCAACATCTAAGGGATTTTAGACCAGCAATTACCGCCCTCTCACCCCCTTTTTTATTTAGGTGGCGATTTCGTTAGTCTGTGAGTTGATGAGTTATAACCCTCAAACATCCTCCTAAGTTTATAACTTATAAGCTAAGGCGTATGCGGGGGAACGTAATACAATTAGGAACTAAACAGCGATGAAACGCTACGTCTATATTTCTAGATTATAAAGCCAATGGCGAGCAATAACACCTCGCCCATATTTCAACTGCTTGGAAAACAACCAGCATCAACAATTCCACAACATGGACAACATCATAGCAAACAAAGTGGCTTTGCGTTATCAAGCCCTGTTTATAGATATTGATAGCCAACAGATAAAGCAACCCCACGAACCAACTGTGGTTGCGTTGACCTTGGTTTCGCGCCTTAGCAAGTTTGGATATGGCGTAGAACAAGATTTGTTGCAGGCGTTTTATTGGGCGTCTGCCAAACAAATTGAGGATGTTTATGTAGTGATGGCTGATGTGTTGCGCCTGAAACAGAATTGGGCTTCCTTGGTAAAAGGTTGGGGTACGCCAACAAAAGAAAGCCTTATCGACCATTTTATCACCTATGTGGCCAACTTGTTTAAGGGGAAACTTCAACTGGAAGGCACAACTTTGCCTTGCGGACACTTCATTCCCTACGGCACTTTCCCGTTAGAACGATACAACGGTTGCCCTTATTGCGGCACACCGTTTGTCACTTCAACATTCGTTTACGAGGGACAGGGAAAGAAACTAAAGCCCCTGCACCTCTTTACACGCGTTGACTTGGAGCGCGAACTTCGCACTTTGCTTACCTCGCCCACGCCGTTAGATGCTACTCAGGCGCAATCGGTGGCGCAACTGCTCATGTTGTTCGATTTGCCTAGCGATGTAAACATTGCCATGAAAGAGACGGCGATGATTGCCATTAAGGCATTGGTGGCGGCAGGAAAAGGCGAACAGGCAACAAGGCTTTTTGAAACGCCTGCCGATATACTGCGGTTTCTATGGTACGAGAAAAATGGATGCGCACGAATTATTGAACCCCGAACGCTCATTGCCAACGCCAGAGGTCTTTATTGGCACATGGCCGCACAAGAAAACAAGGCTAGTGAAGCGGGAGAGGCTATGCGCGAGCGACTAAAACTGAAATACAACAGGGCGTATTGCCGACTTGTGGCCACGTGGATGAATGCCATTCCCCTATCTAGCGAGAAGTCGGCAGAGGCAATGCACGCCAAAAGGGGAATGTGGGTGCGTATGATTAGGGCATTGCGGCTGGCCGAATATGCGCGTAAGAAAGGGTTCGAACGACTTGCCGCATTGCTAGATGTGTTTTATTGCCAAACTTACACCCCTTGGCTAGGTATGCTAGACAAGGCACGAAGGGCTAACGATGCGCAACTAACCCTCTCGTTATTGTCCCAACGCCCTGGCTTGTTCGCCCGTAGTCTGTTCTCAACCATGCTTAACTTTGATTCGCAGACAACACTTGCGGCCTTCGAAGGCATTGTTCATCAGCTGCCTGCGCGTCTGTTGCTTTCGTTAAACAATGGGGCTAAGGCCTATTTCGACCCAAAGCGCATGCGCTTGGCACGTCCTATAACAGGTGTGATGCACAATCTTGACCCTCATCCGCTGCTTGTTTCTTTCGATGATGCACAGCTGAAACAGATGATTGCAGACGTAAATGCGATGTACAAGCGAGCAATGAAAAGCCGATATGCGCAACAGGCGCACTGTGCTGGTGGTAGCGTTTATATTGACCCGCGACTTTATCAGGTGCCAATTGGCGTGGGCGATAGGTCGAATAGCGTTCAAGACAGAGCATGTGCGTTGCAAGGAACGCGATTTAAGGTAGAAGGCAATGCCGTTAGGCTGTTCATGCAATGGGGCAATGGTTTGCATGCCCAACACCTAGACATGGACCTAAGTGCTCGTATTGCCTTTGAAAATGGTAAATCAATGTTTTGCTCTTATTTCAACTTATCTTGCCCAGGAGCAAAGCATTCGGGCGATATACGAAATATTCCAGAGCAGGTTGGTACGGCCGAGTACATCGAATTGAACTTAAACGAATTGGAAAAGGCTGGTGCGCGATACGTAACATTTAGTTGCAATGCCTACTCTTGCGGTGCACTGTCGCCCAATTTAATGGTTGGTTGGATGAATTCTGCCTATCCCATGACCGTTTCTGATAAGGATGGTGTGGCCTACGACCCATCGTGCGTTCAGCATGTGGTGCGTGTTGACGAGTCCAATTTGTCTAAGGGACTTGTTTTTGGCGTGCTTAAAGTGGAGCAAAGAGAGATAGTTTGGTTGGAGATGCCATATACTTCACAAACTATTTTAGGCGTTGATGCGGCTAGTGTTGAGGCTCTTCTCAAACGATTGGAAGAGAAAACGACGGTTGGCGAACTGCTGGAAATAAGAGCCGAGGCGCAAGGTGCAACGTTAGTTGGCAACGAAAGCGATGCCGATGAACGCTACACTTACCAATGGGCACTGAATACCGCGGAGGTGAGCAAGCTGTTGTTGGGTTAAGATAAAGAAGTATAAGCAGGTTTGCAGGCTAACGGGAAGGCAAAGGAAATGGTTAACTTGTTTCTTGCCGACTCGTCAGCTTGTTTGCTTGTTAGTTCGTTTACCTGTCAACTCATAAACTTATCCTAGGTTCACTCGTCAACTGGTTAACTTATCTTCTTGTTGACTTGTCAACCAATCTCCTTTCTTCACTTGCTTAATATTTCCAAGTTGTTATCTCCAATCTTAGCAGCCATAACCGAATAGCTACTTCCCGCCGAGCCATAGATGGTAGTGGTGGAGGCCAGCATCCACAGTTCGGCCACTCCACCCCTAATGCCTGCAATGCTATTGCGTGCGGCAGGCTTGGGCGAAGTGATGATGCGGTTGCCAAATTCGGCCTTTAATGCCGTCTTGGTAGCTTCGTCGTCGGTTGCAAGAAATATGCGCGTGTCATTGTGTTGATCAATTTCGCGTCGTGCAGCATCGACAAATAGGCTAAGCGGACTTCGTTCAATCGACTCCTTATTGTCTGTGCGCCTAATGTGCATGCCAATGGTATGCGCCGAGAAATGTTCGCGATAGCTTTGTATTTCATCGAGAACAGGACCGACGGGATGGAACAAATGCTTATAAACAGAATTGGGAACGTTTCCAAAATCTTGGTAACAGCTCATATAGCTGTTCTTTCCTCTTGCCCATTCATTAAAGTTGAATCCTTGATTTTTTAAGGGTGTAACCTGCCATTCGTCTATGCGTTGCGCGAAACGGAGCCTCTGATACAATAGTGGAATACGGAAATTACGCTTTCTAGGCCGGTCGAGTGTAAGTAGTTCCCATGCTTTGGCCTCCCTTGCCACCATCTCTGCGTTATCAATAGGTTCGAAAATGGAATGGAAAGGGGCATTAAGTGCCCAATCGCAAAACCATATCGTCTCGACTTTAACCCCTGTATTTGCGGCTAACTGCCATGCCGATGCCATAGCGCGCATTCTGTTGGCTAGTCCGCCTGAGGGTACAAAAAGTAGTTTTCCTGTATTCATTGCATTTGATTTCGTGTTGTATTGAATGCAGATTGCCATGATAATTGTTGTCGGTTGTACGCCTATCTCTAGGCAATGGCATACTGTTAAACAACTTTATGTGGCTTTCCGTTCATCATTTAGTTTGTTGGTGTGAGTGCATATCACGAGAGTTCGCCTGCCGAAAGTGGAGTGGAATGGCCGAAACGTGCCCTCGCATGGATGTTTATTCCACGATGTCGAACACATCCTCCTTATCTTTCTCCGATTGTTTTGGCGCTTTCTTCTGTTTTTTCAAGTTGCCCTTATCGTCTAGCAAGCCATAGGTCGTGCGTTGAACCACAAATTCTGTTCTGCGGTTCAGCTGGTTGCATATCTCCTGCTTGTCTTTGTCTAGCTTGGTAATAAAGTCTTCGGTCAGCACATCGCCCTCTTTCAACCACTTATAACGCTCAGTCAGTTTCTTTCTAATGGTTTTAGGCTTTTCCTTACCATAGCCAACGGGGGTGAGTCTTTGTGGGGCGATGCCTGCCTCGATAAGGTATTGCACCACGGCATTGGCTCTATGTTGTGACAATACCTTATTGTATTCGGGCGTTCCGCGATAATCGCAGTGCGCACTTAGTTCGATAGTAACGTTGGGGTTCTCGTTAAGAAGTTTCACAAGTTCGTCTAGTGCCTGCTTTGATTCAGGGCGCAGGGTGTACTTATCCAGGTCGTAAAAGATGTTATCGATGAGTACGGGAGCCGTGATGGAGGCCAAGGGGAACTGCAAAACGTATTCGTGTGAGGTTTCGGAAGGTTTCACCGCGAGTTCTTCTTTGTGGTTGAGGTAGCCCTTGCAGGTGGCCAACATCACGTATTCAACGCCTGGTTTCACCACTTGTTTGAATGAACCATCGGCCAACACATTCAGTTTGAGGTTCGTTCCATCGTTTCCCACCATAAATACTTGTGCCGCGGGCAGTTCGTAACCGTCTTGTTCGTACACCCATCCTTTAATGCTCTGCACTATTTCGGGATATTCGAAGGCGTAGATGTGGTCCCATCCGCGCGCATCTCCACGATTCGAAGAGGAGAATCCGCGGTTGTATGGGCCTTCGAAGGTAAGTCCGAAGTCGTCGCCATTCGAGTTTAGGGGAAATCCTAGATGCTCTATCGTCCATCGTTGGTCGGTATTTTGCCGCGCCACATACACGTCTAGCCCACCCAGTCCAACGTGTCCGTCGGACGAGAAGTAAAGATCGCCGTTGGGTCTGAACGTAGGGAAACATTCGTTACCGGCTGTATTGATGGGTTCACCAAGGTTCTCCATTTCTCCCAAGCCGTTGGTGGTAAGTCTAATGCGCCATAAGTCTTGCCCACCTTGTCCCCCTGGCATGTCCGAAACAAAGTAAAGCCATTGTCCATCGGGCGAAACGGCAGGGTGGGCGAAACTTGAAAGCGTGTCTTTTGATATGTCTAGTTTCGTGGCCTTTGCCCAAGCAGCATCCGAACGGGCAGAAGTCATCACCTGCGCATAACGCGGATAGTTGGGGTCTGTGGTGCATTGGGTAAAGTACATCGTGCGTTGGTCGGGCGAGAAGGTACAAGCCCCCTCATCGTATTCGGTATTCAGTCCGCCTTGCACGGGTTCGGGCTTGCTCCATTTGCCCTTGTCATCGCGTTCCGAAACAAAAATGTCGGCAGGTTTAGCACCTGTTATTCCGCTTAGCGCATCGCCCTTGGCCTCGTTTCGGGTGGACGAGAAGTAAAGTTTGTTGTGGTCGTCGCCGAAGTACATGGGCGAATAGTCGGCCCTGTGAGAGTTAAATGCGTCCATGCGTTTTACGATATAGTGTGAGCCTTCGCTCTTAGCTTGCGCCGCTTGTTGTGCAGAGATAAGTCCTTCGTTGGCCAATTTGTTTCCAGGCAACGAGTCGAGGGCAATCTTAAATTGCGTTTCTGCTGCCTTGTATGCTCCCGTTTTGAGCAGTTGTCTGCCCAAAAGAAGGTGCGTGTTGGCGTCGGCTAGCCCAAAACGCAGCACATTTTGGTATGCGCCCACAGCCTTTTGGCTAGCGTTCATTTTGTCGTAGCAGAACGCCAGCTTGGTAGAGATGTGCCCTCTTGCGGCTTTATCTTTGGCTGGCGTTCGCGTATAAGCCTGTTTAAAATTATTGGCGGCATCGAAATATTCGCCCAGTGCCAAGTTTTTTTCACCCTTCTTGATGTAAGCGTCGGCACCACACGATGTGGCGATGATGGTTAAGACCATCAGAAGGGTGTTTATGTGAATTGGTTTCATCTTGTTGTTTCTTCGTATGAAGTTGGCAGCTTTTTGTATTAGCAACGTGCTTTTGGGCGTTTTATTATAATGGCTGGTTTAAAAGTTCCTGCTGCATAACAAGTGGGCTTTACTTAGATGGGCCCTGCCGTGGCTTTGGGTTTATGGTCTGCATGGCTCGTTTACACCTTCACCAAGTCGCTCATTACGCTATCACTGATAAAGATACCCGTTCTTGAAAGCGCAATGTTGTTGCCCGAAAGCACTAGGTGGCCTTGCTTTAAATGATGTTCGGCGGCTTCCAAAAGATACTGGCGATGCGCATTGCTTAACCTATTGAGGTCTAATCCCTCTTTTGTTCTGAGTGCTGTTGTTATCCAATCGTTGTATTTTGTGTCCTCGTTTAGCACTTCTCTTTCCATTGGCAGGATGCCGTTTTCAATGGCATCCATGTATTTTCGAAGGTTGGAGACGTTCCATTGGCGCGAGTTACCATCGTAAGAGTGAGCCGATGGGCCAAGTCCCAGGTACGGAATGGCTTGCCAATAGCTGGCATTGTGGCGCGACCTGAACCCTTCGCGAGCGAAGTTACTTATCTCGTAATGTTCGTAGTTGTTGGCAACGAGCGTGTCTACAAGTAGGTTGAACATGTCTAGGCTTAGGTTGTCGTCTATTTCCGACACGCGTTGTTGTTGTAGAAGTCGGAATAGTGGCGTGCCTTCTTCGTACATCAGACTGTAAGCCGAGATGTGTTCAACGCCAAGTTCAATGGCATTTTGTAAGTCTATGGCCCATTCGTCAAGTGTCTGTTTGGGAAATCCGAAGATAAGGTCGATGCTGATATTGTTGATGCCCACTTGTCTAAGCCTTTCAATGGCAGGTGCTATGTCGGTAGCCTTATGTCGTCTGCGAAGGAATGTTAGCCGTTCGTCGGAGAATGTTTGAACGCCCATGCTGATGCGGTTAACGGGCAGGCGGCTGATGGTTTGGGCAAATTGGGGCGTTATGTCGTCGGGATTGCACTCGATGGTTACTTCGACATTGGGCGAAATATGGAAGGCAGGTAGCTGTTGCTCCTTATTATATATGGTGTCGAACAGCCGTTGTAAGTTTTGTTCGCTTAGTTGCGAAGGCGTTCCACCGCCCAAATAAATGGTATCTATCGTTATCGCCGACGAGGGGAAGGCCTTGTCAAGCAGGTAATCGCGCCTCATTGCCAGCTCGGAACACAGTGCCTGCACAAGGCGGTCTTGGCTAGAAAGGGTAGTTGTGGTGTAGAAAGCGCAATAGATGCACCTGCTTGCACAGAAAGGAACATGTATGTAAATACCAGCCATCTTTTTCTTTTTAGGAGCAAAAGTACTAAAATGTTTTAAATTCTGTACACTTTTTATGTGATGTTTTGGTGGGGTGGTATAAAATACCTATCTTAGACGGCGGAAAAGGCAACGATGCTTTTCTCCATGAAACGTGAGATTACTAACACTTTAAATCTTTTGATATGAGGGTTTATCAGACGAACGAAATTAAGAACATTGCCCTAGTGGGCAGTGCGGGTTCCGGCAAGACCACTCTTGCCGAGGCAATGCTTTTTGGTAGTGGTGTAATCAAGCGCCGTGGCTCGGTGGAAGCAAAGAACACGGTGAGCGATTATTTCCCCGTTGAACAGGAATATGGCTACTCGGTCTTCCCGACAATATTCCATGTAGAGTGGAACAACAAAAAGCTGAACATCATCGACTGTCCCGGAGCTGACGATTTTGTGAGCGGAGCAATAACCGCGCTGAACGTTACAGACGAGGCCGTTATCCTGATTAACGGGCAATACGGTCCCGAAGTGGGAACACAAAACAATTTCAGATATACGGAAAAACTCAAGAAACCTGTTATCTTCCTTATCAACCAGCTGGATTCAGAGAAGTGCGACTTCGATAATATCATCTCGACCATGAAGGATATCTATGGCGAGAAATGTGTGCAAATTCAGTATCCAACGCAAACAGGGCCAGGCTTTAATGCCATCATCGACGTGCTTACCATGAAAAAATATTCGTGGAACGCTGAGGGAGGCTCGCCAAAGGTGGAAGACATTCCTGCTGAAGAAATGGAAAAGGCTACGGCTTTGAATAAGATATTGGTTGAGGCAGCAGCCGAGAACGACGAAGGACTGATGGAGAAGTTCTTCGAAAGCGAAACGCTTACCGAAGACGAACTGCGTGAAGGCATTCGCAAAGGTCTTGTAACGCGCAGCATTTTCCCCGTATTCTGCGTGTGCGCAGGCAAAGACATGGGTGTGCGTAGACTTATGGAGTTCTTGGGTAATGTGGTTCCGTTCGTAAGCGAGATGCCCAAACTGCACAATACTCGCGGTGAAGAAATAACACCTGCAGCGGAAGGACCTACCTCCATTTACTTCTTTAAAACGGGAATGGAACCGCACATCGGCGAAGTGTCTTATTTCAAGGTGATGAGCGGGTGCGTAAAGGTGGGCGACGACATGACGAACGCCGACCGCGGTTCGAAAGAACGTATCGGACAACTTTACGCTTGTGCTGGCGCAAACCGCATACCCGTAGACAAACTGAATGCAGGCGACATCGGATGTACCGTTAAACTTAAAGACGTAAAGACTGGTAACACCCTCAACGCTAAGGATTGCGACAATAAGTTCGATTTTATCAAATACCCCAATTCAAAATATTCGCGCTCAATAAAGGCCGTTAACACGCAAGACACCGAGAAGTTGATGGCTGCCTTGCTTAGAATGCACCAGGAAGACCCAACATGGGTGGTGGAGCAAAGCAAGGAGTTGCGACAAACCATCGTACATGGTCAAGGCGAGTTCCATTTAAGAACCCTCAAATGGCGACTGGAAAACAACGAGAAACTGCAAGTGAAATTCGGTGAACCGAAAATTCCTTATCGTGAGACCATCACCAAGTCGGCTAGCGCAGAGTATCGCCACAAGAAACAGAGTGGTGGTGCAGGGCAATTTGGTGAAGTTCATCTCATTATCGAGCCTTATGCAGAAGGCATGCCCGACCCAACAACCTATAAGTTGAATGGCCAGGATGTGAAGATGAATATCAAGGGCAAAGAAGAATTGCCGTTGGAGTGGGGAGGCAAGCTGGTGTTTATCAACTCGGTTGTTGGTGGAGCCATTGATGCACGTTTCATGCCGGCAATACTGAAAGGCATCATGGACTGTATGGAACATGGTCCGTTAACGGGCAGCTATGCGCGAGACGTACGTGTTATCGTGTATGATGGCAAGATGCACCCCGTAGATTCAAACGAACTTTCGTTCATGTTGGCTGCACGTCGCGCCTTCTCTGACGCGTTTAAGGCAGCAGGACCAAAGATTCTCGAACCCATTTACGACTTGGAAGTGTACGTTCCAGACGATTTCATGGGCGACGTGATGAGCGACTTGCAAGGTAGACGCGCATTGATAATGGGAATGGACAGCGAGGCTGGATACCAAAAGCTGATGGCTAAGATTCCTTTGAAGGAACTGTCTAACTATTCTATCTCGTTGAGCTCGCTTACAGGCGGCCGCGCATCGTTCACCACTAAGTTTGCTAGCTATGAGCTTGTTCCGAACGAAATACAGCAAGAGCTTATTAAGGAACACGAGGCCGAGCTGGCTAATGAAGAAGAGTAAATTTGTTTAGGTTTATCATTAATTAAGTCCCTGGCAGCCATCGTATGTGGCTGTCGGGGATTGATACCATTCGAAAAACGCCTTTTTACCAGGAAAGCACTGAGAGTTAATTGCCTATATTCGCATACACACTGGCTTTTTCGTTAACGTATTTGAAAATGGGAAACGTTTTTAACATTCGAGTTGTGTTATCTCGTTTGCCCTGTTAATTTTGCAAATATGAAGAAAAGAACGATTTGGACAATAGCAATCATAATGGGAACTTCTTTCCTTGCTCTTCTGTTCGTACAGCTGAAGTATATTCAGGAGATGGCGGACATGAAGAAGGAGCAGTTTGATGAGTCTGTAAATCGAGCTTTATATCAAGCGTCGCGTAACATGGAACTTAACGAAACGCTTCGCTATCTTGAAAAAGACATTAACGAAACCGAGCATAAGGCACTTCAAAACGATAGTGCTAGTGGGCGAAACGGTTTGCCCGACGGCTCTTACCAGCGTTCGCACCAATTGTCGCTTGGCGACAAGGGCGGCATGATGTACACGGCTTTCGAACTGAAAACCATTACAACCAAACCCTCGCAAATGCCAAAGGCCATGATTTTGAGGAGCGACAAGAACTCGCTCTCCGAAGCATCGAAAGCCATGCAAGAGGTGGTTAAGAACAGGTATGTTTACCAACGCGCGCTGTTAGACGAGGTGGTGTACACCATTCTTTATTCGGCATCTGAGCGTCCGCTGAAAGAGCGCATCAACTTCAAGTCGCTAGATCAAGACCTTAAAAACGAATTGATGAGCAACGGCATAAACCTGCAATACCATTTCACGGTGTCAACGCCCGATGGTAGAGAAATTTATCGCTGTTCTGACTATTCGGAAGAGGGCGAAGACTATTCTTACTCGCAGGTGTTGTTCAGAAACGACCCCGCCTCTAAAATGGGATTGGTGAAGATACACTTCCCCGACATGAACAGCTACATTTATTCAAGCGTGCGTTTTGTTATCCCCTCGGTTATATTCACATTGGTGTTGCTTGTCACTTTCATCTTCACCATCGTGGTTATCTTCCGCCAGAAACGGTACACCGAGATGCGAAACGACTTTATCAACAACATGACGCACGAGTTGAAGACGCCCATCAGCAGCATTTCGCTTGCCGCCCAAATGCTGAACGATACCAGCGTTACCAAGAGCGAGAGCATGATGAAACACCTGGGGGGCGTTATAAACGACGAGTCGAAACGCTTACGGTTCCTTGTTGAGAAGGTTTTGCAGATGTCGCTCTTCGACAAGAAGAAAGCCATCTTCAACATGAAACAACTCGACCTCAACGAAATGGTCGAGAATATTGCACACACGTTCACCCTAAGAGTTGAGCATACGGGTGGTAAGATATACACAGAAATAGAGGCGATAGACTCTACCATCTATGTAGATGAAATGCACTTCCAAAACGCCATCTTCAACTTGATGGACAATGCAGTGAAGTATAAGAAACCCGATGGCCCACTGGACATATACCTTCGTACATGGAACGATGATGACCACCTTTACCTTTCGGTGCGAGATACGGGTATCGGCATAAAGAAAGATAATTTAAAGAAAGTGTTTGAGAAGTTCTTCCGTGTTCATACAGGCAACCTTCACAATGTAAAAGGTTTCGGACTGGGGCTCGCTTACGTAAAAAAGATAATAGACGTACACAAAGGTGAGATTTCCGTAGAGAGCGAATACGGCAAAGGAACAACGTTTACGATAAAATTACCAATAATAAAAGATTAAAGATTATGGACGAGAAATTGAAAATCCTGTTATGCGAGGACGATGAGAATTTGGGAATGTTGCTTCGCGAGTACTTGCAGGCTAAGGGCTATATGGCTGAACTTTGTCCTGACGGCGAGGCTGGCTACAAGGCCTTTTTGAAAACGAAGTTTGATATTTGTGTGCTAGATGTGATGATGCCTAAAAAGGATGGCTTTACATTAGCACAGGAGATAAGGCAAGCTAACTCTGAAATCCCCATTGTTTTCTTAACGGCCAAGACGCTGAAAGAAGACATCCTGGAAGGTTTCAAGATTGGAGCAGACGACTATATCACCAAGCCTTTCTCGATGGAAGAGTTGGTTTTCCGTGTAGAGGCCATACTGCGCCGCGTTCGCGGAAAGAAGAATAAGGAAAATACCTTATATCATATAGGCAAGTTCTTGTTCGACACGCAGAAACAACTGCTTACCATTGGCGGCAAGCAAACCAAGCTTACCACCAAGGAAAATGAGTTGTTGGCACTGCTTTGTTCGCACGCCAACGAGATTTTGCAGCGTGACTTCGCACTGAAAACCATTTGGATAGACGACAATTATTTCAATGCTCGCTCAATGGACGTGTATATCACGAAATTGCGTAAGCATTTGAAGGACGATGAAGACATCGAAATCATCAACATCCACGGTAAGGGTTATAAGCTGATAACACCTGATGTGGAGTAGGCTATAAACTAAAAAGTTTCTGAGTTCGTTGGTTCGTGGGCTAGCTAGTTCATGAGTTTTTAAGCTCTCAAGTTCTTCTGCAATTATAAGTTCGTAAGCTTTTAATTTTGGGGAGAATAGGAGATGGCGTGTAAACTCATAACTCACAAACTCAATAACTCAAAAACTTAGGTAACTTAATTAACCTTAGCTTTCCATTTTAACGGGGTGCTTGGCAAATCTGCCAGTGCCCCGTTGACGCGTATGCTTTAAACCCATCGTATGTGATGCAGGTTTAATATTCGCTCGACTTCTTTTGCCAAACAACATGTAGCACGGCACCGCAAACCACCGAAACCAGTCCTACAAAGAGCGGAAGGTTGCTGTGCGTCCACTTGGCAAAGTAGCTAACGATAAATATAATAACGCCCATGCAGACCAACGCAAGGCCGATATATGGATAAAATTTCCTCATAATCAATCTAATGTGAAGACAAAATTACAAAAAAGGTTTGGTTAAATCAATAAAAATCAATACCTTTGCACCGCAATTTGCAAAATAACATTTATTAATTACATTTTCAGTATGAATCAATACGAAACCGTTTTCATTTTGACTCCCGTTTTGTCTGATGAACAGATGAAGGAAACGGTCGCTAAATTCAAGAAACTCCTCACCGATAAAGGTGCCGAGATTGTGAACGAAGAGGCCTGGGGATTGAAAAAAATGGCTTATGCTATTCAGAAGAAATCAACAGGCTTCTATTGTCTGTTGGAGTTCAAGGCCGAGCCAGAAGTGATTAAATCGCTCGAAACAGGCTATCGTCGTGACGAGAAAGTTATCCGTCACATGGTAGTGAAACTCGACAAGTACGCTGTACAATACGCCGAGAAGAGAAAGCACAAGTGGACTAAAAAATTAGAGGAGGCTTAAACATGGCAGACAAACAATCAGAAATTCGCTATTTGACCCCACCCTCGGTGGATACCAAAAAGAAGAAATATTGCCGTTTCAAGAAGAGCGGTATCAAATACATCGACTACAAGGATCCCGAGTTCCTCAAGAAGTTCCTTAACGAGCAGGGAAAGATTTTGCCCCGTCGCATCACAGGCACTTCGCTCAAATACCAACGCCGCGTGGCACAAGCCATCAAGCGCGCACGCCAAATAGCGTTGCTTCCTTATGTAACCGATTTGATGAAATAACGAGAGGAGGAACAGAATGGAATTAATACTCAAAGAAGACATTATCGGACTAGGTTATAAGAACGATATTGTAAACGTAAAAAGCGGCTATGGCCGTAACTATCTCATCCCTACGGGTAAGGCCGTTATTGCCTCCGAGTCGGCTAAGAAGGTTCTCGCCGAGAACTTGAAACAACAGGCTCACAAGCTTGCTGCCATCAAGGCCGAGGCCGAAAAGAAGGCGAAAGCACTAGAAGGCGTGGCACTTGTTATCGAGGCCAAGGTTTCTGCAACTGGCGCAACATACGGCTCGGTTAACGCAGCCACCGTTGCCGAAGAATTGAAGAAACAAGGCATCGAGGTAGACAGGAAGATTATCACCATGCGCGATATAAAGCGTGTTGGCGATTTCGAGGCTGTTGTTCACTTCCATAAAGAAGTGGAAATAGTTGTTCCTGTTAAGGTTGTTGCCGAAAACGCAGTGGTTGAAACACCCGCAGTAGAAGAAACGGTCGTAGCTGAGGTTGTTGAGGAAACCCCCAACGCCGAAGTAGAGGAAACTCCCGCAGCAGAATAATTTTGCACTGTAAAGCAAATCTATATGAACCCCGATTGGCCAAAGGTCAGTCGGGGTTTCTGTTTTTATGCCTTCTACATCTAGGCATCAGACTAATAAGGTGGGATGTGTAATTTTGAGATATTGAACGAAATTCTGCTCAACCCACAAACCCGCAAGCTCATCAATTCACCAACCCAGACAAGCTCATCAACTCTTCAACCCCCAAGTTCATCAACCCCACAAGCTCATAACTCATTAACTCATTAACTCATCAACTCAAAAACTCGTAAACTCAAATACTCATCAACTCAAGAGCTCACTAACTCATCTACTCAAACCCACCCCAACCCATCAACTCATCAACTTAAAAATATTATTTTTATTTTACAATAGTGTTCTAATTTCCACTCAGTTCTAGCGAAAATTAAGGTAAAAAAGTAGGTAAATAGCCACTATTTCTAGCCATTCACGTCTTCTGATGTGTCCGTTATTAAGAAAAATAGCTGCATTTTGCACCATTTAGCCTTTCTAGTTTGGTTGCCGGCTCGTAATTTTTCAAGCCCAATTACCCACTTTTAGACCCTAAAATCCTACTTTTTAACTACATTTTCGCCCTTTCCGGTCTTGTTTTTAATGGTTCTATAAGGTTTTGTTTATACCATTGTGGTGTATATTTATGCGTATCATTGCGCATTTAGCAGCTTTTTAGCTTGCGTTTAGCACCAAAACACACTGCATTTTGCACCAAAACGCATTGCATTTAGCACCAAAACGCACTGCGTTTAGCACCAAAATGCACTGCGTTTTGCGGCATATTGCACTTCATTTTGCTGCAAATAGCCTAAGAACTGGTGCAAATGGCGGTTCTTTGAAATAAATATTCATTTTACCGTATGCACAAGCTAACCCCCCTTTACGTCAAAACCAACCTTCGCGAGAATCGATTTTTCGCGGCAAGGTGAGCGGTTGGTGGACGAAAAGGGCACTTATAATGTTAAATTTATTACATAAAACTAGACAAAAGCGGTTGTGCTAAGTACGCGCGCATGGGCAACGGCACAGAAAGCACGTACGCTTACGACCGCCAGCGCGAGTAGTTGTAGGACATACTGCTCATGGCCAACGGAAACAGTATCATGGAAACGCAGAAGTCATCTGCCATCGACAGCCGGTTTTTGGGCTTGTAGAGAATGTATAGAATGACTTCCATCAGGTCATTTTTGAGACATAACCACGTTTAGCCACAGACAAATGGTGCAGAATTTTGGATTTTATCGTATCTTTGTCCAGTACTTCGTGCATGAGAGGGGTGTTTGTTTTGGTTTTGCATCACAAAGATAATATACTCCTCTCAATTCGTATAAACAATAAAAGTCGAGACAACTTCATTGTAAAAAAGTTTTGGACAATAAGGAGATAAACAATGTGCAATAGCAGCGACATCGTGTCCGCTGTTCTACCGAGGGCAGTGATCACTGTGGTTTTCGACATGCCCCCATTGGTTTATGTGCGACTAAATATGAGGGAGTTATCCAACCATTAACACCATTAATGATGGAAAAGGTCAGAGATTGTCAGTTGTTTATGACAACAACAGACGAAAAGATGTTTTGTAAGGCCTTGAGAGTTTTTAATCCTAATATATACTTTTTGGATGTAAAGCCCTCTTTTGAAGCGTGTATAGACGAGCGCTTAGTTACCGATGTAACGAGATTGGATAGTGATATCTTCTCAATAGTCAATCTTGACATGATTAGTAAGGGAGAATTGAGCAAGTGTTACAAAATGCGTAGCGGATATTACCACTTTTTCCAACTAGGCCGAGCTCAAATGCAATTCTTACGTTCAGCACCTGATAGAAATGTAGAAGGTTGTTTGCAGCATGGCAGGATAGCCGATTCGTATAAGATAGTAGACAAAGAAGAAAGGGCATGGAAGAATAAGGTGTATGCTATTCTAAAGAAAATAGGACAGAAAGTATATTGGTATTACACCTTACCCGATGGAACAAGAGAAATTTCACCTAAGCCAGAGAACAATCTGGTTGCATTTCCTGATGCTGCTGTAAACTATAATGGTAAGTCAGGTAATTTCATGATTCATAATCGAGCAAAGTTTGTTCCTCAAAATATCGCCGTAAGCGAACTAAATGATAATCCAAACCTTGCAGGTGTATAAGGTGTTTTGTTGTCAAGAAGACAACGAGTTTGGAAACCCTATATGCTCGGTTGCATTTTATTAAACCGAAATCGGTTCATTACAGATTTTCAAAAGCAACGTGTTATGAACATCCTTCTTTATTATTTGGAATACGACTTGCGAGTTGACGCTTTGCGCCTGTTCAGTATTTCCTTTGGCAAAATCAAAGCGTTTTTTTCTAATGAACTGATTGTGGTTAAATGTGTGTAATGGAATAATGTACAGCATTTGCAGTGAGCAAATAAGTATAGGGCGGCGATTATTTGCAGAGTTGGAAGAAAAGTATTAATTTTGCATAATAGTTAAAATCAATTACAACAACAAATTAAATTCGGTATGAAAGCATACGTTTTCCCTGGTCAGGGAGCACAATTTGCGGGTATGGGTAAAGACCTGTACGACTCAAAGCCTTTGGCAAAGGAACTGTTTGATAAGGCCAACGAAATCCTTGGTTATAGTATCACGGACATAATGTTCAACGGAACTGATGAGCAACTTAAAGAAACAAAGATAACTCAGCCTGCTGTGTTCTTGCACAGCGTTATTTCGGCCCTTTGTTTGGGCGACGAATTTACCCCATCAATGGTTGCCGGACATAGCTTGGGCGAGTTTTCTGCACTCGTAGCAGCAGGCGCGTTGAGCTTTGAAGATGGCTTACGCTTGGTTTATGCCCGTGCAATGGCCATGCAAAAGGCTTGCGAAGTGGCTCCCGGAACAATGGCCGCCATCGTTGGTTTGGACGATGAAACGGTGGAAAAGGTTTGCCAACAGGTAAGCACAACGGGCAACGTGGTGGTTGCTGCCAACTACAACTGTCCCGGACAGCTTGTTATTTCCGGTAATATTGGTGCCGTAAACCAAGCTTGCGAACTGCTTAAAGAGGCTGGTGCAAAACGTGCGTTGCCCTTGAAGGTGGGGGGAGCCTTCCATTCGCCCTTGATGCAGCCAGCAAAAGACGAATTGCAGACTGCCATTGAGAACACTACGTTTGCTGAACCAAAGTGTCCCGTTTACCAAAACGTTGACGGACTGGCTCACACTGCACCCGAAGAGATTAAGAAGAACCTCATAGCACAGCTTACCAGCTCGGTAAGATGGACTTCTAGCGTGCAAAACATGATAAAAGACGGTGCCAACGACTTCACCGAATGCGGTCCAGGTAAGGCCTTGCAGGGCATGATTGGTCGCATAGACAAGGCTGTTGCTGCACACGGCATAGAATAATCATTACTTGGGAGCGCCTTTCTGCGCACCACCTTTGGAATAAACACACCATCGTGAACAACAAGATTATCATATATCAGGTGTTTCCACGGCTTTTCGGCAATCGCAACCTCACTAACAAAAGGTGGGGAACGATTGCCGAAAATGGCTGTGGGAAGATGAACGACTTCGACGAACAAGCCCTGCAACGCATCCGCAAGTTGGGCATTAGCCACATTTGGTTTACGGGAATTATCCGTCACGCATCGCAAACAGACTATTCTGAGTACGGCATTCCCACGCAACACAGTGTTATAGTGAAGGGTAAGGCCGGCTCGCCTTACGCCATTACCGACTACTACGACGTCTCGCCCGACTTGGCCGTAGACGTTGAACATCGGTTAGAAGAGTTCAAGGCATTGGTGCAAAGGGTGCACAAGTGCGGCATGAAGGTAATCGTTGATTTTGTACCCAACCATGTTGCACGAGAATATAAGTCGGTTTGCAGGCCGAATGGCGTGGCCGACTTAGGTGAAAACGACGATACCAGCCTGCATTTTTCCACTAACAATAACTTTTATTATTGTTGGGGAAAGCCGTTCGGACCCTCCATTTCGCTTACCGATAGCGCAGGAAACACCTATCATGAACAGCCTGCAAAGGCCACAGGCAACGATCGTTTCGACAATCACCCTGGCATTAACGACTGGTACGAAACCATTAAGCTGAACTATGGTGTAGACTATTGCAATGCTGCTGGGCGTAGCGAGCATTTTGTTCCTGTGCCCAACACTTGGAAAAAGATGGTAGACATTCTTTTGTTTTGGGCAGATGCGGGCGTGGATGGTTTCCGTTGCGACATGGTTGAAATGGTTCCAACAGCCTTTTGGCAATACGCCACGGGCATATTAAAGGAAAATTATCCGCAAACTATCGTCATTGGCGAAGTTTACGACCCCTACCAATACCGCGCTTATGTGCAGTCGGGCTTTGATTACCTTTATGATAAGGTGGGTATGTACGATTGTATGAAGAGCATTGTGCGCCAAGAAAGCCATGCGGCAGCCATCACTTATCAGTGGCAATCGCTCGACGATATTGGTAAGCACATGCTTTACTTCCTTGAAAACCACGACGAACAGCGCATTGCAAGTCCCTTTTTCTGCGGCGATGCCCAGCGGGCGATACCTGCCCTTATCGTGTCGGCCTTGATGCAACGCAACCCCATGCTGATATATGCAGGCCAAGAGTTTGGCGAACCAGGCATGGACAACGAAGGGTTTAGCGGTATAGATGGGCGCACAACCATCTTCGACTATTGGACGGTTGGCTCTCTTTATCGTGGTTACTTCGACCGCGAAAAGCTTTCTGCACAAGAAAACGAGATTTATGCCCAGTATCAGCACATCCTTCGCATTGCGCGTGGTGAGTCGGCTATTGGTAAAGGTCTTTTCTTCGACCTGATGTACGTTAATCCGCAGTCAGACCATTTCAATCCAGCACGGCATTTTGCCTTCCTAAGAAAATGGCAAGACGAATTGCTTTTGGTGGTGGTTAACTTCTCTGGCGAAAGCAATAGCGTGCAAGTAAATATCCCTGGGCACGCGTTTGATTATCTGCAACTGCCCGAAGGACACTTTGGCGCGATAGATTTGCTCACTGGCGAAACAACCATTGAGAACCTCGGCCGCGATGGAAACATCTCAATGACACTCGCTCCATTTAACGGAAGAATTTTTAAGTTTAACACTAAGATGAAAGACGACGAACTATTGCTGTGCACGCACAATAAGGACGAGTTCCCACCTGCGCATACGGCCGAACATCTACTTAACCAAGTGATGATTAGAATGTTCGATTGCGGACGTTCAACCAATGCGCACGTAGAGCGGAAGAAGAGCAAGATAAGCTATACGCTTGATAGAAAACCTACGCGACAAGACGAAAAGGAGATAGAACGGCGCATGAACGAGCTGATAGAAGAGGACCTCCCGGTTACCTACGAACTTGTAGATAGGTACGACTTACCCGAAGGTATCGACCTGTCGCGCGTGCCCGACGACTATTCAAACATGGTGCGTATTGTTAGAATAGGCGATTTCGATGCTTGTCCCTGCATAGGCAAGCACGTGCGTTCTACGGGGCAGATTGGCAAATTCGTGCTATTGGGTACCAATTGGGACGAAACGACACGTACTTTCCGCGTTCGTTTCAAGTTGGTGTAGGCCACATCCGTCGGCAGCGGCTTAGGGCTGTGCTTATACCATATTAGGTTGGTTGTCAAACGAAACCCAATTGTTAGTTTGGTTTCGTTTGGCTACCAGCCTATCTCCTTTTTGCTATTTTAACCGTTTGTTCCTTCCTGTCGTATCGTCAATTACGTTCATTTCGCTGCCTATCTCTTTTTTTGCTCTTACGTTATATGTGCTTACTTTTGTCCATCAGTTTATGATGTTTTCGCATAAAGCGTTCGGGTAAATGTTCTTTTTGGTGTTATTTTGTTCTTTACTTATTGGCTGATAGGGAGATAGGCACGCACTCTTTGTTTTGTAATTAATGCAAAATACCCATAAATTAGTATTGTTTGGTACTGTTTTTCGATGTAACTTTGCATCCGAAATCAGCTATTGAGCAGATATTCAGCTATGTTTTTGTGCGTTACGGCACATTATGTCAAACAAACATTGAACAAAAATGAGACAAGAATGGAGAGGCTTCACAGGCAAGAAATGGCTTGATGAAGTCAACATGCGTGAATTCATACAGAACAACTACACCGCTTACGATGGCGACGAGAGTTTTCTGGCCGAACCAACTGACGCCACCAATAAGCTTTGGGATATGCTCCAAGCCCTTCAAAAAGAAGAACGCGCCAAGGGAGGCGTCTTGGATATGGAGACCGAAGTGGTGTCTGGGATGACGGCTTACGGCCCAGGCTACATCGGCGAGAACACTAAAAGCCTCGAAAAGGTTGTAGGCATACAAACCGACAAGCCCCTCAAGCGTGCCTTTATGCCTTATGGCGGCATCCACATGGCCGAGCAGGCTTGCACCACTTATGGCTATAAACCATCTGAAAAACTGCACGAGATATTCACGAAGTACTGTAAAACACACAACGACGGCGTTTTTGATGCTTATACAGACGAGATGAAACTCGTTCGCCACAATCACATTCTTACGGGTTTACCCGACACTTATGGTCGTGGGCGTATCGTTGGCGACTATCGTCGTGTTGCGCTTTATGGTGTAGACTTCCTTATCGACGAGAAGGAGAAAGACAAACGCAACTGTGGTTGCGGCGTTATGACCGAGGATATCATACGTTTGCGCGAAGAGATTTCAATGCAAATTAAGGCATTGAAAGAATTGAAAGAAATGGCCGAGATTTACGGTTACGACATTTCTAAACCTGCCAACAACGCTCGCGAGGCCGTGCAATGGCTTTACTTTGGCTATCTTGGTGCCATTAAAACGCAAAATGGTGCGGCAATGTCTGTTGGACGCATCTCCACTTTCCTCGATATATATATCCAAAGAGACTTTAACGAAGGCACACTCACCGAGGCCGAGGCGCAAGAACTAATCGATCACCTTGTGATGAAGTTCCGTATGGTGAAGTTTGCCCGTATTCCTGCTTACAATCAGCTTTTCTCTGGCGACCCCGTTTGGGCAACGCTCGAAGTGGCTGGTATGGGACAAGACGGCCGTTCGATGGTTACGAAGAGCGATTTCCGTTTCCTTCATACCCTCGAAAACATGGGACCATCGCCCGAACCCAACCTCACGGTGCTCTATTGTTCGCGCTTACCCGAAGGCTTTAAGCGTTATGCATCGAGAATTTCGGTGAAAACAAGCTCCATTCAATACGAGAACGACGACGTTATGCGGCCTATTTGGGGCGACGATTATTCCATCTGTTGTTGCGTTTCGGCCACACAGACGGGTAAGGAGATGCAGTTCTTTGGCGCTCGTGCCAACTTGGCCAAGTGTCTAACCTACGCTATCAGCGGCGGTGTCGACTCTAAAACCCGCGAACAATGCGGTCCTGTGCTCCGTCCGATACTTGGCGACGTGGTAACTTACGAAGAATTCATGCCCCGATTTATGGATATGATGGAATGGTTGGTTGGCGTTTATGTCAACACACTTAACCTTATCCACTACATGCACGATAAATACTTCTACGAGGCAGCAGAATTGGCATTGATAGATACAGATGTTCGCCGCACATTCGCAACAGGTATTGCAGGCTTTAGTCATGTGGTCGACTCCATTTGCGCCATCAAATACGCCAAGGTTAACATCGTTCGCGATGACACAGGCTTCCCTGTTAAGTTCGAAACGGTGGGCGATTTCCCACGCTATGGTAACGACGACGACCGTGCCGACGACATCGCCGTGTGGCTGTTGAAGACGTTCATGAATATGATTCGTAAGCACCAAACCTATCGCAACTCAGAACCCACCACTAGTATCCTTACCATTACTTCGAACGTTGTTTATGGTAAGTTCACCAGCAACATGCCCGACGGCCGCCCCGAGGGTGCTCCTTTGGCACCAGGTGCTAATCCTTCGTATGGCGCAGAGAAGAACGGATTGCTGGCATCGCTTAATTCGGTGGCCAAACTTCCGTACGAATATGCACTCGATGGTATCTCTAATACGCAGACTATCGCCCCCAGCACACTCGGTCACAATGAAGAGGAGCGCGTAAATACGCTTGTTGGCGTGATGGACGGCTACTTCGACCAAGGCGCACACCATCTTAATGTGAACGTGTTTGGCGTTGAGAAACTCATCGATTGCATGGAACATCCTGAGAAAGAAGAGTATGCCAACTTCACCATCCGTGTAAGTGGATATGCCGTTAAGTTCATCGACTTGACCAAAGAGCAGCAACTCGACGTTATTGCACGTCAGGCTCACAGCAAACTGGCATAAAAAGACTTGGCATTACAGCCATATATATAAGTCCCTCCGCGCTGTTTCGTGGAGGGACTTTCTTCTAACGCCGTTCACCATTTTATCACATCAGCACTTAGCGAACAACAATAAAGAGGGCTATATAATGCCCGGCAGAATAAATAATGGATAACAATAACACGTTTCTTCCTGTCAACACGAACGCAAGCAGCGAGGCCATGCCACGTAAAGCTTACGTCCATTCCATCGAATCGTTTGGTTCGGTAGATGGGCCAGGCATTCGTTTCATCATCTTTTTAAGTGGATGCAAGATGCGTTGCCGTTATTGTCACAATCCCGACACGTGGGCAATGAAATCTACCGACATGCGTTCGGCCGACGAACTTTTGCAGCAGGCGTTACGCTTTCGCCCCTATTGGGGTAAGGAAGGCGGCATAACGGTGAGCGGGGGAGAGGCTCTGCTGCAAATAGACTTTATGCTCGAACTCTTCGAAAAGGCAAAAGCACTAGGCATAAACACTTGTCTTGACACGGCTGCACAGCCTTTTACACGCCAAGAACCCTTTTTCTCTAAGTTTACTAAGCTGATGAGCCTCACCGATCTGGTGCTGCTCGACCTCAAACACATAGATAACCAAGAGCATAAAAAGCTAACAGGGTGGGACAACACCAACGTGTTGGATTGCGCCAGCTACCTTTCGCAAATCCAAACACCCGTGTGGATACGCCACGTGCTTGTTCCTAGCATCACCGACAACGACGATTATCTATATGGTCTGCGCGACTTTATCAAGACCTTGCACAACGTAAAGCGCATAGAGGTGTTGCCTTATCATTCGATGGGAGCCTACAAATGGCAGAAATTGGGTCTGAACTATACGCTCGACCACATTGACAGCCCAACAAGCGAACGCGTGGAGAATGCCGAAAAGATATTGCTTTCGGCCTTGAATAATGATTAACCAGCTGTGTTTCACCCTTGTTTCATGGATAAAAATAAGACAAAACACCATCAAAGATATTTTATTGTATTGCAAAGATACCCACACCTTGCACAGCAGGTAAGCAATTGGGCCAACAAGATAAGTGCTTGTTGGCCCAACTGTTAGTTAATACCTTTTCTTGGTATACTTCGTTTCAAACAGCACCTTTTGTGGCTCTTTATCCGAATGGCAGGTGTAGGCAAAGGTAAAACCTGCCTCTTTATATGGTTTCAAACTCGTTGATTCGATAATAGATTTAAGCAGCATGTCGTCTATATACTGCCTGTTCTTGTCGATGATGGCGGCATCGTCCATCTTGTCTACAAACGAACAATAATAGTGATAGGTCTTTGTTTCGGGGTAAAACACCACGCTGTCTGTGCGCGTATAGTTGGTTACGGGCGTGGGACAATACTTAGCCGTGTACTCTTTAGCCTCTCTTTCTGCCCGTTTTTCTAAGCTTTCGTGGCATGCGGTAAGCATCGCCGCACCCAATAATAAGATGTATATCTTTCTCATCGTTTCTTTATTTTAGTACAAAGGTAGCTATTATTTGCCAAAATTATAGGCGTAAGCAATAAAATCCCAATTAAAATACTTAACTTTGCCGTTAAAAATAAATCTTCTTTTCCAAGAATGAACCATATAAGAAACTTCTGCATCATCGCACACATTGACCACGGAAAGTCTACTTTGGCCGACCGTATGCTGGAATTTACCAAAACTATTCAAGTTACAGGCGGGCAAATGCTCGACGATATGGACTTGGAAAAAGAGCGCGGCATAACCATTAAGAGCCACGCCATACAGATGGGATACCAGCACGAGGGACAAAACTATGTGCTTAACCTCATCGACACCCCGGGACACGTGGATTTTTCTTATGAGGTTTCACGCAGTATCGCCGCCTGCGAAGGGGCGTTGCTCGTTGTAGACGCAACACAAGGCGTACAAGCGCAAACCATCTCGAACCTCTATATGGCCATCGAACACAATTTGGAGATTATTCCCATCATCAACAAGGTGGACATGCCCAGCGCCATGCCAGAAGAAGTTGAAGACGAGATTGTTGAACTGCTGGGTTGCGATAAGGCCGACATCATACGCGCATCGGGTAAGACGGGCGAGGGCGTTGAAGACATCCTTCAAGCCGTTGTGCAAAGGGTGCCACATCCCACAGGCGACGATAATGCTCCTTTGCAGGCGCTTATCTTCGACTCGGTGTTTAATTCCTTCCGTGGAATTATAGCCTACTTCAAGGTGTTGAATGGCGTTATACGCAAAGGCGACAACGTGAAGTTTTTCAATACAGGCATGGAGTATGCGGCCGATGAAGTGGGCGTGCTTAAAATGGATATGGTGCCCAAGCAAGAGTTGCATACCGGTGAGGTGGGCTACATCATCAGCGGAATAAAAGATGCCAAGGAAGTGAAGGTGGGAGATACCATTACCCATCGCGACAAAGCATGCCAACAGGCCATAGAAGGCTTTCAAGAAGTAAAGCCAATGGTGTTTGCAGGTGTCTATCCCATTGAGCCTTCCGAATACGAAAACCTGCGTGCATCGCTCGAAAAACTGCAACTGAACGATGCCTCGCTGACGTTCTCGCCTGAATCGTCGGTGGCTTTGGGCTTTGGTTTTAGGTGCGGTTTCTTGGGATTGCTGCACATGGAGATTATACAAGAGCGACTAGACCGCGAGTTTAACATGGATGTCATCACCACGGTGCCCAACGTTTCGTACATGGTGTACGATAAGATGGGCAACGAACGCGAGGTGCATAACCCTTCGGGATTGCCCGACCCAACGATGATAGACCATATAGAAGAACCCTACATCAGGGCGTCTATCATTACCAACGTTAACTATATTGGGCCGATAATGAAACTTTGCATGGATAAGCGAGGCGAACTTATCAACCAAGAATATGTTAGCGGCAATCGCGTTGAACTGCATTTCATGCTGCCTTTGGGCGAAATCGTTATCGACTTCTACGATAAGTTGAAGTCTATTTCCAAGGGTTACGCCTCGTTCGACTACCATGTCGATTGTTTTAGGCCTTCGCGATTGGTGAAACTCGACATCTTGTTGAACGGCGAGGCCGTTGATGCCTTGTCTACGCTTACCCACTTCGACAATGCCACGACCTTTGGTCGTCGAATGTGCGAAAAGCTGAAAGAACTTATACCCAGACAGCAATTCGACATCGCCATACAGGCCGCCATCGGTGCGAAGATTGTAGCACGCGAAACGGTGAAGTGCCTAAGAAAAGACGTAACGGCCAAATGTTATGGAGGCGACGTTAGTAGAAAGCGTAAGCTACTTGAGAAACAGAAGAAAGGAAAGAAACGTATGAAGCAGATTGGAAACGTGGAAGTTCCGCAAAAGGCTTTCTTGGCCGTGCTGAAACTCGACTAAACCGCTGCAAGAGAGAAGAAAGGAGTGGAGACATGAAAGAACTCAACAACACAACACGCGACATTGCTCGCGAGTTGGCGCGAAAGTATAGCACCATGACTCACGACGAACTCGACATCTTAGAGAGCGTCTTGGTGCCGATGAAGTTTGCCAAGGGGGAAATCATTCTCAAAGAGGGCGACGTTTGCGAACATATATATTATGTGGAGCGCGGCCTTACTCGCCAATTCTACTTTAAGAATGGTAAGGAACTTACCGAGCATATCGGGGTGGAACATACTATCGTGATGTGTATCGAAAGCCTTTTTAAGGAGAAACCCACTTACTTACAACTGGAAGCGCTCGAACCTACGCTCGTCTATGCCATGCCTAAGCATAGGTTGGAAGAGGTGGCGTTGCACAACGTAAACATTCAGATATTGTACAGAAAGATTTTGGAGGAGAGTCTCATTATCTCGCAAGTGCATGCCGACATGTTGCGTTTTGAAACGGCTCAAGACCGTTATCTGAAACTTTGTAAGCAGTCGCCACAAGTAGTTTTGCGTGCCCCATTGGTGTATGTGGCCAGCTATTTGCAGATGACCCCCGAAACCCTTTCGCGTGTTAGGGCAGCATCGTTGTATGCAGATAAGGATTAAGCCATCATCCTACTAGCCGCCTTTATGCCTTTTGCACATCAGCGTTAGGCCTTATTTCTTATGTCCTTTATGTTTTTGGATAGCATCAAGATGATGCAGACGTCCCCCGAATTTGTACAAATTTTAGTACAAATTTTAACATTGTGAGTGCCCTTTCCGTTCACCAATCGCCTACCTTGCCGCAAATAATCGATTCTCGCGAAGGTTTGTTTTGATGCAAAATGGGGGTAGCTTGTGCATAAGGCAAAATGAATATTTATTTCAAAGAACCGCCATCTGCACCAGATTTTGGGCTATTTGCTGCAAAATGTAGTGCGTTTTGCTGCTAAATGGCGTGCAATATGCAGCTAAACGCAGTGCGTTTTGGTGCTAAATGCAGCGCGTTTTGGTGCTAAATGCAATGCGTTTTGGTGCCAAATGCAAGGTAAAATACTGCTAAATGCGAGCCGAAAAGCATAAATATCCATTGAAATGGTATAAACAAAACTCTTTCGAGCCATTAAAAATATGACTAAAATGGGCAAAATAGGTGTTAAAAAGTAGGTTTTTAGGGGTCAAAAGCGAGTATTTGGGCTTGAAAAATTACGAGCTGGCAACCAAACTAGAAAGGCAAAATGATGCTAAATGCAACCGACATGCTCAATAATTGACTAATAAGGAAACGGATTTGGCGGAATTTAGCATCTAATTGTCTGGTTAGAGGGCTCTGTTTTCGCTAGAATAGAATGTGTAGGAGAGTGTGTTTTGTAAAGTATTATGTAAGATTTTAAGTTTTTGAGTATCTCAGTTCATGAGGTTTTAAGTTCGTTAGTTCGTAAGTTTGTTAGTTCGTAAGTTTTTAAGTTGATGTGTTGTTAGAGTTGTAAGTTTGTTAGTTCATGTCTTTTAAGTTGGTGAGTACTTAGGATTGTGAGTTTGTTGCTTGATGATTTTTTAAGTT
Organism: Prevotella conceptionensis 9403948; assembly: GCF_000312305.1. Classification (GTDB taxonomy): domain Bacteria; phylum Bacteroidota; class Bacteroidia; order Bacteroidales; family Bacteroidaceae; genus Prevotella; species Prevotella conceptionensis. Next base: position 194,627 of record NZ_HE999447.1, on the reverse strand, counting down.
GGTGTGTTGTGATTTTTTAAGTTCGTGAGGCAGTTCTTTTTTGAGATTGCAATCCTGCTATACACGGAATATTGTGGCTATAAATGTTTTCGTACTCGCTAAGCCCCATGCAAAAAAGTAGTGGTAGCCTATTATGCGCATAGCTGAGCACGCAATAGACTACCACTTGTCTTTTATCTTTTTGAACCTGCCTTAGAACAGTTTGGCAGGATATACGCCTTCGTTAATGAGCGATTGTATGCGTTCAACCGTTCCTTCGCGGTCGGCCGAATAGGTAACGCCAAACCATTTGCTGGTGGTGTCAAGCACTTTCACGGTGGCCGTCTTGTCGTTAACAAGCTTGTTGACCATCAATGGAATGAAGAACTCGGCTTTCAGGTTGGTTCGGTTCTTCTCATCAGACAAGAATTCCTTAAAATAAGCCTCGCTATAATCGAAGTAGTCGGGAGTAAATCCCCACATATTCATTGATACGGGCGTATTGTCTGCAATGGCTACCCATTGTCCTTGCTCGTCCTTATAGCACACCTTACCGTCTACGCGCATAATCTCGGTACGCTCAACCACAGTGGTAAGCAGTTCGTTTTCGTCTGTCGAGCAAACGCCGCGAGCCACTGTTCCGTTCTCGCTAAGCGTGTTTCCAACGCGGAAACCCACCATAGCGTAAGCGTTCTTCGCATTGTCGGGTAGTTCGCTAAGGAACTTGCCAATCACCATGAACGAGTCGCGGTTGTAAAAGTCGTCGCAGTTGATAACGCAGAACGGCTCTTTGATAACGTCTTTGGCCATCATTACGGCGTGGTTTGTACCCCAGGGTTTCTCTCTTCCTTCGGGAACGGCGAACCCTTCGGGCAGTGCGTCTAAGCTTTGGAATACCAATTCGGCAGGGATATGACCCTCGTACTTAGACAGTATCTTCTCTTTGAAGTCTTTCTCAAAGTCTTTGCGAATAACAAAGACAATCTTTCCGAACCCCGCCTTGATGGCATCGTAGATGGAATAGTCCATGATGGTTTCACCATTAGGGCCAAGACCATCGAGTTGTTTCAACCCACCATAGCGGCTTCCCATGCCTGCGGCGAGTAGTAAAAGTGTTGGTTTCATTGTTTACCTGTTATGTTATTGTATCTGCAAATGTACTTAAAAAGATTGACAACGCAAACAAAGGCTCACTTGTTTTGGCTTTATTGGTTGTACTTTGTGGGGTAAAGTATGCGCTATTGGTTGTTTTGCCCATGTGATAAGGGGCTAATATGCGGTCGTTGACGGTTGTCTGCGTGTTATGCCACACAGGTTTGTACGGCCGAAACGATGGCTAAAAGCACGAAGGTTAATGCCCCCACGATGGAGATAAGCTGGGTGTGTTTGGCCGTTTTAACTTCGGTAAGCGTGTAGTAGCGGTTTACAAGGGCATAAAGCGCAAAGGCAACGATGGTGCCCCATATGGCTCCTGCAAGTAGGTCGCCAGGATAATGAACGCCTAAGTAGGCTCTGCTATAACACAGGGCAATTGCCCAGAGGAAAAAGAACGCAGATAAAATCTTGTTGCGGAAGAGTAGGGTGGCCGTAGTGGCGAGCATAAACGAGTTGGATGCGTGGCAAGAGGGAAATCCGTAATCGCCACCACGATAGTTGTCTACAATGTGAACGAGGTGACTAATGCCACTTCCCAATTGGGTTGGGCGGGGGCGATTAAAGATTGGGCGGATGACTTCGGCGCAAACAAAGTCGGAAAAGAAAAGCGCAATACCGATGGTTGCCAGTATTGCAACAAGCTTGGGCTTAAAGCCAAGGCGCATGGCTAGCACAATAAAGATGCCCACGTACATGGGAACCCACACCCATTTTCCTGAGACGAGGTTCATAAACTGGTCGAAGAAAGGCGAGTGGAAACTGTTAATCCATAGCAGCAAGGCTGCATCTAAGTCGTTGAGCGTCTTTATCATCTAATGTTGTTAGCGGTTGGAAATGTCGTCGTAAAGCTTCTGCAAGTAGGCTTTGCCGTAGGGCAGGTTCTTTCCTGGCGTCTTTCCGTTGTCCAAAATGGTTTTATTTGTTTCGCAATTGTAGAACACGGTGTTGTCGGTTGTCTTCATCATGAACGCGTTGGGTACGGTTGCGAAGGCAAAATGGGGTACGTTGGGGTTGAGCATGTCTTTGCTGAACGTAAATTCGCTGTACGAAAAGCCTAGCTGCGACAGCAAGGTTGCTGCAATGTCGGCTTGCGAACCAAGCGTGGTGATGGGGCCTTTGGCTTTAAGTGCGCCGCCAAGCAAAAGCAATGGGATGTGATAACGTTGTGGCGAATAGTTATCCATGTCTTCGGGGTAGCATCCTTGATGGTCGGGAACAAGCACAACGAGCGTGTTTTTCCACGACGGCAACTTCTTTAAGGCGGCTACGAACTTGCCTAGGCAGTTGTCTGTATAGGCAAATGCATTCAGTATCTTGTTGTTCAGTTTCTTAAAGGGCACGTCATACGGTTCGTGGCTGCTGCTTGTTTGTATCACGCTGAGGTGTGTTGCGTTGGGTGCTTGGCTCTTGATGTCGGCCAATGCGCGGTCGAATACGTATTGGTCGGGCACTCCCCATTTGCTAAGCCGCAGCTTAATGGGGAAGTCGGCATCCGAAACGAGGTCTTCAAAGCCCGCTGTTGTTACAAACGAACGCATGTTGGTGAAGTCGGCATCGCCGCCATAATAGTATTTTAGCTGGTATCCCGCCTTCTTTAACTTTTGTGGAAACATGGGCATGTTGCCTGTTTTGTTGGGATACTTCATGATGCTCATCGTGGGTTGGGCAGGATAACCGGCTAAGATGGCTGCCAATCCGCGGTCGGTTCTGAAACTGTTGGCGTAGAAGTTGGTGAACAGTACGCCTTCGTTAGCCCATTTGTCCATGTTCACGGCCACGTTAGCCGTTCCTCCCATGCTTTTCATGATGTGTGCCGAAAAGCTTTCTAGCACCACCATCACAATGTTGGGCCTGTTGGTGTTGAGTAACTTAAAAACCGCATCTGTTCCCCCTTGCTTTGTCTTATCGGTGATTTGCGAAAACAACTTGTTGGCTTCGTCGGCAGCCATAAAGCGGTATTGGTCTTTGGTGTCTTCGTCGTTCATCAACGAACTGAGCAGGCTGAAACAGGGATTGATGGCGGCGTGATTTAGCTTTTGGTTCTCGCTGTAATATACACGTCCAAGATTCATCGTGGATGTTCCCAGACTTCCGCGTATGGGAACGAACAGCAAGGCAAGCACAACAACCATTACGCCCGATGCGATAAGCCTATCTTTGGCGATGCCTTTGCTTTCGGGGAACGTGCCTATGGTCTTGCATAGAATGAAGAACAACACGGCAGTGAGCAGCAACACCACCACAACGCCCAACAGTACCCACCAGATGGGCACTGATGCAGCGCATCTTTGGGCGAACTGAGAAAGTAGAAAAACGGTGTGGAGTCTATCCTGAACTGCCAAAAGCCGTATAGCACGGCATCTGTGCAATAAACGATACTGATTAAAAACGAGGCAAGGGCCAAATACGTTCTGTGCAGAATGCGAATAAGGGCAGGGTGCAACCAAATGGAGATAAGGGCAAGCAGAGCTGGAATGATTGTGAAATAGCCAGCCACAGATACGTCCATTGGAAGGCCATGCCAAATTACTGCAAGATAATCTGTAAAGTTACAATCCTTAAAGGCACTGTGGTTGTAAAACATGAATACAGGTTTAAGGATTACCGAGATAGCGGTAAACATGACCATGTTTAGAATTACATTTCCAACAAGGTGCCATTTGTAGTGTCGTTGTTTTCTCGTCATAAGTTCTGGCAAGCTTAAGGTTCCGATACCATCTGCTCCATTTTAAAGGCTGTTTTAGTGTTTGGTTGTCATGATAATGGGGCTCGTGGTATTCATAAAGTCCTTTTTTCTCTTACAAAGGTATGATTTTATTTTATAAAACACCTAATTTTTAAGTACTAAATATACATTTTCTTATAAAATAAGGTTTGTACTTGCAGTGCTAATTGGTACACAATAGCTTTATCTTATGCGCGTAATTCGTTGTTATGTAAATGGTTATTATTTGTAATTAACTTGTTGTTCGATGTTTTTGCCTAACCTTTATGCAACCAATTATTCATTATTGTTTTGCCATTGGGTGTTAAAATACTCTCAGGATGAAACTGTATGCCATGCAGTCTAAGTTGTTTATGTCGGATGCCCATCACTTCTCCTGCGGAACTTATGGCGGTTATTTCCAGCGGGCTGCTCACGCTTTCGCGTTCCACCACCCAGCTATGGTATCTGCCCATCAGTACTTCTGTGGGCAATCCCTCAAAGATAGGGTCGTTACCAAGGTTCAAACCTCGGGTTGACTGTCCGTGGCAAACCTCCGAAAGGTGAGTTAGCTTACAACCATAGGCTTGCGCTATGGCTTGATGGCCTAGACATACGCCCAAAATGGGTTTGGTTTCGGCATAAGTTCTTATCACATCCATTGTCTTTCCAGCCTCCGGAGGAAGTCCTGGTCCTGGACTAAGCACAATCTTATCGTAGTGTTCGAGGGCGGCAAGCTCAAAGTCGTCGTTCTTCAATACCGTTACGTTTGCTCCTAGGCTTGCAATGAGGTGCACTAGATTAAACGTGAACGAGTCGTAGTTGTCGATAATTGCAACATTCATGGTTGTACTTATGGGTTGTTGCGTTTGTTGTGCACACATTTACTTAATGGCTTTAACCGCTTCAACATACTTCTGCAATTGTTCCATGTCTTTCTTGCCTGGTTCCAATTCGAATTGCGTATCAAGGTTTATCCCTGCGAACTGTGGATGAGTGATACTCTTAATTAATAAGGTGTCGAAAGGGGCGTTGGGCTTGCTTATTAAGAAAGGTGTAGAGCCGTGGTAAGCCGAAAGCAGCTGGTTCAGTGGCGAATTGTCGTCGCTAGTGGCTTGTAATTCGGTTTCTTTCGCCGTGATATGAAACAGCAACAAGTCTGCTTTTCCCTCGTATTCTGTGGCCTTAGCAAGGTCGGCTTGTGTGTCGACGGCTATTCTTTTGATGATTTTAATGCCCTTCCTAATGTCTGGGTCGATGCTACGACGCAGGTTTTCGAGTGTAACGGCAGGTTCATCGCCGTTAAGTTGCACATAGTCGAGTTCGTAGTTATAAACGCGCGTAACGATGTTTTGCGGCATATCATCGGCAAAAACACCCACACGGCCGATTTTTACGGGCGGCTGTTGGTGAGGCGTATTGGGCTTTTTGAGGGCGCGAAGTCGCTCTTCGCTGAAATCGGGAATGATGCCAGCTTGCGATGAAATCATTCTTACATATCTCGGACTTTTGGGAATGAAGTCGAAACCAAGAAGGTTAATGCCTAATTGCGCGGCTGCTTTGATGTCGTCGGCATGTTGCATGCCACATAACTTTATAATCATACGTTTGTGTATCGGTGTAATTTTAGGTGTTATATTTAGCCACGAGAGGGCGTAGTTGTGCGTTCGTAGTCGGCGAAACAATAGTTAAAGGCATGCTTTTCGTCCTTTTCGTGGCATTCGCGTGCCGTTTCTTTCCATCCGTCATAGTTGGGAAAAAAGGCGTCGGCCACATTGGGCGTGTCGTCAACCTCGGTTAAAAGCAGCTTGTCGGCAATGTTAATGGCCTCGTTGTAAAGCATTGCGCCACCTATTATATATACGTCTTCGTCGGGTGCACAACTTTGTAACGCATCGGATAGCGAAGAGAAGTGCTCGCAACCCGCAAAAACAGACTGTGTGCTACTCAACACCACATTGCGCCTATTGGGCAATGCGCCCTTGGGAAGTGACAGAAAGGTGTTTCGCCCCATGATGATGGTGTGCCCAGTGGTAAGTGCCTTAAAGCGTTTTAGGTCGTTGGGCAACCAATATATAAGTTTGTTTTGATGGCCTATGGCTCTGTTTCGGGCCACGGCTGCGATGATGTTTATCTGCATGTCCTTATTATGTTAGGGGGCTACACCGACACTTCGGCCTTGATGTGCGGCAAGGGGTCGTAGCCTTCGAGGGTAAAGTCGTCGTATTTAAAGTCGAAAATGCTGGTCACATTGGGGTTAATCACCATCCTCGGCAATGTACGCGGAGTGCGTTTCAGCTGCTCTTTGGCCTGTTCCAAGTGGTTTAGGTAAAGATGCGTGTCGCCTGTGGTGTGGATAAAGTCGCCTGGTTTCAGCCCGCTAACTTGTGCCATCATCATCGTTAGCAGAGCATACGAGGCAATATTAAAGGGCACGCCGAGGAAAGTATCGGCCGAACGTTGGTACAATTGCAAGCTTAGCTTGCCATTGGCCACATAAAATTGGAACAGGCAATGGCAGGGTGGGAGTGCCATTTGGTCTACTTCGGCCACGTTCCACGCACTGACAATCATCCGTCGAGAGTCGGGATTGTTCTTCAAGGCGTTCACAATGTCTTGTATCTGGTCGATATGTCCGCCGTTATAGTCGGGCCACGACCGCCACTGATGGCCATAAACAGGACCCAGTTCCCCGTTCTCGTCGGCCCACTCGTTCCAAATCCTCACGCCATTTTCTTGCAGATACTTTACGTTAGTGTCTCCTTTAAGAAACCACAACAACTCGTGGATGATGGATTTGAGGTGTAGTTTCTTCGTGGTTAGCAACGGAAAACCCTCTTCGAGGTTAAAGCGCATCTGGTGTCCAAAAACGCTTAGCGTTCCTGTTCCGGTGCGGTCTTCCTTGCGTGTGCCTTCGTTCACGATGCGTTGAAGCAAGTCTAGATATTGTTTCATTTTAACTTTATAATCTGTTGTGGTTGTGGAATGTGCGTGCTTTTTATGCGCCACTCTTGCGGATAGAGGTTGTTGGCACGGTTACCGATGTTCTTTACAAAGCCCAGTGGCATGCCTTGATGGGTAACTAACACGTATCCACGGGGTGTATCTGCATGTAAAGTGATGGTCTCGCGGCGCAAAAAGGCGATAGCCGAGGCGTAATCCAACTCGCATTTGCAAAATGCGCTGCTGTTAAGAGCAATGGAGTGGGCGAGCGCAGGGTGTGGAACTAGGTCTTTTCCCTTTGGTGTAGCCAGCGCAACTCCTGCATGAACAATGCGCAATGTTGCACTAGCCTTGTCTAACAGACTTGTCCATTGACAGGGTATGGCGTGGATGTTGCCGTTTATTTGGCGTGTGTCGAACGCCAAATCTGCGTTTAACCACTGTGGCATTTCGGGCAAGCTTACCTTTGTTGTCATGCTTTTTGAGGAACGCTTTTTCCGCTCATCGTGTACCATACCATGCTCGTACCTCTTCCTAAGCACACATAAGAAGAGCCCTTCGCCCTTAGATATGCCTGGAATAAACCTGCATGCAGGAATGTCCGAACCGATGCTCCCCGTGATGTTCCATGCAGAAGGGATGGGCGGCAGGTCGAAATCAGCATCAAATTCTTGTGCAATCCACTCCACATTGCGTTCGTTTTCCTTGTCGTTGAAGGTGCAAGTAGAGTATATAAGCAGTCCGCCAGGTTTTAGACAAGGCCAGATATCGGCAATTATCTCGCGCTGCAATCGCCAACAGTGTTCCACATTTGTTTCGCTCCACTCGGCAATTGCCCCTGCATCTTTTCTGAACATACCCTCGCCAGAGCAGGGCACATCGGCTAGGATGGCATCAAATTGCAAGCCGCTTTTGCGGTAGTCGGCTGCGAAATTGCTGCTCACCACCATGTCGGGATGGCCAAACTTCTGCACGTTTTCTGCCAAGATGCTCGCCCTTTGCGTTATGGGTTCGTTGCAAAACAGCAGACTTCCTTGTGGAAGAACACTTCTCAAAGCCGTAGATTTACCACCTGGAGCCGCACAAAGGTCGAGCATCGTGATGGGCGAGTGTACCAATTGTTTCACTATCCACGCCACAAACATCGACGATGCCTCTTGTACATAATAGGTGCCTGCGTGAAAAAGCGGGTCGAACGTAAAGTTTGGACGTCCCGAAAGGTAATAACCATAGTCAGTCCATGCCACGCCTTCGTCCGCGTTACACACCTCGGTTTCGCCGTTTTTCGTCTTAAACGGGTTCAATCTGAGGCTCACAGGAGGCTCTCCTTCTAGTGCGGCAAGCAACTTTTCGTACAGTTCGTTGCCCATAAGCGCCCTTGTATAAGCGGTAAATTCTTGTGGTAGGACCATGTCTTTTTCGTCTTTTGCAGATACAAATATAGTAAAAAGTGTGTGAACCCATTGCACGGACAAACGATTTTAGCACGATTTTAGCACGAAATAATGTTTTTCGTGCTTTATGTGCCGCTCAAATATGTCCTTATCCGCTGTCTCATCGCATTGTGATAGGTTCTTTACGTCGGCTGGTTCGCGCACGTTTCGGGGGTATTTAGGTATGTTTACTTTCATTCAACCATAAAGTTAACGAGTTGATGAGGTAGGAAGTAACCTGGTTAACAAAGTTACCGAGTTGGAAAACTACAAGCCAGAAAACTGACTGTCGATGGCAGATTACTTCTGCGTTTCCATGATGCTGCCTCCGTTGGCCGTGGGCTGCATGCCCTGCAACCCCTTGCGCTGGCGATTGTAAGCGTACGTACATTAGGTGTCGATGCACGCGCGCGTGTACGCAGTATAAGTATTTTTGTCTGGTTTTTGGTAAGAAATTTAACATTATGAGTGCCATTTTCGTTCACCAATCGCCCACCTTGCTGCAAAAAATCGATTCTCGTGAAGGTTGGTTTTGATGCAAAAAGGGTTAGTATGTGTATGCAGGCAAAATGAATATTTATTTCAAAGAACCGTCATTTACACCATTTTCGGGGCTATTTGCTGCAAAATAGGGTGCGTTTTGGTGCAAAATAGAGTGCGTTTTGGTGCAAAATGGAGTGCGTTTCGGTGCTAAATGCAAGGTAAAATGGTGCAAAACGCCGTGCAAAATGGTGCAAAACGCAAGCTAAAATGCTGCTAAATGTGTAATAGTGTGCATAAAAATACACTGCAATGGTACGGACAAAACCTCTTCGAACCATCAAAAACATGGTGCAAAAGGGCAAAATGACCGTTAAAAAGTGGGGTTTTAGGGTCTAAAAGTGGGTATTTGGGCATGAAAAATTATGAGTCAACGACCAATCTAGAAAGACTAAATGGTGCAAAATGCAGGTCTTTTTCTTAAAAACGAACATATTGGAAGGCCTGAAAAACAAGAAAGAGTACCAATTTAACTACTTTATAGCCTATATTTTCGCTAGAACGGAGTGAAAATTTAAGAGGTTTTGTAAAACAAAAAGGAAATAATTTAAGTTTTTGAGTTGATGAGCTTTTGAGTTGATGACTTTGTAAGTTGATGAGTGTGTGAGTTTATAAGTTGATGAGTGTGTGAGTTTATAAGTTTTTGAGTTGATGAGTTTTTGAGTTTGTCATTTGATGAGTTGCTGTATTTGGAAGTTGTTGGGCTTTCGCGAGTTTATAAGCCCGTGAATTGATTTGTTCTGCACTTTGTATCTGGGAGGAGTGTTTATCTTATGTTGGCATCACAAAGATAGCAAACTCCTTTCGATTTACAGAAATATTAAAAGTCAAGACGGCTTTGCTCTGTGTAATGCGCCGATAGGCGGAAGATAGTCTGCCTAAAAAACAGATGAGATATTGGCTGTTTGTTTCTTTAAGCGATGCACAATGTTGTATGCACCATCTGTTGGCGCACAAAAAATCGTCTAGGGCGGGCAAGAAGAAAATGTTTCAAGCCCAACCTAGACGATTGTTTACTAGGAAAGGTAAATGTACCTTTATTCTCGAATTACTTCGACAAGCCAATCTTCTGCAACAAGTCGGCAGGAACGGCGTTCTTATTTACCATGAAGTCCATCGTTTTGAGGGCAACGTAAGCCTTGGTCATGTACCAAATGCCCTTATAGTCGCCATACTTACCCCACGAGTTCTTCACCATATAGTATTCTTTTCCGTTCTGGTCCTTAGCAATGCCAAAGATGTGCATGCCATGGTCGTCGGTTGTTTCCCAGTTGTCGTAAGCCTCTTGGCGAAGTGCTTGTGTGGGAACAAGTTCGGGAACGTTTACGCCCAGCGAGTCGTAGCGGTGTTTCTTCTCGTCTTGCGAAAGCTTAAACCAGCGGTCGGCATCTGTTCCAGCCATCGAACGCACCTTCTTGGCATCGATAGCAATACCCAAACCTTTGCGAGTGAAACCATCTTCGGTAACGTCGCCGCCCCAACCAATGGTGTAGCCGTTCATGATGGCATTGTCGATAATGCGGGTAAGGTCTTCGATAGGTACGTTATAGCTTTGTGCCCAACGCCAGTTGTCTTGCACCTCTACGGCAAATTTGGAGTACCAGGGATGGTGGGTGTAGCTGGTGAAGGTGATATAATCGTCCCAATCAAGGCCTAGACTCTCTGCGAACGATTGCGGCGTGTAGCTCTTTCCTTCGTAAGTGAAGTTTTCAGGGCATTTGCCTAGGTACGCATCGAGAATGCCTTGCAAGCCCTTTTTCCATGCAGGAGAAAGTTTCTTGGCCTTGCTTGTAGCAACGGCAGACACATAAGGCGACATCACACTAAAAAACTCGCCGAAGTTGGCCAACGAGTCGCCTGTCATTGTGCCAGGCAAAGCCATTGCTTCTTCGGGAACGATACCGTGTTGCCTGATAACGTGGATGGGGTCGTCAAAGCTACCGCCTTGTGCGAACGACACGTCGCCGTGCATTCTAACAGCCTTAACAGCACGATCCATGTAGTTTTTGCTCGCGATAAACATTTCGCTGAGGTTGTAGGTCTTGTCCGACTTGCGTAGGATTTCGCTCTCGATGAAACTCATCGTGGCGTAGTCCCAGCACGTTCCACTGCGGTTTTGGTCTTTGATACTGGTAATTTTGTTCTCCTTTACCACCGTAAACACGGGTTTGCTCCTAGTAGGGGTGGTTTTTGTCTTAGGAGTCTTAGCGTTCAAACCTGTAGCAGTGAGCGCAACAAGTACAGCGAAGAATACTTTTTTCATTGTTCTGCTTGTTTTTAAATATTTAAATTGTTAATTGAAACCATGTTCTTAACCGCTTTCGCGGTAGGTTTGTTTGTTATGTTGTGGGCATTGTAAATGCGGCCATGTTTGTTCGGGGCTGCCACTATTTGCTGTTTGCATGCTTGAAGTTGTGTTGCATAAGCGAAGACATTGGCCTGCCCTTATAAAGAGATGCCGCACACAAGGGCGCACCCCCGTGTGGGCATCCTTTTAGGTGTGTGCCGGCGTTGCTGGCATTGGCGTAGTTCTTACACGCGGTGTTTGGCCATATACTCTTCCACGTCTTTGGGGTGGTAGGGTATGATTTGCTTGCCAAGCATGCGGCAACCATTGTCGGTTATCAGCACATCGTCTTCCAATCTGATGCCGCCGAAGTCTTTGTAAGTTTCGATGAGGTCGAAGTTAAGGAAGTCTTTGCAGTGTCCTTTGGCTCGCCAATCGTCGATAAGGTCGGGAATGAAGTATATTCCTGGTTCATCTGTAACCACAAATCCCTTTTCCAAGCGGCGTGCCATGCGCAGGGCCGAGGTGCCGAATTGGGTAGAAGGCTGTATTTCGTCGTCGTAGCCAACATATTTTTGGTCTAAGGCCTCCATGTCGTGCACGTCCATGCCCATCATGTGTCCAAGTCCGTGGGGCAGGAACATGGCATGTGCGCCAGCTGCCAACGCCTCGTCGGTGTCGCCCTTCATTAGTCCCAGCTCTTTCAGGCGTTCGGTCATCATGCGGCAAACACCCATGTGCACATCGTAATACTTTACGCCGGGTTTAGAAAGCTCGAGCGCATGGTCGTGGCAAGCCTCAACGATGGTGTATATCTCCAATTGGCGTTGTGTGAACTTGCCGCTAACGGGCATTGTACGCGTGTTGTCCGAACAGTAGTTGTTAATCGTTTCGGCACCGCAATCGCACAAGGCCAGCCTGCCTTCTTCTAGTACGGCCATCGAAGGATTGCCGTGCATAATTTCTCCGTGTTGCGAAAAGATTGTCGGGAAACTTACCATTGCACCGTACGAGCCGGCAATTCCGCTGACTTGTCCTGCCACATACTTCTCTGTTACGCCGGGCTTTATCAGTTTCATGGCTGTGGTGTGCATCAGGTAACCAATCTCAGAGGCCCTTTCTAGTTCTTCAATCTCTTGGTCTTCTTTTACCGAACGCATTTTCACCACGGCATTGATAAGTTGCATAGAGGCAGCATCCTTTTGTTGGTTGGGGTGAATGCCTAGGAGATCGAATATCTGCAACTTGATGTCGTGCCGATAGGGAGGCAAGAAATGTATCTTCCGTTTTTGCTTAATGGCATCGTGGCAAACGGTTTTGAGGTGTTTCATAGGGGCCGAATGTTCTACGCCCACCTGCGCGGCCAAGTCTTTTACACTGTCAACCGACCCATACCACACGATGTCGTCAATGTCGATGTCGTCGCCAATGAGTGTGTCGACGTTGTTGTCAATGTCGATTACTCCAACAAGTCCATCGCGTTGTACGCCGAAATAGTAGAGGAACGACGAGTCTTGACGGAATGGATAGTATCCATTGTTGGGAAAATTGCATGGTGATTCGTTGTTGCCAAAAATGACAATCACACCACTTTGTACCAACTTTTTAAGTTCGGTACGCCTACGGATGTAAGTTTCCTTGCTGAACATGATAATTAGTTTTAAAACATTTGTACGCAAAGATATGAAAAAATGAGCATGTTTTATTAACTTTGCCCCTAAAATTTAAAGTGTTTTATGCAAATAGGGGCAAATACGGGCTTAGTTCTTGAAGGCGGAGGCATGCGCGGGGTGTTTACCAGCGGTGTTTTAGACGCTTTTATGAAACATGGCTTGCGATTTAATTATGTTGTTGCAGTGTCCGCCGGAGCCTGCAACGGCATGTCGTATATGAGCTGGCAACCAAGAAGGGCAAGACTTTCGAATATCGACTTTCTGGCCCGTTACGATTATTTGGGATTACGCCACTTGGTTACGCAAGGTTGTATATTCGACCAAGACTTGCTGTACGACAAGTTTCCCAATGAGCTATTGCCTTTCGATTACGATGCTTATTTCAGCAATCGAACAACATTCGAAATGGTTACTACCAACTGCTTGACTGGTGGTGCCATGTACCTGACGGAGAAAAACGACAAGCAACGCGCGCTTGATGTGGTTAGGGCATCGAGCAGTTTACCCTTTGTTTGTAAAATTGTAGAGGTAGACGGCATTCCCATGCTTGACGGCGGTATCGTAGACAGCATACCCGTGCAACGAGCTATCGACACAGGACACGACTTTAATGTGGTGGTGATGACACGCAACTATGGGTTTAGGGCTACGGGAAAAGACCATAAGATACCTAATTTTATATATAAGAAGTATCCGCGACTGAGGGTTGCACTAAGCAGAAGACTTGAAGTGTACAACGCACAGCTGCAATTGGCCGAAGATTTGGAGCGCGAAGGGCGAATAGTTTGTATTCGTCCGCAACGCCCTATGGATGTGGGCAGAATTGAAAAAGACACGAACAAGCTGGAAATGCTTTACGAAGAGGGGTTTGAAGAGGGCGAAAAATTTATCGCAAACCTAAATGCCGGCATGTATGTTCGCAAGTAAAGAAAGGGTAGGGCAGGCTTTATGGCTTTGTTTGCAATGACATCGCACCAGGCCACGTGTAGGATGATATGATGGATTTTCCTTTAAAACATAGAGAATATGAGTTACAAAAAAGCAGCTCTTTTTGATTTGGATGGTGTTGTTTTCGACACAGAACCACAGTATACAGCGTTTTGGAGCACCGTGTTCGCACGCCATTATCCCAACGAACCCCAATTGGCCACCAGCATTAAAGGACAAACGTTGACATGGATTTACGAGCGTTACTTTGCTGACAAACCCGATTTGCAGAATAAAATAACGGCAGAACTTAACACATTCGAGCGCAATATGCAGTTTGAGTATGTACTTGGTTTTGAGGATTTCATTGCCCAATTGCATCAGCTTAAAGTTAATACGGCCGTTGTTACCAGCAGCAACAAAGAAAAAATGCAGCAGGTTTATGACCAACATCCCAACTTTAAGGCACTTTTCGACCACGTTTTCACGGCCGAAGACTTTGCCAAAAGCAAGCCCGACCCCTATTGCTATCTGCTTGGAGCAAGCTATTTCGGGGTGAGGCCCACCGAGTGTGTGGCTTTCGAAGATAGTACTAGTGGCTTTAAATCTGTTAAGTCGGCTGGTATGCCGCTTGTGGGACTGGCCACTTCAAACTCCGTTGAGGTGATAAATCAATATACTAAGGTGATTATCCCCAACTATTTGCATGCCAGTTTCGCCGACTTGTGCAATCAGTTGTAAGGAGTGTGGCTTGTATCGGCAGGTTCTAGCACCTTGTTTATATGCGCATTTTGAATATAAAGGAGGCCGAATACATCCCAGTTGTGGGCTTTTTAACACAAGCACTAATGTGCATTTGCCCACCCAATCTAAATCAAGTATATACCACCTTTTAGCAAATTAATGAACTATAACTTGGGCGTTGTCTAAAAATTATGCTATCTTTGCAACAATATTTTATATATATAAATGAATAGAAAAAAGCTATTCCCCGACTATATTCTAGAATCAAGTTGGGAAGTATGTAACAAGGTTGGCGGGATTTACACGGTTCTTTCTACACGGGCACGGACTTTACAGGCGGTAATGCCCGACAGGATAATCTTCGTAGGCCCGCTCTTGAATGGAGAGAACACGGGTTTTCAGGAAGTGAATAGCCTTTATGCCGATTGGGTAAAGCAAGCTCGGACGGATGGTTTGAACGTTAAGGTGGGCCGTTGGGATGTTCCTGGCTCGCCTGTTGCTGTGTTGGTAGACTTTCAACCCTTCTTTTCAGAGAAAGATAAAATATATACGGAGCTGTGGGAAGACTTCCAAGTGGACAGTTTGCACGGCTATGGAGATTACGACGAGGCGTCGATGTTCTCGTATGCAGCGGCCAAAGTGGTAGAGAGTTTCTGCCATTGCCAGGTAGGAAAGAACGAAAAAGTGGTGTATCATGGTAACGAATGGATGGCCGGATTGGGCCTGTTGTACGTAAGAAAGCACCTTCCAGCGGTTGCAACCATATTTACAACCCATGCAACAAGCATCGGACGAAGTATTGCCGGCAACAACAAGCCCCTCTACGAATATCTGTTTGCCTACAACGGAGACCAAATGGCCGACGAATTAAACATGCAAAGCAAGCATTCGATAGAGAAACAAACGGCATGGAACGTTGACTGTTTCACCACCGTTAGCGACATCACGGCCAACGAATGCCGCGAACTACTGGACAAAGAGGTTGATGTGGTGCTGCCAAATGGATTTGAAGACGACTTTGTTCCGAAGTCTAATGCCTTCACAAGCAAGCGAAAACATGCACGTGCTGAATTGTTACGCGTGGCTAATTGTCTTACGGGCGACACCTTCGACGACGATACACTCATCGTTTCTACTAGTGGACGATACGAATTTAGAAATAAAGGCATCGACGTTTTTATTGATGCCATGAACCGTTTGCGTTTCGACGAACGGCTGAACAAGAAGGTTGTGGCCTTTATAGATGTGCCCGCTTGGGTGGGAAACGCACGCCAAGACCTCGCCGAACGCCTGAAAGCAAAGGCCAATACCACTTTCGACACACCCCTACAATGTCCCATGCTCACCCATTGGCTGCATAACATGGACCAAGACAAGGCCTTGTCGATGATGCGTTCGTTGGATTTTGCGAACAACAAGCAGGATAAGGTAAAGATAATTTTCGTTCCTTGCTACCTCAACGGCAACGATGGTATCTTCAATATGCCTTATTACGACCTCATCCTTGGTAACGATCTCTGCGTTTACCCCTCGTATTATGAGCCTTGGGGTTACACGCCTCTCGAAGCTGTGGCTTTCTCCATACCTTGCATTACTACCGATTTGGCTGGGTTTGGCATCTGGGCACAACATGTTTTGGCCGACGAAAAGGCAGAAAACAGCCTTGAAAACGGCGTGAAGGTTGTGCATCGCACCGATTATAACTACCACGAAGTGGCCGATGAGATAAGGGATGCGGTTGCAAACTATGCCTTGTTGACCAAGACACAGGTGGCGAAAGCAAGGGAAAAGGCAAGAAACCTTTCGAAGAAAGCCCTTTGGAGAAAGTTCATCGCCTATTACGAAGACGCTTACGACATTGCGTTGAGAAAAGCGGAAGAACGAACAAAATAATAAGAAGAAACAACATTATTCAATAATTGAACTGAAATTATGAAGATTAAAGCCGATTATTCAAATGATCCGGTATGGAAAGAGCTTTCCATTAAGTCGCGACTGCCGGAAGAACTGAAATGTCTGGACGAGCTTGCGCACAACATGTGGTGGGCTTGGAACTATGAGGCACGCAACATGTGGAAGAGCCTCGACGAAACGCTTTACGAGAAAGTGGGACACAACCCCGTGATGTTGCTCGAACGATTGAGCTACGACCGTAAGGAAGAAATCGTGAAGGACAAGGCCCTGATGAAGAAAGTGAAGGACGTGTACGCCATGTTCCGCAAGTATATGGATGTAAAACCCGATAGCAAACGCCCCTCGGTGGCCTATTTCAGCATGGAATACGGCATCAACCAAGTGGTGAAAATCTATTCGGGCGGCTTGGGTATGCTCGCCGGCGACTACCTTAAAGAGGCATCAGACAGCAATGTCGACATGTGTGCCGTTGGTTTCTTGTACAGATATGGCTACTTCAAGCAGTCGTTGAGCATGGACGGACAGCAGATTGCCAACTACGACGCACAGAACTTTAACTCACTTCCGCTGGTTAGACAGCTAGACGAGAACGGCAATCCCGTGGTTGTAGACGTTCCTTATAGGAACTACATGGTTCACGCTTACGTGTGGCGCATGAACGTTGGGCGCATTAGCCTATACCTGCTAGACACGGATAACGAGCTGAACTCTGAATACGACCGCCCCATTACGCATGCCCTATATGGCGGCGACAACGAAAACCGCCTTAAACAAGAAATTCTTTTGGGTATGGGTGGTATCTTAACGTTGAAGAAACTGGGTATCAAAAAGCAGATTTATCACTGCAACGAGGGTCATGCCGCACTGTGTAACCTGCAACGGTTGTGCGATTACGTTGATGGAGGTATGTCTTTCAACGAGGCGATGGAGCTGGTTCGCGCCTCTTCACTCTACACCGTTCACACGCCCGTACCTGCTGGACACGACTATTTCGATGAGAATTTGTTCGGCAAGTACATGGGTGGCTATCCCTCACGCCTGGGCATTTCGTGGGACGAGTTTATCGGTATGGGCCGCGAAAACCCCAATAACCACGATGAAAGATTCTGTATGTCGGTGTTCGCTTGCAACACTTGCCAAGAGGTTAACGGCGTTAGTCGCCTGCACGGATGGGTTAGCCAAAAGATGTTTGCCCCCATTTGGAAAGGCTATTACCCCGAAGAAAACCACGTGGGCTATGTAACCAATGGCGTTCACCTGCCCACTTGGACCGCTACCGAATGGCGTAAGCTTTACGATAAGTACTTCGATCCGTCGTTCATGTCCGACCAAAGCAACGAAAAGATTTGGCATGGCATCTATAATGTAGACGACGAGGAAATTTGGAACACGCGCATGGCGTTGAAAAACAAGCTTGTTCGCTTTATCCGCGAGATGTTTACCGAGACTTGGCTCAAAAACCAAGGCGACCCTTCACGTGTTGTTTCGCTGCTCGAACGCATCAATCCCAACGCATTGATGATTGGTTTCTGCCGTCGTTTCGCCACTTACAAACGTGCTCACTTGCTCTTTACCGACATTGAACGCTTGTCTAAGATTGTTAACGACCCCGAACATCCCGTACTCTTCTTCTTCTCTGGTAAGGCCCACCCCGCCGATGGCGCAGGTCAAGGCCTTATTAAGCGTATTTTCGAGATAAGCCAGCGACCAGAGTTCTTGGGCAAAATTATTTTCTTGGAAGACTACGACATGCAGTTGGCTCGTCGCTTGGTATCTGGTGTAGACATTTGGATGAACACGCCCACACGTCCTTTGGAGGCATCGGGAACTTCGGGCGAGAAGGCCGAACTAAACGGTGTAGTAAACCTCTCCGTACTAGACGGATGGTGGGTTGAAGGCTATCGCGAAGGCGCAGGATGGGCTTTGGACGAGAAACGCACCTATCAAAACCAAGAGTATCAAGATAAACTCGACGCAGCTACCATCTACGGATTGCTCGAAAACGAGATTATCCCGATGTACTATAAGAAGAACAAGAAGGGGTATAGCGAGAAGTGGATTCAAGTTATCAAGAATTCGATTGCCACTATCGCACCTCACTACACGATGAAACGTCAACTCGACGACTACTTCGACAAGTTCTATAACCGTCAGGCAAAGCGTTCTGCCGAGTTGTTGGCCAACAACAACGAATTGGCCAAGAAGATTTCGCTGTGGAAAGAGGCCGTTGCCGAGCGCTGGGATGGCATCCACGTGGTTTCGAAGGAAACTTCGTTCTTGGAGAACGGAGGCGAAACGGGTATGAAGTACAAGATACGCTATGTTATCGACGAGCAAGGTTTGGATGATGCCGTAGGGCTGGAACTTGTTTCGCTGAATAACGAACAAAACGATTCTGAACGCGAAGTGTACAGCACGCATCAATTTAAGATGATTAAGCGCGAGGGCAATCTCTTCACCTTCGAGGCCGAGATTGAGCCTTCTAACGCAGGTACGTACAGAAGTTGTGTGAGGATGTACCCCAAGAACGACCTTCTGCCGCATCGCCAAGACTTCGCTTACGTGAAGTGGTTAGACTAAGCTTGATACTTAAAGTGCCCCTAGTGGCTCTTTAAACGATACCAAAGACAGGTTTTGTACGTTACTTAAAAGGCGTGCAAGACCTGTTTTTGTTGCGATGATTCTGACCCATAGGCCAAAATACTAAAAGCCAAGACAAATTGATGTGTAACCCAAATCGGTTATTATATAAATCGTTTTCATTTTGCTGAAGAAAACGCTGAACACGCGCAAAGAGTTAGCTCGCCGGTCGTATTTCAAATAATAAATGAAGAACTTCCTAGAACTTTGCTTTTGAAAATACGTAATAACCGATTCCGGTTTAAGGTTTCCTTTGGAAATTTATTTTGACTTGTGTTTTAAACCAAATCGGACATTTTGGCCTGTGCTGATTTTGTTTGATTGTTGAGCCAATATCACTAATCTTACAACCTGCTATAAATGGCTCAACAAAGCATTACTTCGTTAATAATCTTCCGCTGAGCCTTAATAATGCCAATCGGGTAAATTAAAATCAAAATAAAACGGGAAAGTTCAATGAAGAACTTTCCCACTTTGTGGAGGTACCTGGCAGAGTCGAACTGCCCTACACGGTTTTGCAGACCGTTACCTAACCGATCGGCCAAGGTACCCTTTTGTTAAATGCGATGCAAAGGTATAGATAATTATTCGGAACACCAAATGTTTTCTACATTTTGTGGTCGCAAGTAGGTTTTTTCTTGTCTGGCAGGTCGTTTTCAGGCTGCTGTTCACCCATAGAACAGCCCTTGCAACCCCCGCAAGGGCTGTTTGTGTTGCTAATTGTTTCGTATATTTTATAGGCCGCATAGCCAATGGCGGTGGCTATAATGGCGGCGATGATGATATATTGTACGGTCATATCTGCATGATTTATTTCTTCAAAGTTAGGCATTTATTCTTAATCCCCAATGTATATCATATTGTTTTTATCTATCGTTAGTTACAGACGCGTCTATACCCTAGTGCCATACGGTAGCTGTTTGATACCCGTTCGCATCATGTTTTCTTACCTTAAAAAGCAAGAAAACCAATTGTTTTCACTAACTTTGCAATGGAATATGGCAGTTGTTAAGGCGGGCGTCGTGTGCTGATACAATGCCATTTATAGATGTTTGGGATACGTCCTTTTGCTGTTTGCAGGGGGTAACGCGCCCACGAACTTTTATCACCCTATATATATAAGGTACAAAATTACGGAACTTATGGACATCAAGAAGTCGGCTTTCACCCTTTCAGCCCCCTCGATAGGGCTTTGTCCCACAGACAACAAGATAGAATATGCCTTTATCGGCCGCTCAAACGTGGGCAAGTCGAGCCTCATAAACATGCTTTGCAACCACAAGGGCTTGGCCAAAACATCGGCCACACCTGGCAAAACGCTACTTATAAACCATTTTATCATCAACGATTCGTGGTATTTGGTGGACCTTCCTGGCTATGGATTTGCCAAGAGGTCTAAAACCGTGCAGCAGAAACTGCAACAAATGATTTCTAGCTACATCCTTCAACGCGAACAGTTGGTAAACCTCTTTGTGTTAATCGACATCAGGCACGAGCAGCAAAAGATAGATCGCGAGTTCATTGATTGGCTTGGTGAAAGTGGCGTTCCCTTTACAATTGTGTTTACTAAGGCCGACAAGCTGGGCCTGGTAAAGGCCAAACAGAATGCCGAGAAGTGGATGAAACAGTTGGAAGACTCGTGGGAAGAACTGCCACCTTACTTCATAACCAGCTCGGAAAAGCGCATCGGACGCGAAGAACTGCTTAACTACATCGACGAAATAAACAAGAATATAGAGGCCCAATAAAGCTTATGGCAAACCCCAAACCTGTGCTAGACGTGCAGAACCTCACCAAGAGATTTGGTGCGAAGGTGCTGTTTGAAAACATTTCGTTCTCAATTGCCGAGGGACAACGCGTAGGACTAATTGCCCAAAATGGGACAGGGAAGTCTACTTTGTTGTCGATACTGATGGGCGAAGAGGGTAAAGACGGCGGCGAGGTTATCTATCGCAATGGCTTACGCGTGGCATGCTTGGTGCAATCGCCCACGTTCGACCCTAAAGAAACCGTGCTTGATGCCTGTTTCAACCATCATGGCGACGAAGAAAAAGTGCTTAAAGCCAAGCAGGTACTTACGCAACTGAAAATTGCCGACTTGAACCAGCCCATGGGAGAGCTTAGTGGCGGACAGCAAAAGCGCGTGGCTTTGGCAAACACGCTTATTACCGAACCCGACTTCCTGATACTAGACGAACCCACCAACCACCTTGATTTGGAGATGATTGAGTGGTTGGAAGGGTTTCTTTCGCGAGGAAACAAAACCTTGCTCATGGTTACACACGACCGATATTTTCTGGACCGCGTGTGCAACTTGATTGTAGAACTGGACAATAACACCATCTACACCTATCAGGGAAACTATGCCTATTACTTGGAAAAGCGGCAAGCACGACTAGACAACGCGCGTGCCGAGGTGCAACATGCCAACAACTTGTATCGGCGCGAACTGGACTGGATGCGCCGACAGCCACAGGCGCGCGGGCATAAGGCAAAGTATCGCGAAGATGCGTTTTACGAATTGGAGGCCAAGGCCAAGCAACGCATTGAAGAAAGGCAAGTGCGCCTTAAAAGCAGCAATGTTTATATTGGCTCTAAAATATTCGAATGCCAGTATGTTTCCAAAGCGTGGTCGCCCGAAAAAGTTATCCTTCACGACTTTTACTACAACTTCGCGCGTTTCGAGAAGATGGGTATCGTGGGCAATAACGGTACGGGAAAGTCTACGTTCATTAAGATGTTGCTTGGCGAGGTGCAACCCGATGGCGGACGTTTCGACATCGGCGAAACCGTTCGTTTTGGCTATTTCTCGCAAGAAGGATTGAAGTTTGACGAACAAAAAAAGGTGATAGACGTTGTTACCGACATTGCCGAATATATTGATTTGGGCAGTGGCCGACATCTTTCGGCATCTCAATTCTTGCAGCATTTTATGTTTTCGCCCGAAGAACAGTATAACTATGTATATAAGTTGAGTGGTGGCGAGAAACGAAAATTGTACCTTTGCACGGTGCTGATGCGCAATCCCAACTTCCTTGTACTAGACGAACCTACCAACGACTTGGACATTAAGACGCTGCAAGTGCTTGAAGAATATCTGCAAGACTTCCCAGGCTGCGTTATCATTGTGAGCCACGACCGCTATTTCATGGATAAGGTGGTAGACCATCTCTTGGTGTTTAAGGGTGGGGGAGAGGTACAAGACTTCCCTGGCAACTATACCCAGTATCGCCAGTGGAGCCAATTGTCATCCCAAGCAGAAAGTAAGGTAGTGCCTGTTGAGAAGAAAGAGAAACCTGCCTATCGCAACGAAACCAAGCGCAAACTAACTTATAAGGAGAAAACGGAGTTTGAGCAGTTGGAAAAAGACATTGCTGCGCTTGAAACCGAACAAGCCGAAATAGAGGCGCAACTTTCTAGTGGCACATTATCGGTGGCCGAAATAACGGAGAAAAGCAAACGCTTGCCCATGCTGAAAGATGAATTGGACGAGAAGAGCATGCGCTGGTTAGAGCTGAGTGAGATTTAAACCGGTTGTCCAACACATCCCAAATAAAACAAAACGCATCATAAAAATGAATACATCCACATTTCGTTCGCCCTACTCAAAGTTCATACTTGTAACCACCATTATAGGTATGGTGCTTATGCACGGTGCCTTTATGGCTTGCATGGGCGGAATGGTTCGTAGCGATTTCGGTTCGGCCCGTTTCTTTACCTATCTACTTATCTTCGCCGCTTGTGTCTTTGTGGTGCTCTATGCCTTTTGTATACAGATACGCAAAGTAACGTTAAACGATTCCACACTTGTTATTCATCGCCAAATAGGTAAGGTGCGAATACCGCTAAACACCATCACCAAGGTAGAAACCAAAGACGAAATAGGGCTGGACTTGCGCCTTTGGGGTATCTCGTTCTTCTTTGGCCATTATGGCTTGTTTTATAATCGCAACTTGGGTAGGTATCGGGCATACGTAAAAAACGGCGACCAAATGGTGGTGGTGCATACGCCTAACCGCATACATGTGTTCAGTTGTGAAAGGCGCGACGAACTTATTGAATTGTTAAGCGAAAGGATATAGGCTTGGCATAACACTAAAATGATGCTTGCACTGTCGTTCGTATAAGAGTGTAACACACAGAAACAACGAGTTGCGGCAGAGGATTTTACTATATTAAACCACAAATTGCACAGAAGTTTTGGGAATGTGCAAACAACGTTGTATCTTTGCACAAGATTAAGAAATATGTGCAATGAAACAAATACCTAGCTTTAATGCTTATATCGAGAAGAGCATCAAGGACCATTGGAACCTTAATGCCCTTACCGACTATAAAGGGAAAACGCTACAATACCACGATGTGGCACGTAAAATAGAGAAGTTACACATACTGTTCGAAAGTGGCGGCATCGTGAAAGGTGACAAGATTGCACTTTGCGGACGAAATAGTGCGCACTGGGCAGTGGCTTATTTGGCCATTATCACTTACGGTGCGGTTGTTGTTCCTGTGCAAAGCGAGTTTACGCCCGAACAGATTTATAACATTGTTAACCACTCGGAGTCGAAGTTGCTCTTTGTGGGCGATGTTGTTGCACCAAATCTAACGATGGAGCCGATGCCAGTTGTCGAGGCCATTGTTTACCTTCCCGATTTCTCGTTGCGCGAGTGCAAGTCGGAAAAGCTGTCGTTTGCGCGCGAACACCTTAACGAGTTATTCGGTAAAAAATATCCCAAGTTCTTCCGTAAGGAGCATGTGGCTTACCATTGTGACCAAGCCGGAGAGCTGGCCATCATCAATTACACCAGTGGAACAACGGGTTTTTCCAAGGGTGTAATGCTGCCATATAGGGCGTTGTGGGGTAATCTCGACTTTGTGATGCACGAGTTGGCACCGCACGTACCAGCAGGAAGTAATATATTGAGCATATTGCCTATGGCTCATATGTACGGGCAGATGTTCGAGTTTTTATTGGCTATCTGCGTTGGAGCGCACAACCACTTCCTTACACGCCAACCTTCGCCCTCGCTCATTGTTGAAGCTATGGCCGAAGTAAAGCCCGCTATCGTTTCGGCAGTGCCGCTTATGGTAGACAAAATTATACGCAAGAAGATATTTCCACAGGTACAAAACAACCGCATTAAGTTGCTCACCAGCATGCCTGTGATAGGTAAAAAGGTGAAAAGCAGCCTTTGCCAAATGGTTCGCGATCTCTTCGGAGGAAACGTTTACGAAGTGATTGTGGGCGGAGCAAGTCTTAATAAGGAGATAGAAGACTTTCTTTCAGATATTGGTTTCCCCATCACGGTGGTGTATGGCACCACCGAAACCGCACCCGTATTAACCTTTACCGACCAAAGTCTGTTTGCTGCAGGTTCGTGTGGCATGCCTGTTCGACACGTTGAGGTAAAGATTGCGAGCAACGACCCGCTAAATGTTCCAGGCGAAATCGTGGCGCGCGGCATCAATGTGATGCAGGGTTACTATAAAAACGAGGAGGCAACGAGGCAAGTATTAGATAAAGACGGATGGTATCACACGGGCGACTTGGCTACGATGAGCCCCGATGGACACATCTATATACGCGGGCGGATTAAGAATATGCTGCTGGCATCGAATGGACAGAACGTATTTCCGGAGGAAATTGAGGATAAACTCAACTCGATGACCTTGGTTAACGAGAGTCTTGTGGTACAAAAGGGCGATAAACTAGTGGGGTTGGTGTACCCCGAAATGGAAGAAGTTGCATCGCTCGACCTCTCGCCCGAAGAGTTGGAGGCCATCATGGAACAGAACCGACACGAGTTGAACACCATCTTGCCCACTTACTGCAAGCTGTCGGCCATTAAGTTGCACGACACAGAGTTTGAGAAAACCCCCAAGCGTAGCATAAAACGCTACCTTTACCAAAACGTGTGATATAATAAAGAACGATAAACAGAGAATAGCGGTTAAAGGTTAGCACCAAAACCAAGTATAACGTTTAAAAGCAAACAAGATATGGAAAAGATACCTAGCTTTAATGCCTGTGTTCAGAAGAGCATCATAGACCATTGGGACCTTGATGCGCTGACCGACTTCAAAGGGCAAACGCTACAATACCATGATGTGGCGCGCAAAATAGAGAAATTGCACATTCTCTTCGAAAACAGCGGGGTAGTAAAGGGCGACAAGATTGCCCTTGCAGGGCGCAATAGCACTAACTGGGCAGTGGCCTTTTTGGCAACGCTCACCTATGGAGCGGTGGCCGTACCCGTGCTACACGAGTTTACCGCCGACCAAATGCACAACATCGTGAACCATTCGGAGGCCAAGTTGCTCTTTGTGGGCGATGTGGTGGCCACTACGATAGACGCTACCAAGATGCCCGCACTTGAGGGTATCATCTACATTCCCGACTATTCGTTGGTGCTTTCGCGTACCGATAAGCTTACTTACGCACGCGAACATCTTAATGAAATGTTCGGAAAGAAGTACCCAAAATACTTCCGTAAAGAGCATGTGAACTATTATATAGAGGAGAACCCCGACGAACTGGCGCTTATCAACTACACAAGCGGCACCACAGGTTTTTCGAAAGGTGTGATGATTCCCTACCGCGCACTGTGGAGTAACTTAGACTTCGCCATGGGCGTGCTAGGTCCGCATGTGTCGCCGGGTGCCCACATTATCAGCATTCTGCCTATGGCCCACATGTATGGCATGGCATTCGAGTTTATTTTCGAGTTCTGTTGTGGATGCCACATCTATTATCTTAATCGCATGCCTAGTCCTGCCATCATCGCTCAAGCGTTCGCCGAGATTAAGCCCAAGGTGATTATTGCCGTGCCATTGGTTATCGAAAAGATTATTAGGAAACGTGTTTTCCCAAAGATACAGAACAACAAGATGCGCTTGTTGCTTAATATGCCTGTGATAAACAAGAAGATAAACCAAAAGATTAAAGAACAAGTAGCGGCGGCTTTTGGTGGTGAATTCTATGAGATTATCATTGGCGGAGCGGCGTTCAACCGCGAAGTTGAGACTTTCCTCACACGCATCGACTTGCCCTTTACTGTTGGTTATGGCGCAACAGAATGTGCACCCATCATCACTTATGCAGATTATAAGGACTTTGTCCCCACGTCGTGCGGCAAAGCTGTGGTTCACATGGAGGTGAAAATAGATAGTCACGACCCACAAAACGTACCTGGCGAAATTTTGGCGCGTGGCTTGAACGTGATGTTGGGTTACTATAAGAATGAGGAGGCAACACGCGAAACGCTTGATAAGGATGGTTGGTACCACACGGGCGACCTCGGATTGATGGATGCCGAATGCAATGTGTTTATCAAAGGTCGTTCTAAGAATATGCTCCTTGGGTCGAATGGACAAAACATTTATCCGGAGGAGATAGAAGACAAGCTCAATTCGATGACGATGGTTACTGAAAGTGTGGTGGTACAAGACGGCGACAAGCTTGTTGGCCTAGTGTTCCCCGACTTTGATGAGGCTAAGAACCTGGGATTGAACAACGACGACCTTGTGAACCTGATGGAACAGAACCGTCAACAACTAAACGCTATATTGCCTGCGTATAGTAAGTTGTCAAGTATTGAAATCCATGCAGAAGAATTTGAGAAAACGCCTAAGAAGAGTATCAAACGCTTTAAGTATCAAAGATAAGGCGAAAGAACGCTGTACTTACAACGAACGCCCGATTGTTAATAGCAATCGGGCGTTCGTTGTAAGTGGGTGATGTTTTGGTAATTTAAGCATCCAAGGAGTACTACGCAGGAGGAAATACGAAATGGCCATGAGAATTGTACCAATCTCTCCAAGCTTGAACCTTATATGAAGACACCCCGCAGTGTCGATAGCGAATTTTTCAAGGCTGTTGCCGGAAAGGCACCTTGGTTTGGCAAAGACAAGTGGAGAAGAAAGTATTGTGAGGGGCCAATTGTGTATCGTGGAGTTGTAGCGGCACAATCAGAACTGTACAAACCTGGCCACAAAGGAGAGGAGGCTTACCATGCGATTACCATCGTTGCCGTAGACAAAGCGCATCAATGCAACGAAGCGTGGATGCAACGCGTGATTAAACAGTTGCAAGATATGCAAGCGGGAAAAGTTGCTATCCCATCTGATTGTGCTGAACTTGTGGATGTGATGAACGAGGTGGACAACGATGGGGACTGGCGAAGTGGAATGCTTGGTATGAGCATTGCCGAAGGAGCGGAGGCTCATTATCGCAAAGATGTACTTTACCGTAAGGATCTGCCAAACGGTTTCTTGCCTACCAATGGCATTATTCCGCAGGTTTGTACAAACGCTCCCGTTAAGAAATCTCATTCGCCTTTGACGGCCAATATCCCTGTTCAATTCTATATGGATTAATTCTGTAAGTAGAGCGGATAATAATAAGAGAGGTACACAAGCTGTGTAACCTCTCTTATTATTTTGTCGTTTTCTATGCGCGATGTATTGTTTGTCGATGGAATTTAAACCTTTGTATTTGTATAGGCCTGCTGATGAAAAAACGATACGCCAGCTGCCATTATGCGGTAGCTGGCGTAATCTAGCTTAGTTGTACGAGAACCGTACTTTGTATGTTTCTGATCTTAAAACTATGTAATTAGAACATATACTGAACACGCATCTGTACTACATTCACAACCTTAGCAGTGGGTTGATTCCATGTGTGCGAATGTATGTAGTGATAGTTCAGGCGCAAGGTGACATATTTGTTCCAGAAGAAAGAAAGACCAGCACTAAGGTCGGACATGCGACCAGCCTTGGCCATGCCAGCTATTGGAGCATCGGCCAATGCTTTTGCATCCTTCAAGTTCAGATACCCAAAGCCTAACATCAATTCAAGGTTCTTGTCGGCAGGATTGTCAACTCCAGAGCACGCATAGTTATACTTGTAGTCTGCCGGGTTGATGATGATGCCACGTGCTGAAACGTAGAAACCATCTGTATTGTAGCTTTTGTTTTCGTCGCGGTTGATATGCGACCAATAGTATTGGCTGCTAAGTTGGTAGTTGTGCCAAATGCCTTGAAACTCGGCTGTGAACTTGTTTTCCCAGCGTGCATCAGTAATGTCAATAGCCGTGGCAGTACGCTTGTCTACTGCTGTTAGGTACTTCTTGTCGTATTTTATGTGGGCATGTTCGCCTTCCTTTACGGCCTCTGCCTTAACGTGCATGCCACTGAAACCAACATGGAAACCGCCTGCATCGGTCATGATGGGGCGATAGACAAACCTTCCAGAAACCGTGTAGCCCTGCGGACCAGACTTATCTGTGCTGGTTGTTAGGGCCGAGTTGTCGGCAAATGCACCATATTGTAGCCACAGGTTGTGGTTGGCAATGGTGTGCATCACACCAATGCGACGTCCCGGCTGGTAGATGTTGCCTTCAGGCTCGTCCATAT
The DNA here is from genome assembly GCF_000312305.1 of Prevotella conceptionensis 9403948. Classification (GTDB taxonomy): domain Bacteria; phylum Bacteroidota; class Bacteroidia; order Bacteroidales; family Bacteroidaceae; genus Prevotella; species Prevotella conceptionensis. The sequence goes on along the minus strand of NZ_HE999447.1, from coordinate 166,274 downwards.
ACTCTTTCTTGGCCGAGCTATAAGCCGACGAAAGTCCGAATGGTGCGGTGTAGTGACCGGCACGCAAGAAGTTGTTCTCGTTGAAACTGTATTGTAAGTACACATCTTTCAAGGACACTTTATTGTTGGAGTATGAAACATCTCCACGGAAATACCACTTGCCGTAGGTGGCTTTTAAGCCAACGCGCATGTCCCTAATGCCAACACCCTCGTTCATCTTGCCGTCTTCGCTCTTTGCTTGGGCGTTTTGGGTGTAAGTTGCTGCATCAAAGAGGGCGCGCCCCGTAACCTTAATTTCTAGCTTTTCTTGTGCACTTGCGGCCCCCATGTAAAGGCTGGCAGCAAATGCAAGCAATAGTTTCTTGTTCATGTTTCTTAAATCTAAGGAGCCTTTTAAAGCTCGTCCTCAATCTTGTCGTAGGCACGAATGGCCTTCATAAATCTTCCCTCTACATCTTTAAGCAGATACAGTCCGTCTGCATTTTTCTGCAATCCTTTCAATGAAAGCGAGAAAATCTGTGGGGGATTGTCGAGACTAAGCATCGCAATGTGCCGTAACTGTTCGGTCGACTGGTAGGTAAGGTTGATGTCGCAATACATTTTTCCGTCTTTTCCTTCAAACTTTTCGACAACAAGCTTGCAGCCAATGGGCGTTTTCTTCTCAATCGAATTGGGTAGGTCGTATGGTTCAACTTCCAAAGCGGCAGTTACTGATGCAATGTTAGAGTCGTGACCACAGAGGAAAGCCAGCTTGCGGTCTTTATCCATTAGTTCGTCGCGCATGTAGACGAGAAGTGGATGGGCCACATTGACAGCGACTACGGGTGCTGTGAAGAGCACGTCGCCGTAAACGTCTTTAATCTTAGAAATCTTTGTCCAATCGTCGAGGGTAATGTCGTGTCCGAAGGCAGCTTTCTTGGCATCTGGTTCTTCATAGAATTGCAGGATAAGCGCATCCGAGCAGGTAGTGGCATCTTTCAAAGAACCTTTCATGCGTGGTTCATCACCTTTGTCGAGAATAAGCTGAGTGTTGTAGTTGTCGAAAGCGCACAAATTCTTTTCCTTGCATGCAGGCGAATCCTTCAAGTCGAGAACCTTGGCTGTAATTTCGTAGCTTTCCTTCAAACCTTCATTAATACCTAAGATACCTTTCTTTCCACCCATGGCGGCAATCTCTTTCATGGCTTGTGCCCTGAACGACTTGCTCGACTTGGTAAGTTGTGGGAAGAAGATGGGGTCCATCTTGCTTGGTACGAAACGATGGTTTACAGGAACGTCGGCCACAGGGAAGAGTGCCGTTGTAAAATAATTGGCTGTTGCAATACAACGCTGCATACTGTTGGCGTAAACGATTACCTCGTTGCGGGATGGTGTGGCGTTCTCTTTGAAAAGACCAGCATCTACTGACCATTTGCGGAAATAGAGGCCGAACTGATTTTCCAATGCGCCCCCACGAGTTGTTAGTTCGCTGGCTCCTGCTGTCCATTTGAACCAAGGATGCGTAGTAACTTGTTCCAACAAACTTCCCTTTGTAGAAAGTGGTGCACGTATGTTGTGCCTACTAAGGATAACAGCCTCTTTAAGAGTGTACTTATCTCTGAATGCTTGCGAACGCTGCTTTTGAGCAAAGATACTTGTTGGCACAAATGCAAAAAGCAGGCCAACTAAAAGAATGTTTCTGTTCATAATTAATACAATTTAGCTATCCGTATGATTGTTAATTTAATGCTCTTATTCCCTGGTTCATTATAGGCTCACCAATACAAGGTTGTGTCTTAACAAAAATGTTCGGCGAATGATTCTTGAAAGAGATTTTACTATTAGCGGCGTGGGGCTGGTCTCCATATTGGAGACGCCCTGACTTTTAATGTTTCTATAAATTGAGAGGAGTTCATTGTCTTTGTGCAGTTAAGCCAAGATAAACGCCCCGCTCATGTATTACTGGGCAAAGATACGATAAAATCTGAAATTCTGCCTCATTTGTTTGTGACAAAACGTGGTTGGGACTCAAAATGTGACCTTGCAGAAGTCATTCCATACATTTCTCTACAAGTTGGAAAACTGGTAGTCAATGGCAAATAACTTCTGCTTTTCCTCGATGCAGCCTCCGTTGGCCAAGAGCAGTATCCCTGCAACCGCACGCGTTGGCGGCAGCACGCGTATGTGTTTTCCGTGCCATTTTCCTCTGCGTGCTGTATGCGATATATCTTTTTTGTATAATTTTCGGTAAGAATTTTAACATTATTAGTGCCCTTTTTGCCAACCAATCTCCAACCTCGCCGCAAAAAATCGATTCTCGCGAGGGTTTGTTTCGATGTAAATAGGAGTTAGCCTGTGAATGCAACAAAATGAATTTTTATTTACAATAACCGTCATTTGTACCATTTGTTTTGCCATTTGCTGCTAAATACGTTGCATTTTGGTGCTAAACACAGTGCAATATGCCGCTAAATGCAGTGCGTTTTGATGCAAAATGCAGTGCGTTTTGGTGCAAAATGCAAGGTGTTTTGCTGCTAAACGCAAGGTAAAATGGTGCTAAATGCGAGACGAAAAGCATAAATATACACGGCAATGGTATAAACAAAACCTTTTAAACCCATCAAAAACATGGCTAAAAAGGGCAAAATGGTTGCTAAAAAGTGGGGTTTAGTGGTTAAAAAGTGGGTAATTGGGCTTGGAAAATTACGAGCTGGCATCCAAATTAGAAAGGCTAAATGGTGCAAAATGCAGGTTTTGTTCTCACAGATAGACAAAATAAGAGGTGTGGAAGGTTACAAAAAGTGGATATTTGCCTACTTTATAGCCTAATTTTGCGCTAGAATGGAATGAAAAATAGAGCGATGTTGTAAAATAAAAGAAATATTTTAAACTTTGTGTTGGTGAGTTGATAAGCTTGTGTGTTTTGGAGCTTTTAAGATGAGCTGCTTATGATTTTTGAGTTTTAAGGTAATAAGTTTCTGGGTTTTTGAGTTTCTGAGTTTTTAAGTTGCCGATTTTCAGCGTTTTTAAGTTGTTGAGTTGCTGAGTTTTTGAGTTGATGAATTTATTAGCAGATGAGTTGATGATTTCTTGAATTGATGTTTCTTTGAGTTGATAGGTTTGCAAGTTGATGAGTTTGTGAGTTGCTGAGTTGAAGTATTCGAGAGTAGTTAGGCTTTCGTGAGTATATAGGTCAGAGGGGTTGATTAGTTCTGCATTTCGTATACGAGAGTAGTGTTTATTTTTGTGTTGACATCACAAAGACAACTAACTCTTCTTAAGTTATAGAAACATTAAGCCACCCATGACAAGTTTGATGCTAGAATAACAAAATCGTCCTTATCTTTGTGAGGTTTAGGATGTGGCCTTCGTCTGGTTTTCATGTGTCTTCAATGAGGTGAAGTGGGTATCCGCAAGTCGTTATCAGATGGAAGAAACAGCAGGTTTGGATTTACCCACAGCAGAAAGTTTTTGTTGTGCGGCAGTTGGCGAAAGGAGTTACCGAACAGAGTAAAGGCTGCAAGCGGTTTAACCAAGTGCCGGCCTAATGTAGAATTGTGTGTACTTGATTTGGCTGATTGCTGACCAGGATTGGTTGTGGGAGGGTAGGGGAGAATGGAATGCAAAGGCAAGTATGGGTTGCTGGCCATACTATTGCAAATGTTGTGGGAAAGGTGTTGTGGAACAGGGGGATAATAGCAAGTATGGGGTGTTTTCCACGCCCTTGCAGCTGTTGCGGGGGAAGACCTTTGCTTACTTTTGTGGTAGTGCATGGAAAGTGTGCTTGCCCATTACATAATACTTCCACAGGATGGAGAAAGGGCTATTGGGGTTTTCGGTGTGTATAGTTTTGGTGCTTTGTATTTCTTTTCTGGCGGTGTCAAAGCTGTGTTTCCATTTGTTGAAGTCGCGGCGCGCCTTGATAATGGCCTTGAAGTCACCCCAGTTTCTGTTGAAAACGAGAGTCTGGAAGGCCGCAACATAGTCTAAGAATAGTCGCCAAACCATAACCTTGCGCATCTGTGAAGGGGCAAGGTTCTTGTAAAGCATGGTTAGATTGTTGCGAAAGTTGAGGTAGGTTTTCATTGGGTTTACCTTGGGGAGCGTGCCGCCACCTACGTGGTAAACCGTGCTTTCGGGTATGCAGAATATCCTTTTTCCTCTGAGTCTTAGTCGCCAGCAGAGGTCAATCTCTTCGTTGTGGGCAAAGAAACGCGCGTCAAGGCCGCCTACGGCCCAATAGTCTTTGGCTCGCACCATGAGACAGGCTCCTGTGGCCCAATGTATTTCTTGGCGATAGTCGTATTGTCCTTCGTCTTTTTCTAACGTGTTCGAATATTCTACCGCGGCAATAGGGATAGCCCAAGCTGTCGATGAAACCGCCCGACGCACCGGCATATTCAAACGATTCCCTGTCGTGCATGGCCAAAAGTTTGGGTTGGCAGGCTGCTATGTCGGGGTGGGCGTCCATCTCTTCGATGAGCGGCGTAAGCCATTGGTGGGTAACTTCAACATCAGAATTGAGCAACACGTAGTATTCGGCATCTATTTGTGCCAAAGCTTTGTTGTAGCCTTCGGCAAATCCCCAATTCTTTTCCAAGGCGATGGTTTGACAATGGGGAAAATGTTGGGCGAGATAGGCTAATGAGTTGTCGGTAGAGGCGTTGTCGGCAACATAAACCGCTGCATCGTTACGCGAATGGCGCATAACGGAAGGCAGATATTGGGCAAGCATTGACTGCCCATTCCAGTTCAGAATAACGATTGCTACCTTGTGCATGACTCAATTTTATGTTGAAGATGTTATATAAGTTCTACCTTTATGGCACTCTTGTTATGGTTGAATTGGGTTAACCTAACGGGTAACAGTTGGTTGTCAAATTCGTCTTTGGCTAGCGAGGCTGGCAATTCAACGCGCACATAATTGGGGGTAAAGCCGTGCATAGCCTTGCCTTTGGCCGCCTTCTCAAAGAGAACTAGGCTTTGTGAGCCAATCTGCGAGGCATAAAAGGTTTCCAATTTCTCGTCGGAGAGTTCTAAAAGCAGTTTGCTGCGGCGGCGTTTCTCGGCATCGTTAACTACGTAGGGAATGCGAAGGGCAGCCGTTCCTGGACGTTCGCTGTAAGGGAAAACATGCAACTGGCTGATGTCTAACGATTTTAGGAAGTCGTAGCATTCTTCGAAATAGGCTGGTTCTTCGCCACGAGAGCCTACCATGACGTCTACACCTATAAAGGCATTGGGTATTCGTTGCTTGATGAGTTGTACCTTGTGGGCAAAAAGGGCAGTGTCGTATCGGCGTTGCATCAGTTTTAAAACCTCGTCGCTGCCACTTTGTAAGGGTATGTGGAAGTGGGGCATGAAGGCTCTGCTGGATGCGCAATAGTCGATAAGCTCGTCGGTAAGCAAGTTGGGTTCAATGCTGCTGATGCGGAAACGCTGTATGCCTTCAACTTGGTCGAGAGCCTTGACAAGGTCGATAAAGCGTTCGTTTCCTCCGCCCTTGAACTCGCCAATGTTTACGCCTGTTAGCACAATTTCCTTTCCACCGTCGTTGGCGGCATCGCGTGCTTGCTGAACAAGCGATGCTATGGAGGGGTTTCGGGAAAAACCTCGTGCGAAGGGAATGGTGCAATAGGTGCAGAAATAGTCGCACCCGTCTTGCACTTTAAGGAAATAACGCGTTCGGTTGCCACGGCTGCAACTGGGGGCAAAGGTCTTGATGTCTTTGGTGTTCACCGAGAAATGACGGTGTAAAGCCTTTCCGTGTTGCCCGTCGGCCCAAGCATCGTTAAGATATTGTATGAGGTTGGCCTTTTCGTTGCTGCCTAAAACGAGGTCTACACCTTCGATGGCACTAACCTTTTCGGATTCAAGTTGGGCGTAACATCCCGTTACAACCACAAAGGCTCCTGGGTTTTCGCGCACCATGCGGTGGATAATCTGCCTACATTTGTGGTCGGCCACTTCGGTAACCGAGCAGGTATTGATGAGGCAAATGTCGGCAGGCTCGCCTTCGTTGGCGGTTGTAACGCCCATGTCTTGGAGCATTTGCCCAAAAGTGGAGGTTTCCGAAAAGTTTAATTTGCAACCTAATGTGTAGTAAGCAGCCGTTTTACCCTGAAAAGCTGAACTGTCTATCATATTATGTATGTGAGAGAACGCACAATGCTGAGACGTTCTCTACGATGTTATTGAAATAGTGTTAATGAATAGAGATATACCACAGAGGCGGGTATGGCTATGAATGAGGAATCGAAACGGTCGAGCATTCCACCATGGCCAGGCAGGATGTTGCCGCTGTCTTTGATGCCGAGTGTGCGTTTGAAGAGCGACTCAACAAGGTCGCCCCACGTGCCGAACACCACCACTACAAGTCCTAAGCCTAACCATTGGGGGATGGTGAGGTTTGTGGGAGCTGTGGATTGTGTTTCCAAATAGCCGATAAGACCGGCTACTAGGAGCACGAGAATGCCTCCGCCGATGCTGCCTTCCCAACTCTTGGCAGGCGAAATGCGTGGGAAAAGCTTGTGTTTGCCGAAGAGCGAACCAGAACAATAGGCACCAGTGTCGTTGGTCCAAAGGAAGATAAACACACTAAGGGGAAGGAGATGGTAAAAGTAAATTTGGTTGTCGGCTTGCCTGAACGCCAACACGTTTATCATTGAGAGGGGTAGGGCGATGTACATCTGCCCCAACATGGTGTATGCCCAATTGTTGATGGGGTCGTTAGCTTTGGTGTAAAGTTCGCTGACGAAAAGATAAACGATGGTTAGGAGATAAGGAACGAACACGGCATTGGTGGCAATGAACCCGCTGTTGACGCCTGCAACGGCCAAGAAAAGGTATGTGCCGGCAACGGTTGATATGAATCGGTTAACGCTAGTGCCCTTGTTCTCGTTAACTAACCCTGCGTATTCCCAAAGGCTGAGCGACGTTATGAGTGCAAAAACAAACACCATGCTCAATGGGCGCAAGAAACAAGTAACCATGATGGCTACAAAAAGAACACCTGTTATGGTTCGTGCAATCAAATTCTTAATTTTAGGAGTCATTGTCTTCTCTTTTTTCGTCGTTATATAATGGTAACTGATGGAGGTGCGTTGTGGCATCCTCGGCATTTTGTGTGGGCGGTTGAACGTGTTTTTGCGTGTTGGCGTAATGTGGAAAGTGGTAACAGCGTATCGCCATCTGCCTGCCTTGTAAGTAAGATAGGCGGATGGCGACAGCATGTTATGGGTTAAAGTCCACGCGACCTGCGGTGTTCTTCCTCGGCCGCTTTCACCTCGTCGGGCATGTCTTCCAACTTCGGTGTATTGTCTTCAATGATTTCTTCGGAGCGGCTAACCCAAGGTCGTTTACCGAAAATCTCTTCTACGTCTTCGGCGAAAATAACTTCGCGAGAGATGAGCAGGTCGGCCAACTTGTTGTGACCGTAGCTGTTTTCTTGAAGTATTTTCTTCGCACGGTCGTACTGCTCGTTTACCATCTTCATCACTTCGTCGTCGATAACTTTCGCCGTTGTTTCAGAATATGGCTTTTGGAATTGGTATTCCTGGTTGTTGTAGAAACTAATGTTGGGCAACTTATCGCTCATACCAGCGTATGCCACCATGCCGTATGCACTCTTTGTGGCTCTCTCTAAGTCGTTCATTGCACCGGTAGAGATATGGCCAGTGAACAATTCTTCGGCAGCACGTCCGCCCATCAGTGCACACATTTCGTCGAGCATTTGCTCTTTGGTGGTGATTTGGCGTTCTTCGGGTAGATACCATGCTGCACCCAACGCTCGGCCACGCGGTACGATAGAAACCTTTACCAAAGGGTCGGCATGTTGGCAGAACCAAGACACAGTGGCGTGGCCTGCCTCGTGCAAGGCAATGGTGCGCTTTTCGGCGGCAGTCATTATCTTTGTTTTCTTCTCCAATCCACCGATAATACGGTCTACGGCGTCGAGAAAGTCTTGTTTGCCTACCGATTTACTATTATGGCGAGCTGCAATAAGAGCAGCTTCGTTGCAGACGTTGGCGATGTCGGCTCCTGAAAAGCCCGGAGTTTGCCGCGAGAGGAAATCGAGGTCTACGGTGGAGTCGACCTTTACGGGGCGAAGGTGTACTTGAAAGATTTGCTTACGCTCAGGCAGGTCGGGCAGGTCTACGTTTATTTGTCGGTCGAAACGCCCTGCTCTAAGTAGTGCGCTGTCGAGCATGTCGGCACGGTTGGTGGCTGCAAGAATGATAACACCACTGTTTGTGCCAAATCCGTCCATCTCGGTAAGCAGTGCGTTGAGAGTATTTTCGCGCTCATCGTTTCCGCCCATCGAGGGATTTTTGCTCCTAGCACGGCCCACTGCATCAATTTCATCGATGAAAATAATACAGGGTGATTTTTCTTTGGCTTGGTGGAAAAGGTCGCGAACACGACTTGCACCTACACCCACGAACATTTCGACAAAGTCGGAGCCGCTCATGGAGAAGAAAGGCACGCCCGCTTCGCCTGCAACGGCTTTGGCCAAAAGCGTTTTACCCGTACCCGGAGGACCAACGAGCAATGCGCCCTTGGGGATTTTACCACCGAGGTCGGTATATTTCTGTGGACTTTTAAGGAATTCAACAATTTCTTGAACCTCTTGCTTGGCTCCTTCTTGGCCGGCAACGTCTTTAAAGGTGATGCCGATTTCGTTTCCTTTCTCGTACATCTTGGCCTTGCTTTTGCCTACGCTGAACACGCCCGAACCCCCTCCGGCTCCGCCACTGCCCATTCTACGCATGATGAAAATCCAAATGGCAATGAGGGCGATGAATGGAACGAACTGGATAAGGATGTCGGTGAAGTGTCCGCCTTTATCGTTATCGAAAGCAAAGTCTTTGATTTTACCTGCCTGTTGAATTTCAGTGAGGTACTTTTCAAGTTCCTCGGCCGAACCATATTGTACACTTACGTATGGTTTTTCGCCTAGTTGTTTCGGGTCTTTTCCGAAAACGTCGCGCAGGTTGGCAGGCTTAACGTACATTTTAAGCGTACGTTGCTCGCTGTTTACCACCACGTTGTTGACGTAGCCTTTGTTCACATATTCCTTAAATTTGGTGTATGTGGCCTCTTGCTTAACACTTCCAGCCATCATGTCGCCTTTCCCCGTGAAGAAGAAAAGCCCCAACGCGATGATGATCAACCCGTAAATCCAGTTCATGTTGAAACGTGGCATCTTGGGTTGCTTATTGTTGTATGGTTGTTTGTTGCTCATAATTGAATTGTTGGTGACACGAACGTTCCATCAAATGCCATGCCAATTTTAGTCGATGTCAGTGAGGTGGGTTAGTTTGGCATCGGCCCAAAGGTGTTCAAGATCGTAAAAAGAGCGCATCTCTGGTATGAAAACGTGTACGATAACGTCCACAAAGTCCATTGCAACCCACTGGTTTAGGCCTAGACCAACGGCACTTGTGGGCTTGTCTTTGAGTTCTTTACGCACGGTTTCGCCGATAGATTCGGCTATGGCCTCTACCTGTGTGGGCGAGTTTCCTTGGCATATAACGAAATAATTGGTTATTGCACCCTCTATTTCCTTTAAGTCGGCTACAACGATATTGCTGCCTTTTTTCTCTTGTATTCCTTTAATAATGGTATTTACCAAATTGTTTGTTCTTGTCATTCTTATGTTGATGTAATAGCTTTAAGCTACAAAGTTAAGGTTTTTTATTTGATTTGGCGCGCATTTTACCGCATATTTGTGGTAAGAATGGCAGAATAGCAAGAGAAGGGAGGTTAAGAAGGGCTGTGTTTGATATGGAAGATGTTGGGTAACATGCCTAGGCTAACCCCATTCGGCCACAAGTTTTTCGAGCATGGGTATCACAATACAGCCGCGTTTAAGTTGAATTAGCCCCTGCTTTTGCATGCCATTGAGAGCTCGCGAGACGTTTAGACGGTTGTCGTTCAACTCGTTTGCAAGTTTCTGCATCTTGATGTGCACAAGCTTACTGCCTGCGGGATGTATACAATGCGTCGTGATGAAACGGGTGATGCGGTGTTCGAGGTTGGGGGCGCAATGTCGCCAAGGTAGCCTTTCGGCTTTTTGGGCTTGTGTGGAGATGGTGTTGAGTAGGTTGAACTTGAAGATAATGAAGTCGTCTGTAAGTCTTAATACCTCAGACTTGCTTAGCAAGAGCAGGCTACATGTAGCTTTGGCAACGAATGTTCGGGTGTAACGGGGGGAAATACCGAAGAGGTTTTCGGGCTGGAGAATGTAGGGCGCGCCTATCTCTTCTGTGAAAACGTAGCCATTATCGTGGGCTTGCGCGCTCACTTCCATCCGTCCGTTAAGCAAAAAATAAAGGTGCGTGCATTCGTTTCCTGCTCTAACTATCGTTGCCCCTGCTTTCTTTTGCGCAAAGTCGAATCGGGTTTGACCAAGTACTGCGGCCAAATCATCTTTGCTCATGCCTTGAAACATGGGCAATTCCATTAGTTTGCCATATAGAGGAATGCGGTGCATCTGTTGTTGCTTGTTGACATTAGCCCTATTGTCGCCGTCGGGGGGCACAAAGGACTTACTTCTGAATTTTGTCTTTTAGCGATGGCGAAAACCAAACGGCGTTTTTCCCATTCTTGTCTGAATAGATAAAATATGCCATGAGTTCGGGATGCTGCTCCAATACTTTCTTGGCCTTGTCGAGCCCTAATACCATGAAAGCCGTGGCATAGGCATCGGCTTCTGCACAGGTCTTGGCTAGTACTGTAGACGAAAGAATGTTGTGCTGAACAGGATAACCTGTGTTCGGATCGATGGTGTGGGCGTATTTCTTGCCATTCTTATAATAGAACTTGCGGTAATTTCCGCTTGTGGCCATAGACTTATCCGTTACGTTCAAGATGGTTTGCAACTCTTGGTTTACATTTAACGAATCGTCAGTGGGCTTGGTTACGCCCACCTTCCATGGAAGGCGCTTTTCGCTAATGCCGCGTGTTACGATTTCTCCGCCAATCTCTACCATGAAGTTCTCAATGCCTTTGCGTTTTAGTAAGTTGGCAACAACATCGCTGCCATAACCTTTGGCGATGGCACTGAAATCGAGCATCAATCGTGGGTCTTGCTTTTTGATTCGCTCGTTAACGTAAGCAACCTTTTGATAGCCGATGAATTGTTTCAGGCTGTCAATGGTTTGTGGGGTGGGGTGGACTCCATTTTTAAAGCCGAACCCCCATGCGTTAACCAAAGGAGCAACGGTAACATCGAATGCCCCATTGGTTTCGATGGATATTTTGTTGGCCAATTGGAATACGTCTACGAACATTTTGTCGGGCTGTACCTGTTCGTTGCGGTTTATTTTGGAGATGACAGACCCTTTATTAAAGGTAGACATCGATTGGTCTACCTCGTTGAGCGCGGCCATAATTTCCTTGTTCAGATTCTCGTTGCTTTGGTAAATGATACTATACGTTGTACCGAAGATTGCACCCTTGTCGTGTTGATAGGGTGCATCTTGCTGCTGTTTGATGATGTAGATTGTTCCAATAATGAGGAACAGCAGAAAGGGTATTTGCCAAAGCAGGCGTCGTTTCCTATTGGGAGTGGTCATTTGCTTATTTGTTTAGTGCTTATTGTCGACGGCCTGAAAAGACCGAAAGGGAATACTTTTCTTGCTTTGTATTATATTGAAGGTGGACAAAGACATCTACAAGTTGATGATGATGTTAAATGTTCCACCTAGTCGAGAGTTGCCCGTTTTTCCAAAACCTGGCACATACCAAACATTTCCCGATTCGCCATCGTTGTGAGCTAAGCGTCGTCTGTAACGCACCGACCATCCTAAATGTAGTGGTCCCCATATCTTGGCATCCACTGCGAACACAAGTTCTGCCCAATGGCATGAGGCTGGAATGTTATTTAACTCGATTTCGGCTGGGTCTTTCCATACGGGGTCTGTCAACACGGGGCTGGCCACATCGTACTTAAATGAGGTGAAAGCGTATCTCGCCCCTACATAAACTCGGTAAATGTCGTGCTTGTTTTTCATGATGTTGAAATCCATTCCCACCTTGCCGTATGGTGCGGAGGTTTTATACACTACGTGAGTAACGGGGTCGTCCTCGTGATTGGCTGTGCCGTAGCCAAGCTCGAACACAGGAAAATACTTGTCTTTTAAGTTTATGCGCAGGGCGGCCTCGTATTGTCCATAGTCGCTTACTGCCAGCTGTATTGGGCCGACTGCGTCTGCCATGACTTGAAGGCCACGGAAAAAGCGAGTTGTATCGGGGCGTTCGGTTTTTGGTTTCAATCCTTGCGCACTGGCCGACAACGCGCCAAAGGCGAGTAAGGCACTAATGGCCACTCTTGAAATAGATGCGGAAATGTGGCGATGATGTGTCATATGTTACGTTTGGATTGACGAGTATAATGGAATCGATGGCGTGGTGCGACGTACTGACAGCTGTTATCGTGTGGAAATAAGACATGGGGCAATCTACCGATTCGAAATGCGGTGTGTTTGTTTTATTTACCTTGATGGTATCGTGCACGACGTTGCCAAGAGTATCTTTCAACTGTAAGAACAGCGCGTCTTGATCGCGCGTGTAGCTCATTGGCAGGCTGAAACTTGTTGTCTTAACTCCTTTATTATATATAATGGTGTCTTGTCCGTCGCGCCGTGCCGTAAGAATGGTTAGCGTGTCGGTGAGGGTGTCTGGTTTAAGGCCGCCACCTTTCATCAGTACATATTGTGAATAGACCGTATTGTTGTACGGACAGTCTATCGACGAGCATGCGGCCAGCACGGCCGAGCCCAATACGAGCAATGGAATCAGTCTCCGCATCTTATCTCCTCCTCTATTTGGTAATCGTTTCTTCCTTGCGAATTGCGGCTGATAAGGTCGCCCAAGAAACCGGCAAGGAAAAGCTGCGTGCCTATCATCATCGTTGTTAGCGAGAGGTAGAAGTAGGGCGAGTCGGTTATCAGGCGTTGAGGAATGCCTTGGGCAAGGCAATACAGCTTGTCGGCACCCAATAGACAAGTGGCAATGAAACCCAAAAGGAACATCAACGAGCCTAAAAGACCGAACACGTGCATGGGCTTTTTGCCGAAATTGCTGAGAAACCAAAGTGTGATGAGATCTAGATAACCATTGAAGAAACGGTTCAGACCGAACTTAGAACTACCGTATTTACGGGCTTGATGCTGTACCACTTTCTCGCCAATGCGTCCAAAGCCTGCGTTCTTGGCCAGGTAGGGGATGTAGCGGTGCATTTCACCGTACACTTCGATGTTCTTCACCACGGCCTTGCGATAGGCTTTCAGTCCACAGTTGAAGTCGTGCAGATTCTTTATCCCACTTATTTTTCTAGCCGTGGCATTGAACAGTTTGGTGGGAATTGTTTTAGAAAGCGGGTCGTATCGCTTTTGTTTGTAACCCGAAACAAGGTCGTATTTCTCTTCCGTAATCATGCGATAGAGTTCGGGTATTTCGTCGGGCGAGTCTTGTAGGTCGGCATCCATGGTGATAACCACGTTGCCGTTGGCCTCCTTGAAACCGCAAAACAGAGCGGGACTTTTACCATAGTTGCGCCTGAACTTTATCCCCCGAACGTGTTCGGACTGTTTGCTCAGTTCTTCTATCACCTCCCACGAACGGTCGGTAGAGCCGTCGTTGACGAATATCACTTCGAAACTAAAATGGTTGTCGTTCATCACCCGCTCAATCCATGAGTAGAGTTCGGGCAGCGATTCGTCTTCGTTGAACAAGGGTATAACTACAGAAATGTCCATTGTTGTTTGTGTTGTATTATCTATTATATTTCTTAATCGTTTATTCTTGATTAGGGGGCGGCGATGGGTTTTGTCTGACCTTTTGGGAACTTTAATTAGCCAATGGTTATGGTTTTGACAGCTCTCATTGCTGATTCCGTTTGCTTTCAAGTGTCAACCAAGCTTGTTATCTCCTATGTTTCATTCCAAATGCGGCAATAATGAGACTGAGGAAGAGCCCAATGAAGATGTTTTGGGTGAAGAAAAGGAACACCAACTCGATGGGTTGAAGTGTGCCAAGTAGCTTAACCGACTCTTGCATTTGGGTTTCGTTCATACCCATTTGCTGATAAGCTGCACTAAATGAGTGTATCGAATCGCGCATCATGGTGATGAGCGATTCAGGGTCGTAGAAACGAATATAGAGGTATTGAGCCAATGCGAAGATGAGCGAGGCATAAACGAAGGTGTGCCACGAGTAGGCCAGCGCGCGTCGATATGAGATTTCGCCATCAAGGGCGTTGTTACGGAACGCACGCAACCGCCACGCCACGACGAATGGTGTGGAAAGGGTTAGGAGATTTCCCGTCATGGATTGGGGTAGCCGCATGGTGAAAAGAAAGGCCACAATCCATACCAATGCCAAAATGGCACCGTCTTGGCGAGCAAACGCCTTGAGTTGTTTCAATGATTCTAAAAAGTTCATGTCGTGCAAAATTACATATTTTTTATTATATATTGCGCGCAACGCGCGGAAATCTAACAATTCTCGTTAAAGTTTGTTACGGCTTTAGCGTTGTTTGCATTGAGGAGATAAGATTCTCTTTCCCTTTAATCTTTCTGCAGATTGAGAGGAGTTTGTGTCTTTGTCTGCAAAAACAAGATGAACGCCCCGTTCATGTAAGGAAGTGTTGGAAAAATATATGATGAAATCTGAAATTCTGCCCCATTCGTCTGTGACAAAACAGGGCTTTGCCCCAAAAAGGAAACTTGGCGGGAGTTCTTTCAATATATTCTTTACAAGTTAAAGGTATCTTTCCCGTGGCATATTAAGAGGGAATAGTAAAGAGGAACTTTTCATGGTTCTTATGTTCTTATGTCAACATGGACGTATTTATGCCTGAACATGAAAGATGAACGTTTTCGTTAAGCCAAATGAACTATGTCGAGCTTACTCGAACATTGTCATGGCGAGAAAACGCACTTTTAGAGGAACGGCAAAAGAACGATTAACTCGTTCACTTGTTCACTTGTCTTCTTGCCAACCTGTCCACTCGTTAACACGCTAATCATTGTAACCTTTTCAGCAAGATTTTTAACACTATGAGTACCCTTTTTATCCACCAATTGCCCACTTTGCCGCAAAAAATCGATTCTCGCGAAGGTTTGTTTTGATGCAAAAAGGGGTTAGCGTGTGAATGCAGCGAAATGAATATTTATTTGAAAAGGCCGCCATTTGCACCACATTTGGGGCTATTTGCGGCAAAATGTACTGCAATTTGCCGCAAAACGCAGTGCAATTTGCCGCAAAACGCAGTGCGTTTTGGTGCTAAATGCAGTGCGTTTTGGTGCTAAACGCAAGGTGAAATGGTGCAAAATGCAGTGCAAAATGCTGCAAAATGCGAGATGATATGCATAAACATCCACAGTAATAGAATAAACAAAACCTTTTGTGGTCGGTAAAAACCTGCCCAAAAGGACAAAATAGGTATTAAAAAGTGGGGTTTTGGGTGCTAAATTTGGGTAATCAGGCTTGAAGATTTATGAGTGAATAACCAAACTAGAAAGGCTAAATGGTGCGAAATGCAGCCTTTTTTCTTAAAAACGAACATGCTGGAAGGCGTAAAAGGCTAGAAAAAGTGGCGATTTACCTACTTTATGGCCTATATTTTCGCTAGAACGGAGCGAAATTTTGTACGATATTGTAAAATAAAAGGTAATAATTTAACTTTTTGAGTTGAAGGGTTTGTGGGTTGAAGGTTTTTTGAGTTGATGGTTTATTGAGTTGATGGTTTATTGAGTTGATGATTTTTTAAGTTGATGAGCTTTTGAGTTGATGAACTTTTAAGTTGATAAGTTGACAACTTTTGAGTTGATGAGTTTATGAGTTAA
>NZ_HE999447.1:132299-149373 GCF_000312305.1 Prevotella conceptionensis 9403948 | reverse complement strand
AAACTTTAGTGAGTTAATGATTTTTTGAGTTGGGGAGTTTGTGAGTTGATGTCTTCGGGAGTTGTTGGGCTTTCGGGAGTATATCAGCCAGTGAGTTGACTTGTCATGCACTTCTCCCAATTGATAGAGATATTTAAACCCGAACGACTTCGATAAGCATAATATGGAAAGGCGAGTTAGTGGGTAAGGAATAAAGTGTGAAATGTTATTCTACACTTTGAATGGGAAGAATGAGGAGGAATATATTAAAAGGGCAGGCTGATGTCACATCAGCCTGCCTTCCATTAAGCTATGAAGTATTATTGATTGATAAAAACGAGTTCATTGTTTATGGGCGAATATCGCCCGTGAAAGGTACACATCCCCATTCCTTACTGCCATCGTGGTTTATGCTCACTCCAGTTTTGGTTACCTTGAGATAGTAAGCCTTGCTGTCGGAACTATTGGGGTCGGCCCTATTAATCCAGTAATAGCCAGCTGCTCCCACTTCTACAAGTGCGCCGTCTACATATTTACCGATGAGTGGCAAGGGATAGTAGCCCACAATTGGATGCTCCTCGTCTGAGATTGCATTTTTTGACTTAGAGCTTGGTACGCTTGTCCAATCCTTACCATCGAAAGCCGTGGTGTGCCCTTTTACTAATAATAGGAACCCATAGCGCTCCTTTTTGTAGATGCCCATCGAAAGCCCACAGGTAATTCTCGTCCCAATAGCAATCCTTGGCCAAGATGTAAGAGGCATCGTTGATTGTGAAGGCATCGTCTGTTAACACACCCGCAGGCGCATCCTCGTCTTCGCTATACCAGCGTGTGTCTCCATCGTGCGGCCATCTTTCGTCTTCGGGCGCAGGTATGCTCGTTGCATTTTTGTTCCAATTGTGTGGTGCCTTTGCGTCTAGGGTGTAATATGGGTCTTCTGCGCCCCACATGCTGTAATTGTTGAACGAGGGTGTGAAGTCAACCACTTCAAGCCGGCAGAATATGGGTTGATTCAGACCCGCTTCCAAGTTCAATGCAGGGTAAGACTTCTTCACGTCGAACCTTTTCCCTGTGCTATGGTCCTTAATGATGAATTTCACAAGCACATCGGTATATTTACCCGGAGGTAGCACCATGATACCTGCATGTTCTTGGGCATCTTCCTTATTTGAAGCGATGGGCAAGCCATTTCCCATGCCTTTTGTGGCGAGGTTCAGGGTAACCTTATTTTGGTTTAACGGCCGTTTGCTAACATCCACTCCCTTTTCTGTAAATGGGAATTTGCCGTATAGGCTTTCTTTTGCCTCTATTTGCGCACTAACGAAGTAGGTGTTGTCCATGTGTCCGCGGGGGTTATATGGCATAAAGGTTACGTATGCTGCCTTGTGTTCTAGTTTAAAGGTATGTTTGTCACCATGATAGCCCCAACCCTTTCCTTCTTTCTTATAATAGTCACAGGTTGTCTTTGCAACACCGCAATCGCCGCTGTTTGCTAGTTCCCCATCATCAAGAGATGTTTGTTTCTGAATTCGGGCAAAGTCTACGTAAAGTTTACTCTTTGAGGACTGTTTTTGGTCACCGCCAACATAGAGCATGGTGTATTGCTTATTTTCATATTTGCCCTTAAACCTGAATGAAGCATTTGCGGAATGGGTCGTTGCATCTTTATCTGTAAAGGACACTTTGCTAGCGCGTTCCCAGATAGGCGAAGTGTCTGTACCTCTGTTTATGTACATGTGCTCATGGTCGTTGGTCGTCCAGTAAAAGGTTATGCCCAGGTTTGTTGCATCAATTTTCCCGTATTTCCCACTGGTGCGTGATGAAGGTGAGTTCATCGAGCCAGTGAAACTAACGGCAGGTTCCAGTTCTTCTTGGTTGTTGTCTGGCTGTGCCAGGCTCTGTTCTTCCGAGCATGCCATTGGCATCATGGCCAATGCGCATACAGGAAGAAAACTCAACAATTTATATATTAATTTAAACATGATCGTTAATTTATGGTTGTTCTTAATTTTCTCCTGGCCATAGTTGATAACCATATTCTTTAGGTGATGCCCAAAAGTGGGTGTTTCCAACCACGGAGACATTGTTACGATTAAACATCAGCACATAAGCCCATCTTGGACCGTAACTTTCAAAGTCTGGTACACAAGTACTGGTCCAGTATCTTCCCTCATACTCAGTCCCCATATACAGTCTTCCACCACTATCATAGTATCCTAGTGCCATGACGCAGAAGTAATGTGAGCGGTTACTTTCGGGGACATCTTCCCATTTTGTGGGAGTGTTACTAACTCCACCATTTCTCCAAGCCCTACAATCACGTCCGCTTGCGCCTTTCGCATTCATCGACTCATCTGTAAGTCCTGCCGCAGGTGCAAAATATTGGCGTTTACGAAACCACATCCTACCTGTAAAGAGATGTCCATCATAGGTAAAGGGCGAATCGTCCCAACGTGGATCGCCGAGTTTTACATACCAACTAAGAAAGTTGGCTGAGGGAACGGTGCTGGCAATCGACCCTGCTGGTGCGACATTACCTACACCAGGGGCATAATAGTCACTTTTATAGCGAGGGTCTCCTGGGGTTGGATAACCTGCTATACCGTCTACGCCACCTTGTCTCCACTTATGGTGCGCGTTGCTTTCATGCCCTTGCCAATAAAACTGTGATGCTCCCCACATGTGGTATCTTCCGAACAGGTGGGAAACATCGTCCGCCACAAGTTTCGAGAACATGGATGTGGTTTTGCCTGGTTTTAGTGTAAGTTCAGAAATGAACTTCTTAAACACACCTGTTGTCTGAACAACGGGGTCGTAAAGCGTGTAAGTTATTTCTACATTATGGTATGTGCCTGGTGCCATCACCATAATTGCCGCATTCTTTTTGGCACTTTCTCTACTTTCTGGAACCGAAAATCCCGTGTAATTTAAATGGTCGACACAGTTTAACGTTCTCGCGCGTCTTGGTCCTGTTGGTTTTTTACTTTCGTCAAGGTTACCATTTTCATCAAAGTAGTAATAACCATAGTTAGGTTCATCGGTAGTGAGCGTAATATGAGTAAGTTTACATTTAAGTAAAGCTTCTTTGCTTTTTCCCTCACCTGCGTAAGGCATGAAGTTGATATACGAAGTGACGTGTTGTAGGGTGAACCCATACCATATTCCGTTGTCGACAGCTGTGGCAATCCCACAATCTCCTTGCTCCGATAATTTTGTAAAATCGTTAGCTCGTATTTGTGTTGTGTAATCATTAATATAAGTGAACCGTTGGCCATTACTAAAGCCGTAGTAACTATACCACAGCGGATATTTTTCTTCGGTAAGCTTATAGCTCGAGTATAGATAAAAGCGTGATTGGGCAATCTTCCCGTCATTTAAAAGCTTAAGTGTATCTTGTTTGTAGAATCTTTGCCATCCCGTGGTTCCGCCCAAGTTTACCCAAAGCCTTTGATAGTCATCGTGATCCCAATAAAATTGGATGCCCATTTTACTTCCGTCTTGCTTTTTCGATACGTCTGTATACTTACCCGACGTTTTTGTCTTGGGCAGTTCCATTTGGCTGGAAACCCCAGCGAACGACTTGGTGTTAAACGTTTCCTTCGTCTCTTTGTTCTCTGCCCTATGCTCGTTGTTGGTCAGGTCGTTAACACATCCCCCCAGCGTAAATGCTAAGGCGAACGCGTAAGCCACCATTGCCAATTGCTTCATGTGTTGTGTAATGAATTTCATGATAAATGCTATTTTTCGTTCCACCATAAAAGATAAGTGTGAGGGGGAGTTAATCCCATTCGTAGAGGGTATATCCCTTACTGTTGCTGATAACGTTGTCTTCTTCGGCTGTTCCGGCATCTCCACCCGAACTACCCGAGTTGTTGTACACCGTTCCGCCGTTTGGCAGCGTTTTGTGATCGCCTTTTGCTGATGCCTGTAGCAGTTGTCCTTGCATCGCCATTTCGGTCATGGCGATGTCGGGACATACATACGCCATTTTGCATGGGCATTGCCGTTCTTTCAGTTGTTCTTCTTTCATTTTTTGATGTGATTTGTAACAACCCGCGGGCCTTAGTTGGCGTGTGTTCATGGATTTGTTGCGGGCTGGTGTGGTTGTTGTGGCCTGTTTGTGGACACAATTATCTAAGAGAGTTGTTAATGACCGCCTTTGTGCACATTGGCGTGAGTTGTGCCTTGGCTGGGATTTATATAGTGGTTGTTAATGAATCGTTTTTGAAGTGTGTTCATGGTGTCTTGTTGTGTTTGCCTCCGCGGATGGGGTTCAAAGCGCCTCGTTTCAATACGTGGCGTTTTGAGTTACCCATCTCGAGGCATAGGCGAAATTGTTTTCCCCTTCATTGTGATGTGAACTAGCTTTGTGCATGTTCATGGCTTACTAAGGCTGTCTTTTGCGCATTGGCGCTTCAAGGTTGTGTAATGGTACTTTGATGTTGGATAGGCCAAACACGTAGGTTGGGAAACATTGCCTTTGTTTTCATGGTTTCGATATATTTGTATGGTATTTAGAAATGTAAATGTCTTTCTTGATATGGTTTAACCAAATATTATTAAACTAGATGCGTGTGGCGTTGTTTCTTTACGGAAGTATTTATTTTGTAAATTCCGAATTAAAACTAACGTTTTGTTACCCGATGACACGTTTTGTGGTATTATGGGTTCAAATTGCAACTAATTTCTTTTATTCCATTCGATTTCCTTTCTTTTATTATAATATAATTATACTTTTATTTTTTGTGATTTTACAGATGTATATCTGATTCACATCGCAAAATTAAACATAATATTTGAACTGCCAAATAAAAAGGTCGAAAAAGTTTAAAAAAATATTGTTTTCTAAATGGTGACGTTCTGTAATGTAATAGGAATGGTTAGCTTTTGGACAAAGTGCTTAATCTATTTCCACTGTTTGCCATCTGTTTTGTTTAGATACACGAAATCAAGTAGGGCGTTGTTGTTAATGAATGTGGTGATGCCAGAAATAAAATCTTCTCACGTTGATGTATGTTTTGATAAGCCTTCATTATGAAATCCTCGAGCCTGTCTTGGCTTTTAATATTTCAATAAGCTGAGTGGAGTTTGTTATCTTTGTGATGCCAACACAAGGTAAGCACTCTTCTTTATATACGAAGTGCAGTACAAAGCAACTCACTGGTTTACAAACTCACGAAAAACCAACACCTCCCGAAAGCATCAACTCATCAACTTGCAAACTCATCAATTAAAAAAAATCATTAACTTGCAAACACACAAACTCATCAAACCAAAAGGTTAAATTGTTATTTTAGTTTTACAATAGTGCTCTAATTTTTACTCCGTTTTAGAGAAAATATAGGCCATAAAGTAGGTAATATGCCACTATTTCTAGTCTTTCGCGTCTTCCAACATGTTCGTTTTTAAGAAAAAAGGCTGCATTTTGCATCATTTAGCCTTTCTAGTTTGGTTGCCAGTCCATTGTTATTTATACCCAATTACCTACTTTTTGCCCCTAAAACCCCATTTCTTAACGACCATTTTGCCTTTTTTGCCATGTCTTTCATGGTCCTTAAAGGTTTTGTTTATACCATTGCAGTGCATATTTATTCTTTTCGTCTTACGTTTAGCTGCATTTTGCACTGCATTTTGAACCATTTTACCTTGCGTTTAGCATCAAAACGCACTGCATTTAACGGCAAAACGCACTGCATTTAGCGGCAAAACGCACTTCTTTTAGCGGCATATTGCACTGCGTTTTGGTGCAGATTGCAGTACATTTAGCCGCAAATAGCTCCAAGTGTGGTGCAAATGACGATCTTTTCAAATAAAAATTCATTTCACCGCATTCACAAGCTAACCTCCTTTTGCATCTAAACAAACCTTCGCGAGAATCGATTTTTTGCGGCAAGGTGGCGATTGGTGGATAAAATGAGCACTCATAATGTTAAATTTCTTGCTGAAAAGATTACAGTGGCTGACGGATTAACGGGTGTACAGGTTAACAAGAAGGCAAATTGATAAGTGAACGAGTTAATCGTTCTTTTCTCGTTTCTCTAGAAGTGCGTTTTCTCGGCATGACAATGTTCGAGTAAGCTCGACATTGTTCATTTGGCTTAACGAAAACATTCATCTTCCGTTTTTTGACAGAAATACGTCCATTTTGACATAAGAACACAAGAAACATAAAGAAATGCTCTTTACTTTTTCCTCATTATGTGCCACAGGAAAGATGCTTTCAACTTGTGAAGAAGATACTGAAAGAACTCCTGCTAGGTTACCATTTTGAGACATGGCCATGTTTTGCCACAGACAAATGGGGTAGGATTTCATATTTTACCGTATTTATTTCTAGTACTTCGTCATTAGAAGAGGTGTTTATCTTGGTTTTGCATTACATCGACTATAAGCTCCTCCCAAATTATAGAAATATTGGAAGTTGAGCTGACCTCAGCGTAATTTCGCTATTTTGCCTTGCATGTTGGGGCAAATAGCAACGTGTTTGCAGCAAATTGCATAACATCCACTACGTCGCGCTATAAGGAAACATCGAATCTGCTTGCATCGTTAAGACGGTTAGGCCCTTTTTGTACAAAAAGAAACTATCGGTTGAGTAGTTGACAAATTAACCAGTTAAGAAGTAAGCAGACAAGTTAACAAGTTGACGAGTAGACAGGTTAACGAGTGTTTAAGTTAGCGAATACGCTAGTTGATGTGTGGGCTAGTTAGCGAATAGACTAGTTAATGTGTAGACTAGTTAATGTGTAGACTAGTTAATGTGTAGACTAGTTAACGAGTGAGTAAGTTAACGAGTGAGTAAGTTAACGAGTGCGCCAGTTAACGAGTAGACCGGTTGACAAGTAGAACTGTCGACCAGTTGAGAAACCGTCAAAAAGATGAGTTGATGAGTTAGCCAGTTAACGAGTTAATAAGACGATAAGAAGACGAGTTGATAGGATGTTAAGCTGCATGGAATTTGACATCAGGGTTGTTTCCTGTTCCAAGCATACATTTATATAATAAAGAGGTGTTAGCAATGGTATTAGTCACGTATAGATACGTCAGAAATAAAGAATAGTATGCAATTAATTTTAAAATTCATTGTTCATTCTTTCAAAATCGTTATCTTTGCAGTAACCAATTTTGGAAGAACAATGACAAAAGCAATTATCAGATACCTGCTGGTGCTGTTCGTGTCTTTTCTTTGCATCCCTGCGGACGCCCAAAACTTAAAGTGGCGCGACATGTATCAGGTGAAGAAAAAAGACACTCTTTTCGGTATAGCTAAGAACTTTGGGCTTACGTTGGAAGAACTTATCAACGCCAACCCAGAGATGAAAGTGGCTGGATATGAATTGAAAAAAGGCGACTACATCTTTATCCCTTATCCATCGAATGCAGCCCAGAAACCCACGAGCACAAGTGCAGCATCTGCCACAAAGCCGCAATCGCAAAGTGCAGCCAGCTCCACTCAACAAGGGCAACAGGCTAAGACCATTAAAGTTGGTATCGTGCTGCCACTACACGACGTGGATGGCGACGGAAAGCGGATGACGGAATACTACCGAGGATTTCTCATGGGATGCGACAGCCTAAAACAACAAGGCTACTCAATCGACATACACGCATGGAACGTGCCGATAGACGCTGACATTCGCGCCACACTTCAAAACGCAAGCATTCGTAATTGCGACATTATATTCGGCCCGTTGTACACAAAGCAGGTGAAGCCCCTGTCCGACTTCTGCAAAGGGGCTGGAATTAAGCTGGTTATTCCCTTCTCCATTTGGGGTGACGAAGTAAGTCGTAACCCTGAGATTTTTCAAGTTTATCAATCTACCGACGAACTGAACAATGCCGCGATAGATGCCTTTATCTCACGTTTCGGAAACCAACACGCAGTGTTTATCGACTGTAACGACTCTACAAGCAAGAAAGGAATCTTTACTTTCGGCCTTCGTAACCGTTTGAATGCTCGAGGTGTAAAGTACAGCATTACCAACTTGAAGTCGAGCGAAGAACTTTTTGCTAAGGCATTCAGTCGTACGCAGCCTAACGTTGTTGTGCTTAACACAGGCCGTTCGCCCGAACTAACGGTGGCTATGGCCAAACTTAAAGGGCTTGTAGCCAGCAATCCAAGTGTTGTGGTGTCGCTTTACGGCTATACGGAGTGGTTGATGTACACCAGAAACAACCTCGACAACTTCTTTAAGTTCAACGCCCACATCCCCACCACCTTCTATTACAATCCACTCTCGACGCGAACACAGCAGCTGGAAGCAGGCTATCGTCGTTGGTTTGGTGTGGAACCGCTATACGCTTTACCCAAGTTTGCGCTGATGGGCTACGACCATGCCCAGTTCTTCTTGCGCGGATTGCATAAATATGGTAAGGCATTTAATGGCAGCAAGGCACAAAGTGCGTACGCAACTGTGCAAACACCGCTCAACTTCAAGCGAGTGGGTAGCGGCGGAATGCAGAACCAAGCATTCATGTTAGTGCGTTATACCAACGATAAACGGATAGAACTAATCAGTTATTAACGCATGAAAACAAGAACATTGGCAATTGTCGCCGCGTGTTTGATAATTACCACTATGTGCAAAGCGCAGATAGGGGCCTACCGCAACAACTTCTCGATAGGTTTCAATGGCGGATATGTGTTGAGCAATGTTGGGTTTAACCCTCGTGTTGACCAAGGCTATCATGGTGGTGTTACAGGCGGATTGTCTTTTCGATACGTATCAGAGAAATACTTCAATACTATCTGCTCCATCTATGCCGAGGTAAACTACGCCTCATTGGGGTGGAAACAAGACATTCGCGACTTGGAACGCAACCCCGTAGTGAATGCCACTACAGGATTGGCCGAGGAATATAGCCGCACGATAAACTACATACAAGTGCCAATCTTCGCACATTTGGCATGGGGTAGGGAGGCGCGTGGCGCACAATTCTTTTTCCAGGTGGGGCCTCAGATGGGTTTCTACCTTAGCGAGAGCACTAAAACAAATTACGATTCGTCTACCCGAAACCTAGCCGACAGGGCTAATAAGGTGACGGAACAAGAGGCCATGCCCGTTGAACGAACGTTCGACTACGGCATAGCAGCAGGCCTGGGTATGGAGTACAGCATACCTCGTGTGGGACACTTCCTTTTAGAAGGGCGTTACTATTATGGGTTGGGCAACATTTATGGCGATAGCAAGCGCGACTACTTTGGGCGTTCTAACTTCGGCAACATCATTGTGAAGATGGCCTACCTGTTCGACCTTACCCACACATCGAAATGACAAACCATGTAGATGGCGACATCCACACCCAGACAAGTTTTCATTTTGCTAGGAAAAATACATTAAACAAAATATCATTCATTAAAAACTAAAAATTAACGATTATGTTTGAAGGTCAACCGAAAGGACTTTATGCATTGGCATTAGCCAATACTGGCGAGCGCTTTGGTTATTACACGATGCTTGCCATCTTTACCCTCTTCTTGCAGGCCAAGTTTGGTTACACGGCTACAGAGACGTCTACCATCTTCGCTAGTTTCCTCGGGTTTGTCTATTTCATGCCGCTTATCGGCGGAATCCTAGCCGACAGGTTCGGTTATGGCAAGATGGTAACCTCGGGTATTGTCATTATGTTTTTGGGTTACGTGCTGCTGGCCATCCCTACAGCTGCCGACTTCTCTGGCAAAGCCATGATGTTCGGTGCGTTGGCGTTGATATCGTGCGGTACGGGCTTGTTTAAGGGCAACCTTCAAGTGTTGGTGGGCAACCTTTACGACAATCCCCAATTAAGCTCCAAGCGCGATACTGCTTTCAGTCTCTTCTACATGGCCATCAACATCGGTGCGCTTTTCGCTCCCACGGCTGCCACCAAGATTACCAACTACGTGTTGGCAGGCTCCAACTTCACCTATGAGCCGCAGATTCCTTCATTGGCACACCAATTCTTGGATGGAACAATCAAAGCCGATGGTAGTGTGCTGCTCGAACAATTGAAGGCTGCACAAGGGTATGCAGGAGACATGACCAGCTTCTGTACCACTTACATCTCAGAGCTTTCACGTGCTTACAACTATGGGTTTGCCGTTGCTTGCGTATCACTTATCGTGTCGATGATTATCTATGTGGTGTTCCGTTCAACCTTCAAGCATGCCGACGTAAACAACAAACAGAAGGCTGCCAAGGCTGGTAACGATGCCGTTGCCGAGCCCGAATTGAGCCCTGCTGAAACCAAACAGCGCATTGTTGCTTTGCTGTTGGTTTTCGCCGTAGTTATTTTCTTCTGGATGGCGTTCCACCAAAACGGACTGACGATGACCTTCTTTGCGCGCGACTACACCGCCAAGTCGGTTGTTGGACTTAACCGCTTAGGTTTCGACATCCTTAACTTGGTACTGATAGTAGTGTCTGTTTATAGTGCATTCTCGCTATTCCAGTCTAAAACCACCAAAGGCAAAACCATTGCAGCGTTGGTATTGGCTGGTGCTATTATCGGCATCGTGGCCAATTACTCATCGCTTGATGCCGAAATCAAGATTTTGCCCCAGATATTCCAGCAGTTCAATCCTTTCTTCGTTGTGGCGCTAACGCCGGTGTCTTTGGCCGTGTTTGGCTATCTAGGTCGCAAGGGTAAAGAACCTACTGCACCTCGCAAAATCGGTTATGGTATGCTTATCGCTGCCTGCGGTTTCCTCGTTTTGGCTATTGCATCATTTGGCTTGCCCACACCAACAGAGGTTAAGAACTCCGGTATCAGCGACAGTTTGCTCGTTTCTCCCGACTGGCTTATTTCTACTTACCTCGTGTTAACCTTTGCCGAACTGCTTCTTTCGCCAATGGGTATCTCGTTTGTCTCTAAGGTTGCACCTCCTAAGTATAAGGGAATGATGATGGGTGGATGGTTTGTGGCTACGGCCATCGGTAACTATCTTGTTGCCATCATTGGTTACCTGTGGGGCGACATGCAATTGTGGATGGTATGGAGCGTGCTTATCGTTTGCTGTTTGCTGTCTGCCTTGTTTATCTTCTCCATCATCAAGCGGTTGGAAAAGGTTTGCTAAGACTTAGCTCTGTTAACATATCAAATCATAGGGGGATGCAACCAAGAGGTTGTGTCCCCTTTCTTATTGAAAGAAAAGGGTACGCAGGTTAGTAAAGTCTATCTTTGAAGAGTTGACAAAGAAAAACTCCCGAAGGACAGATGAAATCCTTCGGGAGCGTATATACAAAAGGTGGGAGGGCTTATTTTAGCACTCCAAGCTCCTTACCTACCTTAATGAAAGCCCCAATACACTTGTCTAGCTGCTCGCGATTGTGGCCTGCTGAAATTTGCACCCTGATGCGTGCTTGCTCTTTGGGAACAACAGGATAGTAGAAACCCGTTACGTAGATGCCTTCGTCGAGCATGCGCGATGCATACACTTGCGATAGTTTGGCATCGTAAAGCATTACCGCACAGATGGCACTCTGAGTGGGTTTGATGTCGAAACCAGCCGCCATCATCTTGTCGCGGAAGTAGTTAACGTTGTCTACTAGCTTGTCATGAAGTTCGTTGCTCTCGGCCAACATCTTGAAAACTTCGATGCTGGCGCCAATGATGCAAGGCGCAAGTGAATTTGAGAAGAGGTAAGGACGACTTCTTTGGCGCAACATGTCGATAATTTCTTTACGGCCAGTAGTAAATCCGCCCAATGCGCCACCAAAGGCCTTACCCAATGTTCCTGTGTAGATGTCTACGCGGCCATAGGTCTTACAGAGTTCGCTAACGCCATGCCCCGTTGCACCAACCACACCAGCCGAGTGCGATTCGTCTACCATTACCAACGCATCGTACTTTTCGGCCAGGTCGCAAATGCGGTCCATGGGTGCCACATTGCCGTCCATAGAGAATACGCCATCGGTAACGATGATGCGGAAACGCTGTTGTTGCGCCTCTTGCAGACAGCGTTCAAGGTCGGCCATGTCGGCGTTTTGGTAGCGATAGCGTTTTGCTTTGCAGAGTCTAACGCCGTCGATGATGGATGCATGGTTAAGCGCATCGCTGATAATGGCGTCTTCGTCGGTGAAAAGTGGTTCGAACACACCTCCGTTAGCGTCGAAACAGGCGGCATAGAGAATGGTGTCTTCGGTTTGGAAGTAGTTAGAAATGGCCTGCTCCAGCTCTTTATGGGCATCTTGTGTGCCACAGATAAAGCGAACAGACGACATGCCAAATCCCCTGCGGTCCATCATGCGCTTTGCACCTTCGATAAGACGAGGATGGTTAGACAGGCCTAAGTAGTTGTTGGCGCAGAAGTTCAGCACTTCTTTTCCCTTCACCGTGATAGCAGCTTGCTGAGCACTCTCAATGAGCCTTTCCTCTTTATAGAGTCCGGCCTCTTTAATCTCAGCGAGGCTCTTGCTGAGATGTTCTTTCATTTTGCCATACATAATGATCCTTAAATTTAAGTTACAAGGGACAAAGTAAATCATTTTTTTTGATACAAAGGTTGTAAAAGGAGTTTTTTTTGCGAACTCGCTAAATTTTAAACTTCTTTAAATATTAACTTTTTATACATATAAGAAAAAGCGTTTACTTTGCATCTGAAAAACAAAAAAACAGATAAAACAGTTATGAAAAATGTTTTAGTCATTGGATCTACGGGCCAGATAGGTTCTGAACTTACTGGTGAATTAAGGAAACGTTACGGTAACAGTAACGTGGTGGCAGGCTACATTCAGGGCGCAGAGCCCAAGGGCGAGCTGAAAGATGCAGGACCTTGTGCCATTGCCGACGTGACAAATCCGGAGATGATTGCCGAAGTGGTGCGCAAGTACAACATCGACACCATCTATAACTTGGCCGCTTTGCTTTCTGTTGTGGCCGAGAGTAAACCGCGATTGGCATGGAAAATCGGCATTGACGGGTTGTGGAACATCTTGGAAGTGGCACGCGAGAATGGTTGCGCAGTGTTTACGCCTAGTTCGATTGGTTCGTTCGGGCCCGACACGCCGCATGTAATGACACCGCAAGACACCATTCAACGCCCTGCAACTATCTATGGCGTGTCGAAAGTTACAACCGAATTGTTGAGCGACTACTACCAAAAAAATATGGAGTAGACACGCGTTCGGTGCGCTTCCCTGGTATCATCTCGTACGTAACGCCTCCCGGAGGTGGAACAACCGACTACGCCGTAGACATCTATTATTCGGCAGTTAAAGGCGAAAAGTTTGTTTGTCCCATCGGTAAGGGCACGCGTATGGACATGATGTACATGCCCGATGCCTTGCATGCCGCTATCCAACTGATGGAGGCCGACAAGACAAAATTGGTGCATCATAACGGATTTAACATTGCCTCTATGAGCTTTGACCCCGAAACCATCTACCAAGCCATTAGGAAATACAAACCGGAGTTTGAAATGGTTTACGAAATTGACCCCTTGAAACAAAGCATTGCCGACAGCTGGCCCGACCAAATGGACGACTCGGCTGCAAGGAAAGAGTGGGGCTGGATGCCGAAATACGACCTCGACTCGATGACAAAAGACATGTTGGAGAAACTTACTGAAAAACTGTTGAAGTAAAAACACTTTGAAACGCCCCTCTTGATAAACATGCGTTGGTGTGGCGACAACTACGCACTGCAATGTGGCGCAGACACAAAGAGGTCTGCAATCTACCTAAAATAAGATACACACTTGCCGCAAACAACGGATTGACCTTTTAGGCGAATGCTTTTGTTAAGCCAAACGAACAATGCCAAGCTTGCTTGAACATTGCCTTGGTGAGAAAAAGAACACTATGCTTGCCCAATGACAATCTGCTGAAAACAACATCAAAAACAAAACTAAGGCGCATTATTCATGAGGAGTTTCTCTTAAACACAGATGCTTAATGGCAGTTGGTTGAACGAATGTTATATGCTGTTCTGCCAACTGCCATTAGCATTTTGCCCATTGTTGGAATGGGGTGGGGCGTGGTTTGTTAGCTTTCCAACTGCGCTTTCAAGTATTTTCCGGTAATACTCTCCTTGCAATTGGCCAGCTCTTCGGGTGTTCCGGCAAACACTAACTTCCCTCCGCGGTCGCCTCCATCGGGTCCAAGGTCGATAACATGGTCGGCACACTTTATCACATCCATGTTGTGTTCAATCACAATGACAGAGTGGCCGCGTTCTATCAACGCGCCCATAGCCTTTAACAACCGCTTAATGTCATGGAAATGAAGTCCTGTGGTAGGCTCATCGAAGATGAAAAGCGTAGGTTCGGCCTTCTCTTGTCCAATGAAATAGGCTAGTTTCACGCGCTGATTTTCGCCTCCTGAAAGGGTAGACGAGTTTTGACCTAGCTTAATATAGCCCAAGCCAACGTCTTCAAGTGGCTGTAATCTATTGACAATAACAGTTTGTTTATGGGCGGCGAAGAACTCAATGGCCTCCGAAACGGTTAGGTCTAGAATGTCGTTAATATTCTTTCCTTCGTAGCGAACATCCAAAACGTCTTGTTTGAAGCGTTGGCCATGACACGTTTCGCATTCTAAAATCAAGTCGGCCATGAACTGCATCTCCACAGTTATCACGCCTGCGCCCTTGCATTCCTCGCATCGTCCGCCCTCGGCATTGAACGAAAAGTATTGAGCCGAGAACCCCAATTGCTTGGCTAAGGGCTGATTTGCGAAGAGTTGACGTATGGGTTCGTATGCTTTAACATAGGTGGCAGGGTTAGAACGCGTACTTCTGCCAATGGGGTTTTGGTCTACGAACTCGATATGTTTCACCCGTTTAAGGTCGCCTTCCAGCGCAATGAACTCTCCTGGTGCGTCGGCAACGTCGCCCATGCTGCGTTTTAGTGCGGGATGAAGTATGCCTTTGATGAGCGATGACTTGCCCGAACCGCTTACGCCCGTTACAACTGTCAGCACATTGAGCGGAAAGGTAACATCAATGCCTTTGAGATTGTTCATGCGTGCGCCCTTCAATAGTATCGACTGGTTCCACTTGCGCCTTGATGTTGGCGTGTCAATCTTCTCTGCTCCCGTGAGATAAGCAACGGTATGGCTGTTGGGGTACTTCTCTAAGGCATCCTTTGTGATGTCGGTTGCAGGGGCATTAAATACAATTTCGCCGCCCAAGCGTCCTGCATCTGGGCCAACATCAATGAGATGGTCGGCCTTTCGCAGAATATCTTCGTCGTGTTCCACAACAATTACAGTGTTTCCTATTTGCACAAGGTCGTTCAGAACCTTTATTAAGCGGTCGGTATCGCGACTATGTAGACCTATACTGGGCTCGTCGAGAATATATAACGAGCCTACTAGCGAGCTGCCTAGCGATGTGGTGAGCTGTATGCGCTGGCTTTCGCCGCCACTAAGCGTGTTTGATTGGCGGTTAAGCGTGAGGTAATGCAACCCAACGTCGAGCAAGAATTGTAGTCGGTTGTTTATTTCGGTGAGCAAACGGGCAGCAATCTTAGCGTCATAGTCGTTTAGTTGCAAGTTGTCGAACCATGTTTTAAGCTTGCCGATGGGCATTTCCACGAGGTCGGCAATGCTCATTCCGTCTATTTTAACCCATGTAGCCTCTTTCTTCAAGCGTGTTCCATGACATTCGGGACAAGTTGTTTTGCCGCGATAGCGATTCAGCATCACGCGGTATTGTATCTTATATTGGTTCTCGCGCACCATCTGAAAGAAGGCATCGATGCACACCTGTTCGCTGATGTCGCGGCCCTTCTCGGATGGAAGTCCATGCCAAAGCATGTCTTTTTCCTTTCTCGATAATTCAAAGTAAGGTTTGAAGATGGGGAAATTGTCTTGTGCAGCACGCCTGCAAAACTCTTCTTTCCAAATGCCCATCTTGTCGCCATGCCAGCATTGCACGCAACCATCGTACACGCTAAGCGTGGAGTTGGGTATAACAAGACTCTCCTCTATGCCGATAACCTTGCCAAAGCCCTCGCATGTGGGGCAAGCGCCTAGCGGAGAGTTAAAGGCAAACATGTTGTCCGATGGCTCTTCGAAGGTCATGCCGTCGGCTTCAAATCGCGAAGAAAATTCGTAGGTGATGTTGGAAGGAAGAAACACCAACCTGCATTCTCCATGACCTTCGTACATGGCGGTCTCTACCGAGTCGGTTAGTCGCGAAAGGTGTTCCTTGCTATCGTCTACGGCAAGTCGGTCTATGAGCAATAGGTATTCATCGGGGGTAGCTGCTTTCAGCTTTTCCTCGTTTTCCACAAGCTCGTCTATGCGCATAAAGTCGCCCTTGTGCCACAATCGGGTGTAACCCTCTTGCACAAACATGCTGAGTTGTTTCTCAAAAGTTCTTTCTTCTGGTATGTGTATGGGCGCAAGCACCACGAACTTTGTTCCATTGGAGTATTGTTTGGTGCATTGTATCACGTCTTCCACGCTGTGTTTTTTCACTTCTTGTCCCGAAACAGGCGATATAGTCTTGCCTATTCGCGCAAAAAGCAGGCGCATGTATTCGTATATTTCTGTGGAAGTGCCCACTGTTGAACGTGGGTTTCGCGTGTTAACCTTTTGTTCGATGGCAATGGCAGGCGGCAATCCCTTGATGAAATCGCATTCGGGCTTGCTCATATTGCCGAGAAATTGGCGTGCGTATGAAGAGAGCGACTCCACATAACGGCGCTGTCCTTCGGCATAAAGCGTGTCGAAAGCCAACGAAGACTTGCCCGACCCGCTAACGCCAGCAATGGCAATGAACTTATTTCGAGGTATGTTAAGGCTGATGTTTTTGAGGTTGTTTACCCTGACTCCCTTCAATTCTATATGTTTATCTATTTCATTTATCATAGTTGTACGAATATCAATCAATGCGTTGACGTGCAAAAATACAAATAAAATCCGACTTACATCATCACTTCCGTCACTTTTACGATACATTTTTACGCATCTTCTGCAACTAAATCGCATTCGTTTGCGTCTTATATACGTAAAAACGATAAACAATAACACAATGAAAAAATATCTATTGGCATTTTCCATGCTGTTTCTGGTCGGAGTTACGGCCGTGGATGCCACCCCCAAACACCGACATCGCCACAAAACAACAACCGTCTCGGTAAAGGCCGACAGCACGTCTGCGGCCATTGAGG
>NZ_HE999447.1:121612-131945 GCF_000312305.1 Prevotella conceptionensis 9403948 | reverse complement strand
CACCGCTTCTGCCAACGGATCGGGTTCGGATAGTGCCAATGTATCCAGCTCGTGGGACGACGATGATGACATCCACGATGATTTTGGCCATTTCATTAATAGGGTTGCCGGCCATGGCCCAGGAGCCGCGGTTGCGGTCGTTATTATCGTCTTTCTCGGTTTCATTCTTGCGTGCGCGCCCTTCCTAATCTTCGGTTTGATAATATATTATATGGTAAAGCGGCACAACGACCGCGTGAAGTTGTCGATGAAGGCCATGGAAATGGGGCAGTTGCCACCTGCAAAGGCCGATGCCGCGTTTGCCGAAAGCGATGAGTTGCTTTGGAAACGAGGTGTGAAGAACACTGCTCTTGGGCTGGGTTTGGCCTTGATGTTCCTCATGTTCGATGCAGAAAGCCTTGCAGGTGTGGGTCTGTTGGTGCTGTGCTACGGACTTGGACAAGTGTATATGGCACGCGCATCTCGCAAGAAACGCGAAAATAAAGACGAAAACAACCATCCCGAATTCTAAATGAACGTGACGCAGCTCAACGATAATACACTGGTTGCCTTGGCGGCTGAACAACACAACCGTAAAGCTTTTAACGAGCTGGTTGTGAGGTATCAGTCGCCCATCAGGCGATTCTTTCTCAACCAAACGTTGGGAAACGAGCCGTTGAGCGACGACTTGGCACAAGACACATTCGTAAAAGCCTACCTCAATATCACCAAATTCAGGGGCGACTCGGCCTTTTCCACTTGGCTGTATCGCATTGCCTACAACGTTTTCTACGACTATACACGCAGCAACAAGCACACAGAGGACTTGGAAACGACGGAGGTAGCACGGCGAAACGCAGAGGTTTCCGACACAACCGTTTCGCTCGACATTTACGAAGCATTGAACAAGCTGAGCAGCTACGAACGAACATGCGTTACTTTACAACTCATGGAGGGCCAGCCCATCGACAAAATAGCCGAGATAACGGGCATGGCCGCAGGAACCGTAAAGTCGCATTTGTTCAGAGGAAAAGAAAAAATGACCCGATACTTAAAAGAAAATGGATATGACAGAAAGAGATGACGAATTGTTGATGCAGTTCTTTTCGGAGCATAAACAAGAAATATTCGACAACGGCTTTTCTGAACGCGTGATGCAAAAGCTGCCCCGTTCGGCCATCCGCACCTACAACAGGGCTTGGACACTCTTCTGTTGCGTGGTGGGCTTGGCGTTTATTCTGCTTACGCGGGGTTGGGAACAGGTGGCACGCATTGGCCACATCCTAAGTTCGCAGTTCTATGATGCACTGTATGGCTTAAACCTAACGAGTTTCACACCCGTTGTTCTGTTCGTTGCCATGCTCACGTTCATCGGCGTAACGGTTTACAATCTCAATCTCTCGAAAGATTAGCATTGGGATAATTGTTCACATTCATTATCTTGCACTAGAATAACAAAAGGGCAGGCGAGTTCATCGTCTGCCCTTTTTGTTGGGTATTATTGTCTCCTTCTAAACGTTTTATAAACATGTACCTCTTACAGAATCTAATGCTACAAATCACACTTAATCTGTCCTTTTGCCCTCATGATAAGGCATAGCCTTACTAAATTTAGCCCATTGGTCCTGCCAATCGTTTTATGTAGGCATACAAGTAATGACATATTTTCTTTTTCAGTTTGCACACACCAAGAGGCATGTCTGCAACCTTCACAGGCCGTTCATATTGTTTCTTTACGCAAGAATGTAAATATTTGCGCTTAATTTTTAACATCAAAAGTGCCCTTCCAATCCATCAATCGCCCAACTTGTCGCAAAAAATCGATTCTCGCGAAGGTTTGTTTTGGTGCAAAATGGGGGTAGACGTAAATGCTGGAAAAATGAATATTTATTTCAAAGAACCGTCATTCGCGCCATGTTTTGGGCTATTTGCAGCTAAATGCAGTGTGTTTTGGTGCTAAATGTAGTGTATTTTGGTGCTAAACGCAGTGCGTTTTGGTGCTAAACGCAGTGCGTTTTGGTGCTAAATGCAGCGCGTTTTGGTGCTAAACGTAAGCCAAAAATGTGGTTAAATGCAAGATGATAAGCATAAATATACACTATAAAGAAAGAGATAAGCCCCTTTAGTGCCATTAAAAACATGCCCCGAAGGGCAGAATTTATGCTAAAATGTGGGGTATTGGGGGTTAAAAGCGTGTAATTGGGCTTGGAAAATTACGAGCCGACAACCAAAATAGAAAGGCGAAATGGTGCAAAATGCAGGTTGTTTTCTTAAAAAATGACAAAGCAAAAGACGTGAAAGACCAAGAATTGTGGTCATTTTGCTACTTTTTAGGCCATTTTTTCGCTAGAACGAAGTGAGAATTTAAATGCTGTTGTAAAATAAAAGATAAAAATTTAAGTTTTTGAGTTGAAGGGTTAGTGAGTTGATGAGTAGATGATTTTTTTGAGTTTATGTGTTGGTGGGTTATTGAGTTTTACTTCAAGAGGAAAGAGGTAACGAAGTTAAACCAAGTACTTCTTTGTTGAAAACTAAAAGTTGCGACAAGTAAACTCATTAACTCATCCGTTCATAGACTCACTAACTCAAAAAATCATCAACTCATAAACTCAAAAACTCACCAACTCATAATTTCTGTTAGATATCCACCTCGTCAAGGTCTACAAACCTACCACGTGCTTTTCTTTCTTCAATCAACCGTTTTAGTTTGCGTTGTCTATTGGGTGCAATCCACTTCCTTGCAAAGATGTTGGGGATGGCCACACCAACGGCAATGCACAACACAATGAGCGATGCACGGATACCATTTGTCATGGCAGTGGTTAGTTCGCCCACAACACCGTGCATGTCTAGCAAAGCAAAAAGGCAACGGTACATCAGCACACCTGGCACCATAGGTATGACTGTGGGTATGGAAAGACACTGGTGTGGTAGATGAACCCAATGAACCACCTTGACATAGATGATGCTGATGAGCGATGCGCCAACTAACGAGCCAATAACAGGCCCTAAATCAAGTCCGATGTTGTGAGAACTGTCTCCTAAATTAACATAGTTTCGGGTGCATACGGCCACAATTCCGCCCAGTGCGAGTATCCACAATTGCTTAGGAGGGAAGTTGTAAATGGTGGCAAAGCCCATGGCCGAGATGGCGGCCGCTATGGCATATTCCCAATAAGCGTGGTGGGGTGTCATGCTAAGGTCCCTTACAAAGTTGTCTATTCCACACACGCGTATGGCCACTACTATGCCGAATGCCATAGCAGCGACGATGAGTATGGTGTTGACACCACGCACAATACCCACCTCGATGTTGTTGTCGAGCACATCGCTAACAAAGTTGATGATAGGCACCCCTGGCACAATAAACAACGTGCAGGCCATAAGTGGATGCCAGGGGGTGGTGGTTTGTAGTGCATGGGCAAGCCATTGGGGCATGTCGGCCACCAACTGCGAGTTGGCAAATGTACCCAACAGCCATGCTATGATAGTAGAAACAAAGGCCGCAATGGCAATGTTGGCATAGCCGTTAGAGCCTATCTCGTTGAGTTTTGTACGCAAACGGAACCCCAAGGCTGCTGCAAGAGATGCGTAAAAGAAGGCCGTCCAATCGCAACCGAACTGAATGCAGAAACCTCCACATGCAAAACCTGCCGCTATGGCTACCTGCCAGGGCGTGTAACTGCGCTTGCGCTTGCAGATTTTGTTAAGTTCTTCCTCGTAGCGGTCTAACGAATAGTCTTCTCTGATGGCACTCCACGACAGCTTGCTGATGTCGGAAATGGCGCGCATCTCAATGCCATGCTTGTCGCAACGCTGGAATTTTGAAAACGAATGTGCACCATCGCTGAGGTTCACCATCAACATGTTGTAGGTGATGTGGATGTGCAGATGCTCTTCTTTTAACCCCAAATAGGCGGCGGTTCGTTTCATGTTACGCATAATGCGGCTCGTGTCTGCCGAACTTTCAACGAGGATTTGGCCTGTTCGAAGTAATAGGTCTAACTTTCTTCGCAACAGTTTCTTGGACTCAACGTGTTGACTTTCTTCAATTTTCATCGCTTGTGTTAAACTAAGTGTTTGTATTTTTGTTTCCTGAAAAACGCCTGCAAATTTAATAAAATATAACGAAATGTGCGAACATTTTCGCCTTTATTGTACTTTCGAAGCGATGGATTGCCGCATTAGGCTTTGCCAATCTTCATTTTGCGCCAAACACAATTGGGTATCATGCGCCAAATACGAACCATCAGTCGATAACGCCAGTCGATAATTCGCACACGTTTTTTGCGTTTTAATGCCCACATAATACGCTCGACAACATGTTCTACCGTCATCAGCATCGGGTAGTTGTCGCCCGTAAGGATGGGGGTGTCTACAAAGCCAGGCCTTATGTCGGTGAAGATTATGGGCAATCCACGCTTTACTGCCAATTGGTCGAGTGCTTGGATATAAGCATTTTGGAATGTTTTAGACGCGCTGTACGATGCCGCGCTGCCAATACCCTTGGTGCCTGCAACCGACGAAATGATGGCTATGTGTCCGCCACCGTTGTCGGCCATGTAGTTAAACACAAAGTCGACCATGCGTGCAAAGCCCATTACGTTGGTGGCTAGTGTGGCTTGCTCAATGCTTTCGTCTAGCAAAGTGTTTTGTTTACCAATGCCTGAGGCATGAAAATAGAGGTCGATGCCGCCCAAACGAGCGACGAGTTGCGATAGAGGCGTTGTAGCCTCAGTGTTGGTTACGTCAATGCGTTGTGTAAATACCCTTTCAGGAGCCAGTTGTGTTAATGTTTCTAGCGGTTCTAGTCGGCGGGCAGAAAGTCCCACCATCCAACCTTCTTCAATAAGACGCTTGGCAACGGCATAGCCAATGCCCGACGATGCGCCCATAATAATAGCCTTTTTCATTGTCTTTTTGGTTTGATAATTGTTTCTTCCAATCACTTCTTGGCGACAAATACGCCGTAAGGATTGTTCTGTTGAGATTTTACGAATTGGGCAAACGCCCGCGTTAGAGGTTTAAAAGCTTATAAGATTTTGAAGATGTGCATAATACCACACGCCACTTCAACAAAATATGACGAACTTATAAACTTTGTGGCGAATACAAAGACCAAAGAATTAAGAAACATACAAACTGGCAAACTAAGGAATTTAAATCTCCAGATAGTCGAGTTGTAAAAAGTTGGTTGTTCTTTCCGTTATCCTAAAACGGTTGTCTGTGCGTTCGCCCACGAGCCACAAAAGCGCATCGTTGGCATCGAAAACGGCTAGCTGTCGTTGTCGGTCGAAGTACGAGCGTTTTCTGTCTGTTAGAAAATCGCTTACCAATTTAGAGCTCCGCATGCCGAAAGGCACAAATCGGTCGGCCGTTTTTATGTGCCTAACCATTAACGGAAAGGCGATGTTGGCCATGTCGAGATGTGCACAATGGGGAGCCTTACTGGGTGAAAAACCTTGGTCTTTCGCGCCCTTACTCACTTTTATGCGCACATTTGGCGAGAAAACATAGGTTCCTTCTTCGGGTATGCGCATTGTTCTGGCCAGTTCGTCAGCGTTCATCGTTTGTTCAACCAAGAGCATTTGCCTATCAACAACAAGTGTATGTGTGGGCGATTGCCACAGCTTACCCGTTTGTTGGTCAAAGTTTTGCGCTATCTGTTCTATCTGTGCAGGCGTAAAGCCCAGGGGACGTATTAGCTGGAAGAGCACATATTCGGGCGAAGGCGTTTGTCGTAACCTGTCTGTCGAGATGCCCAACCGCCACCGTGGTGTATCTTCTTGCATCACCGTGACATCGCTTGCATGGCTTTCGATGGCAGAATTAAATATCTTTTCTGCCTCGGCAAGCCTTTCTATTGTTTTCGCGATGTTGTTTGTAGAAACGCTATTGATTTCAGTTAACAGGGGAACAAGCATCAGCCTGATTTTGTTTCGTGTGAAATCGGTGGTCAGGTTGGTACTGTCGGTTACGTAAGCTTGGCCAAGTGCTTGCAGATAGTTAAGCAAGTGGGCGTGCGAAACGGCGAGTAGGGGGCGCAACACGTACCCGTTTCGAGGTTTCATACCCGTAAGACCGCTTAGTCCCGTGCCCCTTAAGAGGTTGATGAGCATGGTTTCAACATTGTCGTCTTGATGGTGGGCAACGCAAATTCCATCCATATCAAGGTCGTTGCGGAGTTTCTCGAAATGGTTGTAACGCAATTCGCGTGCTGCCATTTCTATGCTAAGCTTGTGCAAGGCGGCGTATTCGGCGGTGTCGAAGTGCACTGTATGGAAAGCTACGCCATGTTCTCGGCATAGGTTTTCGCAAAAGGCCTCGTCGCGAAACGACTCTTCGCCGCGTAGTTTGAAGTTGCAATGCACGGCATCTACATTGTAGTCCATACGTAAGAGCATGCGGAAGAGCGCCACACTGTCGGCTCCACCCGACAGGGCAACGAGGTATCGACCACTTGGCGAAAGCAGGTCGTGGCGGTCGATGTATTGGCTTACCTCTCGTTCAATCTTCTTCATGCGCTCTTTGGGTGTTGTTGGGTGGCGCAGGCCTATTATTCTACGTATAGCACAAGTCCTTTTAAATACTCGCCTTCGGGATGGAAAATGTTGATGGGATGGTCGGCAGGCTGATGCAGTTGGTGCATGATGCGAACTTTGCGACCTGCTTGTGCGGCAGCCGTAAACACGGCATTGCGAAATTGGTCTTTGGTAACCACCTGACTACAACTGAATGTGAAGAGCAGACCGCCTGGCTTGATGCACTCGAACCCCTTAGCGTTGAGCCGCGTATAGCCTTTAAGTGCATTGTGAAGTGCGGCGCGATGCTTAGCAAATGCAGGGGGGTCTAGCACAATGAGGTCGTACTTGTTCTCGTTGGCGTTTAGAAATTTGAATGCGTCTTCGCAGAAAGCCTCGTGCCTGTTGTCGTTGGGGAAGTTCTGTTCCACGTTTTGGTTGGTCAGTTCGATGGCCTTTGCGCTGCTGTCTACCGAGTGAACGAGCTTGGCGTTGCCGCGCATAGCATACACCGAAAAGCCTCCTGTGTAGCAAAACATGTTGAGAACGCTTTTTCCCATTGCGTACTTTTCGAGCAGCGAACGATTATCGCGCTGGTCGATAAAGAACCCTGTCTTTTGTCCTTTCAGCCAATCAACGTGGAAAAGCAAGCCGTTTTCCCTGCCCGTATTGTTCTCGCTGCCGCCATAGATAAACTCATTCTCTTGTCCCAACTCCGCTTTGAAGGGTAGGGTAGTGTCACTTTTGTAATACACATTCTCTATGTTGGGGCCCATAACCTCAACCAATGCCTTGCAAATCTCGTGTCGGGCAAGGTGCATACCCACGCTATGGGCTTGCATCACGGCCGTTTTTCCGTAGCAATCAACTATTAGTCCTGGCAGATTGTCGCCTTCGCCATGCACCAGTCGATAGGTGTCGTTGTCGGCTTTGTTGGCAATGCCGATG
The DNA here is from genome assembly GCF_000312305.1 of Prevotella conceptionensis 9403948. Classification (GTDB taxonomy): domain Bacteria; phylum Bacteroidota; class Bacteroidia; order Bacteroidales; family Bacteroidaceae; genus Prevotella; species Prevotella conceptionensis. The sequence goes on along the minus strand of NZ_HE999447.1, from coordinate 124,497 downwards.
GCCAAACGAGCGTTAAGTGCCGAGGTTAGGCGGGTTTTCCAAAAGTCGGCGTTAATTTTCACATCCCTGAAAGACAGCACACGTACGGCGATAGAGCCGATTTGATAATGCCCCACGGCGATAAAGTCGCCCCCATCTGTGAGCACGCGCACCAGTTCCCCCTCGTCTATGTCGCCCTTTTCGGCAAAATGACTGATGGCTCCAGAGAACACCCAGGGGTGAAAACGCTTTAAACTTTCTTCCTTTCCCTTTTTAAGATATATTGATTTGTACATACTGTTAATATTGCCAGATGATGTTGGATAAGTGTTTGGCTGCAAATGACCTGGCATTAGTCTTGCTCGTTAATCACCAATTCGTAGTCGCCACTTTGTTTTAGGCGTAAGATTTCCTTGTATAAGTTGATGCAAGCCCATGCGTCGAGTGCGGCATAGGCCTTCTGTTTGTCGTTCAGAACATCCGAATCCCAATTCGTTAGCCGTTGCCTTTTGCTTATTTTTTGGTGAAAGAGGTTGGCGTAGAGCTTTTGCAGGCTTAGGTCCTCGATGCCCAATTCGCCCACAAGGTCTTGCAAGTCGATAAAGTAGCCTGGCGTGAAAGCAACTCGCTTGTGCAAGGAGAGCATGTCGTCGTGAAGTGACAGGCCCACCATCGGCACCGCCTTATTTTCTAAAAGGCGCAAGATGGCAGGGGTTATGCCAATGTGGTTGAGCCTGAAAAGGAAACAAACGTCGCTTGTTGACACCTGCAAGAGCGACACCATGTGCGTTTCCCCCTTCTTAAACGAGGGACGCGTCTCGGTGTCTACGCCCAAGATGTCTTGGCTAAGAAGGAAGTGCACGGCTTTTTCTGCCTCGCTTTCGCTCATCACCACCACCGTTTTACCGGGGAAGTTGACGGTTGGAAGTTGTGCAATGCTTTTCTTATCGAATTTGTTATATATAATCTTTCTCATTTCCACTTCGAGTTATAACGTGTTGCAAAATTAGAAAAAAGTTGTGACTTTATAGGCCTTTCTTGGTTTTTTACGCTAATTTTGCAGTTGATTTTCAGATAAAAAAGCAACGATGGTAAAAAGAAAGACAGAGAGTAAGCCAAAAAGGAAAAGCTCAACGTTCTCACTTAGCGGCATATTCAAGATAAGCAACGAACGGACCGACTTCGTTTTAGGTGTCGTACTCATCCTCTTGGCTGTGTATGTGGGCTTAGCTATGTTCTCTTTTTTCACCACAGGAAAGGCTGATCAAAGCATATTGGAAGACCTTCGCCCCGGCGAATGGCTCAATACAGGCAAGGAATTTTCCAACTATTGCGGTTCGTTGGGGGCTATTTTAGCCTACACGCTCATAACGCTCAACTTCGGTTTCGCTGCTTTTGCCATTCCCGTCTTCATACTTTTAGCGGGTGCTAAGCTAACGCGCGCTTACAAGGTGAACCTTTGGAAAACCTTCTTTTACCTTGCCATCATCATGATTTGGTGTTCGGTGGCCTTCGCCAAGTTCCTTACTCCGCTTACAGGTAGCCTTACTTTCAACCCAGGTGGCAATCACGGGCTGTTTTGTGTGCAAAACATCGAGAACATGATAGGAACTCCTGGACTTACTGCCTTGTTGTTTATCGTGGCTTTGGCGTTTCTAACTTACCTTAGCGCAGAGACTGTTTCGTTTGTTCGCAAAGCGATAAATCCCGTTAAGTATATCACTAACAAGGTGAAATTCACCATTGCTAACAATGGAAGTAGAACCGTTCCTGCCGACAGAGACGAAGAAGTGGAGATTGAAACGCAACGAGAAAACAAGACCGCAAACGACGAAGAAGACCTCAATGACGGAGAAGATGAGCAGCCAACGGTTGTAGATCTCACCGACGGAACAATGGGGTTAGATGGCGATAAAGCGTTTGGCGGTGCACATATCCATAAAGGACAGCAGGTGAATGGCGACCCTTCGGCGCAGCTGAAAGTGGAAATTCCACAAGCAGAAGAAACAGCTAGCGGCCGAGAACTAACTGCTGCTGATGTGTTGAGTACGCCCATTAACCCCTTAGAGCCTTTCTTATCTTACAAATACCCCACGCTCGACTTGCTGAAAGCCTACGACAACGACAACAAGCCCTACGTGGACATGACCGAGTTGAAGGCTAACAACGACCGAATTATCAAGGTGTTGCGCGACTTTGGCGTTGAAATAAGGGAGATTAAGGCAACGGTTGGCCCAACCATTACGCTCTACGAGATAACGCCAGCCGAGGGTGTGCGCATCAATAAGATACGAAACCTAGAAGACGACATAGCTCTGAGCCTTGCCGCACTGGGTATTCGCATCATCGCACCCATCCCCGGCAAAGGCACTATCGGCATAGAGGTGCCCAATAACAAGCCCAACATCGTGTCGATGGAAAGCATTCTCAATTCGAAGAAGTTCCAAGAAACAAAGATGGACTTGCCTTTGGCCTTGGGAAAAACCATCACCAACGAAGTGTTTATGGTCGATTTGGCCAAAATACCCCACTTGCTTGTTGCCGGTGCAACGGGTCAAGGTAAGTCGGTTGGCCTTAATGCCGTCATCACCTCTTTGCTCTACAAGAAACATCCCAACGAATTAAAGCTTGTTTTGATAGACCCGAAGAAGGTAGAGTTCAGCATTTACTCGCCCATCGTTAACCATTTCTTGGCCAAAGTGCCCGAAGAAAGCGATGAACCCATCATAACCGACGTTACAAAAGTGGTGCGTACGCTCAACAGTCTTTGCAAACTGATGGACACACGCTACGACTTGTTGAAGGCGGCTGGTGCTCGTAACATCAAGGAATACAACGATAAGTTTGTCAACCATCAGTTAAACCTCACCAAGGGGCACGAGTACATGCCCTACATCGTGGTGATT
>NZ_HE999447.1:73513-121398 GCF_000312305.1 Prevotella conceptionensis 9403948 | reverse complement strand
GACGAGTTCGGCGACCTTATCATGACTGCCGGCAAAGAAATAGAGTTGCCAATAGCACGTATTGCACAGCTTGCGCGTGCCGTAGGCATACACATGGTGATAGCAACCCAACGCCCAACAACGAGTATTATCACAGGTAACATCAAAGCTAACTTCCCTGGACGAATGGCTTTCAAGGTGAGCGCAATGATTGATTCGCGTACCATTCTCGACCGCCCAGGTGCCAATCAGCTTATCGGGCGCGGCGATATGCTTTTCCTTAACGGCAACGAGCCTGTTCGTGTGCAGTGCGCATTTGTAGATACGCCCGAAGTTGAGCGCATCAACAGGTTCATTGCAGACCAACCTGGCCCAATAGAGCCAATGGAACTGCCCGAACCAAACACCGAAGAGGGTGGCATGGGTGGTGGCGGAACGGCCGACATGAACAGCCTTGACCCCTACTTCGAAGAGGCTGCTCGCGCCATTGTTATCTCGCAACAAGGCTCAACAAGCATGGTTCAAAGGCGTTTTTCCATTGGATACAACCGCGCAGGGCGACTGATGGACCAGTTGGAGGCGGCTGGCATCGTGGGCATAGCGCAAGGCAAGCAAGCCCAGAGAGGTGCTCATCACCGACGAAAACACGCTTAACGCCCTGTTGGCTAAGCTGCGTGGGGCAGGATAAGTCCGCGTGTTGCCCTGCCATATCGTGCCAATCGGCACAACAAAACAGAATTATCACATAAGGATATATAACAAATAACACAGCTATGTTGAAGAAAGTATTATTATTGATTTGCCTTTCGGTGTTTGTTTTCAATGCAGCCAAGGCACAGAAGGATAACGATGCCCGTAAAGTGTTGGACAAAACGGCCGCCATTGTAGGCAATAAAGGTGGGGCTTTGGCCAACTTTAAGCTGTCGAATGGCAAGTTGGGAGCCATCAGCGGAACCATTTCCATCAAGGGAAACAAGTTCTATGCGCGCACATCGAAGGCCACAGTATGGTTCAATGGCAAGACACAATGGAGTTATCTGCCCTCAACCAACGAGGTAAATGTTAGTAATCCTAACCAGAGTCAGCAGGCAGCCATGAACCCTTACACCTTTATTAATATGTATAAGAGCGGCTACAACCTGTCTATGAACAAGGTGGGGCGCGACTATCAAGTGCATCTTGTGGCCGAAAAAGGCAACAAAGGCATTCCCGAACTCTATGTTTTGGTAGACGCTACGTACAAACCCAAACAGGTAAAGATGAAACGTGGCGGCGAATGGACCACCATAACGATAAGCAATTTCCAGCATAAAAACCTCTCCGACCATCTTTTCAGCTTTAATTCAAAAGACTTTCCCAGTGCCGAAGTGGTGGATTTGAGGTAAGCCAAATCCATTAACACCTTTGCTTTCGTAACGTTTATGCCGATGAATCGCCTGCAATTATACCGCACTTTATACAGACATCGTTCGTTATCCATGCGCCGCGCCTTGGACTACGAGCACAATCGTTCGGCCAAATACCTATTTTATATAGGCTATATAATGGGTTTCGCGTATATGTTGTTTATTGCAGTGCTGCTTTCTTTGAAGGTTAACAACATGCGCGACACCAACGCGGCTGGCCTAATAGTGGGCATTTTGCCTATCATCCTGTTGGTAGACCTCTTTATACGTTTCACCTATCAGCAAACGCCAGCACAGATAATCAAGTGCTATGCACTGCTGCCGTTACCCCGAAAGGTTTGCATTGAAAGCTTTATAGGTGCCTCGCTCTTTAATCTAGGCAACACATGGTGGTATGTATTGTTTGTCCCCTATTGCGTGATGTCGGTGGTGTTCAGCTATGGCTTGCTTGCAACCATCTTGCTTTTGGCATTTATTGGATTAGCCATCTTGCTTAACAGCCAATTGTATGTGCTTTTCCGAACCCTCGTTTCGCAGTCTTTATTATGGATATTGGGGCTTTTAACCGTGTATAGCCTTTTGGCAATACCCATGATTTTGGGTGGAAACGGCTCGTTTGCATCGTCACTTTTCATTTATTCACGCCTAGGTATAGCCTTGTCGCAAGGCGAAATGTGGCCGTTACTCATTGTTCTAGCTCTACTTATAGCTGTGGTTTGGCTGAACAGAGAAGTGCAATTCCGTGCCATTTGGCGCGAGTTGACCAGCGAGAAAGCTGCAACCAAGGTCGATGGGAAAGACCGATTGGCCTTTCTCAGGCAGCACGGTGCGATTGGCGAATACGCTCATTTGGAGTGGAAATTGATTTCGCGCAACAAGTTTCCGCGCAAAACGTTCATTTACAGCTTTTTTCTGATAGCACTTTTAAGTGTTGTCATCGCTTTCACGCAAGCCTACAATGGCGATGGAATGGTGCGTTTTTGGTGTTCCTACAACTTCGTCATACTAGCTCTCTCAGTCTTGTCGCGACTGTTAAGCATGGAAGGAAACTATATCGACATGCTTATGGTACATCCCAACAGCATTTATTCGCTTTTGCGAGCCAAGTATTATGTGTATTGTGGCTTGCTTATAGTGCCCTTTATGCTTATGCTGCCAATGGTGTTCGTAGGTAAGGCCAGTTTGCTTATGTTGTTGGGATTCGGTCTTTTTGCAGCCGGATTCCAGTTCTTTGTTTTCTTCCAGTCGGCCGTTTACAACAAGCGGACTCAAAAACTTAACGTCTCGCTCATGTCCAGCCGAAATATGGAACGTAACTATCTGTACATCTTCGTTTGCCTCTTGGCACTACTTACCCCCGTTATATTCGTAGGCACGCTTTCCATTTTCTGTCCCCCCGCGGTCTGTTACTTATGTCTTAGTGTCGTGGGACTTATCGGTATTGCCACCCACCGCCTATGGATAAGGAACGTTTACGTGCGGATGATGACACGACGGTACGAAAACATGGAAGGATTTAGAACTTCCAAATGATAACGCGCATGGCATTGCAGGGCAAAAGAACCAAAGGTTTTCAGCCAGCCCACTGCAAATGTCATAGATATTTTGTAACTTTACAGCATATTATGCGGTTCGTTTATTGAACCGCCATTAAGGATAAGAATCAATAAACCAACACGATAATGCACTTTAAATGGATATACGAACCGCTTTCGCCACAAATGCAATCTGCGGCAAAGGAATTGGGCGAGAAACTCAATATGAGCACAATTCTAGCTCAATTGCTCATACGTAGGGGCATAACAACAGAAAGTGCGGCCAAGCGTTTCTTCCGTCCGCAGCTCAACGACATCATCAACCCCTTTCTGATGAAAGACATGGACGTGGCCGTAGACAGGCTTAACGATGCCATGGGACGTAAAGAGCGCATCATGGTGTATGGCGACTACGATGTCGACGGATGCACATCGGTTGCCCTCGTGTATAAATTCCTTCAACAATTCTACTCAAACATCGAGTATTACATACCCGACCGCTACGAAGAAGGCTACGGCGTTAGTCGCAAAGGCATAGATTATGCTCGCCAATCGGGCGTAAAGCTTGTTATCATCCTCGACTGCGGAATTAAGGCCATCGACGAAATAGCTTACGCCAAATCGCTGGGCATCGACTTCATTATATGCGACCACCACGTTCCCGACGAAGAGATGCCGCCAGCAGTGGCCATTCTCAACCCCAAACGCCCCGATGACCATTATCCCTTTAAGCACCTTTCGGGCTGCGGGGTGGGCTTTAAGTTCATGCAAGCCTTTGCCAAAAACAATGGCATTCCTTTCTCGCGACTCATTCCCATGCTCGACTTATGCGCCGTTAGCATAGCTGCCGACTTGGTGCAGGTGGAAGAAGAAAATCGTATTTTGGCTTTTCATGGGCTGAAACAACTCAACCAAAACCCAAGTTTGGGCTTAAAAGCCATCATAGATATATGCGGACTTTCGGGTAAAGAGATTTCCATGAGCGACATCGTATTCAAAATAGGGCCGCGCATCAACGCATCGGGGCGCATGGAGAGTGGAAAAGAAAGTGTGTCGCTGCTGGTAGAGAAAGATTACAACGTGGCTTTGCAAAGCGCTAAGCACATTAACGAATACAACGAGCAACGCAAAGACATCGACAAGCAGATGACCGAGGAGGCAAACCAAATTGTTGCCCGCCTAGAAAGTCAGAAAAAGCAGTCGAGCATTGTACTATACGATGAGAATTGGAAAAAAGGCGTGATTGGAATCGTTGCCTCACGACTCACAGAAATTTACTTCCGACCCACTGTTGTCATTACCCGCGATGGCGATTTTGCCACAGGTTCGGCTCGCAGCGTCATGGGGTTCGACATTTATTCGGCCATTAAGAGTTGCCGCGACTTGCTCATTAACTTCGGCGGACACACCTATGCCGCAGGACTAACCATGAGATGGGACGATGTTCCGCGTTTTGTAGAACGCTTTCACCAGTATGTAGACTGCCATATACTGCCCGAACAGACCGAGGCCATACTGCACATTGATGAGATAATAGACTTTAAGGACATCACCAAGAAGATGCACCACGACTTAAAAAAGTTCTCGCCCTTCGGTCCGGGCAACCTTAAACCGCGCTTTTGCACCAACAATGTTTACGATTATGGCACCAGTAAGGTGGTGGGGCGCGAGCAAGAACACATCAAGCTCGAACTTATCGACTCTAAATCGAGCAATGTGGTAAACGGCATTGCCTTTGGCCAGAGTGCCTCGGCACGCTATATCAAGTCGAAACGCAGCTTTGACATAGCCTATACCATTGAAGACAACGTGTTTAGACACAACAACGTACAACTGCAAATAGAAGACATTAGGCTTACCGAAAGCGACGAGAACGACGAACACAATGCCCTTTAACTGCGCCTATGGAAGAAACTAACGGCACGCAAACCGCCCACGATGCGTTTAAACGAACGTTGCGCGAGTATTGGGGCTACCCCGATTTTCGTGGCATTCAGCGAGACATCATCGAGAGTATCGCCCAAGGAAAAGATACGCTTGGACTGATGCCCACGGGCGGTGGAAAGTCTATCACCTTCCAAGTGCCTGCTCTGGTAATACCTGGCGTATGCGTGGTGATAACCCCTTTGATAGCCTTGATGAAAGACCAAGTTGACCATCTGCGGCAGAAAGGCATACAGGCGGCCGCCATCTATTCGGGTATGAGCCGTCGCGAGATAATCACAACGCTCGAAAATTGCGTTTTTGGTGGCGTAAAACTCCTCTACGTGTCGCCCGAACGATTGTTTTCGGACATCTTCAAAACCAAATTCAAGCACATGGAAGTCAGTTTCGTCACCGTAGACGAAGCACATTGTATCAGCCAATGGGGTTACGATTTCCGCCCTTCTTACTTAGCCATTGCCGAGGTTAGAAAGCTTAAACCCGATGTTGCGGTGCTTGCCTTAACAGCCACTGCCACTCCCAAGGTGGTTGACGACATTCAAGAGCGATTGGATTTTAAGCAAAAGAACGTGTTCCGAATGAGTTTCGAACGTTCAAACCTGGCCTACATCGTTCGCGATGCTATGGACAAACACACCGAACTCATACATATTCTCAACGCCGTGGCTGGTTCGGCCATCGTTTATGTGCGCAGTCGCAAGCACGCCAGCGACATTGCCTCCCACATTTCCTCGGCAAACATCTCTGCAACCTTCTATCATGCAGGCCTAGAACCTGCTGTAAAGAACCAACGACAAAACAGCTGGCAGCAGAACGAGGTGCGAGTGATGGTGGCCACTAATGCCTTTGGCATGGGCATAGACAAGCCCGACGTGCGCTTGGTGGTGCACATGGATTGCCCCGACTCTATTGAAGCCTACTTTCAAGAGGCGGGTAGGGCAGGGCGCGACGGCAAAAAGGCTTATGCCGTGTTGCTATGGAACAATAGCGACCGCAGGAAACTGAACAAGCGCGTGGCTGAAACCTTTCCCGAAAAAGAGTATATAAAAGAGGTGTACGAGGATTTAGCCTACTATTACCAAATAGGTGTGGCCAGCGGTGCAGGCTATTCGTTCGTATTCGAGATAGACAAGTTTTGCCGAACGTTTAAGCATTTCCCTGTGCAAACGCATTCGGCATTGCAGATTTTGGAGCGGGCAGGCTACATACATTACGAAATGGACCCAGAAGCAAGGGCAAGAGTGATGTTTAAGCTCGGGCGTAACGACTTGTATCGCCTAGATGAGGGGAGTGCGTTTGAAGAGGCCGTGATTACTGCTTTGCTAAGAAACTACGGCGGATTGTTCAGCAATTACGTATATATAGATGAAAGTTTATTGGCACAAGAGGCCGAACTGACCACACATCAGGTGTATGTGATACTAAAAAATCTAGCCCAGCGCAACATCATCAACTTTATTCCGCAACGCAAAACACCGTTTATAACCTATCTGCGTGATAGGGTAGACGGCGAACGGGTTGTGTTAAGCAAGGAGATATACGAAGAACGCAAGGCGCAATATGTTGCTCGCATCAATGCTATGCAGGCTTACGCCACAAATGGGGATGTTTGTCGAAGTCGCCAACTCCTTATATATTTTGGCGAAGAGCGACACAAAGATTGCCAACAATGCGATGTTTGCTTGGAACATGCCTCGTCCGAACCTAGCAATGGGCAAACAATCACGGCTCGTAACGCCATACTAAATTTGTTGAAAGATGGCGAACGGCACCATATAACCGAACTTCACAAGCTAAACTTACCTCAAAAGGGTTTAGATGTGGCACTCGAATACCTCATTCACGAAGAGGAAGTACGCCTTGATGGTAGTTTCCTTTATATTTTAGAGTGAGGTTATGAGTTTTGTGAGGTTATGAGTTTGTGAGGTTAAGGACTTATAAGTTTATGAGTTTATAAAGTTATAAGTTCATCACATTGCGAGTTATAGTTTTAAGTCAACATTAGTTCGTTAACTCGTCTACTTGTCAACATGTCCACTTGTCCACTCGTCCACTCGTCTACTTGTCAACTTGTCTACTTGTTAACCCGTCAGCTTGTCAGCTTGTCAACTTGTTAACCCGTCAGCTTGTCTACTTGTTAACCCGTCAGCTTGTCAACTTGTGCAGCATGCCTAGCAACCGCTTGCGCAGGCTGATAGTAAGCATACGCGTTTTCAGTGCTGTTGCCCATGCGCGTGTATACAGTATTATCTTTTTTTGTCTAGTTATTAGTAAGAAATTTAACATTGTGAGTGCCCTTTCTGCTCACCAATCGCTCACCTTGCCGCAAAAAATCGATTCTCGCGAAGGTTGGTTTTGATGCAAAAAGTGTTGTTATGTGAATGCTAACAAACTGGATATTTATTCCAATGAACCGCCCTTTGTATCAGTTTTTGGGCTATTTGCAGCAAAATGCACTGCAATATGCCGCAAAACACAGTGCGTTTTGATGCTAAATGCGAGGTAAAATGGTGCTAAATGCAGTGCGTTTTGCTGCAAAACGCAAGGTGAAATGGTGCTAAATGCAGTGCAAAATGGTGCTTAACGCAAGGCAAAAAGCATAAACATACACGACAATGGTATAAATATGACCCTTTCGAACCATGAAACACGTGGCTGAAAAGGGTGAAATAGTCGCCTAAAAGTGGGTTTTTAGGGTCTAAAGGCGAGTCTTTGGGCATGAAAAATTATGAGTCAACGACCAATCTAGAAAGGCTAAATGGTGCAAAATGCAGCTTTTGTTCTCAAAAATAGACAATGGAAAAGGTGTGAAAGGCTAGAAAGGGTGACTTTTTACCAACTTTATAGCCTATATTTTCGCTAGAACGGAGTGAAAATCAGAATGGATTTGTAAAATAAAAAATAAGTATTTAAGTTTTTGAGTTGATGAGTTGATGAATTATTGAGTTGATGAGTTGATGAATTATTGAGTTGATGAGTTGATGAATTATTGAGTTGATGGTTGGGTGAGTTTGTGGGTTTGAGGGTTGATATGAATTTATAAGTTGGTGATTGGGTGAGTTTGTGAGTTGATATGAGTTTGTATGTTGATGAGCTGATGAGTTGAAGTGCTGATGAGTTTTTGAGTTGACAAGTTTGTGAGTTGATGTTTTTTGAGTTGATAAGTCTGAGAGTTGACATGCCGATGGTTGATTTGTCCTGCACATCGTATATGATTAGGAGTGTTTATCTTGTGTTGGCATCACAAAGACGGCAAACTTTTCTCAATTTATAAAACATTAGAAACCAAGACGACTTCAATACATAAAGATACTCATGTTTCAGTTAGTTATGCCAATCTAAGAACCTTTTTGTTTCAGACTTTCATTAATATATGCTTGTGGTTCTGCACTTACGGAGCTTTAGTGAGTGGTAGTTAAAAGTGCGCATTAGTTTGTCTATTGACCTTTCAAAAGGGCATGTTTTACCCACTAAGTTACAAAATAAGTTCAAAAGGCCGTGTTCCAGGCCCTATAATATTATAGTGGGGAGGGACACAGCCTTAATTCGTGGTGATGTAGCTTGCGCAGGATTTAAATCACTGCCCTAGCTAACACCACCACTTATGGATATGTTACAAATAGTTGTCTAACGCTGCATATTAAGCTGCTTTCCTTGAATTATTTGGCTGTGTTGGGCTTTCCTTCGTACTTTCCTGCTACGGTCCTTGTCTTTTTTCCCAAAGTTTGCGCTAACTGGAACGTTATTTTGTAAACGCCATCTTCGTTCTTACTTACCGTAAATTGACTTCCTCTATCTAACTTAGCCGTATTATCGAAAAGAGAACTAGTAATACCACTAGATTCGCAATGAACAGTTTTACCATAATCCTTGGTGGAGAGCGATAAGTTAAGCGTTTCTAACGGTCTTTCATTCTTCTCTATTGATTCTATTCCCAATACAATGATTGCATCTTCATCAGTTTCTTGGGCAGTCATGCTGACCACCTTAGTTTCTTGACCATCAATTTTTACAGTGTTAGATTCATCGTCGTCATCACTGCCGCAAGCGGTGAAAACAGTAAACGAAGCGAGGAGCATCATTGTCAATGCAATGAGCTTGGATGTTTTAGAAAATGTTGTTTTCATAAATGTTTTTTTAGTTTTTCCATGGTGTATTAATGTTGAATCATGATATTGTAGAGGAGTTCTGCGCCAATCCCCATGGTGATTTGTCTGGAAATCCGCCACAACTTACGCTGCAAAATTAGTGATTTAATTTTACATCTTCATCATAAAAGCAACTTTATTTTACAATAATCTTCAATCTTCTTCGCTTTATCCTATTTATTGTTCAATTTAAACGAGAACTATGGATGAACGTCTCCTGATTGTAGTAGAAATGGAAGTCACCGCATTATATGTTTACTTTAAAAGGGGGTTGAAAGAAAAGGACACCTTATATATAAGGCGTCCTTTGCAATTGCTGCTTGATGCAGGCATTCATTTTATTTTTATCAATGGCCATAATATGATTATGGTGTGATTTCAGCCAACTCTTTTCTTGTTCCTCGAAAGATATGTTTACTGCCACAGCCATGTTCAAGTAAACTTAGCCTTGGACGTTTATGTGTGATGAGAACATTCAACTTATAGGTCGACCACCGTAATGCCTGCACCGCCGAACTGCACATGCTCGTCTTTAAATGATGTTACGTTGGGTACGGTGGCTAGGTACTGTCGGATAAGTTGGCGAAGAATGCCGTTGCCCTTGCCGTGGAGGATGCGCACACGGGGCATGCCCACAAGAATGGCATCGTCGATGAAGTGCATCACGGCATTAAGTGCCTCGTCGCCACGCTCGCCTCTGATGTCGAGATCTTGGTGAAAGTGGCTCTTACGTTCGTCGATAGTTTGCCGCGTTCCTTTACTCATGGTGTATTGTTGGGCCTGCTCTTTCTCCGTTTGGGTAGCCAGTTCAAGTCGTTTGACGTCCATTTTAGAACGCATACCCCCGAACACCACCAAGGCCATGCCGTTATTGTCGAGCGATTCTACACGCCCAACGGTTGAAAGGCCTTTCATCTTAACAGCATCGCCAGGCTTAATCTCGCCCGTGGGCGACTGTTTCTTATTCACGGCCTCCCTTATTTGTTCGGCAGCTTTCTTCTGTTTCTCGGCCTTTTCCTTAATATGTTTTTCGTGCCTTTCCTTTCTTCGCTTTATCTGTTCAATCTTCTTGGCGATAAACTCGTCGTTGGCAGCCGCATCAACTTGTTCAACCGAGGTGCGGAACTCGCTCAGTTCTTCGCGAATGCGTTTAGTGCGTTCCTTTTCGGCTTGTGCCTCCTTAATCTCACGGATGGTAGTTTCTATACGTTTGTTGCTTTCGCGGAGCAGTTCTTCGGCCTGTTCTTTCGCCCGTTTCAGTACATCTTTCCTTGTTTTGCCAATCTCCTCAATGTCTTTTTCATAACGTTCGATGGTAACTTGCAATTCTTTCTCTTGTTTGTGTATGGTGGCTCGCTTGTTTTCCCAATAGCGTTTGTCGCGCACAATGTCTTGCAAGTACTTGTCGCTCTGTATATAGTCTTCGCCCACAATACGCGATGCATCTTGTATTACCTCTTCGGGCAGACCTATTTTGCGTGCAATCTCGATGGCAAACGAACTTCCTGGCTGTCCGATAGACAGCATAAAGAGGGCCTGCATCTCCTTTCTATCATAGAGCATGGCTCCATTGGCCACGCCATCGTGCGTATCTGCAAAATGTTTTAGGTTTTGATAGTGGGTGGTGATGACGCCAAACGCACCCTTGTTACAAAACTGGGTAAGCACAGACTCGGCTATGGCACCACCGATGAGCGGTTCGGTGCCCGTTCCGAACTCATCGATGAGGATGAGGGTCTTATCGTTGGCATGCCTCATCATCATCTTCATGTTGAGCAGATGCGACGAATAGGTGCTGAGATCGTTTTCGATACTTTGCTCGTCGCCAATGTCTATCATCACGTTTTGGAACACGCCCACCCGCGAAGTGTCGCCCAGGGGTACGGATAAGCCACATTGAACCATGTATTGGAGCAGACCTACGGTTTTAAGGCACACGGACTTGCCACCTGCATTGGGGCCAGAAATGATGAGTATGTGCTTTTGTGGAGTGAGTGTAACATCAAGAGGTACAACCCTTTTGCCCTGTTTCTCTAACGAAAGCCTTAATAGCGGATGTACGGCTTGCCCCCAATCGATGAGCGGTTTGTTGCTTATCTGCGGTTCGATGGCCTTGAAGGTTCGGGCCAACTCTGCCTTGGCACGTATAAAGTCGATGTGCGCCAATAGCTGATAAGAGGCCGTCATGGGGGCGATGTGTGGCCTAATGTCGTTGGACACCTCTTTTAATATGCGTACAATCTCCTTTTTTTCGTCTGCCTCTAATTCTCTTATCTTGTTGTTTGCCTCCACAACTTCGGTCGGTTCGATGTATACCGTACGCCCAGAGGCCGACTCATCGTGGACGATACCGCCGATTTTGCGTTTCATTCCAGGCAAAACGGGTATCACAAGTCGCCCCTCGCGTATGGCAGGCGTAACGTCTTTCTCTACCAATCCCTCTTGTTGAGCATTGCGGAGGATAGAGTTGAGGATACGCGAAACACTTCCTTCGGTTTGCGCCAGCTCGCGCCTGATGCGCGCCAGTTCGGGCGATGCACTGTCTTTTATCTTTCCAAACTTGTCTACAATCTGCGTAATGCGGCGCACAATGTCGGGAAAGGTGGCCACATCTACGGTTAGCAGTTGGAGTGAAGGATAGGGAAAGCGCGCGTTTTGACCCTCGATAGCCACTTGGCCCTCGGTGGTACGGTTGAGAAACCGCACTACTTGGTGGATGGTGTCGAGCGAACGTAGCAGGTCGAAGAGTTCTTGCTCATCGAGATGTGTCCCTTCGATGCGCAGGCGCGAAAGGGTGGGGCGCAGGTCGAAGAAGTATTGAAGGGGGAAATCTTCGGCTTGGGTTTGCAAAAGCCTGAACTCGCGCGTTTGCGTAAGCCATGTTTGTATCTCGTCGGCATTGTGGCTCATGGTCATATCGTCTACCTTGGTGGTGCCAAGTGTAGACAGACATTTTCCTTTTAATAAGGTTCTAACCTCGTTAAAGCCAATTTTCTGCTCAAAATTATTCGGATAAATCATACTGCAAAATTACTTCACATTATCGAATTGGCAAAACCAAAGGAAGAAAATACTGCTTTAAAGTTAGGTGGGATGTTGTGAGGACTCAGGTTTAGCATAGCGTCGTTATGGATTTTTTGTCGCATTTCACCAATAAAAAAGCACCCGACGAATGTTCGACAGGTGCTTTTGTGGGTTTGTTGAAACTGTGATTATTACTTGTTTTTGAGCAAGTCGCGAATTTCTGAAAGCAGTTTTTCTTCGTTGCTGGGCTCTGCTGGTGCCTCTGGAGCAGCAGGTTCTTCTTTCTTTCGCGAGAGAGAATTGATGCCCTTGATGAGCAAGAAGATGCAGAAAGCTATAATCGTGAAGTCGATAACATTCTGGATGAAATTGCCATACATGATTTTAGCTTCACCAATGGTGATAGACAACCCCTTGAAATCCAACCCTCCGATTAGCATTCCGATAACGGGCATCAGCAAGTCGTCTACGACAGAAGAGACGATTTTGCCGAAAGCTCCGCCTATGATAACGCCGACTGCCAAATCCAACACGTTACCCCGCATGGCAAAGTCTTTAAACTCGTTTAAAAATTTACTCATTGTTTTTTTGTTGTTGATAATAATTATTTGTGAAATCCAATGCAAATATAGAAATAAATTCGTAACTTTGCGGTGCAATTGAGGAAAAAAAGCATTGTTTAGGCTAACATTTTGATTTGTTAAACCATTTTGTAATGTCAACTTGCTAAATGCCCCCACACGCATATTTTTAACCCATTAAAAATAAGAACAAAGATGATTAAAATTGGTATTAACGGATTTGGCCGTATCGGTCGTTTCGTTTTCCGCGCTTCTCTCGAAGAGGCTAACGCTAAAGAAGTGCAAGTTGTTGCTATCAACGACCTTTGCCCTGTAGACTACTTGGCATACATGCTGAAGTATGACACGATGCACGGTATCTTCAATGGCACTATCGAGGCAGACGTTGAGAAGTCGCAACTCATCGTAAACGGCAACGTTATCCGTGTAACCGCTGAGCGCAATCCCGCCGACTTGAAGTGGGGCGAGGTTGGTGCAGAATATGTTGTTGAATCTACCGGCTTGTTCCTTTCTAAGGAAAAGTCGCAAGGACACATTGATGCAGGCGCTAAGTATGTTGTTATGTCGGCTCCTTCTAAGGACGATACGCCCATGTTCGTAACTGGTGTAAACGACAAGACCTACGTAAAGGGTACGCAATTCGTTTCTAACGCTTCTTGCACCACCAACTGCTTGGCTCCTATCGCTAAGGTGTTGAACGACAAATGGGGTATCACCGATGGTTTGATGACGACGGTTCACTCAACCACTGCTACACAAAAGACTGTTGACGGTCCTTCTATGAAAGACTGGCGTGGTGGCCGTGCCGCTTCGGGTAACATCATTCCTTCTTCTACTGGTGCTGCTAAGGCCGTAGGTAAGGTTATCCCCGAATTGAACGGCAAGCTCACGGGTATGTCTATGCGTGTTCCTACACTCGACGTTTCGGTTGTTGACCTTACCGTTAACTTGGCTAAGCCTGCTAAGTACGAGGAGATTTGTGCTGCCATGAAGGAAGCTTCTGAGGGCGAACTCAAAGGTGTTCTGGGTTACACCGAGGATGCTGTGGTTTCTTCTGACTTCTTGGGCGACCCTCGCACCTCTATCTTCGACGCCAAAGCAGGTATTGCTCTTACCGATACCTTCGTGAAGGTTGTTTCTTGGTACGACAACGAAATTGGCTACTCGCACAAGGTTGTTGAGCTGATTAAGCACATGGCAAAGGTTAACGGCTAATTATTTTTAGCGTTAAACTGAACAAAAACGAGCCGTCCTATAAGTTAGGACGGCTTTTTTTATTACCTTTGCCTTTGTGAAGATGATAACGATATTGGGTCCAACTGCCTGTGGCAAAACTGCCTTGGCTGTTAATCTTGCCGCCAAAACGGGTGGCGAGATTATCAGCGCGGATAGTAGACAGGTGTATCGGGGCATGGATATTGGTACAGGTAAAGACCTGTCTGAATATAATGTGGACGGCAAACAAATTGCTTACCACCTTATAGATATAGAGGATGCAGGGCAGAAGTATAACCTATTTAGGTTTCAAGAAGACTTCAACGCCGCATACGAAGACCTTACCCATAGGGGAGTGCTGCCCATATTGTGCGGCGGAACGGGTCTTTATATGGAGGCGGTGCTGAAAGGTTACGCCTTGTCGCCTGTTCCACAAGACGACAACTTGCGCAAAAAACTATCCGCACGAACGTTAACCGAGTTAAAAGAGCTGTTGATATGGTTGAAGGCAAGGAACGGTTCGGTAATGCACAACGAAACGGATGTTGATACGGTAAGTCGTGCCATAAGGGCAATAGAAATTGAATTTCACAACTTACGCCGTCCCGTTGATACACGGAGGCTGCCAGCCGTGAGTTCGCTCATCGTGGGATTAGACGTTGACAGAGACGTACGCAGAGAGCGAATAACTACTCGACTGAAAGCCAGATTGGAAGAAGGGATGGTAGAAGAGGTGCGTGGACTGCTTGAAAAGAACGGCATTGCGAAAGAAGACCTGATGTACTATGGGCTGGAATACAAGTACGTTACGGCCTATGTGGTTGGAGAAATGTCGTACGATGATATGTTCAAGAAGTTGGAGATAGCCATTCACCAGTTTGCCAAACGGCAGATGACGTGGTTTAGAGGCATGGAACGGCGTGGGTTTAACATCCACTGGTTAAACGCTAGCATGCCAATGGCCGACAGGCTAGCGCAAATTGAAAGGTGGATGGAAAAAGAAGACGAAACTATTTACGGAAAGAGAAGATAATAGTATGGCAGCAAACAAGAAATGGGCAATATTGTACTGTCCCAAGAAAGGGATGTACAGCAGGGGAGTTCGTTGGAGCAGGGTGGAACGTAGCCTGATGGACAACGGCATCGACTTTGACTATGTGCAGAGCGAAAACGCCAATAGCGTTGAGCGATTGATAACCATGTTTATCGAAAATGGTTATCAAACCATAGTTGTTGTTGGGGGCGACTCCGCCCTTAACGATGCTGTTAATTGCCTGATGCGCGTTGATAAAGAAACGAGAGACGGCATAGCGTTGGGCGTTATACCCAACGGACTGATGAACGACTTTGCTCATTTCTGGGGAATGAAGGACGGCGATGTGGACTCTATCGTGAAATGGTTGAAGAAAAGACGCGTAAGGAAGATAGATTTGGGCCTCATTCGCTATATTAATAAGGAGGGGAAGAACTGCCGGCGATACTTTCTGAATTGCGTAAACGTTGGGCTGATTGCCACCATCATGAACTTGCGCATGCAAACACGACGCCTTTTTGGGTCGCGTACCTTGTCTTTCCTTTTCTCTTTCGTGCTACTGGCCTTCCAAAGGCTAGAATATAAGATGCGTTTGAAAATTAATGAAGAAGTGCTGAACCGCAAGATAATGACCATCTGCGTTGGAAACGCTTTGGGGTACGGTCAAACGCCCAATGCAGTTCCCTACAACGGATTATTGGATGTGTCGGTAGTGTATCATCCTAAGATGATGAAATTGTTTGAAGGTATTTACTTGTTTTTGCGTGGTAAATTCTTAAATCATCGTAGCGTGCACCCTTATCGCACACGCATGGTTGAATTCATGGATGCCAATCACGCCTTGGTTGGCATTGATGGAAGGCCGATGAACACGCCCGTTGGCGAGTTTAAGATTTTGGTAGAGCAAGAAGTGATAAACTTTTTGATACCCGATTAACCCAGTTTGCTAACTTTGCGCAACTCTTCGTCTTGCATGATGCGTATCTTGCGGCCGTCTATTGCAACCATGTTTTCGGCAGCAAACGAGGACAATGTGCGTATGGCATTGCTTGTTGTCATGTTTGACATGCTCGCGATATCTTCTCTGCTGAGATATATGTTTAGTGTGTAGCCGTCTTCTTCCACTCCATAGCTGTCTTTTAAGAACAACAGCGTCTCGGCTAGTCGCCCTCGTATGTGCTTTTGTGTAAGATTTATCGTTCGCTCATCAGACGAGCCTAGCAATCTTGCCAAATGCCGAATGAAGAAAGACGAGACGGCCGTGTTTTCGTGAATGAACTTCACCACCAATTTGATAGGTATGAAAGCAACGACGCACGTGTCGATGGCCATAGCCGAAGTTTTATATTCTTCGCCTGCGAAGAAAGCCCGATAACCGAAAAATTCCACAGCCTTAATAGCGCGGATAATTTGACTTCTACCATTAACGCCATCCTTATATACCTTAACCTTACCCGACACAAGGCACATCACTTCGTGTGGAGATTCACCTCCTCTATATATGATGTCGTTCTTTGTAAATGTAACAATCCGCACATTGTCGGCCAACAGTTCTTGTTGGGCTTTCGAAAGGGGAGCCCAGTGTTCGGAAATGATACCAATCACTTCCTCCCTTGATACTAGAATTTTAGCTGTCATAATTTTCCTGGCTTTACTCAGTCTTGTAGTGATTAACAGAATTGCATACAAAATTACACATTTTTCTTCTAAGGAGCGGGTTTGTTGTTCTCTTTTTTATCTGAATGAAGTAGAAAAAAGGTTATTTTTGCAATTTCATCAGCTTTTATTTGTGTTAAAGCCGATATTTTTGTACTTTTGGCGGATGAAGAGTTGACATCCTAACCAATCTTCTGAACTTGATGACTAACAATTAAACCTTAAAGTATAGCTATATGGGTTATATACGATTTGAAAAATCCCTCATGACCAATCTTGAGGAAACGTTACCTAAAGAGTTGCTGCGGACTAATCGGTCGGGAGCGTATGCTTGTTCGTCTATACTAGATTGCAATACGAGGAAGTATCATGGCCTACTCGTTCTGCCAATTTCTGAAATCGACGACGACAATCATGTGCTGCTCTCTGCACTTGATGTCTCTGTGGTTCAACACGGCGCAGTGTTCAATCTTGGGGTGCATAAGTACCGCGGAAACACGTACAGTCCTAACGGACACAAATACATCCGCGAGTTCAACTGCGATAAGGTGCCCACAACCTTGTATAGGGTTGGGGGAGTGCTGCTGAGAAAGGAAATGGTTTTCCAGCACTTCGAGGACCGGATACTTATTCGATACACCTTAGAAGATGCGCACTCGGCCACCACTCTGCGTTTCAAACCCTTCCTCGCATTTAGGAGCGTGCGGGAGTACACGCACGAAAACACCGTGGCGTCACGCGAGTACCACGAAGTGGAGAACGGCATAAAGACTTGCATGTATGCAGGTTATCCTGATTTGTTCATGCAGTTCAGTAAGAAGAATACGTTTGTGTTCGAACCAAATTGGTATCGTGGCTTAGAATATCCAAAGGAACAAGAACGCGGTTACGATGCCAACGAGGATCTTTATGTGCCTGGTTACTTCGAGATGAACATCAAAAAGGGCGAAAGCATCGTGTTCTCTGCCTCCATCAAAGAGTTTACAACAAAAGGCCTCTGTCAATTGTTTGAAGATGAGGTGAATGAGAGAAGCCCTCGCGACAACTTTCTCCACTGTTTGATAAATGCTGCTCACCAGTTCCATATCAGTGAGGGAGATGGTGACGAGTACATCCTAGCCGGATATCCTTGGTTCAAGTGCAGGGCACGCGACACCTTCGTCGCTTTGCCTGGTTTAACATTAGCCATTGAAGAAGAAAGTTATTTCGAGGCGGTTATGCGCACGGCGGAAAGAGGATTGCGCGAGTTTATGGACGACAAGCCCCTAACTGTCAAGATTGCAGAGATAGAACAGCCCGACGTTTTGTTGTGGGCGATTTGGGCCATACAGCAATATGGACGAGAAACTGGCAAGGAACGGTGCATTGAAAAGTATGGACAGCTGGTTAAAGACATCATTATATATATAAGGAGTAACAAGCATCCAAACCTTACACTCGACGACAACGGACTTATTAGGACCAACGGAAAAGACAAAGCCGTAACTTGGATGAACTCAACCATCAATGGCAAGCCCGCAGTTCCTCGCTCCGGATACATCGTAGAGTTCAATGCCCTGTGGTATAATGCACTGAAATTCGCTGCAACCATCGCCACCGACATGGGCGAACCCCACGAAACAGAGAACTTGGAAGAGATGGCCGAACGGTGTAAGAAAGCCTTTGTGGACACGTTCTTGAACGAATACGGCTACCTTTACGACTATGTTGACGGCAATATGGTAGACTGGAGCGTGCGTCCGAACATGATTTTCGCCGTTGCGTTAGACTATTCGCCATTAGAGTTGAACCAAAAGAAGAGCGTTCTTGATGTCTGCACGCGGGAGTTGCTCACCCCCAAGGGACTTAGAACCTTGTCGCCCAAGAGTGGAGGATACAATCCCATGTACGTAGGGTCGCAGCTGCAACGCGATTATGCCTACCATCAGGGAACCGCATGGCCTTGGTTGGGCGGATTTTACATGGAAGCGTGCCTCAAACTCTATAAGCGTACGCGCCTAAGCTTTATCGAAAGGCAGATGGTTGGCTACGAAGATGAGATGTTCTACCATTGTCTCGGAACCATTCCCGAACTATTCGATGGCAACCCTCCTTTCCATGGTCGTGGCGCAATATCGTTCGCCATGAACGTAGGCGAAATACTGAGAACTTTAGAACTACTTGAAAAATACTCATATCAATAACAACGGAGGAACTGAATAATGAAAGTACTAATGTTTGGTTGGGAGTATCCTCCTCACATCTTAGGCGGTCTTGGTACGGCAAGCTTTGGCATCACCGAAGGGTTGCATGCCCAAGGCGACATGGAAATAACTTTCTGCCTGCCCAAACCTTGGGGCGACGAAGACAAGAACGCCGCCAACATCGTGGCCATGAACTGCGTTCCCGTGGCATGGCGCGACGTAAACTATGACTATCTTAAAGAAAGGTTAGGCAACGTAATGTCTCCCGAATACTATTATGAATTGAGAGACCACATATATGCCGACTTCAACTACATGAACTTGAACGACCTGGGTTGCGTGGAGTTTTCCGGACGCTACCCCGACAACCTGCACGAAGAGATTAACAACTACTCAATCGTTGCAGGCGTAGTGGCTAGGCAGCAGTCGTTCGATATCATTCACGCACACGACTGGCTCACTTATCCCGCGGGAATTCATGCCAAGCAGGTGTCGGGCAAGCCGCTTTGCATCCATGTACATGCTACCGACTTCGATCGTTCGCGCGGAAAGGTAAACCCAACGGTTTATTCAATCGAGAAAGATGGTATGGACAACGCCGACTGCATAATGTGCGTGTCTGAACTTACTCGCCAAACGGTTATCAACCAGTACCATCAAGACCCGCGTAAGTGTTTTACCGTGCACAACGCCGTATATCCCTTGGCGCAAGAACTGCAAGACATTCCACGCCCTAATCACGATAATAAGGAAAAGGTTGTAACCTTCCTTGGACGCATCACCATGCAAAAGGGACCCGAATACTTTGTTGAGGCGGCCACTATGGTGTTGCACCGCACCCGAAACGTGCGTTTCTGTATGGCTGGCTCGGGCGACATGATGGACCAAATGATTTATCTGGCTGCCAACCGCGGCATTGCCGACCGGTTCCACTTCCCTGGATTTATGCGCGGCAAGCAGGTTTACGAGTGCCTCAAAGCCTCTGATGTATATGTAATGCCGTCTGTAAGCGAACCTTTTGGCATTTCGCCTCTCGAGGCCATGCAATGCGGTACGCCTTCAATCATTTCCAAACAAAGCGGTTGCGCAGAGATATTGACCAATTGCATCAAGGTAGACTATTGGGACATACACGCCATGGCCGACGCCATTTACTCCATTTGCCACAACGATAGCCTGTTCCATTACCTCCAAGAAGAGGGAAAAAACGAGGTAGACCAAATTACTTGGGAGAAAGTTGGTCTTTGGATACGCACGCTTTACGAGAGAACAATTAACAAGAACTAATGCAGCCTTTAAAACAATAAAACGATGAAAACGATATGTTTATATTTTGAGATACACCAAATTATCCATCTCAAGCGGTACAGGTTTTTCGATATCGGTACCGACCACTACTATTACGACGACTTCGAGAACGAACGAACCATAACCGACATTGCCGAACGCTCTTATATGCCTGCGCTAAATGCACTACTCGACATGATTAAGGCCAACGACCAGTACTTCAAGGTGGCCTTTTCACTTTCGGGCGTGGGCATCGAACAATTGGAGATGCACGCACCGCAAGTGTTGGACAAGCTGCAAGAACTAAACGATACGGGCTGTGTCGAATTCTTGGCCGAGCCTTATTCGCATGGTTTGGCATCACTCATCAACGAAGACAGTTTTGAGGCCGAAGTGAAGAAACAATGCCAAAAGATAAAGGAATATTTCGGACAAGTACCCAAGGTGTTGAGAAACTCTTCGCTCATCTATAACGACGACATTGGGTTGAAGGCTTCGCACATGGGCTTTAAGGGCATGTTAACCGAGGGAGCTAAGCACGTATTGGGTTGGAAGTCGCCCCATTACCTCTACCATTGCAACATGGCACCCAATCTGAAACTGCTTTTGCGCGACATCCGTTTAAGCGATGACGTGTCGTTGCGCTTTAACAACAGCGAGTGGGACGAGTATCCACTCTTCGCAGACAGGTATGTTGGCAAGATAGCAGCTTTGCCCGAAGAGGAGCAAGTTATCAACATCTTTATGGAGCTTTCGGCTTTGGGTATTGCGCAGCCCTTATCAAGCAACATCTTAGAGTTCCTGAAAGCCATACCCGTTTGTGCCAAACAGGCAGGAATAAACTTCTCAACACCCTCCGAGATATGTGCAAAGATGAAAAGCGTGGCCGCTTTAGACGTTCCGTATGCCCTGTCGTGGATTGACGAAGAACGCGATGTGAGCAGTTGGCTGGGTAATCCCATGCAACGCGAGGCTTTCAACAAGCTATATAGCGTGGCCGATAGGGTGAGAATTGCCAACGACTCGCGCATCAACCAAGATTGGGACTATCTGCAAGCCTCTAACAACTTCCGCTTTATGACCACCAAGAATACGGGAGTGGCTATCGACCGCGGCATTTACAGCAGTCCGTTCGACGCTTTCACCAATTATATGAATATCCTTGGCGACTTCATCAACAGGGTAAACAGCCTTTATCCCGAAGACATCGGCAACGAAGAACTGAATGGCTTACTCACAACCATTAAGAACCAAGGCGATGAAATAGAAATGAAAGAAAAGGAGATTGTTCGTTTGCAAACCAAAATTGCCAAGATTGAGGCCGAAGACGATAAGCTCCGCGCCATGCTGGATAAGGGAGAGGTGAAACCAAAGGCAAAGCGTGCCACTGCCAAGAAGGTTGCCCCAAAAACAGAAGGCAAGTAAAAGGGCAATAGGATAGCCTACATTCTTCCTACATACTTTTTACCAAGTGTTGTTGGTGCAACAAATTATTTTTATGTTCCCAATTGCCAGGTAAATTATTAGTTACGCGAGCTTAGGCCCTAGCCTAGGCTCGCGTTTGCATTCTGTCTACTGCCAGATGTAATACGGTTGGCACTTACTTGTTTACGCCATTGCCCATCTGCAAATCTTAATTATCAAGAAACTTTGGTGTTGTTGCTTTAATGTTGTAACTTTGTATCACGCAAAACAATATAGATAGAATGACTTTACAACAACTAGAATATGTGATGGCGGTGTTTAGGTTCCGCCATTTTGCCAAGGCTGCCGAATATTGTGGCGTTACGCAGCCAACATTAAGCTCGATGGTGCAGAAGTTAGAAGACGAGTTAGGACTGAAAATATTCGACAGAAAGAGTCAGCCCATCGCCCCAACTTCCACTGGACGATTGGTTGTGGAACAGGCATGGAAAGTGTTGCTGCGTGCGCGAAAGCTCAAAGAGACGGTGGAAGAGGAGAAACATTCCTTGCTCGGAACTTTCACCATCGGCATCTTACCCACCATCGCCCCCTATCTTATACCACGTTTCTTCCCTCAACTAATGAACAAATATCCCGATATGGATGTGCGCATCGTGGAGATGAAGACCGAAGACTTGAAACGGGCCTTGGTTCGGGGCGATGTAGATGCGGGCATATTGGCACAATTAGAGGGATTGGACGAGTTTGATAGCCTGCCGTTGTTCTACGAACAGTTCTTTGCATACGTGGCCGATGGCGACCCGTTGTTCAGCAAAGAGAGCATAAAAACAGCCGACCTAACGGGCGAATATCTGTGGTTGCTTGATGAAGGGCATTGCTTTCGCGACCAATTGGTGAAGTTTTGCCACCTTAAAGCAGCTTCGGCTGCCAAGAAAGCCTATACCTTAGGCAGCATCGAAACGTTCATGCGTATTGTTGAAAGCGGCAAGGGCATCACCTTCATACCCGAATTGGCCGTGCACCAGCTAGACGAAACCCACAAACGCCTTGTGCGCCCCTTTGCCATCCCTGTGCCAACACGCGAGATTGTGATGATAACCGGCAAGAACTTTATTCGCAAAACACTGCGCAGCCTGCTTGTTGAAGAGATACAAGCGAGCGTACCTAAGGACATGCTGACGTTGAGGCAGACGCAGAAAAAGATATAGAATACGTTTCTCTTTATTGCAAGTTCTGATGTAGCGGAGAACAATAAACGAACAACGTGCGTTTCGCTTGTATCGAAACGCACGTTGTTCGTTATAATGGGCAGTTCTGTATGGCCCCTTGTAAAAGCCTTACAACCAAATACCTTTGCCTAAGTCGTGTGGTGCTGTTGTGAAGATGGACTTGTGATAATCGCGAAGAGCCTCTGTCCATGAAAGGTTAAGGGCCTTCATAATGCGGTGAATCAGTTTGTTGCTTACATCTTCTTTAAAACCATTTTCTGGAAAATTGTCAATGTCCATGTCCTCCTTAAAGGTATCTTCTCCGATGTAATCTTCCCTGTCTGCATACACCACCACAGGAACGGTGAAGTTTATGTCCCAGGTTCCCTGTTGCAACTGCATGGGCGAGAATCGATAATAGGGACTGAATTTACCCGTGCGAGGGTCCTTCTTTCCTTGAAATCCATGATATAGCCTAATGCGGAGGTCCATCGTTACATCGTCTTTCAAAAATTTCATCACCCCTTTAAGCCCGATGGGATTGGTGGTGCCAGTCAGTTTGGCACCGTCGTATTTCACCGTTTTGTCCCAGGGTGTGGTGTCTGTGTATTTGTAAGCGATGTAATCTGGGGTGTTGGGCTTACTGGATACGTCCCTTCCGCTCATCAGTTCTTTCACGTTTTCAACCGTAAAGAAGTGCTGGTGAATGGCATCCTGACCATTTTTCACAAATTGTCCGTTTATGTATTCGCCTTTGGCGTTATAGTATTTGATGAACAAGAGATAGACAGGGGCGGGATTTTCGAACCCTTTTTCTGTACTATAATCGTGGGCTTTCACCACATAGAACTTGTCGGCACTGCCTTCTGCTAGCGTCCAACCTTTGCCGGGCTTTACCTCGTAGGTTATTTCTTGGATGCGTTTCAAGTATTTTGCTTTCGATTCAGAGTCTTGGTGGAATCCTCCCTCCGTGTCAACGTAAAGCCAATTGGCGTGCATGTGGCCTTGAACCAGCTGCACAGTTACCTTCACGGGGTCTTCGTGTAACTTGTTTTTCGTTTCGTCAACCGGTGTGTCCACTTTGTTGTCACAAGCGGTGAATGCTAGTGCGAATAATGCAGCACAAGATAGTGCCAGCATTGATTTGAAAAAATTCTTTTTCATAACCTTATTAGTTTTGTTGTTTAATTGTCAATGTTTGTTGTTTTTTTAGAAGAACCAGCCGATGGAGAGCCGCATGTCGCGCCCCATATCGTGGGCGTAATAACGCGAGCGGTTGGTGTATTCCTTATATTCTTTGTTAAAGAGGTTGTCGGCAGCCAACAGCACACGCAATTTATTCCGATCGCTAAGCGGCCATTCTATGCCTGCCTCAAACCCGAAGAGGTTGTATGTGGGAGGCGTAAAGTCGATGAGGTCGCTTGCGGGGTTAAAGCGCGTCTGCTTTAAAACCAGCCTGTGCTTTAATTGTAACCATGCGTTGCCCTTACCCACGCGAATGTCTTCCCAGGTCAAGTCGTGGTCGAAACGCGCCGATGGGATATAGGGCAGATAGTTGCCTGTCCGCTTTTCGTTGGCCCAGATAAGGCCTGAAAGCAGGTGGTATTCCAAGTGTTGCATGGGTTTTAGCCGCACATCGAAGTCTACCCCTCGGAGGAAGGCATCGGTTTGCTTGTATTGGAAAAGCGGATATGAACCTGAAATCACCGTGACATACTTGCCTCTTTCTGGTTCGTCGTAGATGTATCCGTTTATCCATTGCAGGTAGGCATCTACCCTAACCTCTGCAAAGGCTGAGCGGTAGGATAGCGAAGTGACCCATTTTGTGCTCTGTTCCGAGTGCATGGTTGAGTCGCCCATGACGAACATGCCCGAACCCAGCTCGTTTCCGTTGCTGTAAAGCTCGTGCACGTGTGGTGCACGCCACGCCAAACCTAAGTTAGAAGTTAGTTTCAACTGCTCGTTCAAACGATAGCTCATACCAAGATTGTACGAGAAGTTACTGAAAATGTGGTGCCCGCCATAGAGCTTACCCGTATAGTCGTAGCCCGACGCACGCGTTTCTTGGTTGTCAAAGCGTATGCCTGCCTCTGCCGTCCAATTCTCGTGGCGATACTTCTGTATGGCATAAATGCCTAAGTCATACTCGGTGTAGTTCGGGATAAGGGGCACAACGCCCGTTCCCGCTTGGTTGCGGTTACGAATGTGCAAGTAAGATGCGCCGGCCTCGGTGTTCCATCTGTTGTAGGCCAAATTCCATTTCAGTTGGTTTTGAAATGAAGTAAGGAACAGGCTAACGGCGGGAATATCCGAAAGGTTCATCCTTCGGATGCGGTTTTCTTTGCGGTCATCGTACTGAAAGGCAGTCTGCCATTGAAAGTTGCCGTACTTGCCTGCATCGAAAAAGGCCTTACCAATGGCCGTATGGTGAACGACATGCTGGAAAGGGTAGTCGATATGCCTGGTGTATGGCGATACTTCCACGGGTTGCCCCAGTTCTATACGCTGCTTTAACAAGTCTTCGCTACCCATTTGTGCGCTTAGCATAACACCTAACTTTAAGTTGTACATGCTGTAATAGCCTTCCAATTTAAGGTTGTTGTACTTATAGCCCAATGATGCGGAGAAGTCGTGTTCGCGATAGCCCGTGTTGTTAAGCAAGTATTTGGCTGCGCTTTGGTCGCCCGAATTGGCGTAGGTCCCTTGCAGTCGCCAAGCCAAACTATTGTTGAAAGGCATCGTCCCTTCTGCTTGTGTCACAACAGAATAGCGCTTGCCATTGCTGCCATAGAGCGTTCGTAAGTGGCCTGAAACGCCACTTAGCCCATAAGGTAGTGCCTTTTGGTTCATCACGATTATTCCGCCCAAAGCCTCAGAGCCATACCTTACAGACTCTGCCCCTTTGATAACCTCGATAGAACCGCTGCTGTTTTGGTCAATTTCGGGTGCATGGTCGGCTCCCCATTGCTGTCCAGTCTGCCGCGCCCCATTGTTAACGATGAGTATTCGGTTGCCATACATGCCGTTGATAACGGGTTTGGCCACCGTTGTCCCTGTCTGAATGGAGCTTACTCCACTAACATGTTCGAGAATGGAAGCAAGCGATTTGCCCATAGAGCGATCGATAAGGTTTTCGCCTATCCTGTCGCTTACGCTGTTGATGCTGGCTTGTTGGTGCACGCCTGTTACAACAACCTCCTTGATGTTGTGTTCCTTGCCAAAAACCGACTTGTTGCTCTTTTTGTTCATGTTTGTCGTCGTGTCGGTTTGTTGGCTTAACAAGTTGGGTTGTGCGGTGCTTTGCACCTTTGCAGTAGCCCACAGCGCAATGTTCGCAACGAGTGCGACGCAAAGAAAAGTTCTTTTAACCATACGTCAATGTGTGTTAGCTTGCGTGCATTGCGATTTATCGTTTCGGCACGTCAAGCAAACAGTGTACAATTACTGATTGGAGGAGTCGGCCGAACCTTGTTCGGCCGCCTGTGATTAAAATGTAAATGCAGCCCATTATACCTATCCGAAAAGGCGCACTTGTCCCACTGATATGGATGCAATGGGGGTGTAATGGCTGGAAAAGTTAAGCGCGTGTAGGCGGCGAGTGGCTATTTACCGCTTCAACATGGCGGTAAACAACTTGTTGGGTGAAAATGTAAGGTGTGAGGATAGTGGCAAACACTGCTGGCCGATAGACCTGTAGTATGGGCGCGCCAGCGTTGTGCATGACAAAGTCGCAGATGAAACACGATGATTTTAGGGCTTTTGTCGTGCCGTCGCATGCGAGATGCACCTTGGAAGAATGGTCTTCGTGTGCATGAAAGTCTTTGATAACAAACACCGACATGAATGTTACGATGAACATCCATGCAAGAAAACGTCTGATGTGTTTGTTTTTGTTCATGTGCAAAACCATTGATTGTGCCTACCGGCAACCAAGTATGTGCACCCTTGTTTACGGCGCACAACTATTCACCTTGCAAAAATACGACAAAAGAACGAACCTTGTTTCTAAACACCCTGATTGTTAGTTTTATTTAACGCTTAACCACAATCTTCATGAGGTTTATGCTAGTTGTTGCAGCCCACCATAACCGCCGTTCTGTAAGTGATGGGGTGCCTAGGCCAACATGGTTTTGAGATTAGTGCTTTCATTTTCACAGGTCTTTTGGTAGGAGTCATTCCTGCAATTGCCTAGACCACTCCCTTTGCCGCTTACTGTGTAACAACTGCTACGGTGTTAGTTGGTGGGAACGATGTCCATTCCAACCTTGTCTTGTTTAAAAGGCAACTCAATCCTCGAACATTTGTAAACTATTCGGTGCTAAATTTAACATTATGAGTGCCCTTTCTGTTCACCAATCGCTCACCTTGCCGCAAAAAATCGATTCTCGCGAAGGTTGGTTTAGGTGCAAAAGGGGGGTAGTTATAAATGCTGGCAAGATGAATATTTATTATAAAGAACCGCCATTTGCACCCATTTTGGGGCTATTTGGTGCTAAATGTAGTGCAATATGGTGCAAAACGCAGTGCGTTTTGGTGCAAAATGCAGTGTGTTTTGGTGCAAAATGCAGTGCGTTTTGGTGCAAAATGCAAGGTAAAAAGGTGCTAAACGCAGTACAAAATGTAAGGCAAAAAGCATAAATATACGCCGCAATGGTATAAACAAACCCTTTTTTAGATATTGAAATGTGTCCCGAAAGGACGAAGTTTTCGTTAAAAAGTGAGATTTTAGGGACTAAAAGCGGATAATTGGGCTTGAAGAATTACGGGCAGTCAACCAAACTAGAAAGGCTAAATGGTGCAAAATGCAGGTTGTATTCTTAAAAATGGACAAAACGAATAGCGTGAAAGGTTAGAAAAAGAGGTAATTTACCTGCTTTATGGCCTATATTTTCGCTAGAACAGAGCGAAAAAAAGAGCGGCGTTGTAAAATAAAAGATAATATTTTAAGATTTTGAGTTGATGCGTTTGTGAGTTTGTGAGTTTGTGAGTTTGTGAGTCGATGGGTTGATGAATTGATGAGTTGATGAGTTTGTGATTTAATGGAGTTGGTTAGTTTGTGGGTTAATGAGTTTGTGAGTTGACGTGTTGTGAGTTAATGGAGTTGGTTAGTTTGTGGGTTGATGAGTTTGTGAGTTGTGAGTTAATGGAGTTGGTTAGTTTGTGGGTTGATGGTGCTTGTGAGTTTGGGGAGGTTCGGAGTTTTATCTAAGCAGTTAATAGCGGATATGCGGTTTGTCGTTTCTACTCCTAGTTGTAGGAGTGGAGTTGGGTGAGAGCTTGTTCGCAGCAAGGAAGAGGGGATGTATTACCTATGCAATACTCCCCCCCTGTTCTCTTATCTCCTGCAAACAAGGATACGTTCCTCGGCGTATGATGTTATTTACAGATACCTGTTGTTAGGTCGCATGCCATGCCTTTGGCAGGCTTTCTCACGAAATAGCTGTTGTCGGCAGGTTGTTTTATCAGTTCTCCAGTGGCCAAAAGTGGAGCAATGGCATCCTCCATAGTTTGCAAGTCGGCAAAGTCGAAAGCCTCTTTCACCTCTTCGGCAGCTAGTCGGGGATGCGTTTCCATTAGTACGAACAAAGTCTCTGGCGAGAAACTAACGGCTTGTGGCAATAGCTTTCCACCACTAACAGCCTTTATCATGGCAGCCATCGTGTTGTAATCACGGAAACTTTTAAGAGCCATCTTTTTGCCTTCGTACTCGAAAACAAAGGTGGGAAACACCTCAACTTTGAGGGCTTTGGCCTCTTCAACGTCTTGCCAAAAAGCTTTTTCGGCCGAACCATCGTTCAATGGGTCGAGAAAAGCGGCGATGTCGATGCCACTTTCGTCGGCAATGGCAATAAGTTCGGCTTCGGATATAGCTTGTCTGGCCTCGGCCATAACTGCCGCGCGCAAGTTATACAGAAAGAGAACGGCCTTTTTCGTGTCGGCCATTTGCGCCGCTTTAAAGGCGATGCAAAGGGGGAAAGATGAGTTTTCTGTTTCAGAAAAGAGGTTGAATCCTTCCGCTTTGATGGGCATGTGGTGTTTATCGGCCGTTTCCAGGCAATGGGCTATGAAGTCTTTGTTTTCCTTATTATAATAGGAGCGGACGTCCATGTCGGCCGGTTTGTTCTTATTCATATCCTCAACAAGGCCGCCCATAACGTTTCGCCAAGTTATAAGGTTTGGGAAATGGGTCTCTAACTTTCTGAAAAAGGGTTCTTCGCCCCAGCACCAAGGGCAAACTGGGTCGGTAACGTTGGTTATGATTACTTTGCTCATTGTGTTGTCTTTATGATTTGGTTTATGTTGTTAAGCACAAAGTTACTCATAAAACAACTTTTATCCATCATTTTAAACTCTTTTATGAATACAAATCATTGTTTTATGCGTTTTTTGTTCTAAGTTTGCATCCGATTTAATTAAAACATAAAAAGAGAAACATGAAAAAGTTATTTATGATGGTAGCTGCTTGCGCAGTTATCGCTTCTTGTAACCAAACGGGCAAGAACGCTAAGGCAGAAAATCCTAAGGACTCGGTTATGGCTGTTGACACAACAAATGCTGCAACAGGCATGACTTATAGCGGAACTATCCCCGCAGCAGACGGTCCTGGTATCAAGTATACTGTAACTTTGTCTGGCGACTCTGCAAAGACCTTCACGATGGAAGAGGTTTACTTGCAGGCTAAGGACGGCAAAGACGACGTGAAGACCTACACCGGCAACGTTGAAATGATTAAGAAAGACGTTAAGGGTAAGGCTGTAACGGCTTACAAGTTACCTATGGACAAGGATAACGCTCTTTATCTGCTCGTTAAAGACGACGCTACTTTGAGCGTTGTTAACGACCAATTGGAAGAGGCTGCCAGTGGCAACGACTACACCTTGAAGCTGGTTAAGTAATTACAGCATTAAGAAGTAAAACCATTTTATCATCCCGTACGGTTGGGGCGTATGTCTCTCCGTGCGGGATGATTTCGTTTAGCCATATTGCTTATGTTATTTTTTATCTCGCTGACTGCAAACTTCAAATCGGCTCGATTGCTCTATCCGCAATGCTCTTGAATAGGCATTGCGGATTTTGTTTTCGAAAGGTAAGCCCCTTTCAGACCATCATCCACCCTAAAAGTTCTTCCGTGTAAGTGGTCTTCGGTTGGAACACGGATTGAATTCAGCAGTTCTTGACGAAGAAAGTTTTAACCCCAATCGGTAGTCACACCGCTTATCAATTATTTTAGGTTGTTTCCACCGTTTCGTGTTCATCATTCGTTTGCTTGCCGGCATCTTGCCTACCTTATTCGCTCGATGTAGAACACTACGCCTTCAAGGATAAGACAGACAACATGCCGGCAAGCGAACAAAACCAGAACATGCCCTAAAGACTGATTGGGGCTTAACGGAGAGGGTGCGTTTGAAAGAGATTAATAAATGTCTTGATAACCGTGTTAGGGATAAAAAACGGGTTACAATTGGGAGAGTTGTCCAATTGTAACCCGTTTGTTGTAATGCTAAAATGCAACATTCATTCAAATGTCTACAAGTTGAGGTCTAAGAAAACATCATTTCTGCGCAACTGAACGTAGGGGATGTCTGTCGCTATGCTTTCAGGTCGTTTTGATACCAAGCGAAGAGTTTTGAAACACCATCGGCAATCTCAACCTTGTGTTTCCAGCCAAGATTGTTCAGCTTTGTAACATCAGTGAGTTTGCGTGGAGTGCCATCTGGTTTGGTGGAATCGAACTGAATGTCGCCCTTAAAGTCGACAACCTGCGCTATAAGTTGCGCCAATTGTTTGATTGTAATCTCCTTTCCCGTACCAACATTGATGTGGCAGTTCCTTATTTCGCCCAATGCGGGAATGGCACCACCACGTCCAGCGTTCGAGTTTCGGTCGTTTTGGCTGTTGGTTTCAGCCCCATAGAACACCGAAGAGTATTTCTCAATGCCGATGATGTCGCTGAAATCCACGTTAAGCAGTACGTGTACGCTGGCGTCGGCCATGTCTTCGCTCCACAAAAATTCGCGAAGTGGTTTGCCCGTACCCCACAGTTGTACCGCATTGTCGGCAATACCATATTTAGAGAGCACTTCTAAAATGCGTTGTTTTTGGGCAGTTCCGTCAACACCTTCCACTGGGCGTTTGTTTAAGTCGGTGCGAATAGCCTGCCAATTGCTTTCGTGGATAAGCTTGGCCAGGTAAATCTTTCGCATCATGGCAGGCATAACGTGGCTGTTTTCCAAGTGAAAATTGTCGTTTGGCCCATATAGGTTGGTAGGCATCACGGCAATATAGTTCGTACCATACTGCAAATTGTAGCTCTCGCACATTTTTAGGCCGGATATTTTGGCTAGTGCATACTCCTCGTTGGTGTATTCCAAGGGCGAAGTAAGCAGCTCATCCTCCTTTATTGGCTGGGTTGCGTTCTTAGGATATATACATGTTGAACCCAAAAAGAGTAGCTTTTTAACGTTGTGGCGAAATGATTCGCTAATTACGTTGCATTGCATCTGCATGTTCAGCATGATGAAGTCGGCCCGATATAGCGAGTTGGCCATGATGCCTCCCACATGTGCAGCGGCCAATACCACGGCCTCTGGCTGTTCTTCGTCGAAGAAGGCGCGCACTTGCGCTTGGTTGGTGAGGTCTAGTTCGCTGTGTGTGCGCCCCACAAGGTTGTGATACCCCCTTGTTCGGAGGTTCTTCCAAATGGCCGACCCAACAAGTCCTCGGTGTCCGGCCACATATATTTTCGTATCTTTATGTAGCATTTTGCTGGTTAAATGGGGCTGTTAGGCCTATTCGGGCATCTGCGCCTTGATATATAGTTTTTTAACGAACAGCATGTCGTGTTCCACCATCTTTTTAATCAATTGCTTGAAAGACGTTTTGGTAGGACTCCATCCCAACTTCGTCTTTGCTTTTGTGGGATCGCCAAGAAGTTGGTCAACCTCGCATGGGCGGAAATATTTGGGATCTACCTCGATGAGCACGCGATTGGTTTGAACGTCGATACCTTTCTCGTTTACACCTTGGCCTTCCCAGCGGATATTAATCCCTGCCTCTTTAAAGGCAAGCTCGCAGAACTCGCGAACGGTGTGCATTTCGCCCGTAGCGATGACAAAGTCTTCGGGTTGCTCTTGTTGCAGCATCATCCACATACATTCCACATAGTCTTTGGCATATCCCCAATCGCGCTTGGCATCGAGGTTACCCAAATAAAGCTTGTCTTGAAATCCCTGTTTGATGCGGCATGCGGCGAGCGTTATCTTACGCGTAACGAAGGTTTCGCCCCTTCGTTCGCTCTCGTGGTTGAACAAGATGCCGTTGCAGCAATACATGTCGTAGCTTTCGCGATAGTTTTTCACAATCCAATAGCCGTATAGTTTGGCCACCGAATAGGGCGAACGTGGGTAGAAGGGTGTGGTTTCTTTCTGTGGAACCTCTTGCACCTTGCCATAAAGTTCGGAAGTGGAGGCCTGGTAGATGCGGCATTGCTTTTCTAGTCCGCAGATACGCACAGCCTCAAGCAGTCGCAACACGCCCGTTGCGTCAACATCGGCGGTGTATTCGGGTACTTCGAACGACACTTTCACGTGGCTTTGTGCAGCCAAGTTGTATATTTCGGTGGGGCGAACTTCGCCGATGATGCGGATAAGCGACGACGAATCGGTCATGTCGGCCCAGTGCAAGTTGACGGGGCGCTGCTTTTTCATGTCCCTAACCCATTCGTCTAGGTAGAGATGTTCTATCCTCCCCGTGTTGAACGACGACGAACGCCTGAGCAATCCATGTACGTCGTAGCCTTTCTCAGTTAAGAGCTCAGCCAGGTAACTGCCGTCTTGACCGGTGATGCCTGTGATGAGCGCAACTTTTCTTTCCATGTTAATTATGTTTGTTATTCGCTGAATTGTTTTATACGTTGTTCTTCACTTCGCTTGCAAATAAGCAAAATGCCATCTTGTTCGGCCACGATGCAATCGT
This sequence comes from Prevotella conceptionensis 9403948, assembly GCF_000312305.1. Lineage (GTDB taxonomy): Bacteria > Bacteroidota > Bacteroidia > Bacteroidales > Bacteroidaceae > Prevotella > Prevotella conceptionensis. The sequence continues at coordinate 88,799 of NZ_HE999447.1, read as the reverse complement.
CAAGCCCTTGTATCACCACACGTTGCTCTTGGGTAGTGTGCACGATGCAATTGTGCGAATCGAAGAGCTTAATGTTGTTTCCGATGCAGGCATTACCGTAAAGGTCGCGTTTAGACTGTTCCCAAAGACTGCCCCAAGTGCCCAAATCGCTCCATCCGAACTCGGCAGGACAAACGAAAATCTCTTCTGCTTTCTCCATGATGGCATAGTCTACCGAGATGTTTTCGCACTGAGGGTACGTCTCGTCAATCTTCGCTTGCTCTTCAGGGGTTCCATAATAGGGCATCAATCCTTCGAAAAGCTTGCTCATTGCAGGCTGGTAAACCCTGAAAGCGTTAACAATGGTGTGAACACTCCAAATGAAAATGCCTGCATTCCAGAAGTAGTTGTTTTTGCTGATATATTCTGTTGCCGTGGGCAGGTCGGGTTTTTCGCGGAACGAATCGACTCTGAACACCTCGGTATTGCGGGCCGAATTGACGCTTAGGTCGGCCTGAATGTATCCGTATCCCGTTTCGGGACGTGTGGGTTTCATACCTAATGTGAGTATGGCATCTGTTTCGCTTGTGAATTTAAGGCATGAATTAACCACGCGTCTAAACTCCTGTACGTCGGTTACCACATGGTCGCTAGGGGTGACGATGACATTAGCTCCAGGGCATTCTTTTTTTATTCGCCAACTGACGTATGCGATGCAGGGGGCTGTGTTGCGCCTGCATGGTTCGAGTAAGATGTGGCTTGGGTCGATTTCTGGCAGCTGCTCGGCCACCACGCTTTGGTATTTCTTGTTGGTTACAATCCATACGTTCGACGGAGGGCATACTGTTTCGAACCTATCGAGCGTGAGTTGCAACAACGAACGCCCCGTGCCAAGCACGTCGATAAATTGCTTGGGTTTCTCTTCGGTGCTCATTGGCCAAAACCTACTGCCAACTCCACCTGCCATGATGACGAGATGATTAAAATTGTTCGTGCTCATAAAATCGTTATATTTATATCCTTGCAGGGCTTGGCGGCAGGCAAAACAGGCTATTCTTTGTTTTGTTTTGCGGCATACGCTTGTAGATGAGCGGTTATTGTGCCTGCACGCTCCCTTGTATTGTGCTGATTGTTAATTGTTTGAAACAAGGCATAACGTTTCTTGCCTGTTATTCATCGTTTTATCGGTGAAGACCATATAATGACAAATCGTTTTTATCGTCCATTAAGTGTTGTGTGCTTATTTTCCAAGCTTTCACCGCAGGCAAAGTTAGCGTTTTTTTTTAAGCCTACAAAAACATTTCGACATTTCTTTTTGCAAGATGTACGGCTTGGCACACTTCTTGGTAGTAATACATTGGCAAAAACTTGCATATCTAGTTTTTTTTCATTAACTTTGCAAGGTTTTACGGCATGTTTTAAAAACAAGTTAACGGACATTTAAAATTGATGTGAGGTTAAAAAATGAGGCAATTAAAAATTCAAAAAAGCATTACCAATCGTTCTAGTGAGGCACTTGACAAATACCTTGTTGAAATAGGAAGGGCTCCATTGATTTCAATTGACGAGGAGATAGAGCTTGCCCAGAAGATAAGGAAGGGTGGCCCAGAGGGCGAGAAGGCAAAAGACAAGCTGGTTACGGCCAATCTACGCTTTGTTGTGTCTGTTGCGAAACAGTATCAGCATCAGGGGTTGACGCTCACCGACTTGATAGACGAGGGTAACATTGGCTTAATTAAGGCTGCACAGAAGTTCGACGAGACACGTGGTTTCAAGTTCATCTCGTACGCCGTTTGGTGGATACGCCAAAGCATCCTTCAAGCCATTGCTGAACAAAGTCGTATTGTGAGGTTACCCCTCAACCAAGTTGGTTCGCTCAACAAAATCAATCACGAGATAAATAAGTTTGAACAAGAGAACCAACGTCATCCTTCCGTTTCGGAATTGTCGGATGCAACAAACATCGACGAGGAGAAAATCGGACAGAGCCTGATGGCAGACGGACACCACGTGAGTATTGATGCGCCTTTCCAAGATGGAGAGGACAATTGCATGCTCGACGTGATGGCTTCTGGCGACGATAGCCGAACAGACAAGCAAGCCGACCACGAGTCGATGGCACTTGAACTGAATAGCGTTTTGGCAAAGGTGCTTAAAGATAGGGAAATAACCATTATCCGAGAGTGTTTCGGTATTGGCTGCCACGAAAAAGGACTTGAAGAGATTGGCGACCAACTAGGACTTACACGCGAACGCGTGAGACAAATACGTGAAAAGAGCATTGCCAAACTGCGCGACAGCGGCAACGCAAAGATTTTAATGAAATATCTGGGCTAACACATTGCCCTTAACAATGATTACGAACATCCCGCCATTTGCTTGGTGGGATGTTTTATTATAAGCAGTGGCCAATTGCCCATATTGCACTTCATTTAGCAACAAATGGCTCTCCAAATGGGGTAGATGGCGGTTATTTTAAATAAAAATTCATTTTGGCTGCATTCACAACTAACCGCTTTTGCATCAAAAACAACCCTCGCGAGAATCGATTTTTTGCGGCAAGTGGACGATTGGCGGACGGCAAACGCACTCATAATGTTAAAATTCTTGTCGAAAACTATACAAAAGAACAACTGTGTCGCAAACACGCACGTGGGCAAACGGTACGAAAAGCACGTGCGCTTACTGTCATCTGCGCGAGCGGTTGCAAGGCATGCAGCCCACGACTCACGGCGACAGAATTATGGAAATGCAGAAGCAATCCGCCGTTGGCAGACAGTTTCGGCTTATGGAAAAGAGATTGAATAACTTCTGCCAGGGTATTTTTTGATACATAATCGCCTTTTGCCACGGACAAATGGGGTTAACTCTCTGGTTTTATCGTATCTTTGTTCTGTGCTGCATACATGGAGAGGAGTGTTTATCTTGGTTTTAACACACAAAGATAAAACACTCCTCTCAATTTAAAGAAAAGTATTAAAAGGCAAAACGACTTTTCTATTGGGGTATGCAAAAGGTTAGGCTAATGCCCACATTTTTATTCCCATTCGATAGTCGAAGGCGGTTTCGACGATATGTCGTAACATACGCGGTTTACGCCTTTCACCTTATTTATAATCTCATTAGACACCTTAGCCATGAAGTCGTAGGGTAGGTGAGCCCAGTCGGCGGTCATTGCGTCGGTACTTGTCACGGCACGTAAGGCCACAGGGTGTTCGTAAGTGCGTTCGTCGCCCATTACGCCTACACTGCGAACCGAAGAAAGCAGAACAGTTCCGGCCTGCCAAATCTTGTCGTATAGTTCTTCGCCGTCTTCGCAAATATAGTTGTGCATGTTCTCACTGTAGATGTCGTCGGCCTCTTGTAGTATGCGCACCTTTTCGCGTGTGATGTCGCCAAGAATGCGGACGGCAAGCCCTGGACCGGGGAAAGGATGGCGTTTGATAAGTCGTTGGGGCATTCCCATTTCCAAACCAACGCGCCTAACCTCGTCTTTGAACAGCCATTGCAGGGGTTCGCACAGTTGCAAGTGCATTTCCTTGGGCAGTCCGCCCACGTTGTGGTGGCTCTTGATAACCATGCCCGTGATGCTAAGGCTTTCAATTCGGTCGGGATAGATGGTGCCTTGGGCCAACCATTTGGCGTCGGTAATCTTCTTAGCCTCGGCATTGAACACCTCAACAAAATCGCGACCGATAATCTTTCGCTTTTCTTCGGGGTCGCTAACGCCCTTTAAGTCGGCAAAAAACTTATCGCTGGCGTCAACGCCAACAACATTCAAGCCTAGTCCCTTGTAGGCTTCCATCACCTTTTGGAACTCGTTTTTGCGCAACATGCCATGATCTACGAAGATGCAGGTGAGCTTATCGCCGATGGCTCGGTTGAGCAATGCGGCGCAAACGCTGGAATCAACGCCCCCGCTAAGTCCCAAAATAACTCGGTCGTCGCCCAATTGCGCTTTCAATTCGTTAACTGTACTCTCCACAAACGATGCCGCACTCCATTGTTGTTTACTTCCGCAGATGTTCACAACAAAGTTTTTAAGGAGTGTTGTTCCTTGGGTGGAGTGGAACACTTCGGGGTGGAACTGAACCGCCCAAACGGGATTTTGCTCGCTTGCATAGGCCGCAAACTTAACATCGTTGGTGGAGGCGATGACACGATAGCCTTCTGGAATGGCCGTAATGGTGTCGCCGTGGCTCATCCATACCTGCGAATTATGCTCGAAGCCTGCGAACAAGGGGTTGTCTAAGCATATATCTTGCAGGTGGGCACGGCCGTATTCGCGGGTTCCCGTCTGCTCTACCTTTCCGCCATTAGCATGCGAGATGAACTGCGCGCCATAGCAAATGCCCAACACGGGATATTTTCCGATAAAGTCGTTTAAGTCTACTTTAAACGCCTCCTTATCGTGAACGGAGTAGGGCGAGCCACTAAGGATGACGCCAATGACGGAGGGGTCGTCTTTGGGAAACTTGTTATAGGGTAAAATCTCGCAGAAAGTGTCGAGCTCGCGCACACGGCGACCAATGAGTTGTGTGGTCTGCGACCCGAAATCCAAGATGATAATCTTTTGTTGCATGTTGTCGTTGAGTATGAAATTCGGTTCTTCGTTCGTTTCCAATCGCTTGTAGACGGGGCGAAGAACCTTATTGTTTATTGCGCATATAAATGTTGTAAGATGTCTGCATCGCTGATGGCAAGACTGCCTGCCTTGGGCTTTGGCAGACGTTCTAGCGTGTTAAGCTTGCCCACATCGAGCAGTTGCAGCCCCTGTTGTTCGTATCCGCGGATGTCGTTTTGGGCACATTGGTCGAGATAAAAGTCGATAATGCCGAACCTAGCAGGGTATTTCTCCATCTTTTCGAAAAGCTTTGGCGAAAACGAATGGATTCCGGCGAAGGCCAGTTTCTTACATGTCTGTGGGTTGAGTGTGGGGTAGGGCGAGCGTACTTCTCCCGTTTCCACGTTCGTCCAGCCAACAAGCCGCATGTCGTCATTGAAAAGTAGGTAGCGTTTTGTTTCGCGTTGGCTTACAAGTAGCAAGGCATCGCTCTGTGCTTGGTGGGCATAAAACGCTTGTAAGTTTACATTGCTAATGATGTCTACGTTGTGAATGAGGATGTTTGCTGTGGGCGAAAAGAGCTGGGCTGCCTTTTTCAGTCCGCCTCCCGTATCGAGTAAGTGTTGTGATTCGTCGCTTACGGCAATCTCCACGCCGAAGTTATTGTTGGCTTGAAGATAGTCTATGATGGCTTGCGCAAAGTGGTGAACATTAATCACCATGCTTTTTACACCGCAAGCTTTCAGCCTTTCGATGGTGCGTTGCAGTAAGGTTTCTCCGCCAACCTCAACCAAAGCCTTGGGTATGGTGTCGGTAAGCGGTTTAAGTCTTGTTCCCAAACCTGCCGCAAAAATCATTGCTTGCATCATGCTCGTGCTGTTTGTATTTTATTGTGTTGCAAATTTAACCATATTTTTTCACTCGGCAAAGGTTTCGTCGCGCCTTTTGGCTGACTGCCAACGATGTTCTCTCGTTAGCGTTTTGCCTGCAAAACCGAACTGATGTTCTGCTCGCGATGGGTGATGTGCACCTCAATGCCAAACTTATTATGCAGATGTTCGGCCAAATGCTGTGCCGAATAAACGCTGCGATGCTGACCGCCCGTGCAGCCAAAGCAAAACATCAGGCTGGTGAAACCGCGCTGAATGTAACGGCGCACGTGGTGATCGGCCAAGGCATAAACGCCATCAAGGAAGTTTAGTATCTCACCATCGTCTTCCAAAAAACGGATAACAGGCTCGTCAAGTCCCGTTAATTGCTTATAAGGTTCGTAACGTCCGGGGTTGTGCGTAGAACGACAATCGAATACGTATCCGCCGCCATTGCCCGACGTATCTTCGGGAATGCCCTTGCGATAAGAAAAACTGTAAACGTTAACCACTAGCGGCCCTTTGCCGTCGTACTTGGAGAACGTGGCGGGTCCATCTTGTGGGTGCGCCTTATATACGGTGTGGGAAGTTGTCTTAAAGCCGTCGGCACGACTCAGTGCAGGTTCTTCGATGTGGGCGAATTGCGGCAACTCGGTCAGTCGCCTCAGCATATCCATCATGTAAGGGTAGGGGAAGAATTTCTTTAATTTAAGCAACTCGCGCAAGTTATCAATGGCTGGCGGAATGCTATTGATGAAATGTTTCTTGTGTTCGAAGTAGCCCCTGAACCCATAAGCACCCAATACTTGTAATGTTCTGAACAGGACGAAAAGACTGAGACGTTCAACGAAATGCCTTACCGATGGCACTTCGGTGTAGTTTTTCAGCGAGTTGTAGTATTCGTAAACTAGTTCGCGGCGCAGTTTAAAGGGATATTTGGCTGCCGCCTGCCATAGGAACGAGGCCAAATCGTAGTAAAACGGACCCTTTCGGCCGCCTTGGTAGTCGATGAAGTAGGGCTTTCCATTACTGTCGAGCATCACATTGCGCGCTTGGAAGTCGCGATAAAGAAAGCTTTCGCTCTTTTCCGACGTCAAATCCTTAGCAAAAAGGCGGAAGTTAGCCTCTAATTTTAGCTCATGAAATTCAAGTTCTGTGGCTTTAAGAAAGCAATATTTAAAGTAGTTAAGGTCGAAAAGCACACTATCGACATCAAACTCCGGCTGTGGATAACACACTTGCCAATCCAATCCGCGCGCACCTCTTATCTGTATGTTGGGCAGTTCGCGTATAACGGCAGTAAGCAATTGTTTCTCGTGCATGTTGTACCTTCCTCCCGATTCGCGCCCGCCGCGCAAAACGTCAAATAGAGAAGTGCTACCCAAGTCGGTTTGCAGGTAACGCAATTCGTCTTCGTCTACGGCTAGAATGCGAGGCACGGGCAATCGCCTTTCCGTAAAGTGGCGTGTAAGATAGATAAAGGTGTGGTTTTCGTCCCTGCTGTTTCCCACCACGCCAATAACGCTTTCTCCGTCTTCACCCGTTAGTCGGTAATACTTTCGGTTGCTCCCCGCTTCGGGCAATTGAGCCATCATGGCTGGAGCCGTACCTTTCCATCGCTTATATAGTTCAGCTAGTTTTTCCATTTTGTGCGCCTTCGTTTGCTTAATCTTCTTATTCGTGTTCTTCCCTTTGTTTGCGTCTTCTCCAGTCTTCGTCGTATCTAGCCAATAAGCTGTCGGCTGCAAAGAGCAGCAAAAATATGCCAGCAGACATGAGGAACGACTTGGTGATGTAGACCAAGCCTGCCGATACAAGGAGTAGAACAAGGATGCGTTTCCAGTTTATTCTTATTTTCATGAACACAAAGGTAACAAAAAGTTATGGTGTAATGGCCAAAAGCCCGAAAAATATGCAATAAAAAAATCGGATGTCTCCCGACAACCGATTTCCAAAACAAACTACTTAAAAACTAATCTACTAAAACAAATCAAAAAAATATCTTTGAATGGATTGCTCCATTGTATCTTCTTTACATTTGCAAAATTAGTCAACTCTCATTAAACTACAAAAGATTTTTATTTAAAAAACTCAAATCAGTATGCAAAGAAAAGCTAAAAGGACGCCTATCCGAAGATAAACGCCCTTATTTTTAGCCGTTTTGGCACTTTTTTGAGCCTTTTTGTAACTATCTTACATCATTCCGCCCATCCCAGGGTTTCCCATAGGCATCGCAGGAGCGTCTGATGGTTTCTCTACGATGAGGCATTCGGTGGTAAGGAACATGCCTGCGATAGAGGCTGCATTCTCTAATGCCACGCGTGCAACCTTTGCAGGGTCGATAATTCCAGCCTTACGCATGTCTTCAAAGGCATCGGTACGGGCGTTGTAGCCATAGTCGCCTTTGCCTTCGCGAACCTTTTGCACCACTACTGCACCTTCACCGCCTGCATTGATTACGATTTGACGAAGCGGCTCTTCAATAGCACGTTCAACAATGTTGATACCAGTCTGTTCGTCAGCATTGTCGCCTTTAAGTCCTTTCAAGGCATCGAGGGCGCGGATGTAGGTTGTGCTACCGCCTGCAACCACACCTTCTTCAAGTGCAGCGCGAGTTGCACACAATGCATCGTCAACGCGGTCTTTCTTTTCCTTCATTTCTACCTCGCTGTTGGCACCTACATAGAGCACGGCAACACCGCCCGAAAGTTTGGCCAAACGCTCTTGCAGTTTCTCCTTGTCGTAAGAACTGGTGGTATTGGCTATCTCGTTCTTAATCTGAGCCACGCGGTCGGCGATGTTTTGCTTTTCGCCAGCACCGTTAACAATCGTCGTATTGTCTTTTGAAACAACCACCTTGTCGCAGGTTCCCATCATTTCGAGGGTAGCTTGCTCCAACTTCAAGCCCTTTTCTTCGCTGATAACCAATCCGCCCGTCAGCACGGCGATGTCTTCGAGCATCGCTTTACGACGGTCGCCAAAGCCAGGAGCCTTAACAGCACAAATCTTCAAGCCGCCACGCAGACGGTTAACCACAAGCGTTGTAAGTGCTTCCGAGTCTACGTCTTCTGCAATAACGAGCAACGGACGGCCACTTTCGGCAGCAGGCTGCAAGATGGGGAGGAAGTCTTTCAAGTTGCTAATCTTCTTGTCGTATATAAGGATATAGGGATTTTCCATTACAGCCTCCATCTTGTCGGTGTCGGTAACAAAGTAGCCAGAGAGGTAACCTCTATCAAACTGCATACCCTCTACAATGCCGATGCTTGTTTCGCGGCTCTTGCTTTCTTCGATGGTGATAACGCCGTCTTTGCTAACCTTACGCATGGCATCAGCAAGAAGTTTTCCTATTTCGGGGTCGTTGTTGGCACTTACCGAGGCCACTTGTTCAATTTTGTCGTAGTTATCATCTACTTGTTCGGCAGATTCGCGGATATAATCTACAACAACTTTCACAGCCTTGTCGATACCCCGTTTCAAATCCATAGGGTTTGCGCCAGCCGTTACGTTCTTCAAGCCCTCGTTAACAATGGCTTGTGTAAGTATGGTAGCAGTGGTTGTGCCGTCGCCTGCATCGTCGCCTGTTTTCGAGGCAACGCTCTTTACGAGTTGTGCACCCGTGTTTTCGAAGTGGTCTTCCAACTCAACTTCTTTTGCAACAGTAACTCCGTCTTTGGTAATTTGTGGTGCACCGAATTTCTTTTCAATCACCACGTTGCGACCTTTTGGGCCAAGTGTAACTTTAACGGCATTTGCCAGTTTGTCTACACCATTTTTAAGCAAGTCGCGTGCTTCTATATCGAATTTAATTTCTTTTGCCATCTTGTTTTTACTATTGAATTGTTATATATAATAATAAGGAGTAGAACCCAGCCTACTGTTTCTGTGTTGGGGTAGAATAGTGTACATTGCACACCATAGCCCCAAATATCGCATGGGTAAACAACGGCCTTATTACTTTACAATGGCCAGCACATCGCTTTGGCGCATCATCAAGTATTTTTTGCCTTCGTATTCTAGTTCGGTGCCGGCATACTTGCCATACAGCACGTTGTCGCCCTCTTTCAAAATCATTTTCTCGTCTTTCGTGCCTTCACCCACTGCAACGATGGTTCCGTTCAGTGGCTTTTCCTTAGCCGTGTCGGGGATAATGATGCCGCCCACTTTCTCCTCGGCGGGGGCGGGTAAAACTAATACTCTGTCTGCTAATGGTTGAATGTTCATTGTATTTAAGTTTTAAATTAAATCTCTTTTCAAGGAATGCCTTATGATTAGGCGTTCGACCTATGCTATACGAAAAGCGTGCCAAAATCGTTGATTGACATCTTGGCATGCCTTAACTGACATTTTTTCGCATTGCTGATTGTTTTGTGTCAGCCTCATTTGTGTTTCTAGTCTGCAAACATAGTGCTAATAGAGAATCTCCTGATTGCCCTTGTGGAACAATCTCGTCATCGACGTTTGCGAAACGATGGAGAGACTCGGAGCTGGCCATGCGGATGCCGAAAAGATGATGTCTCTTGTCGGCCTTCTGTCTTCCGCGACTGCGGAACCAGATTGCCACGCAGTCGTTAACATACATTGCCACGATGTGAAATGTCCCGTTTGCGGTATGTTGAAATGAGCATATAAGTGGAAATAGGGCGGAAAATCACAAGTGGGAAACTTTAGTTACCTGGTGCTTTCTCTAGTATTCGTATGATTGGGGTGTGCTTCAGCTGTTTTGCATAATAGAGCGCAGTTCGCCCCTCTTCGTCCTTTATTCCTTTCTTTGCTCCATGTTTTAACAGCAACAGAACCATATCTTTATTTCCTTTTATGACGGCTTTGATTAGCGGACATTCGATATAGTCGCCACCTAAGTTGCCCAATCCATCGGCTTTTGCGCCGTGTTTTAATAGCAGCGAGGCTATTGCTACGTTGTTCACATTGCAACTTGCCGCCAAAGGGCACAGTCCATTCTCGTTATAAGGCCTGTTTGGGTCTGCTCCCATAGTCAGTAGTTGTTTCACCAAGTCTTCATCTTCATTGTTAATAGCCATGTAAAGTGCATCATATATAAATATCTCGTCGGCAAAAGCCTCGTCTATGTTCGTTTTCATGGCAATCAATTTCTGTATGGCAGACTTGTTTTTATATAGGCAGGCATATCCTAACAGCGAATAGGAGTGGTAAGAATCCAAGGGAATAAAGGAATCTACATTGTTTATATACTTCATATTGGCTGCCAATTCAGCCAGATTGTTGTTTTTTATAGCCTTTATAGCCGAGCGGTAATAATCTTTATGCACAGCCTTTTGGGCATGTCCCAAACCGGCCATGTTGAACAAAAGGAGCGCAAAGAAAAGCATTTTCTTTTTCATTGGTTGTCGTATATTATAATGTTAATGTCACGCTACAACTTAATCATCAAACAGCCTAAGCCGATTTTTACGCGCCTCTTCTATGGGCAACAGCTTTTGTTGCTTGTCTTGATAGCCAGCCCTTAAACTCTCGTATTTGTCGTTCAGTTCATTAACATAGGCTGTTTCTTCGCTCTTGTTCAGCAGTCTGGCGGCAGCCAACGAGTTTTGACTAGCATCTTTCATCCAAACCACAGGTCCTCCATACACGGGTGCAATCTTCAAAGCAACATGCAGTTGGCTAGTGGTAGCACCCCCAATCATGATGGGGATGTCCAAACCAGCCTTCTCCATCTCTTGTGCCACGTTAATCATTTCTTCTAGCGAAGGTGTGATAAGTCCACTCAAGCCAATAATGTCCGCCTTCTCTTCAATGGCCTTCTTAATTATTTGTTCGGCAGGAACCATCACGCCAAGGTCTATCACCTCGTAGTTGTTGCAAGCCATCACCACCGCCACGATGTTCTTGCCAATGTCGTGCACATCGCCTTTCACCGTAGCCAGGATAACTTTACCGGCTTTCGTTGCTCCCACTTTCTTTTCTTTCTCGATGTAAGGTTGCAGAATGGCCACGGCCTGTTTCATCGTTCGTGCCGTCTTTACAACTTGTGGAAGAAACATCTTGCCTGCCCCGAAAAGTTCGCCAACCTCGTTCATGCCTGCCATCAAAGGGCCTTCAATGATGTCTACGGCATGCGGATAATGCTCCAAAGCCAAGTGCAAGTCTTCATCCAGATGGTCACCAATGCCTTTGCGAAGGGCGTATTTCAGACGTTCGTCCAGTTCCAAACTTCGCCATTGCTCCTCTTCTTGCCTTTGTGTATTGCTGTCGCCGCTTGCCAAACCTGCCTTCCGCTGTTCTTCCTCATCCTTTTTCTTGTTGGCCAACTCAATCAAGGCCTCGGCCGCATTGGGCTTTCGGTTGAGGATAGCATCTTCGATAATTTCCAGTTCGTCTGTGGGGATGTCGCTGTAAGTAACTTTCGACGATGGGTTTACGATGCCAAAGTCCATGCCTTCGTTGATGGCGTGGTACAAAAAAACGGCGTGCATGGCCTCGCGAATATAGTTGTTGCCCCTAAACGAAAACGAAAGGTTGCTCACGCCGCCGCTGATATGCGTGCCAGGCAGGTTCTTACGTATCCACGCTATCGAGCGAATGAACTCGTATGCATAGTTGTCGTGTTCTTCAATGCCCGTTGCGATGGCCAAAATATTCGGGTCGAAGATGATGTCTAGTGGGTTCATGCCCACTTCTTGCGTAAGAATGCGGTATGCGCGCTGCGCAATTTCTATTCTCCGTTCAAAGGTTGTGGCTTGTCCTTGCTCGTCGAAACACATCACCACGCATGCTGCGCCAAAGCGCTTTAAGGCTCGTGCGTGTTCAATAAACTGTTCTTCGCCCTCTTTCAGCGAAATGGAGTTGACGATACATTTGCCTTGCACACATTTAAGGCCTGCCATGATGACCTCCCATTTAGAAGAGTCGATCATGATGGGCACGCGTGCGATGTCGGGTTCAGCCGCAATCATGTTGAGAAACGTGGTCATTTCTTTTTCCGCATCAAGCAAACCGTCGTCCATGTTGATGTCTAGCACCAATGCGCCATCGGTTACCTGTTTGCGTGCAATGCTTATGGCCTCGTCGTATTGTCCTTCCTTGATAAGTCGAAGAAACTTTTTGCTACCTGCCACGTTGCATCGTTCACCCACATTAACGAAGTTAACTTCGGGCGTAACGTTTAGCATTTCTAGGCCAGAGAGCCAAAGCGTGGCGGGTTTGTTCACCACGGCGTGTGGCGTTTTCCCTTTGGCCAAAGCCGCATAGCTGGCAATAAACTTGTCGTCGGTGCCACAACAGCCGCCTATGATGTTCACTAAGCCTTCGTTTATAAATTGGGCTATCTGCGGCGACATGCTTTCTGCGGTCTCATCGTATTGTCCCATCGTGTTGGGCAGTCCTGCATTGGGGTAGGCCGAAATGTAATAGGGGGCTTTGCTGGCCAATTCTTTGAGGAACGGTTTCATTTGGTCGGCACCGAAAGAGCAGTTAAGCCCAACCGAGAAGATAGGATACGAACTGATGCTGGCAAGAAATCCCTCAATGGTTTGTCCGCTAAGGGTTCGTCCTGCCAAGTCGCTCACCGTCATGCTCAGCATAATGGGTAGTTCAATGCCTTGTGCCTGCATCTCGGTTATGGTAGCGTCGATGGCGGCTTTGGCGTTAAGCGTGTCGAAAATGGTTTCTATCAAGATGGCATCTACACCGCCTTCTATCAGCGCGCCCACTTGTTCGCGATAGGCATCAAATAGTTGGTCGTAGGTAATGTCGCGTGCGGCGGCATCGCTAACGTCGGGACTCATCGAGCAGGTTTTGTTCGTAGGACCAACCGAACCACACACAAAGCGCGGCCATTGGGGTGTGCTAAATTCGTCGGCGGCCTTTCGTGCCAGTCTTGCACCAGCCAAGGCCATCGGGCGCGATAGGTGTTCGAGTTGGTAATCGGCTTGCGATACGACTTGCGAAGAAAAAGTATTAGTCTCAATGAGGTCGGCACCTGCGGCCAAATACCTGCGGTGAATGTCGAGAATGAGGTCGGGACGAGTGATGTTCAGCACGTCGTTGTTGCCTTTTAGCTGACCTTCATGTTCTGCCAAATCGGCATTTCTGAAGTCTTTTTCCTCCAAGTTGTAGTCTTGAATCATGGTTCCCAGCGCACCGTCGAGTATCATGATGCGCTGTTTAATTATATCCTGAATTTTCATCTTGTCGACCTTTCCTTTCCCATTTACGCCCATCGGCGTGTTGTACTAACTCTGCATTGGTTTTGTAAAACGGCCTGTGGCACTATTATAACCAGCCTTCTTAATACCGCTTTATCGCCCTGTCCATTTGTCGGCGGTCTTCTTTCTCTTTAAGTGTTTGCCGCTTGTCGAACTCTTTCTTACCACGCACCAGTGCGATGTCAACCTTTGCCCGTCCATGTGGGTCGATAAACACGAGTGTCGGCACGATGGTAAAGCCCACTTGCTTGGTTGCCTCTTGAAGTTTGCGTATCTCGCGTTTGGTGAGCAACAGCTTGCGGTCGCGTTTGGCCTCGTGGTTGGCATACGAGCCGTAGAAATAGGGCGAAATGTTCATGCCCTTTACCCACATTTCACCATTGTTGATGTAGCAAAAGCTGTCTACCAGCGAGGCCTTGCCCATACGGATAGACTTTATTTCCGTTCCTGTAAGAACGATGCCAGCCATAAATGTTTCAACGAAGAAGTATTCAAACGATGCCTTCTTGTTTCTTATCTGTACGGCGCTTTTTTTCTTATCGAATCTGTTTCTTTGCCCATTGTTTGTCCTTTCTTTCTAAATGTGGCTTGTTAGCAGGTTTGCTCCATGCAACAGCCGTTCTAGTTCACAATTTCTGCAAACTCTTCTATATGCCCGTCTATATACTGTGCTATGGCAGCCGTCCACTCCTCCTCGTGTTCAACGAAAGTGTCGTCGAAGTCGTCGAAAATAGGGAACCGCTCGAAAAGCGACATGAACTCTTCGTCGGTACAGTCTTTCTCTATCTCCTCATGATACTTCTTGTAGTTGGAGTGTACCTTGCTGATGAGTCGCCCCAATTCTGTGATGCCCCATTGCTTGACCATCATGGCAAAGGGATTGAGGAAGATAAAGCCGCCATAACCGTTGTGTATCAGTTGGATGAAACCGCCGTCCATCACCTCGTCGCGCAGAATGCGATAAGCCAAGAGTGTTATTTGGCTGGCGTTGAGTTGTGACATGGTGTCGGCGGTTAGCTTTCCGCCCACAGAGGCATTGATGGCATCTACAAAGATGTCTACAAAGGCGTCCATTCCCTCTTCCGCTGCTTGTCTTAAAGCGGCGTCGCTAACTGTTACTTTGTTGGGCATACTTGAATGTTATATGTTATTATGGTGTACAAAGTTACAACAAAAGCGCGTAATGCCTGCAAAATAGGGGTAAGAAAGTGTGCAATGGGGTGTTCTGCGGCTTTTCTAAATGCAAAATCCTGCCCTGCAACCACTCGTGCTGGCGTTTGCAAGCGTACGTGCTGCCCGTGAAATTTGCCCACGCGTGTGCATAGGGCATAATTTCTTTTGTCTAGTTTTTAGTAATAATTTTAACATTCTGAGTGCCCTTTCTGCCCATCAACTGCCAACCTTGCCGCAAAAAATCGATTCTCACGACGGTTTGTTATGGTGCAAAAAGGGGGTAGTTTGTGAATGCGGAATAATGAATATTTATTTAAGCAGACCGTCGCTAACACCCATTTTGGGGCTATTTGCAGCAAAACGAAGTGCGTTTTGGTGCAAAATAGAGTGCATTTTGGTGCTAAATGCAGTGCGTTTTGGTGCTAAATGCAAGGTAGAATGGTGCTAAATGCAAGGTGAAATGGTGCTAAATGCAGTGTAAAATGGTGCTTAACGCAAGGCAAAAGGCATAAACA
>NZ_HE999447.1:41525-72660 GCF_000312305.1 Prevotella conceptionensis 9403948 | reverse complement strand
GCCCATAAACATACACGGTAAAGGTATAAATATAACCCTTTCGGACCATGAAACACGTGGCTGAATAGGGCGAAAAAGTCGTTAAAAAGTAGGTTTTTAGGTGCTAAAAGCAGGTTATTGGGGTTGAAAAATTACGAGATGGCAACCAATCTAGAAAGGCTAAATGGTGCAAAATGCAGCTTTTGTTCTCAGAAATAGACAAAGGAAAAGGCGTAAAAGACTATAAAAAGCGGCTTTTTAGCAACTTTTTAGCCTGTATTTTCGCTAGAACGGAGTGAAAAATAGAAAGGTTTTGTAAAATAAAAGATAAGAATTTAAGTTTTTGAGTTGATGAGTTGATGAATTATTGAGTTGATTGTTGGGTGAGTTTGTGGGTTTGAGGGTTGATATGAGTTTGTAAGTTGGTGATTGGGTGATTTTGTGAGTTGATGTGAGTTTGTATGTTGATGAGCTGATGAGCAGATGAAGTATGTAGGTTGATGAGCATGTGAGTTTATAGGTTTATGGCTTTTTGAGTTTGTAAGTTGATGAGTTGCTGTATTCGGGAGTTGTTGGGTTTTCGTGTGTTTATAAGCAGAGGAGTGGATGCAAAGAGGAAACAAAAATCGCTGTAAAACGTTAGTCTTACAGCGATTATTGTTTGTCTTTGCCAAGAGAAATAACTCTTTTGGCTTAGTTAAGACACTTGCGGAAGATGAGGGATTCAAACCCCCGATACCCGAAAGGGGTATACCGGATTTCGAGTCCAGCGCATTCGATCACTCTGCCAATCTTCCAAATGCGGTGCAAAGGTAACAATAAAATCACAAATACACGCATTTCAAACGATATTTTTCTTATTCGTGCCACATTAACGCGAGCTAGGTGTGTACAAAATGGTTTATTCTAGCTTTTTCAAACTGAGCCTTTTCGTGTTGTATGATGGAGAATTGCATTGGTGATAATGGTTTAAGGCATATTTTAAATATTCCACGCTTATTTCTTTTTCTCCTTTTTCAAGTTCACCTTCACCGTCTTTTTGTCTTTATCTGGCATCTTTCTCTTGTTCTTTCAGTGGCATAGTTCACAATGTAAGAAATAAGAGAAACATGCACAGATAAAGCCAAAAGCCATTGGAGTTAATTTTAGAACCTGTCTTAAACGATTTACTTTTTCACCTGAATGCTATTCAGCAAATCAACTTTTCCGTCGTTGATGAGTTTCAAAATCAGCTCGCCAAACAGCGTGTTAGGCCATGCAAACCATGCGCGGGTGTATTTGTGGTCATCGTCTTTGTTGAACGATTCGTGCATAACGCCCGTGTTGCCATCCGTTTCCATCAGCATCTTGATGCATTGTTTTATCTCTTCATCGTTCTGCGAGGTGAACGCTTTGAGCATAATGCTCATTGGCCAAGGGTAGTTTGCGCCGATATGTGGGCCGCCGATGCCTTCGCCTGCCTGGCCTTTAAAGAACCAGGGGTTGTCTTCGCTCCAAACAAAGCGGCGTGTGTTTTGGTAAATGGGGTCGTTTAATGGCACATCGCCCATGTAACCAAGGGCCAAAAGGCTAGGAACATTGGCATCGTCCATCAACACTTGTCCGCCATATCCATCTACTTCAAAGGCGTATATCTTGCCATACTTGGGGTGTTCGGTTATGGCATACTTCTTTAAAGCGGCTGCAACCTCGTTGGAAAGCTCTTTACACGACTGACTTAGTTCCTGATTTTTGTTTACTTTCGCGAGAATTTCGGCGGCTTTGTTCATTGCAGACACAGCCATGAAGTTGGAAGGAACGAGGAAAAGCATCGTTGTTGCATCGTCGGATGGACGGAAACAAGAGGCGATAAGACCCACTGGTTTTACGGGCGAGCCATATCCGTCGCCGCCCAAGGTTTCGGTTTGACGTGTCGATTCGCGTTCAAAGCGATATTTTCCCGGTCCGTCTTTGCGCTGTTGTTCTTTAAATGTGGCCAAAATCTTCTTTACGGCTTCTTGCCAAAGCGTGCCAAATACAGACGTATCGCCAGTAACTTGCCAATAGTGGTAAGCCAAACGGATGGGATAACAAAGCGAGTCTATCTCGTATTTACGTTCGAATACCTCTGGTTGCATCTCCGTTTTGTCGGTGATATGGCCTTCGCCCGTTGGCCCATCGTTAAAAGCATTGGCGTAGGGGTCGATGTTAATCTGTCGCAATTGCCTAAGAATAACGCCGCGAATCATGGCTTTAAGCTTGGGGTCTTTGTTGGCAAACTGTACATAGGGCCACACTTGCGCACCCGAATCGCGGAGCCACATGGCAGGGATGTCGCCCGTGTAGACGAAAGTATCGTCTTCGCCATTAAGCTTTCGGTAGTGAACCGTTGTTTCTAAGGTGTTAGGGAAACAATTTTCGAACATCCAAGCAAGGTATCTGTTGCCTTTAAGCAACTTCTTTACCTCTTCTATCTTCTTGTCGATAACCTCAGAACGGAATAACCTGTCCTTTACGTCTGGTCGTTTGCTAACATAGAGGCGCGTGTTGTCGGCAATGGCCTCGATGTATTCTTGTCCGTACACTTTGTTCTTTTGGGCCAACATTTGTTGGCTGGGCAGGGCTAGTAATGCCAGTGCCAAATAGAAAGATTTCATTAATTTATTGATTAGGGGTTTTGTTTTGTAATGGGCATGTTTAGAATTGGGCAATAGTGTTCGCATAGTTTAACGTGGCGCGTTTTGTAGAAGGAAATCCTTGAACTTGTCAAACGAATTGTTCATGCGATAGGTCTGCTTGCGCCCTTGCATAAAGCGAGCCAGCCTTTCGGGGATGTCTATTGGGGTGGGCAGCACAGCATCTACCGTTTCTTTGAACTTGGCGGGATGCGCCGTTTCGCAGAAAACGCCATGCTCGTTCTCGCTGAGCGACAGCTGCAATGCCTTATAGCCGCATGCGCCATGTGGGTCGAGCACATAGCCTGTTTGCTGGAAACAGTCGCGTATGGTTGCTCTTATCTCATCGTCATTGAAACTGAAACCTGCAATTAGTTGGCTTATCGTGTGGTGATTGCCGTCATACAGGTCGTAAATTCGGGCAAAATTGCTGGGATTTCCTACGTCCATGGCGTTGGCGATGGTCTGAACACTGGGCTTTGGCCGGTATTTACCCGTTTCTAAATATTGGTAGAAGACATCGTTTGCATTGTTGGCGGCGATAAAACGCTTGATGGGCAAGCCCATGCGATGGGCGAATAAGGCCGCAGTGATGTTGCCGAAGTTGCCGCTTGGCACGCAAAATACCAGTTCGTTTTGCAGACCTTGCTTTTTCATTTGCGCGTAAGCGTAGAAGTAATAAAACGCTTGGGGGAGAAAACGAGCCACATTTATGGAGTTGGCCGAGGTGAGGAGCAACTGCTCGTTCAACTCTTTATCCATGAAAGCCTGCTTTACCAAAGCCTGGCAATCGTCGAAAACGCCATCAACTTCGATAGCTGTGATGTTTTGTCCCAACGTAGTAAACTGACTTTCCTGTATGGCGCTTACCTTTCCTTTGGGATATAGCACGTACACGTTCACCCCTTCGACACCCAAGAAACCATTGGCCACGGCCGAACCCGTGTCGCCACTTGTTGCCACCAGCACGTTGATTGCTTGTTTGCGGTCTTGACCTACAAAGTGGCCTAGCAGTCGGGCCATGAAACGCGCTCCTACATCCTTGAAGGCCAAAGTTGGCCCATGAAACAACTCTAAGGCGTAGCAATTGGCTTGAACGGGCACCACAGGACAATCGAAAGCCAGTGTTTCGTTCACAATTGTTCGCAGGGCATCGGCCCCAACGTCTTCGCCGAAGAAGGCTTGTGCCACCGCGAAGGCTATATCTTGAAAGGAAAACTTGTCTATCTGTCCGTAAAACGTTGTGGGTAAGGTTGCTATTCGTTCGGGCATGAATAGGCCATTGTCGGCGGCTAAGCCCTTAACCACCGCTTCGCGAAGGTCTACCATCTCCGTTTTACCATTCGTACTGTAATATCTCATCTCTGGTTTTAAGTTTATGAGTTATTGAGTTTGTGGGTTATTCAGCTTGTGAGTTGTTGAGTTTGTGGGGGAGTTTATTGCTGAGCTTTGGCGTTTTATGGTTTATTGCCTTGAACTTACAGCTTGCAACTGGATAAATCCTGAACTAACTGTTTGAATGCCGAAGAACTTTTAAAACTCCTAAACTTAACAACTCACTAACTGATGAACCGTAACTATTGAATGTCCATAAATGTTTGCATAAATTGGTTCGGCCTAAGCAAACCATAGCTACCGCTTTTGCAACTCTGTTCATCGAAGGCCTGAACGGCATCTGGTGCGATGCCTTCGTGCCATATCAGGAACGGCACAGGCTCGTCTACATGTGTGCGAACCTCCACGGGTGTGGGGTGATCGGGTAGTATGGCGATACATATTGGCTCGTTCCAACTTTTCACCTTATTATATATAGGCCCCACAATACGACTGTCTAAGGCCTCGATGGTTTTGAGTTTCAATTCTAAATCGCCGTCATGTCCTGCCTCGTCGCTCGCCTCAATGTGCAAGTAAAGGAAGTCGTCGTGCCTTAAAGCCTCAATAGCAGCTGTGGCTTTTCCTTCGTAGTTGGTGTTGTAAAGTCCTGTTGCGCCCTCAACAACGATGTTACGCAAGCCTGCATAATGGCCGATGCCGCGTATAAGGTCTACCGCAGAGATTACCGCCCCCGACAGCACATTGGGATATAGCTGGGTAAGCGTTTTCATTGCCGGGCGATAACCGCCGCCCCACGGCCAAATGCTGTTGGCTTGGAGCTTTCCTTCGGCCGCTCTTTGCTTGTTGAAGGGATGGGCTGAAAGCACTTGTTGCGACTTTATTATCAGTTCGTTTAGCAAAGTTGCCGTTTCTCTGGCCGTCATTCTGCCCACTTCGCGTACATCTTCCCAGCCTTCTTGCGGTTTAACGAGCAAGGGTTGCCAAGGTTCATCGGGGTGATCATGCGGTGGGGTGCACTCTATATGCTTGTTTCCGCCTTTTATAATAAGCAGGTGACGATACTGAATGCCCATAGCGAACTTAACCACATCCGAGGACAAGGCCTTGTTTAAAGCCTCGATGAGTGGTTCGCTTTCTTCGGTTTTGAGGTGTCCGCCGTGGTGATTTCTTATCAAGCCGTCTGCCAAAGTAAGG
The DNA here is from genome assembly GCF_000312305.1 of Prevotella conceptionensis 9403948. Lineage (GTDB taxonomy): Bacteria > Bacteroidota > Bacteroidia > Bacteroidales > Bacteroidaceae > Prevotella > Prevotella conceptionensis. The sequence goes on along the minus strand of NZ_HE999447.1, from coordinate 67,498 downwards.
ATGTTACAGCGCAAGGCAAGGTCTAACGGCTGCATATCGTAGCCAATAGAGGCGGCCTCTAATGGGCCTCGCCCCTCATAAACCTTGCTTAGGTCGTAGCCTAAGATGGCTGTATTGGCCACTTCAGAGCCAGGAGCGAAACCTTCGGGGATGGTTTGCAGCATGCCTGTTCGGCCTTGTCGGGCTAATAAGTCCATGTAAGGCGTGTTTGCGTACTGCAACAGCGTCTTTCCGCCTAGCCGTTCAACGGGATGATCGGCCATGCCGTCGCCTAGTATGATGAGATGTTTCATTACAGATGAAGTTAAATGTTGGCAATGCTCATGATGTTGGCAAACACACCGGCAGCTGTTACATCGGCACCAGCTCCATAGCCTTGTATCTGCATGGGATATTGCTTATAGCGTTCGGTTGTAAGCAAAACGATGTTGTTCGAGCCTTCCAGGTTATAAAAAGGGTGGTTCTTGTCTACGGCTTGCAGGCCAACGGAGGTTTTGCCGTGGTCCATTGTGGCCACAAATCGCCACCGTTTCTCCTCTTTTGCCAATTGTTGACTCTGCCGTTCAAAGTCGGAATCGAGCGTGGGAAGGTTCTCCCAAAACTCTTCTAACGAACCTTTAAAGAAACTATCGGGTACAAAAAGCCGTTTCTCCACATCGGCCTGTTCTGCTTTATAGCCTGCCTCGCGTGCTAGAATCACGAGTTTCCTCACAACATCCGTGCCGCTAAGGTCGATGCGTGGGTCGGGTTCGCTATATCCCTGCGCCTTTGCGCGGCGTACTGTTTCGGAGAAGGGCACAGCAGCTGAAAGTTCGTTGAAGATAAAGTTGAGTGTTCCGCTCAATACGGCCTCAATCTTCAAGATATGGTCGCCCGAGTTTCTCAAATCGTTGATGGTACCGATGATAGGAAGGCCTGCGCCCACGTTCGTTTCGTATTTAAACTTAACGCCTCGCGTAAGCGCCGTTTGTTTTAGCCTTTCGTACTTCTCGTATTTCGAAGATGCGGCAATCTTATTGGCCGTAACGATACTTACGTTATGTTCTAAAAGCGTTTGATATAGGTCGGCAACGTCTTTGCTAGCAGTGCAATCCACAAAAACACTGTTAAAGATATTCATCTCCAATATCCCGTTACGCAGACTTTCGGGCGTGCATTTGTCGGCGTCTTTCAGCAGTTCTGCGTAGTTGTCTAGGTCTAGTCCGTTGCGGTCGAACATCATCAGCTTAGAACTAGCGATGCCAACCACGCGCAGTTTAAGACGTGAACGCATGCGCAACTCTTCGGCTTGACTCTTTATTTGCTCGATAAGCTTGCCGCCCACCGTGCCGATGCCACAGATAAAGAGGTTGAGTTCGGTGTATTCGGAGAGGAAAAAAGAATCGTGAATAACGTTAAGCGACTTGCGCAAGAAGGCCGCCGACACCACAAACGATATGTTTGTTTCGGCTGCTCCTTGTGCACAAGCAATGACACTAATGCCCGAACGCCCAAGCGTACCAAATAATTTGCCTGCAACACCTGGCGTGTTGCGCATGTTTTCGCCCACGATGGCGACAGTTGCCAGTCCGCTTTCGGCCTTCATGGGGAACATCGCGCCCATTTCTATTTCTTTCGCGAACTCGTTGTTTAGCACTTCTACGGCTGCTGCAAGGTCTTCTTCGCGCACACCGATAGAGGTGGAGTTTTCTGATGATGCCTGACTAACAAGGAATACCGAGATACCATTGTCGGCCAATACGGTAAATATACGTCGGTTAACGCCGATAACGCCAACCATCGAGAGGCCTGCAACCGTGATGAGTGCAGTATCGTTAATGCTCGAAATGCCTCGTATGGGCTTATCTGTTTTTTCAACCTTCTGTTTGATGGTTGTACCCTCGGCTTTGGGGTTAAAAGTGTTCTTAATTCGTATGGGTATGTTCTTTACGCATACGGGATAGATGGTAGGGGGATAGATAACCTTCGCGCCAAAGTTGCAAAGCTCCATCGCTTCGGTGTAACTCAGTTCCTTTATGGTGTAAGCGGTCTTGATGATGCGTGGGTCGGCCGTCATAAATCCGTCCACGTCGGTCCAAATTTCCAATACTTCTGCATCTAGGGCAGCTGCAAGTATGGCAGCAGTATAGTCCGAACCACCTCGCCCCAAGTTGGTTGTTTCTCCCGTATCTTGGTCTAACGATATGAATCCGGGCACAAGAGAGATTCGTGGTAAGGGCGAAAACGTGTCGACAACAAGCTTATTCGTCAGTTCGCTATCTAGCACATGCTTTCCGTTTTTGCGTCGGGTCTTGATAAACTCGCGCGAGTCGAACCATTTAGAACCTCGGATAAGTGCTGCCACGATATTCGAACTAAGTCTTTCGCCATAGCTCACGATGGCGTCTTGCGTTTTCTCGCTAAGGTCGCGAATAAGGAAAACGCCCGTATAAATGCTGCGCAACTGTTCGAAAAGGTTATCAACGGTGTTGAAAAGTTGCTCGCGAGCCGTGGTGTCGCTAATGATGGTGTCGATCATTTGGTGGTGACGTGTCATCATTTCATCGAACTCGCCTCTCCATTTCTCGTTTCCACCTACGGCCATTTGCGCTGTGGCGATAAGTTTGTCGGTAATACCTCCCAATGCACTAACAACCACAATCACAGGTTGTCGCTTAGCCTCGGTTTCCACAATGCGCTTTAAGCACAAAATACTCTTTACGGAACCTACTGATGTTCCGCCAAACTTTAAAACTTTCATCTGTTGTTATAATTTAATATTGTGTTGCCCCAAAACAAATGAGGTTGAACATAATTTCGATGCAAAAATAACAATAAATAGATACATCACCAACAAACAGCCTAAATAATTAATGGTTAAATTGAGCTTATTATCTTGCAATTCTCCGATTTCTTGGCTTTATTGCATATTCATTATCAGGCATAATGCTTGCGAACTTACCACTAAGTAGGGAGTTGGAAGAGATAAGGCACTGCAGAACTCACAAACTTACTACCTCAAATCAACACCTTTTTGGGGGCTTAGGCGATGCTGTTGATAGCTATTAGCTGCGCAAAACTGGGTGGCTATGTGTTGTATCGTAGTGTTTTCTGGATGTTAAAATCATGCCCAATACGGCCAAATAAGCGTAAGTTGTTTGGTGTTTCGATGGCTTATGCTTATATTTGCGAAAAAGTTCGTAACGAAAATTATCGCAAATGAAGAACCCATTTAAGTTTGGAACCATTGTTGAAGGTGAGTATTTCACTGATAGAGACGATGAACTGCAACGGATAAAGCAATTGCTGAACAGCAATAACCACCTGATACTTATCAGTCCCAGGCGATTTGGTAAGTCTAGCTTGGTGAAGAAAGCGGTAACGCAAGTGTCGCGGCCGTGTATTTCGCTCAATCTGCAAATGGTGGTTAGCGTTGAGGGCTTAGCGGCAATGATATTGAAAGAAGTATTTAAGCTGCACCCGTGGGAAAAGCTTAAACATCTGCTGAGCAGCTTTCGGGTTGTGCCAACTATATCCACCACACCAACGGGAGAAACCATTGACATAACCTTTCAAGCCACAACCGATGCCACGGTGCTGATAGAAGACGCACTGCAATTGGTTGAGAAGGTGAGCGAAAAGGGCGAATCGATGGTGGTTGTGTTTGACGAGTTTCAAGAACTGATGGGGCTAGACAAGGGTATCGACAAACGATTGCGTGCCATTATCCAAACACAACAACATGTTAACTACATCTTTTTGGGCAGTCAGGAGTCGATGATGACTGAAATTTTCGAGCGAAAGCGTTCGCCTTTCTATCGTTTCGGCGTACTGATGCACCTAGATAGAATACCACACGACAATTTTAGCCATTATGTTCTTGAACGATTGCCTGCCGATTGTGCGATGAAAACCGATGTGGTAGAGCAGATTTTAAGCACTACGCGTTGTCATCCGTATTATACGCAGCAGTTGGCTGCACTTGTTTGGGACTTTCTGACTTACAAAAAACTTGATGCAACAGAGGTGGTAGAGCAGGCCATTGCAACGCTTGTTCGTACACACGACTTGGATTTTGAACGCATTTGGCTCAACTTCAACAAAACCGACCGCAGCATATTGATGGGATTGGTAAATAATGTGCAGCTTGCAAGTAACCGCCGACTTCCCACGAGTACGGTATACAGCAGCGTTAAGCGGCTGATGCAAAGCGGTTATGTAATTAAGCTAGACGCTTTTGAAATTGAAGACCCGTTTTTTGCGCGCTGGATAAGGCAGCGGCAGGGGTAGAAAAGCAGAATGGAGTAGGGGGGTATATGGGCATAAACCCCAATCGCACGTTAAGAAAATCAGGCTTTCAGATCGCGGAAACTCAACATTACATCTGAATGATGATTAACGAATTGTTCCTTCCCTAAACAATGACGGGAGGTTTTTTGTGGCTGTTGTAATCTTACTTAACATTATAACCGCGTTTTTCCTTATCCACTTTGTTTCTCTTAAATTCTACCGTGAATCGCTATTACTTCCAGGGTTAGCCGTACAGTGGTTGATGTGGCAAACGTGTGGGTTATTAGTGTTGAACTTGTTGAGATCTTCTATTTCTTTCCTAGAAGATGCCTTAAAACGAATGTGTAAATTAGCAAGGTAGGAAAAGCGAACTTGCGAAATGCGTTGTAACTTTGCCAACATAATAAACCTCATGTGCGTACGAAGACCATCACCCATAATAGTTATATACAAAGTATCAATAAGGCGAGCCATTACATTGCCACACATCTTGACGAAACAATAGACGTGAAGACGTTGGCGCGCGTGGCCAATCTGTCCGACTTCCACTTCTGCCGTATCTTCAAAGCCATAAAAGGCGAACCGCCCATCGCTTTTATCGCGCGCCTGCGGATAGAAACAGCCGCCCAGCTGTTGCGTTACTCATCGCTTGCGGTAGAAGAAATTGCCTACAACATCGGTTACGAAAGTCCTGCCTCGCTTTCAAAAGCCTTCAAAAGCCGATATGGCATCACTCCCACACAATACAGAACGGATAAAAACATATATATTATGAAGAGAGAAGTTATCAATGAGAACTTGGCACTTAAAGCGCCAAAGCTAGTAACATTGGAAGATAAGAGTCTTATCTACGTTTCGCTGATGGGCGAATATGGTTCGCTAAACTACGATGATGCCTACCAATGCCTCTGGGGCGTAGTGAAATCGCAGAAACTTTTCACTAAGGAAATCGAATCGCTTTGCATCTCGTACGACGACCCAAAAGTTACCGAATCCAACCAACAACGTAGCGACGTATGCCTAGCCATACACAAACCTGCCAAACCCCAAGACGGAGTTAGTTGCAAGACGCTTGCTGGTGGAAAATACGCCATGTTTGCGTATCAAGGCCCTTACGACAACCTCGCTGCCGTGTACGATTCGGCTATGCGTTGGCTTGTTAATAGTGAATATGAACTGCGTGACGAACCTATGTTCGAGAAATATCTGAACAACTGTCAACGAACTTCCGCAGAGAAATTGAAAACCGAAGTGTATATTCCCATACGTTAATTGCCTTATGGATAGAACAAAAGCAAGAAATGCTGTTGGTGTAGCCCTAGCTGCAGCCTTATTGTTGCTCACCCTACTTGGTTCGGGCTATTTTATATTCACGTTGAAAGTTGGTTTTGTGCAGTGGCTCGCTTTCAATGCCTGCTCGCCTACAAGTTTAGTCTACCTTGTTTGTGTGACAATCTTTTGGTTGAAAGGCAATACAGCCTTACTTCCATTCGCCCTTTTACCAATGTATTATTTCGGAACGATGGGGCTTTTTACCTTCACTTGGAGTGGTGCAAACGTCTTTGCACAATTATCTCACATCACTATGACCCTCAATATTGCGTGGGCAGCATACGTTCTTTGTAGCATTGGCGATTATAAAGTCACAGCAAAGGGCTTGTCGTGGGGCATCGTGGTGTTTGTTCCTTACATCTCCTTTGTCATGTATTATTGTCGAACTCATGCCGCTGAAATCGGTAGATTGCTGCAAATGGTAGAATGAAAACTCCGAAATATTATGGTAAACGGAAAAGAAATGGACACAGTGCAGAGTCGTTGTAAGGAATGTTATGCCGACAGCAATCGGGCAACACCTTTGCTTAACCCCGAAGATTGTTTGCGTCATCATCGCCAATATGTGTGCAACAGCTGTGGCAGATGTATCTGTGCCGACGTAGATGCAAAGGGAAGGTTTCGTGCCAAGTTCCCTTTTAAGTCGCTTGATATAGCCATTTTGTATCTTCGGGCAGCCGAAGTGGTGTGGCAAAAGTCTTGCCAAATCTACGAAATAATGAACGATAAGGGGAGAAAAGAGTACAAGATATTCCCCTCGGAGTTGGAGTTGAACGATTATTTGCATAACAATAAGCATAAGCGTTGCACCTCAGCACAACCTTTGTTTGTGTCTCCTAGATACACGTCTTGCACTTCCCAGCAGCTGCGTATGCTAACAAAGGGTGAGATTGAGAAATATTTGAAGGAACGTTACTCGCAATACAAATGAATGTTGCCAAGAAATAGATTTTGAAACCACATTAACTCATTTCCCTTCGTTCTGCAAACTCAATGCTCTTGTATTGCAATTTACCACGCACTTGCATTGCTTTTGCCTTGCAACCATATCCCATAAAGATATAATTACGTCAAAAAGGTTGCCTTTATGTGTATATAAAGACAACCTTTTAATATCATTTCTTTTCTGCTTAAAAACGAGGTAAGCTAATGCTTATTTCTTCATAACCTTCTTGCCATCTACAATGTAGATACCTGCTGGAAGGGTTTCCCATGCCTGTGTTTGCCGCACTCCTTCAATATTGAAGATGTGCTTTGGCGCTTTGTTGTCGCTCTCGTTCGAGTCGATAGCAGTAGTTTTCAAATCGTCAACCGTGTAGAGCACGTTGCGTTTAGCATTTGGGTTCCAAACGTCTTCACGTTTTCCACCTCGTTCAATTTCAAGATGTATTTCGTAAGCATGGTTGGGTTTCAACATCGATGCGTTAAAAGTAACACGTGTTTTGCTTGCATCGTTTGGCTTTTCGCAAGGCAGATAAACATTATTTGCATAACCTAAATCAATCCATTTGTTTTCTGTCAGGTCGAGCAAACGATAATAAATGCGCCCACGATAACCTTCTCTGATTTGATATCCGGCCACCCTGGCATGCACTTGCAAGCCAATTTCCTTTATTTTGGTCAGCTGGAAAGTGCTATAATTGGCGTTAGCACCATCTACTAAGAAGTCTACAAAATTAAATTCAATCGTTCCTTGGTGGGGATCGGGCAACACTTCTATTTCAAAAGACTCTTTCATTGTAATGGGAACAATATATTCCGAATTCTTTTTCTTAACCTTTATAGATAGGGTTACACTGTATTTACCAACCTTTAATTTGCCGAAATCGCCAGGATTATTGTATAATGCCTGCATGTTGATGGTGAAAGAGGTGTGCCCAAGACGCTGTGCAACAACGTTAGGTGTAAGCAAATAGGCATTATAGACCTTATTGGTTTCAAGGCTTTTAAGCGTCATCACCAAGTCGCCACGCACTTCTTCTCGCCCAGGGTTATACATGGTGAAACTAAAAGCACCCATCTTGCCCGAGTCTTCATAGAAAGGAGCAAGCACACTTGGCCTCTTTTCAATGGTAACAACATTCTGGGGGTTGTTGGTGTTGATGCGAACAGCGTTTGTTGTGAGTTCAACTTCCATCTCATTGGCGTGGTTAATGGGTTTCCACTCGCCGTTTTTCTTAGTCTGTTCATCGAGCATTTCAGAGAAGACGGGCACCAAACGATAGTGTCCATTGGGTAAACCTTCAAAGCTAATGTTAGTCAAATCAAAACTCATAGTGGTGAAAATGGATGCCCAAACTAGGTTGTCGCTGGCAGAGTTAAATATTTTCACCCGTTCGTTCTTGTGGTTATAAAGTGCCAGTGCAACCTTACCGGTAAACACACCCAGCTTTCCTTTAACGGGACTATATGAGCCTAACTTTATAATTGAAGCGCTCAATTTCTCTGTTCGTGTTGCTTCTGTTTTGCTAATGGTGAATGCAGTGGTGGTGCGAGCATCCAATCCACGTTCTATTTCCTTAAAAGGAACGGCCTTACCATCATTGGGATGGGCAAAAACAACAGACATGTCATCCCAAAACGTGCCACTAAGCGCAAAGCCCGTAACATTTAAATAAACGGTGTTTATATCAAAATAACCATCGTTTAGTCCTTCCCACCCCCAGTTGGTATGTAGAAAACCACGCTCATCATAGCCGTCGTAAACATAGGCATGTGGGCCTCCGCAAACCAAAACAGGATAGCCGTTGGATATTTCTTGCATCACTTCTTTGAGGAATTCGTTAGCAGGCAAGAAGTCTTTATCAAGGAAACGTACCGTATAATCAAACTTATCTCGAAGTGCATTGCACGCATATTGCAAGTTTGAGTCGCTCCCCTTGTGGTAATACCTCATGTTAACGGCTTTGCCAATGTCGCGCATCAGCACGCCAACAGCTTGCCTGGAGCGTTCTGAAAACATCTTGTTAGCGGTGTCTTTCATATCACCCCACCAATAAGTAGGACTCTTCCTAGCTTCGTCGCCTTCTTTTTTAACATACCCCGTAGGACGGTTTTTGGGCCATTTGTGGTGGTACATCACTTGTGCTGTTGCAGTTGCTACACAGCCCGTTGGTGTTGTTTTGCCATCAACTTTAAGCGTATATTTGTTATAAGGAAAATATTGGCTCCACTTACAAGTAAGCAATGGTTCCACCTTTCGCTTGATGGGCATCTGCGCCGTTGGCGCTTGCTTACTGCTATTGCGTACAGCTTTCACCACACTTTCATAATCTTTTAGAAACTTCTTGAAGTATGGTGGTTGCTCGTCGCTATTCTTCGACATGTTATCTCCATAGCCAACCAATTCGTTTAGTTTGCTTTCTCCTGATATAATGACGAACTTTTTATCGCTCGAACTCGTGAAGATATAATATGCAGGTCGCTCGTTGGCTTGTGCCGAGCGCGTTACAGGCGTGTTCTTCGATAATGTTGGGTTGTTGATGTACTTCGATGCTATATTCAAAGCTTGTCCTTTTGTTATTGGGTTTGCATTCGAAAGCGCAGCAGTTGATAACATTGTAAGTGCTATAAACAATGTCTTTTTCATCTGTTTGTTCATTTTAATATTAATTATTTTGGCTTGTTATATGATAATGATACATTAAATTACGCATGTTTGGGCTTATGCTTAAAGACGGCAAGGTGCTATTTGTTTTGTTTAGGCAGACGAATGAGAAGTATAAAACCTCCTGTCACGCCTAAGGCAAGCATTGATTTGTCAACTTCTTCCTTGCGCGTTGCCTCATAGGCACTGTTCACCTTTGTGCTTTTTTAAGAAACGATGCAAAAGTAACATTATTTATTTTAACTTACAAATTCACATTCGTTAAATGTCAAAAACATTTCATTTTTAACAGTAAGACGAGGGAATATAGGGGATTTCTGGTTTAAAACAGACGAAGGAGTGTTTGTTCATAAGCCAATTCTTTGTTTCTTAGCACTCCTTCCATTTCACGTTATTATAAAAACGTATAGAACGATGTTGCCATGACTTTTAGTTTGTTTATAAATTGTGTGGAGATTGTTATCTTTGTGATGCCGACACAAAATAAACATTCCCCTTCATATACGAAGTGCAGGATAAATCAACTCACTTGCTTATAAACTCACGAAAAAACAGCTACTCACGAATGAATCAAAACACAAACTCACAAACTTATCAGCTCACAAACACCCAAACTCACAAGCTTATCAGCTCACAAACTCACAAGCCTATCAACACACAAACTTAAACCCATCAACTCATCAACTCAAAAACTCATCAACTCAAAAACTCACCAACTCAAAAACTCACCAACTCAAAAACTTAAATTCTTATATTTTATTTTACAAAACCCTTCCAAATTTCGCTCCGTTCTAGCGAGAATATTGGTTAAAAAGCAGGTAAATAGCCACAAATTCTAGCCTTTCACGTCTTCCAATATGTCCGTTTTTAAGAAAAAACCTACTTTTTGCACCATTTTGCCTTTCTAGTTTGATTGCAATCTCGTAATTTTTCAAGTCCAATTACCCGCCTTTAGCCCCCAAAAACCTACTTTTTAACGACTATTTCGCCCTATTCAGCCATGTTTTTAATGGTTCGAAGAGGCTATATTTATACAAAAGCAGTGCATTTTTATGCTTATCGTCTAGCATTTAGCAGCATTTTGCACTGCATTTAGCAGCATTTTGCCTCGCGTTTTGCACCAAAACGCATTGCATTTAGCGGCATATTGCACTGTATTTAGCGGCAAAACGCACTGCATTTTGCTGCAAATAGCCCCCAAAACTGGTGCAAATGGTGGTTGTTTAAATAAAAATTCATTTTTCCGCATTCACCAGTTAGCCCCTTCTTGCATCAATACCAAACCTCGCGAGAATCGATTATTTGCGACAAGGTGGGCGGTTGCGGACAAAAAGAGCACTCATAATGTTAAAATATCTACCAAAAACTAGACAAAAACACTTATGCCGTAAAGATGTGTATGGGCAAGCCATATAAAGCATGTACGCTTACGACCGCCATTGCGCGCGGTAGCAAGGTATGCTGCTCATGGCCAAAAGGAACAGCATCAGGTAAACGCAACATAAATATGGCCTCGTAGACAATATATAGAAGCTGAACTGCGTTATAGCCAAAAATGTTCAAAAGGCGCAAAAGCTGTTGCAAGAAAGGTGGAGCAATTTCCTCAAACAGCGGTTGATAGGAACTGTGTCCAATGTAATTGAATGTCAGGGTCAGCCAATTTAGACTGATAAAACAGACAAGAGATGAGAAAACCATAGGCAGATTGCTTGTTTACCTCAAGCCCCTCCTTAGCCAGTATTCACGAAAAAATCCATAATCATGACTATAATAAAATATATAATACTTAGTGTAGTTATACTAGCGATGCTTTTATTCTTCTTTATAACAAGTAAAAGGGAGAAAGACTTAACCCAAAGGGGAGAGGACATCGTAGAAAAAATAGAGCTTTTTAGAAAGGAAAATCACCGCTTACCCAAAGATTTAAATGAAATAGGTATTCTAGAAGAGGAGAATTCAAATGCACTTTATTATGATATAAGAAATGATACTAGTTATACTGTTTCATTTATGATGTCTATAGATTATAATAGGACATACTATTCCGATACAAAACAATGGGAAGATGGATATCGAGAAATTAAGTAAAAGTCATGACGACCCCCAAATAGCATGTTGGAGCACAAACGAAGATGTATCGTATTAAACAAAAAAAGCAAAAACATTTGGGGATGTGCCTTAAAGTCGTTAAATTTGCATTCAAGCATAAAAATGACGCTTAATGAGACAGCTGAAAATCACGAAATCGATAACGAACAGGGAGAGTGACTCGCTGGACAAATACCTACAAGAGATAGGCCACGAGGAGCTAATTTCTGTAGAAGAGGAAGTTGAATTGGCACAACGCATCAAAAAAGGCGACAGAAAAGCCTTGGAGAAACTAACCAAAGCCAACTTGCGGTTTGTTGTGTCTGTTGCCAAACAGTACCAAAACCAAGGGCTAAGCCTGCAAGACCTCATCAACGAGGGCAATGTGGGCTTGATAAAGGCTGCCGAAAAATTCGACGAAACCCGCGGTTTCAAGTTCATTTCGTATGCTGTATGGTGGATTAGGCAAAGCATCTTGCAGGCCATTGCCGAGCAAAGCCGCATTGTTCGCTTGCCATTAAACCAAGTAGGGTCGGTAAACAAAATCAACAAGATACTTAGCAAGTTCGAACAAGAGAACGAACGTAGGCCAAGCATCAACGAAATAGCCGAAAAAACCGACTTACCCGAAGACAAGATTGAAGATGCCATCAAGGTTACTGGCCGACATATCTCGGTGGACGCACCTTTTGTGGACGGCGAAGACAACAGTTTGCTAGACTTGCTAGCCAATACCGACACGCCAACGGTTGACAACGAACTGGTGAAAGAGTCGCTGCGTGCCGAAATTGCAGATGCGTTGCAGTACCTCAACGAGCGCGAACGCAATGTTATCGAGGCCTTCTTCGGCATCAACCAAATGGAAATGACGCTCGAAGAGATTGGCGACAAGTATGGCTTAACCCGCGAAAGGGTAAGGCAGATAAAGGAGAAAGCCATAAGAAGATTAAGAAACAACACCAAAAACAAGATGCTCAAAACCTATCTTGGACAGTAAATTACGGGTGTACAAGCGATACAGCACTTGGAGAGAAATCCTTGTTGCTGAGCAAAATGAAGAGTAAAGGCGGATTTTCGCCATATAATAAAGGAGATGATACAATTTAAAAGATACGTTTTAGTAGCAATGATTTTGCTTGCCGTAGGCGCAACTGCCTCGGCTAAATTGGTTCAAACCAAGGTGTACATGTTTGGGATGGCAGCATCATTCAATGATTCCACAGCCTATTTCACCGATGTTCAAGAGGTCGACGCTTGGATTAACGACAAAGGGAAGTTCTTGTATAGTCGCGAGAACTACTCTTATCAACTTCGCGATTACCTTCAATCGCAAGGCTTTGCCAACGCCACCTGCATCACTTGCTTTGCCCTTTCGCGTAAGAAAGCCGAGAAAAAGTATGCCACTCTGTTGAAGAAAAGCGCAGCAAGGGGCGATTCCAACGTGCGTTATCTCAAAGAATCAGAGTTTAAATACGACGCCATTGTGCCCGAAAAGTAAGGATAGCTAGGTTATAAGCTACCGAAAACGGATGCACGGCACACAAACAAGGGAAGGTTGGCACCATGCCTATTAAGGCTGTGCCGCCTTTCTGCCAAACGCACAAAAACGTACTCACACGGAGAACAACATCATTGATGACTCATTATTTTAACATCGCCGAACACGATATTAACGTTGTTTTCGAGAACGCGACGCCAATAGACGGGGCACTCATCCAGTCGTTAGAACCTTTCAGAGTTGAAAGTAAGCCCAAAGACCTGCTTTTGCAACTCATCGTAACCAACGACTTGGAGCCTTTTTCGCCAGAAGATACCGAACTGATAAGGGATATAGACACCGGTAACGGCATGACCCTCGTAGACGTTTTGCCCTCGGGGGGGTATCAATTTCACATCCGCAACCTGCAAGGCAAGCTTTGTTGTTTGCTCCATACCAACAAAGACTTTTCGCTTTGTCGCTGCAAATTGGAAGGCAACTATTCCATGCGCTACTTCGGTTTGAACAATGCGCTGATGCTTACATACGCTTTTGCCGGGGCGTTTAGGCAAACTTTACTCATCCATGCCTCGCTCGTTCGGCACGAAAACCGCGGCTATGCCTTCACTGCCAAGAGCGGAACAGGCAAAAGTACGCACGTAAGTCTTTGGCTACGCTACATTCCCAACTGCGATTTAATGAACGACGATAACCCTGTTGTACGCGTCATTGATGGCAAGCCCTATATCTATGGCAGTCCTTGGAGCGGCAAGACACCCTGCTATCGCAACGTGAAAGCCGAACTGGGAGCCATCTCGCGCATCGACCGCGCAAAGGTTAACAGTGTAGAACGGCTTAGACCCATCGAGGCTTTTGCCTCATTGCTGCCCTCGTGTTCTACGATGAAATGGGATAAAGAGGTGTTTAACAACACGTGCGACACCATTACAAAGATTATAGAGACAACGGGCATTTACACCATTCACTGCCTGCCCAACAAAGATGCAGCCATGTTATGCCAACAAACCATAGCGAAATAAGAGAATTGCAGTTTGAAAATGCCCTTTTCTTACCCCAAGTGGCCAAATTCTTAGAAGAAGGACACACGGTAACAATTGGGTTAAAAGGATATAGTATGCGACCTTTTCTAGAGCATAATCGCGACAAGGCCCTGCTAAGCAAGCCCACAACAATACAAAAAGGCGATGCCGTACTGGCAGAAATCTCCCCTGGGGTGTTTGTTCTTCACCGCATAATCAAAATTGATGGCGACGACATAACCCTGCGCGGAGACGGCAACCTAGCCATCGAACAATGCAAACGAGCCGATGTAAGGGGTTTTGTTTTGGGCTTTTACCGAAAAGGAAGACAAACATTAGATAAGACCAACAGTGTTAAATGGCGTGTATATTCAGCCTTATGGACAGGCTTGTTTCCGTTACGCAGATACTTGTTGGCTTTTTACACAAAAATTTGGATGCGCTTGTTCGGACCTATTTAAACCACAACACAAAAGTAACGCATTCATAACATACATACATTTATGAAAAAGAAAGTAGGATTTAAATTGCGCTCCATCTGTGGTGAGCAAGTTATTGTGGCCGAAGGCAAAGAGAACATCGATTTCAGCAAGATTATCAGCATGAACGAAACGTCGGCTTACCTTTGGGAAGCGGTTGAAGGCAAAGAATTTACGGCCGATACTTTGGCTAAGCTACTGACAGAACAATACGACGTTCAGTACAATGTGGCCTTTAACGATTGCCTCGAACTCATCGTTAAGTGGGAAGAGGCAGGCATTATCGAGCAATAACTTGACATAATATGCCCAGCCTTTTCAGGCATAGCCCCATACTGGATTAAGCCATACACTTTACCAGCACATGGCGCCAACATGCCTATGGTAAAGGCCTTTTTGTAGCCTTCGTAGCCCCTTCGAGCCGTGTCCAGATAATCTAGACACGGCTCGAAGGGGTTATGCTACGTCTTCATTCAACACCATTGCATAATGGTTTTATCGTTCGACCCATGTTCTCTTTACCCGATTTTATCGTATCTTTGCAGTATAAATCAAGTAACAACGATGACACTACATATCTTCAACCCCGATCACGACTTGGTGTTGGCTGCAGGCAACGACCATTTCACCCCTCCCAAAGCTGCTCGCGACCTGTACGCCGATTTGGGATTTCTACCTGCACTATGGGCTAAAACTGGCGACTTGGTGCTTGTTGCCGATGCAGAGGCAGCATGCGAACGTCTTCGACACATAAAGGGAAGAACCAAAGGCGTGCAACTTGTAGACCGCAACACGCTGCAAAGGGTGCTTGCCAGCGGCACAAGTACGCCCAACCAACTGGATATTGCCCCTTGGGGATGGGACAAAAACGTAAAAGAATTGCTTACTGGCATTGGCGTTAGCGAAGATGTTCTGCCCTCGGACAGGTGGTTGGAAGATGTAAGGACCATCAGCTCGCGGCAATGGATGTCGCAAAATATATTGCCCGAACTGGTATCCAGATTAAACAACCTTTACCCCAGCAAGTTTATTGGCACTTCTTTTGTGGTACAATCAATGGCTCAATTGCACACGCTCTTGCAAGAACATGCACTTGTGGTGGTAAAGGCACCGTGGAGTAGTAGTGGCAGGGGCATACGTTATATTGAGAATAAGCCCGACCCTTCCACCGAGGGATGGTGCGCCAACACCATCGAAAAACAAGGCTGCATAACTTTCGAGCCCTATTATAATAAGATACGCGACTTCGGCATGGAGTTTAATGCCAATGCCGACGGGAGTATTGACTATTTGGGCTTGTCTATCTTCAAGACGTCTAAGCGCACATACACGGGCAGTTTGCTTGCTACCGAGGGCACGAAATTAGAGTACCTGTCGCAGTATATAGACGTTTCGATACTGAAAGCTGTTTCCGAGACGATAACAACAATGCTATCGGCTTTGTTGTTAAACAAGTATGTTGGGCCGTTGGGCATAGACATGATGCTTGTTAAGCAAGAAGGTACGAACAACTTGGCCATTCATCCTTGTGTGGAAATCAATTTGCGCCGCACAATGGGGCATGTAGCCTTATCTTTATCGCCATCGCCACTCGAACCGCAACGGCTAATGAGCATCGACCATAGTCGTGGCGCATACCACCTAAGATTACATACCCTTAGCGATGGGCTGTTGAATACAAGTATAGCGCGTTTGTAAAGGGCTTTGCGCAAAGGATGTCTATTGTAAAACGAATTGTTGAATACAAGTATAGCTCGTTTGTAAACAGCAGATGCTGCTCATAACATGCAAGGTTAAGGCATTACGTAAAAAATGGTAAAGCCATTTGGACGTAATGTCTTATTGGTGTTTACCAAAACTCCATGACGCATAGCCTCCCTTATCAAAAAAGCTTGGCCACAAGGTTAATGTGAGCTCTTACTAGCAAATATGCCATCCTTGCTAGCAGTGTTAGATAAATCCCATTCAAATAGCTGTATGATAATATTGTTGTTTCCTTGCGCATGGCTTTTGAATTTGGTTCTTTATCTTTTATATATAAAGATACTCTTTTTCAGTGAGTTGTGCAGTTCTAAGAGCCTTTTCTTATTTCTTACGTTAATGTATGCTTATGATTCAGCACTTGCGAAAGTTTAGTAAAGATATTAAAAGTGAGGACGACTTCTTTGTCAAACGCCTGCAAAAATGCATTCAAAAGCCCATTTTCGACTTAAAATATATTAACAACACAACTTTTTCGCAAAAAACGCTTGTGGAATGATTTATTTCCAGTAATTTTGCACTGAATTTCGAAGCGTTTCTATTCTTGAAACGCTTTTATTACAATCAACAACTTATTGCATTAAGATATACAGATATGTATAGCAAAGAAGAACTATTATCAAAAAAAATGTCTGAATTGGAGGACATTGCAAAAACACTTGGTGCCGAATACGATGGTGACAACCTCGAAGAAATGGTGTATTCGATACTAGACAAGCAGGCTATTGACGAGGGAACGAAGAATCCCTTGGGCCAAAAGAAAAAAAGAACGAGAATTGTTAAGAAAGACACAGATAGAGTATATTCGGTAAAAGGGAAAGACGGAGAGAACTTTGATGTGAAAAACAACAAGGTAACATCTAGCGAACAACCATCTTTGTTTAAAGAAGCGGAGGAGACTGCAACTGAAACGCAGGCCCAAGAAAGCGAAGAACCCGCTAAGCCTAAGAAAAGGGGAAGAAAATCGAAGAAGGAAAAAGAGGCTGAAGCCGCTGCGGCTGCCGAAGCAGAACGTCTGGCACAGGAGGCCGAAGAACAACAGAAGGAAGAAGACGGGGAGGAGAGCGCGCCTGAACAGGGGGCTGCCGAGCCTGACGAAAATACTCAAGCCGAACCCGACGACCATATACAAGCCGAACCGCAGGAGGTTATTGACGAACAAGCGGAGACGGAGCACACAAACGAAGTGTCTGTGCCTGAGGCCAGTTTCTTGCCAGAGGCTACCGACATGGGAGAAAACCAAGATGCTCCCGACAGTGGATTGTTGGCACAATTGCAAGCCAAAATAAATGCTCGCAATGAGGGGCCAAACGATAGGCCCGACCCGATAAGGGAAGGATGTTGGGAAGGAGACCCAGGGGATGGAACAGATTTCATCACTGTTGTTGACTTGCCAATCGAGGATCAAGGTGCGTTGCCTAACTACGACATGTTCGACAATCCCACCAATGGAATGCCTAATGCTGGCTATCAGCAGCCGGAGCCAATGCAACCAGCACCGCCTGCTTACGATTTCTCTGACTTGATAACGGCAGACGGCGTGCTTGAAATCATGCCCGACGGCTATGGTTTCTTGCGTTCGAGCGATTACAACTATCTTTCTTCGCCTGACGATGTATACGTTTCGACACAGCAAGTGAAGAAATATGGCTTGAAAACGGGCGATGTAGTGCAGAGTAGGGTGCGCCCGCCACGCGAGGGGGAGAAGTATTTCCCACTGACAAGCATCGACATGATTAATGGTAGGGCACCAGATGAAATACGAGATCGCGTTCCCTTCGAGCATCTTACGCCGCTGTTCCCCGACGAGAAGTTCAATCTTTGTGGTAATCCTGCCACAACAAACCTTTCAACGCGCATCGTAGACTTGTTTTCGCCCATAGGAAAAGGACAACGTGCACTTATCGTGGCACAACCCAAGACGGGTAAAACCATCTTGATGAAGAACATCGCCAATGCCATTGCAGCCAATCATCCAGAAGCATATCTTATGATGCTGCTCATTGACGAGCGCCCGGAGGAAGTTACGGACATGGCTAGAACGGTGAATGCAGAGGTTATTGCCTCCACATTCGATGAGCCGGCAGAACGACATGTTAAGATTGCAGGCATAGTGCTTGAAAAGGCAAAGCGCTTGGTTGAGTCGGGACATGACGTGGTTATCTTCCTAGACTCTATCACCCGTCTGGCCAGAGCGTACAACACCGTTAGTCCTGCAAGTGGTAAAGTGCTTACGGGTGGTGTGGATGCCAACGCCCTTCAAAAGCCCAAACGTTTCTTCGGTGCAGCTAGAAATGTGGAAAACGGCGGCTCGCTTACCATTATCGCTACGGCACTTATCGACACGGGTAGCAAGATGGACGAAGTGATATTCGAAGAATTCAAGGGTACAGGCAACATGGAATTGCAACTCGACCGCTCGCTAAGCAACAAGCGAATATTCCCAGCCGTAAACCTTGTTGCTTCAAGCACACGCCGCGACGACCTCTTGCAAGACAGAACAACCCTCGACAGGATGTGGGTGTTGCGCAAGTACATATCAGACATGAACCCGATAGAGGCCATGAATTCTATTCACGACCGCTTAAACGTTACCAAAGACAACGACGAGTTCTTACTATCAATGAATGCTTGATGTGGAGTGGCGCACGAGCCTCGCTCAATTGTGACGAAAGACGAAAAACAAAGACGCGAAATTACTCACCTGTAATTGGCACAACTCAGTGCCCCCAACGTTTGATAAGATAAAGAAAAAGGCTTTTCTTACAGAGTATTTTCGTAAAACTTTCGCCAAATAATAATAAGTTCGTGGTTTTTGAAAGGAAATGGAGTGGGGCGTGTCAACATAGATGAACCCCATCTGTAAACAAGGCCAAACATCGCAAAAGAATAAAAAAGCCATCTTGATTTAGCAAATAACACATAAAAATTGGCCAATAAGAGCAATTTTAAAAACAAAACATCAAAAAAAAGTAACATTCTTGTTGTATTAATAAAATAATGATTATATTTGCACCATCAGTAGGCATTTAGTTTTTATAGTATGGTACAGTTAGTAGAAACAAAAGGTAAAAAGAGAGATTCGCAAATCTTCATCAATCCCCAATTGATGGGTACGTTGGCAAAGAACATTTGCCAGGAGATTTCTGTAAATCAAAAGTACAAGGACAAAACTTACTCTGCAAAACAACTTGCAAAGGATTTAGGAACGAATACGAGGTATATCTCGACTGTTATTAACAGGCAGTTCAATACCAACTATACGTCCTTCGTTAACAAGTTCCGCATACAGGAAGCTATGAAGCTGTTGAAAGACAAGCGTAAGGCTCACCTCACCATTGAGGATGTATCGGATGCAGTGGGGTTCTCTACACGTCAGTCGTTCTATACTTCGTTTAAGAGGTTCACTGGAATGACACCAAGGGAATATCGAATATCCCCCGAAAATGACAGGTAAACAATTTTATCTCCACGCAAAGCAAATGCGTGGAGATAATTTTTTGCACACAAAGAAAGTAATAATCATGAAAGAAACAGGCACATTTAACTATGCCGACGAACGATTTGCCGATTTGCAAATGCTTCGTTACAGGCTACCACAATTTGAAAAACTTTCGCTACAACAGAAGAAATACATATATTATCTATCGCAAGCCACGCTGTGCGGTAGAGACATCACCACAGACCAATTTGGAAAATACAACCTCCGCATAAGGAAAACACTGGAAACGCTCTATACGGAACTCGATGCAAATGCAGACAAGGATAACTACGATAAGTTGGCTTTGTACTTGAAGCGTGTATGGTTTTCTAATGGTATCTATCACCATTATGCCAACGACAAAATACAACCCGACTTCTCGGAGGCTTTCTTTCGTGCTGCGGTTAAGCAAATACCAATAGATAAGTTGCCGATGACGGGTTATAACTCTGTCGAGGAATTGTGCGATGAACTATGTCCAGTGATGTTCAACCCAGAGATATTACCCAAAAGAGTGAATAAAGCAGATGGCGTGGACTTGGTGAGGACTTCGGCTTGCAACTATTATGAAGGTGTATGTCAACAGGAAGTGGAGGACTTCTACAACGAGAAGAAGGCCGCAGCAGGCGACAACTCGCCGTCGTGGGGCTTGAACACAAAGCTTGTAAAAGGTGATAATGGACTGGAAGAAAAGGTTTGGAAAGAAAATGGCGAGTATGGCGAGGCCATTCGCCACATCATATATTGGTTGGATAAGGCGAAAAGCGTTGCTGAAAACCAACAACAGCAACGCGTTATCGACTTATTAATAAAGTATTATCGTACAGGCGACCTGCATTTGTTTGACGAATATTCGATTGAATGGCTTAAAGAGCAAGCAGGCAACGTGGATTTTATCAACGGGTTTATCGAAGTTTATGGCGATCCGCTGGGCATTAAGGCCTCGTGGGAGGGCATTGTTGAATATAAGGACTTAGAGGCAACGCGCCGAACACGCCTTATCAGCGACAATGCGCAATGGTTTGAAGACCATTCGCCCATCGACTCGCGATTTAAAAAGGCCGAAGTTCGCGGCGTTACTGCCAACGTTGTGTGTGCGGCAATGCTTGGTGGAGACGAATATCCCACTACGGCTATCGGCATTAACCTGCCTAACGCCGATTGGATTAGGGCGCAACATGGGTCGAAAAGCGTAACAATCAGCAACATCACCGACGCATATAACAAGGCTGCGAAGGGCAATGGCTTTAAAGAAGAGTTCGTTATTGACGAAGATACGCTTGATATAATATCTCGTTACGGCGACATCTGCGACGACCTGCATACTGACTTGCACGAATGTTTGGGACACGGCAGTGGTCAATTGCTGCCTGGTGTTAGTCCTGATGCACTGAAAGCCTACGGAAATACCATTGAAGAGGCGCGCGCCGACCTCTTTGGCTTGTATTACATGGCCGACGATAAGCTGCAAGAGTTGGGCTTGTTGCCAGATAAAAACGCCTTCCGCTCACAATATTATACGTATATGATGAACGGGTTGATGACCCAATTGACCCGAATTGAACGCGGAAAAGACATCGAGGAGGCACACATGCGCAACAGGGCACTTATTGCCCATTGGACTCTTGAACACGGAAAAGGTGCTGTTGACTTGGTAAAACGCAACGGCAAGACATACGTTCAGATAAACAACTATGAGCAATTGCACTGCTTGTTCGGCGAACTTCTGGCCGAAGTGCAACGCATTAAGAGTGAGGGCGACTTTAACGCAGCTCGCAATCTAGTTGAAAATTATGCGGTTAAGGTAGATGGTGAACTACATGCCGAAGTGCTGGAACGTTTTGCTAAGCTAGACATTGCGCCTTATAAGGGCTTTATCAATCCCGTATATAAGCCCATACTGAATGGCGAGGACGAGATTATAGACGTAGAAGTAGATTACTCGGAGGCTTACGACACACAAATGTTACGCTATTCTAGCGAGTTTGGTTTCCTTGTTTAAGAAGGCGAAAAGAAAGAAAACCAATTTAACAAACACAAAGGGTAGGGGAGTGGAGCTTGTTATTTGAACTCAATAACGACTCAATCAGGATAACAAGACTTCTCCCCAGGCTCTTCAACATAATAATTTGAGATTAGCAATGAACGAAGATACACATAGCAAGCTGATGGCGATAAAGCAATCGTTTCGGCTCTTTATGGACGGCACAACCTCACGTTCTATGACTCAAAAAGGCATAGGATATAAAATTAATTGGGGAGTTCCGTTCCACGAACTGCGTAAGATGGCCGCACCATACGCGCCCAACTACGAACTGGCCATTGAGCTTTGGAAAGAGAACATACGCGAATGTAAGATTATGGCCACCTTGATTATGCCGCCCGAACGCATGTCGCCCGAACTTGCTGACGTGTGGATGGAGCAGCCTTTGCAACAAGAAATGGCCGAGATGCTGGCCTTCAACTTGCTGCAACACGTTGATTTCGCGCCTGCATTGGCCTATCAGTGGATGGCGAGCGACCGAATGGATAGGCAGATATGCGCCTATCAGCTTTTGGCGCGCCTTTTTATGAAAGGCTGCGAACCCAATGAGCGTGGCTTAGACGAATATCTCGACCAGGTTAGCGTTGCTTTGCAAAGCGATAACCTCAGCGTAAGACATGCTGCTAGTGCTAGTTTGCAAAAGCTGGCCATGCTGGGTGATAGCTACGAAAAACGGGTTGACGAACTGTTGGCGCGCTTGCAAGCACCTTGACGATGTAAGAAACACCGGCCGCCCTTGCACAACCAGTGCCGTCGCAAAGCTACATTTTTGCGATGAAACGCGCGCTTTTCGGATATTTATCGTAACTTTGTAGGGCTGACAAAGGATTGAAAATGAAACAAGACAGCAAAAGGCAGGCTCGAAAAATACTCGACCAATATCTGGAAACGAACAATTATAGGCGGACGTCTGAGCGTTACGCCATTCTCGATGCGGTGTTTAGCATAAAGGGACATTTCTCACTCGACCAGCTAAACGAGTACATAAAGAACCAAAACTTCAAGGTTAGTAGGGCCACATTATATAATACACTGAGGCTGTTTATCAAGTTAAGGCTTGTGGTTAGGCATAAACTGATAGATGGAACCAAGTACGAGGCACGCACAAAAAACGACAATCACTGCCATCAGGTGTGCACAATGTGCGGTTCGGTGACTGAGGTGAACCTGCCAGAGATAACAACCACGCTAGAGCAAGTGCGGCTCAAAGGCTTCGAAAGCGATGGTTTCGCCCTTTATCTTTATGGTGTGTGCAGAGCATGCCAAAAGAAAATGAAGTGAAGTTTGCAGGAAATAACAATACACATATTATATATATGAAGACAGGAAAAGTAGACGTTCTTCTGGGATTACAGTGGGGCGATGAAGGCAAAGGTAAGGTTGTGGACGTGCTAACGCCACAATATGATGTTGTTGCACGCTTTCAAGGCGGTCCCAACGCAGGTCATACGTTAGAGTTTAACGGTCAAAAGTTCGTCTTGCGGAGCATTCCTTCTGGCATATTCCAAGGCGGAAAAACAAACATTATCGGCAATGGCGTGGTGCTTGCACCCGATTTGTTCATGGCCGAGGCAAAGGATTTGGAGAAAAGTGGGCACGACTTGAAGAAGTGTCTGCACATATCTAAGCGTGCGCACCTTATCATGCCAACCCATCGTGTGTTGGATGCTGCCTACGAAACACTGAAAGGCGACAAGAAAGTGGGCACCACTGGCAAGGGAATTGGGCCAACTTATACCGATAAAGTATCGCGTTCGGGATTGCGCGTGGGTGACATCTTCGAAGGATTCGAGGAAAAATACGCTCAGCATAAAGAGCGACACCTCAGCATTCTACGCAGTATGAACTATACGGACTTCGACATTAGCGAAGTAGAAAAGACCTGGATGGAAGGCATTGAGTATATGCGACAGTTCAATATCGTTGACAGCGAGTTCGAGCTTAACAGCCTTTTAAACGAAGGGAAAGCCATTCTATGCGAAGGTGCACAAGGAACAATGCTCGATGTAGACTTTGGTAGCTATCCTTATGTAACCTCTTCGAACACCATTACGGCAGGTGCATGTGCCGGTTTGGGCATCGGTCCTAATAAGATAGGCGACGTTTACGGCATTATGAAAGCCTATTGCACGCGCGTTGGTTCAGGTCCTTTCCCCACAGAACTGTTCGATGAAACAGGGAAAAAGCTGCGCGACCTAGGTCACGAGTATGGTGCTGTTACGGGTAGAGAACGTAGATGCGGTTGGATTGACCTCGTTGCGCTGCGCTATTCGATTATGATAAATGGCGTAACTCAACTCATCATGATGAAAAGCGACGTGCTAGACACATTCGAAACCATTAAGGCATGCGTGGCTTACAAAAAGGACGGCCAACGAATTGACCATTTCCCATTCGACATCGAACACGGAATAACCCCCGTTTACGAAGAACTGAAAGGCTGGCAAACCAACATGACACAGTTTACCAGCGAGGAACAGTTCCCCCAAGCATTCAAAAATTACATCGAATTCTTGGAGAAACAACTGCAAACACCCATCAAAATCATCTCTATCGGACCAGATAGAAGTCAAACCATCGTTAGGAAAAAGTAATGAACAAACCATCCATACCCAAAGGAACAAGGGACTTTTCACCGGCCGAAATGGCCAAACGAAACTATATTTTCGACACTATTAAGGATGTTTACGCCCTTTACGGCTATCAACAAATAGAAACACCCTCCATGGAAACATTGCAAACGCTCATGGGGAAGTATGGTGAAGAAGGGGATAAGCTATTGTTCAAAATCCTTAATTCGGGCGATTTCATCGGCAAGGTGCCTGCCGAGGAGTTCGTAAGCGACAATGTATTGAAACTGGCAGCCAAGATTTGCGAGAAGGGATTGCGCTACGACCTCACCGTTCCCTTTGCTCGCTACGTGGTAATGCACCGCGACGAACTGCAAATGCCGTTCAAGCGTTACCAAATTCAACCCGTGTGGCGAGCCGACCGCCCACAGAAGGGTAGGTATAGAGAGTTCTATCAATGCGATGCCGACGTGGTTGGGTCTGACTCTTTGCTTAACGAAGTGGAACTGGTACAAATCATTGACACGGTATTCACCAAGTTCGGCATCAACGTTCAGATAAAACTGAACAACAGAAAGATACTTGCCGGTATTGCCGAGTATATCGGGCAACCCGACAAAATCGTCGACATCACCGTGGCAATAGACAAGCTCGACAAGATTGGTGTTGAGGCGGTGAATGCCGAAATGTTGGCCAATGGAATTTGTCAAGACGCTGTTGACAAGCTGCAGCCCATACTTACCATGTCGGGAACCAACGTCGAGAAACTCGAAACCATTGCCCAAACCATCGCCACATCAGAAATTGGCGTGAAAGGGGTAGAGGAGACGCGTTTTATTTTGGAGAAGATAGAGGCTGTTGGACTGAAAAACGAATTGCAACTAGACCTTACTTTGGCACGCGGACTAAACTATTACACGGGTGCCATCTTCGAGGTGAAGGCCAAAGACGTAGCCATAGGAAGTATAACTGGTGGTGGTCGATACGACAATCTCACTGGGATATTCGGCATGCCTGGGCTTAGTGGCGTGGGTATCAGCTTTGGAGCCGACCGAATTTACGACGTGTTGAACACGCTAAACCTTTATCCGCAGAACGCAACGCAGGGTACGGAGGTGCTATTCATCAACTTTGGCGAGACCGAATCCGACTATTGCTTGCCAATAGCCAGCCAAGTGCGTGCCGCAGGCATATCTGTTGAGCTTTATCCTGATTGTGCCAAGATGAAAAAGCAAATGGCGTATGCCAACGCCAAGGGCATTCCTTTTGTGGTTTTAGCTGGCGAAAGCGAGATAAATCAAGGCAAAGTTACGCTGAAAAACATGCTCACGGGCGACCAACAGCTAGTTTCGGCCGACGAACTTATTGCCCAAATCACATCAAAGAACTCTTAAACCACCACGATATGGAGATGGACGTTTATCATAAGTTGCTCGAAAGCGGCATTAGGCCGTCTACACAACGGCTCGCCATCATGAATTTCTTGCTCACACATCCAACGCATCCCACGGTAGACGAGGTGTATCAAGGATTGTGCAACGAAATCAAAACGTTGAGCCGAACCACCGTCTACAACACATTAAGAATGTTTGCCGAAAAGAATTTGGCGCAAATGATAACCATCAACGAGCACCATGTGTGCTACGATGGTTGCATTAGTCCGCACAAACATTTTTATTGCAACCGTTGTGGCCATGTTTTCGACATCTTCGACGATACGTCTGCAAAACTTCCAAAGGAAATGAACATTGATGGACACCAGGTATTGGAAACACAAGTTTACTATCGCGGCATCTGCAAGGGCTGTTTGAACAATACGGCTGGG
>NZ_HE999447.1:36656-40700 GCF_000312305.1 Prevotella conceptionensis 9403948 | reverse complement strand
CAGAATTGAGATTAATGTTATAAAGGTGAGATAAAGGTAAAGTCTGCCACAAATCAATCATATAATTAAGGAAAAGTCAGTTGCATCGCTCATTATTTGCATGATAGCATGAGGTAGTGGTAAACCGCCTGTTAACCAATGCTTTATAAAATCATAATGCCAATTATGATAAATAACAAGCAAATACAACTCCCCTAAGTGTTAAAAGTGTGCTAAAAAGCAAATGTATTATGTCTTTAATGCACGCTAATTGCTTGTATTTTAGTATCTTTGCAGCGTTTTTCAAACAACATAAAGTCTAACTTTATTAATTTACTTTATTTATTATTTATGTCTAATTTAAAAAATGTACAGCCGCTGAGCGATTTCAACTGGCAAGAGTTTGAGAACGGCAGCCCTGTAGAAGTAAGCAAGGATGCTCTTGAAAAGGCTTACGATGAAACCCTTAACAAGGTTTCTGAGCATCAAGTTGTTGATGGTACGGTTATCTCCATCGACAAGAAGGAAGTTATTGTTAACATCGGTTACAAGAGCGACGGTGTTATCCCTGCTTCCGAATTCAGATACAATCCCGACCTAAAAGTTGGCGACACTGTTGAAGTTTACATCGAAAATCAGGAAGACAAAAAGGGTCAACTGATTCTTTCGCACAAGAAGGCACGTCTTAGCAAAAGCTGGGAGCGTGTTAATGCCGCTCTTGAAAACGAAGAAGTTATTCAAGGTTACATTAAATGCCGCACCAAAGGTGGCATGATTGTAGACGTCTTCGGCATCGAAGCCTTCCTCCCCGGAAGTCAAATCGACGTACATCCTATCAGGGACTACGACGTATTTGTTGGCAAAACCATGGAATTTAAGGTGGTTAAAATCAACCAAGAGTTCCGCAACGTGGTTGTTTCGCACAAGGCTCTTATCGAAGAAGAACTTGAAGCACAGAAGAAAGAAATCATTTCCAAGCTTGAAAAAGGACAAATCCTTGAAGGTACGGTTAAGAACATCACCACCTACGGCGTATTCGTTGACCTCGGTGGCGTTGACGGACTTATCCATATTACCGACCTTTCTTGGGGCCGCGTAAGCGATCCGCACGAAGTGGTTAGCTTGGATCAGAAGATAAACGTGGTTATTCTCGACTTCGACGACGAGAAACGCCGCATTGCATTGGGCCTCAAGCAACTCACTCCCCATCCTTGGGATGCTCTCGACCAAAGCCTCAATGTGGGCGACCACGTTAAGGGTAAGGTTGTTGTCATCGCCGATTACGGAGCATTCGTTGAAATTGCACCTGGTGTAGAAGGTTTGATTCACGTTTCAGAAATGTCGTGGAGCCAGCACCTAAGAAGTGCACAAGACTTCATGCACGTTGGCGACGAGGTTGAGGCAGTTATCCTTACACTCGACAGAGACGAACGTAAGATGTCGCTTGGCATCAAGCAGTTGAAGGACGACCCATGGGAAACCATCGAGGTTAAATATCCCGTTGGCAGCAAGCACATCGCTAAAGTTAGAAACTTCACCAACTTCGGTATCTTCGTTGAACTTGAAGAAGGCGTAGACGGACTTATCCACATCAGCGACCTTTCGTGGACGAAGAAGGTGAAACACCCCTCTGAATTCACACAAGTAGGTGCTGAAATTGAGGTTGTTGTACTCGAAATAGATAAGGAAAACAGACGTTTAAGTTTGGGTCACAAGCAACTCGAAGAGAATCCCTGGGACACTTACGAAACGCTTTACACCCCTGGCAGCGTTCATCGCGGAAAGATTTCTGAAATGATGGACAAGGGTGCTGTTATCACGCTTAACGAAGGCGGCGAGGGTTTTGCAACGCCTAAGCATCTTGTTAAGGAAGATGGCACACAGGCTCAACTGGGCGAAGAACTCGACTTTAAGGTTATCGAGTTTGTAAAAGACACCAAGCGTATCATTCTGTCGCACAGCCGCACCTTCGAAGAAGGAAAAGACGATGTGAAACCCGCAAGAAAACAACACGCTGCTAAGAAGTCTGAGTCTTCTGTTCAAATCAACAATGTTGCCGCAGGTACTACCCTTGGCGACATCGACGTATTGGCAGACTTGAAGGCTAAGCTTGAAAAAGGAAAATAAATTCTCATGCCCATTAGGGCTAATTCCTCCTAATAAATTGAATGCGCACCTTGGACCTGTTCCAAGTGTGCGCATTTTTTGTTTACCCTTAAGCCACTCGCCATCAACAGGTCAACTTCCTGGCAAGGATTTCAGCATCGTAAGCGGCATTCTCACTCACCAATCGCCCACCCCTACGCAAACAATCAATTCGCAGGCGAGTTGTTTTTGTGGTGCAAAATGAACTCACGACGACCCAACAACTCCCGAATACATGAACTCACCAACTTACAAACTCAAGAAAACATCAACTTATAAGCTCAAAATCTCATCAACTTACCAACTCATTAATTCACCAACTCAAAAAGATTAAATTATTGTTTTTATTTGACAACATCACTCTAATTTTCACTCCGTTCTAGCGAGAATATTGGCTAAAAAGTAGGTAAAATGCCACTATTTCAGTCCTTTCACATCCCTTGCTTTGTCTATTTCTAAGAAAAAGAGCTGCATTTTGCACCATTTAGCCTTTCTAGTTTGGTTGCCAACTCCTAATTTTTCAAGCCCGTTTTTTCACTTTTTCCCCCTAAAACCCTACTTTTTGATGGATGTTTTGTCCTTTTGAGCCATGTTTCTAGCGGTTCGAAAGGGGTTTATTTATACCATTGCAGTGTATTTTTATGCTTTTCGTTTCACGTTTAGCCGCATTTTGCATTGCATTTTGCACCATTTTGCTTTGCATTTTGCACCAAAACGCACCGCATTTAGCATCAAAACGCAGTGCGTTTTGCACCAAAATGCACAGCATTTAGCAGCATATTGCACCTCATTTCGCTAAAAAGGGCTCGAAATATGGTGCAATCGCCAGTTCGTTGTAATAAATATTCATTCTTCAACATCCGAGAACTAGCCCCCTTTTGTACCAAAACAAACCTTCGCGAGAATCGATTTTTTGCGACAAGGTGGGCGATTGGTGAACAGTAAGGGCACTCATAATGTTAAATTTCTTACTAAAAACTAGACAAAAGAGATTGTGCTATATACACGTGCATGGACTACGGCGACGGAAAGCACGTAGGCTTACTACCGTCAGTGCGAGCGGTTGTAGGATATGCTGCTCACTGCCACAGAAACAGCATTATGCAAACATTGCCATACCATTGCATAAGCAAGCAGGGCATTGCCCATTTAGTTTAAAGGAAAAATTTTGCTACAATCCCTCAAATACTCAGAAACACAACGCTGATGAGCCTTTTGTAAACTCGAAACTCCACCTTTTTTAACCCCAATCGGTCGTTAAGCCTATACAAATTTTGTTTGGTTGTTGAGCATATTGTCTGTCTTATTCTTGAAGGCGTAGCGTGCTACGTCAAGAGAAATAAGACAGACAAAATGCCGACAAGCAAGCGAAAGATGAACAAGAAGAGATAGAAACAACCTAAAACATTTGACAAGCGGTCTGATGAGCGATTGGGGTTTAAACAGGATTCCCCCACCCTATTATGTCTTTAACCACTTCGCCGCCTACAACAATACCAGCTGCGGCAGGCACAAAGGCATTGCTGGCAGGCACATGTTTCTTTCCTTTGGGCTTGTGCGCGCCTTCATTATCGGCCAAATTCTCATTAGTGGTAGCATTATCTGCACATTCCGAGTTATTCTGCCCCATAGGTTTAAGCGGTTGTTCTTCGCTAAACACCACCTTAACCCCAGCAATGCCCAGCGCCCTTAACTTCTTTCTCATCACCTTGGCCAAGGGGTCCATTGTTGTTTTCGATATGTCGGCCACCCTAAATGCCGTTGCATCCATCTTGTTTGCAGCCCCCATGCTCGATATGATGGGTCTGCCAAACAGCTTGCAACGTCTTATCAGTTCAATCTTTGCCGTGATGGTGTCAATGCAATCCACCACATAATCGTATTGTTTCAGGTCTACCTCGTCCGCATTTTCCGGCAAAT
>NZ_HE999447.1:25220-36484 GCF_000312305.1 Prevotella conceptionensis 9403948 | reverse complement strand
TTCAGGTCTACCTCGTCCGCATTTTCCGGCAAATAAAACATCTTATATTTACCAACCACACATGCAGGATTAATGTCGTAGATGCGTTTCTCTATCGCATCAACCTTCGCTTGTTCCAGTGTAGAGTGCAAAGCAATCACTTGTCGGTTCAGATTGGTTATGTTTACCGTGTCTGCATCAAAGACATCAATGCAGCCAACACCACTTCTTGCCAGCACCTCTACGGCATATCCCCCTACTCCACCAACGCCAAACACAGCCACTTTACTGCCTTTAAGTCGCTCTACGGCATCTTTGCCAACAAGCATTTCGGTTCTGCTAAATTGATTTTCCATACTTTCCTATCTGTATTTACGCTTATGGCATGTCCCAACAAGTGCGTTTAACCAGCTACACCAGTGCAGCATTCAGCACAACTTCCCATTCCATGCCCCATTTATCCTCGATTTTCTTCGAGTAGTTCTTTATCACATAATAGTCGTTTGCATCCTTATGATACGCAAAACAGCTGTTAACCCCTTGAATAATCCATTTTAAAACGTTCTTTTCATTGTTGTTCAACACATTGAGCGATACATAGCTTACTAGTTCTTGTATCTTAGCCACATCAAACTCTCCTAGTTCAAATAGCTTATAGCAAAAACTATCCTCCACTTCATCGTCTTTGTTTATCGCAATCAAACTTTGGTTCTCGTTTTCGCGTTCTAAATGTACTGTCCTCATGTTTGTTTAATTTATGATGCACGTTGCACCGAGATAAACTAGCCAACAAATAAATGTAGTGGTTCATTCTTGTTAGTGAAACTTAGAGCGAGCAAACATCATTTTTAAATTATAAATCCCCCGAACGCTATTAATAAAATACATCTACACCTTTTTCTAAGCCGTCGTTGTGCAGCGTGCGGTTAGCCTTATCCTTCCCTTTTCCAAAGTTGAGCCGATATGTTGCACCCAACACAAGCATGTTGGCGTTGTCTCTTATACTCTGTATATGGTATTCGGGATGCACGTCTGACACGGTTATGCGTTCATATTTACTTCCACGGCGGGTGAACAGGTTTGCTCCCATTATCGTGAAATGCCACTTTTTACATTGATACTGCACCTTTATCATGTTCCATCTCTCATTAGAATAAGAGGTGTTTCCTTGCAATTCAAACTTGGGCTCAATCTCATGTTTTGCCGACAGCACCCATTTCCCAAAATACATGGCAGCACTTAACGAGGCGTAAAAACGTTTGCACGAATGGGTTTGAGTGGGTAACGGCACCTGATAGCTATCCCAACCTACGTTACCCCATAACGTTGCAAAGCCAAATAGTTCTTTTGCAGACAATTCCAATTCGAGGTTTAGCTGATTAGTAGACCGTCCGTTAATCGCTTTGCTTAAAAACTTGTCATAGTACGGGTTCGAAACTTCGCTGATATAGCTATACGAATAATAGATGGGGTTAAACGTTTTGTTGTGCGACACCCACAAAGTAGACGTGAATTTTGCTTTGGAAAAGCGCAGATAAACCCTGTTTCGAAGATAGGTAGAGGGCTTTAAGCTGAGGTTTCCTTGTCTGATAGATATGTCATCAATCACCTGTATCAAATCAGATTGTTGCGAAATTCCTGGTAACGAAGGATTAAGCAAAAACAAATAGTTCAGTGACCAATTGGGCGAAAAGGCATAATTGGCATTGACATTCACTTTCATCCGTACGGCATTGGTCTTATAGGCGTTGTTATCTGCATAATTGTAGATGCCACTAAGATTTAAACCATAACTCAGTTGTTTTGCGTTACCCACTATTTGTGCATACAGCGTTATGCGGTTTTGGTCTATCGTTGCTTGCTTTAATACACCATTTTCCAGCTGCATGTTGTCTGTTGCATTATAATAGTTTTGTATTCCCACACTGGTTCTTAGGGCTTTAAAGGTCTTGGAATACATGATGTCTGCACCAACACGCCACGACTTGTTCTCGGTTGAGCTCATCAACGTGTCGTTATTTAGGGGGGTGTCGTATACATTCATATAATCCCTGTCGTAAGTTCCTGACGAACGCCTGCCATAAACGTTTGCTTCAATGTGTTGGGTCTTGTTTAATTGCTTGCGAAAGAACAGGTCGAAATTGGGCGAAACAAAACCAAGTTTCCAGCGTGTATGGTTTGTATAACGAGAGACCTTGCCCTTGTAACTTTGCGTATTCCACGAATTATCGCTGATTTTTTGGTCTTCAAAGCCAATACCAACCTTTGTCGACATCATGGTATTGGGGTTGTGCAAATAGGTGTAAGCCAAAGATAATTCGTTACTTAAATAGTTGAAGTCGCTAGGCATTCCGTTCCTTTCTCTCGACACAGGCTCATCCCTACCGATAAAATCGCCTTTCGAACTGATTTCTCGTTTGTTATAGTCGCGCCAATTGGCGGCATAGTTCAGTTCCCATTCCGATTTTCCGTGGTGGTAGTCAATGCCAACATTGCCATTAAGAAAGCCCGTTGTTACGCCAGACAACACATTTGCCATCACCGAGCCACCATTTTGGCTAGGATTAAGAATGATGTTAATAACACTTCTGCCGTCATATCGCAGGTCGGGTGTGTCGCTATACTCTATGCGTAATACGTTTTTAGGGTTCAATGAGAGTATTTTGCTTAGCTCGCATGGTTTTCCGTTAACCTTAAACACAGGTGTGGCGTTGTCTACCTGCACCGTTTGCAATATCTCGTTAACAGCTAAACCTGGCATTTTATACTGTAAAGCGTTGAGCAAGGACAATCCGTTTGCCGACTGCCCCAACTCCTTTTTCGTAGGAATGATAATGTAACGGCCGGCTTTCTGCATAACCGACTCTGCCGTTACAACGACATCACCCAACGTTACTTGGCGCTCGAACAGCGTTATCGTGCCCAAATCAACAAACTGGCTGGACGTTCCCGATATGTTGATTTGCAAAGGAACAAACGTATCTTTTGTTATTTCGATAGACAAGGTAGAATCGTTTATTTCGGCAGATACGAACTGCCCCAGCTTGTTTGTCTCTATTTCTATAACCTTTGTTCCGACTTTGTTCCTGCCAAGAACGAGGGCCTCGTACAATGGTTTGCCAGTGGCGTCTACAACCGTACCTTTAACAACATAGGCTAAGGCTGATGCTGCTTGTGTAAGTAGCAGCAAGGCAATGATGGTTATAAGCGAAAACTGTTTCATGCATTAAACGTTGAGCTTGTGAGATTGAAAGCTGAGGATTGGAAATGACACAAAGGATGTGGGGGAAGATAAGCTAATGGAAATCCCCAATCAGTGTTATGCCAATTGGGGATTTCTTACACTACTTTGAAAGTCTAAATCTACTTCAATTCAGTTTTTCATTGTCTTAATACATTCTTAAACAGAACGCGTTAGACTTTTGAGAAACAAAACGTTATAGGCCTAACGACTTTTTAATCTCTTCAATTTTCTCGTCGGCCTCCTTGTTGCAGCGTTCATAGCAACCTGCGCATTTCATTTCGCCTTTCACTTCAAGGTAGAACTTAATCTTTGGTTCTGTACCAGAAGGGCGGACAGACACTTTTGTTCCGTCTTCGCAGAACCATTGCAGCACGTTGCTTGTTTCTGGCATGTGGAGTTTTGTTACCACTCCGTTGGCATCGGTTTGCTCCAACGTCTTGTAGTCTTTGGCGATGACAACCTTCGAACCTGCAATTTCTTTGGGAGGATTGTTGCGGAACTTCTCCATCATTGCCTTTATTTCGTCGGCTCCGCTCTTTCCTGGTTTCACAACGTTGATGGTAAACTCCTTAGAGAAACCATACTCCAAGTAGATGTCCATTAGCAGTTCGTAAAGCGTTTTGCCTTGATCTTTGGCATAAGCGCAAATCTCTGCCAACAGCGAGCAGGCCGAAACGGCATCCTTGTCGCGAACGAAGTCTTGCGCCATAAAGCCATAACTTTCTTCGCCACCGCCGATGTATTGTTGCTTTCCTTCCGATTTACGTATCTCGTTGGCAATCCATTTAAAGCCCGTATAGCAGTCGCGCATCTCGATATGGTTCTTGTCGGCAATCTTCTTGATAACTTCTGTGGTAACGATAGTCTTCACAATGAAGTCGTTTGGTTTCATCTTACCCGTCTTGATGCGGTTGGTGATGATGTAATAAAGGAAAAGCAAGCAAGTTTGGTTGCCGTTGATAAGCACCCATTCGCCCTTATCGTTCTTGCAAGCCATGCCCACGCGGTCGGCATCGGGGTCGGATGCCATAACAATATCGGCGTCTATCTCCTTGGCATCGCGTAGTGCAAGGGTTAGAGCCTCGCCGTTTTCAGGGTTAGGACTAACCACTGTGGGGAAGTCGCCACTTCTTACCATCTGTTCTTTCACGCAATGTACGTTTTCGAACCCCCATAGTTTGAGCGAGCGTGGAATGAGCATCATACCCGTACCGTGTAGTGGTGTGTAAACGATTTTGAGGTCTTTCTGGCGTTCGATAACGGCAGGATCGATGCTAATGGTTTTCACCATGTCGAGGTAAATCTTGTCAACCTCCTCGCCAATAATCTCAATCAGTTCGGGATTACCCTTAAATTTCACGTCGGCCACCTTCACTTTATTCACCTCGTCGATAATTCCCTTATCGTGTGGAGCCAGCACTTGTGCGCCGTCTTCCCAATAAGCCTTGTAGCCGTTGTACTCTTTGGGATTGTGGCTAGCCGTAATGTTCACACCACTTTGGCATCCAAAGTGCCTGATGGCAAACGAACACTCTGGCGTTGGGCGCATATCGTCGAACAAATACACCTTAATGCCATTGGCCGAGAATATGTTTGCAACCGTCTCGGCAAATAAACGGCTGTTGTTTCGGCAGTCGTGGCAAACGGTAACCTTTATCTGCGGCAGGTTGGCAAAGTTCTTTTTCAGGTAATTGGCCAGTCCTTGTGTAGCCATGCCCACGGTGTAGATGTTCATTCGGTTGCTGCCCGCGCCCATGATACCGCGCAAACCGCCCGTTCCAAACTCCAAATCCTTGTAAAAGGCGTCGATAAGACCCGTCTTATCAGCATTTTCCATCAGTCCTTTCACTTCGTTCCGCGTTTGTTCGTCAAACTCGGAAGTTAGCCATTGCTTGGCCTTTGCCTCGCATTGAGCTATCAGTTGAGCGTTATTCTCCATAATCTATTTATTAGTATATTAAATTTATGTTCCCAATCAAGCCGACAACGTTGTCGTTATCAGCATGGCAAAGATAATAAAAAAATACTTTCGGGCGCATATTTTCATCCTTTAAAATAAGGAAAAAACAAAGTACCGGTCACATTTCTTTGGGAAGTACGCATATTTTAGGTACATTTGCAAACGTATTTAGCGAAACAATAATTTAAAAACAACATCCATATAGAACATCATGGAACTTTATTTCACAGGCATTATCATAGCCGTAAGCACTTTTCTTATCATCGGCATCTTCCATCCCATCGTTATTAAGGTAGAATATTACTGGGGAACTCGTCAGTGGTGGGTGTTCCTTATCTTGGGCATCGTCGCCGTCTTAGTGGCCCTCATGGTGGCTAATGTTATCGTTTCTTCGATACTTGGCGTGATTGGTGCATCCTTTCTTTGGGCTATTGGCGAACTGTTCGAACAGAAAAAGCGTGTAGAACGCGGTTGGTTTCCCATGAACCCTAAACGCAAACACGCCTACAATCTAGAGCAGCAAAAGAAAGCTGCGTAGCCATGAAAGTGGAACTTTTGCTCGTTGGAAAAACGGTTAACAGTGTGTTTGTGGCCGGTATTGCCGACTACGCCAAGCGCATAGGCCATTATATACCATTTAACATCAACGTTATTCCCGAACTTAAAAACACCAAGAACATCTCTGCCAATCAACAAAAAGAGGCTGAGGGCGAGCTGATATTGAAGAAGTTGCAGCCAGACGACCACTTGGTGTTGCTCGACGAGCATGGTAAGGAGTTGCGCAGCATTGAGTTTGCCCAATGGTTAGAACGTAAACAGCACGTTGCGCGCCGCTTAGTGTTTGCCGTTGGCGGCCCTTATGGTTTTAGCGAGGCGGTTTATGCTCGTGCGAATGAGAAGATAAGCCTTTCAAAAATGACGTTTTCGCACCAAATGGTGCGCCTAATCTTCACCGAACAGCTTTATCGCGCCTGCACAATTCTTAAAGGAGAGCCTTATCATCACGAGTAGAAACAGGAAACGAAAGGGAGTTGTGGGAAATATTCGTGAATGAAAACGCGACAGTTTGTAACACCTAACGCACAGATAGAATTGGGAAAAAGACTGGTACCGCGATGCTCCCCATTTTGCCTTATTACTAAACTAGCATCAGTACAGCCGCTTGTACCGAGGCTACAAGGCCCCTTGTACTGACACTACAAGCCCCTTGTACTGACACTACAAGCCGCTTGTTCTGCCGCTACAAGATGCTTGTAGCATCACTACAAATGGCTTTGTACTGATTAGTTAATCACAAAGTGGGTACACAAACAAAAGTTCAAAACCATTTTTTTTGCCTATAATGATGTGAAACATAGGCCAATTATTTTGTACTTATCGCGATTTGCGCTATCTTTGCACCCATATTTCGAAATAAAAACTTTTATTATACCATTTCATGAAACAGTACAAGTTAGTGGACAACGTGCTAGGGTGGCTCGCCTTTTTTATTGCTGCCTTCGTATATTGTTCTACAATCGAACCCACTGCAAGCTTTTGGGACTGTCCTGAGTTTATAACCACAGGCTACAAATTGGAAATCGGACACCCACCTGGGGCACCTTTCTTTATGCTCACAGCCAATTTGTTCTCACAATTTGCCAGCGATGTAACGCAAGTGGCTAAGATGGTGAACACCATGAGTGCTTTGTTGAGTGCCACAACCATTCTATTCTTGTTTTGGACCATCACCCACCTTACGCGTAAGCTTATCGTTAAGGATTGGGGTAGCATGACGTTGAGCAAGCTTATCGCCATAGAAGGTTCGGGATTGGTTGGCGCGTTGATTTACACTTTCAGCGACACGTTTTGGTTTAGTGCCGTAGAAGGCGAGGTTTATGCCTACTCTTCGGCTTTCACTGCCATCGTGTTTTGGCTTATTCTGAAATGGGAAGACCATGCCGACGAACCTCATAGCGACAGATGGCTTGTGCTTATCATGTACATGACAGGGCTTAGCATCGGCGTTCACTTGCTTAACTTGCTTTGCATACCCGCCATTGTGCTGGTGTTTGTTTACCGCAAGTTCCCCAACATCGAGGTAAAAGGCTCACTCCTTGCCCTTCTTGTGGCCTTCGTTCTCGTTGCAGCCGTGCTTTACGGCGTTATTCCGGGCATCATTACTGTTGGCGGATGGTTCGAGTTGTTCTTTGTTAACACACTTGGAATGCCGTTCAACACGGGTGAAGTGGTGTATATTGTGCTTTTGGTAGGTGCCATTATTTGGGCCATCTACGAGAGCTACTCGCAGAAAAGCGAGAAAAGAGAAAACATTTCTTTCATCGTTGCATTCGGTTTGTTGGGTGTTCCGTTCTACGGCTACGGCTGGTCGGCCTTCATCATTGGCGCAATTGTTCTCGGTATATTATATTATGTGCTGAGCTATAAGCGCAAGAACGAGGCCAAGAAGTTGGTTCCGCTCATCACTTCGCGCATCAAGAACACGGTGTTGCTCTGCTTGTTGATGCTCATGATTGGCTATTCAAGCTACGCAGTTATCGTTATTCGCTCGTTGGCTAACCCGCCAATGGACCAAAACTCGCCCGAAGACATCTTTACGCTGGGCAGTTTTCTCAGCCGCGACCAATATGGCGACAACCCCCTACTCTATGGCCAGGCCTTTACATCGCAGGTGCAACTAGACAGAGAGGGCGACATGTGCAAGCCCCGAATGAAAGAGGGCGCGCCCATCTATCAGCGTAAGGAGAAGGCTAGCAAAGACGAGAAAGACTCTTATTTCGTTGTTAGCAGAAAGAACAAGTACGTTTATGCGCAGAACATGTTGTTCCCACGCATGTGGAGTCCACTTCATGCGCAATCGTATAACGACTGGTTAGGAGGCATTGACGGCTCAGAAGTGCCTTACGACAGGTGCGGAGAGACCATGATGATAAAGATGCCCAGCCAGATGGACAACATTAGGTTCTTCCTTTCGTATCAATGTAACTTCATGTATTGGCGCTACTTCATGTGGAACTTTGCAGGAAGGCAGAACGATATGCAAGGAAACGGCGAGTTGGAACACGGCAACTGGATATCGGGTATCAGTTTCTTAGACAACGCCCGACTGGGAGATCAAAGCAAACTGCCCGACGAGTTGAAGAACAACAAAGGCCACAACGTTTACTATTGCTTGCCCTTGTTGCTGGGTCTTATCGGACTTTTCTGGCAGGCCTTCCGCGGACAACGTGGCATAAGGCAATTCTGGGTGGTGTTCTTCCTCTTCTTCATGACGGGCTTGGCCATTGTTATCTACCTTAACCAAACGCCATCGCAACCGCGCGAACGCGATTATGCCTACGCCGGCTCGTTCTATGCCTTCGCCATTTGGTGTGGTTTGGGCGTTGCAGCCATTATCGACCTGCTTAAAAAGCGTATTAAGGTAGAAGGTACTATCGTATCGGCCGTTGTTGCTGCGCTATGCCTTATCATCCCTATACAAATGGCTTCGCAAAACTGGGACGACCACGACCGTAGCCATAGGGATACGTGTCGCGACTTCGGACAGAACTATTTGATGACCCTTCAAGACGAAGGCAATCCCATTATATTCACCAATGGCGACAACGACACATTCCCCTTGTGGTACAACCAAGAGGTGGAAGGTGTGCGTACCGATGCTCGTGTTTGCAACCTTAGCTACTTGCAAACAGACTGGTACATCGACCAGATGAAACGTCCTGCATACAATTCGCCCTCAGTGCCCATCACATGGCCGCGACTTGAGTTCTGTTCGGGGACCAACGAGTATGTTGAAGTGGTGCCACAAGCCAAACAACAGCTGCTCGACTTCTACAAGAACTATCCCAAAGAGGCCAAAGCTAAGTATGGCGACGATCCGTTTGAGTTGAAGAACATCCTTAAAAACTGGGTTCGCTCTAAGGATAAGGACGCTCACTTCATACCCACCGACACGGTTTACGTTACTATCGACAAGGAGGCAGTGAGAAAGAGCGGCATGATGATGGCTAGCGACAGCATTCCTAACCGCATGGTGATTTCGCTGAAAGGCAAAAATGCCTTGTATAAGGGTGACTTGATGATGTTGGAGATGATTGCACAGAGCAATTGGGTACGTCCGATATATGTTGCCTCGACCGTTGGACAGGAGAATTACATGAACCTTGGCGACAACTTTGTGCAAGAAGGACTGGCCAACCGCATTACGCCGTTCACAACGAACGCGCCAGGTGCGAAGAACTTCGATACGCAAAAGACCTACAACAACGTGATGAACCGCTACAAGTACGGCGGATTGTCGCGCAAGGGTATCTATATCGACGAAACGGTTATGCGCATGTGCTACACCCATCGCCGAATAATAGCTCAGCTGGCACTGCACCTTATCTCCGAAGGCGACAAGCAAAAGGCAAGCAAGGTGCTGCAAAAGGCTGATAAGGAACTGCCTGCTTACAACATCCCCTATAACTATATGAATGGCGGATTGGACATTGCTCGTGCTTACGCATTGCTTGGACAGACCGCGAAAGCTAA
This sequence comes from Prevotella conceptionensis 9403948, assembly GCF_000312305.1. Taxonomy (GTDB): domain Bacteria; phylum Bacteroidota; class Bacteroidia; order Bacteroidales; family Bacteroidaceae; genus Prevotella; species Prevotella conceptionensis. The sequence goes on along the minus strand of NZ_HE999447.1, from coordinate 26,768 downwards.
GGAAGTGGCAAATGCCGTGTGGACAAACGCCCAGCAATACCTTAACTGGTACTTGACGCTCGACGGCTCGCGCTTTGCCAATTCGATGAACGACTGCATGTACCAGATTTACGTTCTCAGGCAAGCTGCATCCGTAATGGGAATGGTTGACAAGCAAACGGCGGCCCAACAAGAAAAGAAACTGAACATGCTGTTTAAGCAATATCAGGAAAAAGGCGGGGCTATGCCCATGGGAGATGAATAAGGAATATACATGACGATGTGCAAAGCAGGTGTAAAAACTAGAGTTAGTCTTAGCCACGCAAATGCTCTTGGCTATGGCAAACGCTGGTTCTTGCACCTGCTGCACGTCTGATACCACTGTTTGAACGATGATAATCGAACAACCCGCAATATGGTTACGCTGGCTTTATCCACATGCCCTGTGGCGTATGGATAAGAACGACCGTTCCGTTTACCTCACTTTCGACGATGGCCCAATACCCGAATCCACCCCTTTCATTCTCGAAACGCTAGCTAAGTTTGGGGCTCGTGCCACTTTCTTTATGGTTGGCGAGAACGTTGAACACCATCCCGAACTGTACCAACGCATCGTAGATGCAGGGCATCGGGTGGGAAATCACACCTATAACCACATGGGTGGAGCCAAGCACAGCATCAAAACATACACCGACAACGCAAGGCGGGCCGACGAACTGATACATTCCAACCTGTTCAGACCGCCACACGGATGGATGCGCCCTAGTCAATACGCATGGTTAAGCCGTACATACAAGGTGGTGATGTGGGACCTCGTCACACGCGATTACTCGAAGTGGATGACGGCCGAAGACGTTTTCAACAATGTTAAGCGTTATGTGCGCAATGGTTCTATCATCACTTTTCACGATTCGCTGAAAAGTATCGACAAGCTTCACTTTGCTTTACCTCAGGCATTAGAATGGTTAAAGGAACAAGGGTATGAGTTTAAAACTTTCGAATGAAATCAAAGCCGAGGCCAAACGCCTTGGCTTTTTTGCTTGTGGCATAGCAAAGGCCGCGCCCGTAGAGCCTGCTACGGCCGCTGAAGTGAGGCGGTGGCTCGACAATGCGTGCTTTGCCGAAATGGCATACATGAACAATTATACCGACAAACGCCTCAATCCGCAATTGCTCATGCCCGGTTTAAAGTCTATTGTGTGTGTAGCCATGAGCTATGCGCCTGCCCAGCGCATGCCAGAAGGACAATATCAGCTGGCCAGCTACGCCTATGGGCAAGACTATCACGAAGTGGTGAAGGGTAAGTTGCGGCAGTTGGCAGCACATTTCGGGTTCGAACCATACATCGAAGAAGGCGTTTCGCCCTCCCCTTCTGTTGCCGACAGTCCTCCAAAATATAGAGTATTCTGCGACAGTGCGCCCATCTTGGAACGCTATTGGGCGGTAAAGGCTGGCTTGGGGTGGACAGGTAGAAACCATCAGCTTATCATTCCCAAGGCCGGTAGCATGTTTGTGCTGGGCGAATTGTTTCTCGACATCGAGTTAAACTACGATGAAGAGATGCCCAAC
>NZ_HE999447.1:6326-25078 GCF_000312305.1 Prevotella conceptionensis 9403948 | reverse complement strand
ACTACGATGAAGAGATGCCCAACCGTTGTGGAAACTGCCACAAGTGTGTAGATGTCTGTCCCACAAAAGCCCTTGGAACGTGGCAAGACATTGCCAGCAAGAAGACATTCTTGTTTGATGCCAAGCGTTGTCTGTCGTATCAAACCATCGAATATCGGGGAGATTTAAATCCCGAAGTGGCCCAGGCTATGGGCGATACCATCTACGGATGCGACAAGTGTCAAACCATTTGCCCTTGGAACGCTCACCCCATAGCCACCAATATCGAGGAGTTGGTGCCCAAAGCCGAACTGATGAGCATGACGCGAGAGCAATGGCACAACCTAACGGAAGACGATTACAGACGCCTTTTCAAGGGAAGTGCAGTTAAACGGGCCAAATATACAGGGCTAATGCGAAACATTAAGGCCGTAGAACAATGCCGAAATCGGCAAAAGCAACAAGAAGACGACGTACAAGAACCCACTAATGAACGATAAGGAAAAGAAACAATGAGAGATAAACAAAACCTAATAAACACGCAAAAGACGTTGATACACGCCTTTTTCGATGGTTTTATGAACGGCGTTACAGATGCCAACGACCTGAAACAAGACGAAAGGCAGATGTTGATAAAGACACTTCTGAACGTTTACGAAAAGATTTCGGAGCATTATGCCGTAGTAATGCTGCCCATCCTAGGCGTTGTTCACCACGAAACTTTGGAACAATTGCAATGCAAACTCGATGCACTAAGGCAACAAGGCGAGGTGGATGTTGCCGCACTCTTTAAGGTGGTGTGTGGCGAAGAAGGCACTTACGAGGCGATGGTCGACGATTATAAAGCTAATTTCGAGGCACTTTTGAAGGGAACCACGCTGCATCCCCAGCACTTAACCTTAGCCGATGAAAGCCCAACAAGCACCTATACCAAGACCAACGAGGAACAAAACATCAGACTTTTGGTGCGCACCATTCTGCGCGCTTACCGCTGTGGGCTGCAAACAAAGTCTTCATTGCAACAGTTTAAGCAACCTACCGTTATCCGAATGGTATTAGACAATGTAGACTTGTTGGTCAATGGCAAGTACACCATTGCACAAAACATGGACAAGGCAACTGACATACACGAGTTGTTTTTGGCCGTGGTGCATACTCAAGAACGGTACAATGTGGTTCAAGACGAACTACAAATCGAAATGGAAAGATTGATAAAGGGCGACAATTAAAGTTAGGTGCTGATGTAACCTATTGCAAATGAGTCGCAGGCTGACAATACCTTACCTGTTGTAAGGCGTTTCTTTCATGAGCTTGCTGTCGATAAATTCAACTCCCTTGGGGGTACAAAAACCACGAAGAAACAGCACGGCCACATTGGTGAACAAATGGTTGACATCGTATTTCTGAAACATTCGTTCGCCCATCATGAGCTTTGAAGAAAAGGAGATGAAGTTCAGCACCACATTATAGTCGAAAAACCGCACGAAATAACCTTCCTCAATTCCTCGTTTCACAAAGTCTAAAGCCTCTTTATGGTTTTTCTCTGTCTTGTTGGTGAGGTACCTCACCACTCGCGAATACTTACTTAGTTCACTGAAAAACAAAGGGTTCGTGCTCGCCATGTCGGCCATTTCGCGGTTGTAGATGTGAAAAATAAGGTCCATTACCGTATGGCTTTTATCCTGCGCATACAGCTGCGAGTCGAGTTTTCTGGCCTTGTCTTCGCGCATAATACCGTCGAGCAGCAACTCTTCCTTGTTCGAATAGATTTCATATATTGTTCGTTTGGATATGCCAAGCGCCGTTGCGATGTCGTCCATACGCACACTGCGTATGCCACGCTCTTTAAAAGCGCGCATGGAAGTAACCAAAATACGCTCCTTTAAATCCTTCCGGTAGCTAGAAAGTAAATCTTGTTGCTCCATAATATACCCTTATTTATACGCAAAGGTACAAAAAATATGAATAACAAATTTTGGTTTTAAGCCTTTTTTACTACCTTTGCGCTGTTTTCAGCGTATAACGTTTATCTTTAAATACAACGCTCATTATATTAATATAGAATGGCAACAGGTGCAGAAAAAGGCTCTAATGCCCCTACCCTACGCCCTTGCCACATTAAACAATCATACAAAATGGTGAAAGTAACCAAAGAGGCAGCTTTAAGCTATCATCAGAGTGGACGCCCTGGAAAGATTGAAGTGCGGCCCACCAAGCCCTATCACACCCAAACAGACCTTAGCTTGGCCTATTCGCCTGGTGTGGCTTATCCTTGTCTCGAAATACAAGGCAATCCCGACGACGTGTACAAATACACCGACAAGGGAAACCTCGTGGCCGTTATCAGCAACGGAACGGCTGTGCTAGGATTAGGCGACATCGGTGCGATGAGTGGCAAGCCAGTGATGGAAGGAAAGGGATTGCTGTTTAAGATATATGGCGGAATTGACGTGTTCGACATCGAACTGGCCGAGAAAGACCCCGAAAAGTTCTGCGAAACGGTGGAGAGAATTGCCCCTACCTTTGGCGGCATCAACCTGGAAGACATCAAGGCACCCGAATGTTTCTACATCGAAGAACGACTTAAACGAACGTTAGACATCCCCGTGATGCACGACGACCAGCACGGAACGGCCATCATTTCGGCCGCAGGACTGAAAAATGCCCTCGAAGTGGCTGGTAAAGACATTAAGAAAGTGCGCATTGTGGTTAACGGTGCAGGGGCTGCGGCCATTAGTTGTACCAAGCTTTACCTTGCCCTTGGTGCGCAAAGAGAGAACGTGGTGATGCTCGACTCGAAGGGAGTTATCACCACCGACCGCGAGAACCTTAACGACCAAAAGGCACTTTTCGCCACCGAACGTCGCGACATACGTACACTGGAAGAGGCAATTAAGGGTGCCGACGTCTTTGTTGGCTTGTCTAAGGGTAACATTCTCACCCAAGATATGGTACGTTCGATGGCAGATAGGCCCATTGTGTTTGCCTTGGCCAATCCTGTTCCCGAGATATCGTACGAAGATGCGATGGCATCGCGCCCTGATGTGCTTATCTCCACGGGGCGTTCCGACTATCCCAACCAAATAAACAACGTTATTGGTTTCCCCTATATCTTCCGTGGTGCACTCGATGTACACGCCACAGCCATCAATGAAGAAATGAAAATGGCCGCCGTGCATGCCATTGCCGACCTGGCCAAACAGCCTGTTCCCGATGTGGTTAACGACATCTATCGTGTTAACGACCTTACTTTCGGACCGCTCTATTTCATCCCCAAACCCGTAGACCCACGCCTTATCACCGAGGTTTCGGCTGCTGTGGCTAAGGCTGCGATGGAAAGTGGTGTGGCAAGAAAAAGCATAACCAATTGGGATGCGTACAAAAATAGTTTGATGCAACTGCTTGGTCAGGAGACGGTGTTTACAAGAAAACTGCACGATACGGCTCGTTTGCAACCCCAACGTGTGGTATATGCCGAGGGCGGACACCCAAGTATGATGAAAGCTGCCGTACAAGCCAAGGCCGAAGGCATCTGTTTCCCTATACTATTGGGCAACCCCGACCGCATTAATCGCCAAGCGCAACGCCTAAAACTAGACCTTAGCGGAATTAAAATTATCGACATGCGTGCTGATAAGGAGCAAGGCCGGCGTGCAACGTACGCCAAACACCTTGCCGAAAAGCTGGCACGCAAGGGCTATACATTCCAAGAGGCCTACGACAAGATGTACGAACGCAACTATTTTGGCATGATGATGGTTGAACGGGGCGATGCCGACGCATTTATCACGGGGCTATACACCAAGTATTCAAACACCATTAAGGTGGCCACAGAGGTAGTTGGCGTTCGCGAAGGTTTCCATACGTTCGGCACCATGCACGTTGTTAACTCGCAAAAGGGTACATACTTCATCGCCGACACGCTTATCAACCGCCATCCCGACAACAATTTCCTTGTTGACATTGCTCGTTTAAGTGCCAACACTGTTGAGTTTTTCAATGAAAAACCCGTAATGGCGATGATTAGTTACTCTAACTTTGGCACTGACGAGATTGGCAGCCCGCTTAAAGTTCACGAGGCGGTTGAAGAGCTGCATGCTAATTATCCCAACTTGGTTGTTGACGGTGAGATGCAAGTGAACTTTGCACTGAATAGGGAAATGAGGGACGAGAAGTACCCCTTCTCTAAGTTGAAAGACAAGGATGTAAATACCCTTATCTTCCCAAACCTTAGCAGCGCTAACGCTAGCTATAAGTTTTTGCAGGCCCTTAACCCCAAGACCGAGATTATCGGGCCAATTCAAATGGGACTAAACCGGCCTATCCACTTCACCGATTTCGAGGCATCAGTTAGGGATATAGTTAATGTAACGGCTGTTGCCGTGGTAGATGCCTGCGTAGACAAAATGAAAAGGGCTGGTAAAACTAAGCGATAAGGAAGGTGTCACACGTCATACAGCTAAGTTGCTAAACCCCAAATGGGGCATGCAGCACCAAACTGCTGCTTTATTGTCTTTGCGGTTGCATTTACTAGCCAGTACACATCATAAGTATAGCACGCTATTTCCGTATTCGGAAAATAGCGTGCTTTATTTTTTACCAATGGCAAAGGTGAAAAGATGGCTGCGCCGCTTAAAAGGTGAAAGAGTGAAACGGTGAAAAGATGGCTGCGCCGTTTAAAAGGTGAAAGAGTGAAAAGTTGAAAGGGTGAAAAGATGGCTGCGCCATTTAAAAGGTGAAAAGGTGAAAAGATGGCTGCGCCACCGGTCTTATTAACTCGTTAGCTTGTCAACTCGTTAGCTTGTCAACTCGTAAACTTGTCAACTCGTAAACTTGTTAACTAGGCCCGGCTGTCAATTCGTAAACTTGTTACCTGCATTTCCATGGTGCTGTCTCCGTTGACCGTAAGCTGCATGCCTGCAACTGCTCGCGCAGGTTGCCGTAAGCTTACGTGTTTCTCGTGCCGTTGCCCATGTACTTGTATACGGCATAATCGATGCTGTCAAGTTTTTAGTAAGAAATTTAACATTATGAGTACCCTTTTCGTTCACCAATCTCCAACCTTGCCGCAAAAAAACGATTCTCGCGAGGGTTGCTTTTGATGCAAAATGGGGGTAGTTGCAAATGCTGGCAAAATGAATATTTATGTCAAGCAACCACCATTTACACTGGTTTTTGGGCTATTTGTCGCTAAATATAGTGCAATATGCCGCTAAACGCATTGCAATATGGTGCAAAACGTAGTGCGTTTTGATGCTAAATGCAAGGCAAAATGGTGCAAAATGCAAGGCAAAATGGTGCAAAATGCAGTGTGAAATGCTGCTAAATGCAAGGCGAAAAGCATAAAAATACACCGCAATGGCATATTCATAACCTGTTCGAGTCATTAAAAACATGGTTCAAAGGGGTGAAATAGTCGTTAAAAAGGTGGGTTTTAGGGTCAAAAAGGGGGTAATTCGGCTCGAGAAATCATGAGCTGACAGCCAAACTAGAAAGGCTAATTGGTGCAAAATGCAGGTATTTTTTATGAAAATGGACAAGACAAAGGGAGTGAAAGACCCAAAATGGTGGTTATTTACCTACTTTTTGACCCGTTTTTTCGCTAGAACGAGGCAAAATTCTGAGTGCTTTTGTAAAATAAATAATAACAATTTAAGATTTTGAGTTGGTTAGCTTATAAGTTTATGAGGTCTTAGGTTTATAATTTTATGAGTTCTTGAGTTAATAAGTTTATGAGTTCATGAGCTGATAAGTTTATGAGTCCATGAGTTGATAAGTCTGTGGGTTCATGAGTTGATAAGTCTGTGGGCTCATGAGTTGATAAGTTTGTGGGTTCTTGAGTTTATAAGTTTATGAGTTCATGAGTTTGTAAGTTGGTGAGTTGTATACGGGAGTTTATTGAGTTTTCGTGAGTAAATAAGCTGGTGGATTGTAAACAAACGGACTATAACAGCCCACCTACAAATAAAGCTCCTATTGTGCGTTACCATAAGATGTAGCACAATAGGAGCCGTGCCTGTACACTAGCAAATACAAGCCAGTGGTAAAACCAAACTTAATTTGTTTCTAAGGAGTTTTGTTCTCTCCGTTCGAAAACTGTGAACTATCTTAGCTGTAGGCGGTGCGTTTCAACATTGCCAGAACCGCGTATGTTCTTGTTCAGGTTCTTAGCCACACCTGCCAACTTAATTGTTCCAGAGCCAAACACCTCACAATTAACGTTTCCAGCATCGTTAAGGTTGGCCCCGATGTCGCCAGAACCCTTAACGGAGAACTGCATTTTATCGGCTTTAAGACGTTTGAAGTCGATGTCGCCCGACCCTCTAAGGCTCGCTTCAGCATTCACACATTCCACAAATCCAAATTCAATGTCGCCCGAGCCGTTGATTGAAGCCACCAACTTGTCGCAGATAATGTCCTTAAAATCAATGTCGCCAGAGCCATTGATAGATACCGTTAGCTGGTCTGTATCTACACGTCGGGCAGCCTTGAAGTCGCCCGAGCCTTTAATTTCGAGTTGCGTTAGGTCGGGAGAAGTGATGTAAATGTCAACATCATCACTTGACGTGAAGAACATTCGGCTTCTCCTAGCAGCCCTTTCTATATATAAGGTCTCGCCACTTACGCGCAGAACAACGGAAGAAACCTCGGCTTGTGGCCCCACTAGTTTCACCGTGTTGCTCTCTCCCTGCACAAAATGTACGTCGTAGGGAGTAGACATAACAATGCGTTTAAAATACTTTAAGTTCTGTTGGGTGGTAACTTTCTTCTTGTGGCTTCCGGCATAAGCTCGTGAAGAGGTGAACAATGCGCCAAACACGAGAACTGCCGAAGCAATTAACAAAATTCTTTGTTTCATTTTTACTGTCTTTTTATAACTTGATTAATACAATCTTATAGACGCATCTCAGCGTACTTTGGTTGCAAAACTATGAAAAGAAGTGCGATAAACAGGCATGAAGGGGTATAATTAACATTCAGAAAGCAAAGCAGCGGCGATTTAGCGGGTTTAGAAACCTATTTTAACAACAAATGGCGGCTGCCACAAGGTCTTTCGCATCATTTATACAAATTTACTAATCATAAGTCGAAGGCATTGCACATGATTACCAAAAAAACGTAACTTTGCAGATAAGATGACCATCAGTAAAGCGAAAATAAAGTACATACGCGCCTTAGAAACGAAGAAACACCGCGACGCGGAAGGCGTTTTTGTAGCAGAAGGACCGAAGGTGGTGGGCGAATTGCTTGCCAAAACACCTGCAAAGTTGCTTGTGGCCACACCCCAATGGCGGGCATCTAATGCCGTGCAGGAGGGTACAGAACTGATAACCGTCAGCAACGACGAGTTGCACAAACTCAGTTTTATGCAGGCTCCGCAGCAGGTTTTGGCCGTTTTCCCTAAGCTATACGAGGGCGAAAGCACCACAGCTGGCAACGTTGAAACGAACGAACTGACCCTGATGCTCGACGGAATACAAGACCCTGGCAACTTGGGCACCATCATCAGGTTGGCCGATTGGTTTGGCATTCGCCACGTGGTATGCAGTACCGATACGGTCGATGTTTATAATCCCAAAGTGGTGCAGGCCACAATGGGCAGCATTGCTCGTGTGAAGGTGAGTTATACCCCGCTCGAAACCCTACTCGATGCCCTGCCTCCCTCGTTCCCTGTGTACGGAACCCTGCTCGATGGTGATAACATCTACACGCAACAACTTTGTGCGTACGGCATAATCGTGATGGGAAACGAGGGCAAAGGCCTTTCGCAAGGTGTGAGGAAACGCGTGACCCACCGACTTCTGATACCTAGTTTTGCCATAGGAGAAGAACGTGCCGAAAGTTTGAACGTGGCAAATGCCACCGCCATAGTGTGCGCAGAGTTTAGAAGACAAGGCGCAATAGGGAAAGGTGAAAAGGTGGTTTAAGGTTGAAAAGGTGGTTTAAAGTTGAAAAAGTGAAAGAGTGAAAAGGTGAAAAGATGGCTGCGCCTACCAACTTGTTAACTAGATTACTCAACTTGCCAACTCATCTACTCACCAACTCGCCGACCAGTGAACTTGTGAACTCGTAAACTTGTGAACTCGTAAACTTGTGAACTCGTAAACTTGTGAACTCGTAAACTTGTGAACTCGTAAATTTGTCAACTCGTAAATTTGTCAACTCGTGAACTTGTCAACTCGTGAACTTGTCAACTAAATAAGAAACCCTTTAAAAGATATAAACATGGAAACCGAACTCATTAAAGACAGGAGCCTATCTAGCTGCATAAAGACAGCCAACAATTTGCTAGGCATTAACTTCGCCAAAACCATCAAGGGTACATGGCTGCCAGCCTTGCTCTTTGCCATCATGACGGCATTGTTTGGCTTTTTTGCACTGCAAGAAATATCTGCCACTTCGCTAGGCAGCCCCTCTCCCACCATCCTATCATACGTACGAAGTATTGGTACGTGGGTGGTTAGCCTTGGTTTGTGGGCTTATTTCTTCGCCTCGGTGATAACGCTTGTCAGCGAAAGCGGACTGAAACAAAACCTTCGCCGCTCGTTAGCCATCGTAGGTGTAGAGCTAATTGTCTACCTTATATTAATGGCCATAGGCATTGTAGTGGTTAGAATGGTGGTGATGAGCCACCTAGGAAAGCCCTTTACCGCCAACTTTATCACGCTTGTTTGTGCGGTAACTGTTGCCTGGGTGTTGCTTGTGGCATTGATAATGGTGCCCTTTAAATATGCTGAGATGCGCTACTTGCTCTCTCCAAACGGTAGCTTGCGCCGCAACCTGATAGCCTATTACGTGTCGGGAGTAAGAGGCGGTGGCCTCCTTATTGGCACAACCTTCTTTACGGTGTTGGCCTCGGTATGCCTTGGCGCGATTATTTTCTTGCCCACCTTTATTCTCTTGGGGGCTAGAACATCGTCGTTGTTAGGCGAACTAACGATGAACGATCCTTCGGGACTGCCCCCTTATTTCAATGCGTTGCTCATTGGGTCGATTGTTCTCACCACTTTCATCTTCATGATGGTGGTGGCATGGAGCGTTTTTGTGTTCTATTATGTTTATGGTTCCATCGAACATCGTAGGCAAATGAAGAAACAAAAGCAAGCTGCAACCGCCGAATAAGCTACTGAACACCATTGCATACAAAAAGCCCGGAAAGTGAACGAACACCTTCCGGGCTTTGTTGTTTTATTAAAGTCTAAGGGCTAAAACTTAGAATTTGTAAACGATACCTGCGCTCATCACGGCTTGGTTGTAACCACTTACAATCTGATATTTCACTTCGCCATTTAGATATAGGTCGTCTGTGAGGGCGAAATCTACACCGCCGCCAAGGTTAACACCCAATCTACCATCCGAGGTAGAAACTTCTGCTGTAATGGGTTTCCCATATTTATCTATGCCTTCGTAACTTGTATAAGTTACTTTCGTGTTTACATAACCCAACCCCCCAAGAGGATATGCTGTAAACTTGTCGGTAATATTAAAGAGGTAATGCAGGTTGGCATTGAGATCCCAAAATTCCAGATTGTTCTTCTTGAAGTAGTAGTTAAAGTTACCATCAAGACGGAACTGCTCGTTAATGTCGTAACGAGCCCTTACGCCGATACCAAGATTAGACACGTCGGTTCCATACAAGGTGTGAACACCAACAGCAAACTGTGCAGATGCAAATGCACTTACCATGGCAAAAGCGGCCACTAAGAAAAGTTTCTTCATTTTCTCTATCGTTTTTAATGATTAATTTTTACCCCTACACGCCATACATTAGTAGGGCGTTCAAGGTGATAACATTCTCTGTTAAATCTATTCTGATTATCAATTTCTCTTTCTATCAGGGGGCAAAGATAAATAAAAAAACATAACACACGTGTTTTTATGTAAAAAAAATAATTGTAATTATCGTGAAAAAGTATGATACTCTGTTCTGGAACTCTTCCGAATGTGCTGTGTTTAAAGGGAAAATAGCACATGTAAAACTTCTTGTGCAATCAAACTTTCAGAACAATTCATTGGCAAACACCTTGCCTGCTGCTTGCAAAAGCACATCATAAACCGCCATTCTCCACATAATAGCGCGTTATTTCGGCTTGCCAACTGCTTGCAAAAGCACATCATAAAGCACCAGAATGGCCTACGATAGGCTATTCTTCAAATAGTCGTCAGATTTATTTTGCCGTTTTATCAACTTGCACTACCTTTGCATCAACTTAAAGAACAAACGAAAATGACATATCCCATTGAAAGGGTTGCAACGCTTATCGGGGCGCAACGTCTAGGCAATGCCGAGGCGCACATCAGTTTTGTGCTCACCGATAGTCGTTCGCTCTGTTTTCCAGAAGAGACCTTGTTCTTCGCTTTGAGGTCTAATCGAAACGACGGACACAACTATATATCCGAACTTTATCGTCGCGGTGTGCGCTGCTTTGTGGTAGAAGAAGTGCCTGCTCGCGCCGCGGAATTGTTTGGCGATGCCAATTTCTTACGTGTCAGTTCCACTCGGCAGGCCTTGCAACGCCTTGCCCAACGCCATCGGGAGGCTTTTTCCATCCCCATTGTGGGCATAACGGGCAGCAACGGCAAGACAATGGTGAAAGAATGGCTATACCAACTGCTCTCGCCGCAAATGGTTGTTACGCGAAGTCCGCGCAGTTACAACTCGCAAATCGGGGTACCGCTCTCTGTTTGGCTGCTCAACAGCCATTCACAAATAGGCGTTTTCGAGGCTGGCATCAGTCAAAAGGGCGAGATGCGGGCTTTGCACGACATCATCAAACCCACCATTGCAGTGCTGACAAACATTGGTTCGGCCCACGAAGAGAACTTCGCCACGCCCGAAGAGAAGTGCCGCGAGAAGTTAAGACTATTCGAAGGAGCCGAGGTAATGGTGTATAATGCCGACGACGACTTGGTGGCACGTGTGCTGAACGAAACCAACAACAAGGGCGAACGCCTGGCATGGTCTACGAAAAGCCCCAATGCAGCCATGTTTGTAACTAAGATAGACAAGCAACCCACGCACACCACCATACATTATATATATAAAGGAGGCCAGCCTGCAAGTTACTCGTTGCCCTTCATTGATGATGCATCGGCGTGCAATTCTATTGTATGTGCAACCATCTGCCTGCATATTGGACTCGATGCGCACACCATAGACGAACGCATGAGACGGCTCGAACCCGTGGCTATGCGACTAGAAGTGAAGGAAGGGCTTAACGGGTGCACGCTCATCAACGACTCGTACAACTCGGACGTCAACTCGCTGGACATCGCTCTCGACTTTATGAACCGCCGTCCCGACCACAATGGGCAACAACGAACACTGGTGTTGAGCGACATCTTGCAAAGCGGACTGCCCGACGATGAACTGTATCGCGAAGTATCGGACTTGGCAGAACAACGCGGCGTGCAGAAGTTTATCGGCATCGGACCGAAGATTTGCGCCAACAAAGAAAGCATCGCGTTGGCAGAACGGCATTTCTTCGCCTCGGTAGAAGATTTCATACGCAGCGATGTTTTTAAGCAATTGCGCAACGAGGTGGTACTACTTAAAGGCGCACGAAGTTTTGGTTTCGACCAATTAACCGAATTGATGGTGAAGAAAGTGCACGAAACCACACTCGAAGTGAATCTCAATGCCATGATAGACAACCTGAATTATTATCGTGCTATGATGCACCCCAACACCAAGTTGGTGTGCATGATTAAGGCTGACGGCTATGGTGCAGGAGCCGTAGAGATAGCAAAGACCCTGCAAGACCATCGTGCTGACTATCTTGCTGTGGCCGTTGCCGACGAAGGAGCAACGCTAAGACGCAACGGAATAAGCAGCAACATCATGATAATGAACCCCGAAATGACGGCCTTCAAAACCATGTTCGACTACGATTTGGAACCCGAAGTGTACAGTTTCCGCCTGTTGGAGGCTCTCATTAAGGCTGCCGAGAAAGAGGGAATAACGGGATTTCCCGTTCATATCAAGCTGGATACAGGCATGCACCGCCTTGGGTTCGACCCCGAAAACGATGTTCCCCGACTGATAGAACGCCTGCACAACCAAAACGCCTTGATACCCAAATCGGTGTTTTCGCACTTTGTAGGGTCTGATGCCGACCAGTTCGACAACTTCTCGCAACGGCAGTTTGAATGTTTTGATAAAGGCAGCAAGATGTTGCAGGCCGCCTTCGAACACCATATTTTGCGCCACATCGACAACTCAGCGGGCATCGAACATTTTCCGCAACGTCAGTTAGACATGTGTCGCTTGGGCCTAGGTCTATACGGAATTAACCCTCGAGACAACGCAATCATCAACAATGTGAGTACGTTGCGCACTACAATTCTGCAACTGCACAAGGTTAAGGCTGGTGAGACTGTGGGCTATTCGCGCCGCGGAACGATTGAACACGATAGCGTGATAGCGGCCATACCCATTGGCTATGCCGATGGATTGAACAGGCGATTGGGCAACCGCAACGGCTATTGCTTGGTGAACAACCAACGAGCAGAATATGTTGGCAACATCTGCATGGACGTAGCCATGATTGATGTGACGGGGATAGACTGTAACGAAGGCGACAGTGTGGAGATTTTCGGCGACAACTTGCCCGTAACAGTGTTGTCTGACGCGCTGCAAACCATTCCTTACGAGGTGCTTACGGGCATCAGCAACAGGGTAAATAGGGTTTATTTTCAAGACTAATAGTGCGTGTTCGTGGCGAGATGTAAGTGTGAGGGCGAGTTAATTGGTGGCTCTGCCTGTGCGCATACTAAGCTTGCCGCATATCATGCTTGCATATTCCACATATTATCACTACCTTTGCACAACTAGGCAATAGGTTCGCTTACGAGCGATTAAAAGGGAATTGGGTGAAAATCCCGAACAGTCCCGCTGCTGTAAGTAACCTTTACTGGCCACAAACATTGCGCCACTGAACTCCGTCAAGGGAAATTCGGGAAGGCGTTTGTGGTCGGGTTACAAAGTCAGAAGACCTGCCATTGCCATTTATCTTTAATTTAACCTCGAGGAAAGGTTATAAGATAAGAACTTGAAATATGCAAAGCGTACATTTCTTTTTGGCTTGTGCGGCGTTGTTCTTCGCTGCATCTGCTCATGGTCAGGATACAAAACGGCAGTTGGCATTAGACTCGGTACAACATGTACGCGAGGTTGTTGTCGTGTCTAAAAACACCTTTCGCGAGGTTATTCCCTCGCAAAAGCTAGATGGAGCCGTGCTTGAAAGGCTGAACGCACACAGTGTGGCCGATGCCTTACGCTACTTTTCAGGACTGCAAATAAAAGACTACGGCGGCGTTGGCGGACTGAAAACGGTTAACATACGTAGTATGGGCACCAATCACCTCGGCATTTTCTACGATGGAATTGAGCTGGGCAATGCCCAAAACGGGCAAATCGACCTTGGACAATTATCGTTAGACAACGTGGAGGAGATTACTTTATACAACGGACAGAAAAGTGCCATCTTCCAACCCGCAAGCGATTTCGGCAATGCCGGTTCGGTTTATATTCGTACACGCACGCCTCGTTTCGACATAAACAAGCCCTTTAACCTTAGATTCAAAGCAGGTTGCGCTTCTAGCGACACCTATCGGCTATCGGGTTTGTGGGAAAACCGACTCAGTCAGGCCGTTAACACCTCGCTTAGTGCGGGCTATCTCACGTCTAGTGGTAAGTATCGCTTTCGTTATCTGCGCCACAACCAAGACCGCTCTGTGGCTTACGACACCACAGCCATACGCCAAAACGGAGACATTTGGGCATTAAGGGCTGAGGCAAACGTGCATGGCGTGATTGACCACGGCATGTGGAATTGGAAAGCTTACACCTATAATTCGCAACGCGGAATACCTGGGGCCATTGTTAACAACGTGTGGCGGCGCGGCGAAAGGCAGTCGGACCACAATCACTTCTCGCAATTGCGTTTCCAAAAAAGTTTCTCCGACGCTTTTTCCACCCAGTGGTTGGCCAAATACGCCTACTATCACACCCATTACGTTAATAACGACCCAACCCAACTGCCCGTAGACAACACCTACAAGCAGCAAGAAATATATCTGTCTACGGCCAATGTGTTGGAACTGATGCCCAATTGGTCGGTTAGTTTAAGTTACGATTTCAAGTGGAACAAGCTCGATTCCGATACTCGTCTCTTTGTTTTTCCCCATCGTTTCAGCAACTTTATCTCGTTGGCCACTGCCATAGATTATCGCCGCCTTAAACTACAAGCCTCGGTTTTGGGTACATTTGTCAAAGACCACACACGCACAATGGTAGACGAACCAAGCCACAGCGTGTTCTCCCCTGCCCTCTTCGTCAACCTCTATCCCTTTACCAGCAAGGCCTTCTCGTTTCGCGCCTTTGCCAAGAAAAGTTTTCGCATGCCCACTTTCAACGAGTTGTATTACACTGAGATTGGCAATGCGTTGCTAAAACCCGAAACGGCAGTGCAATATAACGTGGGGGCGGTATGGGAAAAAACATACAGAGCATCCTTAATACGTGGTTTTAGGCTGCAACTGGACGGCTATTTCAACAGCGTGAGCGATAAGATTGTGGCCTATCCCAAAGGTCAACAGTTTAGGTGGACGATGTTAAACCTTGGTAAAGTGCACATCAAAGGCATCGACCTACAAGCCGAAACAACCATGCAACCTTCGCCCGAACTTTCGTTTACGGGGCGTTTGCAATATACTTATCAGCAGGCAAGAGACGTAACAAACCCTTCCGACTCGTATTACAAGCACCAAATACCCTACATACCTTGGCATAGCGGTTCGGCCATTGTTGGTGCAAACTACAAGCAATGGCAGCTGAATTACAGCTTTATCTATGCAGGCAAACGCTACAACCAGCAAGAAAACATCGTATATAACTACATGCCGGCATGGTACACCAGTGATCTCTCACTTGTCTATGCCTTTAACTGGCAAGGGCTTAGATGCAAGCTAACGGCAGAAGTGAACAACCTTTTTGCCCAAGACTACGATGTGATACTGAATTATCCCATGCCCAAGCGCAATTACGCAATCTCAATAGACATCACCCTTTAACGTCCGCAACAACAATGAAACGATTTTCGCTCTTCTATCTCGCATGTTTGATACTCGCGGTGGCTAGTTCGTGTCGCGAAGACTTCTACATTATCCCCTCTCAAAATCAAGATACGGGAGTTGCGCCCACACGTGGAGACATTGTGGGCATGTACGTTCTGAATGAGGGAAATATGGGGAGCAACAAGGCATCGATAGATTTTTTGGACCTCGACGAGAACAAACCAACGGTGCATTACCACCGTAATATTTACTCGGAACGCAACCCCAACGTGGTGAAAGAACTGGGCGATGTGGGCAATGACATCAAAATATATGGCAACAAGTTATGGATTGTGGTTAACGTTTCCAACAAAGTGGAAGTGACCACGGTCGATAGCTGCAAGCGAATTACACAGATTAATATCCCCAACTGCCGTTATTTGGCCTTTAAAGATGGCTTTGCCTACGTGTCTTCGTATGTAGGACCCGTGAAGTTCGACAAAGATGCGCCCTTGGGAATGGTGTATAAGGTAGACACGGTGGACTTTAAAAAGAAGGATTCGGTGGTGGTTGGCTATCAACCCGAAGAGCTTTGCATTGTCGACAACAAGCTTTATGTGGCCAATAGTGGAGGCTATCGCGCGCCAAATTACGACAACACACTGAGCGAAATAGACCTTACAACCTTTAAGGAGATAAGGAAAATAAAGGTGGGACTAAATCTGCACCACTGCCAAGTGGACCATTATGGGCAAATTTGGGTATCGTCGCGCGGCAACTACAACGATGTTCCATCGCGCATTTATTGGCTCTATAAGGGGCACAATCAGGTTTACGAGGTGATAGACAGCATCGACACGCCCGTTTCGGGGCTTTCAATCGTTGGCGACTCCTTATATTATTATGGCTCGGCGTGGAACAATGCCACCAAACAAAACACCATCAGCTATGGACTTATAAACGTTAGAACCCACCAAGCCATTGATACCGACTTGTTTTCCTCTCCCGAAGTGAAGTCTATCACCATGCCATACGGCATCATGGTGAACCCAATCGAACGCGACTTTTACTTGATGGACGCTAAAAACTATGTGTCGAGTGGCAGTCTTTTGCACTTTAAGCCCGATGGGACACACAATTTCACTGTGCAAACAGGCGACATTCCTGGGCATGCCACATTCGTATATAAGTAACGAGCTTTTCAATTTTTAGTTAATAGGCTTTGTGTGTTCAAGCCGATGAACACACAAACTTATGCACTAAGAAACTCAAAGGCTCAAAAACTAAAAAGCTTATAAGCTCAACAACTCACAAACTCATAAACTCACAAAATATGAAGAAAGCTTTACTTTTCATGGTTGCCTTAACGCTAATAGGTGCAAAGGCCACCGCACAGCAGTATTTCAAGCAGGGCACACCTAGCCAGTATATCTACAAAGTTGTTGACTATTCGCCTGCTCCTGGTCAGTTTGTAAACACGATGCCTGCATACGAAAAAGGTGACGATGCAGCCAAGATGGCACAGAAATGCACAGAGAGGCTGGCCGACAACAAGCGAGTTTTGATTACACTTGGTGCTTTTGGCGGTTCGGTAACTTTCCATTTCGACCATAGCGTGGCCAATATCCCTGGCAAGAAAGATTTATGTATTGAGGGTAACGCCTTTCAAAACAGCAGCGAACCTGGCATTGTTATGGTGTCGAAAGACGTTAACCGCAACGGCATTGCCGACGACCCGTGGTACGAACTGCGTGGAAGTGCTGATGATGAAAAGCCTAACAAGGTGGTATATGGTTATGAAGTGACCTATACCTCCGCACCCATGCAAGACATTCCGTGGACAGATAACAAGGGCGGTAGCGGTAAAGTGGAGAGAAATGGGTTCCACGCCCAAGAGTATTATCCCTTATGGATGCCATCTAAAATCACCTATAAGGGTAGCCTTCTGCCTAAGAATGCCACACAAAAACCTGGTACAACCCTCTGGGAACTGCATGAATTTGCCTACGGATATGTAGACAACAAACCCAATACCGATAAAGATGCAAACAGCTTTGACATTGATTGGGCCGTAGACGAGAATAGAAAGCAGGTGAAACTCGACTTTATCGACTTCGTAAAGGTGTATAGTGCCGAGCAACAAACGGCTGGATGGCTGGGCGAAACATCTACCGAGGTGGCAGGAGCTGAGGATTTGCACTTGCAAGAGTCGGTTGCAGCCATTGAGAAGGCATTGAAAGAAAAGGTTGCAACGTTTGATGATGTGGATGTAGCACTAAATTCTGATGGTTATTATATAGGTGCAAGCAGCGCAGACGGCAAGGCAAAGACAAGTCTATATACAAGCGGGAACTATCTGTTTAGAGTTACCAACGTCCCTGAATGGAATTCCTGGAACGACTTCTGCATCTCGAATCGCACAGCCACAAGCTTCAAAGATGTCACTCCCGACCAATTTAACTCGTGTGTTGGACATGGTTACGACAACTCTGCCAATTATTGTGTGGCATACTTCTTTGGTAAGTCAGCCCCCATTGAGGTGCTAGGCAAGCGCGAAGGCAACGTTGTTCGTGGACTATATGTAACCAACAGCGCATACACACTTAGCAGCATACTTAATGGCGACAACATGTCGAAGGGCGCAACGGGTAAGGATGAGTTTGAAAAGGGCGATTGGCTGTTGCTTACCATCTGGGGAACAAAGGCAGATGGCAGTGAAACGAAGGCCGAAGTGTACTTAGCCGACTATCGTTCGAGCAACTCTGCCGAGCATTATTACCTAGGTAATTGGCAATGGGTAGACCTTAGTGGCTTGGGCGCAGTAAAAGAATTGCGGTTCTCGATGACAGGATCGCGAAACAATGAATATGGTTTGACTACGCCTTCGTACGTTTGTGTAGACAATATTAACGGCACAGACGATGGAAAGAGCGGTAAAGTGTATCTCACAACAGGCATAGACAACTTGCCTACCGTTGATTCCGACAAGCGTGAAGTGGCTCGTTATACCATTGACGGCAAGCGTATCAATACACCTGTAAAGGGCATCAACATCGTGAAATATGCCGATGGAACAACTAGAAAGGTTGTGGTAAAATAAACATTCGTAGTTGTTTTATAGTCAAACAGAATTGGATTTGGAAAGCCATAAATGAAGCGTAGGCAAACAATACACCAACTTTTACTCCACGTAAAGGCTTGTTAATGCCATACTGTACACACGCTGCATTCTTCTATCAGCTATTTTCCAAAAGCAGTTCTGTTTGACTATAAACAAACTAACAACAACGTAATTTGTGCGTACTTACCCCCCACTACCCGTGTTTAAAGACCCTTCTAACAATATGTTTCATTACATATTTATGGATATGGGCTCGGTTATTTACGGGCAACGTTAGTTGCGAGCAAGATTACTTGAAGGTAAAAGAGACTCCTCATTATATGATAAACATATGATAAGCGGAGTGCCATAACTACTTTCCCCTTGCATTTTTCTACGCAATGTGTTGCACACATCAATAAAATGTGTTACATTTGCACCCGAAATAGCAAAGGAGAGGTGCTCGAGTGGTTGAAGAGGCACGCCTGGAAAGCTTGTATACGCCTAAAGCGTATCGGGGGTTCGAATCCCCCTCTCTCCGCTAATAAGGGTGTAAATCAGCTGTTTATTGGTTTACACCCTTTATTGTGTGTATTGAAAGGAAGTAGGCGAAACA